>NZ_CCDL010000001.1 GCF_000724085.1 Oceanobacillus manasiensis
TGAGAGAATTGCTCCCTCAAAACTGAACCAAACAACTAGTATATCCTTACCGGAAGATTCTCCGAAGAGAATCCTCGGCGTTCCGTTTCTATCCTTAGAAAGGAGGTGATCCAGCCGCACCTTCCGATACGGCTACCTTGTTACGACTTCACCCCAATCATTGGTCCCACCTTCGGCGGCTGGCTCCAAAAGGTTACCTCACCGACTTCGGGTGTTACCAACTCTCGTGGTGTGACGGGCGGTGTGTACAAGGCCCGGGAACGTATTCACCGCGGCATGCTGATCCGCGATTACTAGCGATTCCGGCTTCATGCAGGCGAGTTGCAGCCTGCAATCCGAACTGAGAATGGTTTTATGGGATTTGCTTGACCTCGCGGTTTTGCTTCCCTTTGTTCCATCCATTGTAGCACGTGTGTAGCCCAGGTCATAAGGGGCATGATGATTTGACGTCATCCCCACCTTCCTCCGGTTTGTCACCGGCAGTCACCTTAGAGTGCCCAACTTAATGCTGGCAACTAAGATCAAGGGTTGCGCTCGTTGCGGGACTTAACCCAACATCTCACGACACGAGCTGACGACAACCATGCACCACCTGTCACTCTGTCCCCGAAGGGAACTTCCTATCTCTAGGAATAGCAGAGGATGTCAAGACCTGGTAAGGTTCTTCGCGTTGCTTCGAATTAAACCACATGCTCCACCGCTTGTGCGGGCCCCCGTCAATTCTTTTGAGTTTCAGCCTTGCGGCCGTACTCCCCAGGCGGAGTGCTTAATGCGTTAACTTCAGCACTAAGGGGCGGAAACCCCCTAACACCTAGCACTCATCGTTTACGGCGTGGACTACCAGGGTATCTAATCCTGTTCGCTCCCCACGCTTTCGCTCCTCAGCGTCAGTTACAGACCAGAGAGTCGCCTTCGCCACTGGTGTTCCTCCACATCTCTACGCATTTCACCGCTACACGTGGAATTCCACTCTCCTCTTCTGTACTCAAGTCCTCCAGTTTCCAATGACCGTTCGCGGTTGAGCCGCGAGATTTCACATCAGACTTAAAGGACCGCCTGCGAGCGCTTTACGCCCAATAATTCCGGACAACGCTTGCCCCCTACGTATTACCGCGGCTGCTGGCACGTAGTTAGCCGGGGCTTTCTGGTTAGGTACCGTCAAGGCCGGGTCAGTTACTACCCGACTTGTTCTTCCCTAACAACAGAGTTTTACGATCCGAAAACCTTCATCACTCACGCGGCGTTGCTCCGTCAGACTTTCGTCCATTGCGGAAGATTCCCTACTGCTGCCTCCCGTAGGAGTCTGGGCCGTGTCTCAGTCCCAGTGTGGCCGATCACCCTCTCAGGTCGGCTACGCATCGTCGCCTTGGTGAGCCGTTACCTCACCAACTAGCTAATGCGCCGCGGGCCCATCTGTAAGTGGCAGCCGAAACCGCCTTTCAACTTTCCTTTATGCAAAGAAAAGTATTATCCGGTATTAGCCCCGGTTTCCCGGGGTTATCCCAGTCTTACAGGCAGGTTGCCCACGTGTTACTCACCCGTCCGCCGCTCATTCCACAAGCGTCACCCCCGAAGGGGATCTGCTTGCTTCCTGCGCTCGACTTGCATGTATTAGGCACGCCGCCAGCGTTCGTCCTGAGCCAAGATCAAACTCTCCAAAAAGTTTGTACCATGTTGACACCAATCAACACAATCTGTCTTAGCCTTCGCAGAATACTGGCTTCTGCTTGTATTTCTTCGAAAAACAGAATATCTGTTTTCCCTTGACATACTAGTTGTTTTGTTCAGTTTTCAAAGAGCAATTTAATACGCCGCTTCAAAAGGCGACTTAATAAGAATATCACAGCCAAGAAAGTGTGTCAACACTTTTTTATGTGATTCAATGGGCCTGAGTGGACTCGAACCACCGACCTCACGCTTATCAGGCGTGCGCTCTAACCAGCTGAGCTACAGGCCCATATGGTAAATGAATTATGGAGCGGGTGAAGGGAATCGAACCCTCATCATCAGCTTGGAAGGCTGAGGTTTTACCACTAAACTACACCCGCAAATATATATAAAGTAACTTGTTTTCAAATCTATTGTTATATAATACTTCGATGGTCGGGAAGACAGGATTTGAACCTGCGACCCCATGGTCCCAAACCATGTGCTCTACCAAGCTGAGCTACTTCCCGTATAATGGCGCGCCCGAGAGGAGTCGAACCCCTAACCTCTTGATCCGTAGTCAAACGCTCTATCCAATTGAGCTACGGGCGCATGATATTTTCAATAAAAGTGCGGCCGAGAGGACTTGAACCTCCACGGGTTATTCACCCACTAGGCCCTCAACCTAGCGCGTCTGCCATTCCGCCACGACCGCATAGATCTTAAACACTTCTTTATTCTATAAACCATATGGTTTAATGCGGGTGAAGGGACTTGAACCCCCACGTCCGAAGACACTAGATCCTAAATCTAGCGCGTCTGCCAATTCCGCCACACCCGCATGATATATTTGAAATGGTGAGCCATGAAGGATTCGAACCTTCGACCCTCTGATTAAAAGTCAGATGCTCTACCAACTGAGCTAATGGCTCTTACTTAATGAAATACTCCCATATTAGGAAGTTAAATTTTATTTTTGTGTGCTCGTCGTGTTGAAAGTTGGCTCTTTTTTTATAAACCCTTCAGTAAAAAGGGGAATAAAAAAATACTATTTATTAAATAGTACATTTTACAATACTACTTACTATAGGTCTTTCTTAAAAAATGGCTGGGCCACCAGGATTCGAACCTGGGGTACACGGGATCAAAACCCGATGCCTTACCGCTTGGCTATGGCCCAACATCTGGCGGTCCGGACGGGACTCGAACCCGCGACCTCCTGCGTGACAGGCAGGCATTCTAACCAACTGAACTACCGGACCCAACCTTGTTTCTTTTTACATTTTAATTAAGATGACCCGTACGGGATTCGAACCCGTGTTACCGCCGTGAAAGGGCGGTGTCTTAACCGCTTGACCAACGGGCCATTAATTAATGGCGGAGAAGGAGGGATTTGAACCCTCGCGCCGCTTACACGACCTACACCCTTAGCAGGGGCGCCTCTTCAGCCACTTGAGTACTTCTCCGTATGGCTCCACAGGTAGGATTCGAACCTACGACCGATCGGTTAACAGCCGATAGCTCTACCACTGAGCTACTGTGGAATAATGTGAATTGCGTTTTTCGCAACGATTAATATCATACAACAACTGCGATTTGTTGTCAACACTTTTTTAAAACATTTTTTTGATGTGTTGTTATGTAATTTATTAGCTTATTTAATTTACCATGGATGACATCATTCGTCAATAACTTATGTTAACTTTTTTCTTTTAGCATTTTCTCTTTCTTTAATCCTTACTTGTCGACATTAATTGTAATACCCCTCTACATTTCCCGCATCTGTATTTCTTTACATTAACCCTTCTTCTTCTTTTATATACCTGCTTACATGATTTACAAACATATTGATAATGGTATTCATTTTTTTGGAAGGGCAAAGGATTGCAAAACCTTGGAGATCCTGTTTCTTTTAGCAGTTGCTTAAAATCTTTATCCCCATGTTTATACCCCTTCCCATCTATATGAAGAAAGTAGTGACAAAGTTCATGTTTGATAATCCCCTTAAATTCTTCCATTCCTGCCTCAAGATACTTGGGATTAATCTCAATAACCCTTTTTGCTGGAATATAGCGTCCACCAGTTGTTCTTAATCTATTATTAAAACACACCTTATCTATAAAGGAGCGTTTAAAATACACTTTTGATAATTCTTCTACTAATGTGTATAGTTCTTTTTCTGTCATTATTTCAATTCCTTTATATCAATCTTGTAATATATAGATACATATTAACATATGAGCATTCCTTAAATAAGTATTATTGTTACTTTTTATCTGTTAATTAAAATCATTTTAATTAAATATTGATTTTTATTTGGTTTATATTATAATAAAAAGTAGAAAGTCTAATTTAAATTTAGAGAGGGGAATAAACATTGAGTAATAATAATAACCATATCACTACTGCTGCCGGGGCTCCCGTTGGCGACAACCAGAATTCAGTAACAGCTGGCCATAATGGACCAACTTTACTTCAGGATTTCCATTTACTTGAGAAACTTGCACATTTTAATAGAGAACGTATACCTGAGCGTGTTGTTCATGCTAAGGGCGCTGGAGCACATGGCTACTTTGAAGTTACAAACGACGAAATTTCTAAATATACAAAAGCAGATTTCCTAAGTGAAGCAGGAAAACACACAGATATGTTTATTCGCTTTTCTACTGTTGCAGGGGAACTCGGCTCAGCAGATACTGTCCGCGACCCGCGTGGCTTTGCAGTTAAATTCTACACAGAAGAAGGGAATTATGATTTAGTAGGTAACAATACACCTATTTTCTTCATTCGCGATGCGATTAAATTTCCTGACTTTATCCATACACAAAAGCGTCATCCACAAACACATCTAAAAGATCCAAATATGGTGTGGGACTTCTGGTCATTATCTCCAGAATCATTACATCAAATTACGTACCTTCATGGTGATAGAGGTCTTCCTGCTACATTGCGTCATATGAATGGTTATGGAAGCCATACATTTAAGTGGGTAAATGCTCAAGGAGAAGTTTTCTGGGTAAAATACCACTTCATTAGTGAACAAGGTGTAAAAGGCTTAGATGTTGAACTTGCTGATAAACTTGCTGGGGAAAACCCTGATTACCATACAGAAGATCTCTTTAACGCAATTAAAAATGAAGATTTCCCTGCATGGAAGCTTTATGTACAAATTATGCCTGAAGAAGATGCGAAGGATTATAAATGGGATCCATTCGATGTTACAAAGGTTTGGTCTAAGAAAGATTACCCACGTATCGAGGTTGGCCGTATGGTGTTAAATCGCAATCCTGAAAACTATTTTGCAGAAGTAGAACAGGCTGCATTCTCTCCAGGTCAATTCGTACCAGGAATTGAAGCTTCACCTGATAAAATGCTTCAAGGTCGCTTATTTGGATATTCTGATGCGCACCGTTACCGTCTTGGTGGCAACCATCACCAAATTCCAATTAACCGCCCAAAAAATGAAGTAAACAACTACCAACGCGATGGCTTTATGAGTGTAAACGGTAATGGTGGTAGCACACCTAACTACCAACCAAACAGCCAAAATGGCCCTGCTGAAGATATTACAGCTAAAACTACTCCATTTGAAGTACACGGCCAAGCTGACAGTGTGCCTTATGATAGTGAGGATCATTACACTCAGGCAGGCGATCTATACCGCTTAATGAGTGCTGATGAAAAAGATCGTCTAATCAAAGCATTTGTAGGTCACATGGAGCCTGTAGAAAAAGAAGAAATTAAACTGCGTCAAATTGAGCACTTCTATAAAGCTGACCCTGAATGGGGCGAAAGAATTGCCCAAGGGCTTGGACTAGCTGTTCCAGAAAGCGTACGTTAATTACCTAAAGAAAGTACTTTAAACTCTTTTTTCATCACCATACTACACAAAAACGCCGGATAGCTCTTTTAAGAGTTATCCGGCGTTTTATTATGCTTCAATCATGGATAAGGCAATCCGTCCTTTATCACTATCTACTTGTTCAACCCAGACAGTTACGACATCTCCAACAGATGCAATATCCATTGGATGTTTAACAAACTTGTTTGCCATTTTTGAGATATGGACCAAGCCATCCTGTTTTACACCAATATCCACAAACACTCCAAAATCTACTACGTTGCGAACCGTCCCTTGCATTTCCATTCCTGGCTTCAGGTCTTCTAATGAAAGAACATTCTTTTTCAATAATGGTTGTGGGAAATCATCTCTCGGGTCGCGCTCTGGTCTGCTCAATGCATTCATAATATCGATTAATGTTGGCTGACCGATCCCCAATTGATCTGCAACAGATGATTTTTCTACCGTTGCTAGTTTTGAACGTAGCTCTTCTGTCCCTATATCATCCATGTTGCTACTTACTAATTGTAAAAGCTCCTGCACTTGCGGATAACTTTCCGGGTGTATTGGCGTGCGATCTAATGGATGATCTCCATCAACAATACGCAAGAATCCAATCCCTTGCTCATACGTTTTGGCACCAAGACGTGGAATTTTTTTAAGCTGTTTACGATTTGCGAACTTCCCTTGCTCGTTCCGCTGTTTAATAATATTATTAGCTACGGTTTTACTTAGACCTGCTACGTATTGTAAAAGGGAAGATGAGGCCGTATTAACATTAACTCCCACTTGGTTTACTGCAGTCTCCACAACAAATGATAATGATTCGTTCAAGGATTTCTGACTTACATCATGCTGATACTGACCAACACCTATTGATTTTGGATCAATTTTAACGAGCTCGGCTAATGGATCCTGCACACGTCTTGCTATTGAAGCAGCACTTCGCTCTTCTACTTGTAAGTCAGGAAACTCTTCCCTTGCAAGTTCAGATGCGGAATACACACTGGCACCTGCTTCATTTACAATAATATACGGGATATCTAGCTGATTATCTGTTATCACACTTGCTACAAATTGCTCCGTCTCTCTTGATGCTGTCCCGTTTCCAATTGCAATAAGCTCAATTTGATATTTCTTAATAAACGACAGCATAATTCTTTCTGCACCTTTTACGTCATTCTTAGGGGCAGTTGGATACATGACACTAACCTCATGTACTTTTCCTGTCTCATCTACAATTGCAAGCTTACAACCCGTCCGAAAAGCTGGATCCACTCCGAGAATGGTTTTTCCTTTTAAAGGAGGTTGCAATAGAAGGTTTTTCAGGTTTTTAGAAAATACATCAATTGCTTGATCCTCCGCTTTTTCCGATAAAGCGTTTCGGATTTCCCTTTCAATAGATGGCTGAATAAGTCGTTTGTAGCTATCTTCTACTGCACGTTCCAGAATTTCTCTTACCGCGCCTGTGACAGATCTGCGGATAATCTGCTCTTGCAAATAACGGGTGATCCCTTCAATTGGGGGCTCAATCGCAACCTTTAAAACCCCTTCTTTTTCACCACGATTCAGTGCAAGAATACGATGTGAAACCATGGATCTGACAGATTCACTGTAGTCATAGTACATTTGAAAGACCTGTTTTTCGTCTAGTTCTGTATTTTTCGCTTTTGCTTGTACTGTTCCTCGCTTAAAGGTTTCTTCTCGGATATGATCACGATATTCTGGATCATCCGAAATCCATTCAGCTAAAATGTCATTTACACCTGCAAGAACATCCTCTACTGTATGTACTTCATTTTCTTCCGAAACGTATTGGTCTGCTTCCTTCACAGCTTCCATATTTTCTTGCTTCCAAATAGTAAGAGCAAGTGGCTCCAACCCTTTTTCTTTTGCGATTGTCGCCTTTGTTCTTCTTTTTTGCTTATAAGGTCTATAAAGATCTTCAACACGCTGCAATTGGGTTGCTTGTGTTATCTCTTTACGTAGCTCTTCTGTAAGCTTTCCCTGTTCTTCAATAATCCGGAGTACTTCTTCTTTTCTATCCGAAAGATTAACAGCATACGTCCATTTATCTTGAACCGTTTTTATTTGTACCTCATCCAAACCGCCAGTCATTTCTTTTCGATAACGAGCGATAAACGGAACGGTATTGCCTTCATCTAATAACGAAATTACTTTGTTTACAATATTCGTATTTACGCTTGATTCTTTTGAGACCCATTGAATAAGGTCTTGATTATATGCTTCAGTCAATATAACTCCTCCTTTACACCATATATAGTGTATCAAATTAAGTTAGGTTTTCATAACTTACATTAAGATGAATACAAGTCTTAACCTTACTTCATACAAAAAAGGAAGACAGTTATTTTATTCGCCTGCCTTCCTTTTATCTGCATCATATCTAATTGCAATCAATGTTGTATCATCTTCTCTGTCAGGTTCACTTATATACTCAAATGTCTTCGTAATCGTAGCAACATCTTCATTCGTTAAATATTTTTTAGAAAGCTCTTTATCACTAACCCCATCAGAAAACATGACAAAATTCATCTTATCATCTAACTTATTCTGCTCAACCTTAAACGGGCGATGATATCCAGCCAAGTAACCAGCATTTGGAATATTACGTTTTCTTTTTTTATCATCTGTTATTGTCATAATACATATATTCCCAATCGAGGAAAAGGAGTACGTAGATGAATTAAAATCGATTTTCAAAACTCCTAGCACCACACCACGTTTTCCTTGAAGCTGCTCATTACACTTCTCTATCAAATGCTGGATATTCGTGGAGCTATTTTCTTGAATAATATCAATGACAATTTGTGATGATTCCTTAGCAAATTCGCCACTACCTAATCCATCGGCTATCGCACATACAAACTCTTTTTCCGTTTCCTTATAAAAGTAGCTATCCCCACAGTGGTATTTCCCTTTTTTAGCTTTTTGGAAGACGGAAACATCTACTATACTTTCGCTCAATCGAAAACCTCCGTACTTTCAGCCTGGATTGCTTCTCTTAACTTACGTAAAGAGCGACGCTGAAGGCGGGACACATGCATTTGAGAAATCCCCAATAGTTCGCCAGTTTCTTTTTGACTCATATTGTCAAAATACGTACATTGTAAGATTTGTTGTTCTCTTTCAGAGAGGATCGGCATAATTTTTTCGAGTAGCATTTTTTGATCAATGTTGTTATAACCATTTTCTTCATTACCAACTAAATCAAGAATTGCTACAGTGCTTCCATCTGAATCTGCTTCAATTTTACGGTCAACAGAGAGTGCTTTATAGCTTTTTCCCATCTCCATCGTTTCAAGAATGTCCTCTTCCGAAACCTCGAGATAGTCTGCAATTTCTCGTACAGTAGGGGATTTTTGTGTACTTGTAGTTAAATCATCAATTGCTTTTTTTATCTTTGGCCCAAGTTCCTTAATTCTACGCGGTACATGAACGCTCCAAGTTTTATCGCGTATAAACCGTTTTATTTCTCCAATAATTGTTGGAATAGCAAAAGACTCAAATGATTTACCAAAGGTCGGGTCGTATCTTCTAACCGCAGCTAATAATCCAATCATACCTACTTGTACCAAGTCTTCATGAATCGTGCTGTTTTTAGAATATTTTCTGGCAATAGACTCCACAAGGTCTGTATATGTTAAAACAATCTTTTCCTGAACCTCTTCATCCTTTGGTTCTTTTTGCAGAAACTCTATCCATTGGTAAACCTCATCTCGTCCGCTATTGTGTGGTTGAGATTTGGTCGTCATCTAAGTCCACCTCTGTTTCATTTAGATACTTTGTCATCAGGATGATAACACCATAATTATTGTTAATTTGAACTTTGTCCATTAACGTATTTATTAGAAACAGACCGAAACCACCTTCACGTAGGTTTTCCACAGACTCTGTGTCTTTGTACGGGCCAATACCGTCTTTTATTTCATTTAAGTTAAAGCTTCCTCCGTGATCCGCAACCATTACCTCAAGTCGGTTCTCATACACTGCAAATCCTACCGTTACTTCCCCTTCATCATTTTCATGATAGGCGTGTGTAACTGCATTTGTAATTGCTTCGGATATCGCAACCTTCAGATCCTCAATATCCTCATAGGAAAAACCCATGCGATTTGCAATACCAGAGATACTCAAACGTATTACACCTACGTATTCCGGCTTTGCAGGAACCTTCATCTCAATAAAGTCAAATTTTTCCATTACTCCGTCACACCCCGAATTGTTGAATTTAAGTCCATAATTTCATCCAGCCCCGTTATCTTGAACAGTCGTAACACGCGGTCCTGTATATTAACAAGTTTCAATTTGCTATCATTCTCTTTAGTTGATTTTAGTGCACTAATAAAAACACCTAGGCCTGTACTATCCATGTAATTGACATTACCCAGATCCACCTCTACTGCGTTCCCTTCTTTTTGGGTTAACGGGAGGAGTGACTCTTTTAGATTCGGCGCTGTATAAGCATCAATTTCTCCTGAAAGATTTACTACTGACTTATTATTTTCTTCGACTACATCGATAACTAAATTCATAAGTTCCTCCTAGAAATTCGGCCTGGTTATGTATGAATGATTGACCTTAAGAAGGCATCACTCCAGCCTAAATTTATTACATTACACTTTGTTTACCCTTTTTCCAGAAAATTAAACCTCTCGTTTCAAAATCAATAAGGTAAAATCATCTCTTAGCTCAAAATCTTGAAGTTTCTCAAAGTGTTTATATACCTGTGTAACCATTTCTTGTGAAGGTAGATGTGAATAGAGCTTAATGACATCTAAAATTTCATCGGTCTCAATAAACCTTTCACCATCTCGACACTCTGTAACTCCATCAGTCAAGAGGATGACCATATCGCCTTGATTTACTTTTAATTCATATTGATTGTATTCCGTTGCAGGTGATACACCGAGAACAAGTCCTTTAGATTCAATCTCGGTAAAGGAATCAGTAGAAGCATTATAATAGAAACCAGGTTCATGACCGGCAGAGGAATACTGCAAAATATTACTAGCAGGAATATACTGTGCGTAAAACATGGTGATAAACATGCTTGGGTCTACATTTCGTTCGACTACCCTATTAAGGTTTTTTAATATAGCCTTAGGTGTCATTGATTCCTCTGGATAACTATCCATGGCATACTTGATCATCGACATACAAAGCGCTGCTGGAATACCCTTTCCAATTACATCTGCAACCGCTATTCCAAGAGAACCATCTTTACCTTTAACAAAATGGTGATAGTCTCCGTTCATTTGATGAGCCGGTACACTGATCACACCAATATCAAGTCCTTCAATAGTGGGTTTTTTCGTTCCAAGCAGTGTTTTCTGCATACTTGCGGCAACCGAAATTTCTGATTTTAACGCATTTTGTTTCTCCCGCAATGTCTGATATTCTTGATGTGCCATACCATAAGCAATCATGGCTTCTAGTAGGAAATCCATTGAATGTTGGAAATCCTCAAGCATATCGGGATATAGTTCTGCCAATGCCTGAATATGAAGGTTAACAATCTCTTCTGGTAAAATATTGTTTTTAATAAATGCTTTACTAACCTGCTCTACACCGTAAAGGGACTGTTCATCCTGTGTCTCAATATAATGTTTCATTAAGTCCTTGTAAGTAGCTGCATCTACCTTTATCATATTGTCCATTTTATCCCTCCTCGGAAAACCACAGCAGTTTAAAGAGAAGAAGTGTGTACCACAAAAAGCTGCACACACCCCCTTTTTGAAAGAAAAAAGCATTCTTCTCTTTCATTCAGTTTACTACATTAATAATTATCTGACCCATTTTACAGCTTTAATTCTAGTACCTTTACCTACTTCTGATTGTAAATCAAACTCATCCATTAGACGCTTAACTCCAGGAAGACCTGCTCCTAAACCACCCGATGTGGAATAGCCATCTTCCATTACTTTGCTGACATCAGTAATCCCCGGCCCATTATCTATGGCAACCATAGAAATACCCTTGTGATTAATGTTGTCTATTACTTCAAAACAAATCTGCCCGTTTTCGGCATATAAGTATATGTTTCGAGCTAATTCTGATATCGCAGTTGCAATTCTTGCCTGGTCAACGGTTCCAAAGCCAATTTTTTTGGCTATATCCCTGCCGAGTTGTCTTGCCCCAACGATATCCCACTCTTTTTGTATATTCACACAAGATTGGGGATTCATTCGTTATTCCCCCAGTTCCTGGTAGAGTTTAATTAAACCTTGTTCTAAATCCAGTGCTGTTGGGACATTTTTTAAATGAATTCCTAAATCGATTAGCGTCATGGCAACCGCTGGCTGAATTCCTGTAAGAACTACTTTCGCCCCCATTAGGTCTGACATCGTCACAACATCCCCTAATACTTTAGCAATAAAGGAATCTATAATATCTACAGACGTTAGATCAATCACAACGCCCGTCGCTCCGCTCTGGTGGATTTTGCTTAATAGGTCTTCCTGAAACTGAATTGCCGTATTATCATCAATCTCTGTTTGAATCGAAATGAGCAGATAATTATGCAATTTCAAAATCGGTATACGCATGATTTCACTCTCCTTTTAAAGAATTAATGAGCTTTTCTATATTTTCTTCTGTTCGTTCATGCTCAACAACTTCTCTGCCCGTGATTTCTAATGCTTTTGTAAAACCTTTTTTGAGCGAGCTCTTTGTTGGGAATTTCCCTAAATCAATGCCCAGGTTCACAATAGTCTGAGCAATTTCAGGTCTAATTCCAACAAGAATACAAGTTGACCCGATAAGACGTACAGCCTCAGCCGCCTGAATGATATGATGCGCAACCATGGTATCGACAACCGGCACACCCGTGATATCAATTAAAACCACTTCTGAGTTATGCTTGATCACACCTTCTAGAAGGTTTTCCATAATTAATTTAGCGCGTTCGGTATCAATTGTACCAATTAACGGCATCACCGTAATTCGATCCATCACCGGGATTAGTGGTGCAGACAACTCTTGTAACGCCACACGCTGAAGGGACACAATATGTTCCCAGCTACCAGAGTATTCGTTCACTAGTTGACGAATCAATGGCTCTACCCATGCATCTACACTTTTAATCACTTCTGAAATATAAGAGGAATCTATTTTTTCCGACTGACCGAGGATATAATCAACTGTTACCCTGCGAAAAACCTGTAAACCGTCCGTTATGTAACTAAGCGGCCATCCGAGGTTAATAATTTTTTCGGAAAAATCCTCCACCACCTTGGTTGAGCCTTGGCTTTTAATACTTGTAAAAATAACATTCACAAATTCTCTGTTTGTACTTTCAAACAGCTCGTCCGATATGCTTGCAGTATAGTTTCCATCTTTTATTGAATTAATTTCTTCCATCCACATTTGTACAATTGAATCACTGTTCTCAATTGCTGTTTGTTTAAATTTTTGATCCATCTTTATCCCCCCAAATTCCCTGTTATCTTATACCTGCCCTATTATATTAATGCTTATTTTGTATAGATTTATCAAAATATCTTACATTAATACTTTTTCTGTATTATTGTAACACAATCAATTACATTCTATTAAGCCAAAACCATTAATTCTCCTATTGCAGGGAACTTTTAAACACAGAGTTTTTGGAGGATTGTGGGCGTGTTGGTGAATTCCCAAACCCAAAGCAACTTAATTTCTCACTATTTTTCCCATTAAAAAATACCCTCGTCTTATTAAACAAGGGTATCTCTACTGACCGTACATATCTTTTAAACCAAGACTAATTTCTAGTGCCTGGTCTATCTTTTTCATCATTTCATTATCAAGTTTTGTTATTTTATCAGTAAGCCGCTGCTTATCCAATGTACGTATTTGCTCTAACAATATTACGGAATTGCGATCAAATCCGTACCGTTTGGCATTAATCTCAACATGTGTTGGCAGCTTGGCTTTTTGAATTTGTGCTGTAATTGCGGCAACAATTACAGTTGGACTAAACCGATTTCCAATATCGTTTTGTAGGATCAATACTGGGCGGACGCCTCCCTGCTCTGATCCAACTACAGGGGATAAGTCAGCGAAGTATACTTCGCCTCTTTGAACGATCAACGTTTACACCCCGATCACAGAGCGCTCTAAGGTGTTTTCAGCCTCCTCTTCAGCTTGAAAAGCTTCCGAAGCAATTGTTAGATTAATGCGGCCCATTTCTTCATAGCCTCGTTGCATTGTTTCATGAAATTGCTGAATGTGTTCATCTCTCTTATGCTCCAAAAAGTTTCTTGTTGCCTGACAGATGAAATCGCTCAAATCACTGTTTTCATGTTTCATTAATCCATCCACCTCATTTAACAGGTTTTTAGGTATCTTTACCAAGACTTCTTGTAAACTCTCTGACAAAACCATGCACCTCCGCCAACTGTTGAACGAACATAATCAAACTCTTTTTTAATAATATCATTGAACCTGGGCGTTTGCAAAGGGTTCTTGAAAAAAAGTAATGAAATTCGCTTGTTTTGTCGTTTAATATTATTAAATTGTGGTATAAAGCTTTGGTAGACCCTTTTTATCTACCCTTATAAATGCGTGGAATTCTTTCATTCAGTAAACAGGGTATCTCATAATTAATGGTATCTAGATAGGATGCTGCTTCATCCATACTAATAAATGAACCATTCTGAGAACCAAGCAATGTAACTTTAGTCCCTACAGGATATTCACGATCTAAACGAATCATCGTTTGGTCCATACAAATTCTTCCCACAATGGGCTGCCTCTTCCCATCTACAAGTACGGAAAATCCTTGAAACTTGCGTATCCACCCATCGCCATACCCAATCGGTATTGTTCCTATCCATTCCGTCTTTTCAGCACTATAGGTCAATCCATAACTAACCGCATCCCCAGCCTCAATTTGCTTTACATGAGCAAGCCTACTATGGAGTGAGAAGGCCTGCTTCAGATTAATTGCCTGCTCTTCCTTCACCACCTGGGATGGATATAGTCCATACATAGATATTCCATAGCGCACAAAATCATACATGCCCTCTGGAAGACGAATCGCACTCGCACTATTTCCAATATGAATGGCCACTTCTCCTGACCACAGTTCTTTCAGCTCAGCCAGCATTTTCGAAAACCGTTCTCTTTGTTTATGAAAATAGGTAAGATTTTGTGCGTCAGCCGTCGCGAAATGAGTGTACACTCCTGTTAAATATATGCTTGGTTTGTCATTTAATGCATATAATATCTCGCGTAATTCTTCATTGGTACGTATCCCTATCCTCCCCATCCCAGTATCAATCTTTAGGTGGAGTTGTAATGTTTCGCCGTTAAGATCTAACCTGCTTACTTGATCTAGCCAATCCTTTTGAAAGAATGTCAGGCTAATATGATGCTTAGAAGCTATGGCTGCCGCTTCTGGCGGAACCCACCCCAATACAAGAATAGGAGCATCAATCCCCGCCTCTCGCAGTTCTAACGCCTCTTCAAGCAAAGCTACCGCTAGCGATGTGGCTCCGGACTCAAGGGCCCTTTTGGCAACTTGAACACTACCATGCCCATATCCATTTGCCTTAACAACTGCAATTATTTCTGTCCTTTCAGGCAGCCTCTGGATCATTGCTTTAATATTATGTGTAATTGCTTCTAAATCTATTTCTGCCCATGTTGGTCTGATTAAAGCCCGATTCAACTGAGAAGCCTCCCTATATTCTATAAATGTTTCTTTCTATTATTTCCTTTCCATACATACGTGTCAATGATGAATAGATATTAATGGAACGCCGACTACGAAGACACGTTTTTGCATAGCATTGACTAGAAATGGATGCCGTGCATTTTCATAGGATTTCCTCTGCCTTTTGAACGTCATAACCTTGTGACGTGCATTTCCATAGTTTTCCCTCTCCTTTTTGAACGTCATAACCTGGTTGACGTGCATTTCCATAGGTTTCCTCCTGCTTTTTGCACGTCATAACCTGGTTGACGTGCATTTCCATAGGATTCCCTCTCCCTTTTGCACGTCATAACCTGGTTGACGTGCATTTTCATAGGTCTCCCTCTCCTTTTTGCATGTCATAACCTGGTTGACGTGCATTTTCATAGGTCTCCCTCTCCTTTTTGCATGTCATAACCTGGTTGACGTGCATTTTCACAGGGTTCCCTCTCCTTTTTGAACGTCATAACCTTAATGACGTGCATTTCCATAGGATTCCCTCTGCCTTTTGAACGTCATAACCTGGTTGACGTGCATTTCCATAGGATTCCCTCTGCCTTTTGAACGTCATAACCTGGATGACGTACATTTCCATAGGTTTCCCTCTGCCTTTTTGCACGTCATAAATCCATCCTAGTGTAGTTCATGCTGTCCGATAACTTCGCCTCGGTTTATCAATAGGACTGTGCCTCTCGATTTCATAAATATGAAATTCTCTTTTACAGAAAGAAAAGAGAGTTGCATTAGTCGCCGGGCATTTGTTCCTCCAAAAAAAGCAAAACAAAAAAGCAGACCCCCTCTCCTGTTGACGAGTCTGCTTCCGTGTATCTCATTCTACTTCACTTCTTGACCTTGGACAGATTGTGCTACTTGGATTAGCTCTTCTTTGGTCAGTTCATCACTAGCTAGGATATAATCAACACCATTATAGGACCATTCCAGTGTATTATTCGACAATCCTGCCACCGTGTGACCTAAATTAATGATGTTGCCCTTCACTTCCTGAGGAGAGGACATGGTAGGTAAAACATCTCTTTTTTCCTGTACAAGTGTGAAATTCTTTTCTCCAGAGAAGGTCAGGATGGCACGTTTTCCATTATCTAAGTCTACCTCTTTTTTCTGTTCTAGCTCAGCGCCAGCCAAAAATGTCGGCAAAGATACTGTTAACGCATTGTTTTCTACATTTCCTGAGACAGCTTCATCCACTTCTGTGCTGGTAGCCATATTCTTCTCCATACTGAAATCATCTTCTGCAAAGCTAGCGTCTTTTTCGAAGCTAGAGAAATTAACTTCCACTAATGAGTTTTTGTCTTTATCCAGTACTTTAACCTCAACAGGGGTTAATGATTTTTTATCAAAGTGGATCTCTTGGTAAGGTAAATTGTTATTACTTTGATAGTTTGTTTTCGTTTTAAAGATATAATGTGTATCTGTTGTTTCAAATTCTGCTTCTTTATCTTTTTGAATATCATTCACTAGGGACTGATATAAATATGGCTGACTACTATTTTCAGGCCAATCTGATTGAAATTTAAAGTTTTTCTTCAAAGCTGGCGTTAAAACAAACACACCATCTTCATTTTTCAAAATGACTTGACTACCTTTTTCATCCATACTATTTGTTAAAGCTACTCTGAACATGTCTTCTTTTTTATGCCAAATATCAATTGCAAACTTCTGATCTTCCTGCCCTGTATTCATGCTCATCTCGGCCTTTGCCTTATAACCTTCCATACTGTCCATTGTATCTTTTAAATCTGCTAGTACATCCTCCTGAGTCTTTTCACCACAAGCCGCTAGCAAAAATACAAATCCTGCCATAACAATAAAAATACCAAGCATTCTTTTCATTGACATCATATCTCCCTTGTCTCAGTAGAAACATTAGGGAACATTGTCACGCAATATTATAAAAATGTACGATAAACAAGTGAAACGCCATCCACAACGTCGGAAGCAAGCAAGTCGTGCTGGGAATGCGATTTTTGTACTAATAAATCAGCGGATTTTCCATGAACAAAACAGGCATTGCAAAGTCCCTCAAAAATGGATTGTTCCTGCATGATCATTGTAAGCGACACTCCTGTTAGCACATCACCGCTCCCACCTTTTGCGAGTCCAGCGTTTCCGGCGATATTCACTGCCTGCTTTCCATCGGGGGCAGAAATAATTGTAAAAGCTCCTTTAAGAACGACGTATACGTTGTGTTCAGTAGAAAACTTTTCAGCAAAATGAAAAGGACGCATCAATATATCCTTTACAGATACATCAACAAGCATTGCCATTTCCCCCGGGTGGGGTGTTAAGATGGTCGGCTCTTCTCTCCCATCAAGCACCTCTATATCATTTTTCAAATGGGCTAGTCCATCCCCATCAATGATAAGCGGAATTTTTGCTGTAACTGCTTGTCTAAACAAAGGGCTAGAAGATGCATTGCGCCCCATTCCAACGCCTATTGCCACGGCATCATACGCATCAAAGTCAATGTCGGGACCATTCTGAAGATGTCCATCTTCTTCCGGTAATGTAAGAAATGTAGCTTCTGGGCAAAAGGAAGCGATCCGCTGAATAACCGTATCTGTAGTTGCTGCCGTTACAAGGCCTGCACCCGAACGCAATGCGGATCGTGTAGTGAGCCCTAATGCACCTGGCATATTAGAAGAGCCTCCGATAATCAATCCTTTGCCATGATCGCCTTTGTGGTCGTATTTGCTACGAGTAGGAAAAGTGTTTTGGAATGTCGTTTCTGTCCACACTTTACGCTCCCTCTTTGCCTGGTCAAACGCCTTGTTAGGGAAACCGATGGAGATACACTCCCAGGCACCATAATACGGAGCAGTATGCTGAATAAACGCCGTTTGCTTGATTGCACCAAAGATATAGGTATGGTCAGCTTGTACAGCAGTAAAATCTGCTTCCCCTTCATCCGCCGGCAAACCTGTTGGAATATCTACTGAAATAATTAAATTCTCCATTTGGTTAATCTGCCTCACAACAGCCTTCAGCGTCTCTCGTAAAGGCCCTTTCACTCCAATCCCTATCATAGCATCCACGACAACGTCTTTTTTATCAAGCCCTTTCAGCACTTCTTCAACCCTGGCAGTTGGAATGACCTTACCATCACATTGCAAGTAAAGATGCTTGTGATAAGCCGCATCTCCGGTAATCTTCTCGTCCTCTACAACTTGAAGCACGGTAGCCTTATATCCAGCATTCAATAAGGTCCTAGCAATAACGAAACCATCGCCGCCATTGTTACCTGAGCCAACCAAGATCCATACGGTCTGATCAATATCAAGCATGGCACTTACTCTTAGGGCCATTTCTCTACCCGCATTTTCCATTAACATGCTGCCATTTATTTCTGCCGTGTTCATCGCATACTTGTCAATATCGTACATTTCTTTTGCGGTGACAATATACAAAACTGTTCCCTCCTACCCGCACTAAAATATATGAGACAACCTTATCAATTATGCATGGTGTTATCTGCTTCAATCACCACCTGAGCGGCTGCATAATCCCTACTATGTGTAATGGAAATAAATATCCTATTATGTTGATAGCCTGTAGCACGAAAGACAGGTGCATTACCTTCTTGGGGCAGTATCTCCATATCTTGAAAACTTAATTTGCCAATTCCGGAGCCTACTGCTTTTGCAAAAGCTTCCTTGGCAGCAAATCTACCTGCTAGGAATTCAACTTTTCTTGTTTCCAGTGGAAAGGAATAAAATATTTCCAACTCATTTTCGGTCAGTACTCTTTTAGCAAGTCGATCACTGTTTTTCAAGCTTTGCGCAATCCTATCCAGTTCTATCAAATCGATTCCAATACCTTTAATCATCTACTACCTGTCCTTTCACTCTGTAAAAACCTTATTGTTGCACATTCATCCTATATTTTAGTACGCTATTATTGGTCATATGATTCATTATAATGAACTACACTATAATAATACCCTACCTACAAAACCAACTAACGTTTTAATTATAATTGAGGAGGACGTCATGTTTATTCGGAATGAACGAAGTATAACAGAATTTATTAAATTCTACCCTGTTGTTTCCACTATTATCATCATTCATATTATATTATGGTTAATTCACGATTTTCTTTCACTACCAATTGGAGATACTCTTTATCAGCTTGGAGCTGGTAGTAACTACCATATTGCCCAAGGAGAATATTGGAGGTTTATCACGCCAATGTTTTTCCATGCTGGCTTAATGCATATGTTGTTCAACTCATTTTCCCTCGTGCTTTTTGGTCCTGCACTAGAACAAATGCTTGGCAAAGTTAAATTTATCATTGCATATGTAGGAGCCGGGGTCGTTGCCAATATTGCTAGCTTTATTCTAGGACATGCATTTTATATGCACGTTGGGGCATCAGGGGCGGTCTTTGGGTTGTTTGGAATCTATATTTTCATGAAAGCTTTTCGCAAGCATTTAATCGATTATCAAAGTTCCCAAATGATCACGGTTATCCTCGTAATCGGATTGATCATGACATTTCTTCGACCAAACATTAATGTTTATGCACACATTTTCGGGTTTATTGGTGGGTTTGTTATCGCACCACTTGTCCTACGTCAGACAAGTCCATACTCGCCATGGCAGCGCCGCTACCGCGACGATGATGAAGTACAATTTGATCCAAATAGATGGAAGAAGAAGCGAGTTCCTTCGAATGTAAAAAAGAATGCCATTTGGATTATTATTGGTTTACTAGCTCTCATTGGTCTGCTAAGTCGTATATTATAATAGTTAATGTAAATCTCTATAAAAAAAGGTTACATCACAACAATGTGATGTAACCTTTTTTCAAGTTCTTTTATCTAAACGTGCGCTTTTCGCTTTTGTTCGTCTAGTTCAAAGCGCACAGCGACTAGCGCAACTTCCCTCACCTTCGTACAATAAAGAAGACTTGCCGATTGGTAATAACCAGAGGCTTAGTCGCACTTATACCCGGAGGGTGAAAGTCAACATCGGCTTCCAGGAATATAGTAGGTCGACTAAAAACGGCCTTGTCGGCCAACGCCGACATACCCCTTTTGCAGGGGCATGTTTCCTTTATCTCCTACGGTTCAGTCCAGTTCGTACGTGGGCCCGGAGGACCCGGGTCATGCCGACGTTGACCCAGGACGGGTCGAACTTAGTCGGCCTTCCTTAAAAACGTGCGCTTTTCGCTTTTGTTAATTAGTCGCGGTTTCTGCGTTTTTGGAAGTTCCCTTTACGGTTGTTTCTTCCACCTTGGTTGCGGCCACCGCCACCTTGGTTGCGTTTGCCGTAGAAACGTTTGTTATTCGAACGACGGTCATTTGAATTCTGTGCTTTTTTGACACTAATAGGAGCGACTGATGAAATACGTACTGGTGTATCACGTCTTTCCTTCGTCATAAGCTTCAGTGCAGCAGCAACAACAGAAATCGAATCATGTTCTTGTAACAGCGTATTAGCTGCTTCATGATATGTTTTTAAGTCTTTTTCTTCAATTGTTTTTAGGATGTTCTCAACAGTAACTTGCTGTTGACCTTTTTGAGCATCATGATTTGTCGGTGGAGTCAGACGTTTCATTTTGCTTTTCGTAACTTTTTCAATCAATTGAAGGTGTGACATCTCTCTCGGTGTAACGAAGGAGATCGCTTCACCAGTTCTACCTGCACGCCCTGTACGTCCAATTCTGTGGACATAGCTTTCAGGGTCCTGTGGAATGTCAAAGTTATATACATGCGTAACACCAGAGATATCTAGTCCACGAGCTGCTACATCAGTTGCAACAAGGACATCAACACGTCCACCTTTGAATTTGTTCAATACGGACATACGTTTACCTTGCGTCAAATCACCATGAATTCCCTCAGCACGATAACCTCTTGCTTGTAATCCTTCTGTGATTTCGTCTACACGCTTCTTCGTACGACTAAACACAATAGCTAACTCAGGTGCATTGATATCTAAATGATTGTTCAGTGTATCGAATTTAAACTTCTCAGGTATTTCGATAAAGAATTGATCAATATTCTCTACAGTCATTTCTTTTGCTTTTACTTTAACTTCTTTCGGGTCATTCATTAAGTTTGTAGCAATATCACGAATTTCTTTAGGCATAGTCGCTGAGAAAAGCAAAGTTTGTCTTTCTTCAGGAATACCTTTCAAAATATCACGGATGTCATCAATGAATCCCATGTTAAGCATTTCATCTGCTTCGTCCAATATAGCAGTCTGTACCATATTGATACGGATCGTTTTTCTTCTCATATGGTCAAGCAATCTACCCGGTGTCGCTACAACGATCTGTGGACCATCCTTAAGCGCACGAATCTGTCTATCCATAGGCGAACCGCCATAAATAGCCAAAGCTCGTACTCCTTTAAATTTACTAAGACGATTTAGTTCCTCTGCTACCTGGATAGCTAACTCACGAGTTGGTGCTACAACTAGCCCTTGAATTTTACGTTGTTTGGAATCAATTTTATCGATCATTGGAATACCAAACGCCGCTGTCTTACCTGTTCCTGTTTGAGCTTGTCCAATTACATCGTTCCCTTGCATTGCAAGTGGAATGGTCTCCGCCTGTATTGGGGTTGCTTCTTCAAAACCCATTTTTTCTAATGCTTTCATGATGGGACTGGAAATACCTAGTTCATTAAATGTTGTCACCTATTCCTCTACTCCTTTTTCTGTAAAAATTTATTCGTCAAAGAGGCCTTGGATTTTTCTTATACTTTAGTTTGAAAATAATCTACCCGCATGTTTAAAACAGCAAACGTTCCATTCTCACTGCGACGGCTATATGAAGGAAATTTCTCACATTATATTTTAAATTCGATTTAAAAGTATCATTATTTTTATACTTTCCCTAAAGTACAAAAAAGGCATCACCAATTTCTGGTAAGAGGCCTCACTCGAAAACTCATGCAAATATTATCATAACATATTATTTATCATGATACTAATTTGCAGATGTGATTTTTTACAAGGTCCGTGGTAAAATAATTAGAACACAAAGAAAAGCTTGTCATAAAAGCATTCTTAATAAGTTAGGGAGGGTTATGATGCGTCTTCCCCCATTTAACCCATATGTCGCCGTTGTAATCGGTGTCATTTCTGTTTCAACCTCAGCCGTTTTGGTTAAATTAGCAGACCAAGCTCCTGCAGCAATTATTGCGAACTACCGCCTGTTATTCGCAGTTTTAATCATGAGTCCATTAGTGTTACTGAAGTACCGAGATGAATTTCGACTTATTGAAAAACGGGACTGGCTTTTCTCTATAATGGCAGGTGTTTTTCTCGCGTTTCATTTTATTTTATGGTTTGAGTCACTAAACTATACTTCTGTGGCAAGCTCTGTAGTGCTCGTGACATTACAGCCCATATTCGCTTTTTTGGGTACTTATTTATTTTTTAAAGAACGGTTCTCACCAGGAGCTATAATTAGTATGTTCATCGCCCTATTAGGAAGCATCATAATAAGCTGGGGTGACTTTCAAATTAGTGGCATGGCACTGTTTGGTGATATTTTAGCATTACTTGGCGCTGTCACTGTCACCGTATATTTCTTATTTGGCCAACGTGTAAGGAGAAATGTCTCTTTAATGACCTATACTTTTGTTGTATACGGTGTTAGCTCCATTACACTCTTGCTTTACAACCTCGCTGTTCAGAATCCCTTTTTTGGGTATCCAGCTAACCACTGGGGGTTATTTCTTGCCTTGGCAATTGTGCCAACCTTTTTCGGTCATACCTTATTTAATTGGGCATTAAAATGGTTAAGTACATCTACTATATCTATGGGTATTGTTTTTGAGCCTGTTGGCGCCACTATTTTAGCTTATATACTTCTAGATGAGAAGCTAACTGGATCTCAATTTCTGGGAGGAACTATTGTTATTTTTGGTTTGTTTCTCTTTATATTAAGCACGTCAAGAAAATCTTCTGTGACAATCGCACAAAAAGAGAGCAATTAACTTATTTTTGTTTATATGAAAGCAGTATATCAACTGCTATACTTGCTGTACCTTACTTTTTAGGAAATGGGTGATACTATGAACATTCAATTAATGACTGATGGGGGAGCAGATATTCCAAAGCGTCTTCAAGACCAGCTGGACTTAATCATCGTTCCACTTTATTTACACTTTCCCGATGGACAATATCAAACCGGGGTAGACCTAGATATTACAACCTTTTATAACAAGATCAAAGAAAACAACGAACTTCCTCGATCCGCTGCACCTAGTCCACATGATTTTTATGAGGCTTTTAAAAAGGTCGACGCTGACCGACCTATCTTAATGCTGAGCCTTTCCAAAGGGCTTAGTAGTACTTACGAGAATGCAGTTGCTGGAAAGAAATTGCTGCTTGAAGAAGAACCAAATCGTAAAATAGAGGTAATAAATACAAAAACAGCCTCTTGCGGCATTGCTTTGCATCTCCATGAAGCCAAAGTAAAACTTCAAGAAGGCTATAGTCTTTCACAGTTAGTAGAGCATATCGAGGAACGTGTTGAACAGACTGCAACCCTGTTTATATTAAAGACATTAGATAACTTAGTCTTGGGTGGTCGTCTGGATAAAGTGAAAGGAACCATCGCTAAAACACTTAATATTAAATTATTAATGAAAGCAAGTGAAGAAGGCTCCATTGAGGTGTCAGAAAAAGTTCGTGGTGATAAAAAATCAATTCGTCGATTTATTGAGCAGATTGGCGAATATACAAAAAATGTGGAGAACAAAGTTATTTCCATGACGCATTGCAATGCAGAAACACGTGCCAAAAGTGTATTAGGGGATATTCGGAAGTCTTATCCTTTTAAAGATGCTTATTTGACAGAAGCTGGCCCACTTATTTCTACGTATGGTGGCGAAGGAGCACTCGTCATTTCCTTCTTTGAAGAGAAATAAATAGTTGAACAAAACAAAGTGTTATCTATTATAGCAATAGATGACACTTTGTTTTAAATACTAATAAACGAGGCAGCTGAACGTATGCTGTCTCGTTTTAATATGCATTGTTATTTTATTAGAAACTGGAATACCATACTGTTCAAGGTCTCCTTGTCGTCTCCTAGGCATATAAGATGCCGGGATCTTTCAAAAAACACTACCTCTTTTTGCTCAGAAGTGATCTCTTTGTCCAGGTAGTATGCGGTTTTATACGGTACCATACCATCCATCTGACCTTGGGCAATAAGTACTTCAGATTCTACTTTCTTTAAGTATCCTCTAGTAAACTTAACTAATTTTAAAAACTCCAGGTTGGCTTTAAATGGGACCCGTCCTAATTTGTTTCGGTAATGTTTATAAAGATTGTTGCTCCCTAGTTTCCCTCTTAATCCATCTGAAACAAACCCCCCAGCATCTACGGCAATTTGTTTAAAAGACAGATACTTACCTGCAGGAGCTAGTAGGACAAGCTTGTCTACTTTATACTTTGCAGCAAGGTAAGCGGAAATCATACCACCCATTGAAAAACCGATGAGATAGATGGTCTCATACTTTTCTAATAATCCTTTAAGTGCTTGTTCTGCTTCCCCAATCCAGCTTTTATGGGATTTCCCTTTTAAATCAAGCTGCCTTCCGTGTCCAGGAAGTGTAGGTACTTCAATGTGCCAATCCGTATGTTCATGCAAGTAATTCACCAATGGTTCTACTTCATAAGGGCCACCTGTATACCCGTGTATTACTAAACATCCTATCATAAAGATTCTCCTCTTCTTCCGCTTCTACCCTTCTTTTACCCTTAATAAATACAAAGTATTACCGATTTCTACATAAAACGAATTTTTATCATTCCATTGATACATATATTTTCCAATGTATCTATAAAGAGGAGACAAGGTTTTAAGCTGGCTACCTAAAAAGCTTCATTACGCTTCCAAACTGTTTTACAATTGGCGACACTTGGTGGTAAGTGTTTGCAATTTGACCTACTGTTGATAAGACTTTATCTAAGTCAAACTGCCCTCCCCCGTTCTGAGGAAATTCGTTTGCATTGCTTCCTGTACCTATATCTGATTGGGTTTGTGCATTAATTGGGGAATTTGTCTGCATATACTTCGGCCAATCTACAGGCTGCGGTGGCTTGGCAAAATATGCATATGGTGTGTGAAATGGAGTGGATTGATATGCTGCATTGTTTGGTGGAATGTTATTTGGTTGCTGATATTGTAATTCGCTTATTCCCATGTTGTAATTGTTATGGAAGTGATTATTATATTGATCATAAGGCCGATGATACATAAGTACATACCCCCTATTCATGTTGACTGGTATATACTATGCATCGTGACTAGAATTCGTGTTAAGTAGGTAATTTTTGTCTAACACTCCTAGCGTAAGGTTAATCTTCTCTTCTTGAAATCCAAGAATGGGATTTTTTTCGTCCCCAATAAACGTCGCAGGTGTGCCATAGATGCCTTGTCTTTGTAAATCTTTCATGTTTTCTGGGTGCTTCGTGACATTTTTAACCTCATAAGGGACAGATTTTTTATCTAAAAGTTGTAAAACTAGATCACAATCTTTGTTGTTTTCACTTATATAAACACTTATTTTGCCTTTAGTCATGATGATACCTCCGCTAGTAATTATGTACTACTTTTTACCTGTTCCCCTTTTTTTATAATTGAAACTTCATTGTAACATTATTGAAACATAGAACATATAATGTTATGCCCTATTTGTGCCTCTAACAGAAAGAGGTCAAAACATAATCAAAGGTTCTAGGGTGTTTTAAAAAAATGATGTGAAACTTGATTTTGTGCGGTCTTATTCCCAGTTAAGGTGGAATAAAAAACCCACCACTTCCCTTAAGGAGTGGCAGGCCCACCTTTCATTTAAATATTATAAAATGTCGGCTACTTTCGTAGAGCCACTCACAAGCTCATATATTTTTCCTTTTGCTTCTTTCTTTGCTAAAAGGTGGACGAGCACAGACGCAACATCCTCTCTTGGGATTTCGCCGAATTCTGTACCACTCTCTTGTAAATTCACTTTCCCATTTCCAGGCTCATCAGTTAAAGCCCCTGGTCTCACAATCGTATAATTCAGTGTAGTGGATGTTAAATAAAGGTCCGCACGATGTTTGGCATATAAATAATGTTTACCTTTAGAAGCTCCCTTAGGCTGATCTGCTCCCATAGAACTTAAGAGAATGAAATGCTTCACACCGTTTTTAACAGCAAGGTCTGCAGCCTCAATTGCTCCTTCTTGATCAATGATTATCGTCTTATCAGGTCCTGTGTCAGGTCCAGATCCAGCAGCAAAAATGACGGCGTCTATTTGATTAAAGGCTTTCTCAAAGTCACCTTCTAGATCGGCCAAAACCGTTTCCACACCTAAATCATTAAAGTAACCGAGCTGCTCCTCTTTTCTTACCATGGCTACTGGTTCGTGATCTTCTGTATTCTTTATATTTTTTACGATGTTTTTACCTACATCGCCATTTGCTCCAATAACTAACACACGCACATAAACGCCTCCTCAATTTTTAAAAATCCTATAATGTTATGTATCCGAATTAAAAAGAAGCAAAACATATATAGAAATATACCTTTTGCTTCCAGTAATTAATTCTTAACTATTTTCATGTTTGGCGACTTTTTCTCTTTTTCATCTAATTTGAAAAGTATTTTTTAGAATTTAATTTTGAGCTTGAATCATTTGAATATGTTTAGGAAGAATGCGAATGTCAGCTGGAGTTTCTGTAGAAATTTCTCCGTCCATATCTATCTCCTTCGCTGTGCCTGTATTAATCTTGATTTCATCTGCCTGAAAATGAATTAATTGCTCTAAAGCTTCTTTATTAACTTCGGCATTACTCATCGAGAGTAGCTCTCTAAAGGATGCAATACTGGAGTTCTTCACTATAAGTACATCTAAATAGCCGTCGGTAGGGTCAATTGTTAAAACCGGTATTTGACGTGTCCCTATAAACGTACCATTAAGGAAAAGAATTACGACAGCCTCCCCTTCATAAACTTCTCCTTTTGTTTCAATCTTATAGGTGAATTGCTCTGATTGACTTACTGTTTTAAGTGTACTCATAAAATAGCTGAGGACACCGAAAGACTTTTTATGCTGATCATCAATGTTTTTAGAGGTGTCTGCAACCATCCCAATACCCCAGAAGTTTAAGAAGTATTTCTCATCAGATTGGGCGACATCGATATCTAAAACCTTCCCTTCGATAATAGCCTCAGCAGCAGCTGATAAATTTTGTGGAATCTCCAACATTCTACTGAAATCATTGGAAGTCCCTCCAGGCAATACAGCAATAATCGGCCGATTAGGTAAAGGCGCAAGCGCATTAATGCAGCAATGTAAGGTACCATCCCCACCTAAAATAATTAGTAATTCAACTTGGTCAGAATTTTTCTTACATACCTCTGTAACCTCCTCTTTAGATGCTGTTTGTAAAACAATCAGTTCTTTTATTCCACGTGATAGTATGGGAAGTACATCGCTTAGCTTCTGCTCTATATCCCCTCTACCTGCATTTCCGTTATATAGTAACAATGCCTTCGTAAACCTGGGCATTAAGATCCACTCCTCTTTATACGTTACTGTATTTATTTCCTTCTTTCACATAAAAGAAACATCACATTGATGTAACATAGAACTTATAACTTACTATCTATTAAAATCCTAAATTAGTATTGTAAAAATTACGTAAAATATAAAAAATAGTCTAGCATTTTCTACCTATTTGGTATTTAATATAATAGTAAGATATATTAATTATTTTCAGGAGGGTCAAGATGAAAAAACTTTATAGTCTAGTACTTGTGCTGGCACTTGCACTATTCTTAGCGGCATGCGGTAGCTCTGACGATTCAGACTCAAGCAATGCTGAAGGAGATAACAGTAGCGAGAATAGCGAAGACAGCAACGAAAGCAGTGGAGAAACTCCAGATACTATAGTTATGGGATTTGTTCCATCACAGGATTCTGACACAATCGCTGACACTGTAGAACCTCTGGCAGATCGTCTAAGTGAAGAATTAGGTATTGAAGTAAAAGGTCAAGTAATGACGAATTACAACGCACTAGTTGAAGCAATGGGTGCAAACCAAGTGCATGTAGGTTTTATCCCTGCTTTTGGATATGTTCTAGCTAACGAGCAATATGATGTTGAAGTAATCTTAAAGTCCATTAGATATGGTTCTGGTACATACAAAGCACAATATCTAGTAAGAGCTGATTCTGGTATCGAGTCACTAGCTGATTTAGAAGGAAAAATCTGGGCATATGGTGACAAAGGTTCTACTTCAGGTTATTTATTCCCTGCAAGCCAACTAATGAAAGAGTTCGATTATGATTCCGCAACTGAATTAGAAAATGATTTCTTTGCTGGCACGCAACAGACAGGTGGCCATGATAACGCGGCACTTGAAGTATACAATGGTGATGCTGACGTAGCAACAACGTTTGATGATGTACGTACAGAGCTTGTAGAAGAATATCCTGACGTGATGGATGAGTTAACAGTTCTTGGTTATACAGATGAAATTCCAAATGACACCATTTCTGTAACAAAAGAACTTGACAGTGAACTCGTTCAGGAAATCAAGGATGCTTTCATGTCATTTAACGATGACGACGACATGATTCAAATTATGAAAGATGTATACAACTGGGATGCCATTGACGAAGCTTCAGACGAGGAATATGAAGTAGTTAAAGAAACATACCAGGAATTTAAAGATAATATTGAGCTATAAAAACTAATAAAATAACCTAACCGGAAAAGGGGGAGCTTAATCTCTCCCTTTTTTCCTAGTTTTTAGTTAAATCCTGGCTATATTGGAGGAAATACATATTATGATTCAATTTAAAGATGTCGGTCTTGTTTACCCTAATGGCACAGAAGGACTTAAGAATATAAATGTTACAATTAATGATGGTGAATTTGTCGTTATTGTTGGCTTATCAGGTGCTGGAAAATCAACGTTTATCCGCAGTATTAACCGACTTGTTACACCTACTAAGGGATCCCTTCTTGTTGATGACGAAGACATTTTATCTTATCGAAGCAGGGAATTGCGCAAATTGCGTACAAAGGTTGGTATGATTTTTCAGAATTATAACTTAGTAAAACGTACCAATGTATTAAAAAACGTACTCGCAGGACGTCTTGGTCATACTGGAACATTACGTTCTATATTAAACTTTTATAAAAAAGAAGATATTGGGCTTGCATACGAGAGCTTGCAGCGTGTTAATATAGCTGAAAAAATATACAACCGTGCTGATGAACTAAGTGGTGGGCAGCAACAACGGGTTAGTATCGCCCGAGTATTAACACAAAAACCAGGCTATATTTTAGCAGACGAGCCTGTTGCTTCCTTGGATCCCCCGACATCACACCAGGTGATGTCTTACTTAAAAAAGATCAACAAAGAAGATAACATCACAACTATTGTAAACCTTCACTTCATTGATATGGCAATGGAATATGCAGATCGCATTATTGGAATGCGTGCAGGGGAAGTAGTATTTGATGGACCAGTTTCTGAAGTTACCGAAAAAACCTTTGAGGAAATCTATGGCCGTTCAATACGTGAGGATGACTTGCGTGGGGGGGCGGATGAATCGTGACCAACCAATCAAAGGATGTAATAAAAAGTAAAACTCCGTCCTTGTTTCCTGCTAAGACAAAAGCGCAAGTTACTCTCATTTTCTTTGTGGTGCTGGGCTTTTATCTTTTCAGTATGTTTTGGACCCAACGTGATATGGTTGGCGGTTTTAGTAATTCACTTAGCAACATGTTTACCGTTATCGGGAAGTTTTTTCCACCAAATTTAAGTGTAATCCCAGCAGTTTGGGGACCTATGGCACAAACGATTCAAATGGCAATTGTCGCGACAACATTTGCAACGATTTTCACCGTGCCATTAGCCATCATGTCGGCCCAAAACATTACAACGTTTAAACCATTATATTATGCAACAAGAACATTAATGAATATTTTACGTACGATCCCTGATCTTGTCTTAGCAGTTATTTTTGTTGGTTTGTTTGGAATTGGAATATTGCCCGGCATATTAGCACTATTCATTTTCTCACTAGGAATTCTTGCTAAGCTTATCAGTGAGACCATTGAATCTGTCGACATGAATCCATTGGAGGCAATGCGAGCATCTGGCGGTAATGTCTTTCAAGTTATCTTTTTTGGTTTAGTTCCACAGGTCCTCCCACAGTTTACGTCATTTGTACTTTATGTATTTGAAATAAACATCCGTGCCTCTGTGGTTCTTGGCCTAGTAGGAGCGGGGGGGATTGGTCTTATCTTAGATCAGCAGCTCGGTTTCTATAACTATCCAAACGCTATGGCAATTATTATCCTAATTTTTGTCGTTGTTATTGTCATTGAATATATCAGCAACAAGCTAAGGGAGGCATTAATATAATGGAATCTTATACACTACCTCCAAAGCCAGAAAAATCGTTGTTTAAAAAAATAAAAGCTATCCTTATAACTGTCATAATTGCTGCGATCTATGTATGGACCTTTCTTGGTATCGACATAGACTGGGCTAGAGCTATTGACCGTATTGCAAATAACTTTGCCCGAGTAATTCCGAATCTATTTCGCCCAGATTGGTCCGCAACAGCCGAAGTATCCTTAAGCATACTGGAAACTGTTTTAATCGCGTTTGCCGGTTCTTTAATGGCGGCAATTCTTGCTATACCTCTTGGCTTTTTAGCAGCACATAATATGACAGGAAGCAGAATCCTTACGACTATAGGAAAGTGGATATTGTCAGCAGTACGCGCATTTCCAGATATAATTCTTGCCATCCTATTTGTAGTAGCTGTAGGACCAAACGCATTTGCAGGGGTTTTAGCTATCGCAATAGGTTCAACAGGTATGCTTGGAAAGCTTTATTCAGAGGTAATTGAATCGATCGATATGAAGGTTGTGGAAGCAATGGAAGCGAACGGTGCAAATAAGATTCAAATACTGTTCTACGCCGTTATACCACAGATAATCCCGGAATTTCTTTCCTATGCGATCTACCGTTTTGAAGTAGACATCCGTGCTTCTTCCATTCTCGGTATCGTTGGCGCGGGTGGTATTGGTACCATGATTATTTTCGCAGCCAACAATCGTAACTGGAACGAAATGGGTTTAATTCTTCTAGCTATCATTATTGTTGTAACTATAATTGATTTTGTATCTGCACGTATACGTCGTAAAATCGTATAATCCAGGCAGATTCATACGGCACGTCCCGCAGGTATGCCCTGTGGGACGTTCCTTATTATTAGCAAAATACACAACAGAAACTCAGCTTGATTTAGAAAGGATGCTTCGCTTTGAAGAAAGAAAATGCTCTACTTACTATTGTATATACTAGTGATGTCCATGGTAACGCCATGCCAATCTCATATGGCACCAATGAATCTACCGACAGTGGATTAGCTAAGTATGCTACTGCAGTGAAGAAGATAAGAAATGAAAAGGAAAACGTGCTTGTCCTGGATAATGGAGATTTAATACAGGGCACTCCTTTTATGACCCACTATGTGAAACAACATAGACATAAAGGAAATCCCATGATAACGCTTGTGAACCAAATTGATATTGATGGGGCAGTAATTGGTAACCATGAATTCAATTTTGGAAAGAATGTATTGTCTGATGCTGTGAAGCAGTCAAAATTCCCCTGGATTTCAGCAAATATAATTGATATTACTACAAATGAACCAAAATATGGCCCACCATATCTTATTAAGATATTCCCAAATGGCTTAAAAGTCGCCGTTATAGGTGTTACGACGCACTACATTCCAAATTGGGAATCACCCGACCATATTGAGGGATTGTATTTTGCAGATGCCTATGAAACATTAAAAGAATGGACGACATATATACGGAAAACTGAAAATCCGGATGTTCTTATCGCCTCATATCATGGAGGTTTTGAGCGTGACCTAGAAACAGGTGAAGAAACAGAAGTACAAACAGGGGAAAACCAGGGATACCGTATGTGTGATATAGAAGGAATTGATATTTTGTTAACAGGTCATCAGCACCGAAAACTCACAACTAAAGTAAACGATGTACTAGTGATCCAGCCTGGAAATAATGGAACACTATATGGCGAGGTTAATATTTCCCTATCCAACACCTCTGGGAAATGGGAAATCACAGAAAAAATGGCTCAACTTCGTGATTTACATTCGGTCCCTGCTGACCAGGAGGCATTACAGGCAATAGAGGATTTGGAAGCTTCAACACAAAATTGGCTTGATGAACCTATCGGATTTATAGAAGGTGATATGGCCATTCATAATCCTTTTCAAGCAAGAATTGCCAAGCATCCATTTATTGAATTTATACAAAAGGTACAAATGGAGGAGAGCGGTGTCGATATCTCTGTCACTTCTTTACTTAATAATAGCTCCAAAGGATTTGCTTCTTCTGTTACCATGCGTGATGTTGTATCCAATTATATGTATCCAAACACCTTAGTAGTGCTTGAGCTTACAGGGCATGACATAAAGCTAGCATTAGAAAAAAGCGCAGAATACTTTACTATTAATGATTATGGGGAAATAGCAGTTAACCCTGCTTACGAGACGCCCAAACCCCAGCATTACAATTATGATATGTGGGAAGGTATCGACTACACTATTGTAGTGAACGAACCTGTAGGAAACCGGATTAGGAACATTTCCTATCAAGGAAAGCCTTTGTCTGAGGATGAGAGCTATCATGTTGTGCTTAACAATTATCGGGCTACAGGGGGCGGAAATTATGACATGTTTAAAGAGAAACCTGTAGTAAAAGAAATTCAGAAAGACGCTGTTGAGATTATTCGTGCTTACTTTGAACGACATAAAACCGTACAAGCAACAATTACTTCTAATTTTGCAGTAAAAGTGAAATAACACTGTGGACAAACTATAGGAACAGGCGAGCTCGGGCTTGCCTGTTCCTGTTAGCTTTCTATTAAATATTAATTAATCATCATCATCTTCTGTGTCAATATCCAACTCTAAGACTTCGCCTGTTACTGCATCAATTTCAAAGTCAGCTTCTTTTCTGTCTTTGATTAATTCAATTTCATACACTACCCTGCCATCATCTTCATCAAGCTCTACTTCTCTCACTTCTCCATCAAATTGCTCTTTTGAAATGGAAATGGCTTCTTTTACGGTAATAAACTCTCCTTTTTGAACATCTTTAGTTGTGATTTCAACATCATCACGATCGTCCTCTAGATCTACCTTTTTCGACTTTTCACTTAACACTTCGCCTGAACTTGCATCCAGCTTAAGGTCTATTTCGTTCTCTGTATCCGTCACTTCAACCTCATATACGGTTCTTGTTGCATCTTTTTCTAATTCTAATTCAGTGATTGTTCCAGAATATTGTTCTGTCACCATCTGTTGAATTTCTTCTGTGTTCAATTTAGGATCCTTAGCGTCTGCGCTTGATTGATAAACTCCAAAACCCAATATTGCAGCACCAGCAACTGACCCAATTAATAAACCTACTTTTTTCTTCATCATGTTAATTCCTCCTTTTTGTTGTTACTCTAATAATAACCAACACTTATGAAAAGAAAGTGTGGATAACATTAGAATTTCATGAGAAAGAACAAAACGGCAACTTGTGAAACGTAAAGAAATTCCCAAACAAAAAAGCTGCTAAGTCAGCAGCCCTTGTAAAATTAATCATCATCAACTTCAATATTTTGATAAAGTATTTCGCCTGTAAAAGCATCAATCTCTATTTCTGCTTCTTTATCCCCATTAACAATGTTAATTTCGTAGAGGTACCTACCATCATCTTCATCTAATTCAGCTTCCTCAATATTACCTGGGAAACGTTCTAACGCAATCTCTTTTGCTTCACTCAAACTAATGGTAACATTCTTTTCGGTTTGCTTTGTATTTTTAGAATCCTCATTTCCATTGTCCTTTTCACTGACCTTCTCTTGGCCATCCTGATTGTTTGTGTTGTCGTTGTCAGTTCCATTGCTTGATTCTGCATTTCTATCTTCTTCTGCATTAGCCCCTGTGTTTTGTTCTGTCAGCTTTAGTTCCAATACTTCACCTGTATTTGCATCGACCTTTATTGAATATTTATTTCCCTCATTCTCCACAACAGATTCATAAAAGCTTTCCTTCTCATTTAGTTGTGGTTCGCTTACCTCACCCGGATATTGCTTGTTAATAACCTGTCTAATGTCCTTTATTGAGTACTCAGGGCTTGTAGTACTAGCAAAAGCATGATATATCCCAAATCCTATCAGTAGCAATACAACAAGTCCACCTGTCATCATTACAGTCTTTTTTTTCATTGGATTCCCTCCCAACTACTTTAAAGTTTAAGTGAACATACTTTGAAAAAATGGTGAGTAAGATTAGAATTCACTGAGAACGTGGCAGGGTAAGAAAGAAAGTTGTTCCTTCTCCCACTATACTGTTAACCGTTAACTCACCCTGATGAGCTTCTGTTATGGATTTTGCAATAGCTAGACCTAAGCCTGTTCCACCTGTATCCCTACTCCTCGCCTTATCTACACGATAAAAACGGTCAAAGATTCGACTTTGATCCTTCTCGCTTATCCCATTTCCGTAATCTTGTACCGAGAGGACAACTGACGTGTCTTTAGCAAATAATTTCACATCAATCTTTCCCTGACTGTATTTCAATGCATTATCAATTAAAATGTATACCACCTGCTGTAACGGGGCAGATAAACCGCGAACGACTTGCTCCCCATCCTGCTTTTTATACTGAATGTCTCGGTCATAAGCTTTCTGGAAGGTTTGTACTGTCTGTTCCACAAGTTTGGCTAGATTCACGTCTTCCTTCTCTCTTACCTGTTTGTTTTTTGCTAACGCTAGCATTTGTTCTACAAGCTTTTGCATTCGGTCAGCTTCGGAATCAATTGCCTCTAGAGACTCTGCCACAAGTTCTTGGTCTACAGTTCCTCTCCGCTTTAATAGCTGGGCATAGCTTTTGACAATAGAAATTGGTGTTTTCAATTCATGTGACGCATCCGAGACAAATATTTCTTGTTTTTCATAAGACTCCTTTAAGAAATCAATCATCTCGTTAAAAGTCATTTCCATTTCATAAAGTTCGTCTTTTGAACGTGACTCCACATTTATTTTTTTCCATGATGTCTGTTGCATATTCTCACGCATCGCTTGAATTAGTGCCTTAATTGGTTTTAATAAAAACCTACTGAGTACATTTCCAGCAATAATAATAGGAATTAGCATGATAATCGAAGCCGCTATTAAAACAAAAAACAATGTTTGCATTGTCTCTTCTAGCGGTGTTAACTGACTAGAAACTTCAATTGTCACAACTTCATTTGCATGACTTCCATTATTCCAAATAATGGGCTTTGCTATCACAGCTACATCTGGTGCGCCTTCACTAGATACAATTTCCTGCCTTTCCGTCTCCGTAAAAATAGGATCACGGAACGAATAATCCTCATTTAGCTCTGTAAGAAAAGCTGTCCCCTGCTGATCAACAATTCGTATCATTCCGTCTTGGGGTAAGTATGCTTTCATAAATTCATTTGTTGCAGTGGCTGGGTCATTATTTATTGCCTCTACAATGGTCGATGTTTGTTCAGCTAATTGCTCTAGTTGACTGTCTGTGGAAATTTTATAGAAAAGAAAATAGATCGCCATGTTAACGAGTAAAAGAAGAAGAAGGATAAATATACTGGAAAACAATTGTATTTTCGTTCGAAGTTTCATTTTGACCGGTCCTTTATTGTATAACCAACACCTCGAATTGTCTGGATATAAGCGTCCTCATGACCTTTATCAATCTTTTGTCTAAGATAACGAATATAGACATCAACTACGTTTGTATCCCCGTAGTAATCAAAGCCCCATACTTGCTCAATCAATTGTTCCCTAGTTAGGACGATATTTTTATTTTTCAAAAGGCAGACGAGTAGGTCAAATTCTCGTGGTGTTAAATCAATATCCTTTTCTTGTCGTTTCACTTCCCTGCTACCAATGTTAACTGTCAGTTCCCCAACCTCTAAAAATTCTGCGTTATTTAGTTGGCTGGTGGTGCTACGTAAATGGACACGGATACGAGCAAAGAGTTCCTCAATTTGGAAAGGTTTTGTAATATAGTCATTTGCACCAATATCCAAACCACTCACTTTATCATGTACTTCATCCCTTGCGGTTAATAAAATGATGGGCATTGACTCCCCTAATTTTCTTACTCTCCTTAGTACTTCTAAGCCGCTTAGTTGTGGCAGCATAATATCAAGTAAGACTAAGTCCCAATTTCCACCCTCTATTTTCTCTAATGCTTCCTTCCCATCTCTAGCAATACCTGTCTCATAGCCTTCATATTCAAGTTCTAGTTGTAGTACTCGACTTAATTTCTGTTCATCTTCAACAATTAAAATTTTCGTTTGTGTCATTGACTCACCAGCCTTCAAGATGGTTTTGTCTTTATTTTAGCAAAAGTAGAAGTCAAAATCTTTATCTAACTTGTCTTAGCATAAATACATGTGTTCCTTAATTCATCACCATCTACAGCTTTATCCTCATTCTTTAATATTCCTTCTAGATTAAAGTTAAGCCTTTCTGGGACGGCCCTACTCTCTTTATTTAATTCATCGCAGCAAATTTCTACCCTATTTGCCTCAAGGATATTTAAAGCAAAATCGGTGAGACCGCGCACCGCTTCAGTCATATAGCCAATCCCACAATATCTTGTGTCCAGCCAGTACCCTATTTCAAATTTTCGAATCTCCCAATTGGGCTTATGCAGGCCAGTTGACCCTATAAAAGTATCTGTCTCCTTTAAAAAGATATGCATCCGCATATCCTCACATTCAAGGTACTTGATATGCGCCTTTCTAACATTAATTTCTGTTTCCTCTAATGTTTGTTCTCCTTGAGCAAACGGTAGCCATTTTTTTAATTCAGGTTTGCTTGCCTGAATTGCGTTATATACGCTCTGTCCATCCCCTGGCTGGGGTATTCTTATGAGTAGTCTTTCTGTCGTTATTTCCTGTGGAAAATCAATAAGTAATGGATGTTTATGCATGAAGTCCCTCTCCCTTACAAACAAAGTTTTTTCTATTATACTAGATTTATGAAAATTAGAAACAATTTAAAGGAGGGAATTTATTGTTAGCCATCGACCATATTGTCATTACGGCTCATGACCCGAAGAAAGCCGCAGAAGAATTTGGAAAAAAATACGACGTAATCGTGGTAAAAGGAGGAGAACACGAGAAGTGGGGGACCCATAATTATCTCGCTTATTTTACTAACAATTGCTATATTGAATGGATCGGTTTATTCGATAAGCAGCTCGCCTTCCAATCGAACAACCCACTTATTAAACAGGTGGTCAAATCACTAGGCGATGGCGTGGAAAAACCAATACAGTATGCTCTCCGCACAGAGGAGATGGCAAAGTTTGAAGAACAATTTAAACAGGAACGTATTGCATATCATGGTCCCGTTTCAGCAGGAAGAAGTAGACCTGATGGCACCACTCTCTCATGGAAAATGCTCTTTCCTGAGCCTTCTACAAGACTCCCCTTTTTAATTGAGTGGGCGAGTGCAAATAAACCAGCTGATCCGAAATTAATTAATCAAAAAAAGCTTTCCTTATTAGAAATACCTGCCCATCATCAAGCCGACGTGGAAAACGTTCTGCATCTTTCTATTTCTAATAATCTTTACCTAGCCGTAAACGGAAAAATTCAATTTACTAGCAAGAAAACAATAGATTTCTTTTTAGAATAAAGTGAGATTTCATTTGGTGGGAGGGCCCTCCTCCCCCATGAAAAACAGAAAACGACCCGCTAGTGTATACAACGGGCCGCTCTTTACGTTTAACCTAATTGTTGATGCAAAAATTCGGTTACTGATTCTGGTGTTTTAGTATAAGCACTATGTTGATGTGCCTTTTTCTCACCATTTTGGAATATTAAAAGGCTTGGAATCCCCATTACTTCATATTGCTGGGCAAGTCCTTTTACTTCATCACTATTTATTTGATACCACTTATAATTATTGAACTCCTCCATCACATCACCAATGAACATGTCCATACGTTTGCAATCTGGGCACCAATCTGCAAAAAACTTCACGATGACTGGTTCTTCGCTTTGAATAACTTCGTTAAATTGCTCTTCTGTTGCGAGATGCTCCATTTTTTTCACTCCTTCATAAATACGTACCACTAGTATAACGTGTTTTAAAACACTTGTCCTATAGTGTGCTCTAATCCTTGTACTCCACTCTTCCAAGTATATAAGCTGCAAAAAGACCGGCAGCAAAGGCAACAACACTTAATAAAAGGAGCGGCGTTGTCGCAGGCATTCCTGGAAACACTACAAAGATCGACCCTATGACAAGTCCTATAACGACTGCAAAGGTGCCTGTTCGAAAGTAGGTTAAAAAGTAATTAATGATTTTGGTCATAAATAGAAGACCAATGATAATCCCTAAAGCCGTTACTGCAATAATATCCCATTGAAATTCACTAACTGCTACAATAACAGTTTGGTAGACACCAAGTATTAGAAGCATGAAGGAACCACTAATCCCGGGGAGAATCAACGCACTACTCGCAACAAATCCCGAAAAGAACAAAAAGGCATACGTTTTTGGAGTTATTGTTGTAATAACTGCAGCTTCCCCCACATCCAGAAAGGCCAGGGAACCAACAAGCACCGTTCCTAATAGTAGGAATATAATATGGTTCCACTTAAACTTCTGCTTCGCCTCTGCTTGATGAAATAAATAGGGGAGGACCCCAATAATTAAGCCAAGAAAAAAGAACTGAGTTGGCCCTGGATGGTGCGCAAATAGCCACTTTATTAATTTGCTTAATAGTAATATTGCTGTGACTACACCAATCCCCAGTGGTATTAAAAAGCCAAGCTGCTTTTTCCAATCTTTACTCATTAAACCATTGATCGCAGCAATCAGCCTATCATAAATTCCTAGTACTACTGCAATTGTTCCCCCACTTACACCAGGGATTACATCACTTGCTCCCATTAGCATGCCGCGATATATGTTTTTCCACTCCATTTTTTAAGTCTCCCTTTTGCGTTTCAATTTCCTACATAAAATTATCATAACAAATAAGACTTGCAATTTATAGAAAAAGTTTTATACTGTAGGTAAGCTACTTTGTTAAACAAGGTAGCTATTATTTCAACCTCTATATTGTTATACAAGGTAGGTGGTATATTGTCATTACGCAGTCAATTATTAAAAGGTATTCTGGAAGGTTGTATTCTTTCCATCATTAATATGCAACCCGCCTATGGCTATGAGCTATCCGTAAAGCTCCAGCAATTTGGTCTATCAGATGTAAGTGAAGGATCCATATATCCTATTCTTCTTCGACTGCAAAAAGAAGAACTCATAAAAGGGGAAATGCGGGCATCAGAGTCAGGGCCGAAGCGAAAGTACTATAAGCTAACAGAGAAAGGATATGAAGCGTTACAATTATTTACCCATCATTGGGAGTTAATTAAGGAACCTGTTGACAACATTATCGAGCAAGGAGGAAATGCACATGGAAGCGACTGAAATTATTGAGCTTAATAACGAAAAACGCACTAGGTTGACGGAGCATAACTTAAAGTATTATGAAGATATGCTTCTCTATATCCGCTTGAATGGCAATAAATCTGAGCAACAAACAGAAGAGGTTTTATTGGAAATGCTTGAGCATCTATTGCAGGCTCAACAAGAAGGAAAAACTGCTGAAGAGGTATTTGGAAGTGACCCAAAGGCTTATTGTAAAGAGGTTATAAAAGAAATTCCTAAAGAGGAACAAAAGAACCAAATATCTTTAATCATAATGATCGTATTGCAATTCCTTGGTATATTTATTGGAGTAACTGGAATTTTAGGAACAGCCCTCTATTTCTTTTTTGGTATTGGAAATTCGCTGACTACCTTCTCTATTGGGTCTGGAATTGCGATCTTGGTTATTGATCTAATACTCCTTGGTGTTTTTATTTTTTCCATTCTAAAATGGATTAAAAGGGGGGCTTTTTCCAAGAAAGAAACAAAGAAATGGGTAGAGTTCTTCCAAGTCTGGATTATCTGCACTGTATTTATTGGCCTTATTATGCTAATTCAGCGATTTATGCCTGCATTTGGTAAGGAAGTTAGCATTCCTACGTTCTATTTAGCAATTTTAGGTGCATTGCTTTACTTATCATCTTATCTAATGAGGAAAAACCAAACTACCTAAGACGGTAAAGCAAGAGCCAAACTTCATTTAAAAAATGAGCCTCCCTCCGAACGTTAGAAATTAGGTCTAAACTTCGGAGGGAGGCTCATAATCTTTTGTACTGTAACACTCATTGGTCTTGATTTCTCTACTTTTCTATAAACTTTAATTCTGGCACCCATTGCGAGAGATGGTCCTTTATCTCCTGGTAAACCTGTGAAGCCCCTGCTAGTTCCTCATTAGATAAACTAAACATCGGTAATACGCGGTAATCCGAAAAACCGTTATAACTCACGAAGGTTGGTAGAAATGCTGGTTCTTCAACGACCACCTTAACGTCATCACCCTTCGTTGCTTTTTTTATCGTAAATTGGAGCATACCACCAATTCGCTGATAATACTCCTTTTGGGAAGAGAGAAAATTACCTAGTGAATAAGCAACCAGTGTTTTCTTTCCATCTTCACCTGTTAGCCATTCTACCGGTTGTAACACATGTGGATGATGACCTATTATCACATCAGCACCCAGGTCTGCTACGTATTGTGCCAGTTCTTTTTGTGCTTGGTTTGGCATACGCTCATTTTCAGTACCAAAATGCAAATTCACAATAATTGCATCTGCCTTGTCTTTCGCCTCAGCCATATCAGCCGCTATTTGCTCCCTATCTATCATATTAACCAGATAATCCTTGCCTGTAGGGATAGGGATACCATTTGTCCCATACGTGTAAGCAAGATAAGCAAAGGAAATCCCTTCTTCGGTTTCCTGCACGCGAACGCGCTGCTGATCTACTTCATCTTTATAGGCGCCGGTATACATCATGTCAATTGCTTCCCAATGTTCGATTGCCCGCAGAATTGCCTCTTCTCCACGGTCTAACGTATGGTTATTGGAAAGGGTGACCACATCCACTCCCACCTCTTTCAAAGCATCTCCAACTTCAAAAGGGCTGTTAAACTGAGGATAACTGGAAAGGCCGAGTGCCTCGCCGCCTATCATTGTTTCCTGATTCGCAATGGTAATCGTGGACTCCTTCAGGTATTGCTTTACATCCTGAAGCATCGGTGTAAAATCAAAACCAGCCTCCGTCCGAGCATCCTCATATACTGGTGCGTGAATCAGCATATCTCCAATTGCCGATACCGTCACACTTGTCTCACATTTTTTATGTTCCTTGAAGATAATTGTAGAATTAATTGCCCAATGATCTCCTGCTGTCTGTCCTAGCTTTATATTAGTCCCCGCAGCACAGCCTGCTAGGACGATTGAAAGTACAAACATAATCAAAAGATTACGTATAAATCTAGTTTTCATCTATTCACCCCTACTAAAATTAACCACCCCTCTATTATACTATTATTTCAGGACTATTGTATGGAAAAATAGAAAAATGCATTCCGCATAAAGACGCTTTTTAAAAAAGCTCGCACCCCTTTAAGACAACCTCTCAATTATTGTCGCATTGGCCATTCCCATGCCCTCACAAACAGCTAGTAGTCCATATCTCCCGCCAACTCTTTCTAGTTCATACATTAAGGAGACTAATAGCTTTGTCCCAGTTGCACCCAATGGGTGCCCAAGCGCTATGGCTCCTCCATTTACGTTTAATTTTTGAGGGTCTGCGCCTGTTTCTTCCAACCATGCAAGCGGTACTGGTGCAAATGCCTCATTTACCTCAAATCTATCAATGTCCTCGATTGTAAGGCCTGCACGTTTCAGCACCTTTTCTGTTGCTGCAATTGGGCCTGTCAGCATAAAAGTAGGGTCGGACCCAACTACTGTTCGTGCAACAATCCGAGCTTTGGTCTTAACACCCAATTCTTCCGCCTTATCAGCAGACATTAGTAACATGGCACTTGCACCATCACTCATTTGGCTCGCATTTCCAGCAGTTATTTTTCCATTTTCTTGGAAAACTGGCTTCAATCCCTTCAATACTGCAAGCGTTGTAGCTTTTCGAGGACCTTCATCTATTAAAAACTTGTTCCGTTCTCCACTTTTCATAACTTCAACTGGCATGATTTCCTTATTGAAATGACCATGTTCTATTGCGTTTAAAGCCTTTTCATGACTTTGCAAAGAAAAGGAATCTAATTGCTCTCTTGTGAATTCCCAATGGTCTGCAATTTTTTCTGCAGAGATCCCTTGATTCACTATTTCATATTTATCTATTAGTTCTTTACTTGGCTTTGTATCATTAATATTAGAAAACATTGGGGATCGGGTCATACTCTCCACTCCGCCAGCAATTATAATATCCATATCCCCTGATGCAATAGCTTGTGCTGCAAAATGAACAGCTTGCTGACTTGACCCACATTGTCGGTCGATGGTTACACCTGGAACATGTACTGGGAAACCTGCTAACAGAGAAGCTGTTCGTGCAATGTTCCCTCCTTGCTCTTTCACCTGTGTAACACAACCCAATATAATATCCTCAACCATTTCCTTGCTTATATTAGCTCGAGAGATTACATCACCTAAAACTGTTGCTGCCAAATCATCAGCACGAACTTCTGCAAGTGCCCCTTTTCTTTTTGCAACAGCGGTACGACACCCAGCGACAATTACCACTTCTCTCATCCCTTCACCCTCCATTCCATTATAAAGCTATTATAACTTTCCTCCTCACACCGGAAAAGGGAATTTTCACAACCATCAGAAATAATTGTTATAATGAGTTGGTATTTTTTGAATCTGCCCTCACTAAAACATATACTGAAGTAAGAAAGGATGATTAAATGGGACAGATTATCAAAGGAAAAGTAGCATATATTACTGGAGCTGGAAGTGGTATTGGACGTGCAACAGCACTTGAATTTGCGAAGGAAGGTATGCATATTGGGTTAATTGCAAGGACAGAGAGTAAGCTTCAGGAAGTAGCAGAAAAAGCCTCACTACACGGTGTGAAAACAAGCATTGCTGTAGCTGATATATCAAGCCAGCAGGAAGTGGACAAAGCCGTTTCAAAGCTTGAAAAAGAACTTGGAACAGCAGATATTCTCCTTAACAATGCAGGCATCGGCGCCCATGGGGGCATATTAGAAATGGACCCAGAAACGTGGAGGCGCACATTTGAAGTAAATGTCTTCGGTACCTATTATGTCACAAGAGCTGTTTTACCAGGAATGATCGAAAAAAACCAAGGTGATATAATAAATATTTCCTCTAGCAATGGCTTAAAAGCAACTGCTGGCTCTACCTCCTATAGTGCTTCAAAGTTCGCGATACAAGGAATGACAGAAGCTTTAATGCAAGAAGTGCGTAAAAATAATATTCGTGTTTTCACTTTAAACCCTAGTCTAGTCGCAACAGAGCTTGCTTTCGGAGACGAACTCGAAGATCAGGATAAAGAAAAATTTATGCAACCAGAAGATCTAGCGGAATACATGGTAGCCCAGTTGAAGCTACACCCCCGTATATTTATCAAACAATCTTTGCAATGGGCGACAAACCCTTTTTAAAATCTAGAATCAGCACAGTAACGCTATTTAAAGCGTTTGAATCTAGAAATGATCGCAAAAAATATAACTGCTTACTTTATAAAAAAAGGTTGACCGAGAGATCTCGCCAATCTCTTGTCAACCTTTTCTGTTAGAAGGTTTATCCTTCTGATTTTAATTCTGTATATACGACAAGTCGTTCCAGCCTTCCCCCAATAGAATAGTCAAATTCCCCTATGCAGGTAATGAGGTTTAACATTCTTCTCGAAGTATAACCAAAGATATCATCAATAGGCGCATTATCTTTCGGAAATCGCTTTTTATCGACGACTTCGAAAACCAGCTTCTGTCCATCTTCACCAGTTACTTCCACTTCGTCACCCTTTTTTAATTTTTCCAGATCAAAGAAGACACCTGGTCCTGTTTTATCATCTACGTGACCAGCTATTACAGAACTTCCCCGTTCTCCCGGGTTCGTCCCAAGATCGAACCAACCGGTTTTGCGAAAGTCTTCGGGAACTTCCATTTCCCCATTTTCCAATAAGCCAACGCTCTCAACCTCGGAATCTACATCTATAGCATCGATCGTAATGGATGTAGGATTTAAGCGGTATTCTTTATCCTGAATAACCGGAGATGACTCAGCTTCAGCTGGAGATGCTTCCTCTAAATCATTAACAGAAAGGGAACGATGCGAAGACTCTGTTGAGTCGGTACTTTCTGAATTCGACTGGGTAGAGCTATCTTCAGATTGCATTTGGTTGCATCCAACCAACAAAATAGCAAGGGCGACAACAAGTAGTCTTCGCATATTCATTCCTCCTCCATAATCCTTTTTCCTTTATTTATTGTTTTGAACAGGCTTCATTTTTCTAATCGCTACAAGTCCTGCAAATAGTAGCCCTATAGATCCTAGAACCCAAGCCCATGTCATACTTGCATGATCTGCAGGAGTCCCCAGTCCTGTGTTCGGCATATCTGAAGGAATATTAGCAGCGAATTCGTCAGGGTGCTGCATGACGATACCTGAAGATAATAATTTTGCAGCGCCATACATATGTCCATATGCTTCACGTGCTTGGTTAAATGCCTCTTCATAGTTTCCTGCTGCATATGCATCAAATGCACCAATTAATTGATCTGCATGCATTTGTAATCCACTTGCTAATTCATCAGCTGGTACATTTCCTTCTGTCGCTGTATCCATAAACTCAGAAAACTCTTCCTTGTACATACCAAGGTTGTCCAATGCTTCTTCTTTTGCTGCTTCATCTTCTTCTGCTGTAGCATTTACATAGTCAACGAAATAGCCAATGTGTTCTGACCACATTTCTTCAAATGCCTGGCCAGCTTCTTCCCCATATACGGATGAAATAGCCGCAGTTAGATCACTGGTATTTGCTGTTAATACTTCAGTTGCTGCTTCAAAATCCGGTGCACCATCTACTCCATTTTGCATTGCAATCACTGCTAGTCCAGCATGTTCAGATAGTAGATGTCCAAGGTCAGCGCGTAAGTCTCCAGCAGGAGTTACTGCCTTCGTATCATTGAAATCCTCAGGAGATTGTTCCGCTATCGCATTAGAGAGCCCTTTTGCTACCATGTGCATATGCCCAATTGCTTCACGTTCGTGTTTATATGCTGTTTCATAATCCTCCGCTACATAACTATCAAAGGCTCCAATTAGCTGATCTACATGCATTTGCAATCCTTCTGCCAATGAATCCGCTTCAAGGCGTTCCCCTGTTGCATCTTCAAGAAATTGAGCAAAATCTTCCTTGTACTGAGACAATTCATCCAATGACATTTGCTTCTTCTCTTCATCTTCTTCAGCAGTACCATTCACGTAATCCACAAAGTAACCGATATGGCTGCTCCACATTTCATTAAACGCGTTCCCTGCTTCCTCTCCATATACGGAAGTAATGGCAGCTGTTAAATCTTCTGTGTTAGATGACAGTGCAGCTACTGATGCAGCGAAGTCCTCTGACCCAGCTGCTCCATTCCGCATTGCTTCAATTGCAAGGAATGCATGCTCACTTAGTAAGTGGCCTAAATCTGCTCTTAAGTCTACTGCAGCTGTATCAACTGTTGGTTTTTCTGCTGTTTCTGCGTTTACGATCCCTCCGTTAGCCGATAAAATCAACGTTGCACTCAATGGTGCAGCTACTAATGCTTTTTTCCAATTCATGAAACCACTCCTTTGATGATTTTTTCTTTCTATTAAGCCAACGAACAAAAAGTTGAATTGGATCACTCTTTTTAAAAATTTCTTTTTAAAAAACCGAAATGCTTAAGGCATTTCGGTTTTTCTTAACGGTTAGAATATATAATTTGGTATTAAAGTAAGTGTGAGGAAATTTTCTCAACGCTATGATCCGAAAGCCAAAAAAACGAAGCGATAATCTTTTGCTCCCTTATAATGGTGAGCTTAATAAAATATCCCCTTGTGGCTGCTGACTATTCGCATTCGGTTCTTTTGTAATAGCAATGGTATCAAAGTTGTATTCTTTATCATAATCCATTACATAGGAAACTGCGCCAGTGCCATCTTCACTCGAGATAAATGTTCCTGCTCTATAAGGTGTACCGTCCTCCAATACCCAAACCTGATAAGCTTCCTCTCCTGAAAGTGGTGGTAAATCTTCAGCTTGAACAACGAGATTCACATGATTATTTTGCTCTATCATAAGCGCGGTAGCCTGTGCACTTACCCCTTCTGAAGGTTGCAATGCATGCTTCTGACTAAGCGTATCAAGGGAGACTTCCTCTTGTTCAGGTTCTGAAGGCGCTGTACTTTCCGGTTTCTCCTCTTGATTCAGGTAGATGAGTGCCACTCCGTTACCCACCAAGGAGAGAGTTAAGGTAGCAACTATAAGCGGTTTATACCAGCTTTTCTTCTTTTTCAATGGTGGCATGTCTTTCTTATCTTTTATATCCGTCACCTTGGTAGTTGTATCAGATGACTGAGCATTGTCCTTAACCTGATTTACGTTTTTCACGTTAGATAACACACGGTCTTTCATATCCTCAGGAGGCTCGACTGCATCGACTCCAAATGGAAGATCCATTGTCAGTTCTTCTAATTCTGCCAGCTCTTCCTGACAGGATGCACACTCCCCGAGGTGTATTTCAAACGCTTCTCTTTCTCTCTCTGTTAATTGGTTATTAAAATAATCTATTAATCGGTCACATTGCTTAGCCATCCTCATAAACCCCCCTTTCTCTCTTTTTCGTCAGTATTCCTTTTAAATGCTTCAACGATAACCGGACCCTTCCTTTGACCGTTCCTAATGGTATATCACAAGTTTTGGAAATTGCCGACTGGGACATCCCCTTAAAATAAAATAATTCTATAATTTCTTGTTGTTCCTTCGGCAGTTCTTTGAGCGCGGATTGCATTTCCTCGCCACGCTCTTTCCATTCCACCTGGTCTTCAGGTGTTGGTTCCTTGGATTGTATAGAATCTCTTTCCTCAAATTCATACGGTGTTTCTTTTCTTTTTCTTAATAAATCGATACATGTATTCCGTGCCATGGTCAATAACCACGAGGAAAACTTTCCCTTTTTCTCGTCAAAATTCCGTTGCTTCGTCCAAATTTTTGTAAAGACGTCCTGGACTGCTTCTTCAGCAAGAAATTTATTATTTGTTACACGAAACGAGAACGAATATAAAATACGTTCATAACGATCATAGAGTTGTTCCAGAGCAGCTTCATCTTGCGCCTGTACCCTATTAAATAGGTCCACATCTTCTTCTCGCATACTATTCTCCTTCATTGTAAGTTATATCTATAGCTTACCCTATAGTGAATCCAAAATATCTCATTTATAAAGCCTTCTAACTATTAAACGAAATAAGTCACAAAATGGATCATTATATGTTTACATGTTACGTATTAGGGGAAGAGTTTATTGATAACAATACTTCTGACGAAAGGATGCTAGAATGCGAAATTCACAGTATCAACCAACAAAGGACAAACAACTATCCGATGCACAAGAAGTGCGTTATGCGAAAGAATTTAAGGAAGCAGATATGGCTGGTGGCTACCGAAAGCCTCGCGTGAAAGAAGCTAAAAAAGAAAACCCTAAGTTAAAACAATAATAGTAACACCTTGCTCAATAGGCAAGGTGTTTTTTATGTTCTTTCTATCTACAAGTATTATCAAAATAATACAATATACAACCTTTACAAAATTTATGAAACTATGAAGGTAGTATTTCGTACTACCTAGTACAAGAAGGAGGGATAGTTGATGTCGAATGTAGCAATGGAGTTACAAGATGTCAGAAAGTCAATTGGAAAGAAAGAAATCATTAAAGGACTAACCTTCTCCATATATAAAGGAGAGGTTTTTGGTTTTATCGGGCCAAATGGTGCAGGTAAAACAACTACCATCCGGATGATGGTTGGTTTAATGCAATTAAGCCATGGTGATGTTTTAATCCGCGGAAAAAGTATAAAGCATGATTTTAAGAATGCGATCCGTGAAGTCGGTGCTATTGTTGAAAATCCTGAGATGTATCCTTTTATGACAGGTTGGCAGAATTTAATGCATTATGCACGAATGATACCAGGCATCTCAAAAGAACGTATACAAGAAGTAATTAAACTAGTAGGTCTTGAAAAGGCAATTAAGGAAAAAGTGGGTAAATACTCTCTTGGGATGCGCCAACGATTAGGGATCGCTCAAGCCTTACTTCACAAACCTTCCGTTTTAATATTAGATGAGCCAACTAATGGGTTGGATCCAGCGGGTATTCGGGAAATCCGTCAGTACATAAGACGCTTAGCAGAAGAAGAAAATGTTGCCGTCATTATTTCGAGTCATCTGCTCTCAGAAATCGAGTTAATGTGTGACAGGATTGGAATTATTAAAAATGGAGAACTTATTGCGACCCAAACTGTACAAGACTCTACTACGAGCGAGACCAAGAACATCACACAAGTAAGTATGCAAGTAACACCAATGGATCGAGCAATCGAGGTATTAAAAACAGATCATACGCTTGATGCTAAATCACAAGATGAAGCACTTATTTTCCAAACGGAAAAAGAAAAAATACCTGACATCGTCCGAAGCTTAGTTCAGCAAGATGTTGCGATATACCAGGTAAATTCAACGAAATCTAGCCTTGAGGATAAATTCTTTGATTTGATTGGAGAGAATACGATTGAATAACTTTTTTAAACTTGTTTATAATGAAATAACTAAAATATATATACGTAAATCGACCTGGGCCATGTACATTATCCTTGCCGCAATCATTATCGGCGTTGGTTTTTTGAGTAACATAGATGAATTAAGTTCTAAACAATACAGTGATGATAACTGGAGAGAAACGTTAGAAGAGGAGAACCAGGAACTAACGGAGGAAATAGAGAACGCAGGAGAAGACGGAGTTTTTTATGATTATAATTCGAGGTTAGTTGAGGAAAACAATTACTATTTGGAAAATGACATTCAGCCAGATGGTTATGGCGCAATGCAATTTGTATTAGAAAACCAACTATTACTATCTGTCGTTAGTTTGTTAACAATTATTATTGCCGCAGGTATTGTTGCAAATGAATTTCGCTGGGGAACAATCAAGCTTTTACTGATTCGGCCTATAACGAGAACCAAAGCATTATTATCAAAATATGTTGCAGTAATTTTGTTTGCTTTCTTTACTTTACTGTTTGTACTCGTATTTTCTTACATTATCGGGTTGATTTTCTTCGGATTTGGATCTTTAAATCCACATATGCTAGTAACTGATGGAAATGGCCTGCAATACGTCTCTGTTATTAGTGAAATTATACCTGCTTATGGATTTAAGCTAGTAAATTTAGTTATGATGGCTACTTTCGCTTTTGCAATATCGACAATTTTCCGTAATAGCGCACTTGCCATCGGGCTCGCCATATTCCTTATGATGGCAGGAAATCAGATTGTGTTGTTTTTCTCTGATCGTGATTGGGCGAAGTACATTTTATTTGCTAACACAGACCTGAGTCAATATACAGCTGGGAGTTCACCGATGATCGAAGGCATGACACTTGGCTTCTCTATCACTGTACTAGTGGTTTATTATGTTTTATTCATGGCAGTTGCGTGGGCATTCTTTAAAATAAGGGATGTAGCCGGTCAGTAAGAAGTTACATGTACTTTCTTTCATGAGGGTTACGTATTAAAATAAAAACAATAGTGTGTTGGTAATTTCCCTTAATTAATAGGAGTGTTATAAATGAAACGATATCTCACTGCTTTCTTCCTTGGAATTAGCGCCATCATCCTTGTGATAGGGTTACGTATTAATGCACAATGGAGTGGTATTGCTTCTTGGGGACTTGCTTTCATAAGCCTCTTGTTTGCAACATATTTTACTAAGTATATTCCTGATGAGAAAAAAAGCAGAAAATCTTGATATGGAAGGAGACTGTCTAGTTGCAGTCTCCTTTTTTATTAGGGGTCTCGTACTTTTGGCTTGCTGGACTGGTTTATAAAATTTAGGGAAGGGAAAAGAAGGATAAAAAGGATTATTAATAGGGGATGAAACATAATGACAAGTATACCAGCAAAAGAACAGACTAACATGATTACATGTACTAATGAATATACCGACCTTCAAAAGGTAGTAGTAGTACCCCCAGAATACATGGAAATTCAAAAAGCAATAAATGAGACACAACGCTATTATCTGAAGGAAAACATTGATCGGTCAAAAGCATTAAGGCAGCACCAGCAGTTTGTCAATGTGTTAAAAGAAGCAGGTATTGAAGTGATTAGCCTACATCCTAACAAAGATTTAAACGAACAAGTTTTCACTAGAGATATCGGTTTTACCATCGGGGAAACTTTATTTGTTTCTAATATGGGAGAAGCAGTACGCAAACCAGAAAAGAAAACATTACTAAATTGGCTTGAAGCATTTAATTATGAATATAAAGATATTTTCTCTGACTCCATCGAAGGTGGCGATATCTTATTAGACGGAAATGATATTTGGGTTGGTAGAAGTAATCGGACAACCGATGAGGCTATTCATACTTTAAAAGACCATTTACCAAATTACAACATCTGTCCAATTACTTTAAATGAAGAGATTCTTCATCTCGATTGTGTCTTAAATATTGTAAGCTCTGATACCGCTTTAATCTATAAAAAGGCAATTGACCCAATTTCCTTAAAGCGATTAAGAAAAAAGTACCATTTAATAGAAGTTTCAGATGATGAACAATTTAATATGGGGCCAAACGTGCTTTCCATAGGTGGGAAACAGGTCATCAGTCTGCCAGATAACAAACAGGTCAACCAGCAATTACGAGAAGCAGGGTTCACTGTAATGGATGTTCCCTTCTCCGAGATCATTAAATCTGGGGGTTCCTTCCGTTGCTGTACCTTGCCATTGATAAGAGGTTAAAATCAAAAGCGCAAGTAACAGGAAAACGCACCGAATCTAACAATCGGTGCGTTTTTTTTATAAGGAATACTTCTCTCTTAACGAAACAGGTGCTTCCTTCACTATTCTGTTTAGAATAATTAATGCCACTGTTACGTCATCAATTAAGCCTACCCCTAGTATAAAGTCTGGAATAATATCGAAGGGAAAGAGAAAATAACCGATTGCGATACCGGCATATAAGATTTTCTTGCCTTTTCCAACTTGATTGGTTAGGAAGAAATCCCTTAGAAACGGGATGAACTTCGTGAACTACTCCCACCACTTACCACCCTTATGGGTTGCTTGAAGTGGGGACTTCTTGGGTAATCGCCACTTTTGATAGCTGACGAAATGTGCCAAGCTAACCCTCTTGTTCCAAGAGTTTGTATTTTCATTAGGTAGTTGCTAATAAGCGAATGCCTTCTTTTTTGATATTGCGTGCTGCATTATAATCTCTATCGAGATTTAGTCCACACGAACAAGTGTACATCCTCACTTCCAAAGGCATTGGTTGGGTCTTTCCGCAACTTGAACAAGTTTTGGTAGATGGGAACCATTTGTCAATTTTGATAAGTTGTTTTCCTTGTTCTTTGAGTTTGTACTGTAAGAAAGAAGTGAACATTCCCCATCCATTATCAGCTACGCTTTTACCAAATTTAAGTGCTTGTGCCATTCCTTTCATGTCTAAATCTTCCATCACGACAGCATCATATTTAGAAACTAACGCCTTTGATTTATGGTGAAGAAAGTTCTTCCGTTGATTTGCTACTTTCTCTTGGATCTTAGCTACTCGAATACGCTGTTTATTCCAATTTGAAGAGCCTTTCTTTTTACGGGAGAGTTTACGTTGTTCTTTTGCTAATTTTTCAAGCATTAGTCGATAAAATTTAGGGTAATTGGCTTTCTCACCCTCGCTATCAACAAACAACCCATCCATCGCAAAATCTAACCCCACCACTTTTTCAATTTCTTTGCTTTCTATCTCCTTCTCATATTCTGTAAGAATAGAAATATAGTATTTTCCTGATGCAGTCATAGATACGGTACAAGATTTTATTTTGTATTCTGATGGTATCTTTCTATGTTGTTTCATTTTGATGCTTTTCAATTTAGGTAATTTGATATGACCATCCAACAACTGAATATTTCCATTGACGACATTCGTTGTATAGCTTTGTTTATGGCGTTTACTTTTGAATCTTGGAAACCGAGCATTGCCTTTGAAAAAGGCTTTATATGCCTTATCTAAATTTAATTGTGCGTTTGCCAACGCTAAAGAATCCACTTCTTTTAGCCATTCGTATTCTTTTTTGTATTTAGCAGGAGTAGGATGTTTTACTTTTTTCCATTCTTCTTTATTCTCTTTTAAGGTTTCATACGTTTCTTTTCGTTCTGCTAACATTTTATTATAAACAAAGCGAACACAACCAAAGGTCTTTCGTATAACGAATTCCTGTTCTTTTGTTGGATAAAGACGAAACTTATACGCTTTATGTTGTTTAGCCATATCAAATCACCTCACTTTACCCCTTGATTTTCAATGTATTTTTTCACCACTTCAATAGGAGAACCACCAGTCGTTAAGAACAAAAGCGTAAGCGCCCGTTTAGAGACGTAGCGAGTGGAACGAATCAACTGAGATAAAGGAATCATGCCCCTGCAAAAGGGGTATGTCGGCGTTGGCCGGCAAGGCCGATTTTAGTCGACCTACCTCTATTTACCGAACCGATGATGACTTTCACCGCAAGGGTATAAGTGCGACTAGGCCTCTGGATTTCACCAGTCGGCAAGTCTTCTTTATCGTAGGGCGATTTCGTGAAGTCGCCTAGTCTCTGGGCGCTGGAGCTAGATGTGGCTGTTGCTGTCTAAGAAGATACCGCCAATTTTAAAACTTTCTTATCTTTAAAACAAAAACTTCTTGACCAAAACATTTCTTTCCATAACTTTTTACGAACATGAGGAAAGTCCTTCTTGATAAGTCTTGAACTGGCACTTTTATAGGCATTGATAAACTTCGATATTTCACAACTAACACAAGGTGGTAATACATCAAGAATACCGAATGATTACTGCTGTCTAATTTCATTGTTATATCAGTCCTTATACTTTATATGACTGATTATACCATGTTAAGCCAAAAGCTAGAAGAAAAGGCATTTGGGCTATCGCCCAAACGAAATTCATCTCCCCCTTACCGTTGGGCTATGCCCTTCACACGTTTGAAGAAGGGAGACTTCTTTCGTAAATACGTTAAACTGAAAGATAAATTTAAGTCGTTTAAAAAAACGAATCATAGCATCACCACCTCTATTTCTATCTTTCCCTCTTCATACTTTTAGCAATCCACTTTTAACAGTTAATATACACCAACGAACCTGAAATCCGTCTCGTTCGATGCCAGATTTCTGTATATTGGAAGAGCATGCTATGTTGCCTTCTAATAAGAAAAACACTGGCTTATCTATACAAGTGCGTGTTTCTATTCATTTGAATCGTGAAGCTGGTTAGTTGGGATTTGCAGGAAAATTAGTTGGTCATCTTCTTCCGAAGGATTTCCCCTTCCATCAGTATTATTCGTAATGAAGTAGAGACCATTTTCAACAGCGTAGACGTCTCTTATTCTTCCTTTATCTTCCAGCACAGTATTGATTGTCTTGTTCATAGGGTTAAATCTCATTAAGCTTTCTCCTCTTAGGGCAGCAAAGAAAAAATTACCATGCAAATTTGCCATACCCGATGGCGCCCATGTTTCTTCACCTGAATGAACAAGAGGTGTTACCATGTCTTCTTCTGTTTCATCCCCTTGGATCACTGGCCATCCATAATTTTCTCCTGGCTCAATTAAATTTATTTCGTCATGAGCATCAGAACCGTGCTCTGTAGCATATAGGGTATCATTTTCATCCCACGCCAACCCCTGCGGATTACGATGTCCATAGGAATAAATATAAGAGTCTTCAAAAGGATTATCCTCAGGCACGGTTCCATCGGTATTAATCCGTAAAATCTTCCCTGCTAAACTCTCTAGATCTTGAGAATTTTCAGGTACAGAGGCATCCCCTGTCGTCACATAAAGTTTTTCGTCCGGGCCAATTTTTATCCTTCCACCTTGATGTACTTGACCTCCTGGAATTTCATCTAGAATAGTAGATACTTCCTGCCAAGAATCTTCTGTTTCTTCAAGCTCAACTACGCGTTGATAGTACGTTCCATTAACTTCATAGGAGTAGTAGGCAAGAGCTATTCCATTATCCGAAAAACTATCTGGCAAAGCTATACCGAGCAATCCTGCTTCTGCTTGTTGAGAAAGATTCGCTTCAAGCTCTACAGGCTTTCGCTCTTGATCACCGTCTGTAATGGTAACAATAGCTCCAGGGCGCTCACTGACGTAGAGCTTTCCCTCATGCATTTCGATTGCCCATGGCGCATCCAGTTGTGTTGCTACTTGTTTTATCTCCTCTATGTCCTTACTAGAATTCTCATTCCCATTAGCCTCGCCTGATGTTTCTTCTGCAGGTTGCTCGGATTCACTAGGACTTTTCTCTTCACCTGAACAAGCAGCAAGCACTAATATGAACAACAAAAACACTACAACTCTTGTATAACGCATCTTCATTCGCCTCCCTTTTACTCTACCTTTATAAAATTGCCTTAGTTCGTTCATCCTAAACCAATAGGTATTAAAGCTACTGTTGAATGATTGGCTTATTGAAAACTAAGTGTGTAACTTTGCTGTAGCTAATAACGGCTTCACTAAGGACATTACTATAAACGTTGTACAAAAAAGGGAACCCACGCATAACATGGATTCCCTACTTAAATTAAAGTGATTTTGATTTTTTTGATGCTTTTTCCCGTTCGTTTTTATTAAGGATTTTTTTCCTTAAACGAATGGATTCTGGTGTTACTTCACAGTACTCATCATCTGCCAAGTACTCAATTGCTTCCTCAAGTGACATTTTTCTTGTCTTTCTTATAGTAGAAGTTTGGTCCTTCGTAGCTGAACGTACGTTTGTTAAATGCTTTTCTTTCGTAATGTTAACTGTCAGATCGTTTTCACGGTTGTGCTCTCCAACAATCATTCCAGCATATATTTCTGTACCAGGTTCAACGAAAATTACACCACGATCTTCCAGTTGCATAATACCGTAAGTGGAAGCTTTTCCGTTTTCCAGGCCAACTAGTACACCTTCACGACGTCCACCAACTTGTCCTTTAATAACAGGCTCGTACGTATCAAACGTATGGTTGATAATACCATAACCACGTGTCTGGGTCATGAATTCTGTAGCGTAACCGATCAATCCACGAGAAGGCACCTTAAACTCAAGGCGGACCTGCCCAGTACCCTGGTTTACCATATCCAGCATTTCACCTTTACGCTCTCCAAGTGATTCCATAATTGCGCCTGTATATTCTTCTGGCACGTCTACTTGCACACGTTCTACAGGCTCACAACGTACACCGTCAATTTCCTTGATGATTACCTGTGGTTTAGATAGCTGTAGCTCGTATCCTTCACGACGCATATTCTCGATCAGGATAGATAGGTGTAGTTCTCCTCTACCCGAAACGATCCAAGCATCCGGAGAATCTGTTGGGTCTACACGCAAACTAACATCCGTTTCCAATTGCTTTAATAGTCGCTCTTCAATTCTACGTGACGTAATATATTTACCCTCACGTCCAGCAAACGGACTATTGTTTACCACGAACGTCATCTGCAATGTTGGCTCATCAATTCGAAGCCATGGTAGGGCTTCAACATGATCCTGTGGACAAATGGTTTCCCCGATATTGATATCTTCCATACCAGCAATTGCAACAATGTCTCCCGCAATCGCTTCTTGGATTTCAATACGTTTTAGACCAATAAAGCCAAAAAGCTTACTAATACGGAATGACTTTTGTGAGCCATCTTTCTTCAAGATAACCACTTGTTGACCAACGCTGATTTTCCCACGAACTACTCTTCCAACTCCAATACGACCAACATAGTCATTATAATCCAACAATGTAACTTGGAACTGTAAAGGCTCTTCTTGTGTATCAACAGGTGCTGGAATATGATCTAAAATAGTAGTAAATACAGGATCCATCGTTTCTTCTTGAGATTCTGGTTCAAAACCAGATGTTCCGTTTAATGCAGAAGCATATACAACTGGGAACTCAAGCTGGTCATCATCTGCGCCAAGCTCGATGAAAAGATCCAATACTTCATCAATTACTTCAGAAGGACGAGCATTCGGACGATCGATTTTGTTTAAAACAACAATCGGTGTAAGCTTTTGCTCAAGTGCTTTTTTTAACACGAATCGTGTTTGTGGCATGGTTCCTTCATAAGCATCTACTACTAGTGCCACACCATCCACCATTTTCATAATTCGCTCTACTTCTCCACCGAAGTCTGCGTGTCCAGGTGTATCTAAAATGTTGATAGATGTATCTTTATATTTAATCGCAGTATTTTTCGCTAGAATTGTAATTCCACGTTCTCTTTCAATATCTCCTGAGTCCATTGCTCGTTCATTTACTTGTTCGTTTTCCCGGAATGTCCCTGAGTATTTCAGCAACTGATCAACCAGTGTTGTTTTTCCGTGGTCAACGTGGGCAATGATCGCAATATTACGAATATCTTCTCTTAATTGCATTAAAGTACGCTCCTCTTTAAAATAGAGTGATTCAAACTATATGATTATACCATAGATTAACCGGTATAATAAAGTTTTTTGAAAAAATTTTACGATAAATGTACAAAAGCGTCGAGCGCCTGGTTAAAAAAAGGATTGACTACCCTTCAAAAACAATCTCAAATTTTGCTCCACCCTGTTCCGATTTATGGACAGTTATTTTTCCATTTGATTGTTCAATAATCGCTCTGGCAATTGCTAGTCCTAATCCAGTTTCCCCAGTTTTACCTTTTACAAACCGGTGAAAAATATGTGGCATTAATTCCTCTGCCACCCCTTCTCCATCATCTTCTATTAGAATACGGGCGCTGTTATCCTGCTTCTGTACTTTAATGGAGACTGTCGAATTAGCATGGCGAATGGCATTAAACACGAGGTTCAACAGAGCACGAAGGAGTTTTTCCTCATCTGCATATAGAACGATATTGGCCTCTATCTCTTGTCTTAACTGTATTTTTTTATCATTAACAATCGGTAATGTACGGTCAACAACCTGCTCAACCAAATCATCGACCAACACTCTTTCTTTATTGTAAACTTCCGAATCACTGTCCAGCTTTGCAAGCAAGATCATCTCATTAATAATTTTCTTCAGCCTATTTACTTCTGTAACCATCACTTCAAGACCTTTATCTTGTTCGTTTTTATCAAAAATACCATCTCTGATACCTTCTGCGTACCCTTGAATTGTCATTAACGGTGTTTTCAATTCATGGCTGGCATTCTGAAAAAATGTTTGCTGTGACCTAATGTATTGCTTTAGTTCACTTGCCATCTCATATACACTTTGCTCAACTTCTTTAATTTCACCCGTTGCTTTAATCCGCTCTATATCATCAAACTGTCTATTTTCTACCTTCTTTAATTGCCTTTTTAATTGCGAGAGCGGTGTGACTAATTTATTAGTTAGGAAATAACTTAGAAGAATAGCAGCTGCTGCCCCTATGAAAAAAACAATGAGCAACCGGAAAATAAATTGCTGCTGAACCTGTTGTAAGTCATCTAATGGCGTTAGCAATATGAGTTGGTCCCCATTTCTTTCTGGGGTTATAATAATACGAGATGTTACATAACGGGCATTCTTATACTCCCATAACTCTTGATCTCGCGCAGAAAAGTCATTATTCTCAAACAAACCTTTGACCACTGCACCCGGAATAGTGCTAAATGGAATAACATTATTGCGTTCATTGTACATAATGAGCTGTAGATTTTTGTCTTCTAAAAACTGACTAAGTTGTGTGTCACTAATGGCGCCATACTCATTGATTAATTCAGCTAATATTTCACCACTTTGCTTCAACTGACGCTGTTCATCCTCAATCAACATATCAAGAATAAGGGAATAAATAATATACCCCGTAACAGCCAATATCACGATTAACAAGGCAGTAAATGCAGCATTTAGCTGTGATTGCAATTTCATTCTGTTTCCTCATCATCGCGTAATCGGTAGCCATAACCCCAAACCGTCTCTAGCGGTAAGTTAGGTAATTTCTTTCGTATTCGTTTAATTAGATCATCTACCGCTCTGTCGCTCCCAAAATAATCATCTCCCCATACCCTCACCAACAGGTCCTCTCTTGAAAAAGCCCGATTTACATTTTCTGTTAAAAATACCAGCATATCATATTCCTTCGTTGTTACATCAAGCTCATTTCCTTTATAAAAAATTCGTCGTTCACTTTTATATATTTCCATATGAAGTGTTTTAATAATTTCCTTGTCTTCATTTTCCATATTTTTCCTAGGCGCAGAGCGCTTAAACAATCGCTTGATACGCGCTATCAATTCTCTTGGACTGAATGGTTTTGTTAAATAGTCGTCACCACCGAGTTCAAGACCAAGAATTTTGTCAATTTCATCATCTTTTGCAGAAATAATAATAATTGGTACTTCACTTTCATTACGAATTTTTTTACAAAACTCGTACCCATCCATTCCCGGGAGCATAATATCCAATATCCACATGTCTGGCTTACGGTTTTCCCAGACCTCCCATGCTTTCTCAGCAGAGTCTGACAGCGAAACTTCAAAGCCCTCTTTTTTCAAGTATGCCGTAACAATATTTTGGATATTCGGATCATCTTCCACAACCCCTATATGATAGTTCATACGCGCTCACCTTTTCGATTTAATGTCATTACTTCTATTTTTACATAGACCCAATTGTTGAACAAGCTATCTCTTTTACACATTTATACCACATTTATACCAAATGTTTCCCAAAACCTGTGGGTATACTCAACTTAAAGATTGAAATCAACGAAAGGGTGATAATCAATGGACCAAGACAAATATAATGCGAATCATCAAGGAGCACCAGAAAGGAACGATGGCCATAATATACCTGAACGGGAACTGGAACAAAACAGTGGGGCAGAAACAGAGGATACTCTAACCCAGCCAGAGCATCCAGTTCACCATGAATCTACACCACCGGAACAGCGGTCTGAAAATGTGAAACCGACTAAAAACAAAAGTGGACTACACTTCATACTTGGTGGTATATCAGGAGGGATTGTATCTGTTGCCCTCATTATTGCCCTTATAATGACAAATATTATTCCAATAAACACGACTTCTTCGGCTTCGGAAGGGGATGGGAATAGCTCTTCGTCCACTCCAGATATTGTGCAAACACTAGCATCGGATGAGGCAACCCTTTCTTCTAGCATTGAAGAAACATCGAAAGCGGTAGTAGGGGTTAGCAATATGCAGCAACAGAGTGTTTGGACAGATAGCCAAGAAGCCGGAACTGGATCAGGGATTGTTTATAAGAAAGAAAACGGGAAAGCGTATGTCGTTACAAACCAACATGTTGTCGAAGGCGCAAAAGAAGTTGAAGTTGTGCTAGATGACGAAGAACATATTAATGCTACCGTACTCGGTACCGACGCCTTAACAGATTTAGCTGTACTTGAGGTAGATGGAGAAAAAATTGATACAGTGGCAAGTATCGGAAGTTCTGAGGATCTTAAAGTCGGTGAAACGGTTGTTGCCATCGGAAACCCTTTGGGAATTGAATTCGCTAACACCATTACCAAAGGAATTGTCAGTGGACTCAATCGTTCTGTGAGCATGGATACAAACGGAGACCAACAAGCAGACTGGGTAACAGAAGTAATTCAAACAGATGCCGCTATTAATCCTGGTAATAGTGGAGGAGCTCTCGTTAATGGAAATGGTGAAGTTATCGGAATTAATTCCATGAAGATTGCCCGCCAAGAGGTAGAGGGAATTGGTTTTGCAATTCCAATGGACACAGCACTTCCTATTATGGATCAATTAGAACAGAACGGCGAAATTGAACGCCCGCTTATTGGTATTAGCACCGCTTCCTTAAGCCAAGTGCCCGCCCAATTCCGGAACGAGATAGAGCTTCCTGAAAAAGTAGAAGGCGGCATGGTCATTGCCGACGTACAAGCTGGATCTTCTGCAGAATCAGCAGGTCTACAAAGATTTGATGTCATCACACAAATTAATGGAAATGCGATCACTTCTATTTTAGAGCTTAGAAAATTCCTGTACTCCGACGCAGCAGTTGGGGATACAGTTGAAATAGAGTACTATCGTGACGGAGAACAAAAAACTGCTAAGGTCACCTTGCAAGCAGGAGAAACAGAACAATAAACGTAACGCTAATTTCCTAAGAAGGGGGACTATTCTCCCTTCTTTTTTTCGTTTTTTCACATTATACTTATAGAGGGTACGTACATTTCTTCTAATACCAATCTACGAGCGGTTTACTTCGAATTGATGTATAATAATTTCCAACAAAAACAGGATTTACACTATTTTTGTCGAATGAATGTAAGTATCCAAAATAATAAGAAGGAGTGATTTTATGATTTGTCCAAATTGTGGACAGCAAACAGAAGAAGGAAAGTTTTGTACAAATTGTGGTGCGCCATTACCAGTAGAGAACAATGCAGCTACTCAGGAACCTGTGAATACTGATCCTACCATAGAGCAGGAAAGCAATGTAGGGGAGCCGAGCCAGCCTCTGTCATCAGGACAGCAGCAAAACCAGAGTCAACCGAATGATGTTATGGAAACAGTTAAAAGAGAGAGTTCGCAGTTTGGATCATTCTTTGTGAAGCTTTTGAAAAATCCTAGCGAAGGAAAGAATATTGCTAGCAGCCATTTGATTCCAGGTATTATAACTATTGTCATTTTTTCCCTGCTAATCTCCCTTGGAACGTACATAATTACAAGCAGTATTGGCTCTTATTTCATGGAAGTATCCTTTGTTGATAGCTTTCTTATACCACTTATCCAGTTTTTAATTTTATTCGGTATTATAGCAGCCATTTCATTTGCTGGTGTAAAAATTGGTGGGCAATCCTTATCTTTTACAGATGTTGTTGCGAAGACTGGGGCATACTCTGTGCCATTTTTAGTTTTAACCGTCTTAGGCTCTTTGCTAGCCCTAGTTGAGCTCCCTCTTTCAGGGACCATTATTCTAATTGGCTTGATAGGACCTATTCTATTAGTGCCAACCCTTATCTTACTTGAAAGGCCAGCTCCGGCATTTGATCGAATTTACTTGCTAATCGGTATTTACTTTGTAACCTTACTTGCCTCTGGTTACCTTTTAGCTAATATAGTGGATGTCTTTCTTGGTGGCATGATGAGCAGTATTTTCTAAATTTAGTATTAAAGATGAAAAAAGCGGACCTTATAAAAAGGTCTGCTTTTTTGTTTACTATCCAAAAAATAAGTCAAAGACATTACTGCCAGTTGAACTTTTCTTATTATAGAATTCGGAGTATCCACAATTTTTACAGTACACAACAAGAAATTGATTATGCTGCACATCGAACATTTTGGATAGGCCAGTACCTGTCATGGCAACTTCCTTGGAATCTGCATCGTTACTCCCACATTTAATACATCCAGTTTGTTCGCTCATCTAAACCACTCCCTTTAATAAGTATTACGGAAGTACGAGCTATACGGTTTCATCATCACTATCACTTTCCACTGAATCGAGATTCTTTTCATATCTATTGTGGTTATAGGTAACCCCTTCAAACTTTCCATCAATATCTGCGGCGAGAAACTCTTCTACATTTTCTGCAGAACCTACAAGCTCATCACTATTCGGATACATCTCATCATAATTTTCTTGATCTCCATAAAAATCAGAAGCTGTTTCGGAAGTACCATATCTGCTAACTTCCTGCCAACTGTCTTCTGCATCATAGGAAACCTGGTTTTCGTCTGTTTCTTCGTCCGGATTGATATTCGGGCTAAAGACTTCCTCTTCTACAGTACGATCCTCTTCAAAAATCGTATTATTTCCAGCATGCTCCACACAGCGGTCCGCAGTTGGAAGGGCTGCTAACCTCTCAAAAGGGATGTCTTCCCCACATTGGCTACAAATGCCATATGAGCCTTCCTCTATCGCATGCAAAGCCTTATTAATATCGTCAAGCTCTGTTTCAGCATGCTCGTTTAAGGCTATATCCTTTTCTCTTTCAAAAAGCTCTGTTCCCATATCACCCGGATGGTTATCATAATTAGATAGTTCACTCACCGATTCTTTCGCCAATTCAAGCGTTGTACCAAAATGATCCTGTATATGATTTATCAGTTCATTCTGCCTTTGCACCAAGTCTGCTTTACATTGCAATAGTTGCTCTTTGGTGATCATACGGATCCTCCTCTAATTGCTTTAACTATGTAGGTATACTATGTGCAAAACAATCGAAGGTGATTCTCTATTTTGGCTCCCAATTCATGTCAATATGTAAAATTCCATCATCCAAATAAGGCTCTGTTATTTGTTTAAACCCAAGTCCTTGGTAAAACACTTTTAAATATTCCTGGGCCTGAATTTTTATTCCGGTTTCTTTCCATTCCTCTGTGATAAAATGCAATGCTCTTTCCATCACTTGTTTTGCATAACCTTTGCCACGGAATTTATTGACCACCATTACTCTCCCAATCGAGGCCTCTTTGTACTTATTACCTGCAGGAATAATACGTACTAGTGCAGCGATTTCGCCTTCTTCCTCTACATACAAGTGCATGCTTTCCTGATCATAATTATCTAATTCCGGATAGGCACAGTTTTGCTCTACGACAAATACATCCGTTCGTGCTTTCAAAAGATTATACAGCTCTATGTTTGTTAATTCTGAAAATGATTTGATATGCCAGTTCATTTCTTTTCCTTCCTTCACTTTTTTCCTTATACTATTATATGCAAGGGTTATCGTAAAGGATAATTCACTACGCTTAAAAAGAGAGAATAATACCCATGGAAAACAAGACGAAAATAGGGCAAACAGAACTGACAGTCAATCCAATTGGTTTAGGGACAAACGCTGTTGGTGGGCACAACATTTATCCGAATCTTGACGAAGAAGCAGGCAAAGAATTAGTAAGAACAGCTATTAACAATGGCATGAATTTTCTCGATACTGCTTTTATTTATGGACCAGAACGTTCAGAAGAACTTGTTGGACAAGTCATCAAAGAAACGGGGAAACGCCAGGAAGTAGTACTTGCAACCAAGGGTGCACACAAATTTGTTGGGAAGGATATCGCGCTTGATAATTCACCTGCTTTTTTAAAAAAATCGGTAGAAGATAGCCTTAAACGCCTCCAAACAGATTATATTGACTTGTATTATATCCACTTCCCTGATGAAGAAACTCCTAAGGATGAAGCGGTTGGTGCATTAAAAGAACTGAAGGATCAGGGAAAAATAAAAGCAATAGGCGTATCTAATTTTTCTCTTGATCAACTAAAAGAGGCTAACAAAGACGGGTATGTGGATGTTTTCCAAGGTGAATATAACCTTTTAAACAGATCTGCAGAAACGGAGTATTTCCCTTATATGACAGCTAATAACATTTCCTTTGTACCCTATTTCCCATTCGCTTCTGGTTTACTTGCAGGGAAATACGATAAGAACACTACCTTTGACGACGGTCGTGCTAAGGCACCAAACTTCCAAGGTGAAACATTCCTTCGTAACCTAGAAAAGGTGGAAAAGGTACGTAAAATAGCTAACAATAAAAATGTAGAAGTCGCACATGTAGTCCTAGCGTGGTATTTAACAAGGGATGCAATTGATGTGGTTATTCCTGGCGCGAAACGTGCGGACCAAGTATTAAACAATCTACAGACACTTAGCGTGGAATTGACTACTGAAGAAATGAATGAGATCGACAATATTTTCAAAAGTTAACAGGAATTAAAGAGGCATACACACATTTTGTATGCCTCTTTTTCATGCTATACTTTTTTCAAAGACCAACACGAGATGCTACATAAGGAAGTGCGACAAATAAGTAGGAGGCGAGAAATAATGAATATTAAGGAAAAGCGAATTGGATTTATTGGAACAGGAGTTATGGGAAGCAGCATGGTTAAGAATCTAATGCTAGATGGGTATTCTGTTTCGGTATATACCCGGACAAAAGAAAAAGCAACTCCGTTATTGGAACAAGGCGCAGAGTGGGCGAATTCTGTAAAAGATCTTGCTGCCTCCAGCCACATAATCATCACTATTGTTGGCTATCCTCAGGATGTTGAAGAGGTTTACTTCGGGACAGATGGATTGCTCGCACATGCTAATCCTGGCAGCTATCTAATAGACATGACAACATCAAAACCAGCATTAGCTAAAGAAATTTACGCTCGTGCAAAGGAAAAAGGTATCCAAGCATTAGATGCCCCTGTATCAGGTGGGGATATTGGTGCTAAAAACGGTACTCTAGCCATAATGGCTGGTGGCGATAAAGAGGCATTTTCTACAGTACTTCCTGTATTGGAGGCAATGGGAGAGAACATTATTTTGCAGGGTGAAGCAGGTGCAGGTCAGCATACGAAGTTAAGCAATCAGATTGCCATTGCTACAAACATGATCGGTGTATGTGAAGCGATTGTCTATGCGAAAAAAGCTGGACTTGATCCGTCTAGGGTGCTTGATACCATCACTACTGGAGCGGCGGGGAGTTTCTCCTTATCCAAGTTGGCGCCAAGAATGATTGCTGGCGATGATGCACCAGGATTTTACGTGAAGCACTTTATCAAGGATATGACCCTTGCATTAGAATCAGCCAAAGAGCTTGGCATGGAAACACCTGGATTGGCTCTTTCACTCAAACTTTACAAAGAGCTAGCAGAAAAAGGGGAAAATGATAGTGGTACACAAGCACTTATAAAGCTATTTGAACAATAATGAAGTGAGAACAGATTATCTCTGTTCTCTTTTTTAATTTTATCTTGCTTTGAGAGTAGAAAGACGGAGAGTTTCTGTTCAACCCAACATACTAAGAGGGATGAACTGCAAAAAAGAACGAAGCTTTCTCCTTTAATTATTCGCTCCAGCTGCTACATTACTTACCGGGCTCTGCTCCTTTGTTATCTACCTCACTTTGAACAATGAAAGCTAAATCATCATTTCCAAAGAGCTGCAGAACCTGTAATACGGTAGATGTAGGAATTTCTTCTGACTCCTTTTTTGGTACAGTAAGTTCCATCGCTTCAGCTAAGGATGGGTTATGTATCTGGTTTGGGTAAGCTTTTGCATATAACGCTACAGGGTCTAAATCGTTATTAATACACCATTGGGCATAAATTAAAATCATCATTTTTTCATCACTTTGATAGCTTTTTATAACTTGTTCTTCCATTTCCTTTTTATCCATGACAATCCTCCTTTTTTGCACCGAGAAAACCAGCACAATTCCATAAAACTAATTTTTCTTAAATAGATACACCCACATAAAGGAAAGTGCTTGTTTTAAATCAGATGACAAATGCTCTGTATCTGTTGGGTTGACTTCTTTTTTATAGACCCCTAGATCATCCACTTGTTGAAGACCTATTTCTGTTGCCAGCTTTCTTAGCTCCCAAGGCATCATAGTATTGCATATAGAATCCTCCCCATATAGACGGGAAAAGCTATTGGCACGAGGGCCTGCCGTAGGACCTAAAATACCAATGCATAAATGTCCCCCATCTTTTGTCACCCGAATCATTTCATTTAAAGCATGTAAAGGATCCTCTGTCCATTCTAAAACATTAATCGCTATTAATGCATCATATGACTCTTCTGGAAATGACAACTCGTTTATATCTGCTTTTTTAAAAACAATCTCCCCTTCTGGTAAGGCTTTTTTAGCGTGGTTGATCATCTCGTTGGAAATGTCGACACCAGTCACCTTATAACCCGCCTTTTTTAACAAATAAGAACCATACCCGTCACCACAGCCAACATCCAGCACCATATTCCCTTCCACTATATGCTGCTGAATAAATGGAATAATAGTACTTCTGCTTCCTTTCTCCCACATGTTTCTACTTCGTTCATGCCAAAAATCAGCTCGGCTATCCCATTCTACTTCAGCCATTTCTCTCCAGTTAAAATCTTTCATGCCCTTCCCCCTTCGACAAGTTTTCCCTTATATAAATCGTTATTTTGACTTACTCGATAATATTTACTTTATGATACAAAAAAAGGTTTATCTCACGGATGAGATAAACCTTTTTGTAATTAACAATTATAGGCGAACAACGTTAGCTGCTTGCGGTCCGCGGTTACCTTCAACGATTTCAAATTCAACATCTTGACCTTCTTCAAGAGTTTTGAAACCTTCTGATTGGATAGCTGAGAAATGTACGAATACATCGTCTCCGTCTTCGCGCTCGATGAAACCGAAGCCTTTTTCTGCGTTAAACCATTTTACTTTACCAGTCATTAAAATGACCTCCTTATACAAAATATCGTGCAAAGTAATTGAATCATAAATACTTTTACACCACTTTGATAAAGAGATCGTAAAGTATTATTCAAACTTCAATTTCCTTTTGCTAATACCACTTTAACCTTTTCCCATCTAAAAAGCAAGCAATTAGAGATGTTATTTTCCAAAAAAACTATTAAGGCTTACTACCATAGGCAAGCGTACGTAAGCGTTTCCCTATTCTTTGGATTTTATTTCACTATAGCGTCGTTTTTGTCGATAACCATACGTAATATCCCGTACTAATTCATCATTCTCCAAACTTGCTCCAATTGCACCCACAATAGTGGAAATAGATGTCGCAACCCAAGCAAGTCTCAGGAAATACAGAAAGCTAAAATCCCCTTCTATATCGACGGAGTAATCATAAACATCTGGAGGTATAACGATCAATATTGTGACAAGAAACAAGAAAAATAGAACAGCATAATAGCTTAACACAGAAATTAGTAATGTGAGGACAGTTGCCTGATTATACAAGCGTCGCAGTTTGGAATCTGATCTAACGGACTTGCTTTCCCATAGATCATGAGCAGAAACAATCCAAAATACCATTAAACAAATAGCAGCAATATTTAATGCCAATAGCCTATAGACGCTGAGAAGATAACTTAATTCCCAAATTGTAGTAAAAATAAGACCAAAAATACCTGTAGAAAAAGCTATCGCAATTATTCTTTTAAACGAAGGCATAATGCTCAATGGTCGATTTGCTTGTGTCATACCCATTAACAGACGTATTTTCCCTAATTTCTTGGGAAATACGATATAGCGTGCTTCTTTTCCCACATGATCATCGTTTTCACTAAGCCGCTTCACCCGACTAACCGGAAATTGCTTCTGTAGTAAAAATTCGGGATTTGATTTCTCTAGTTCTTCTAATTTATCAGAATTACCTTTATGGTAATAAATTTCTCTGATTATTTGAATAATCGCATTCTCAATTCTTTTCTTGGTTGGCAACCAGCCAAATACAGGGATAGACAATTGTGCCACAGCATGGTGAAGGCTAATATCTGCCCCCACAATGTTTTTGTTATGAAATAAAGGAAGGTCTGTTAAACACACTGCATAATCCCAGCCCTTTTCCTTTTTAATTTCTATAGCTTTCTCTAATATTTCGCCTACTGTCTCTGCTGCTCCAGTAAGCGGATCTATAATAAACTCCATTTCCCAAGAAACATCTTCTTCGACTTGATTCTGAAGATGGTGAGGAATCTTTTCAATATATTTTCTCCCTATAGCTGCAGGTAACTCGGGAGCAGCAATTAGGCCAACTACAATTTTCTTCGTCATTCGCTGCACCTCTTTTCAGGCTTCGTTCCCTCATCCTGATTTCCCTCTCCATTTTCTTCGTCACCTATCTCATAATAGCGTTGTTGTTGACGAAAGGAATAGGTGGCATTACGTATCCTTTCTTCTTTCTCTAACCCTGTTCCTATTGCCCCAATAAGCGTGCTGAATGAAGTGACTAACCAGACCAGCTTTATATAATAAATAAAGGACGGTGAACCTTCAACTTGTGTTCTTACTTGGAATAACTCAGGGGGCACAAGAAGCGACATAGCAGCTAGAAACATGGTAAACAGAACTAAATAATTCAATGCCACAATGCTTGTTAAGGTCAGAAATGTTGTATGGTTATATAAATCACGCCAACGCTTTTTACCATGCTCTGATGGCTTTTCCCATAGATTGTGGGAAAAGATAATCCAAATGACCATACCAAAAATAGATAACAGCATCAGGAAACCGAGTCTAAGTGGAGAGTAGGCTACACTTAGAACCCATGGATTTGGAAAAATGGATACATAAGCTCCCGATGCAAAAGAGAGCATTACAATTTTTTTAAACGATAGCAATGCCTGCCAAGGTCGGTTTGCATACGTCATGCCAAACAATATACGCAAATACCCAATTACTCTGGAACGAACGATATAGCGAAAGTCTAACGGGCTTTTCGGGGAGGCATTGTCTCTTCGCACACGAGAAAAGAGAAACTGTCTACCTATATTCTTAGCAGCGTCATTACCATTTTCCAGTGTGTGCTCTTCTGCAGAAGTCTGTTCACTGGTATTTAAATACAATTCCTTCATCAATTCAATTATGATCACACGAATTCTTTTGTGCATTGGCATGACGCCAAATGCCGGAATTGATACCTGACCAATCTTTTGCTCCAGGCTTGCATTTCCCACCACTACCTTTTTCTTGAAAAATATAGGTAGATCTGTCAGACAAATTACATACTCCCAGTTTTGTTCTTTTTTTATGTTGTTGGCTTTATCTAACACTTCCTTTGTTTCTTCTGCAACTCCGACAAGTGTATCTACTGTTGTCTCTACTTCCCAGCTTGTTTCTTTATCAATCTCTTCAGAAAAGTAGTCTGGCAATTCTTCACACAAGTCTTCTGCTATATATGCTGGTAGATTGGGTGCAGAAACCAACCCCACACGAATTTTCGTCAATTTTTCCCACCTCCCCACATTTTGTTTTCTTTCTAAGCTATAACTATTTTCCCCTTTTCCACTATGAAAAACATACTTTCACAAAGAAAATATATCAGCAATGGTGCTAATGACAGACATAGTTATTTTTATGGACTAGAAAAAGAAATTTAAACATGATAAAATAATGTCTTGCAAGATTATAAAATAGAATACCGACTACCAAACATTTATATCTTGCAAATATGAATGATAGGTGGTAAATCAACATGGAAAATTTTAATTATCAGGTTTTATTGTATTATCAGTATGTGCCAATTGAAGATCCTGAATCCTTCGCTGCAGAACATCTTCAATTCTGTAAAGAGCTTGAGCTAAAAGGGAGAATCCTTGTAGCAGGAGAAGGAATTAACGGAACAGTATCTGGTACAAAAGAACAAACAAAAAAATACATGGAAGCAATGCAAAACGATCCACGCTTTGCAGACATGGTGTTTAAAATTGACGAGCACGAGGGGCATGCGTTTAAAAAAATGCATGTACGCCCACGGGAAGAATTAGTTTCCCTACGTCTTGAAGATGACATTAATCCATTGGAAAAGACGGGTAACTACCTTTCACCAAAGGAATTCTTTGAAGCAATGCAAGAAGAGGACACTGTGGTAATTGATGCCCGTAATGACTATGAGTACGACCTCGGACATTTTCGTGGCGCTATTCGCCCGGATATAGAAACATTCCGCGAACTTCCGGATTGGATTAAGGAAAATAAAGAAAAATTTAAAGAAAAGAAAGTTCTAACTTATTGTACAGGCGGTATCCGTTGTGAAAAATTCTCCGGATGGTTGCTTGAAGAGGGCTTTGAGGATGTAAGCCAGTTACATGGCGGCATTGTAAGCTACGGAAAAGACCCTGAAGTACAAGGTGAACTATGGGATGGACAATGTTATGTATTCGACAACCGCATTTCTGTACCAATCAATCGAAAAGAACACGTTGTAGTCGGCGTTGATTATTTCGATGGTCAGCCATGCGAGCGCTACGTAAACTGTGCAAATCCTGAATGTAATCAACAAATACTCTGCTCTGAAGAAAATGAGCATAAATATATGCGTGGCTGTACTCATGAATGTCGAGTAAGCCCACGAAACTTGTATGTAGAAGAACATGAATTAAACGAACAACAAGTAGAAGAAAGACTTGCAGCTATCGGTGAAACACTTAAGCAAGAAGCATAATATATTGATTAACAATAGACGGCCTAGGTGGGCCGTCTATTTTTACGTTAGGAAAATAGTGAATTTTAACTAGGAAGTAAAAGCATGTAGTTGAATTTTGAAACCCGTGTATAAAAAAAGCGTTTGTTTGGACAGGCCTCAGAACCATTGCTATTCTTTTACTAAGGAGGCTTGCTTATTATGAGTGTATATGAATTCAAAGCTGAAACAATTAACGGCAAGGAAATTTCATTATCAGAGTATGAAGGAAAAGTACTTTTAATCGTTAACACAGCAAGCAAGTGTGGCTTTACTTCTCAGCTAGAGGGGTTGCAAAAGCTTTACGATACGTACAATCAACAAGGGCTTGAAATCCTAGGGTTTCCATGCAATCAATTTAACAGTCAGGATCCTGGATCTAATGAGGAGATTGCTGAATTCTGTCAGCTAAATTATGGTGTGACATTCCCGATGTTCAGTAAAGTTGATGTTAAAGGGAAAAACGCCCATCCTCTTTTCGCCTACCTAACAGAAGAAGCAAAAGGGTTACTAACAAAGCAAATCAAATGGAATTTCACGAAGTTTTTAGTTGGCAAGGATGGACAGGTAATAGACCGATTTGCCCCACAAACAAAACCAGACGAGCTTGAAAAAGCTATTCAAGAAGCGTTGGCGCAATAATTAAGGGTGGCGTTCTCCAGATATCGCTGTGTAAGATAATATAATCAATCCAAAAAGCCGCGTGAAATTGGAATGTCGTCTTCCAACACATGCGGCTCTTTTCTTTTAATATATTCTTTTCTAACAACTTCCTACAATACTTTATCCAGAAAATCTTTTGCTCTCGAAGACTGTGGGTTTTGGAAAAAGTCTGTAGGTTTTCCTTCCTCTACTAGTTTTCCTTGGTCTAGAAATAGCACACGGTCTGCTACCTCTTTAGCGAAATTCATTTCATGTGTCACGATTACCATCGTAATACCTGTCTTAGCTAAATCTTTAATAACGTCTAAAACCTCTTTCACCATTTCTGGGTCTAGGGCCGAAGTTGGTTCATCAAACAGCATGATTTCTGGTTCCATGGCTAGAGCTCTTGCAATGGCAACTCTTTGCTTTTGCCCACCTGAAAGATGATTTGGATAGGAATCCTCTTTATCTGTCAGCCCAACCTTTGCCAAAAGTTTTTTCGCACTTTCCACAGCTGTTGACTTGTCTAAGCCCTTTACTTTTTGCGGTGCATAGATCACGTTCTCGAGCACTGTCATGTGTGGGAAGAGATGGAAGTGCTGAAACACCATGCCAATATTCTTTCTGATTTCTAGCTTATTTACTTTTGAAGATGTGATCTCATTATTGTTCATAAATATCTCACCTGAAGTTGGCACCTCTAATAGGTTTAGACAACGAAGGAAAGTAGACTTACCAGACCCTGATGGCCCAATGACAGTTACCACTTCTCCTTGATGAACAGTAGTGGAGATTTCCTCAAGGACTGTATTTTTTCCAAAAACCTTTGTAATCTTATCTGCTTTAATCACTTTGACGAAGCCTCCGTTCCACTAAACTTCCTGCCACTGTTAGGAGATAAACCATAACCCAATAAATTAGAGCTACGAAAATTAACGGCTCGAAGCTTCGGTAAATATCCGAACCTACCACCTGCGCTCTCCGCATTAAATCCAAGTATCCGATTGTAGAAACGAGCGCAGATTCTTTTGTTAACGTAATAAATTCATTCATCATGGCTGGTAAAATATTTTTGAATGCCTGCGGAAGAATAATGTTCAACATCATAGGCTTATAAGGAACACCTAACGCTTCTGCAGCTTCTGTCTGGCCCCGGTCTACCGCTTGGATACCACCACGTATTATCTCCGAGATATAAGCTGCAGAATTTAGCCCGAATGCAAGCACTGCTGATAAAAATGCCGTTATATCATATCCAGTGAGCTGTGGAACAGCAAAATAAATAATCATTAATTGCAAAATAAGCGGCGTTCCACGAAACATCGATGTATAAAATACAGCAAAACCTTTTAAAAATGGTAATTTCGTTATTTTACATAATGCGAGTAATGTACCAAGCACAAAGCCCATCACTATTGATATACTTACAAATTTTAATGTGGCCCCAATTCCCTCTAGTATAAAAGGAATATAAGGCACGATTTGGCTGAAATCCAAATTCATGCCTTAACACCTCAATTCTCTGTCTGTATTTTTATTCCATGTCTGAGAGCCATTTTTCTTCTAGCTCCTGGATCTTTCCTTCTTCTTCAAGCTTTTCAAGTACTTCATTCACTTCTGTCACCATTTCACTACCTTTTGGAAAAGCAATTCCCATTCCTGGTGAACTTGTTGTCGGATCATCAAAACCTATTAGTTCTTGCTCTTTTATAAAACCAGTTGCTACCGTTTTATCCATATATCCAGCATCAATTCGGTTAGAGTTAAGCTCCTGAATAATTAAACCTGCATCATCTACTTTTTTCACTTCAAAACCATATTCCTCACTAAGTGTTTCTGCACCTTCCTCTTGAATGGTACCCAGCTGCACACCTATGGTTTTCCCTTCCAAATCCTCAAGATTCTCTATTGCTGAATCAGAAGGTGTTACAAACATCTCCCCAGAATGATGGTACGGATTAGAGAAATCTACATTTTCCTTCCGTTCATCAGTTGAACTCATACCTGACATAACCATATCTACTCGGTCTGCCTGTAAGGCTCCAATTAATCCATCAAACTTCATATCTTCAATTTTTAGTTCATAGCCTAATTCCTCTGCTACTAGGTTTGCTAAGTCAATATCAAACCCTTCAAAGTTGCCCTCTTTGTCCCGTGACTCAAATGGAGGAAAATCTGCAGATGTAGCCATTTTCAATACCTTATCTTTCTGATCCGAATTCCCCGAAGCTTCATCCGATGTTCCACAAGCAGCAAGCCCCACTGAAGCTAGCATAATAAATAAAATAATTCCGATAGTCTTTTTCATTTTTTTCTCCCCCTATTTTGAATTAAATTCCTGTTGAATGGATTGGTAAAGTGCTTTGTCTGTTAAAAGGTCATATCCTGTTAACGCTAATGATAATGCGCCATTAGCCAAGGTTTGATGTCCCTCTGCAGTTATTGTTTTATCTGCAAATTCCTGTGTATGGGCGATCAATCCTTCCTCGCCAAACCCAATGTATGGGTGAATTGCTGGTACCACTTGACTGACATTACCCATGTCAATTGAGCCGTAGCTTTGTTTAGGTGGTAGTACTGTTTTTCCACTAACCTGTTCTAAGTTCTTATTAAATGCATCGGATAATGCTTTATTTGTAATCATATTGTCATAGCTCAGTTCATAGTTCGATATCTCCAAGGTTGTTCCAGTCATAAGAGCAGCTCCTTGGGCGATATTACGAACCTTTTCTACAACATTGTTTAAGTTGTTTCGCTCCTTCGCTCGTACATAAAATTGAGCGACAGCATATTCTGGTACGACGTTAGCCGCTTGTCCTCCTTCTGAAATAATGCCGTGAATCCTTACATCTGAAGTCACATGCTCTCGTATGGCGTTCACTCCGTTGAACAGTTGAATGACACTATCCAGTGCATTTATTCCTTTTTCTGGAGAAGCTGCTGCATGAGATGATTTCCCTTTATAAGCGAACTGAATGGCGTCCATAGCTAAGGAATCACCACTCGAGTATGAAAGATCACTTGGGTGTACGATCATCGCTGCGTCAATGTCAGAAAATATTCCTTCATCACTCATCGGTACCTTTGCACCATTCGTTTCCTCAGCAGGGGTGCCTAATACAACGACACTTCCACCGATTTGATCGATCTTTTTACTAAGTATTACTGCAGCCCCTACACTCATTGTTCCAATTAAGTTGTGTCCACAGCCATGGCCAACTCCAGGGAGAGCATCGTACTCTGCTAAATATGCAATTTTAGGTCCCGGTTTTTCTCCTTTATATTCCGCCTTGAAAGCTGTAGGCCTATCAACGATACCCTTATCTACTTGGAATCCCTGTTGTTCAAGGTAATTTGTCAGTAGTTTCATTGATTCATATTCCTGATCACCCAATTCCGGATTATCATACAGGTGATCGCTCATATTTATTAAATCTTGTTTTATATGATCAAGTTCTTTTATCAATTCATCCTTCATGTTTATCCCCCGCTGTATAAATGTATATTTATTAATCTGTATGTATATTTATAACATAATTATGCATAAAAACACAATAGAATTTTAATAAAATTCAAGGAATATTTTTCTGTAAACCTTTACAAAAGCGTATTAAAGCCATTTACCAAACAAAAAAACTGTCAATCATCTTATTTAAATATAGTGAATATTCCATTCAGTCAGAATACAATTACTAAATATTGCCTTAAGCTATTCCCTAAAGTAAATATTCAATCATAGTTTGGTACAATAAGAGTATTAAAAGTAGAAAAACTGGAGGGATGTAAGTGTATTGCTTAGGCTGTAAACTAGCTAATAAAAGAGAAAGCGCCATGATTGTGCTTGAAGATGATTATGTATGTTGTATCCTAGACCATAACCCTTATAACGAGGGACATGTGTTAATCTTACCTAAGAACCATATACAGTACTTTGATGAGTTAGATGAAGATACTGCAAATTCTTTAATAAAAGCTGCAAAACTTTTATCCTCCACTATCAAAGAATTGTTTCATCCGGAAGGAATTACCATCTGCCAAAATGGCGGTGCCTTTGATGAACTCACTCATTTTCATATGCATGTGATTCCAAGATATAAAGGGCAGAGCTTTGCAGATTTTTATATGGAAGAGGAAACATACCAAATAGAGGATAAAAGTATATTAGAAGCTACTAAAGATAAAATGGTTAATCATCTTACCAAAATTAAACTACAGGATTTTTACAGCAAATAAAAAGAGCGAATTTGGCCCTTTTAACTCTTAGGCTTCAAATTCGCTCGACTATAGATCTAGTTGTAAAACTTACAATGGTTTAATAAGCCTTTGCCCAATATACCATTTCCTTCGCTTCTTTGCCGCAGCATACGCAAGTATCTGCTACAGCTTCTTGTTCAAATGGGATACAGCGGGAAGTGGCGGTTGTTTCTTCTTTGATTTTCTCTTCACATGCAACATCCCCACACCACATTGCTTTAATGAAGCCAGGATTCTCTTCTAAAGCTTGTTTAAATTCATCCATTGTTTTAGCAATCGATGTCTTTTCTTCACGATGTGTTTGGGCTTTTGCAAAAAGATTTTGTTGGATTTCTTCCAACAATACAGGCAAGCGGTCTTCTAGATCGCTTAGAGGAATAAATTCTTTTTCGCCTGTATCTCTGCGTGCAAGCACGACCTGTTCTTTTTCGATATCTTTTGGTCCCATTTCAATACGTACAGGGATCCCCTTCATTTCATACTCATTAAATTTCCAGCCAGGCATCTTATCACTAGCATCAATATCAACACGTACCAGATCCTTCAAGCGATCACGTAAATCGTATGCTTTATCCAATACGCCTTCTTTATGCTGAGCAATTGGAACGATCATAGCCTGTGTTGGTGCAACTCTAGGTGGGATAACTAGTCCACGATTGTCACCATGAACCATGATCAAAGCTCCCATAATTCTAGTGGATAGCCCCCAAGAAGTTTGGTGTACAAATTGGCTCTCTCCATTTTCATCTAAATACGTAATATCAAAAGCTTCTGCAAATCCAGAACCGAAATGATGTGATGTACCTGATTGCAGGGCTTTTCCATCATGCATCAGCGCTTCAATTGTCAGCGTGTAATTAGCACCTGCAAACTTTTCTTTATCGGTTTTACGTCCTTTTAGTACAGGAATGGCGAGATATTTTTCTGCCATATCAGCATATACTTCAAGCATGCGATTTGTTTCTTGAGCTGCATCCTCATCTGTAGCATGCGCCGTATGCCCTTCTTGCCAATGGAATTCAGACGAGCGCAAAAATGGCCTCGTAGTTTTTTCCCATCGCACTACATTTGTCCATTGATTATAAAGCTTTGGCAGGTCTCGATAAGAATGAATATTTTTTGAGTAATAATCACAGAAAAGCACTTCCGAAGTTGGGCGGACAGCGATACGCTCTTGTAGTTTTTCCTCGCCACCATGAGTTACCCATGCAACTTCCGGTGCAAATCCTTCTACATGGTCCTTCTCCTTTTGAAGGAGGCTTTCTGGAATAAATAGTGGAAACGCGACATTAGAATGTCCTGTCTCTTTAAACTTTTTATCCAGCTCATCTCGCACATTTTCCCAAATGGCGTAACCATATGGTTTGATAATCATTGTACCGCGAACTTGACCATAATCAACCAAATCTGCCTGCTTCACAACATCTGTATACCATTGCGCAAAATCATCTTCCATTGCTGTTATTTTTTCCACAAACTGCTTGTTCTTTTTACCCAAGCCTAACACCTCTTTATATAAAGATATTTTATAGAACAAAAGCGAAAGCGCCCGTTTAGAAACGTAGCGACTGGAGCGAATCAACTGAGATAAAGGAGGCACGGTGAGTTTACGAACCGATGCCGACTTATCGTAGGGCGAATCGTGAAGTCGCCTAGTTTCTGGGTGCTAGAGCTAGACGTGGCTCTTCCACGCTTAACCTTATCTAAATTCTATAGTTTTCAAAGCAACAAAAAATCCTCCATCCGAAAAGGGACCGAGGTTATGGTGGTACCACCCTTGTTTGCACCCATTATAGTGGCGCACACTTAAATGTATAACGGCACGACCCGCGCTCATTTTACGGTTTAAACCTTCCAATGGCGAACTCAGGAGGCAGGTTCTAATTTGTGTCAGTAGGAATTCACAGCACCATTCCCTCTCTTGTACAGACAAACAAATTATACTAATCCTCTTCAACGTTTCGTATATATCCCTAAATATAAAGGGATATGCTTGTAAAGTCAAGGTGAGAAGACCCTCCCCCCTTGACTAAACGTTTTCTCAAACTATTTGAGGTGCTTTTCATATAAGGAAAAGCTGTCTCCATCTGCAAGCGCATTTCCTATATAAGTGAAACCTACTTGTCTGTAGAAGTTGTTTAGTGCAGAATTATTAGCAATACAGTCGAGTCGAAGAGTTGCCTCTGCTCCTACTATGCTTTCCTCCAACCAAAACAAAAGGTCTCTCCCTATGTCTCTACCAGTATAGTGGTTATCTACAGCAAGACGATGTATATAATAAGCTTGATCTTTTCTTTGACCCCAAAGTTGCACATCCCAATCGTTTTGCTTACTTGATAGATTAAAGGTAGCAACGAGATCATCATCATCTTTTACAATATAAGTCACACCACGGTTAATGGAAGAAACAATTTCCGCATCTTCCCCACCATCAAGCAAGAATTCCCATTGATTTGACCCTTTCTTTTGCAATCGGGAGGCTACCCCTTTTAATAAATCTGTTACTGCTTTCGCATCAGAGGCCGTTGCTTGCTTTACAGTAAACGATTCAAAGCGGTTTGTTCTAAATAATGATTCCATCCGTATCCTCCCTCCTTCACATAAGTTTTCTATATAATGTTTGCTCCCAGTGTATTTTCAAAGTGGCCAAGTGCCCATTCATGGCCCGCTTGATTAAAGCTAGCAACTGCATTCTTATGAATGACAATCTTAAATCCTTTATTATAGGCATCCACTGCTGTATGTAACACACATATATCTGTACATACGCCTACTAGGTGGACTTCCTCAATGCCCCGCTCACGTAACTTCAATTCTAGCTCAGTCCCAGCAAAAGCACTGTATCGTGTTTTATCGCGATAATAAACATTTTCTTTACCTTTATATTGCTCATAAAGTTCGGCTAAGCTTCCATAAAGATCCCTGCCGGACGTCCCTATAATATTATGTGGCGGAAAAAGCTTAGATTCTGGATGCAATGCATCTCCTTCTTGGTGAGCATCAATTGCTAATACAACATAATCACCGGCCGTAATAAACTCCTCCGTTAACCTTACAATTTCTTTTTCAATAGCTTGTCCTGGTTTCCCGCAGGTTAGCTTACCATCTTCCGCTACGAAATCATATGTGTAATCTACATTAATTAAAGCACGTTTGCTCATTAGGCTTCCCCCTGTTTAATATGATAGATTTTTACTTCATGGGCTACTCCATATTTTCTCTCGGCTGCATGATAGGTTGGACCTACGATATCTGTATAGGAAAATCCATGTTCAATCGCTGTCGTAACAAAGCTTTTTGCTCTTTTTACGGATTCATAAACTGAATAACCTTTTGTTAAATATGCTGCTATAGCAGCGGAATAACTACAACCAGCTCCACTTGTATTGACAGTATCAATACGCGGGACCTCAAATAACATCATATCCTTTCCATCGTATAGGACATCAATGGCTGGACCTTCCAATCTGCCACCTTTGACAAGTACATTTTGACAACCAAGATCGTAAAGGTCGACAGCTGCCTGCTTTAGTTCCTCTACAGACTTGATACTTCGGCCATCTAAAAGCAAGGAGGCCTCGGGAACATTCGGCGTAATAAGGCTTGCCATCGGGATCATTCGTTCTTTTAGTGCACGAATCGCTTTATCCTCAAGCAGCTTCGAATTCATCTTTCCTACCATTACCGGATCAACAACTAAGTAGTTTATATCCGCTTGTCCTACTAATTCCGACACCGTCTTTATTATCTCTTCGGAAAAGAGCATGCCGATCTTTATTCCTTCTACACCTACCTGTTTGATAGCTGTAGCAAATTGTGCTTCAATGGCCTCTACTGTCTGGAGATGAACATTTTTATCTGTTTTGGGATGCCTGGAAACAATCGCTGTAAGCACACTCATTCCGTAGACATCTAATTCCTGAAATGTTTTCAAATCTGCCTGGATCCCCGCACTGCCTCCTGCAGCAGACCCGGCAATGGTCATCACTCTTGCTGGTAGTGTCATCAGAAAAACCCTTTCTATATACTCTTTCTCTTTCTCTAGAATATCACAACAATTAAGAACCAGATAATCATAATGAGTTGCAGTACTACTTTTGCTACTGCTCCTCCTAGGAAGCCAATTAACGAACCTACTGAGGCGAGCAATGCTTCCTGGGCTGTTCTCTTTTGTAGCATTTCAATAATAAATACAGCAATAAACGGAATAATGATGATGCCAAACGGTGGAATGATAAAAGAACCGATGATCACAGCAATTGCTGCAGCTCTCTCGCCCCATTTACTACCACCATACTTTTTCACAAAATAACTATTTGCAATAATGTCTGAAGCTATAAGCACCACTGTTAGGACTATCATAACTGCCCAAAAAACCACATTAAGCTCCGTGTTATCTAATACAAAATGGTAAAGCAAAAATCCTCCCCATATAACAAGTACAGATGGGATAATAGGAAAAATAATGCCAACAAAACTTAGTATAAACAAGACGCTAATAGCGATCCAAATCATTATATCTAGCATAGATTCCTCCAGTGATTATTTTTTTCGAAACATACTTGAAAGCTTTGTCTCTTCTTTTCTCCATATACGTTTATAATTTTCCATATGTTTCATGATACTCAATAAAGATAGCAACACGACGACCATGGTTGGTTCCATCCCGAAGAACATATATGTTGTCACTAGAAAGGACAGATACATGAACGTTACACCTACTACAAGATAATCTGTCGTAAAGGTAAACAAGAGTAATATAATAATTCCTATCAATGCAATTTTCCAATCAATCGCCAATAAGATCCCAACAAGGCTAGCCGTGCCTTTACCTCCACTGAATTTCATGGTAATGGGGTAGTTATGTCCAAGAATAACAAAAAGCGCCGTAATATAAACGAGTAAAGCCTTGGCGTCTCCACTAATTCCGTTTTCTGTTAAAACAAATAATGCTAATAAAATTGCAATTGTACCTTTAAAGATATCTATCAACGCTACAAGGATACCGTATTTCCAACCAAGCAAAATCGTCGTATTAGAAGCACCAGCATTTTTGACACCGCTGTTTTTTATATCGACTTTCTTCATTTTGCTGACCACTTGGGAGCCGTGGATGCAGCCAAAGATATAACCGATGATACTGACCATAATGGTTAACATAGAAATCCCCCTTGTTGGACTTATTATAACGTAAATAATATAAAGAAAGAACATGAAAATGCCTAATTAAGCTCCCCTCCAACAGCATAATGACCTCTTTATTTGTTAAAATAAAAATAGAAATAGAAAAGTTAAGGGGAAAAACAGCATGCGACATATTTACAGCACTCTTAGTACGTGGCTCATTATAATTTTGTTCCTCGTATTGCTTTTTATATTATATAACCAACAAAACAGCAATTATGAAGATAAAGGCACAGATGCATCAATGCCAACAGATCTCCATCCTATCGTAGAAGAAAAGAAAAACAAGCTTATTGAGGAAGCTAAAGAAATAGATATAGATATTGTTATTACGGAAACGGTTCGGACTTTCGATGAACAGGCCGATTTATACGAACAAGGCCGAACAACAGAAGGAAACATCGTAACATATGCACAGGGTGGAGAATCTTATCACAACTATGGTTTAGCTATAGATTATGCTCTTTCCGATAAGAACGGGAACATTGTTTGGGATATTAACTATGATGGCAATGAAAATGGTGAAAGCGATTGGTTTGAAGTAGCAGATATTGCAAAAAAATTAGGGTTTGAGTGGGGGGGTGACTGGGAAAGTTTCAAGGATTATCCCCATCTTCAAATGACGTTCGGGCTTTCAATTAGAGACCTGCAAAATGGATTACGTCCAAAAGAAGATCTAGAAGTCGAGGAAGTAGACAATAAATGATAAGTTGACTATAATAAAATTAGTTTGAATTCAAACTAATTTAAGAATACCTTATGAAATTACGAGGAGGAAGGCTTATGGAACTAAAAGGCATTCATCACGTCTCGGCCTTAACGGCAAACGCAAAGGACAACTATTCTTTTTATACAGAAATACTCGGTATGCGTCTTGTTAAAAAGACAGTAAATCAAGATGACACATCCGTATATCATCTATTCTACGCAGACGAAGTGGGTAATCCTGGAACAGACTTGACGTTTTTTGAAATACCACGAGCAGGTACCACATATCCTGGTATTGGCAGCATTTCAGCAACTTCACTGCGTGTTAAAGATGATAAAGCTTTAGACTACTGGAAACAACGTTTTACAGAGTATAAAGTAGATCATGATGAAATTAGCACAGTAAATAATCGAAGAATTATATCATTCCGGGATCCAGAAGGACAGCGTCTTAAGCTCGTCTCAGATGAAACAAACAATGGTGTAAAAGGTGGAACACCATGGAAAAAAGGTCCAGTCCCTGTTGAGCATGCTGTCATTGGACTTGGGCCAAGTCATCTTACAGTAAAAGAGCCAGGCCCTACTATTAAGGTGTTAACAGAGGTGCTTTCCTTTACGGAAACCGATCGTTATCCTTCCTCTATTTCTGGACAAGAGGATATACTGGTTTTTTCGACAGGAGAAGGTGGCACAGGGGCTGAGGTACATTTAGAAACTCGAACCGATCTTCCAAGGGAGCGACCTGGAAGAGGGAGTGTCCATCATGTGGCATTCCGTGTAGAAGACGAATTGGAATTACAGGAGTGGAAAAAACGCCTGCAAGCAGCTAGACTGCCTAACTCCGGGTTGGTGGAGCGATATTATTTTAAATCCCTTTATTTTAGAGAGCCTAATGGTATTCTATTTGAATTGGCTACAGATGGACCTGGCTTTACCACAGATGAAGATCCAGAGCATCTAGGTGAGTCACTTGCATTACCGCCATATTTTGAGCAAGACCGGGAACGTATTGAAGCTAAATTGAAGCCACTTCATACAAAAAGAGGCTAAGCTAACTATACTAGTCCTGTAAAACCATAAAAAAGTCGAGCAATCCCGCTCGACTTTTTTCAATCCAAATTTTATTACTCTCCTGGAAATAGAAGATCATGTTGCTGCCTTGCTTTTGCCGTCCACTTCGCAACCCATCTACTACGTTCTAGAAATGCCTCATATTTTTGATGGTTTTGTTCTTTCACCATTTTAACGAAAGCCTGAGCTTCATAGATCATGTCTAATTGTTCCTGTTTTTCAGCTAATTCTGTTGTTTCTTTTGTTTTTCTATCATAAAAGGATAGCTGTTCAATTGGGGCAACGTGGTCCATTCTTAAAGCTCCATCTTCCCCATGGATTTCAGATGGTATCGTCCCTTGCGCTACTTTTGAACATAGAATGGTTACAATAAAATCATTATAGGTTAGTACAAGGGTGCCGCTTCCATCTACCCCGTTCGATAACAGGACAGGAGAATAGTTAATATCCTCCGGCTCGCCAAACAAGTCTAGCGCCATACTCAGTGGATAGACTCCCAAATCCATTAATGCGCCCCCAGCAAACTCCTTGGAAAATACATTGGGCTCTTTCCCATCTTTAAAAGCATCATATTTGGAAGAATATTGTACATATTGAAGCATCACACTGCGTACTTGGCCAAGTTGGGGCAGGTGATCTTTCAATTTCATATAGTTAGGTGAAAAAAGATGACGGAACCCTTCAAATACAAAGACACCCTTTTTCTTTGCTGTTTCTTGTACATGTTTCCACTGTGACTCGTTTAAGACCATTGGTTTTTCGCAGAAAACATGTTTTTCATTCTCTATACACATGATCATATGTTCATAATGCATTAAATTTGGTGAAGCGATGTAAATAAATTCGGATTCTTTATCCTCAAGCATTGCTTCTAGATTAGAAAACCATTGTTTTGCTCCGTTTTTCTCCGCAAACGTTTTAGCCTTCTCTTCTGTTCTAGAGTAAACTGCATGCAGCTCAGCCGCCCCTGATTTTTTTGCAGCCGCTATAAATGCTTCTGTTATCCAGCTTGTACCTATTGTTGAAAACTTCATTTCTATCATTTCTCCTCTTCTTCAATTTCCTCCTGGTTGTCATCTTCGGTGCTATTCTCACCAGGTAATGGATCAACTTCATGTTTGTATGCATACCCTTTTGAAATGGTAAACAGTGATAAAAGCAACACAATTGCCACTACAACGACCATCACAATAATAACAATAGTATAAGTAGACAAACTGTTTCCCCCATTCTAGGTCTTGTCAACTGGCTTTATGATACCATAGATGGTCTTTGTATATGGCAGATTTACTTCTGCCTTTTCAGCCAGCCTGATCGCTCCCCCATGTAGATGGTCTAACTCGAGCTGCAGCCCTTTTCTTCTATCTTGGTGCATGGAGGAGGTCGCCTCAGCCTCTAGTGTGAGTAATTTCTTTTTTGCCCCTTCAATATGCTCATTTTTCAGTTCTGCTCCATACGCATTTGCTAGCTGCTTCATTTCCTTCAACAATTCTTTAGCAATTTGAAACGTTTCCGGATGCTTTCTTATTTCTCCAATAGCAAGATTCGTAGCTGTAGTAATACCAGAAAAAGCGTTTATAAATGAATATTTTTTCCACATTTCCTGTAGGATATTCTCGGTTAGTGTAGCATGGAAGTTCGCTTTGTCAAAAAGGGCTTTCAGCTTTTCGCATACTTCTCTTTGCTCAGGATATAACGGTCCAAAAATGAGGTCATGAAAGTCACTTGAATGTATGACATGCCCCTTGTTATCGAGTGTCGCAATAATAAAAGACAAGCCCCCGAGTATAGCTTCCTTGCCTAAATGCTGTTGCAGAAGTTCGATATGTTCTATCCCATTTAAAACAGGAAGCACATAAGCCCCTTTTTCTGAAAGAACTTTTAGCGGATCAAGAATTCCATCTAAGTGATACCCTTTCACGCCTGCTAACACAAGGTCTGCCTCAGGAATGCTTGATACATCTGTCGTAATATTTGGTTGCTTAATAGTGTAGTCACCTTGTTTACTCGAAATGTGCAATCCTTGCTCTTTTAATTGGGCTGCTCTTTTTTCCCGTACCAGAAATGTTACTTCTGCACCTGTTTCATGTAAGCGAGCTCCAAAATATCCACCCAATGCTCCTGCTCCCGCTATCACAACTTTCATACGTATGCCCCCTTTGTTTAACTCTTGTTCAACTCTTTCTATCGTACCTTGTCCTTATCTGTGTTGTCTATAATAGCATTTTAAAACAATGCCTTCATTTCCAACCAAATGTTGGGAAAATCAAAGCATATGGAACAATACTCAAGTATATTTTTATCTCTGACGCTCTAACTCACCTATTCGCAATCTACGCCAGTTAATTATAAATAATCAAAATATACTGGGTTTGAAACGTTTTTGTAATACCTTTAACATAATTATATAAGTGCTTTTCATTAAGTTAGCCGATTCTCGGTAATTTTTTTTACATATAAGGGATGATTTTTTTCCTAGGAACAAAGTCATGTATTGAATGATTACCTTGTAAATGTAGCTTGATGAAAGAAAAGCATGTTTGGAAAATAAAAATTAGGAGGTCAATAGAAACATATGAAGAAAATTATACTTACTAGTTTATTAGGTTTAATATTAATCGCTCTGGCTGCCTGTGGCTCAGATGATGAAGGCGCAAGTAGTGATGGTGGCGACAGCGATAGTAATGGCGGAAAACTGGAAGAATTACAAGAAGCAGGAACGGTTACAATCGGTTTCGCTAATGAAGAACCATACGCCTATGAAGAAGATGATGAACTAAAAGGGGCAGCGGTAGATATTGCAGAAGCTGTATTTGCTGAGCTAGGTATTGATAACATGGAATCACAGCTTGCTAACTTTAGTTCACTCATTCCTGGTTTGCAAGCAAATCAATTTGATGTTGTGACAGCAGGAATGGCTATTACACCGGAACGTTGTGAACAAGCGGCATTTGGTGAACCAGAAATGGTGTATGGTGAAGGCCTTGTCGTACAGGCTGGAAATCCTATGAATATCCAAAGCTACCAGGATATTGCTGACAACCCTGACATCCGGGTATCCGTAATGTCTGGTGCAACAGAAGTGGGCTATCTTGATAGTGTTGGAGTTAGCGATGATCAAATCACAACTGCCGATGATATCCCAGCAACCTTCTCGGCCATTCAGTCAGATAGAGCAGATGTAACTACTGCTACTGAAATGACCCTTCGCATGGCAGTGGAAACTGCCGGGGATGACCTTGAGTTTGTTGATAATTTCGAGCAACCTGATATCGAAGGAGTACCAAGCTATGGTGCTGCTGCATTTTCTAAGGATAATACGGATTTGAGAGATGCATATAATGAGAAGTTAGAAGAATTGAAAGAAGATGGAACTGTAGCCGAGTTGCTTGAAGCGAATGGATTCGATCCAGAAAGCAATATGGCTGAAGCAGGAGAAATCACAACCGAATCAGTTTGCAGTGGAGAAAACTACTAAATGTTAACACACGATAAGAAGTGCGTGATTCAATAAAAAGAATACACAAAGCGTTTAAACATCTTCTAGATGAAGAGACTCCATAGGGTCTTCCTCCCACCCAAGGGAGGCAGGTCCTATGTTTTTCTGTGTTGAATCTTATGAAAAGGAGTGATTCCAATTAGTGTATTTACAGAAATATTTCCTTACCTTATGCGGGGAATTAATATAACTATTTCTGTCCTGATCGCCTCAGCCATTTTAGGTTATTTGATGGCATTTGTCGCTGGGCTTTGTCGTCTATCTTCTAATATCATTATTCGAAAGGCTACTGGGTTTTATATCGAAGTTTTCCGTGGCACCTCTCTAATTGTTCAATTATTTTGGCTTTACTATGCTGTCCCCATGCTTTTTGACATCCAGCTCGGCAGCAACTGGCTTGTCGGGGTTATTGCCATTGCCCTGAATTACGGTGCTTATATGTCGGAAATTGTAAGAGGGTCTATTCTTGCTGTAGCCAAGGGGCAGACTGAAGCAGCAACAGCACTCAACATGTCAAGCTTTCAGCGTATGCGACTCATTATTTTGCCACAGGCGGTGCGCATGATGCTACCAGAATTCGGAAATTATTTAATTCAAATGCTAAAAGCAACTTCCTTGGTGTACTTAATAGGTATGAATGATATTTTATACTATGGAAACATCCTTCGAAGTAATGACCTATCGCAAGCTCCTACCGTGTACTTACTTCTATTGGTCTTCTACTTTATTCTAGCACTGCCGATTATCTGGCTAACGCGCAAAGCAGAAGTGATTTCCAAGAAAGGAGTGGCTAGCTAATGGATAATTGGAGTTGGGAAATATTTTGGGATGCCTTCCCTGTTGTACTTGAAGGCTTAGGTATTACAGTTGGATTAACATTCGCTTGCTATTTATTCGCACTAATATTCGGTTTTGTCTGGACCTTTCTGCGAAGGATACCATTTAAACCATTGAATTGGATCGTGACATGGGTAATGGAATTTATTCGTTCTACCCCTCCATTGGTACAGTTATTCTTTATTTACTTTGCGTGGCCTATGGTCCCCGTCGTTGGGATGACCCTGTCGCCATTTGCAAGTGCTGTACTCGGCCTTGGACTTCACTTCAGCACCTATATCGGAGAAGTATACCGATCCGGAATTGAAGGAGTCGAGAAAGGACAATGGGAAGCTTCACGAGCTCTAAATTTCTCTACCAGCCAAAAGTGGTTAAAGGTTATACTGCCACAAGCAATCCCTCCAACCATTCCAATGCTTGGAAATTACTTGATTATTATGTTTAAAGAGGTGCCACTTGCTTCTACTATTGGTGTAGTAGGAATCTTGCATATGGCAAACAGTTATGGTGCACAGTATTGGGCATATTTGGAGCCTTTAACAATTGTTGCGATTTTATTCTTAGTTTTAAGCTATCCTTCTGCTATTCTTATAAGTAAGCTGGAGAAAAGAATGAATCGACGGTTTAATAAAAATGAGGCATTAAATAGTAGCAAAGGAGCGACAACTTAATGACAGAGCCTATTGTAACATTTCAAAACATCCATAAATCCTTTGGGGATGTAGAAGTATTAAAAGGAATTAACCTGGATATTAAACCTGCTGAAAAAGTGGCGATTATAGGGCCAAGTGGTTCAGGAAAAACCACAATTATCCGACTGCTAATGACTTTAGAAAAGCCAACTTCCGGTGATATCATCGTTGATGGGAAAAATCTTTGGAAGATGGATAAGAACGGAAAACTCGTTGACGCGAATGAAAAGCATTTACGTCAAGTTCGCGGGGATATCGGGATGGTTTTTCAGCATTTTAACCTTTTTCCACATATGACTATTTTGGAAAACTGTATGACAGCTCCAATCCATGTGAAAAGCGAAGACAAAAAAACTGCGAAACAGCGCTCCATTGAGATGCTTGAAAAGGTAGGACTTGGAGATAAGCTAGATAATTATCCAAGCCAGCTTTCAGGAGGTCAAAAACAGCGTGTTGCTATGGCACGTGCCTTGGTTATGCGTCCAAAGGTCATGTTGTTTGATGAAGTCACCTCTGCATTAGACCCTGAGCTTGTCGGAGAAGTTCTAGAAGTAATCCGTGATATTGCAAAAGAAGGAGAAATGGCAATGATTCTCGTTACCCATGAGATGGATTTCGCCCTAGATGTTGCGGATAAGGTCTTGTTCCTAGATGAAGGTGTTATAGCAGAACAAGGAACGGCAAGCGAAGTTATTGAGCATTCTAAGAACGAACGACTACAAAGCTTCCTCAAGCGCTTTAGAGCATAGTTAGGTAAAACAATAAAAGCTTTGGAAACTGCCAAAATGGCGTTCCAAAGCTTTTTCATTTTAGTTACCTTGTAAACTAGACATCTTCCCCAATAATTTTAACTTCACGTTCTAGCTTCACGCCAAATTTTTCGTCGACTGTTTCCTGCACATGATGGATTAAGGCGATATATTCACTTGCAGTTGCCCCGTCTTTATTTACAATAAAACCAGCATGTTTAAGGGATACCTGAGCCCCTCCAATTTGTTTTCCTTGTAGCTCGCTATCTTGAATCAGCTTTCCTGCAAAATAGCCAGGTGGACGTTTGAACACACTTCCACAAGAAGGATATTCCAAAGGTTGCTTGGATTCTCGTTTAAATGTCAAATCATCCATGACTTCTTTAATTTTTTCATACTCAGCAGGTTGAAGTGCAAAGGTTGCTTCTAGAACAATGTATCTTTTTTCTGGGATGTTACTTGTACGGTAATCCATATCCAATTCCTCTACTGAAAGTGTTAGGAGATTACCTTCTGGGTCTACTACCTTTGTACTGACAAGAACATCTTTTATTTCTCCGCCGTATGCTCCAGCGTTCATAAATAATGCTCCGCCAACAGACCCTGGTATACCACAGGCGAATTCTAGACCACCAAGCCGACGCTCCAGTGCTTCTCTGGACACATCAATAATTCTGGCACCACTACCTGCAACAATGGTATTTGAATTTGTTTGGATTGTGGAAAGCTTTTTTAAATTCATGACAATCCCACGGATCCCGCCATCTTTTACAATTAGGTTGGAGCCATTTCCTAGCAAGGTAAAAGCTACCCTTTCACTGTTAGCCAGCTTTACGATAGCCTGTACTTCTTCATATGTCTCTGGTGTAACAAGAATATCTGCTTTTCCACCGAGTCGCGTGTACGTATGGTTACTTAACATTTCATCTACCATTACATTTTGCTTGCTTGTTATTCCTATTAGCTTTTCATATATGGGATGATGATTCATCTGTATCATTCCTTTGAAGTTATTCCGCATGCCGTAGCACCTATTACATTTTAATTTATTGAATGCGATCTTTCCATAAAAAAGAATGGATAAGTTGATCAACCTGTTGGTTTTCATGCAATGCACTATGCCCAAGATCCTTATCCTCAATCATAATTTCGTCAAGTTGTTCCTTTGGTATGATCTGACGCAACGATTCAAGACTTTCCGGAACCGCCACCATATCTCCCGTACTACCAATGCTTAAGACACGGGTATCTTTAGGAAATGGCCGTTTATGCAACATTTCCAGAGCAGCCGAACCCGGTATTAGATCTGTTGCGGCCGCACCATAATTCACTTGAAAATAGTCCTCACTGTAAATGCCATCAAACGGACTACCGATTGCTATAAATTTATCAACATTTGGATATATTTCCTTATCATTATATTGTTTCAGGAATTCCAGTGATACTATCCCACCCATGGAATGCCCGACTAAATTAACATTATCCACATAGAAGTGTTGCTTCATATGCTTTAAAACAGAAGCAAACCAGGCTGCACTTTGATTAAAGCCTGCCCGATTATCTTCAAATATAACCTGGACAAGGGGAGGCTCTGAACGCCCCTTACTTAAATTGCGCGCACTAATTTCCCCATTAGAAGAGACATAGTAAATTAACGCTTTGTTTCCCCAATTATACTTACTTTCAAAGCGATCCAGCATAAAACCAAACGAGTGATATGTACCCTTATAGCCATGCAGGAACACAGTTGGCTTTATCGTACTTATATCAGGCTTTCGTTCAGATTGATAACCTAATGAGATCATTCCCAACAAGACTATAAAGCCTACTGTTAATCTTGTGATGTTTTTTCGGTTCAAAAAGGATCCCTCATTTTCAAAGATGTGATCTTAGTATAACATCTTTCGCCCTGCTCCTGTCCCGTAATAGGTTAAATTTTTGTCTGCTAATTATATTAGCTGTGTTATTGGATGAAAGGACGGCTTTCGTTCGGAAAATGTAGTGATATAGGAAAAGCCAATTGACTGAAGTAGTTCTAAAGCTTCTTTAAAACCATAGCCTACGGTTCTCTCCACATGAGAATCTGAGCCAAGTGTAAGGATTTCTCCACCACAATCTTTATAAAGTTTTAAAATATCGGTACTTGGCATACCACTATTTAGTCCATAGCGAAATCCCGAGGTATTCAATTCAATTCCTCTTCCATCAGCAATGACCTGCTTAAAAATCTGTTGTAATAGATCATGGAAATCCAGTTTGCTCTTTTGCTTAGTATATCTCTTAACTAAGTCTACGTGTCCTAACACATTGTAGTCTTTAAAATGTGTTACACAATAAAGTAATTCTTCATAGTAAATTTGGTATGCCTCTTCTACTGTTTTTCCTGCAAAAAAACTACCTGAGTGAAGATCCTTACGCTCTGATGTGTGCATAGAACAAATAATAAAGTCAAATCTGTTTGTGTCTATAAGCTTCTTATACCTGGCAAGGAGATGTGGCTCAACACCAATCTCTACACCTTTCTTAATGCTTATAGCTCCCCCATATTGCTGTTTCATTTCCATTATTTTTCTCTCATACCTCTCAAGATCAAGATCAAAGGAAATCGAAGGGTCGGGATAATCAAAGTCCACATGCTCCGTAAAACAAATTTCAGTAAGCCCTCTTTCAATCGCTGTTTCAATTGTCTTCTCCATTGGTGTAGAGCAATCTGCCGAAAAATTGCTATGCATATGATAATCAAACATAAAATCTTCTCCTTTTGGTTGACTTTTCAAACTATACTAATTACAATACTATATAACTTTACTTAGATAAAGCAATAAAGTGATAAAGGATAAAAATTTTAAAAAGGAGCATTGTTATGCCATCCTACCAAATTGGTTCAGCAAAAAAGGAATCTAGCGAAATAGCATTCAACCGTAGAGAGTCCTTGATTACGCAATTAAAAACACGCTTTTCTACGTATGGATACAAACAAATTAGAACATCTACCTTTGAATCCTATGATCTGTATACAAACCTAAGTGGTACCGTAAACAAAGACGATATGGTAAAAGTTATCGATTCATCCGGAAAGGTTCTCGTCATGCGTCCTGATGTCACGATCCCTATAACAAGAATGGTTGTAGAGAGCGAAATGTTAGAGGAGCTTCGTTATTTCTACATTCAGGATGTTTTTCATAATACATCCAGTAACGGAAGTACGGAACGCACGCAGGCTGGTATTGAATGCTTAGGAAGTAACAGACCTGAAATAGATGCTGAAGTAATCATGCTTGCCATTCATAACTTAAAGGAACTAGGATTCGCTAATTTTAAAATAGAGATAGGCCATGCGGGATTTTTTAAATCCATAATAGAACCTGCAGGATTGTCTGATTCGGAAATGGAGCAGCTTCAAAGCTTGATTCAATCTAAAAACATTGTAGAAATGGTTCCTTTTCTTAAAGAATTAACATTATCAGAGGATTTACGAGATGCCATTCAAGCTATTCCCATGCTCTATGGATCTCCAAGAGAGGTTATGCAACAGATACCCACTTCCCTTTTAAATGAAAACATGCGAAAGAACCTGAATAACCTGACTTCCATCGTGGAAATTTTAGAAGATTACGAGGTTGGAGAGCATATCGTGTTAAATCTAGGCCTAATTAATAATATGAATTATTACTCGGATGTCATTTTCCAAGGATTTGTAGAGCAAGTCGGGCACCCCCTTTTAATGGGAGGCCGCTATAATCAACTTGGTGATCATTATGGGGTAGATCTTCCTGCTATTGGGTTTGCTTTTGAGGTGGATTTATTGCAACAGGCGATTCAGCAAAAAGGCCTGTTAAATGGCGTATCACCTATGTCACAACTCGTTATAACATACGAGAAAAACAAGCAAAAAGAAGCATTCCAAATAGCTAAGCTCTTACGTGAAGAGACATTTCCTGTCCGCATTTATCCAGAATCAATGGAGTTCTCTATAAATCCTACTGATACTAAAATTACTTTCACTAATGGTGTATTTAACATAACAACTGGTGAAGATACCCAAACATTTCATAGTTACCAAGCACTTCTCAATTTTCTTAAGCAAAACGGAGGTGAATAAGATGGGAAACATTACCTTAGCATTGGCAAAGGGCAGAACAGCTGAAAGCACCATAGATTTACTCAAAAAAGTAGGCATAGACTTTCAAGACTTTCATGAAGATACTCGCAAACTTGTATTCTATAGTGAAGATGCGTCGATTAAGTTAATTTTTGTTAAGGCAGTCGATGTACCAACCTATGTAGAAAAAGGAGCAGCAGACATCGGGATTGCTGGGAAGGACAACATTCTAGAATCACAGACGGACGTTTATGAACTACTTGACTTAAAAATTGGCCAATGTAAATTTGTTGTCGCTGGAAAGGAAGGAGATTTCTCCCCTGCCAAGCAACGTCTCACAGTGGCTTCAAAGTATCCCAACATAACGGAACAGCATTTTCGAAAAAAAGGGATGGATGTCGAGACAGTAAAGCTAAATGGTTCCGTTGAGCTCGCTCCGCTAATCGGCTTATCTGATGTAATCGTCGATATCGTGGAAACAGGTAATACCTTAAAGGAAAATGGCTTAGCAATATTTGAAGATGTAGAAAAAATAAGTACGCGACTTATTGTAAACAAAGCAAGCTTTGCAACCAAATCAAAGGACATACAGCGGTTCATCAATAGACTTAAAGAAGGGCTGGAAGCAGAATATGAAAATTCTAACGGCTGATGCTTACTTAAAAGAAGAATTGAACATGATGGAAGAGCAGCCAGACAACCAAAGTCTTGATGAAACAGTAATAGAGATCATTCAAAAGGTAAGACAAGAAGGAGATCAAGCATTATACAATTACACAAAAACCTTTGATGGCGTAAAGCTAACAGAGCTACTCGTATCTGAAGGAGAATTTACAGAGGCAACAAATCTAGTTGATGAGGCATTTTTACAATCCCTGAAGCAAGCGAAGAGAAACATCGAGGAGTTTCATCACATGCAGCTAGAAAAGTCGTGGTTCTATAATAAATCGCCGGGTATTACACTCGGTCAGATGGTCACACCTATGCAACGTGCAGGGATTTATATCCCCGGTGGAAAAGCTGCCTATCCATCCTCAGTGCTAATGAATGTGATACCAGCGAAATTGGCCCAAGTTGAGGAAATAGCGATTGTTACCCCACCACAAAAAAATGGGAAAGTGAACCCGCATGTACTCGTTGCAGCAAAGATGTTGGGTGTCGATACAGTATATAAAGTCGGTGGGGCGCAGGCCATAGCTGCCTTAGCTTATGGCACAGAAACGATTAATAAAGTAGATAAAATCGTCGGACCTGGCAACGCTTATGTCGCGCGGGCCAAAAAGTGGGTGTTCGGTGATGTAGCTATAGACATGATCGCAGGACCAAGCGAAATCTGTATAGCAGCAGACGCTTCGGCGCCACCAGCATATATTGCTGCGGACTTACTTTCACAGGCAGAGCATGATGAGCGTGCTCGCACCTTCTTAATTACAACTGACACTGAATTAGCAGAAAAAGTAAAAGCAGAGCTTTATAAACAAGTCGAAGGACTTGAGAGAAAAGATATTATTAAAGCAGCATTAGAGAATTATGGCCACTCTATTATTACAAAAGATGAAAAGGAAACATTCGAGCTTATTAATCATATAGCACCAGAGCATTTAGAGCTCATGCTAGAGAATGCTACAGATAAATTGCCTTTTGTTAAAAATGCTGGGGCCATTTTCTTAGGGAATTATTCTCCAGAGCCACTTGGTGATTATGTCGCCGGACCGAATCATACCTTGCCAACGAGTGGAACAGCAACCTTTTCCTCTCCGCTAGGTGTTTATGATTTTCTGAAAAGATCAAGTATTATCAACTATTCACAAGAAGCGTTATTAAAAGCAGCTGATCCGATTATATGCTTAGCAGAAACAGAAGGGTTAACAGCCCATGCAAATGCAATTTATTTACGAAGGGATGAAAATAATGCGTAATCATCTTGTTACTCGCAAAACGTCCGAAACAGATATTTCACTAAAACTTGCCATTGACGGTGAAGGCAAATCTACTATCCAAACTGGGGTTGGCTTTTTTGACCATATGCTTATTCTACTAAGCAAGCATGGGCTGTTTGATTTAGAGATTACGTGTCATGGTGATTTGGAAGTTGATCAACACCATACCGTAGAAGATATTGGCATTGCACTAGGGGAGGCCTTTCGTGAAGCACTAGGAAGCAAAGAAGGAATAACACGTTATGCTACTGTTACTACCCCAATGGATGAAGCATTATCTACCATATCGCTTGATATAAGCGGTAGGTCCTATCTTGTATTTAACGTAGATGGGTTAAAAGATAAGGTTGGAAACTTTGATACGGAGTTGGTAGAAGAGTTCTTTCAAGCTTTTGCAAGCAACGCAAAAGTGACCCTTCATATTAACCTGTTATATGGTCAAAACACCCACCATATGATTGAATCCATTTTTAAAGGTGTGGGTCGTGCCCTAGATTTAGCAAGTCAGCAAAATGGCCGGATAAAAGGTATTCCCTCAACCAAAGGAAGCCTTTAATAGATAACATGCTCAACGTTATGTACAGAAGGAGCGAAACAGAATGATCGCAATTATTGATTATGGTGCAGGCAATATAAAGAGTCTGCAATTTGCATTAGATAAAATAGGTCTCCCTTCCGTCGTTACGACAGATCCTATTGTAGTACAACAAAGTAAGGCGGTTATCCTGCCTGGTGTGGGTGCTTTTAAAGATGCGATGGAAGCAATTAGAGGATTGGGACTGGTAGAAGTACTACAAGAAGAGGCAGCAAACGGAAAACCCTTGCTCGGCATTTGTCTTGGCATGCAATTATTCTATCAAACTAGCTTTGAAGACGGCAGGTGGGAGGGGCTTGGCCTGCTTAAAGGTGCTGTATCTCGAATTGCAGGTAACGTAAAGGTCCCTCACATCGGTTGGAACACACTAGATCATCATGGGTCTCCCAGTGTTTTGACAAATATTAACGATGGAGCTTATGTCTATTTTGTGCATTCTTATGCTGTCACAGATTATGAGGATGCATCTTTAGTAGCAAGCACAACTTATGGGGAAGCACTTCCAGCTGTCGTGCAGGAAAATAATATAATAGGGATGCAATTTCATCCTGAAAAAAGCGGAGAAGTAGGTTTACAGCTATTAAAAAATTTCGGGGAGATGATCAAATGATTTTATTTCCAGCTATAGATATTAAGGATGGAAAATGTGTGCGCCTTACTCAAGGTGATTATAACCAACAAAAAATATACAGTGAATCTCCCATAAATATTGCCCGCCAATGGGAAGAGCAAGGTGCCGACTTTATTCATATCGTGGATTTAGATGGAGCCAAATCAGGCATATCGTCGAATCAATTACTTATCGAAGAAATAGCGAATGCTAGCCGGATTCCTATACAGGTTGGAGGCGGGATTCGCTCATTAGAAACAGTAAAAAGGTATGTAAACGCAGGTGTGGAAAGAGTAATTATTGGGACAGCGGCAATCGCAGACCTTCCTTTCCTCCAGGAAGCTGTAAAGCTATATAAGGATCGGATAGCCGTTTCACTTGATGCTCGCAATGGATTCGTTGCGACGGACGGTTGGACTGAGACAAGCACTACTCGAGCAATTGATCTTGTAAAAGAGCTTGAAAAACTTGGTGTACAAACGATAATTTATACAGACATTTTAAAAGATGGAATGCTTCAAGGACCTAATTTGGTAGAGCTTGAAGCCATGAACGAAGCGACCAATATAAATGTTATTGCATCTGGTGGTGTGACAACAAAAGAAGACATCCAACAGCTTAGAAGCCTAAAGCTATATGGTGCAATCATTGGCAAGGCCTTGTATGACGGCACACTGTCTTTTGAAGAGGTCGTAAAGGATGAATCAAATGCTCGCTAAACGTATTGTCCCGTGTTTGGATGTAGATAAAGGTAGAGTAGTAAAGGGTAAAAAGTTTCAAAACATTCAAGATGTAGCAGATCCAGTAGAGCTTGCACAACGGTATAATCAAGCCGGAGCAGATGAACTCGTATTTTACGATATTACAGCCTCCAATGAAGAAAGGGATATCCTTGCAGACATTGTTGAAAAAGTAGCGGCAGAGATTGCCATCCCTTTTACTGTCGGAGGTGGATTAAGAACAATGGAAGATATTCACAAAATCCTTCGATCAGGAGCAGATAAGGTTTCGCTTAATAGTTCAGCTGTAGTGAACCCACAGCTTATCCAACAAGCTGCCTGGAAGTTCGGATCTCAATGTATTGTCTTATCCATTGATGCAAAGCAGACATCAGATAACAAATGGATGGTGTACACCAAAGGTGGTCGCAACAATACAGGGTTAGATGCTATCGAATGGGCCAAGCGCGGTGAAGCTTTAGGTGCTGGTGAAATCGTCATTAACGCAATCGATACGGATGGAGAGAAAAACGGCTATCGACTAGACTTAATTAAACAGCTTGCAGATGCGGTTAATATTCCAATAGTCGCGAGTGGTGGTGCTGGAACATTAGAACACTTCGCTGATGTTCTACAGGAAGGATATGCAGACGCGGCTCTCGCAGCCTCCGTGTTCCACTACAATGAGATTCCCATTCCAGATTTAAAACAATATTTAGATGAGAAAGCAATCAATGTAAGGAGGGAACAGTCATGGAAGTAAAGATAGAAAAACTGTCATTTGATGAGAATGGCTTAATCCCAGCCATTGTCCAAGATGCTGAAAGTGCAAAAGTACTTACGTTAGCCTATATGAATGAAGCGGCTGTCATGAAAACAATCCAAACTGGCGAAACATGGTTTTACAGCAGAAAACGGCAATCTCTTTGGAACAAAGGCGAAACTTCTGGGAACAAGCAAAAGGTTGTTAAAATAAACTTTGACTGTGATGCTGATGCCTTGTTGCTTCAGGTGAATCCCCTGGGTCCTGCTTGTCATACCGGATCAGAGTCCTGTTTCCATAATACTCTACAGGAAAATGAAGAGGTAGAAAGTGAAATTATTCCTATGTTGACCCGTAACATTAAGGAACGAAGAAACAACCCAGTGGAGGGCACGTATACAACCTATCTGTTTCGTGAAGGAATGGATAAGATACTCAAGAAAATTGGTGAGGAATCCAGCGAAGTCATTATAGGGGCTAAAAACGCTGATAAACAGGAGGTTACCTGGGAAATAGCTGATTTAACCTATCATACATTAGTGTTAATGGAGCTACTTGATGTTTCTGTATCAGATATTAAAAGTGAACTAATGAAGCGTCATATAAAAAAGGCAGGAAAAAAAGATGAGTAGGTTTTGGAGTAAAGCTGCCCAGCGCTGTGAGCCATACGTGCCTGGTGAACAGTTAAACCAGCCAGAAATCATAAAACTTAATACGAATGAAAATCCCTATCCCCCTTCTCCGAATGTAGTGAGGGCAATTGAAAAAGAAGCAGCAAACAAACTAAATTTGTATCCATCACCAACAGTCGATCAGTTAAAAAAGCGTATAGCAGACTTAAATAATTTAAAGAGTGAGCAGGTTTTCGTAGGAAACGGTTCTGATGAAGTACTTGCCTTTTCCTTTATGGCATTCTTTGACCAAGATAAGCCTATACGCTTTCCGGATATTTCTTATAGCTTTTATTCCGTTTATGCTCGTTTATTTAATATTCCGCATGAGAGTGTAGCCTTAAAAGAAGATTTTACTATTCCTAAAGAAGCCTTTTTCCAATCATCAGGTGGGGTCATTTTCCCGAATCCAAACGCACCGACAAGTATTTATCTTGGATTAGATGAAATTAAAGAAATTGCAGAGCAAAATCCAGATCAGGTTGTCATTATTGATGAAGCATACATCGATTTTGCCAGTGTCTCTGCTGTGTCACTTATCCAAGATTACGAAAATGTCCTGATCATCCAAACCATGTCGAAATCAAAATCGCTTGCGGGTCTCCGAGTTGGATATGCATTAGGCGATGCCGATTTAATCTCAGGTTTAATACGTATAAAGGATTCTTTTAATTCGTATACACTGGATCGACTTGCTATTGCTGGAGCAGAAGCAGCGATTCAAGCGATTGATTATTATGCAGACATAACGGAAAAAATTATAACAACAAGAGAATGGACTATAGCTGAGATGAACAAACGGGGCTTTACGGTACTCCCATCTCAGACAAACTTTATTTTTGCCACACACTCCACATTGCCTGCAGAACTGCTTTACCAAAAGCTTAAGGATCGAGGTATCCTAATCCGATACTTTAACAAGCCACGTATAGAAAATTACGTGCGAATTACAATTGGAACAGATGGAGAGATGGAACAGCTTTTCCTTCTCCTAGACCAAATAGCGAAAGAAGCATCGTTTACCTCATAGGAAACGATGCTTCTTTATATTTAAGGCTTTCGGGTATGTCGGAAATCAATTGCAGTAGTTTAGATTAATGTTTCTACTTCAGCATCTTCTTTTAATTCAGCTACTTTGCTTTGAAGTTCAGTAGATGTTTTTTGTTGTTTAATTTGATCTTTAATGGTTGGCTCTAAATCCTCAAGCTTTCCGAGTTCTTGATCACCACTTTGTTCTTTTAACTGATTGTAATATTCTTCGACTTCTTCATCTGTGACCTCAACATCCAACTCTGAATCCACATATTTATTGGTAATCAGGTCATCTGCAAGCTGTCTTTTAAAGTCCTCTTCAGACAATTGAAACTGCTCTAGAACTGTCGTTAATTGTTCGCCATTCTCATCCTTAAGAGTATCAAATTCAGATTGCACTTCTTCCTCTGTCACTTCTAGTCCAATGTCTTCAGCTTCTTGGCGGATCAGCTGTTGCTCAATTAGTACATTAACTGTCTGTTCCTTTACTACTTCAGTATCAGAAACATCTTGTCCCATTCCAGCCATCTGTGTCTTTAACATACTATATACTGAGTTATAGCTATCTCCCATTACTTCTGTACCATTAACAGAAACGACCGCTGAGTCAGGGTCAACCTTTTCTTCTTCCGTAATTTCCGCTGACTGCTGCGCCTGTTCATTTTCCCCTTCAGCATTCTCTTCAGATTGGGTATTTTCTTCTTGCGCGTTTTCTTCGGTTTCTTCTCCAGAATTATCGTCATTACAAGCAGCCAAAATTATAGCTAAAGTTAGTGCAAAGCCTAACAAGATAACCTTCTTCATCAACAATTCCCTCATTTCATTGTATTGTTACTTCATTCAAACATACTTTTCCACCTCTTATCAAGTCTTAGGGAAAGCGAATAACTGATGAAATGCCGTGTTGACGGGCTTTACGTCCAAAGGTAACATTTCGGTAACAATACTTTCTGTTTTTCCCTTCTTTCTGCCACAATTTGATACAACTCTTTAATGCACTCAACTAGATCCTTTAGAAAGCGCATAAACAGACCATAAACGGTGAGTAATCGCTTTAACGTTTCTACTGGTCCAATGCACAGTTCGAGGGTATGAATCGATGGGGATTCATACCTTTAAAACCTAATATTTACCCGATTTTCTCCGCCAATTCTAAAATAATTCCTTCTGGACCACGAACATAGCATAACTTATAAGCATTTTCGTAGTTTTGTATCTCACCGAAAAGTTCCGTACCTTTCTTCTGCAAATTGGCTACTACGGATTCTATATCTTCAACAGCAAATGCAATGTGCCTGATCCCTAAGGTGTTTGCAAAAGATTGCTGAATACCTTTTTCATCTGTCGGTGTATGAAATTTGACCAGTTCCAACGTTGCCTGACTATCCGGCATCCCTAACATTACAACCGTCTCTCTCACGTCACTAAGCCCTATAATTCGTTCTACCCACTTACCTTCTACTTCTCCTTCCCCTAACATTTCAAGCCCAAAATCGAGGAAAAACTCTTTAGCAGCAGAGAGATCATTTACGATTACACCTACATGGTCTATTCTTTTGATTTTCATACTTATACCTCCCACTTTCTATTTTAAAAATATTCAGCATTTTTATAAGTATATCAGTTGTTCTTACTGTCCCACCAAATTTATTATAATTAAACCCATTATAGAATCTAAGTTCCCACCAATCGTTATATCAACAAGTCTTAATACAAAAAAGCTTGCAGAAAAACACATGGTTTCTCTACAAGCTTTTAATTTAAGGTTTATTCTAGGCTTGATTCAATTTGTTTCACCATTTCTGATACAGATACGAGTCCGCCACCAGATAGGTACCAAAAATCAGGATCCAAATATACGATATTATCGTTTTCATATACCTTTGTACCTTTAACCAAGTCATTCTCTACCACTTGCTTGGCAGAAGATTCTCCACCGATCGCTGCTCCCCTGTCAACAACATACAAAAGATCCGGGTTTTGTTCCACAACATACTCAAAAGATACATTTTGTCCATGCGTCGAAGCTTCAATGCTTTCATCTACTGCTGGAACACCGAACACATCATGAATAATACCAAAACGAGAATTTTGTCCATATGCACTGATTTTATCGTCATTTGCCAATATAATTAGCGCCTTTTCCTCAGCTGCTGTAGCTTTTTCTTTTATCCCTGCAATTGATTCATCAACAGCTGCAAGTTCTTTCTCTATTTCATCTTGCTTATCGAAAAGTTCGCCAACCTTGTTCATGTTCTCTTTAAACGATTCCATATAGTTAGTAGTATCTACACCTAAGTAAATTGTTGGAGCAATCTCTTCAAGTTGGTCATATACTGCTGCCTGACGCCCTGAAATTAAAATAACGTCTGGGTCAATCTGCGAAATCTTTTCAAAATCAGGCTCTTTTAGGCTCCCAATATTTTCATATTCATCACTATTATACTTCTCAAGATAAGAAGGTATACTTCCTTTTGCTACACCAGCAACGTCAATGTCTAGCTTATCCAGTGTATCGAGAATTCCATAATCAAACACTACAACCTTCTCTGGATTCTTGGCTACTTCCGTATCTCCATGCTCGTGAGAAATGGTTATCTTCTCAGAACTTGCTTCCTTATCACTATTTCCTTCTCCACTAGCATTATCTCCACATGCTGCCATAACAAGAGCTAAAAGTCCCATTATAAATATAAGCGTAATTTTTTTCATATTAAATTCCCCTTAATATTTGGTTTTTTATTCAATTCTAATTCTTAAAATTGCCGGCTACTATTTGTAGGCATATTTATTTACCATTTTTTCTGTTTCATATAAAATATAAATAACGTTGATTCCTTTATATTGGCATTGCATTCCAGTGCAGTTTGCCTTTATAAGGGTTTTTTTTATCTTTTTTCAAACAGTGCTGTAATCACCTAAAAATAGACACATATTCTACGGTCATCAATATTTTTAATGTCGATGTCCATATCATAAATTTCTTTCAGTACACATTCATCAATCACATCGCACGTGCGGCCAGTTTTGGCAATCTTCCCATCCTTTAACGCTACAATATTATCAGAATAACAAGAAGCAAAATTGATATCGTGAATTACAATTACGATCGTTTTACCCCATTCATCCACAAGGCGTCGCAATGTTTTCATTATCTGAACAGAATGTCGCATATCCAGATTATTTAATGGTTCATCCAGCAGAATGTAATCAGTATCCTGGGCAATTACCATCGCAATGTGAGCCCGCTGCCTTTGTCCACCACTAAGTTCATCGAGAAACTTATGCTGCATATCACGTAACTCCATGTAATCTATCGCTTCTTCTACCTTTACCCAATCTTCGTTTGAAAGCTTTCCCTGTGAATATGGAAAACGACCGAACGAAACGAGTTCTCGCACTGTTAATTTTAAATTAATTCCATTGGACTGTTTTAAAATCGAGATCTTTTTGGCCAGCTCATTGTTCTTTACTTTTAGTATGTCTTTTCCATCAATGGTTATATCCCCATTATCTCGTGCAATCAAGCGACTGATCATGGAAATAAGCGTACTCTTTCCAGCACCGTTAGGACCGATAAACGATGTAATCTTTCCTTTTTCGATATGTAAAGAGACATCTTCGATTACTTTTTTCTCGTTATATGATTTGAAGACATTTTTTATATTTACCATGATTTATTCTCCTTTAACAAAAGATAGATGAAGTAAATTCCACCAATAAAATTAATGATGACACTTATCGTAGTTTCAAACACAAACACTTTCTCAACAAGAAACTGCCCACCAAGCAACGCAATAATACTGATTAACATAGATCCGATAATAATATAGAAGTGTCTATACGTTTTTAAGAATTCATATGCAACATTAACTACAAGTAATCCAAGGAACGTAATTGGTCCAATAAGCGCTGTAGCTACAGAGATCAATATAGCAACAATTATTAACAGTCGTTTTACTACATAGTTATATGGTACTCCAAGGTTAATAGCATCCTCCTTACCTAACGCTAGTACATCCAAATACTTGTAGAACCTGGTAAAGTAAAGGGCGACCAGTGCCAAGATTCCAATAGAGAGGTAAACAAGATCTGTATTAACATTATTAACACTAGCAAACATTCTGTCCTGTACTAAAGAAAACTCATTAGGATCAATAAGTACCTGCATAAAGGATGTCAGGCTTCCAAAGAAGGTACCGAGAATCATCCCAATCAAGAGTAAGAAGTAGATATTGTTTCCTTCACTCTTAAACAACCATTGATAAAGAATAAGAGAAAAGATAACCATCATACCAATTGAAACGAGATAGTTGATTTCACCATTCAACATCACCAGGGACCTTGAGCCAAGAACGAAGATTATAACTGTTTGGATTAACATATAAAGAGAGTCAAGCCCCAAAACACTTGGAGTTAAAATACGATTATTGGTTATTGTCATAAATAGGGTCGTGGCAAATGCAATTGCTCCACCCGTCATAATAATAGTAACTACTTTAATGATTCTTCTCGGTAAAATATAGCCTATATTTCCAGTTAGATTGTAGAAAATATACAAACAGGCAAGAGCTAATGCGATAACGGCAAGTATGATTGTTTTCTTCTTATAACCCATATTTTCTTCTCCTTAGCAGCATGTAAATAAAGATCGCACTGCCAATCACACCAACCGTCAGGCTAATTGGAATTTCATATGGATAAATAATGATTCTGCCGATAATATCACACATTAGAACAAATACCGCCCCAAGCAATGCTGTGTGTACCAAGCTTTTTTTTAGGTGGTCACCTTGATAAATGGTAACAATATTCGGGACAATCAATCCAAGAAACGGAATGAGTCCGACCGATAATACCACCGATGCTGTAACAAGCGCTACAATTATTAAGCCGAGATTTACAACCTGCCGATAATTTAGTCCAAGATTACGCGAAAAGTCTTCACCCATTCCAGCTATCGTAAACTTATTCGCATATAAGAAAGCCAAAATTAGGATTGGGATACTTACAAACATCAGTTCATAATTCCCTGACATAATCATTGAAAAGTCACCCTGCATCCAACTGGACATATTCTGAATAAGATCATGACGATAAGCGAAAAACGTTGACGCGGAACTAATAATATTCCCAAACATGAGACCCACTAAAGGAATGAAAATGGTATCCTTAAATTTGATTTTCTCCAATATTTTCATAAATATAAAGGTGCCCAAAAGCGCAAAAACAAAGGATACTAGCATTTTTTGTAATGGGCTTGCTGAAGCAAATACCATCATCGACACAAGTACGCCTAGCCTTGCAGAATCCAACGTACCCGCTGTGGTAGGGGAAACAAATTTATTCCTGCTGAGCTGTTGCATGATTAACCCACATATACTCATGCTCATTCCGGCAATGAGAATACTAATTAACCTTGGTAGTCGACTGATCAATAGTATGTTAGCCTGCTCTGGTGTTAAGTGAAATAAATCCAAAGGTGATACATCTGATACTCCGATAAACACAGAGGTTATGGAGAGCACACCAAGGATCAGGATGTAATAACGTATTTTCATAATGACCTTCTCTTTCTATGTCTTAAGCAGTATTTCTTGTTCCCCTATCGAAATCAATAATGATATTCATTATCAATTAGCTCGATTTTAATTATAACAGATTATAAAAGTCCGTCAATATATTATGTGAGGTTTTCAATATTTCAGTCTTTTAGTTAATCCTTCTTGCTTGTAATAAAAAAACTCCCATTCGCTCGTCTACTAGCGAATGTGTATATCTTATAATTGGTACTTCAACATTTTAACTACAACGTCACTGCTTCCTGGCTAAAATTTTATACATCTTTGACATGTAAAAAAAGTCTGTGGAGAACCTCCACAGACTTTCACCCTTGTTACTCCGATTCACAGCCTTCATCCGTACAGTATGTTGTCTTAGACTGTTTAGGATTTAGAGATGTCAGTTTTGGCTTTTCTTGTTCTTCCTGCCAAACTGTTTCTAAGACCTCAGTGAATACCTTAGGCGGTTGAGCGCCAGAAACAGCATACTTCTCATTAAATACGAAGAAAGGAACACCTTCTACGCCTATTTGACGTGCTTGCTCTTCATCTTCCCGGACATGATCGGCATAATTATCTACTTTTAATAAAGTCTTTACCTCATCTTCATTAAGCCCTATTTCTGATGCCAAGTTAACTAATGTAGCATGGTCGCTAATTAACTTGGATTCAGTGAAATAGGCGTATAATAGTCGTTCAGTCATTTCTTTACCATTGCCTTGTTCTGCTGCATATTTAGCAACACGATGTGCATCAAACGTATTTGTATGCTTCATTTCATCAAAGTTATATTGTAGTCCTAATTCCGCTGCCTGTTTCCCCATGTCCTCATTCATTTGTTTCGCTCTTTCTACCGGCATTTTATACTTCCCGGCAAGTAGCTCATGAATCGTTTTATTAGGGTTTACTTCTGCATTGGGATCAAGCTCATAGCTCTTGTATATGACACTTACTTCTTCTTTATGAAGAAATGCTTCTAGTGCTTTTTCCAATCTGCGTTTTCCTATATAACAAAATGGGCATACAAAGTCTGACCATATTTCAATTTGCATTTATTCCACCTCATTTCTGTCATCATTGTAGCACAGCTCCTTGTTTCATATGAAGTATTGTGCCTATGATAGAAAAAGGATTTTAGTATCATAATATCCATCTGTAGTTTAGTGTAAATTATTTTTGTTCACATATTTTCCGTGTTTTGGAACGGCTAGTTTTTCAAAATCATTTACAAGCCTTTCTAATCCTTTCGAAAGCTTCTCTCCATTCATGGCAGAACCGTGGCCAGAGATTATGGTTTCTGGTTTAAGTTCTGCCAATTTACGGACAGAATCCCATGCAGCTTGCCAATCTGTTGTGAAATAGCGTGGTGGACCATTTACCTCTGCCTGTTGCAGGAGAACCTTATGAAGAGAATCTTGCCTCACTGTAATCACAGCATCCCCAGAAAATAGTAGCCCATCACTTTCCCGGTAGAAGGATACATGGCCAGGAGAGTGTCCTGGAGTATGGATCCATTTCCAGTCATCTAAAAAAGGCACCTGCTGATCTGTGGGTAAAGGCTGTACGGAGGCTCCTAAATCAATTGCCTCGTTTGGGTACAGGAAAGACATTTTTGCGAGCATCCCACCTTCCACGTTCGTATCTGGTTTTGGATAATCTTTTTCACCTTGAAGATAAGGTAGCTCTAACTCATGGGCATAAACAGGGACATCCCATTCTTGTATAAGATCATACAAGCCACCTACATGATCAAAATGAGCATGTGTCAGAATAATTGCTGCAGGCTTACTATTTCGTCCAAACCTGTCTACCACCACTGATTTAATTTCCGGTGCCGCATTAGGTAAGCCAGCATCAACTAGCACCCACGTATCACTATTTGGATGCCCAATAAATCCGATATTCACTATTTGGTCTGTATAATAATATACATCTTCTTTCACCTGAATTCCTCCACCACTTGTAATGGAAGTCATAGGGATAAATTGATCATGCTCTGTTGGTCTTTCATTCTTCTCCACGATATTCCTCCTTCGCCATTTTCCTTAGTATTGGTAAGGAGGAAAAAAATAATCACTTCCTAAGGGAAGTGATTACGATTGATCTGTATAGTTTTGTTTTTCTTGGACGTCTCCATTCTCTTTATGAATGGTTAAAGATGTTCCTTTATTTTTAGCAATTTCGCGACCACGCTTGATTGCATCTTCTTTATTATTGAATACATCGCTTGGTTTCTCAGCGTTACTTGATGAAACTGCCCATCCATCTTCGTGGGATAAGACATGTTCACCCTCTTCTAAACGTTCCGGGTTATCATCATATCGCTTACCCTCTTCAGATCTTTTCGTTGGCTTACCACCCTCTTCATATTCTCTTACTTCTTTTTTACTTGCGTTGTCTCGCCACTCCTTGGCTTGATCGATAGCAATCGGAATAGCCCTACCTTCCTCATATCCTTCATCAAGCATAGAATTGGCAATATCTATTGCTTTCTTTTTTGTTATATCCGGTAAGTTTTTCATTGAAGACGGGTAATCATTCATGGTCCAGGGCATATTTTTCCTCCTAGCTACTTTTTAAGTATCATACCCTTTTCGCATTGCCTTCCAAACATCATTCAAACACGTACTGAAATCTAGATGGTGTTTCATCTGAAGTGTAGTATTGATCCACCTCCGTTTTTTCGCCAGGTTCTAATGTTATTGCCTTCATAAGTCTCTTCCTTTTGCACTTCATTACCTCGATGACGGGCATTTTATTCGGATCTCTTCTTCCTTTTGCACTTCATAAACTCGATGACGGGCATTTTATTCGGATTTCTTCTTCCTTTTGCACTTCATTACCTCAATGACGTACATTTTATTCGGATCTCTTCTTCCTTTTGCACTTCATAAACTCGATGACGGGCATTTTATTCGGATCTCTTCTTCCTTTTGCACTTCATAAACTCGATGACGGGCATTTTATTCGGATCTCTTCTTGCTTTTGCACTTCATTACCTCGATGACGGGCATTTTATTCGGATCTCTTCTTGATTTTGCACTTCATCACCTCGATGACGGGCATTTTATTCGGATCTCTTCTTCCTTTTGCACTTCATAAACTCGATGACGTGCATTTTATTCGGATTTCTTCTTCCTTTTGCACTTCATAAACTCGATGACGGGCAGTTTATTCGGATCTCTTCTTCCTTTTGCACTTCATCACCTCGATGACGGGCATTTTATTCGGATCTCTTCTTCCTTTTGCACTTCATCACCTCGATGACGGGCATTTTATTCGGATCTCTTCTTCCTTTTGCACTTCATTACCTCAATGACGGGCATTTTATTCGGATCTCTTCTTCCTTTTGCACTTCATCACCTCGATCACGTGCATTTTGCTTGGATTTCTTCTTCCTCTTGCACTTCATTACCTCGATGACGGGCATTCTGCTCAGATCTCTCTTCGATCTCCATTTTGCACGTGTGAGAGTTATTCTGGTAAAGAGAAAGACAGCTGAGATTATTCCTCAGCTGTCTTATTATTTAGTAATGATTTTCCCATCACCGAAACACGATTTGTATTTTTTAATTCGTTTAAGGTTTTTGTTCCAATTCCAAACATCGTCATTTTCAGTTCTAGTTCAATTTGATCCATTGTTCTTAAAACAGATTCTGCAGACTCGGTTGCTGCTTGTAGTAGTTGTCTGGCAAAGCCGATTACATCTGCTCCTAGTGTAATAGCTTTTGCAGCATCGACTCCTGTTTTCATTCCGCCACTTGCCACCACAGGCACTGCAGCCTTGCTACTTTTAACTGAAACAATACAGTCCTTCGTCGGTAACCCCCAATTATTAAATGCCTCAGCAGCTGCTCTCCTTAATGGGTCTTGAGATCGCAATTTTTCCACCTGGCTCCAAGAAGTTCCACCAGCTCCTGCAACATCAATAAAGGATATTCCTGCATTATAAAGTTTTTCTGCTACTGTGCCATCGATGCCAAAGCCGACTTCCTTGGCTCCAACAGGTACTTGAAGTTGCTTACAAACAGCTTCGATCTTAGGTAGGAGATTCTCAAAATTTAAATCCCCACCATCTTGGACTGCTTCCTGCAAGCTATTCAAATGAAGGACAAGCGCATCTGATTCTGTTAGCTCTACAATCCGCTGTGCCTCGTCCGCTCCGTATCCATAATTCAACTGGACTGCTCCTAAATTTGCTATAAGTGGTACAGTCGGTGCCTGTTTCCTAATGAGAAACGACTCTTTATGGGCGTCACTTTCAAGCAATGCTCGCGTTGAACCTAACGCAACAGCCCAACCCTTCTCTTCTGCAGCAATAGCAAGATTCTGATTGATTTTTGCAGCCAGCTCACTACCACCAGTCATAGAACTCACCAAAAATGGCGCCTTTAGCGCTTTGTTTAAAAATGAAGTCTGCAAGTCTATATCTGCAAAGTTTATTTCAGGTAAAGCGTTATGTATAAAGGATATCCCTTCTAGCCCTGTTGATTTATTTACACCCTCCACATTATCGTCAAGACAAAGGCGGATGTGTTCTGTTTTTCTTCTATTTATACCTTCTTCCACTATGTATAGCCTCCTCAACTAGAACTAAACCAAATTTTATTATAGCACCAGTTTACTTGTTTCTATTCCGAAATGAAAGAGAAGACCCACTCGCTGATTTATTATTGCACAGTTTGGGAACAAACCTATACAATAACGATAAGCGAAATAGACGGCATAATAATCTCTATATAAAGGAGGCGACGATATTGAGGGAAAGAGCAAAAAAATTTGCCGAAATGGCGCACGAGGGACAAACCAGAAAAAACTCCAATGCACCATATGTAACACACCCGATTAGAGTAGCAGGAAGATTAGAGAAAGAAGGATGCAGCGAGGAGCTTATTTGCGCAGCATATTTGCATGATGTTGTGGAAGATACACCCTATGAAATACAGGACATGGAGGATCATTTTGGAAGCAAAGTAGCCGAACTTGTTGCAGCCCATACGGAAGATAAGTCAAAATCTTGGGAGGAAAGAAAACAGCATACTATCGATACTATCCGAAGTGGGTCAAAGGAAGTAAAATATTTGATTGTGGCTGATAAATTAGATAACTTACTCGGTCAAGAACAAGATATTAAACAATTAGGATCAGAAGCAGCTTGGAAAAACTTCAACGCAGGTGTAGATAAACAAAGATGGTACAACGAATCCATTTGTAAAGCCATGTATGTTGGGTTGGAGGAAAAAGATATTCCAACCTATTTTAGAGAATATGAAAATTTGATCAAACGTGTGTTTGATTTTTCTTGAATTTCACAACCCCTCTTACAGCCCAAGAACTGTAAGAGGGGTTGCCTTATCTTGCTCGATATTTCTTTTTCTGATCTTTACTAACCTGCTTCCATTTATTCTTTTCTTCAATTAAAGCTTTTTGGTCCTGCTTTCTTTTTTCATACGCCAATTCTCGTTGCAATTTCAAATAACTTTGAAATCGATCAGTAGATAATTCTCCGTTATCTATCGCTTCTTTCACCCGACAACCAGGTTCCGTGTCATGTTTGCAATCTGTAAAACGGCACGCTTCCACCAATGCTTCCACGTCTTGAAAAGTTGTACCTATTGCCTCTTGGCCATCCCACAATTGCAACTCTCTCATACCAGGAGTGTCAATTAGAAGCGCTCCGTTTGGCAAACGAAACATCTCCCTGTGCGTCGTCGTATGCCTTCCCTTACTATCATCTTCTCTAATCTCTTTTGTTTCTTGGACTTCTTTTCCAAGCAGTGTATTTATTAATGTCGACTTCCCTACTCCTGACGAACCTAGCAGAGCCCCCGTTTTGCCTGGGGGTAGATAAGATAATAATTGATCTAACCCCTCCCCTGTTTGGCCGCTAACAGAGATAATGGGCACTCCTATTGCAATTTCTTCTGTATCAGAAATAACCTCTTCTATTCTTTCCAAAGTACATGAATCTTTCTTTGTTAGAACGATAACAGGGGAAGCTCCACTTTCATAGGTAGATAAAATATAGCGCTCTATCCGCCTACTATTAAAATCATGGTCCAAAGCATTCACAATAAATACTGTATCTATATTCGCTGCAACGATTTGTGCCTCGGTTCGATCACCAGCTGCTTGCCGAATGAACTGACTAGTCCTAGGGAGAAGCTCTTTTATCACTGCCTTTTCTTCATCATATAGCTTCTCTACCACAACCCAGTCACCAACAGCCGGAAAATCAAGTGTCCCGTTAGCAGTATGCAAATACTTTCCGCTTACCTGCCCCAAAAATTCCCTATCGCCGTCCGAAAGGCGGTAGCTGTTTTTTTGAACTGTCAGCACTCTAGCAAGTTTGTCGTGTTCTTCTTTTTCTATAGGTTGGGTCCATCCCATTTTTTCTAAATTGGTCAATTCATTTCCTCCAGTTTTTAGGAGGAACCGTTTAATTAATTTGAACGTTCCTCCATTTTGTAGTTTTTGGCTCTGATTTGTTCTCTTATTTTATTTACACTCATAAACCACCACTCCTTCCAAAATGGATAAAACGCGTCTTTACATCTTATCGATTTTTAATGTTAGTGTGAAAAAATATCTCACATGTTATTATTTCGACTTAACAGTAAAAAATCCTGCTTATAAAAAATAAGAACCAGATGCACTGCATCTGGTTCCTCTAATGTCTGTATTAACGTTTGTTCATTTCACTTGGTTCTGGACCTTTTCTTTCGTTACGGTCCAATCCTTTAATTTCTTTCATATCTTCTTCACTTAATTCGAAATCGAATACATCAAAGTTTTCTTCAATCCGTGAAGGTGTAACCGACTTAGGAATAACAATGTTATTATACTGTAAGTGCCAACGTAAAATAACTTGTGCAGGTGTTTTGCTATATTTATCAGCAATATTTGTTACAACACTATTATTTAATACTTCTCCACCTTGCATTAATGGGCTCCAAGCTTCCAGGTAAATGTTGTGCTTATCACAGAAAGCCTTCAACTCAGCTTGTTGTAGGTATGGATGGCATTCAACCTGATTAACAGCAGGTACGACCTCACACTCGTCCAATAGACGTTGCAAATGTTCGATATTAAAGTTACATACTCCAATAGCTTTAACACGACCATCCTTGTACAATTTTTCTAGCGCTTTATATGTTTCCACATAGTCATCAAATTCTGGTGTTGGCCAATGAATTAAATACAGATCCACATAATCTAATCCAAGTCTATCTAAGCTTGCATCAAACGCTTTTAATGTATTTTCATAACCTTGATCACTGTTCCAAACCTTTGTTGTAATAAACAGCTCTTCACGTGGGACGTTTTTGTTAGCAATCGCTTTACCAACGCCCTCTTCATTCGCATAAACTTTTGCGGTATCAATAGAACGATAGCCAACTTCTATTGCTTTTTCTACAGCAGGAGTTGCTTCCTCATCAGGTACCTGCCAAACGCCAAAACCTAACTGTGGCATTTCTAATCCATTATTAAGCGTTACATACTGCATCGTTCAACTTCCCTTCCATATGAAATGTCCTTATTTTATCACACTGATTTAGAAAACATGTATTCTTATGCTTGAAAGACCTCTACTAATCATCCGTTAATTCTTTATTCTTTCGATAAGAACGTTTAAGAGAAATGTAATCAAATAAGAATAGGAAAATAATAAAGAAAACGGAAGGTCCAATGATGTCAAACCAATCTTCTGTATTAGATGGCTTACCATTAAACAGAAAAATAACTATAAAAAAAACAAATCCTGAAGAAATTGCAGCAATAAACCTGAACTTTCGCTCTTTCTTGTACTGTTTCTGATTATAGACATTTGTAAATTCAATACCCGAGAAGATATAACGCATGTATGTATAAGTGCCAATAAAACCAAAAACGATAAATAGTGTAATTGCTATATCAAACTCTCCTAGATCAAACAAAAAAATTTCTAGCGCTGCAAATATAAACGCCCCTAGAGCCAAAATCACTGCACTCTCTCCGAGAAAATACAGTATACGAGTTCTCTTATACTCGTCATCAGGTAGTAAATAATTTAAAAATGATTTCATATTAAAATCCCTCCCAAAATAGTTCATCCAATGTCTTCCCAAGTTCTTTACAAATGGCAATACAAAGATTAAGACTTGGATTATATTCACCTTTTTCTATTAGGCCAATTGTCTGCCTCGTTGCCTTTACCCTGCTTGCAAGCTGTTCTTGAGTCCATCCCTTTTCCATTCTCGCTAACTTTATTCTATTTACCATGGAGACCTCCACTTTGTTATATATACATTACATTTGTTATTTATATATTACATTAGACATATATATATTGCAATTCATTTTCTAAAAAAGGCTTGCCAGTCGAGATACTGACAAGCCCTCGTATTTACTTTATCCTTCGTTCCTCTCCAACCATTTCTTTCTTGCAAAGGTGTAATTACCTTCGAACCTTGTAAGCTTCTGATCTGCAAGTAGGTAGGTAACAGGAAATAAGCGATCAAGAAAATAGCGGTCATGGGAGACGGTTATAATCGTTCCCTCAAATTGTTCCAGTGCTTCTTCCAGCACCTCTTTTGATTCTATATCTAAATGATTGGTCGGCTCATCTAATAATAGTAGATTGTGTTTTTGATAAACAAGCTCTGCTAAACGTAGCCGCATTCTCTCTCCACCACTAAGCTGCTTTACCTTTTTAAAAACACTTGGACCATAAAAAAGGAAGGTTGCCAGGATTCCTCTTGCTTCCCCTTCTGTAACGGCAACATGCTCCCGAAACTCCTCTAGGACGGTTCTGTTCGCATCCATCTCCAGCATATGCTGGGAAAGGTAGCCAATGGAGAGGTTACTCCCTTGTTTTACCCAACCTTGATCAGGAATCTCTAACCCGAGCATCAGGTGGAGCAACGTTGTTTTTCCTGCTCCGTTTTCGCCTATTAATGCAATGCGTTCCCGGAAACGGACTAGTAAGGATAAATCCTCAAACAGAGATTGGTTCCCATACTGCTTTGAAACATGATCAAGCTTTAAAACTTCTTTCCCACTACGTTTACCCATTTCAAAATCGAGATCAATTTTCTTCTGATCAATAATCGGTCTCTTTAATACAGTAAGTCGATCAAGTGCCTTTTGCATGCTTTTTGCCCGTCTGTGTAGACCATCATTAGGGGGATTGGCCTGGTTAGCCCACTCTTTAAGACGTTTAATTGTTTCCTTCATTTTATGAATTTTTTTCTGCTGGTCTTCGTATTGCTGAAACTCTTTTAGAAGTCTCGTTTCTCTTTCTTTCACGAAACCCGTATAGTTCGTGTGATACTTTATAATTTCCCCCTGATCCATTTCCAAAATGGATGATATTGTTTCATCTAAAAAATAACGGTCATGGGAGACAATTACCACTGTGCCATTGTATTGTCGAATAAAAGTAGTGAGCCATTCTATTGCTAAAAAATCTAGATGGTTCGTAGGTTCGTCAAGCAACAGGAGATCAGGCGCTTTCAACAATATTTGTGCCAAACCTACTTTCGTCTTTTCTCCCCCACTGAGCTGGTGCCATTTTTTATTTTCCAAATCGGTCATTTGCAAACCATTCAAAACGTGATGCACCTGGGCATCCATTTCGTACCCGCCGTCCTGCTGAAACTGGTCTAATAAAGACCCATACCTTTCCATATATCGATCAAGCTTATTAGAATCTCTTTCATTTGCCATGTGATGCTCTAAGGTCGTCATTTTATCTTTTATTTTATTTAACTCTTCAAATACCTCATACATTAACGTGTTTACAGTCTTTTTATCATCCGGCATGGCAATTTGTTTTAAAAGCCCTGTTCGAAGACCCTTCTTCCAAGAAATCATGCCACTTTCCTGATCTGATTCCTTTGCGATCAGATTTAGGAGGCTCGTTTTTCCTTCCCCATTTCTTCCAATTAGCCCAATTCTTTCACCTTGTTTGATTTCGAAATTTATATCTTGAAAAATAGTATTTGCACCAATTATTTGCGTCACATTTCGTAAACTGCATAAAATCATTTGTTTTGCCTCCTATAGAAGAGACATCCCTACAAATGGTTGGTATTGTTATTGTTTTCACTGCATTTATATTTGCATAGCTAAACATACAACAATTTTCAAAAAAGTATAAACCATAAAAAAGACGACAAAGAGCAACCGCTCCCTGTCGTCCTAAATCCGTAGCAGGTAGATGCCTCTTACTGGTTTTTCCATTATTTTACTCCTGAAAAGGACATACGTGTCCCTTGAATAAAATGGATGGAAAAAAGTGCATAACAAATCCAAAGGTACTCCCTGAATTTAGCCATACTTCCAGTACGATTCATCTAACCCACCTCCTTTAATATACTTCTTAAAGCTTAATCGATTAGACCCTATAGCGTCAAGTTAATTTTCAGACAGCTATTTTGTGACTATCTATCATTCCAAACGATCTCACCGGAAAGATGTTCATGATCAATTTTAATATTGAAGTGGTGCTTCCTATAAAAGTGCTTCAGTCTATTTACATGATCAAAATCTCTTTCGACAATATCACCTGTAATGAATTGCATATTTTCTTCTCTAGCTATTTCTTTTAAATGCTTCATAAGCACAGAACCAAAACCTTTATTCTGTACGCCCTTTATGTCTGCAATATGAAGCGTTGAATCGCTCCGGAACTCAGCCTGAATGGCAGAATCCCAGTCGCCACGGTAAGGCTTTGTGCATTCATGAAGCATGACCTGGCAATTTTTCTTACCTTTGTCCGCATATATAATGACCCATTGTTCTTCATTTGCCTGATCTATGCTAATAATCTCGGATTTTTTTGCAATTTCTTTCATATTGTTCTGCATCCGATGTAACTGTATTTCCAAGGAATCTAATTCTTCCTTTAATTCGTCTCTTCCTTTTTCTTTATCTAAAAATGCTGAATAAACCATCTATATCACCTTTATTTATTAATAAGTCTCAGACACACAATTTGCTATTCTACAGGATAATGACCCTTTAATGCAAGTGTCTGAAAATAATTTTTCATAAAATTTACAATAGTACTTAAGACTTAGAAAAGTTAGCCGATACTAAAAGTAAACGTTTTTTTAATGGGGGCAGAACTGTGAAGTTTAAAAGATCAAAAAAACCAAAGAAAATAAAAGAGAATAATGGGCGGAACTCCTCTCGACCCAAGCTTCTCAAAAAGTTTGCTTGGCGTAATGTTAGTATAGGCCGTAAATATATAACTGTTTTCTTTTTTACATTGCTTTTATTTGTTGCGTCAGCTTGTGTAGTGTTTTTTCTATTAACCAAGGGGCAGGAAGATATTAAAGAAATTGAGAAAAGTAGTTCGAGGGTAAATGATATGGCTGATATGGCCTACTTGATTCAAGCAAAGGATGTTCAAATTGCTGATTACCTACTTACGGAGAGCGAAAAATACCAAGAGCAATTCATCCAGTACCAGGAAGAGTTCTTAGCCCTTGCAGAAAAACTTAAACCATCTATGGAAACTGATGAGCAACGGACTAATTTCAATGCCATTGTTAGCAACAATGAATCAACTGATAGAGCGTTCACTGAACAAATTGTCCCAGCCGTAGAGGAAGGACAATCTATTATGGCAAATTCACTTCGTGATTATACTTCCCGGTTAAGAACCGAAACTATTGAACACGTTAATGAATTGATAACACTTATTAACGATGACCAAAATAAATCGGTTCAGAATGCAAAATCTAGTATTCAAGGAAGTGCTATAACATTAGCGATCGCCACCATTCTTGCAGCAATAATCGGTATCCCATTAATGATCATTATAAGTAGAATTATAACGAAGCATCTTAAGAAGATTGTTGGAGTAACATCCGAAGTCGCAAATGGAAATCTTAGGACTTCCGATATGGATTACGAAGGTACAGATGAGATTGGTCAGCTAGCTGCAGCGGTCAATAAAATGAAGGGAAACATTCACAGTATACTAATGAAAGTAGCAGATGCTTCCAACTCTGTTTCCTCGAGAAGTGAGGTGCTGACACAATCTTCCAAGGAAGTAAGTGAAGGAAATACACAAATAGCTACGACGATGGAAGAGCTGTCAACAGGTGCTGAAACACAGGCAAACAGTGCTTCCGACCTATCTGAAAATATGAATGATTTTGTACAAAAAGTAGAACTCTCAGAACAAAACGGGCAAGAGGCTGCACAAAATTCTACGAAAGTGCTGGACTTAACGAATGAAGGAACAGCCTTAATGAATAAATCAGTCGCGCAAATGAAACAGATTGATACGATTGTGTCTACCTCCGTCGATAAAGTACAAGGTCTTGATAAACAATCCAATGAAATATCTAAGCTCGTTCTTGTTATAAAAGATATTGCAGATCAGACGAACTTACTTTCATTAAATGCTGCCATAGAAGCTGCGAGAGCTGGGGAGCATGGCAGGGGATTTGCGGTAGTAGCAGATGAAGTCGGAAAGCTTTCTGAACAGGTTGCCTCCTCCGTTGGAGAAATAACAAACATTGTTCAACGCATCCAATCTGAAACAACAGAGGTAGTCGGTTCGTTAAGTGATGGGTATAAGGAAGTCCAAGAAGGTACCAAACAAATAGAAGAAACAGGTAGAAATTTTAATTCTATTAACGCCTCTGTTTCTGAGATGGCCAATAAGATTACGTTTATCTCATCTAACCTACGGGAGATTTCCCAGAATAGTAAAGAGATGAATAATTTAATTGAGGAAATAGCATCCGTTTCAGAGGAGTCAGCTGCGGGAGTAGAACAAGCTGCCGCTTCTGCACAGCAAACATCGAGCTCGATGGAAGAAGTATCCTACAGTGCAGATGAGTTAGCCAAGTTAGCGGAGCAATTAAACCAGGAACTAAAAGTCTTTAAGTTAAAATAATTTTAAGAGACACAGTAAAAAAAGTATAAGGTTGCAAGTATAGTGGACGTGTCTATAGCTTAGAATGATCGCAAAGCTCCTCTATGATCAAACGACTCCCTTTACAGAACCCTAATATGATTAATAAAAAACTACGTGTGCTGTGTATGCAGTAAACGTAGTTTTTTAGTTTTATCAATTTTTACTCTGAGCTAAAAAGCATGTTTCGGTATGATCCCATACCATGCCTGTTGCTTGCATAAAGGCATAGCAAATAGTTGGACCAACAAATTTAAACCCACGGCGCTTTAAATCTTTACTCATCCGTTCAGATTCCTCGGTCACAGCTGGAACCTCTTCGAGTGATTTCCAATGATTTACGATAGGCTTTCCACCAACAAACTTCCAAATATAAGACTGAAAGCTACCAAATTCCTCTTTCACCCGTAAAAAGGCTTGGGCATTCGTCACAACAGAACGCACTTTTAATTTGTTACGGATGATCCCTTCATCTGTAAGCAATTGCTCCACCTTTGTTTCGTCATACTTGCTTACTATTTCTGGTTGAAATTGATCAAATGCTTCTCTATACTTCTCTCTTCTTTTTAAAATAGTAATCCAGCTTAATCCAGCCTGAGCACCCTCTAAGCAAAGCATTTCAAATAATTTCCTATCATCTTTTACTGGGACGCCCCATTCTACATCATGATAAGCAATATAAAGGGGATCTTCAGTCACCCATCCACAACGTTCTTTTTCCATTCTACTCTTCCTTCGTTTCAATTTCATTTTCGTCATAAGATATCCAATCACTAAAACTACCTGGATATAGTTTTACATTTTCATAGCCTGCCATTTTCAAAGCAAGTACATTCGGACAGGCTGAAATACCAGAACCACACGAGACAATAATTTGTGTGTCCTTTGATAAGTTTGAAAATTGATCTTTTAATTCTATGTCTTTTTTCCAAGCTCCTTTGGAATTAAGCACATTTTTCCAAAAGTAGTTTTTAGCGCCTGGAATGTGTCCAGCTTTATGGTATAGTGGCTCTTTATTCCCTAAGTATCTTTCTCTTTCTCGAGAATCAATTAATATCGCCGTATCATTCTCCAGTTTCTCCCTTACTTCTTCTATGTTAGCAGTCTGTCCCTCAAGGATAATAGGCCGAAACAATTTAGAGTCTAGCTCAGGCATCTGATCCGTAATATCGTTTCCTTGTCTAACCCATTCGTTATAACCACCGTCTAAAACATAAGATCTTTGATGTCCTAGACTGTGGAGAAGCCACCATAGTCTAGAAGCGAACATTTCATTTTCCTGGTCATAGATGACTACGGTCGTTTCATGATCAATTCCAATTTTCCCTAGTTTCCTAGAAAAGGCAGTCATATCAGGAAGGGGGTGCTTACCACCATGCTTTTCTGGCTTGCTTGAAAGATCTTTTTCCAAGTCCAGATAGACAGCACCAGGTAGATGATCCTTTATATATTGCTTTCTCCCCGCCTCTGAATCTGTTAATTGAAAGCGTACATCCACGATTACCGTATTGTCTTTATTATTCTCATTCTCCAAGCGTTTTTTCAATCGTTCTACACTAATAATATAGGACATTACTACCCCTCCAGTGGGTTATATTTTCATCAAAAATAATTTATCTTATTCGTTTATTTTAACGTAATGCGGAACCTAAACCAACTCCTGCTGTTAATTTTCCTGAAATAAGAAAGTATAGACCATCGTTCTTTCAATGTTCAGATAATCCATGATACGGTATACTAGCAATATATCTAAATTTTAAAACAGGGGGATGAATACATTGAAACAAGAATTGATAGATCGCTTTATTACCTATGCGAAAATGGATACACAATCGAATGAACAAAATGAGGAAACCCCCTCTACCCAAGGGCAATTTGAGTTAGCCAACCTTTTGGTAAAGGAATTAAGAGAAATTGGTCTAGTGGATGTAACAGTTGATGATAATGCCTATGTGATGGCTACATTGCCTGCTAATACGGATAAAGATATTCCAACCATTGGATTTCTAGCCCATCTTGACACCGCCACAGACTTTACGGGTAAAAACGTAAATCCACAGCTTGTCGAAAATTTTGATGGCAATAGCTTAACGCTTAACGAAGCATTGAATGTTGTGCTTACTCCTGAGGATTTTCCAGAGCTACCATCCTATAAGGGCCATACATTAATCACAACAGATGGAACGACCTTACTTGGAGCTGACAATAAAGCTGGAATTGCAGAAATTATGACAGCAATGCATTACTTAATTGAACACCCGGAAATAAAACACGGAAAAATCAGAGTGGCTTTTACACCTGATGAAGAGATTGGAAGAGGGCCTCATAAATTTGATGTAGAACGTTTTGATGCAGATTATGCGTATACGGTCGATGGCGGTCCGCTTGGGGAATTACAGTATGAAAGTTTTAATGCAGCCGGCGCCCGCGTTACTTTCTACGGGAATAGTGTTCATCCAGGAACAGCCAAGGGCAAAATGGTGAATGCCGGAAAGATGGCTGCTTCTTTCATCTCAAAGTTTCCCGAACAAGAAGCACCGGAGTATACCGATAAATATGACGGCTTCTATCATTTAATTTCCGTTTCTGGTGATGTAGAAAAGGCTGAAGTAACCTACATTATTCGTGACTTCGATAGGGAAAAATTCGAGGCTAAGAAAAAGACATTCGTAAAATTCACAGAGGAAATCAAAGAAAAATTCGGTGATGAAAGTATCAAATTAGAATTAAAAGACCAATATTACAACATGCGTGAGAAAATTGAACCCGTGATGAAAATTGTAGACATCGCACAGGACGCTATGACTAACCTAGGGATTAAACCGATCATCCAGCCTGTCCGTGGTGGCACAGATGGATCCCAGCTTTCATACATGGGTTTACCAACACCAAACATCTTCACTGGTGGTGAAAACTTCCATGGGAAATTCGAATATATTTCTGTAGAAAATATGGAAAAAGCTTCTAATGTTATTGTGGAAATTTGCAAATTATACGAAGCACAATAGTGTTTTGGAATAGAGGCTGGGGTTAGGTACGCTACGCCCTAGCCTCTTCCATCTTTTCCCGAATAAACAAGGAAAAGATAGAGCCAATACAAAGGATACCTGCAAGCATGAAGCAACTAACCATAAAGCCAAACGCTTCAAAAAAAGATACAGCAAGCATTGGGCCAAGAGTTGCTCCGATAAAAAGAATGAAAGCATACATAGAAGAAGCAGTCGCTCTCTCTTCTCCTCCCCATTTTCCAATTAACAGCATAATAACCGGGAACGTGAGCGAGATCCCAGCAACAAAAAGAATACTCATGATAGTAATTAGAAAGGGATCTGAAAACAACCCCACCCCAATTAATCCTATTACACTCATAGAAAGACTACCTCGTAGTGTTACCGTAGCACCAAATTTTCTCACAAAATATCCTGAACTGAAGGTAATAACCATTCCTATAAACCCAGCTGATCGTATGACTAAAAGGTGTTGATCTGTCAGGAAGTATGGCGCGTTTTGTAAGTATCCTCCTAAAATCGTATACATTCCTATAAATGAAAGAAGCAAGACGCTTGTGACGACATAGCAGTAGAGGAGAATTCTTTTTTTGAAAAGCCGTCCTATCGATTGTGGATATTGCCTTAAACGGAAGGGGTTGATTACCCTCTGCTCTTTAGGAAAGACCAATAACATAATAAGAAAGATACCAAAATACATTGCTCCAAATGCGAAGAAAATTGCATGCCATGAATAATATTGCTCTACAACCGTTGCAAAGATTTGACCGAAGACCCCTGCAGTCACATATCCAAAACTAATAAAACTGATGGCGGTAATGCGTTGACGCTCCTCAAAAACCTGGAAAACGTAAATTAGTGCGTTAGGAGCAAAAGAGGCTGCAAAAAATCCTTGCAATGCTCTAAATAAAAGCAAGGTCTGATAATCTTCAGCAAGCCCACTTAACCCAGTAATTACACCAAGGATTATTAAGCCTGTCATCATGGTACGTTTAGATCCATAGCGCCCCCCAATAGGACCAAACACTAAAAAGCCCACAGCATAAAATAGAGAAAAAATGCTCGCTGCCCCTGCTGCTTGCGTACTATTAATCTGAAAACTCGCCATCAATGCTTGCGTCAATGGTGTCATAGTATAAACACTTGACACTACGGCTAAAGCACAAAAGAAGAGAATAGCAATCATAGCAGCTTGCCACTTTCGTGAAATGTCCATAGGCTTCCCCCACCCGTTTTTGTACTAATTCAGCCTATGCCTAAGTATGTCATGTGTTACTACTACTCTTTTCAACACCATTTAAAATTTACTTTATTATTCTATATAAAAAATGGAATTAATAGATTTATTTATCACATATGCTCTGCACTAGGTTCATATATTTAATTAATATATAAAACCAAGCTAGGGAGAGTTTATGATGTTAAAAAGACTATGTATAGCTCTAGCAATACTTATGGTTATTTCCGGTTGTTCTTCTAATAATAAAGAGCCGCAAGAACAGCAGCATGATAACTCTTTAGACAAGGTAGAGTCAACCACTACCCAAGAGTTAGAAGAAGAAATTACTGCACCCAATGGGACGCTACAAAAGAAAGACCAGGGAGAAGAGGTTACCTCTTTGCAAAAAGCGCTAAGAGAAATAGGCTACACCATCTCTGATAATGGAGTTTACGATGAAGCTACTACTTGGGCTGTCACAGACTTGCAGTTACAATTTGAAGAAACACCAGTATCCGGGGTTTATAATGAAGCTACTCAAAAAATTCTAAGCATAGTGTTAGAAGATGCCGAAGCAAAATTCCAACCAGGAAAAGCACTTCCTAAAAAAGCTGAATCAACGACCACAACATATGGGACTCCGATTATAAGCAATCCATATGATCAGCTTGCATTGGTAAATAAAGAATATGCGCTACCTGGTGATTACTTGCCAGAAGACTTAGTGACACCTAACGTCCGCTTCCCATTCACAGAAGACCTACCTAAAAAGCAGATGCGTCAAATAGCTGCAATAAAATTAGAAAAATTATTTAAAGCCGCAGATGAAGCGGGTATGGATTTATATGCACAATCAGGATTTCGCTCTTATGATAGACAACATGCCATATTTGCTAGTAACGCAGCAGAGCATGGAGAAGAGGCTGCCAACAATTTCAGTGCTAGACCGGGTGAAAGTGAACATCAAACTGGCCTAGCAATGGATGTAACGAGTCCTGAGATGAATTTTCAATTAAACACGGAATTCGGTAAAACAGATGAGGGTATATGGGTAAAAGAAAATGCAGCTCAATTTGGGTTTATCATACGTTTTCCTGAGGGGAAAGAAGAGATTACACAATACCAGTATGAGCCGTGGCATATCCGATATGTTGGAGAAAAAACAGCAAAAGAAATCATGGAACAGGGCATAACCCTAGAAGAATATTTTGAAGAATAAGTATGACAGCCTGTTCTAATGGAACAGGTTTTTTTATTGACTACATCACCTAATAAAAGTCTTTATAAGCAAAGGTCAGGGGGTCATTAAGAGGCCACTAGCTAATTCCCTCTGCCCTTTCTCTTTCCACTTGGTCAATTTGGCTATCTAATTTTCGGATGCGCTCCAATGCAACCTGTTCATCTATTTTCTTATAATGATGGTTGCCACCAGCCTCTTCATCGGCTTCATCAGCCATATTCACTACTTGTTGCAGTGGCTTTAACTGCAACTCTCCTTCCGGTAAATAGGAGTCCGTATGGAGTAAAATTGCGACAGCTATTTCTTTAGCTGCCATTCGATCCTCCCCAATTCTGATTAGCAACTTGTGGGCACGGCTCGCCCCCTTAATCGCATGTATATCATTTTCCTTATACAAATCATAATCCCATTCTCCGTCTCTATACCATGTGTAATGTCCAACATCGTGCAACAGTGCTGCCTTAGTGGCATGGTCTGTATTGACATTATATTTTTTGGCAAACCTAAAGGCATATTCCGCGACTGATATGGCATGTGCAACACCAGAACGCTTTAAATACTTTTGCGTAATTGGATGGCTAAATACCTCTTCCAAGGTGACTTTCCTCATATCTTTCACTCCTTTCTTACACGTCGGTAATGTATATAAAGTAAAACTTCAATCAAAGAGGGTTTTCGCTCTTCCCCAACTGATTGTTTGGTGAACGAATCGGGGTGGTAGCGTCCGTCTCCTCCCACTAAAAACTGTTTCACTTCATGTTTTAAATGGGAGTTTTACGGACGGTTACTCCGGGATAAATTTTTATGACTATAGCATTTATAAAAGGCTTTTGCAATAGATTAATTACCTAATTTCTACTGTTTTAAACAATCCCCTCCTCTACGTGATTATTTTTGATTGTTTTTGATTGATTCTGGTTGATTTTTGCAATCGTTTACCTTATAATTTGGATGAATCAATCGTACTGGAGTGATCCAATATGCTAACAATGGAAAGACAATCCATAATTGTGGATCTCCTCAAGGAAAAGCAGACTGTTACTATACAAGAAATGATTGACGTAACAAAAGCTTCGGAATCCACAATACGCCGTGACTTAACAGAGTTAGAGAAGAAAAAAATGTTAACAAGAATTCATGGTGGTGCTACAAGGACGGAGCAAAAGATTCGTGAAATGAGCATTTTGGAGAAATCCACCAAAAACCTTCAAGATAAAAAAAGAATTGCACAGCATGCCGCTTCTTTAGTAGAAGATGGAGATTGCATTTTTCTTGATGCTGGCACGACAACTTTTCAGATGATTCCTTTTTTACAGCACAAAGATATAGTGGTTGTTACAAATGGTTTAAATTTGGTTGAGCGTTTAATGGAACATGAGATATCTACCTATTTAACAGGTGGCAAAATAAAAACAAAAACGAGTGCGCTTATAGGTCAAAAGGCAATAGAGTCGATTAAAAGCTATCGTTTTGATAAATGCTTTCTTGGTGTAAATGGCTTTGATTTAAAATTTGGCTATACAACACCAGATCCTGAGGAAGCAAGTATTAAACAGATTGCAGGAAACTTTGCCAAACGTGCATATGTACTGGCAGATCATTCCAAGCTAAACAAAGTTAACTTTGCAAAAATTGGTGACTTGGAAGAGGCTACCTTAATTACAGGGAATTTACCCGAAAATATAAAAAGCGAACTTACCGCAATGAAAACAGTAGAGGTGATACACATATGATATACACATGCACCATGACACCATCCATCGACTACACTACCTACCTCCCCGCCTTTCAAAGCGGGACGTTGAATAGGACAAGCGAGGTCTATTACTATCCAGGTGGAAAAGGAATTAATGTTTCTAGAGTTCTTCAGCGACTAGGCATCGAAACCACGGCGACCGGCTTTGCTGGTGGTTTTACAGGAGATTATGTAATGGACTTCCTGAAACAGGAAGGCGTACACGCAGATTTCATTGCGACCAAAGACATTACAAGGATTAATGTGAAAATCAAAGCTGATACAGAGACTGAGTTAAACGGTCCAGGACCCAATATTACCGAAGACCAGTTGGCACAATTAACAGCTAAACTACAATCCCTTACGAAAAAGGATTGGCTCGTTCTGGCTGGTAGCCTGCCCAATTCCATAAAAATAGAAGACTACCGACGTATCTTGGCAACATGTCGCGAAAACAACGTTCCTTTTGTACTTGATACCTCAGGGCCAGCATTAAAAGAGCTTATTAAGGAAAAGCCTTTTCTCATTAAACCAAATGAACATGAGCTGGGCGAACTTTTCAATGTGACAATAAACTCCAAGCAGGATGCCATCATTTATGCTAAAAAGCTCGTTGAAAGCGGTATTCAAAATGTAATTGTTTCCATGGGCGGAGAAGGTGCGATTTTGGTTAGTGCTAACCATGTATTAACTGCATCAGCCCCGAAAGGAAAAGCAATTAATACAGTTGGTGCAGGAGACTCTCTAGTTTCCGGCTTTCTAGCCTCTTATGTAACAAACAACGACACGATGGCTGCTTTTAAATACGGTGTTGCAACAGGAAGTGCAACTGCCTTTACGACAGATTTATGTACAAAAGAAGATGTGGAACGGTTATTGAACGAAGTTAAAATTGAAACAGTAGAATGGATGTGACGAACATGAAAATCACAGAATTGCTTAAACAAGAGACCATTATTCTTGATTTACAGGCAAATACGAAAGAAAATGTCTTAACCGAGCTAATTGGACAGCTTGATCGTGCTGGAAAATTACATGATAAAGAGAAATTTAAAGAAGGAATTTTCGGGAGAGAGGAACAGAGCACAACGGGAATTGGTGAAGGTATCGCCATCCCTCATGCTAAATCAGCTGCAGTTAAAGATCCGGCAATTGCTTTTGGTCGTTCTGCCGAAGGAATTGATTATGATTCACTTGACGGGCAGCCTGCTCACCTTTTCTTCATGATTGCAGCAAGCGATGGCGCAAATAACGCACATTTAGAGGCACTTTCTCGCTTATCTACCTTTTTGATGGATGAGAAGTTCCGTAGTAAAATATACGACGCTACCTCAGTTGAACAAATACTAGAGGCAGTAAACCAAAAAGAAGCAGAGCTTGAAGAGCCTGAAGAACCTATGACAGAAGCTCCTGCAGATTCTAAAAAAATTCTTGCTGTAACAGCCTGTCCTACAGGGATTGCGCATACGTATATGGCTGCTGAAAAGCTTAACGAGACAGCAAAAGAAATGGGAATTAACATCAAAGTAGAAACAAACGGTTCAAGTGGTGTTAAAAACCGTCTAACAGAGGAAGAAATAGCAGAAGCTGACGCAATCATTGTCGCAGCTGATACAAAAGTAGAAATGGCTCGTTTTGATGGGAAGCATGTGATTCAAACACCTGTTGGGAAAGCACTTCATGAATCTAACAGCTTGCTAACACGAGCTGCTGAACAAGATGCTCCTGTGTACAAACATGAGGGCGGAAAAGATGAGTCCTCCGAAAAAGAAGGTAAAAATGGCTTTTACAAGCATTTAATGAATGGTGTATCCAATATGTTACCATTCGTAGTTGGTGGTGGTATCTTAATCGCCCTGTCCTTCTTCTGGGGAATTGAAGCAACCGACCCAGACAGTGATAGCTACAATGCATTCGCAGCAATGTTGAAGACCATTGGTGGTGATAAAGCGTTCTTCTTAATGGTACCAGTTCTTGCCGGGTTTATCGCCTCAAGTATTGCCGAGCGTCCAGGATTTGCTCCAGGTATGGTCGGTGGTCTGATTGCAATCACGGTGTCAGGAGCAGACGGTGCTGACGGAGGTTCTGGTTTCCTCGGTGGTCTGATTGCCGGTTTCCTTGCCGGTTATGTAACGCTATTTGTTAAAAAGGCATTCTCTAGATTGCCTAATGCTTTGGAAGGCTTAAAACCTGTTTTATTCTTCCCGTTATTTAGTATCGCAATAACCGGGCTTATTATGATGCTGATTAATCCACCACTTACTCAGGTTTATACTGGTATATCTTCCTTCCTAGAGGGAATGGGTGGAACAAACCAAGTGCTTGTCGGTATTATTTTAGGCGCGATGATGGGCTTTGACCTTGGTGGTCCAATTAACAAAGCAGCTTATACATTTGGTATCGCTATGCTTGATGCTGGTAACTATTCATTTATCGCAACCGTAATGGCAGCTGGAATGGTTCCTCCACTAGGTATGGCCATCGCCACAACCTTGTTTAAGAACAAGTTTAATAAAACAGAACGTGAAGCAGGAAAAACAGCTTACGTGTTAGGTGCCTGCTTCATTACAGAAGGTGTTATTCCGTTTGCAGCAGCCGATCCGGCTCGCGTTATTCCATCTGTTATGTTCGGCGGAGCAGTAACAGGAGGTTTGACCATGTTATTCAATATCGGGCTTCAAGCCCCACATGGTGGAGTTTTCGTAATCGGCCTTGTCGAAGGTGGATTTACACAAGCCTTACTTTATCTACTTGCTATTATACTTGGTGCTGTCGCAGCCGCAATATTGGCAGGCGTTCTCAAAAAGAGAATCGTTTAATAATCCAGAAAGGGTGCCCCCTGTGTCTCAAGAGATGTAGGGGCACCCTTTTTACGTTTTAAGATATTTTTTAGTTACGACTATTCGTAAGTAATTTTCATATCCCCAGTCTTTATCCAGCCTTTCCGGCGAAGCGTTTCTGAAATAATTAGACTAATAAGCGCCGGTGCAATGAAATGTAACAGAAGAACACTCCAAAAAATCTCTGTAGAAAAACCCATCGACTCAAAGGTCATAATTTGCCCGACCAAACCGCTTGTACCCATGCCAGCCCCCGAAGCATTATTAGTTAATTGCAGCCACACTGTAGCAATAGGTGCTAGAATCACTGCTGTAATGGTAGGTGGAAGTAAAATGATGGGCTTTTTAATAATGTTAGCCACCTGTAGCATTGAAGTACCAACTCCTTGTGCGATAAACCCACCAAAACCATTTTCTCTATAGCTCGCAGTTGCAAAGCCAATCATATGTGCAGCACAACCAATTGTTGCAGCACCTGCTGCCAGTCCGTCCAAGGATAGCATAATGGCAATTGCTGCAGAAGATATGGGAGCTGTTAGTGCAAACCCCATCAGAACCGCTACTAATATTCCCATGATAAACGGCTGTTGTGTGGTTGACCAATTGATGATATCACCAAATCCGACCATAAATGTATGTATTGGTGGTCCGATAAAGGAGCCAACCAGAAAGCCAGCAACAATGGTTACGAATGGCGTCACGATGATATCAACCTTCATTTCCTTATAAACGATCTTACCAAATTCAGTTGCCAGTAATGCCGTTACATAACTCCCAGCTGGACCACCTAATTCTGCTCCATAAGCCCCGGCAAACAGTACAGAAAACAATACAAGCGGTGGAGCTTTTAGTCCATAAGCAATTGCGACCCCTATTGCACCACCCATTATCTTGGTATCCATTGCAAAGGTGCCCATTTCTGCCATGGAGGCTCCTACCCCTGGCAATAACCCACTTATAAGTTCCTCACCAACCGTTTTTATAATGAGGCCAATAATTAAAGAGGAGAACAATCCTAATGCCATGTAACTTAAAGCAGTAAGAAGATATTCTTTAACGGATAGTGTGACCCCTTTTCTAGTTAAAAAAGCTTTCATTATTTCACTCCCCTTCCTTGTGAATAATATCACATTTACATAAATAGAAAGCCCTTTCTCTTCTTTTATTATTACGGGGAGTCAACTATTTATCAAGACTTTTTTTAGCTCTCATAAAAAAAGGAGGAGTGTTGCTTTTCCTTATTTATTCCGATACAATTAAATGAAAACTATTATCAATTACGGACATACAAAATCAGGAGGCATAAAATGAACTCAACAGATAAAAAGTCTGCCCTGGCAAAAGCTATCCGGGAGCGTCGGTCAGTAAAAAAAGGCTATAATGATAAGGCAGTAACAGAAGAAGTTATTTTGGATTTGCTTGAGGATGCTGTGTGGGCACCAACTCACGGCATGCGTCAACCATGGCGTTTTATCTTTGTCGGTCCTGAACGACTAGGATCCTTCGCAAAAAAAGTCGCTTCTACCTACCCAGAGGAACGCCAGCAAAATCGTGAAGATTACCTTAACGAGCCAAATGCTATCCTTGTTGTGGTAATGGATGAACCTGAAATCCCAAAGCAATGGGAGGAAAATTACGGTGCAGTAGCTTCCATGATTCAAAACTTCTGGTTGCTTGCATGGGAGAGACAACTTGGTGCCGTGTGGAAAACCAACCCACATATTTATGATCCGAAAGTTAAAGAAATTCTAAACGTAGGCGACGAAGAAAAGATTGTTGGATTTATTCATTTAGGGTATTTTGATGAACATCCTGCATTAAAAGAACGTCAGCCAGTTACACAAAAATTCACTCGTTTTTAAGCGATAACTTCATATGCGTATTAAAGACATTCATAATAAAATGGCACCAACGTTAAGGGGGACAACCCTTCCTCATTGGTGCCGTTTATTTATTTCTGGTCTTACTGGTGGTGTGCAAATTGATTGTTCTTGTGTTTATTTGCTTAATGGGAACTTCCATATTAGCAAGTTTATTTTATTTTATAGTTTTGTATCCTTATTTTAGTTTTATTGGATTTATAACTGTTTCTATTATTTACTTCTTTTGCTTTCTAGTTTTTGCTGTCCCTGTCCAGGTATGGTTAAGAAAAAGACCTAAACGTTTTTCTATTAACCATCTTCTTATTTACTTTTCAGCCGCTTTCCTCGTAACAGCAATATTATTCTTAATACATGATAATCCTGATTTTGCTTCAGCGTTTTTGTTATCTTCTTTTCATGCTTTTGTTTTTTGGTTGTTAGACTCTCTCATTTTACAGTATAAGAAGCTTTGAGAAAGAAGCATTCTATTTTACCTCTATTTTGTCTATTCCCAAACCGTACTTTTTAACTGCTGGTCTTCTTCATAGCGTTCGATAGCTAGTTCAATTAGCTCTGTAATAAGGTCAGTATATGCAAGACCACTTATTTCCCATAGTTTAGGATACATACTAATCTTCGTAAATCCTGGTAAGGTGTTCACTTCATTTACGACAATTCTACCTTCGGCGGTTAAGAAGAAGTCTACTCTAGCCAACCCTTCACACTGTAATGCTTGAAATGCTTGAATTGCTGTATATTTTATATCTGAAGCAATTTCTTCATCAAGCTTTGCCGGAATAGAGAGTTCCGCCCCCTTTTCATCAATATACTTCGATTCATACGAATAAAAATCACTTTGTGGTAGTATTTCACCAAGCTCTGAAGCCTTCGGTGCTGCATTTCCTAACACGGCACATTCAATTTCACGGCCGAGAATCATTTCTTCAATGACAATTTTGTGGTCGTATTGAAAAGCCGCTTCTACTCCAGATATAAATTCCTCTTTCGTAGTAGCCTTTGTAACCCCAACAGAAGACCCCTGGTTTGCCGGTTTAATAAAAAGTGGAGTACCTAACGCTTCTTTTATCTTTTCAAAGGAGATGCTATCCTTGTTAGCCCGTGTGTAAGAAAATCCTTTGGCAACCTCTATCCCAGCATCCTTCAGTACTACCTTCGCAATAGCCTTATCCATACAAATTGCTGATGACAATACATTTGGTCCAACATAAGGAAGATTGGCCATTCTTAGCATTCCTTGCAAACTACCATCCTCACCTAACGTACCATGTACAATCGGGAAAATTACATCAAGCTGTTCTAGCGGAGTGGCATCACCTGCTTTTACCAGCTGGTCACTCCCTTTCCCAGGAACTACCGCAACAGAGGCGTTTGATTTATTTAACTCTATTAATTTAGGATTTTCTTCATTCAATAAGTATGATGACGCATCATTTAAATGCCATTGTCCTTCTTTATCTATACCAATAAGAACGACTTCAAATAGTTCTTTATTAATGGCATCTACTATATTTTTAGCAGATTGCAAGGATACTTCATGCTCTGCTGATTTCCCTCCGAAAACAATTCCAATCTTCTTCTTTTCCATCAATCTAACATCCTTCCATTCCGATATATTTTTACCATACCACAAGAAGGCTTGGGAGAACTAGAAACTATATCCGAAAAACTTTCACAAAAAACACCTTGACTTTTAATCCCGTTTCTTTTATCATTATTTTCAATCAACTTAATCTAATGAGCGTTGAAGAAGAATAGTAACCTAGTTTGAACACTTGCAGAGAGCTGATGGTCGGTGAGAATCAGTGTGGACATTTAGGTGAATGGGCTTCTGAGCTTCCAAACCGAACCAGTATGCAGTAGGCTTTGGCGAACAGGTCTCATCGTTACACGAGACGAATATTGGGCATGTGCCCGATGTTGCTAAAGTGAGCTGTTTTTCAGCTAATAAAGGTGGTACCACGGTCCCTCGTCCTTTTCGGATGCGGGGCCTTTTTGTTTGGAATAGAATATATAAATCGTTTATGTAAGAGAAGTAGTTATACTGAAGTCGTTTCAGAGAGCTGGGATAGGTGGGATCCAGCACGAATAAGTATACTGAATGGACTTACAAGAGGTTTTCTGAACTTGATTTCATTAGTAGGAAAACACGGAGTTCCGCCGTTACACGGATAGGATATCGATCCCTTCATTTGGGTTTCCGTATCTGAACAAGATGAAAAGAGAGAAAGTCTTTTCTTTTCAACAGAGGTGGCACCGCGGTCACAATCGTCCTCTATAAACGCAGTATTTCTGCGTTTATAGGGGATTTTTTTATGAATTCACATAAAAAATGCCAATCTAAGGAGATGATGACAATGAGAAAGAACGGAAAGCATGCCAACTATACGTTTTTAAAAATAAATGCTGATACTCATACACCTATTTCTATTTTTCAACGACTACATGGGACAAAGAAGATGCTTTTGGAAAGCTCCTTCAAACATGAAACGAAGGGACGGTATTCCTACATTGCCTGCAGTCCTTATAAAGAGGTCCTCGGTCATAACAATGTCACAGTGGTAAAAGAAGAAGGACACCCTGATGAGGAAGTTGTTCAGGAAGCACTCACATATTTGAAGGAAAACCTTCCTCACCTGGAAGCAAGCCTGCCTGTCCCCTTTCAAGGTGGAGCGATTGGTTACATCGCGTATGATGCGATCCGCCAGTTTGAATCGATAGGAGAAGCGCCAATGGATGAACTAGAGATGCCGGACATTCATCTCATGCTCTATAAAACGATCATCGCATTCGACCATCGAAATGAAGAGATCTATTTGATCGCCATGAATCCAGACCAGGAATCCGAGTACGTGTTGAATGCAAGGCTTGAAGACTTAAGGGAACGTTTAAGTTTGCCTTTTCAAGACCCGGAGATAGATCAACAGACTATCAACTTTCAACCAGAAATCTCACAGGCTAATTTTGAAGAAAAGGTTAGAGTCGCCAAACAGCATATTGAGCGAGGTGACATCTTCCAAGTAGTTTTGTCCCAGCGCATGAACGCAACGATGGATGGCGAACCCTTTTCCTTTTACCGTAAGTTGCGTAAAGCAAATCCATCACCCTATATGTTTTATATCGACTTTACCAATTACGTTCTGCTAGGCGCTTCACCAGAAAGTTTAATTCAAACAAGAGGAAATGACATCCTGACAAACCCGATAGCAGGTACAAGACCAAGAGGAACAACAGAAGAAAAAGATCAGGAGTTGATGGAGGACCTGCTGGATGACGAAAAGGAAATTGCAGAACATCGGATGCTTCTTGATCTCGGACGAAACGACTTAGGACGTGTTTGCGAAATAGGCAGTATCACACTCCCTACCTTTATGAAGGTCGAAAAATACCAGCATGTCATGCATATTGTTTCAGAAGTTAAAGGCACATTAAAGCAGGGATTATCCAGTATCGACGCCCTTATCTCTTGTTTACCAGCAGGCACCGTTTCTGGAGCACCTAAAATCCGTGCCATGCAGATTATAAACCAATTAGAGGAAACGAAACGCGGGGTTTATGCAGGTGGGGTTGGCTATATCGGCTTTAACAAGGACATCAACATTGCACTTGCCATCAGGTCCCTTGTGGTAAAGGATGGGATAGCTTCTTTGCAAACAGGTGCAGGGATTGTGCATGATTCCATACCAGAAAACGAGTTTGCAGAAACATTAAATAAAGCAAAATCACTCATGGAGGTGGCCAACATTGATCTTGTTACTGGATAACTATGATTCTTTTACGTACAACGTTTATCAATATGTTTCCCAAGAGGCCAAAGAAGTGGTAGTGGTTCGTAATGATGAAATAACGATTCGAGAAGTAGAGCGTTTGGAACCTGAGGCGATTATTATTTCCCCTGGGCCTGGCCTCCCGGCAGAATCGGGCATCTGCCTTGAACTTGTTTCCCATTTTCACCGAACGATTCCGATTCTAGGTATTTGCTTAGGCCACCAGGTAATTGTAGAAGCACTTGGTGGCACTTTAAGACAGGCCAAACAACTAAAGCATGGCAAAACGTCGCTTATCACACACAGATCATCCGGGCTGTTTCGTTATCTAAGTCAGCCACTTGAAGTCATGCGCTATCACTCTTATGTGGTGGAGAAGGAGACATTACCTCATTCATTGCAAGTCACGGCAGAATCCTTGGAGGATGGAGAAGTTATGGCAATCCAACATAACACCCTCCCCTTATATGGTGTGCAATTCCACCCAGAATCGATTGGCACTACAGAAGGAAGAAAAATCATCCGCAATTTTTTAGAGGAAATAAGAAAGGAGTCTTATTATGAAGAAATTTCTAGAGAAACTAATTAACCAAGAAAATTTAGCGACAGATGAGATTCAGATTCTTATGAATTCATGTATAAACGGAAATGTAACGGATGCTGAGATTGCTTCCTTTCTTACAGCGTTACGAGTTAAAGGTGAAACGCCGGAAGAAATAGCTGGCATGGCTGAAGTGATTCGTAGCCACTCAACATTTCACGGAACCCGTATAGCGAATGTTATGGATAATTGTGGCACAGGCGGTGACCAATCCAACAGTTTTAACATTAGTACAACGGCAGCATTTGTTATTGCTGGTGCCGGCATCCCTGTCGCCAAGCATGGGAACCGAAGCATTTCAAGCAAGACAGGTAGTGCTGATGTATTGGAACATTTAGGAGTTTCACTCTCCTTTTCCAAAGAGCATGTAGAAGAAATGCTTGCCCAAAACAATATTGCTTTCCTCTTTGCACCACATGTACACGCGGGATTAAAGCCTTTTATGAAAGTTCGTAAAGATCTTGGCCTTCCGACTGTATTTAATGTGATTGGCCCACTAACAAACCCTGTTCAGCTTGACTCACAGTTACTCGGTGTCTATCGAAGGGATATGCTTCCCATGTTGGCAGAAGCTTTGAACCAACTCGGGCGTCGCAGAGCGCTTGTTATAAACGGTGCCGGCTTTATGGATGAAGCATCTCTTGCTGGTGAAAACCATCTAGTCCTCTTGGAAAACGGGAGCATTACCCCTTTCACCCTTCACCCAGAGGAGGTTGGGCTTCCGGTTGTTCCAAACGAAAGAATCCAAGGTGGTAGTGCTGCTGATAATGCAGAAATAACCAAACGTGTTTTAAATGGAGAGCCTGGCCCTTATCTGGATACGGTTATATTAAATGCCGGTTTAGGAATTTATGCAAATGGAGCTGCTAACACGATTCACGAATCTGTTGAGCTAGCAAGAGAAAGTGTTCAATCAGGGGCAGCACTATACTGTCTGGAAAATTTGGTTTACTACAGCAAAAAACTTACAAGCGGGGTGGTCTCATGACAATTTTAGAAAAAATCATAGCGCAAAAAGAAAAAGAAGTAGCTATATTGTTAAATCAAACGTTTGATCAAGTACCTTCCACAAGGCAGGTGACACCACTAAGCAAAGCACTCCTTACTTCTGACCGCCTTGGGATTATTGCAGAAATAAAACGTTCCTCCCCATCGAAAGGGGAAATTTCCGCAACAGTCGATCCTGTTGTACAGGCAAAACAATATGAAGCAAATGGTGCCTCGGCTATATCCGTTCTGACTGACAAGACATTTTTCAATGGCTCTATAGAAGATCTTCAGGCAGTAAGCAATGCTGTGAACCTCCCTATTCTGTGTAAGGATTTCATTATTGATCCTGTCCAAATAGACCAGGCAAAAGCAGCCGGGGCGACAATCATTTTGCTTATCGTAGCAGCACTAAATGAGAAAAAACTAAATGCCCTTTTTAACTACGCAAAAGAGCGGGATCTTGAAGTGCTCTGTGAGGTACATGATGAAAAGGAAATGGAAATAGCAAACAAACTGAAACCTGATTTAATCGGAATTAACAATCGAAATTTGAAAACCTTTGAAGTAGATCTTCACACAACAGAACATTTAGCCAAACTTGCCAAGCCAGGTTCCTTTTTAGTAAGCGAAAGTGGGATGAAGTCGACTTCAGATGCGAAGGTGGCCGCAAAAGCTGGAGCTCAAGCCATTCTTGTCGGGGAGACATTAATGCGTTCCGAAGATCTGGTAGCGACATTCCAATCCTTACGAGTCCCTAAACCAATAGAAGAGAGTAAAGAAAATGCTCGTTAAAGTTTGTGGAATTCAGACAGTACATGCTGCAAAGGTTGCAGTAGAAGCTGGAGCAGACTTTATTGGTTTTGTGTTCGCCGATAGCAAAAGGAAAATTAGCCCCAAAGACGCTGCCTTGATTGGGAGCCACCTCCCCCCTTCTGTTAAAAAGGTTGGTGTGTTTGTAAATGAAACAAAAGAGGTGATGGAGCAGATAGCTGAAGAGGTAAACCTTGACTATATTCAACTTCATGGAGATGAACCAGCTTCTCTTGCTAGAGAACTATCTTCCCCGGTGATTAAAGCTTTTTCTGTAGGAGGTAGCAACGCGGAGGAGATGAAAGATTATCCTTGTGATTATTATTTACTAGACAGTCCTGTTGGTAAATACCATGGTGGAAATGGCAAAACGTTCGACTGGAGGATAATAGAGGAATTAACGTTTAAGCCTTCTAAATTTATTCTTGCAGGTGGACTGACACCAGAGAATGTGGGCCAGGCAATACAAGTGGCTAACCCACTTGGCGTTGATGTATCAAGTGGTGTAGAAACGTTAGGCGAAAAAAACAGTAAAAAGATACAGGAATTTATTATAAATGCAAAGCGAAAGGAAGCGATCAAATGACAACCTATACGATGCCAGATGAAAAGGGAAGATACGGGAACTTTGGTGGAAGGTTTGTACCAGAACTACTCATGCCTGCACTACTTGAATTAGAAGCTGTCTATGAGGAGGCAAAACAGGATCCAGCATTCCGAGAAAGCTTAGATTATTACTTAAAGCAATACATTGGCAGGGAAACCCCTCTATATTTTGCTGAACATTTAACTCGGAAGCTGGCAGGTCCACAGATTTATTTAAAACGTGAGGACCTGAATCATACTGGTGCCCATAAGATTAATAATACTATCGGTCAGGCGCTACTGACAAAACGAATGGGGAAACGAAAGGTTGTAGCCGAAACAGGTGCCGGTCAGCACGGGGTTGCTACCGCTACGGTTTGCGCCCTCCTAGACCTTGATTGCATTGTGTTTATGGGAGAAGAAGATATTCGCAGACAAAAACTAAACGTGTTTCGAATGGAATTGCTTGGCGCTGAAGTTCGCAGTGTCTCACAGGGAAGCGGTACCTTAAAGGATGCTGTAAACGAAGCATTGCGCTACTGGGTAAATAATGTGGAAGATACTCACTATATCCTCGGTTCCGTTGTGGGACCACACCCTTTTCCACAAATCGTACGTGATTTACAGTCTGTTATTGGCAATGAAACCAAACAACAAATAGTAGAACAAACAGGCTCCCTACCTGATGCAGTGATTGCCTGTGTAGGCGGTGGAAGCAATGCGATGGGTATGTTTTACCCATTTGTCGAGGAGGATGACGTGAAGCTTTATGGCGTTGAGGCTGGGGGTGCTGGGCTTGAAACAAAACAACACGCTGCCACCCTATCAAGCGGAAGTGTCGGTATTCTTCATGGTACGATGACACATTTGCTTCAGGATGACCATGGGCAAATTGAAGAAGCATTTTCCATATCTGCTGGTCTTGATTATCCCGGGGTGGGGCCAGAGCATAGCCATTTAAATGAAACAAAACGAGTGAACTATACTTCGATCACTGATGAAGAGGCACTAGAAGCGTTTCAGATTTTATCAAAAACTGAAGGAATTATTCCAGCACTCGAAAGCGCGCATGCTGTAGCTTACGCCCTAAAGCTCGCTGCAGAAATGAGTCCACAGGAAAAGCTGGTCATCTGCCTTTCCGGACGTGGCGATAAAGATGTGGAGCAGGTAAAAAACACATTGGAGGTAAACTAAATGGGAAAAGCAAAGCTGGAGAGCTATTTTAACCAAAAGCAATCTAATGGGGAGAACCTTTTCGTACCATATATCATGGCTGGAGATGGTGGTCTGGACGTATTAAATGAGCGGATTCTTTTTCTACAAAATTGCGGAGCAGCGGCAATTGAAATAGGAATTCCTTTTTCCGATCCCGTGGCCGACGGACCGACTATTCAAGCTGCAGGATTACGAGCATTGGAAAACGGTACTACCATTGCTAATGTTCTGCAAGTATTACAGATTAGTAAAGAAGAACGAAATGTCCCCATCATCTTAATGACATATATAAACCCCATTTACCGTTATGGTATAGCATCCTTTGCCCAAGATTGTGCCGAGGCTGGGGTTGATGGTGTAATTGTACCAGATATTCCAATAGAGGAAGAGAAGTTCATTGCAGATGCTTTCTACGAATCCTCCTTGGCCTTTATTAGACTGGCAGCCCTCACAAGTAAAGAAGATAGACTAAAAGAAATTGCAAAGAGATCAGAGGGCTTCCTGTATGCTGTATCGGTCACTGGCACAACTGGAGCCCGTGAAGCATATGTCGAAGAAGTGAGAGCTTATTTGGAGATGCTTAAATCCTACAGTTCAGTACCTGTCCTAGCTGGGTTTGGCGTTTCCACTGCTGAGCAGGCACAAACATTAAGCAGCTATTGTGATGGCGTTATTGTTGGTAGTACGATTGTTGACCTCTTTCATCGAGGGGACATCGAAGGTATACAACAACTGATTGTAGACAGTATACACCCAGTAACGATTAGAAATTAAAATGGTTACAAAACGCTGTTAATGCGGGCCTTTATGTTAGGTGAAAGCTAATGGTACTACGGAAAAATTGTGATGATTATGTGTTCACAAACTTTAAAGATATTAAGATGCCAAAAGCTTGTTTGAACCTTATATGACGTGCATTTTTACTGGATCTCTTTATTCTTTTGCACGTCATAGTCTGCATGACGTGCATTTTTGCTGGATCTCTTGCTCTTTTTGCACGTCATAGCCCGCATGACGTGCATTTTTACTGGATCTCTTTATTCTTTTGCACGTCATAGTCTGCATGACGTGCATTTTTGCTGGATCTCTTGCTCTTTTTGCACGTCATATCCGCATGACGTGCATTTTTACTGGATCTCTTTATTCTTTTGCACTTCATAACATAAACTTATTTACCGCGTCTCCTTAATGCTTCTTCATATTCTTGCTTGGTAAGCTCTCCATCTTCATAGCGCCTCTTCATCATATCAAGCGAATCCGTAGCTTTCCTTTTCTTGTTACGGCTAAGAATTACAAAAATAACTACAAGGACAATAATAGTAAGGGTTATGCGAACATAAGGTTCTGTAAAATAACCGAGCATAAAATCACTCCTTCTCACTTACTACATTGCCCTGTTTTGGCATATATTACGCATTTTCAAAGATGCAAATTAGTTTTTTACAATCGGGATCCAAATTTCGCTATAATAATTCTCATGATATGGGTCCCCATTTGTATATGCCTCTATTTCCGGTCCTCCAGCATGTTCGTATCCAGTTGATGGAAACCACTCCGAGAAAATTCTCTCCCACACACGTTGGATCGCTCCTGGCATTGGCCCATTCACAGGGAACACTGCCCACGTAGCTGCCGGAATTAAACCTTCTTCCCATGTCTCCGGCACTCCCTTGTTTGGTTTCTCGGCACCGATAAAATAACGGACCTGCTCCTGTTCCTTATCAAATTCCATACAAATACCCATAACCCCCATTTCTCCAGCGTATACTGCTAATTTGTCATCCAAACCATTATTTAGAGACTCCTCCCAGAATGCCGGAACGTCTATTTTATTTTGACCATCGACTAGAGATGTCTTGATACTCTTTCCTATTACTGAAAAAGCCTCTTTCTCCACAATTCTGTAATCCATTTCTTCATCACCCTTTAATTGAATTTGAAAGGAGAGTTTAGGAAAGGCTTTTAATTGCCGATCATGCTTACGAACAGATGAAGGACTTAGGCCGTGTACCTTGCGAAATGCTTTAGAGAATGACTCTGGAGTTTCATACCCATACTTTAATGCTACATCAATTACTTTTGTATTAGAATGAAGCAGCTCTTGAGCCGCTAACGTTAACCGTCTCTTTCGGATGTATTCCGCTACTGTAAATCCCGTTAACATTGTAAACATTCGTTGATAATGAAACTTGGACATACAGGCAATTTTAGCAACATCTTCCACGTTTAGGTCAGTACCTAGCCTATCTTCCATGTACATTAGACTTTCGGCCATACGATTTAAAGCTTCCATTCCCTACCTCCCCTTTCTAATATCAAATTAGCATGTGTATCAAGTGTTATCTGGTTATTCATTGCTCATTCCGGACAGATTTCTATTAATCATTATAGCATTTACTCCATTTTAAAAGCGCAAAAACTCCGAAGCTTATTGCTTCGGAGCTGATGTGGAAATTGCTATAAGGTTGTGTTGCTATTGGTTTGGTTCCCTATGGGGCTGGTGGTGGGACAACTCCACCGCCGCCTCCTGCTCCATTCGGGGTTGGCAAACCAGCACCCCTAGTGCTTTGTGGAGAATTAATTGGGATTGGTCCGTTTCTATGCTTGTCGCGGTTATCCAAATCACAGAATTTACCATCTCTTTCAATACCTTGACGAACAACCGTAATGTGTGTACGGAAGATTGCTTTGAAAAGAAGTAAGTTAAAGACTACTGAACCATCATCAGAACCGATTAATGGTTGTAAAAGTTGCGCTTCCACAACAGGATCCGTTTCAAAAACAAGATCACCAGGTCGGGCACCTGGACAGTGTGTGTGCTCTTGGAAGAATATACGGATTGGGATACTCAGAACCCCTAAATCTATTAACGGTGCTATGGAGATATTAAGTTCTGCTGGTACATACCCAAAGTTAATAACCGTATCCTTTAAGACTGTTGTTTCCTGCTTAATATTGTTATAGTCTGGAGTTACGGTAATGTTTGTTCCATCTTGCAGAATACTTCCTAAAATTGCTAAGATTAGACCTAGTAATCCATCTCCAAAACCAAACGGTCCTACAGCTACTGGCAATGCAAATTCCACTGACTTATGAGCATCCTTCGAACAAATAACTTTCTCCACTAAAGCACCTTGCGAACGTGGTCTTTCATGACAGCTACAATGATCGCTATGGCATCTGTCACAGCTGCTGCTTGGTGCTAGGTCTCGATCATCATGCCTGTGATGATCATGTTGATTGTCATTATATGCATTATAAAAGTTGTTTCTTTTATACATTAATAATCCTCCCTTTGTATATTTTATAGAAGCTTTCTGCCTACTAATTTCTGTGGAAAACTTCCTTACGCTTATATATATATGTCCGTTATTAATTTTTGAATAGATAGATGTACCTGTACATATGCGTATTTTTAATAGAATATAAGCATAAAAAGAAATAAAAAGCTGGTGATCAGCCAGCCTTCTAGGTTCCTATCTAGGGGTAATTTTCATGGGCAAATCTTCTACAGGCCTGTATCGATTTATATTATGTTTATGCCAGTAAACATAACGTGGCTCTGCGAATCCCCCAGGTTATCCACACAAAATAATATTCTTATAGACTATGTACTCAATTTTGCTAGAAAATGGACGAGTAAACAGGCTAAAACGGGGTAAAAACATACATTAATTACTGACCTTAATAGCAGAAGGAGTGATTAAATGGGCTTTTATAGAAACAGTGATATGTTTCAATTTAAAGATCATAATGATTCTAAGGATTGTGTTTGTGATACCATACAGAACATTGTTAAGGCTCAGAAGGAGGTTCAAGAGGAAGGTTGGAATTATTCTATTCGCCAGCTTAAGAAGGGCGACGGTATAGACCCACAATACTCGACCATTCCCTTTATTTTATATACAAAAGATGATGGCAGTCCTTTTGTAGGGAGTGGGATTTTCCAAGCACCTCATCATAGAAGGGATACCTTTTTCGGCTGCATTGAATCTCCTATATTACGCGCTAAGAACTTCACAAATGGGAGTAATTGCTGTGTAAAGGTAGAATTACTACTTCCGATAGCGAATGGTTGCGAGATCCAGCCCTATTCAAAAGATAAACATCGGGTGAGTGCATACTTCCCAGAGGATGATCCAGTAACAGACTTCCTGGCAACAGGTCTTTGTCTCACACTTGATTTAAAAAAATTTCTAGGCATAACGTGTTTAGATGCCATTACACCAATACCTCATGAGGAGTTCTTTGCAGAAGAGCAACCGCAAAACCATCATCATATGGAATACTAAAACAAAAATAGCCAAGCGGTTACGAATTCCATTATTTGGATTCATACCCGCTTGACTATTAAGACATCTTTATACCAATTAGGCCTATTTAATAGGCTTAATTAACATTTCTTTTCTCACTTTGCGAGGAATTCTTTGATTTCGTTTTTTCCTTTTCTTCCTTCATCTCTTTGTTTAAATCATCCATTGGTATATCATCAACAAACTTTTGCTCTTCAAAAGAATCAAGCTCTGTTCGTTTTTCTGATTTACGATTCTTTACTTCATTTTCAGGTGAACGCTTTTCTTTATTATCCATCTTACTCACCCCTATTTCCTTTTTCTATTCTGTTCCTCAGATTAGAAACTTGTAAACATTCATAAAAGGGTATACGATTTAAAAACCATAATAAAGAGGTGGTAAAAGATGCAGAACTTGCGATCACTAGAAGAAATAGATGCATTTATAGATACACAAGAGTTAACACTTCTATACATCTCAAAAGAAGGTTGTAGTGTTTGCCATAGCTTACTACCACAGATAGAAGCGTTACTAGAAAATTATCCTGGTATTCACACAGCACATATAGAATCCACAGAAGTACCCGAAGTTGCCGGTCGTTTCAGTATATTCGCCGTCCCTGTTATTTTAGTATTCGTGAAAGGAAAAGAATATTTACGCGAAGCCCGAATTGTGCATATGGATTTATTCGAAGAGAGGCTGAATAAACTTTATAAAAATATGGTTGAATAGCGATTCCTCGCTTTTCAACCATATTGCTTACAATTATTTTATAAAAAGATAACCTAGTGAGATTTCGTGGTTTTCCTTACCAGATTCCGTATTTATATACTTCCCATGATAAAGGGTATCACCTGTAGAAGCGTCCGTTACCATAATAGTAAGGTTTTCTCCTCCCTTTACAAAATACAAGCGGTCATCCTTCGCCTGCATTGTGTATTCAACACCTATTTCGGAACCAGGCATTTCAACGTTAAATTCACCCTCTTGCTGGTTTTCTATATTATAGCTTTTCACCGTGAATCCTTCTTCTGTTTGATATAAAAAGTAAATGATATTGTCATATGCAGTTTCAGTTAAGGCACCCTCCCACATTTCTTTCGGTATACTTAGTTCGTTTTTTTTCATAGTAGAAAGGTTATAGGCAATATACTCTCTAGATGTTTCTTCAGTATAGTATTCCCCATTCTGTGACTGCGTTTCTTGCATTTCAGTTTTTGAATACACCAAAGTTTCCGTTTGCTGTATTTCTTCTCCTGCAGAAACTAGATAGCCATCAACCCATTTACTTTCATCCCGTCCATCTACTAATACAATACTTTTCTCATTTATAAGCTTCTCACTGGCTATATCAAAGTTATATACTCTCAAATCTGCTGACCCATCATAATTAACATCATTTCTAGTAAAGACGCTTAATTGGCCACCTTGAACCTGTACGTTAATAACATGCATGTAATGATAATCTTGATGATTTGGTACCTTTTGTTCAAAGGTTATACGTTCGTCACTTTCCTTTTCCAGAACATCTATCTTAAAGCTATGATCTTCATAGCTACTCTGCCGCCCCCATGTTGAATCGACATCTACGTACGCAAGGAGCTCCTCATCCTCATAAAACAAACTCAAATCGGAGTATTTCCCTCGCATAAAGCTTCGGTGATCCTCAATTAACTGGTCGAACTTTGGATTAGAAGCTCCCTGAAGGCTTTCTACAAAAGAGTTATCACTCTCATACTTAATGTTCTTCTTTCCTGTAATAGCAAAACCTTCATGAAGGAAATTTCCATAATACCAACCAGTGAGTGCGACACCTTCGATTTCCGACTCATCTCCACTAATCGTATCTAACTCAAGTTGCAAGGTTTTCTCGTTTGCTATTGCTTTCTGGATATAAAAAGTGCTTATTGATAGCACAATAACAATTGTAATGGATAACAGTTTCCAATATTTTTTCATTATATACCTCACCCTTCCCTACACCGTAATGCTTTTTGTCAGCAAGTAATTTGCTACCCAAATAGATGCGATTGATACACACACACCTAAAATGATTTCCAATATTAGTAATTCCGCTGGATATAGATAACTTACATTTAAGATACTTTGCACGATAACCGGTGAAAGAAAAATACCAACTGATAACGCGATATAAATTCCACCAAAAAGGATGCCCTTTAAACGAAAGCTCCGCTCAAAAAGTATGGCAGTAAAAACGATGAAAATTGCCATGATCCCCGTTCCATAAGCGAGGAGAAAATCAATGAAGCCGTTTGGCAAAATAATCATTAGTTCACGCAACCCTAAAACAACCTCTGCAGGTGTTAAATCAAGTCGAAAATCCTTTGCAACCATCCATTTTAAAAGAATGCCTTGTATAGGAAGCAACGCAACCTGTATTGCAACTAGACCAAGCACCATTAAAACGATTGAAGTAGCTTTCGATAAATACACATTTATTCTTGCTGTCGGGAGCATTAGCAACCGATAAATAAAGGTATTCTTTCCAAACCAATCTCTATACCAGACGAAGAAGATATTGAAGAGCAAGGCAATCACTCCAAGTGCAATTGGTGCAAAAAACCAGAGCGTTCTCGTAAGGTTCAGTAAACTCATTTCACCATAAGTATTTACATACTCTTGGGCAGTTAAATTTTCTTGGAATATGGCATTATTCGCTTCATCCATATACCCATTAGAGACGACAACAAGCCCAATCAGCTGGGATAGAATGGTTATACCAATTAAAACAACATATAATTTAAAAAAGCGACCAATTTCAAAATTTGTTAGTTTTAGAAAGCTACTCATGCTTTATACACCTCTCTCATCACATCCACAACGGACTTTCCTTCAGACTCGCGAACTTCCTCGCTGTTAAACTCTTTTAATACTACTCCTTCATCAAGGAGCACTACTTTATCAATTAGATGTTCAATATCACTAATTTCATGTGTGGTAATAATAACGCCACGCCCTTCAATTAAGTGACTTGTAAATACATCCGCAATTTGCTCTCTGCTGAAAATATCTATTCCGGAGAAAGGCTCATCCATTAATACATAATCAACATCCAACGCTAAACCGAGCAGTAGATTGACTTTCGCTGTATTCCCTTTCGAAAGGCTGGATATTTTTTCTTCTTTCTTTAGTTTAAAAAACTTTAATAATTCATCTGCACGTTTCTGATTCCAAGCGTTATAATAATCATCCATAAACTCCATAGATTCGGCGATCGTCATTTGAGGAATCATTGTGATAGCATCGGGAATGAACGTAATTTTTTCAAAGCTTTCTTTGGTAACCTTTTTACCATCCAGGAGAATTTCTCCACTGTTAACAGGTGTTAAAGCCATAATTGCATTCAATATAGTGGTTTTTCCCACACCATTGATCCCAATAAGACACGTTATTTCCCCTTCATTTGCGGTAAAGGAAACGCCTTTCAAAACTTGCCTTCTACCAAATTTCTTTTTAATATCCTTTACTTCAATCATCTATGTTTCCTCCCTGTTTCTTGCTATCAGCAGCATACTTCTCCTTTACTAGCTCCACTAGTTCATCCACGGGCACATTAATTGAACGTACTGATGTGACAAATGTATCCACCGCTTCTAGGATAAGTTCTTCTCTAACACGATGAAGCACCTGCTCATCTTTCGTAATTTTGCTTGGCGAATTTTTCTCCGTGTAGATCAATCCCTGTTCCTCCATTTCCTTAAATGCCCGTTGGACGGTATTTGGATTTATTTTCAACTGGCTTGCCAACTCTCTTCTTGAAGAAACCTCTTGCCCTTGCTCAAGCATTCCTGTTGCGATTTGTTCCTTAAAATGGCGAACAACCTGTACGTAAACAGGATCTCTGTTGTTAAACTTTACTTTCATAGCAGCAGCTCCTATTCAGCTTTCCATTGCGCTTTTTTCATGTGTATTACACACTTAATACACTGATGACAAAAAAATATCTGTATTAACCTGTTAATACGCTCTTCTCCTGTATTATATGGTTAGTACACTTGGGAGTCAAGGGGATTTTTTAACTTCTCGCGAACGCGAGCTTTAACGGTTCCACTAATAGTATGATAAAATAATGAAATACAATAAAGTGAAACTTCAATCAGTGGGGGTTTTCAATATCCCCCACTGATTGTTAGTTGAACGAATCGGGGTGTTAGCGTCCGTTTACTCCCACTTATACATCACTGTTTCACTTCATGTTTTGAAGTGGGAGTCTTACGGACGGTTGCTCCGGGATAAAAAGGGGTTAAATAAATTCTATGAAACTCGTATCTTGGAATGTGAACGGCATCCGTGCCTGTGTTCGCAAAGGCTTTATGGACTATTTTAAAGAGGTAGATGCTGATATATTTTGTTTACAGGAGATTAAGCTTCAAGAAGGTCAGCTTGAATTAGATCTTGAAGGCTATTACCAATACTGGAACTATGCAGAACGTAAAGGCTACTCTGGCACGGCCGTGTTCACCAAAGAAAAACCATTAAATGTAAAATATGGAGTAGGTGATTCTGATACAGAGGAAGAAGGAAGAATCATTACACTAGAATATGAGGCATTTTATTTAGTAAATGTATATACACCTAACTCTAAACGAGATCTTACACGACTAGATGGTCGATTAGAGTGGGAGGACGAGCTTTATACGTATTTAAAAGTTCTAGATGCTGACAAACCTGTAGTGTATTGTGGTGACCTAAATGTTGCACATCAGGAGGTCGACTTACGCAACCACAAAACAAATCACGGAAATTCAGGCTTTACAAAAGAAGAACGTGGAAAAATGAGTCGGTTGCTCGATAGTGGTTTTACCGACAGTTTACGGTATTTCCACCCAGAAACGGAAGGTATTTATACATGGTGGTCCTATATGAAAACCATTCGGGAAAGAAATGTCGGCTGGCGGATAGACTATTTTATTGTGTCCGACCGACTCAAGGAGAATCTACTTCGTTCAGAAGCTCATCCAGACAGACTAGGTAGTGATCACTGCCCAATCATGCTAGAGATGGAAGCACCTAAAGTTCGATAAAATAGACAGACTAAAGGGACCCGAACATCATTATCCGGGTCCCTTTGTTGTCTCTATAACTATTGTTTCAGCTTCTTAAAATAGTCCATGATTCCTAATGCACTAACCTGAAGGTCCAGATTGATTAAAATATATACTTCATGATCATCTGGCACCCCTTTTAAGCGTAATGTCCTTTGCACCCTCTCAAGGAGGCGCTCTGCAAGCTCATCATATCCTTTTCCTTCAGCTATCACCTGCTCGCCTTCTTCCATGAAAACTTCCAGCCATTCTAGCACTTGCTGTAAGGCAAACTCTGCCTTCTCTGTCATACTATAGTGCCCAAAATAAAGGCGATCGAGCTTTTTAGCCTGCATCCGCTGAATTGACTCTTCCATTTTGTTAGGTTCAAACTGGTTTGGAGATGTTGAAGGCAAGAAAAAATCTACCTCTCGATTGGCTAGCTGCTGATAACGAATACCGGCCGTATCCCCTACAAAAAGTCCGTTGCTTACTGGATCAAAAATGGCCAAATGATGTTTCGCATGCCCTGGAGTGTCCCAAAATTCCAGAACACAATTTTGTCCGATTTCTAGCACGTCCCCTTCTGACTTAACTAGTAGACGTTCTTCCTCTATCGGTACAATCGGGTCAAATAGATCAGAAAAGCTTTCCCCATATACAGCTCTTGCCCCTGCTGCCAGTTTCTTTGGATTTATTAAATGCCTCTTTCCTTTCGGATGTACGACAACCTTTGCGTTTGGGCAATCCCTGATTAGCAGGCCCGCTCCACCTGCATGGTCAAGATGAATGTGTGTGAGTACAATGTATGCTACATCTGTCAATTGATAACCAAGTGCTTCCAGGCCTTTTTTTACATGCTTTATAGATGGGCTTGGCCCTGTTTCAACGATTGTTAGCTTTTCTTCCGTAATAATATAGGAACCCGTTCGGTCAGCTACACCTAAATCAAACCCGTCAATTAAATAAATACGATTATCTAGCTGTAACGGTCTTTTTTCTTCCAACTCCTTCTCCTCCTTTTCCTAAATACTGCTTATTCACTTATGAAATGATGTTGATTCAGAAAACGTATTACCTCATCCATTAATTCAGAAGCGACAGGCAATGATGGGTCACTATATGTTTGCAAATTCGCTTCTCGTTCTTTCGGAGCTTCTTTTAGTACATGATTCATCCCGTTAATTGTAACCATTTCAGCTTCTGGACTTGCTTCTTGTAGAGCTATTCCCTCCTGCTGATTTACTTGAATATCATGCTCACCTTGGACGATCAGCACTGGACTAGATAATTTAGCAAGTTCATTTGCAGGATCATATTGCATCCATGATACCAGAAAGGGCTGAACAGCTGGTCTGAAAACAGAATGAAGCTCATCTGCCACGTTTTCAGTCACTTCACCGTTTTTCAATTTATCAAGGATTGCCTTACTTTCTTCAAGTAGTTTGTTGGAAAGTTGCTCTTCTAACTGCTCATAGAGCACCTCATTCATCGGACGACCCGCGCCAGCCAATGAAATAAACGCATCCACCGGAGTTGCTTGCGCTGCCATTATCCCAGTTAAGGAGCCCTGGCTATGCCCAATAACCCCAATTTTAGTATAAGATGGGTCATTAGCCAATAGGTCTAACCACCCTTGGGCATCCTCAATAAATTGCTCAAACTTTAAAGAAGACTCCGCAACAACTGCCTGCTGGTTTTTTCCAGCACCACGCTTATCATAACGAAGACTGGCAATTCCGTTCTCTGCAAGCTCCTCTGCAAGCAGCTTTAAGCTATCATTCTTTCCCGGAATTGCTGGCGAATTTCCATTCCTATCTGTAGGACCCGACCCAGGAATAATGAGCATGACAGGATGTGGGCCCTCAGAGTTCGGTGTCTCTATTTCCCCATATAATGTACCTTCTTCTGTCTCTATGCTCAAAAACTCCCCATCTTCCTCTGCCTCTTTCTCCTTGTTTCCTTTAACAAGTTCAAAAGGGAACGCCTGCCCGTTTTGCGTGAACGTTCCTGTCATTTCTTGTCCATTTAGCGTACCATCAAAGGAAAGGACCTGTCCTTGTATAGTCATGGTAATAACAATCTGTTGATCTTCTTTTATCTCAACTGTAGATAGCGGGTAATCCTCAAGACCCTGTGCTGGTATACTGATTGTACCGCCTTTCTCATCATCCAACGTCATTTCAATTTCAAGTGGCTGTCCCGGAATGATGATCTCCCCATTCCAATTCCCTATATGTGTCATTGTTTCAGCCCCATCTTCGCCATTCGATGCACATGCTACAAGTAAGAAAACAAGACAAGCTAGCAAAAAACCACCAGTTCGGTACGACAAAACACACCCTCCCTCTTCATTCTTTATTTTGTAATACGGTTATCGAATGCAAAGGTTTCCAAAACGGGGTATCTGATTAAAGAAATAAAAAACAACACCCTTTATTTACCTGAAGGATGTTGTTTACTCTAATTTTCAAACTAAATATTGCCCATTACATACCTGGTAAAAACAAAGATATTAGCCATGGGGCAGCATATAAGGTCATAAATTGCACTCCATAGTTGACTCCCTTTCGATGAAGAAAACCTGCAACAAGTGCAATTAAAAGTACCCCTGCAACATTCACTATACCTGCGTCCATAAAGGCAAGCATAATAACTAGACCAAAAAACAGACCTAGCATCGCTTCATGAGGAATAAAACGAAACACAAAGGCACAAATTTGTGGTGCATATTTAATCGTTACATAAAAAGTAATGGTTATTGCGACAATTGCCCCGATTACTGTAGCAATAATAAAGTCACTTGTTGATAACATGTGATGAATGTTATTTTCCGGGGTAAAAACTGGTGGTGCATTAAATAATGCCCCTGCTGGTCCAATTGCAGTAGGAGATAGAGGTAAACCTATCGCAATAAGCGGAATGAGTGTACCAGATAAATACGCTGCATTTGTTAAACCATCCATACTGGATATGGCGCGTGTTGCTTTTTTAACAGGATCCTTAATCCTACTTGTTAGTGTTTCCCCAAGGAAAATTGTCATTCCTACAGGACTCATAAAAAATGTTAAGACACCTAAAACAGAAGAAAAAGATGTTGTTCCAATTTCTTTTCTATCTAAAATCTTAAACGGATTTGGGAATCCTTTTTCCGTTTTTGCTTTTTTAAGCACAATTTCCTTTAATCCAAAGCGTGGCAATTGCCTTCTAACCCTACCACTCAGTAGTTCAGTTAGTTTTAAAATAACTGGTCCAATGGTAATACCGAGGAAGAAAGAAGTAAATACCGTGACATCCTCCGGCACAATGCCTGTCTCCCAATAAGCAATCCTTAACCCCTGAATTAAAAAAGCAAACGGGATAATGGAAAGCAAGGACACCCATCGTTTTTTTGACATTAGCGCAAGAAAAATAGCTCCTCCAAGAAATATTTGATTGGAGTACTGGGTAATGACATCTGACAATGGGATGATTAAATTAGCTAAAAGCAAACTCATTGGCACAGCAATGAACGTTCCAATAACGGAACCAGAAGCCATTTTGCGAATGCTTACCTCAGGCATGCCATGCTTTTTGAGTACCATGGCGTGTTCTACCATTGGTGCTGACATCACCCCGCCTGGAATCCCCGCGATGGCCACAGGTATGGAATCGGTTAATTTTTTTGCAATGATAGCAGAAATAAAAAACGCTAAAATAACGATTGGTTCGAACCCAGATAATACAAGAGCCAGCGTGACAGGTGCCAGAACTGCGGTCTCATCTGTTCCTGGTGCAATACCAATTATCGTATATAGTATTGCGCCAATAACGGAGGCAGTAACCATTTCTAAGATAAGTGTAATTTCCATATGTTACTCCTCCCCTCCCTCATCGAAACGGAGTGTGCGCTTTGGTTTAACTACAATACTACTTATTATGAAGCCTACTACAGCACCAATTAACCCATATATTAATGGTTTCGGTGGTTCATTTGGCGCAAGCAAATAAGCACCAAGTGTTATTACCGTACATATGGCAATACTTAGTACCAGGTCCTTAATTCGGACAAGATCTTCCCATACTTCGATATTATTTTCTCCACCCTCTGGGCGGTTCTGCGTCTTATTCATTTACTTACTACTCCTTCAAAAAGTGTATGATTTATCATTATACATGGTTGCCTGCTTGAAATGAAGTACAAGGGTACGAAGGTCTTTTTAATATTCTTCGCTATGACAAAAACAGATAAATATTCCCATGTAGAAGTTATTCGTCTTTGCACATACTAACCATGTAAATCTCAGAAGTGAGGTGACAATCATGGGCAGGGATGAACATCGAAATTCAAAGAATAATTTTCTTGCACAAACACCTAAAAATCTGAAGGATTCAGATGGGGTGGACATCGAATTTTCGAAAGAACTAGCCGATCAGGATGATTTAGAAGCACAAGAAAGAAGCAAAGCTGCTGATCGTAGAGCAAAAAAGAAGTAGATAAAGGGATGCAGGGAGAGAAAAGCCCTGCATCCTTTATTCATATGCAGACAAGAGGCGCTTGGCTAGGCTTTACCACTGGCACTCGGAGGTGTAAAATATAGTATAGAAAGCGGGGTATCTCAGGTGGCAAACAAAAACGTAGACGACTATTTGACAGAAGGAATGTATGGCACTCGCCTACCAAAGGATGCAGAACGAAAGCAATTTCTAGGGACTTTAAGAGAAAGAATTGTCCTTGCCCTGACAATTGGTCAGGTTATGACGGATAAAGGTGTGAAAAAGTTAGAAGAAGCAATGAAGGAAAATCCGAACACCACATTACTGATAAATGGGCATGTTTCTTATCGTTTTTTGAAAGAAGAAAAGGAATTGGCTAAAAAGTATAATATTACGTATACAACTATCACAAACGAAGAGAGCGACACCGAAATTGGTGCAGTTTTGACCTATGATCATGCAATTGATAAGGAAAACATTTTTATGGAGGAAGAACCTGAAGAAACGAAACAGAGCAAAGAGCAAGAAAATACGAGTTTCCTTTCAAAAATCAAAAAAATCTTTTTAGATTAAAGGGCTTCCAGATCTGGAAGCCCTTTTATAATTTGCTTATTAGTTATAAAAAGCGAAGTTATTTGTATTATCTTGCCGAAAAGTGTTTTAAAACTTAATTTTTATAATCGAGTAGGGGGCCTACCCTACCTATCTCTCTTACCGCCCAACGTACCGTTCAGTAGATGCGGTATATTTGCATTGTTTGACCAAAAGAACCATACCGATTTCTCGGTACAGCTCTCTCTATTCCTCAATATTTACTAGTAAAATATTGTCACCATCTGCTTCAACAGTATATTTCCAGACATAATCATTTGTCTCCTCTTCGCCACTCTCATATATGATCTTAATTTTCTCATTCGTAGACACAACCCATTTTCCATCTTGTTCATTGATGTTGGATACGGTGGCACTAATTACCTCTTGCTCTATGCCATTCTCATTTAACCGGTCTACAAGATCTGATTGCATAGCATCTAAATCACTTCCATCTTTAATGAAAGGTCTTACTTGTTCATAGTTATTTGTATTAATTGCCTCTACCAACTTATAAATATAGTTTAATGTTACTTCTTCAATATAGTCGTCACTTGTCTTTTCATCCGCTGAAACACTTTTAGAGACATTTGCCTTCTGCAATTGTTTTGATCCTTCCAATACTTCCAAATCATTACCATCATCCCAGCCACTATACCAGCTATTGGTTTGGCAATTATCTATCAACCAGTGTTCCTTACCTTCCTGATAGACCAATTCTAGATTACAATAATCAATTCTTTCATCCAACTCAGCTTCTTCACCATTACTATGAAATGCAGAAGTAAAATAAAAAGCTGTTGGAATTGACATGTGTGAGTCTTCCTCGTAAAAAGAAAGATTGTTGAAATCAACTTCTATTTTATCTAATTGCCCTGTGAAATAGCTGTTATCGTTACTGTAGTATTCAAAATTTGACACAAATGATTCTTTCATATTACCTGTAATATTGGTGAACACTTTAGCATCATATCCAGCATGTGCCTTAACATATCCTTCCCCATATGTGAGGATTTCTGCTGATATCATGTCGGTTAAATCCCCACTTACTTTATCTACAGTCAGCTCATAATACGTTTTTTCTAATTTAAGCTTATCTAATTTTACATTTCCCCATTTTGTTTCAATAACTGGGGTTACTGTAACTGATCCGTCTAAATTTAATGGTCCTAGTTCATCAATAATTAAACTGTCACCAAAATTCACCTTTTGATCATTCATTTCAAGGTAAGCTTTTTCAATAGGAATCCCATTTTCATTATATAGGTCTAACGTTACATAATCAGCATCTAAGTGAACCTCATGCATAATTGAATCACTATCCGCATCTGCAAGAGTAACTTTGTCATTGGCCTCAACCTCAGTATATTCACCAGTAAAATTACTATTTAAATTATAAATTCCTGGAGACATCGGTCCATACACAATACGGTTATCGTCATTCTTATGAATAGAGAATTCGACACCATCAAATGTATTCGTTACATCTTTGAAAGGATTATAAACCTCAATATATTGAGGCTTTACTGCAATGCTGAAACGATCAAAAATTCCAAGCCACTTTCCATTTTGAACCAGTGTAAAAAGTTCGTTTTTCCTTAAAAATTCATCAGGTTGCGAAACAGCTAAATCAATAGGTTCATTATCCGCTTTTGCTAATGCAGCCAAAGCTCTAGCTTCCGTATCAGAAAGCTCCGAATCATAGCTTAAAACAGCTGTATTTTGAATCATTTTCTCATCTTCGTCTTTTAATGCTTGTACAAACCTCTCTACTGTTTTTTCGGCTGATACATACGATTTCCCCCACATATAAAAACCAGCAAACATAATTAAAATAACTGCTACAATACTTATAATGACTTTTTGCTTCTTTGTATAATTCGTATGTTGCCTCTTTTTTATAGATGATTTAGTTTGACTACGACGAGTTTCGTTCTTTTTTTCCAATTGATGTCCACAATGCTGACAAAAATTTAACGAGGTAGTTATGGGGCTCCCGCACTCTTTACAAAATTTATTCATATGTATAACACCCTCCTTCTCATATTTAATTATAATATCTACTATCTTATAATTTTCCCCCTCGTAATCTTGCTCTACTAAGATAAATAGAATACTTACATAATACCAATTACCTATTTTTTTGCAATACAAATCTCTGTTTGGTGACTTTTTCACTAGATTTCAGCTTATAAAAATAGAAAATTAACAAATATCCTTGTAAAACACCCTTTAAAACATAAAAACATTTGCTATAATGTATAACTGTAGTCTGATATACATAGGAAATTATGACTAATTTTATATTTAAAGGAGGAAAGCAGAGAGTTAAATGTTATACAAACAAATTTGTTTGATTACATAAATTGGTTTTCACTATCATTCTAATCTTTGGTAATACTAAATACATAGATAGAATCTGTTTCTCATCAGTAAGATAATTTTAATTAATAGGGGAGTTTTATAATGTTAATATGTCCAAAATGTAACCAACAGCAGGATTCCGGTAAGTTTTGTGGTGTTTGCGGGGAACAAGTAATTACAATAGCTGACGGGCAAGACCATAGTACACAGCAGCAGGAAGTAAGAACTGCATCTGAACAAGCTGCAGTGACAACAGCCAGCGAAATAACTTCATCTAAATTTAAAGAGGGTGTAAGTCATTACTGGTCTTATTTCTTAAATTTACTTAAAAACCCGACACAAGCCTTTGCTTTGACAGAAAAGCATTTTACAAACAGCTTAATCACACTTGCTTTATTTGCACTTATTTATTCTTTAAGTATTTATTTTCTTGCTAATTCACTTGTACGTTCATTTGGTGGTTATTTCGTTCAATCCGTTCCATTTTTCGAGTTAACAACCAGGTTGATATTTGGTGTCATTATAATGCTAGCTATCACCTTTGGAAGTTCGTTTGTAATGATAAAAATAGCAAAGAACCAAGAATCATTCCAAACAGTAATCGCTCAGTATGGTAGTATCCTTGTGCCTTTTACTGGATTGAATCTCGTCGCAATGCTTGGAGGTCTGATGGGATCGATTGAATTGACATTATTTCCTTTAGCTTTATCCTTCATATTGGTATTTATATTTATCCCTGTATTGTTTGTCTATGAAAAGGCATCAAATATAAATATAAAGGGGCAAAAAGTCTATCTTAGTCTGGCAACAATCGTTTTAATTTCACTCATTCTTTATATTTTAGGTGATGTAGTATTCTCAAATATTATTAATGATTTAGAAGAAAATCTTTATCCTGTTTTCTAAAATACTATAAAAGGAGCCTTCACTCTTCCTCGTTTTTCTTAAAATTTGTTGACTTGTTATTCAGTAAAAGGATGCTGAATGCCGAGTGTTTGCTGATTAATAGAGCACATGAAACCCCTTATATCCAATAAACGTTTCCTACTGGATATAAGGGGTTTTTCTTCAATATTGAATCAAGCTTTACTTTCTATGCTTATGATCCGCGTTTGCTATTTTGAAAAAAGAAGCCCCCATCAATAATATAACAATGGAAAACGGCAAAGCGGCGATAATGAGCATATTCTGCAGCCCTTGCGTCCCTCCGAAATATACGACAATGGCGGCGACTGCTGATTGAGTCAATCCCCATAGAATTTTAACTGAATTAGTAGGATTTAACAGTCCGTTTGTACTTAACATTCCCAATACGAAGGTTGCAGAGTCTGCTGAGGTGATAAAGAAGATTGCTACAACAAACAGCGTAATAATCGACATGAGGGTGCCAAGCGGATATTCAGCCAATACACCAAAGGTAGATGTTTCAAGTGAGAAAGCCGATATCTCCGCAATGCCGTTTTGTTCAAGATTTAATGCGGACACACCAAACACCGCAAAGAAAATAAAACAAACGATTGGTGGCACAATTAAGACCCCAAGCATAAACTCCTTAACCGTTCTACCTTTCGAGATCCTTGCAATAAATATCCCAACGAACGGTGCCCATGAGATCCACCATGCCCAATAAAAAATAGTTCAAGAATTAATCCATCCTCGATTGTCATTATCTAGTGGGGCCAGACGCAAACTCATATCAAAAAAGTCAGAAATATAGTTCCCTAAAGTATTTGTAAACATATTTAAAATGTAGAGCGTAGGACCAACAATAAACAATAGTAGCAATAGCACAAAAGCAAGCCCCATGTTTATATTACTTAAGTATTTTATCCCTCTGCCAATTCCCGACCATGCAGAAACAATAAATAGTAATGTCGCGACAACAAGCACTATTATTTGAACACTAAATGAATCGGGAGTGCCAAACAAAAAGGATAAACCTCCCGTAATTTGACCAGAGCCAAATCCAAGTGTTGCTGCTACTCCGAAGATCGTTGCAACAACTGCTAGCACATCAATGAGTTTTCCTGCAATTCCTTCCATAGCATCTTTACCAAATAGCGGTACAAGCGTAGCACTAATAAGACCCGGTGTATCACGGTAAAATTTAAAATATGCAAGGACTAGTGCTACGATCCCGTATACTGCCCAGGCATGTACACCCCAATGGAAAAAAGAAAATTTTAAACCGTCCTTTATCGCTTGCTCAGAGCCAGTCTCAGCTCCTGGAGTAGTGAGAAAGGCATGAGAAACAGGCTCTGCCGTAGTCCAAAACACTAAACCCATTCCCATTCCAGCACTAAAAAGCATGGCAAACCAGGAAGGAAGACTGAATTCAGGTTTATCATGTTCCTTACCAAGCTTGATTTTACCGTATTTTGAAAAAATTAAGTATACACTAAATATCAACATGAGCATGACAATTAATAAATAATACCACCCGAAATTTACAGAGATAAAGGTTGTTATCGTATTAGTTATAGACTCTAGAGCTCCTGGTGAGATAGCTCCCCAGATAACAACAGCGGTACACACTGCTAGTGAATACCAAAACACTTTCGTAACACTTTTCATCCTTTCACCCCATATATGTATTTATTTGTTAAGGAAAATCTTACTTTATACACTAGCAAACTTTTTACCCTTTTTTAAACCATCTGAAACTTCTCCCTTTAATTAATAGAATAATTTTGGATTTATTTAACATGTTAAAAGTAAGGATGGAGGTGGTTAAAGATGAGCCAGCCATATCAATGCCCGAATTGTAAAACGAACCGAACTAGATTTAATATTATTGAACAACATGCTAAGCCAGTAAAGCTTGATCCCGCGACAGGAGATATCGTACAGGATTATGCAAATGAACAAACAGAAATTTTCCACATGGACTATAGCGGACCGCAGTATAAGATTCAGTGTGGGGCATGTGGACTGATTGAGGATGAGAGAAATTACATTAAATTCGCTTCCTACAACAAAAAGTAAATTTATGAAGCCACACCTGTTAAAAGCAGGTGTGTTTTTTTGCATGCTGTTCAATTTTTTTGCCAACTTATGCATTGTAAACATCATGTTATCCTTTGAAGTCACCAATTACTACTTCCTTTTGCCATACTGTATATAAAGGAAGGTGAGAACTTTGTTAAAACTAAATCAAGTTAAAAAGCAGTATGGAAAGAACGTGGCATTACGTGATGTCTCGCTAAACCTATCCAGTGGGAAATGTTATGGATTAGTCGGACCAAATGGAGCTGGCAAAACAACATTATTGAAAATCATCGCTTCAATCATACAGGATTTTCATGGGAGCGTAGAATTCACCAATTCCCCGCAGGCTTACTCCAAAGAACTGATCGGCTATATCCCCCAGGAAATTTGTTTAGAGGAAACCGTAACGGCCCGAGACAACTTGTCCTTTTTCGGAAAGGTCTATGGCTTAAAAGGGCAAATGCTTAGAACTAGGATTAACCACGTTTTAAACGACATTGGCCTAACCGAAAAAGCAAAGCACAGGGTGAACACGTTCTCGGGTGGAATGAAACGCCGGTTAAACATTGGCTGCGCCTTAATGCATACACCGGACCTTATTATTATGGACGAACCAACTGTTGGCATTGACCCACAATCAAGACGTTATATTTTTAGTATGATTGAAAAGTTAAAAGACGAAGGCTGTACGATTATTTATGCCAGTCATTATATGGAGGAGATTGAGCAATTATGTGATGAAGCAATATTTATTGATAAAGGAATGGTTGTGGAGAACGACCGTGTCGACGTGCTATTACAAAAATATGTCACTCCCTCTATTTATCTCAAGGGTGAAAATTGTATCCCTGAGGAAAAGGGGGATTTCAGCCTTTCCCCTAGAAAAGATGGGTACCTTTTACTAACGGACAATCCCATAGAAGTCATGCAACGCGTGATTATTCATTGCAAAAATCATGCCACTCAACCAGAGCAACTAGAACTAAGCCAAGCGAGACTCGAGGATGTCTTCTTTTCCCTTACAGGAAGCCAACTGCGTGATTAAATATGCTAAACTAAGAGGAGGATTATACGATGCGTTCGATTATATCATTGGAATTGTTGAAGAACCTTCAGGACAGAGGTTTATTATTCTGGATGCTATTGTTGCCTATTCTGTTCACTGTGTTATTTATTTCTGTTTTCACTTCCGGTACAGAAGGTGTTGCGAGAGAGCAGGTTATCCTGTCTATCGTTCCCGGCTATACCGTAATGTTTGTCTTTTTTATTCTCATTACCATGATTGCTAACTTTATTAAGGATCGGGAACTTGGCATGACAGCACGTATAGCAAGCACTCCCCTTCCAGCTTATAAATATTTACTTGGGAAGTGGATTCCCTACATGTATATTGTGTTTGTTCAGATTCTTGTTTTGCTATTGTTCGGAAAGCTTGTCTATGATATTCCACTGGAGCAACCGCTTTCCTTGCTAATTGTTTCCCTACTTCTCACCTTTACCGTTACGGGAATTGGATTGGCGCTTTCGCTATTAGTGAAAACGAACAATATGGGTATAGCCATTACGCAAGTTATAGCTCTCGGAGGTGCTGTTCTCAGCGGGCTATGGATGCCAATAGACATGATGCCGTCCTTCATACAATCTTTCAGTAAGTTTTTACCACAGTATTGGGCGCATCAAGCTTTTCAGCAAGGAATGGAGGGGACTATGCAAACGAGCGATATTCTGTTACCTGCTTCCGTCTTGTTATTATATGGAGCTACTGCGTTTACGATCGCCATTTTACGCTACCCGGCCTTTCTTAAGATGGCACGGGGGTAATGAAATCGGGGGATAACGATGAGATTGAATATAGAGATAGATGAAAAACATGATGAAACTTCTGTCACCATTCAAGCAAAGGAATGGACAGAGGAGCTTGAGGAGATAGCTGCCGTAATAAAAAGACGTAAACAGCGGCGTTTGTTCGGTGTGGATGAGGAGCAGACCATCCTTCTTGATCCACAAGATATTGACTATATTTATGCACAGAAAAGAAGAGTCTTTGCTGTCACGAAAAGTCGAGAATTAGAGCTTCGAATGAAGCTTTACGAAATAGAAGATATCCTTCTCCCCTACCACTTTATGCGATTTTCTAAATCCGTTATCGGCAATCTTGGAAGAATTGAACGATTTGAATTATCTTTTAACGGAAATCTCTGTGTCTATTTTCAATCAGGAAATAAAGAATATATAACAAGAAAATATGTAAAGCCAATAAAAGACCAGTTAATGAAGGGAGGGCAATAAAGATGATACTAGAAATCGCAAAACGTTCCCTGATTGGTATTGCTTTCGGTGGAATCTTTACCTTTATTGCCTTAACCATCATGAAATTTAACGAATTTGAATCTACAGTCTCCGAGATTTGGATGCATATGGGTGCAAGTATGTTAATCGGAATATATTATGGTCTGTCAACCTATATTTTTAGTGATGATGAAGGAAGTTATTTAAAGCAAACAACCATTCATTTTTGTTTATCCCTAACCGTCTACTTCATTATTGCCTTCACTGTAGGTTGGGTGCCATTCAATTGGGTAGCAGCTTTGCTCAGCTTTGTTATCTTTGTCATCATCTATTCTATTGTTTGGTTTGGTTACTACTCGTATTATAAAAAAGTAGAAAGTTCCATGAATGAACAGTTAAATAAAAATGACTAAGTGTGCTTAAATCGAAAAGCAGACGTGTCTTTGTTACACTTAAGTAGAATGGAGGGAAAACAGATGAGACTACAAAATAAAAAAGTCATTGCACTCGTTGAACAAGATTTTGAAGACTTAGAGCTTTGGTATCCCATTCTTCGTCTACAGGAAGAAGGGGCACAAGTGGATTTGGTTGGTAAAGAAGCTGGCAAAACCTATATTGGAAAGTATGGTGTTCCCGCTGAGTCTGCATATGCCTTCGAGGATATAAATGCAGCGAATTATGATGCTATTCTAGTACCTGGTGGATGGGCACCTGATAAATTACGCCGTTATCCAGAAGTTCTAGACATGGTGGTCGAAATGGATAAAACAAAAAAACCAATCGGGCAAATTTGCCATGCAGGCTGGGTCCTTATTTCTGCCAACATTCTCTCAGGTAAAAACGTAACCAGCACACCAGGAATTAAGGATGATATGACGAATGCTGGGGCAACATGGAGTGACGAAGCTGTTGTAACAGATGGACATATCATTTCTAGTCGTCGCCCACCTGATCTTCCACCATATGTGAAAGCCTTCGCAGACAAATTAGCAGGTGAATAGGACAAAATTGGTTCTCCAAGAAAAAAGCTCACGCCTTAAACCGTGAGCTTTTGTTTCTTTACACATAGAAAGCGTTTTCATATAATAAAGGCAGTACTGCATATTTTTGGGGAGGGGTAGAATGAGCAGCACAATAAAAGAAGGCACACTATTATGGGAGCCACGTGATGATCAAAAAGAAAAGGCAGCCATTACAACCTATATGAATTGGCTCCGTGAACATAAAGATTTGGATTTTAAGAACTATGATTCTCTATGGAATTGGTCAGTTGATCAGGTAGAGGATTTTTGGGAAAGTCTTTGGAGTTATTTTAAGATAAAGTCTTCAAACCCTTATGATTCAGTTTTAACTTCTCATAAGATGCCTGGCGCTAAATGGTTTTCAGGAGCTTCCCTTAATTACACAGAACATATATTTTCCAATCGTAATAAAGATGCTGTTGCCATTATGCATGCTTCGGAAACTCGACCAAATTCATCTGCCACTTGGGGTGAACTTGAAGCAGATACGAAAGCATTCCAACAAACTTTAAAAAGATTAGGGGTTGAAAAAGGAGACCGCATCGTTGCTTATGTACCCAATATCTATGAATCTGTTGTAGCATTTCTAGCAACTGCAAGCCTTGGAGCTATCTGGTCAAGTGCTTCCCCCGACTTTGGAACAGAAAGTGTTATGGACCGCTTTCAACAAATAGAGCCTAAAGTAATGATTACGGTAGATGGCTATCAGTATAACGGGAAAGCATTCAACCGGATGGAGGTTGTGGAAAACATACAAGCCAAACTGCCGACTCTTGAAGCAACCGTTACTATCCCTTATTTTAACCAAGCAAGTGACATGTCCAACTTCAAAAATAGTATTACCTGGTCGGAGGCAATTACTTTACAGGAAGATTTCTCATTTTCCTTTGAGCAAGTTGAATTTAATGAGCCACTATGGATCCTGTTTTCTTCCGGCACTACCGGAAAACCTAAGCCTATTGTTCAAAGCCAGGGAGGCATTTTGCTCGAGCATTTAAAAGCGATGACATTTCATATGGACTTAAATGAACAAGATCGCTTTTTTTGGTACACAACCACAGGCTGGATGATGTGGAATTTCCTTGTAGGCGGATTACTCGTCGGTTCTCCCATTGTGCTTTATGACGGCAGTACGGTATACCCGGACAAGGAAAGTTTATGGAAGTTTGCAGAAGAAACGAAGACTACCGTGTTTGGCACAAGCGCAAGCTTCATTACTTCCTGCATGAAGGATGGCATGCAACCTGGGAAAGAATTTAATCTGCAACACCTCAAAAACATCAGTTCTACAGGTTCTCCATTACCGCCTGAAGGCTTTCAATGGTGCTATGATAATGTAAAAAAAGATGTATGGATTTCCTCTGTAAGTGGCGGAACAGATGTATGTACGGCCTTCATCTTAGGCGTACCTACTCTCCCAGTCTATGCGGGAGAATTACAGTGTCGGGGGCTTGGTGCCCGCATTGAAAGTTTTAATGAACAGGGTGAGGCAGTTATTGATAAGGTTGGAGAATTAGTTTTAACAGCACCTTTTCCATCCATGCCTGTTTATTTCTGGAATGATAGTACTGGCAGCCGACTAAAGGATAGTTACTTTGATGTCTTTCCTGGCATTTGGTGCCATGGAGATTATTTAAAAATTACAGAACGGCACACCTGTGTTATTTATGGAAGATCTGATGCCACGATTAACCGTGGGGGTATCCGTATTGGTACCAGTGAAATATACCGAGCCGTCGACCAAATTGAAGAAGTATCTGATAGTTTAATAGTTGATATTCCGTTAGACAATGGAGATTCTTCAACTCCTTTATTCGTAGTAATGAAAGAAGGGATCGAGCTTACTGAGGCGACTCAGCAGAAAATCAAAAAGCAAATTCGAGAACATTGCTCGCCAAGGCATACACCGACAGTTATCCATCAAGTTCCAGATTTACCAAAGACATTAAATGGAAAGAAACTAGAAATACCAGTTAAAAAGATTTTGATGGGTAAGCCTGTAGACGAAGTAGTAAACAAAGGGTCCTTAAGTAATAAGCATGCATTAGACTACTTTACGCAGTTTGCAGAAAAAGAGACTAAAACGTTTAATTAATCTCTCGCACATAAAACCTTAGATGAAAAGAGGCTGGGACATAAGAAAATCAAATAAGAAAAAACCGTACATTCAAACGGAGCAATGCAGAAAAAGTTCGAACACATCCGGATCCCCCCTAATTTTTGGATATCTGAATCACACTTTAGCGAAGGATAAATGCGGAGACTCCAGTGGGAACAGCACGAGTCCGAAGGCCCCGCAAGAAGCGATTTTTGCTTCTGAGGAGACTAAGGCCGTGCCCACGGAAAGCGGAGTATTTTCCTGAGCGGTAATTAAGCACTTAGTTTATTATTGTTCGTTTTTTAAAAAGGCTGGGACGTTATGTCCCAGCCCCCTTTCAAATATGAGTTTATTTTAATTGAACTAACTTCTAGAATGTGAAGTCTGTTTTTTCATCTAGGTGAAGCAAAAAGGATTTTGCCAAATCTTTTGTAGCTTCTAAATCATGCAGACTAACTACTTCCACAGGAGAATGAGTATATCTGGACGGAATGGAGAGCACCCCTGTTGGGATTCCTTTATCTGCTAAAGCTACCGCTCCACCATCTGTTCCAATACCAGGGAAAACCTCTAATTGGTACGGAATCTTGTTTTCTTTAGCTAGAAGAAGCAACTGTTCTTTCATGGTCCGCTGCACAATAAGACTGAAGTCCATTACCTTAATTCCAGTACCTGCACCCAACTTTAAGCTTTGATCCATTCCATCTTCAGGTGTGTCACTAACCGCTGTGGTGTCTACCGCAATGGCAGCATCTACCTCCAGCTTATTAATTGCTGCCTGGGCTCCGCGCAGTCCGACCTCTTCTTGTACAGTAAACAGAAATATAACTTCCCCAGCAAAGTCTTCATCCTGCAATTCATTCAATAGCTTTAACAGGACGGCACAGCCAGACCTATCATCCAATGATTTACCACGAACCAACTTATTTTCGTCTGGACCCACCCACTTCAAATTAGGAGCATACGTAACTGGGGTCCCTACTTCTATTCCCATATCAATTGCTTCTTGTTTTGAACGTGCACCAATGTCTATGTAAAGCTGAGCATGCCGTCTCACTTTAGTCGGATCCTCAAATTTTACAAAATGAGCGGATATGGTGCCAATGACGCCATCTATTTCTTTATCTCTTCCCAACACCTTTACTTCCTGGGCAAGTAAGATACGATCATCATGGCCACCCAGTTTCTCAAAGCGAAGAAACCCATTCTCTTCAATCTTTTTAACAATAAAACCAACCTCATCCATATGTGCAGTAAGTAACACATTAGGACCAGTCTTTGTACCAGTTTTTCGAACGATAACATTTCCTAACCCATCTATATCGACGTGATCAGCTTTACCTTTTACATAATCCTTTATAAAATAAGCTACATTTTGTTCGTGTCCACATGGGCCGTTTAATTCTGTTAATTTACTTAGCAGTTCTTTCAATTTTGCACACTCCCCATTTTTCTAAACAATCGAATTATTTCTATTATAGCTGCCTGATAATGTTTTGGAAATAAAAAGGCCTGTCACCTAATGTGACAGACCCATGTATCATACTGTTTTCTTTTGTGTTGCTAGACTTGCAGCTATATATACAAAGAAGGATACAACAATCGGCATAACAACAGAGTGCAGACCGAATGGCTGCGGGAAGAAGGAGTCGGATAAAATATATAGTCCAACACCGGCCACCATTGAGCCCAATGCTCCATACTTGTTTCCTTTACTCCAGTACAATCCAAGCACGATCGGCCATATAAATGCTGCCTCTAATCCCCCGAAAGCAAATAAGTTTAACCAGATGATTAGATCAGGCGGATTTAATGCCATAATAAAGACAATAACACCAAGAATAGCCGTTATGGTAATACTTAATCGTTTGACTCGTTGATCCGAAGCTGTTGGTTTAACATAATTTAAATAAACGTCCTTTACTATCGTAGAACTAACTAATAATAGCAAGGAATCTACCGTCGACATTATAGCAGCCATTGGCGCAGCCAACACAATACCCGCCAACCAGTTTGGCATAACCTCTAGAGCAATAAGTGGCATTACGCGGTCACCCACTTCAATTCCTGGTAAAATGGGACGAGCAAACACACCAATTAAATGCATATTTAACATAATAACACCGACAACAATCGTTCCTATAATAATTGCTCTGTGCATAGATTGCGAGCTTTTATACGACATTGCTCTGATTGCAATTTGCGGCAAGGCAACTACTCCAACCCCGACCAGAATCCAGAAGGAGGACACATAAGTCGGTGTAAGCGACCCATCTGCACCAAATGGCGTAATCAGATTGGGGTTCTCTGCTGTTAAATCAGCAATGATATTCGGAATACCGCCTCCTGCTATGATAACGGCAATAAGCAAAATTAACGTCCCAACAAACATGACGCTACCTTGAATGGCATCTGTTAAAGCAACAGCACGAAAGCCCCCTACCGTAACGTAGATTAGGACAGATACTGCAAATATAAATAATGCCGTGGTATATTCAATACCAATTAGTGACTCTATTAATCTAGCGCCACCGATCCACTGTGCAGCCATTGCAGAAAATAGAAAAATAATAATACTAACTGCTGATAGGATTACAACCCACTTTGACTGGTATCTCTGTTTCAAGAAGTCAACCATTGTTAAAGCATTGTAGCGGCGTGTTACAACAGCAAATTTTTTACCGAGAATCATCAGTACAAAATATCCTGTAGCCACCTGTGACATAGCAAGCAATACCCAACCGAGCCCTTGGTTATATGCTGTACCAGGTCCACCAATGAAGCTACTTGCACTACCATAAGTAGCAGTCATCGTCATAGCTAGCACAAACCCACCAAGGCTTCTGCCTCCGAGAAAATAATCTTGGGCAAAACTAGTAGACTTTTTTAGATAACCACCCGACCATATTCCTACACAAAAAATAATAATTATAAAGAGGATTAGTGGTATAAGAGACTCCCAATTCATTCTTCCACCTCCTCATCAAATGGAATAGCGACAAAAAACTTTTTCACAACTATCGTCACCAATACTGCCATGATTATAAATCCAACGACACAGCTATAAAAAAACCAAGCCGGTAAGCCAAACACGTATGTATATTCTTGTGGGTCTTTACTTCCCAATCCGTAAGCAAACGCAAACCACCAGACAAAATTAAAAATAACTAACCCTACACCAATCAACGCTTCGCGATTCGCGATCTTAACATGTTCTTTTTTCATCGTAAGACTCACTCCTTTTAGTTAATGAAAGGATAATGAGACGCCCTCCCTTTACTTATTTCTATAGTCTAAGAAAACTATATCGTTTCCCTTCCCCATTGTAAACAGGAAATGAAGGAAGCGATTACAAAGAGTGAGTAATGCTTAATATTTTTATCCCACATAAAAATCCAGCAGAGAAATCTCTGCTGGACCTTTTAATTCATTTAGCGAACGCCTTTCATAAATTGCTGGATCTTCGGAGAAGCCATAAATAACAACAGTCCAAGAAGAATAGCAACCCCACCAATTACGCCAAAATATATAATTTCTGTCTCTGGTTTATATAATTTCACAATCTGTGCATTGATGGCCTGAGCTGAGGCGTTCGATAGGAACCAAAGGCTCATCGTTTGTGCTGAGAAGGCTTCAGGCGCTAGCTTTGTCGTAGCTGACAGGCCAACAGGTGATAGACATAGCTCCCCTATTACAACAAGTAAGAAGCTGAGTACTAACCAAATAGGATTTACTAATGTTTCTGTTCCGTTCATAGCTGCTGGCACAATCATCACAAGGAATGATAGACCCGCAAACAATAAACCGAAGGAAAATTTCTTAGTAGTTGTCGGCTGCCTCTCACCCATTTTCACCCATATATTTGCAAAAATCGGGGCAAGCATAACAATGAATAGCGGATTCAGTGACTGGAACCAAGAAGATTGCAACTCAAACCCAAACAGATTTAGTTCTGTTCGTTTATCTGCATATTCTGCAAGGATAATGGAACCTTGTTCTTGAATAGCCCAAAACATGATCGCTGCAATAAATAATGGGATGTAAGCAAGGATTCTTGATTTTTCATCCGCATTTGTTTTTGGACTACGGTACATGACAATAAAGTAAGCTGTCGGTATCAGGATACCCAAAATACTAACAAGGTACGTAAAACGATTAATTGTTAAAATACCTGCTGGGATTGTAATGGCCGCTAAAACCGCAATAATCACGGCACCTATACCAATTCGGGTAAATACCTTTTTCTTTTCACCTGATCCTAATGGATTGGGTACATAAGTTCCAGCAAGTCCAAGATATTTCTTACGTGTAGCCATATAAACGATCAATCCTAATAACATGCCGACTGCCGCTATACCGAAACCAAGGTGGTAGTTATACTCTTGTCCAATTGTTCCGACAATAAGTGGTGCAAGTAGTCCACCCATGTTAATCCCCATGTAGAAGATACTAAATCCAGAGTCTCGACGGACATCTTTCGGGCTGTACATATCTCCCACAATATTCGACACATTTGGCTTTAGTAATCCTGTACCAACGATGATCAAGAACATGGAGATAAATAATGCCGTTGTTCCTGATGGGAGAGCAAGCACGATATGTCCGGCCATAATCAGCACTCCACCATAAAATACGGTACGCTGTGTACCAAGCAATCGATCGGCAATCCATCCACCAATGATACCTGACATGTATACGAGAGAACCGTAAATTGCCATAATAGATTTTGCTGTGCCATCATCTATGCCCAGCCCTCCATCGGCAATTTCCGTGTACATATAAAATAGTAGTAGTGCGCGCATCCCATAATATGAGAAACGTTCCCAGAATTCTGTGAAGAAAAGGGTAAATAACCCTTTAGGTTGTCCAAAAAATCCCCGTTGAGGAACACTTTGGACGATCTGTTCCTTACTAAGTTTTTTCATGTTGTAATGGCCCCTCTATTTTAGAATAAACTGATAATTCACGTTTAAGACAAAAACTATCATACTCCTCAACAAGTCATACGTCAAACGTCAAAAAATACCAAAAAATAAAGACTCTTTGAAAAAGAGCCTCTATCATCTGTAACCCTCAACCTATTATGTTAGCTTTCTTTCAGCATATTTCGCTGTCTCATATAAACTACCAAACATCCTCCCGCCCCAATTACGATAAACACTAGGCCGGCAATTAGATAGTTGTACATGTCTGTTGCAGTTTTTGGAAGAAGGCTTCCACCCTTGCCATTGTCTCCTAATGGCGTTTTGCCTGTATCATTTCCTGGAGGTGTTACTAGATCATCGTCCAGATCATCACCTGGTTTTGGATCCTTATTTGGATCTTCTCCTGGTTGTGGGTTCTCGTTTGGATCTTCTTCACCAGGCTGTTCTGTAGCAAGAGAAATTCTACCCTCTGCCTTATATTCAAATGGATTTCCTTCAGAGCTCTCTAAACTACGAACAAAATTAACTGTTGCATCAAGGTCTGTAGGCCCCATAACCGGGTTTTGTCCCAGTTCGCTAATTGGACGGTGCTTATCACTCAATGATGTACCCATATAATTATTTACTGTAAGCGTAAATGTCTCTTCCGGGTCAATTGCTGAACCATCTGGGTATGTTACATCTACTACTGTATTGGTTTCTGAATCCCATGTGTAATGGAAGCCGCTAATGCTATAATCTGGCCCATATTCTGGGGAAAGCTGTGCTTGGATAATTGGGGCTAAATCTGCGCCTTTTATTTCCAACGTCATTAGTGTATTACCAAAAGGTTGAATGTTGTATAGGTCTCCCCAAGTCACTTCACCTGCTAGTAAATCATCTCGGATTCCTCCACCATTCATCATGGCAAAGTCACTCTCCATTTCAGCATTCATTCCATCCGCGATTAAATTCCCTAAACCATGGTCCCCATCATTTGTATAATCACCTGTAAGGTCTGTTGCATTATAGCCAATCACTTCTCCCATGATCGGTGCAATTTGCTCACTGTATTTGTCTAGAATAGCCGATACAGCTGGATCGGGTGTATAGTTATCCTGGTTTACAAAGACGATTTCTGCTTCTTTCTTTACAATGTCCCCTGTGTCGCGATCAATCTCCAAATCAACATCTGCAAATGCCTTTCCATACTCGGAAGCTTGAACAATTAGCTTATCATCCACAACACCATTTACTACTTGATGGTTATGTGCTGCAAAGATAACATCAACTGCGTCATCTACTTCCCTTGCCAGATCTGCTGCTTCACCTGAGGCACCATCTCCATCCTGATCTGCAGGAATATGCGCTAATACGACGATTGCTTCTACACCTTGTGCCTGCAGTTTTTCTACTGCATTATCTACTGCAGTAGCTTCATCGGTAAATTCAATATCCTGAATTCCACCTGGCATAACCATATCAGCCGATGCTTGTGTATTTACACCGATAAAGCCGATCTTCTCGCCTTCTACTTCTTCAATATAGTATGGAGGCAAGATTGTATCCCCACTGTCCTTGTACACGCAATTTGCACAGAGGTTCGGGAAGTTCATACCATCATATCCCTCAGTGCCAAGCCGTTCAGGATGTTCTCCGCCATTTACCATTCGAAGTAGCTCTTCTGTTCCTTCGTCAAATTCATGATTTCCAACAGACCCTACATCAAATCCCATTTCTTCCATAATTTCCACGGTCGGTTCATCCTGTAGCAAGCCAGAAACAGGTGAACTTCCACCAATCATATCTCCTGCATGTACTAACAGCGTATTTGGATTTTCTTGCGCACGATCTTTCATTGCTGCTGCAGTGTAGTCCATTCTTCCATACATATTAAATGTGCCATCCCCATCTAGATCTAGCTCATACTGCTGGTCTATTTTTCCGTGAAGGTCATTCATGCTTAATAATTGCACTTGCAGATTACCTTCATTCGGCTCTTCTTCTCCAGCAGGCGTGTAGCCATAGGACTCCGCTTCTTCTTCACTTGAGAAGAATACACGGTATTCAACAGGGACATCAGCCCACTTTTCTGGCACGACGTATTTATCAGTATCTGAGTTCCCTACATATCTTAGAAAACCCTTTTTGTCATCGTTAGCACGGAAAGCAAACGGAAGCTCAAGTAATGGATCTTCTGGATTCCAAATACCTAATCCTGCATCCTTCGCTTCTTTTACCGCATCCTGGTATATTGGGTATGCTTCTTCATTAAATGGTGGGATGAAGTAAGTAGAAGCATACCCTTCTTCTACCATTTTAAGGTTAACATTTGTACCATCTTCTGTAATAACCTCTGCAAGCAAACGTCCGTAATCATCTGTCGCTTCTTCACCCACTTTAATTGTAACCGTATCACCCTGCTTAATTAACGTCTTAATATATGCTGTTGCTGCATCCCCATGTTCCTTTTGATTTTTATTAATTTCTTCACGATCTGGATCATTATTCTTCGCAGCATATGTCTCTGGTGTATCCATGTTTAAAAAACGTACTCTGTCCCCACCGAAGATTGACTCCTTAATGCGAATTGTATCCCCATCTGTAACATAATCTACTGTTGCCTCATATTCTCCAGCTGCAGAAGGCGGACCAGGCTGGTTCTCCGCTAATATGAAATCATCTTGTTCTGTTGGGATTAGCTGGTAGCTGTTGTATTGACTCACAATCGCTGTAACGTCATACCAATTGCCTTCTTCTATTTGCGATACATCTAGAGCATTCTCCATAACGCGCAATGTAGTTGAATTCAATTCTTCGTCCATAAACGAAATATTGTAACCACCACCTGCAGGAGAATCCGGAATGGATGAGATATAACCATTCACTTGTACAAGCTCTCCTTCATACATTTCTGCAGTAGAAGTATCTTGAAGTATTGAAATCGTAATTTCGTGAGCTTCTGGTAAAGGTTGGTCGTCTGCAAGAACGTCAATTGTTCCCGGAACTACTTCTTTCAATCCATTATACGTCTCTAACTCTCCAGTAACTCTGACTTCTGTTCCCTTTTCCAATTCCGGAAGATCGCCTTGCTCGTATTTATATATGTTAATTCCGCCTGTTTCATCTTGTATGTATGTAGTAAACTGGTTGCCATTACTAACGGAATTAGAATTAACTGTAACAACTCCTTGTACTTCCACACTCGTTCCATCACTTAATCCTCTAGCATCTGCAACGGAAACTGCTTGTGGAACTTCAGGGTCTGTTGGCGGGTCTTCTGGACTTTCTCCGCCTCTAACGTGATTTCCTAATGAAGAAAAGGTATCTTTTTCGTACACTTCCCACTCCTCAACATTATAGGTTGCAGATGGTGAGGCGATCGATTGATGACGTACTAGTGTCTGGTCTTTACCGAAATCCGCACCATTTCCAATTTCTCCAACAACGTCAATTATTTCTTCATCCTTCAACAGAGCAACTGCATCATTACCATTGAAATTAATTACGGATGAATTGGTGAGATCTGTTTCAACCTGAATAACATCGTCAGCACTACTATGTGCTATCACATAAACCTCGCCATTTTCTAGAGTTCCGTTTAAGATTAGAGGATTACCAGCACTATTGCTACCATTGAAATACGTTTGAAGTTGATAGTTTGCTAGATTAACGTCCTCTCCAGTACCGTTATAAAGTTCAATCGCTTTATTAAAAGAACTTCCTTCAATGTACTCTGAAATAAGTAAATCATCTGTGGTTGTCTCTGCTGCCGTGACGTTAATAACTGGAACAAAATTTGTAAAAATTAACGTGAAGATGAGCAAAACCGAGAAAGACTTTTTCCTAAACAGCTTTTGCATGAAGACCCTCCATTAAATTTAGTATTATGTCATAAGCTGACACATTTCTAATATGGCATAACCCTTTATAATAATCTATCGCATTTTATTTAACTTTGTGTAAATTCAGAACTATTGAACTACAAAAACCGAAAAACAGTTCTATATAACCAATCAAAAATACATATTACCTGTGCTATTACTTAGTCTTCATACTTGAAAAAAAATATAGAACAAAGTATAATATTTTTTGTCCGGGGCATTAGCTCAGCTGGGAGAGCGCTTCGCTGGCAGCGAAGAGGTCAGCGGTTCGAGCCCGCTATGCTCCATAATAGGAAATGACAAAGGTCAGCAGAATATCTGCTGACCTTTTTTCTATGCTTGCTAGAAAAATAACAGTTTGTATTCTAAAAGTTGACTAGAGATAACTATGGGTAGGAAGGATTCCCAATTTTTTTGTCGAATGTAGCTAGATAAGAACAAGAGGGGGATTTACAAATGAAACAGGTGAAAAAAGATAACATCATTGAAGATTTTCATGGAACAAAGGTTCATGATCCATACCGTTGGTTAGAGGATCCTGATACATCTGATTCAATTGAATGGAGCAAACAACTTGGAAAAGAGTGTGCAGATTACTTCTCCACAGCAACTAGTCAGCATACTGACAAAGAAAAACTAGAGGCATTGTTTCACTACACAAAGCATTCCGTGCCAAAAAAAGTAAAAGGAACCCTATTTTATCAACGTAATGAAGGATTACAAAACCAAGCTGTTTTATATAAAGAGAAAAATGGACAGGAATCCGTCGTTATTGATCCGAATAGCCTGAGCGAGGATGGTACAGTGGCGATGACCAATTATGCCATCAGTTACTCAGGACAATATATGAGCTATGCTACTTCAACTCACGGAAGTGACTGGCAAGAAATACGTGCCCTTGATGTAGCAAACAATGAAAATCTGGAGGATCACATTCAGCATGTGAAGTTCTCGAGCATTGCCTGGTCTCCTGATGACAGCGGATTTTACTACAGCCGATTCCCAGAGCCGGGGACAGTCGCCCCAGAGGATGAGAGTAATTTTAGCACTGTATATTTCCATAAGATAGGGACTAATCAACAAGACGACATCCTTGTACATGAACAGCCAGAAGATAAGGAATTAATGTTTTCTGCCTTTATTAGCGATGATAAGAAATATATTGGTTTATACGTAAACGAAGGTACTGCCACAGAAAATAGAATCTATATTAAACCAATCCATTCTGAGGATGCTTTTATTAAATTGCTGGATCAACAAGATGCAGAATATAGCTATATCACAAATGAGGGAAGCCTATTCTATTTTCAAACAAACTATCTGGCACCAATGGGAAGGGTCGTGGCCATCGATATAGAAGCTCCTCAGAAAGAGAACTGGCAGGAAGTCATTCCAGAGCAGCAAGGTGTTCTTGAATATGTAGTAGCGTTAAACGATACCCTTGTCGTCGCAGTTCAGCAAGATGCCCATCATCAGCTTCATCTCTTCAGCAAGGATGGTTTGTACAAGCATGAAATTGAGCTGCCGATACTAGGCTCACTCACTGATATTACGCGAAACAAAGAGGAAGGCATTATTTACTTTGGTCTTACTTCCTTCTTAAACCCAACCACAGTTTATTCATACAAGGTCGATAGTAATGAATTAGACATGATAGCAGAATCCGAGATGACTGTAGATACAGATCCATTTAAAACGGTTCAAGTCTTTTACCCGTCTAAAGACGGAACGAAAGTGCCTATGTTTCTCACCTATCGTAAAGACCTTGAGCTCAATGGTCAAAATCCCGTTTTGCTTTATGGGTATGGGGGATTCAATGTTAGTATGACTCCATCCTTTAACCCAGCTGTTCTCCGCTGGCTAGAAAAAGGTGGTGTTTATGCTGTAGCCAACCTTCGCGGTGGCACAGAATACGGGGAAGCATGGCATAAAGCTGGAATGCTAGAGAACAAACAAAACGTCTTCGATGACTTCATCGCGGCCGGAGAATGGCTAATTACCAATAATTATACCCGTAAAGAAAAGCTATCCATTATGGGTGGTTCAAATGGCGGCCTGCTTGTTGCTGCGTGTATGGTACAACGTCCAGATTTGTTTGGTGCAGTCATTTGCCGTGTTCCCGTAATTGACATGCTACGTTACCATAAGTTCACCATTGGTCGCTATTGGATTCCAGAGTATGGTAGTGCTGACAACGCTGAACACTTCCCATTTCTCTATGCTTATTCCCCACTCCATAATGTAGAGGAGGGAGTAAAATATCCACCAGTGTTAATCGCAACGGCAGAAAGCGATGACAGAGTTGTTCCAGCCCATGCGAAGAAATTTGCTGCAACATTGAAGGAAAAAGCGCATGAGGATTCTACTATTGTACTACGCTTAGAATCCAAAGCCGGACATGGACTTGGAAAACCAACCTCCAAAATCATTGAAGAATGGGTCGACTTCTATGCATTTCTAGATAAAGAATTAAAATAGAGCCAGTTATACCAAAACACCGAAAAATCATCACGATTTCGAAAGGAAGCTGATGATGATTTTTCGGTGTTTTTATTCTAATTTGTGATATCGTGCACCAGTTTAAAGACTAGGTTAGAACCCGCTGCTTCACACGTTAAGTTCTTACACGCCTTAAGCATCCATTTCCTTTTTCTTATAAACAACAGCGGTTAAGAGACTTGCTAATACAATCCAAGCTAGAATGATGGCAAAGTTGCTCCACAAGTCGGCAAACACAGCGCCAGTTTCTACTTCTATTGCTAGTTCGACCAGTTGAACGCTTGGCAAATATTCAATAAAAGATAGGATGGGATATTCCTCAATTAAGGTAAGGAATAATGATCCAAAAGAAAATATAAACATAACAGGTAATGCCAAGACAGATGCTTCCACAACAGATTTTGTCAGTAGCCCTACTAAAGTTCCCAATGCTATATAGAAGAAGCAAGAGATTAGAATTGCTCCCCCAACTATCATGTAATTGGCAGGTTCATACCCCATTAATAAGGCACAAATTAAAACAGTCGCCATCGTTAATACCAATGTCACCAGACTTTTCCCACCCAAAATCTCTGGTAATGTAGCTGGTGAGAGCATTAATCCACGCAACGTGTTTTTTTCCTTTTCCTCTGCAATGATGGCACTCTGAACAAAAACTCCTACTGCTGCAAAACATAAATTAATAATTAAGTAGTGCATATCCATCGTCACTTCATCCATCGTGCTGTAAAAGATAGCCAAAGCAAGCGGCATAAGCATTGTGGTTGTAATATACATGTTTTTAGATAAGTCCCTTACATCCTTTTGAAAGATGGCATACATTCGCTTCATTGAAAACGTCATACTAATTCCCTCCCTGTAACTTCCACAAAAATATCTCCTAATGTTGGCTCATTTGAATGGATGGAAACGACCTGTCCAGAAGCCATCCTTTCATAGACCTCTTTTGCTCCCTCTTGTCCGCCCGGAAGCGTGATGTTACTGCCATCCTGCAATTCTAGTAAAACGGTGTTTTCCGCGAACTGCCTGCGCAGTGTTTTGGGTTCATCGAGAAGCTGTATTCTGCCTTTGTTAAGAAAGGCAACGCGGTCACATAGGCTCTCTGCCTCACCCATGTCATGGGTTGTCAGAAAAATGGTCGTTCCTTTTCGGTTTAATTCGCGAAGTCCTTCGTGAATATGTTTAGAGTTAGCAGGATCAAGTGCAGAGGTTGGTTCATCAAGAAATAACAGCTCAGGCTCATGTAGCAAGGCTCTAGCCAATGTAACACGCTGAATCATCCCTTTTGAAAGTTTGGCCACATTCTTTTTTCTTTCTTTAGACAGACTGACCATCTCAAGCACTTCCGAGATACGAATGGACGGAACATCATAAAGATTACAGTAAAGCTTTAAATTATCTTCGATGGAAAGCCGCTGATACAATCCACTGTTATCTGTAATGACACCAAACCTTTTCCGATCTTGGGGCTTATTTAAGGTGGCTGCTGGCTTCCCAAAAACAGAAGCCTTTCCTGAAGTGTGTGAAAGTTGCCCTGTCAAAATTTTTATTGTGGTAGTTTTTCCTGAACCGCTTGGTCCAAGAAAACCAAACGTTTCTCCTTTTTTGACTGAAAAATGGACATCCTCTAAAGCCGTTTGATTGCCAAATATCTTTGCAAGAGATGTCACTTCAATAATATTTTCCATTTGTTTTCCTCCCAGATGGTGATGTTTTCTATAAGTGTGTGTTCAAAAAGGAGGATAAAAAGGACCGAGAAGTTCGAGGCGGCGTAGCTTTGAGTACCGGAACGTATGTAATTAATACGTGAGGAACGGATAAGCAAGCCAACGAAGAAATTCGATGTGTCATTTTTACCGGATTTTTTGAACAACCTCTATAAGTCAACTATAGAAGGAAAACCGCATGAAATCAGCACTTTCACCGTGAAAAGAGCAAATTAGGGGGTGAATGGAGCTTATTTCAGGCCCAACATCTCCTTTAATTGGGCCATTTTTGTCTTAGAAAGTGGGATGGATGATTTTGCTTTATCATCTAAAATGAGACTGTAGCTATTTCTCGTCCATGTGATCACTTCACGTACCTTTTGTAGATTGACAATGTAAGAACGATGGCAACGGAAAAAGCCAACATGTTGTAAACGGATCTCTAGCTCATTTAATGTGAACAGACTAGGAAATGATTCGCCCTTAATATAAATATTGGACTGCCCATCATTGCTTTCAACATAATCAATCTCTTGTGGATCGAATAACACAATTTTTTCATTTACTTTCGTTGGAATTTTATTAAATTGAAACGGTTTAATAGCTTCGTCATCTTTTTCTTCTGTATGTACTTCTTCTTTTTTGCTTTCTTCTTCTTCTGCAACTTGCAAAACATGGAGACCATTTTCATCTAATCGAAATACCTGATCAGCTACGGTCAATGCATTTTCCAGATTACCTGTCAGAATTAAACTGGCTTTTCGCTTTTCCTGCAGCTTCTTCGCCAAGTTTACATAAACCCTTCTCGTTTCCATATCTACATTCAAATCGGGCTCTTCAAAAATAAATACATCTGGATTTTGTATTATGATTCTGCCAAAATGCACTCTTCTTTTTTCTGACTCTGTTAAACTTTGAATCCTCACCCTTCTTTTATCCTGAAGTTGCGTATCCAATAGAAGTTCTTCCATACGATAACCAGAGTCGTAAAGCTTGATAAAAAAAGAAAAATAATCCTCTACCTTTAACCTTTCATATAACCCTTCTTCATAAAAACAAATATTCACAGCGGACATATATGCCTTCTTTTCTTCTTCCAATGTTTTTCCGTGAACAGAAATTTTGCCGTTAGAAGGGACAGCCTTTCCTCTTAAAAGATCAAGAAGCATTTTCCGTACATTTAACGTGGAATATATGGCAACAATCTCCCCTGGCGCTAAGGTAAGGTCGAAATTGGGAAATAGTATATTATCCTTTGTTTGCTTTTCTAAATTGCTGAATATCAGCCCTTCTGTCATCTCCATCACTTCCTGACCCAAAAATTATTAAGCTCTTGTTTAATAGTACTAAATTACGGAAATATTCTCTATAACTTATACTAAAGGATGTGACGGAATGAAAGCAGTAACGTTCCAAGGAAAAGAAGCAATGGTAGGAAAAGAAGTGGATGATCCAACAATTCAAAAAAATAGCGATGTCATTGTACGTATCACAGCAAGCGGAATATGTGGTTCAGACCTACATCTTTACCATGGAGGAATCGTGCCAGAAACCGACTATGTGGTTGGGCATGAGCCAATGGGAATCGTAGAAGAAGTTGGTTCAGAAGTGAAAAGCTTGAAAAAAGGAGATCGAGTGGTCATTCCTTTTAATATAGGGTGTGGTGAGTGCTTCTTCTGTAAAAACCAGATGGAAAGCCAATGCGATGAGTCCAACCCACATGGTGAAGTTGGTGGGCTATTTGGTTTCACCGAACAAAATGGTGGCTATCCAGGAGGACAGGCAGAATATCTACGTGTGCCATACGCTGACTTTACCTCTTTTAAAGTGCCAGAGTCGAGCGAATTGAGTGATGAACAGGTGTTATTATTATCCGATGTCATTCCAACCGCATATTGGAGTGTGGAAAATGGCGGGGTAAAAGAAGGCGATACGGTTATTGTACTTGGTTCAGGGCCAGTTGGGTTAATGGCTCAAAAATTTGCTTGGTTAAAAGGCGCAAAACGTGTAATATCCGTTGACCAGATGGATTACCGACTTGACCATGCCGCTAAAACTAATAATGTAGAAACATTTAACTTTAAAGAACATGAAAAAATTGGTGAACTTCTTCACGAAGAAACAAAAGGTGGAGCAGATGTAGTGATTGATTGTGTTGGAATGGACGGAACCGTACCACCGAAAACGGAATTTGGTTCAGAAATGGATAACCAATTTGGTACAATTAGCCCAATCGTGACAGCTTCCCAAGCAGTACGAAAATTTGGTACGGTTCAACTAACTGGTGTTTATGGCTCAGATGCCAACAGTTTCCCACTAGGTGATTTCTTTACCCGAAACGTGTCCCTCACAATGGGACAGGCTCCGATCATCCATATGATGCCAAAGCTTTATGATATGGTAGAGCAGAAAAAAGTTGACCCTACTGATCTTATTACACACAGAATTTCCTTAGATGATGCGGATAAAGCATATGACATGTTTGACAAGAAGGAAGATGGAAGTATTAAAGTGATTTTCAAACCATAATACCCATGACAAATATGGAATAGTTTGTTAGTCTATAAGTATCGGCATTGTTGCTGATCCATAATTTCATACGAAGAAGACTACTAGGGGGGCCCAATTATGGTGGGCTGAGAGGTTAGCACATGAGCTACCGACTCTTATGAACCTGATCTGGTTAATACCAGCGGAGGGAAGTAGTGGACGTCCCAGTTACGTCTATCCTATTTCAAATTACCGAAGCCAGGTCCCCTTGTGACCTGGCTTTTTATTATTGCCATCAGGTTAGTCTAAAGAAAGGAGGTTACGATGAAAAGAACACATTTACTTACCACCATGGCGGTCTTTGTTGCCATTGGCACACTTGGCGCCCAACTCCTTTGGTTTCCTGCAGGTATTGCCAAAGCTTATCCGGTACAGCATGCGGTTAATGTAATGGCAGCTGTTTTACTTGGGCCAGGGCCAGCAGTAGGGATTGCTTTTATGATCGGTCTAATTCGAAACTTACTTGGTCTTGGAACATTATTGGCTTTTCCAGGTGGTATGATAGGCGCTCTTCTTGCCGGTATTTTATATCAAAGGTTCGGAAAAAAACGTTGGGCAGCAACAGGGGAAATGATCGGTACAGGGGTCTTTGGTTCCTTGTTTGCTGTGCCCTTTTCGACTATTTTTCTAGGAAATGCGGTAGGAGCATTTTTCTTCATGCCATCTTTCCTTGTTAGTAGTGTTACAGGTGGATTAATCGGGATATTTATCGTCTCTCGCTTAAACCAACGTTCCATTACTAGAATACAAGGTATCTAGTCATAGATTCTCTGTCTAGATATCTGGACCTGTTTTAAACTTGTTACCTAATCAAAGGAGGATTTTACTATGAATTTTTCAGAACAGTTAAGAAAAGAAAACGATGATCTATTTCAAATGATTTTCGCGCATCCCTTTGTGCAAGGAGTCGGAAAAGGTGACATCTCAAAGGAAGCGCTCGCCCATTATATTAAAGCGGATTACGAATACTTGAACGCGTTTATGCAAATTTACGGCATCGCCCTATCAAAGTCACAAGATCGGGAAGATATCGCTTATTTCTTCGATCAGATTAAATTCGTGCTTCATGATGAAATTCACCCACATCGAAATTTCTGTGATCATATCGGTGTAGAATATGAAGCATTACAAGGGCATCCACTTCCACCTACTGCCGACCATTATATTAAACATATGATGTACCATGCCCAAATGGGATCGTCTGGTGAAATTATCGGAGCTTTACTTCCCTGCCCGTGGACATATTTAGAAATAGGTAAAGCATTAACAGAACAATATCAACCTGATGAAAGTCATCCCTTTTACGATTGGATAACCTTTTATACCGGAGAGGAAGTTGAGCACACAACGAGTGAATTACGCGCTCGCCTTGATCGATTTGCTTCTCAAAGCTCTGAAGAAGAACAGGCAAAAATGAAAGAAGCCTTCCGTAAAAGCTGCCAGCTAGAGTTGAAGTTTTGGGAGATGGCATACACGTGCGAAGAATGGCCATCAGCTGAAAAGGGGATTCGCTAATGAAACAAATACCTTGCGCGTTAACTATTGCAGGTACAGACCCAAGCGGAGGTGCTGGCATTCAAGCTGATTTAAAAACATTTCAGGAATTACAAACTTACGGGATGTCTGTCATTACATCGGTTGTAGCCCAAAACACAACTGGTGTGCAGGATGTACACCACCTTCCAGAGGAATTTATTGAGCAACAGCTCCATTCTGTGTTATCCGACATGCCAGTTCATGCCCTGAAAACAGGGATGATTGCTAATGAACCAATGATGCGCGTTCTTGCAAAACACATTACTACACAGGACGTCCATTACGTTATGGATCCCGTAATGGTAGCAACAAGTGGAGACCCACTCATTGTTGAAGAAGCACGCCATTTTCTAAAAGAGGAACTGCTTCCACTAACAACCATTGTTACTCCAAATCTTCCAGAAACGGAATTTATTACGGGCAGACAAATAGAGTCAACGAAAGATATGAAGGAAGCGGCCGCTTATATAGTAGATGAATTAGGAGCGGGTGCAGCACTTATTAAAGGCGGACATCTGCAGGGAAAAGCAGTAGACTTCCTCTATGATGGACAACGCTTATATACGTTTTCGGAAGAGCGCATTATTACAAAGAATACTCACGGCACAGGGTGCACCTATTCTGCAGCAATAACCGCTAACTTAAGTAAGGGTTTATCACTTTATGAAGCTGTATTGCATGCAAAGGAATTTGTAACGGCAGCAATCCGCCATTCTTTTCCAATCGGATCAGGAAATGGTCCAACTAATCACTGGGCAACGAGAATGAAGGAGGGCCAGATATACAGATGAACGCACAAATTATTAAAGAAGTCAGGGAAACAAATCCACTCATCCACCATTTAACAAACCAGGTTGTAATGAATTTCACAGCAAATGGACTTCTATCGTTTGGAGGATCTCCTGTGATGGCAAAAGCAGAGGAAGAGGCAACGGAAATGGCCTCTGTCGCTGACGGGGTATTAATCAACATTGGTACATTAACCTCCTTGGAATTACCTGCCATGGTGGAAGCAGGAATTGCTGCAAATAAAAAAGGCATACCTGTAGTGCTAGATCCCGTTGGTGTGGCGGCAACGACGTTTCGTAGTAATGCAGTAAGACAGTTAACAGAGAATATTCAATTCACTGCGATTAAAGGCAATGCAGGTGAAATGGCTCATCTCGTACATACCCCTTGGGAAACAAAGGGGGTAGATTCTGTTGGCGATGGAGATATAACAGAGATTGCGCAAATGGTAGCAGATACTTATCAAACCTCTGTCATAGTTACGGGAAAAACGGATTATATCTATACAGATGGCAATCTATACACAAATGATTCCGGTCACCCTCTACTAGGAAAAATAACTGGAGCAGGCTGCTTGCTTGGTTCGATTATTACAGCTTGCTTGTCTACCAATTATTCAATGAAGGATCAGCTTATCACCGCTGTTTCATTTTATGGGCATGCCGCTGACTTTGCAGCACAGCAACGCACTGTTGTGGGGCCTGGCAGCTTTTTGACTGGATTCATCGATGCACTGTCTATGGATGTAGAAAAAGTAGCGGAAAGGAGAATGTAAGTGGAACCCCAGATACTGCGTAAATACTTTATTATGGGAAGTCAAAACTGCCCTAGAGATCCTGTTGAAATCTTAACTGAGGCAGCTCAAGCAGGAATTACTGCCTTCCAATTCCGAGAAAAAGGCACAGGCGCTCTAAGTGGTCTAAGGAAAGTCGTGTTGGGAAAGCAATTACGAGAGATTTGTTATCAACATTCCATTCCTTTCATCGTAAATGATGACATAGAGCTAGCAGAGATTTTAGGTGCTGATGGAATTCATATCGGCCAAGAAGACAGCAATGCTGAAGAAGTACGGAGCCGGTTTCCTAATAAATTGATCGGCTTATCTGTTTCCAATACATTAGAGCTTGAACAGAGCCCTTTATCTGTTGTCGATTATCTTGGAGCAGGACCTGTTTTTGCCACAGGGACAAAAAATGATGCCAAGGAGCCTGTTGGTACTCAATGGATAGCGCAAGTACGAGAACAGCATCCCCACCTACCATTAGTCGGGATTGGCGGCATTACCACCGACTCATCTAGCAACGTGATACAAGCAGGAGCAGATGGAGTAGCAGTCATATCTGCCATCACACACGCAACAAACATCCAAGATGCGGTGGAAAATTTGTAAAGTAGTAAGAAGCTGATAGAGCAAAAGAAAATCATTTAAACTACAGTCGGCCAAACCGGATTATTCTACAAAAAATCGGGTTTGGCCGGCTAGTTGCTCTATACCACTTTATTTCCTTCTGTCTGCATAGATACCCATTGCATCCCGCATAAATAACGCTAGGCCCTCACCAAATTGATCAATGTTTTTTGTAAAACGCTGATCATCTACATACATTTGTCCGAGCCCTTTAAATGCATCAAGCGAATAAGATCCCATATCGTTTAAAAAATAGAACCACTCTTCAATTTTTTCTTGTGCAGTCTCCGAACCAGGATCCAAGTGACGAACCTCTGCCAGTCCAGCATAAATGGCATTAAACTTTTCTTCAAACTTCTTTTTCTCGCCTTTCGACATATTGTTTAGCTTCGCATTTGATTGGTCTACCGCTTCATCTCCCCAACGCTTGCGAGCTTTTTCCTCATATGGATTCTTACTAAAATCGAAACCTTCAAATTTTTCTTCTGCACTCATTCTTCTCTCTCCTTTTTTATACTCGATTGTTTTATCGATTGTTCTCACCATTTTGTCTATGCTAGCTCTTTTTTCTAACAGCATTTTACGGTGTAGCGCTAGTGCCTCCTCCTGATTAAAAGAAGGACTTGCGAGAATCTCCTTTATTTTCTTCAATGGAAAATCCAGTTCTCTAAAAAATAAAATTTGCTGTAGTCTTTCGAGGTCTTTTTCGGAATAAATTCGATAACCAGCATCTGTCATCTCTTCAGGATTAAGTAATCCTATCGCATCATAGTGATGCAGTGTACGCACACTTATTCCTACTAAAGAAGCCACTTCCTTTACTTTCAACAACGATTTCCCTCCTTCCATAACTCTACAATAAAGTATAACGTAACGTTATGGTCAAGAAGAAAAATTACTTTTATACAACAAATTTATTTTCTTATCGTTAAGTTCGCACGAATGCCTAAACAGACACAAACAAACCAATTCAATCGCCCAATTTTGCTAATCGAATCGCAAAATAGACGATAAACCATATAGTATAGGGAGTACTTTTTAGGAGGTAACAAAATGACTTATTATAATCAACCACCATACGATGAAGAAGAAGAAAGACAATTAAACATACCGGGACAGATTCTTGGAGGATTATTCGGCGGTCCTGGCGGCGGGTTTCCTGGCCAAGGTGGATTCCCTGGTTCTGGAGGCGGATTTCCTGGCCAAGGCGGGTTCCCCGGTTCTGGAGGCGGATTTCCTGGCCAAGGCGGTTTCCCTGGTTCTGGAGGTGGATTCCCCGGACAGCCTGGCGGAGGACCAGGACAGTCTGGAGGGCCACCTTCAACTCCGCCACCATCTTTCCAGCCGGTTCAACCACAAGCACAATTGTTTGCCGTTGACCCTGGAGCAATCCGTAGCTGTCTATTCCGTTTCACCTTTGTTTGGTTGCGTTGGCAATCATTCTGGTTCTTCCCTACATTTGTAGGAAGAAACTCTATAGCCGGTTTTAGATGGACTGGTAATAGATGGGTCTATTTCGGAACAGATTTGGATAATGTTCAATCGTTCCAATGTTACTAAGGGTATAAAGGGCTAGTGCACACCCTTCTTACAGGTTTCCATCATAGGATAACTCGAAGGGAGGGATACATGGTGTATCAATTAGCTTTACTCTATTTAGCTTGTGTTCTTGCTGGCTTCGGGCTCGCTAATTTACCATCTTCCGCTATCGTTACAGCAGAAATTGCCAATATCTTTAACCTTATTGGGAGCATTGCGATAATTGTATTCGGGGGAGCTATACTTTATCTTGGCTTTAAATCTCTTTTCAATAAAAGGTAGTAAAACAAAGACACCGCCGAATCCGGCGGTGTCTTTACACCTATTGTCTCCATCACCTTAGCAATGTGAACTATTTATTCATTTTTTTACTCATTTCCCTTTGCCACATAAGTCCTTGTTCAAAAGCCATTTTCCTAGCTATTTTGGGAGCGTTCCATAATGGCGGAAGCAGGAGTAATGAGACTGGTACTGCTGTTATCACAATCGAGTTTTGGATAGATGAAATACTGTCCTCTCCTATGGAAAGAATTACTGCTGTTGTAAGCCCAAAGATAACCGCCCAAAATACGCGTAACCATCTTTTTGGCATATCATTTCCCGTAAGTGTAGCTGCCACCGTATAAGACATGGTGTCTACCGTGGTCGCAACAAAGACAACCGATACAATCAGGAACCCTAGTCCTATCCATGTACCTATTGGTAGTTGATCCGTTATAGCCATAACAGCCGCTGGCATACCACCTTCACTTAACGCACCAGAAATTGATCCCGGATGTTCTGTTTCATAGAATATCCCTGTTCCACCAACAATCGAAAACCAGAAATTATTTACGATTGGTGCAACAATGGATACCGCAATAATTAATTCTCTAATTGTTCTTCCTCGCGAAATTCGACTGATAAAAACAATTAACATTGGAGCATAACCAATGAACCATCCCCAGAAAAATATTGTCCAGGCACCCAACCATTCATGGTCACCTCGGAACATACTCATCGTAAAGAAATTTTGGATATGATGGCCTGTTCCTCCAACAAAACCGTCTAATATAAACATAGTCGGGCCAATAATTAAAACAACAATTGCTAAAAATATGGTAAAGCCGACATTGTAACGGCTCAATGTTAAAATCCCTCTATCTACACCAGTCGCAGCTGAAATGGCAGCAATTATTGCTAAACCTATCACAACGGTGATGCTTACAGATAGGGTGTTAGGAACATTAAATAGATGATGTAACCCGTAGGAAATTTGCAATCCAAGAAATCCTAATGGACCGAGTGTCCCAGCAACCGTAGCTATAATAGAAAAGATATCAGCAGAGGAACCAATAACGCTTTTATGATAAATTTTCTCTCCGAAGATAGGGTATAGTAACCCTCTGGGACGTAATGGAAATCCTCTATTGTAATGAACGTACATCATTACTATGGTTGCAAGTGTACCTAGAATAGCCCAGGCAGTAAATCCCCAATGCATAAAGGATTGCGCTAATGCAGCATTAATATTATTAAACTCCCCTCCACCGAATAACGGAGGTGTTGTCATATAATGATACATTGGCTCAGAAGCAGCCCAGAATACCCCTCCACTTGCCAATAGGGTTACCAAAATCATTGCTACCCAGCGAAAATAACTGTACTTTGGTTTATCCTGTTTACCCAATCTAACTCTTCCGTACTTAGATATCGCTAGACCTAACCCTACAAGAAAGTTCCCTAACAGCAACAGCTGCCAATAGGCACCAAAGAATGTTGCAGAGTAGTTAAAAAGGTTGTTGATTGCGTTACCAACCATATCACTGTTAATTAATGAAAGTACGATAAATGCAGTTAGAAAACCACCACTGACTATAAACACTGGCCAGTCTAACTTTTTTGGTTTACGTTTCACGCTTTTCCTCCTAATTTTTTAGGAGCAAGTGTCTAAAATTGGTTGTTAGCTTTGTCATTTAAGACCGTTGGATGGAAGTTGATTATTAAAAACAACATAATAATCCTTTGACGAAATACCATCAGCTTGCCCTTTTTTATAACACAGCTCAATATTATAGTCTAAATTTGCTGATTGGTCAAAAAATTACTGTCTGTTAGCTAGTATATTTAACACTAATTTTCACTTATAAATAGAATTATATACACGATAAGGAAGCCGTATTTTTATATTATAAGTTTAATCTTTGACGATCTCTTCTACTGTCTCTTCCACTTCGTTTCTAGACATTTTTTCTTTTCCATCCTGCATCGCTTTCAATGTCTTTTTTGCCAGCGCCAACGGGATCTTACAGAAATGAAGGATATGCCGTGTTTGGATGGATTTAATATAAGTATCGGCCTTCTCTAAGTTGCCCTTTGCATATGCAAACAAGTCCGCTCTGTTCCAACCATCCGGGATAAAGGTTACGCCTCGTTCCGCATCCTCTTCTTGGTTACGTAGCATGTTAACTGCCTGAAGGCCTCTTCCATAACCAATTGCCAATTCTCTATCTGTAATCGTACCATCGTACCATTCCCATATATCAGATAGCATAACCCCAACTAGACCGGCAACATAATATGTATAATCATCCAAGTCCTCTTCTGTAGTTACCACCCAATCGCGTTCAGCCCAATCTGCCATCCCTTTTGCCATAATACCGGTGGATTCCAGGACTTTATCGACGATGCCTGCTGGACACACTTCAACCCAATCGCCTAATCTCAACGTTACCTCTGGCAAGATTGATTGGTAAGGGGTTAACAGCTCATTGTAGGCTTGTTGGTTAAATTTATTACGTAATAGTGAACTAATGGCATCCAGTAATACTTTTTTTGTGCTGTTATCAAGTAATTCATGATCTTCTATTTCATCAATGGCACGCATACACAAATAAGCGGAACCGACCGTAATTTTTAATGGTTGTTTTAAAAGTGTGATAGGTATGTAAAATGTTCTACTCGTTTGTTTTAATACGCGCATGGCGTCTTTCTCTAAACTTGTTTTTTTACTCAATGGTTACTTCCTCCCTTTACTACCTTGAGGTATATTTAGTATAACAACCCTCAGATGCTAACGCCACTTTCCACAATGGTAAAAAAAGAAAAGCAAATAAAAAAAGCGTTGAAGTCTGATTAATAACGGATTAAATGCTTCCATATTTTCACTCGTATATTATTCCCTTTTTCTAGAATGATATAAAATGAAACTTCAATTGGTGTTAACCAAATGTTAGTTGAACGTATCGGACTTTTATAAAGTGAAACTTCAATCAGTGGGGGTTTTCATTCTTTCCCCACTGATTGTTAGTTGAACGAATCGGGGTGTTAGCGTCCGTTTACTCCCACTAAAAACTAACTGTTTCTATTCATGTTTTGAGTGGGAGTATTACGGACGGTTGCTCCGGGAGAAATAAGCCAAGTTAGAGAGATTACCAATTGAGATGGAGGGAATTATATGGAATCACATGAAGAGGAAATAGTGAATTACTTTGATCAATCTATCCTGGAATTTAAAGAGGGAACAAGTCGCTTTGAGGAAAAATTCCCTAAAATGACGAAAGGGTATTTCGAATTCACAGAAGCATGCTTTGAAAAAGGAGCTATAGCAAAAAAAGAGAAGCAGTTAATTGCGCTCGGCATCAGCATTTACGCACAGGATGAATACTGCATAATGTACCATACAAAAGGATGCGTGGAACATGGCGTCTCAGAGGAAGAATTTATGGAGGCAGTAGGGGTAAGTGCAGCATTAGGTGGCGGAGCTGCATTTGCACAGGGTGTTACATTAGCAATGGACACGTTTGATTATTTCACCCAAAAGTAGAGAAGAGCTGTCAAAAGGTGGAACGACCTTTGGCAGCTCTATTTAGCGTATGTTCTATTGGCATTATACACACAATATTGGTTTTTCCCCTTCTCTTTGGAAGCGTATAATGCTATATCCGCTTTTTTATATAATGTTTCAATGTCGATTCCATCATGTGGCGTCATACTTATGCCCATACTAGCAGTCAGAGAAATACCGCTTTCACTTTTCACGGATTGAAATAAATTGGTTATTGATCGTAGCAGCTTTTCCGCAACGTTGCTAGCCTCTTCCACATTGGTATTAGGCAAAACAATGATAAATTCATCGCCTCCCATGCGAACAGCAGTGTCTCCCTTACGACAATTCCGCTCTATACAAGCCGCTAGCTCAATTAATAGCTCATCCCCTTTGTCATGCCCCAAAACGTCATTCACTTTTTTAAAATGATCTAAATCTATCATGATCAAGGCAGTTTCCTGCTGATCCTTTATTTTTCTCTCCATAATTTCTTCAAAAGCAGTGCGATTTTTCAACCCAGTCAACTGATCGTGAAAAGCCATATACATTGGCCTTGCCACCCATTTAGAAATAAGTATAGCAAGAATAATGGTCACCACAAATACGATCGCTAGCTGCCAAAGGAAGATTGTTCGTGTCCTATCCAATATTGCACCTAATCCATCATGATTATAGCTAATCTCGACTACCCGATTAGTGGAAATACCCTGTGTATTATCTGCGGAATAATAAAGGTACCGGTACAGTGCTGGATTTCCGTCCACTTCTTCAGCCTCTGCGGAACTTTTCGAACGAATGGATCGATTAAATGCATCCTGTCTCTCATCTGTAAGGTAATTTTCCTCTGTAGGCTCCCCTAGTTTAAAACCATCTACATTTAATATATTGATTTCGTTAATCAACTCATACTTATTCTCTAATTCCTTTATTACATTAAGAAAATTAAACTCATTAAATATACGTTTATCAGCTAAGGAATAACCCAATTCAATGATATACTTCTTGTCTGGTGTCGGCATATAACTGAACTTTTTAATTTCCCCTGTTTTTTGTTGAACGTCCAACCCATCCACAGTAAATTCGCCAGCCTGTCTTCGCTCGTCTAATAAACTAGAAAAATCACTACAGCATTCAGCGAAGTCTAGCCCTTGATCTTCTGTAAAACTAGTATGTATGATGACATTTTGATCGTTGATAATGTAGACATCCATTCCTATTTCTTCTTTTATGTTAGCAAAATTCCAATTCTCGAAAGAAGGATCAGAATTATAGCGTTCCATCAACTCTTCTGTTCGTTCTTTCATTTCCTCTGTCGTATCCTGATCAAAAATGGTATACGCTTTATCTATAGTACTTAGAGAATCGACCACAATATTCTCTGTCTGTTGAATTTGCACCTGGTTATTGGCGATTGCTTCTTCCCTCAGCTTTATGTAATCGATAATTGCAATACTGAAGGAAATAATCAGCGCAAAGGTAATCATGGTTACAAATAGTTTTAATCGGAATCTCGCTCTCACGCCTCCACCTCTCTCATGAAAATATTATGCTAATTTTACTAAAAATTCAACTATGCATAGGAAATAGTACCCAATAACTTTACATGCTAATCCTTTTTCTTCCATAATTATCATTTAACACCTTTAAACTTATAAACGTAACTCTCGTTATGGGGATCCTTGTGGCCTTTCTCCCTGTGGTTTTCCTATAGAAAATCTATTAAAAAACCCTAAACTGTCTCATAACGAGCAATTCAGGGTTCTTTCCTTTTATTTAATTCCCATTGCGAAACACAAGCCTAATAAACATCCTCCCAATATCTAGCATTGCACGTTCATCTATATCAAATTTCGGGTGATGGTGTGGGTAAACAGCATTAAGCTCGGGATTTCCTCCCCCTACTGTGAAATAAACACCAGGGATTTCTTTCTGATAGAAGGAAAAATCTTCACTTCCCATCATAGGTGTATGGTGAATAGGATTAGAATCGTCAAATGTTTCTACCGCGATTGCTTCTACTTTTTCTGCTAAATCTGGGTCATTCCATATAGAAGGGCAGTCTTTCACATACTCAAATTCAAAGGTAGTTCCTGCTCCTTCACATGTTGATTTTGTCATTTGTTTCATAGCCTGTTCAATAATAGACCGAGCCTCTTCATCATAAGTTCTTACAGTTCCTTTTATTACTGCAGTATCCGGGATAACATTTGTTGCTTCCCCACTTACAAAAGAACCTACTGTTAGAGCCGCAGCCTGCTGCGGATTAACCCGTCTGCTAACAATTTGTTGTAGGTTTACGACAAGCTGACTCCCGGTAACAAGTGGATCTATTGCTAAATGGGGCTCAGACCCATGCCCCCCTTTTCCATGAATCACAATCTTAAAATCATCTTGCGCAGAAGAAGCAAATCCCTCTTTTACGTTAAATGTTCCAAGTGGGTCTGTTGACATTACATGTGCGCCATAAATTACATCAACACCATCTAGGCAGCCATCTTCTATCATAGGTTTAGCTCCCCCAGGGGTCGCCTCCTCAGCAAACTGGTGAATAAATACGACATTTCCTGGAATTTCTTCCCTCACCGTACTTAATACGTTTGCCACACCTAACAGTGCTGCAGTATGGAGATCGTGCCCACACGCATGCATAGCACCAGGTACTGTAGATTTGTATGTAACATCCTTTTCATCCTGAATTGGAAGGGCATCAAAGTCTGCACGTAGCGCAATGGTCTTGCCAGGTTTTCCGCCTTTTAGTGTCCCAACTACTCCTCTTCCGCCGACCTCTGTTCTTACGTCAATATCTAACGCGCTTAAATAAGCGGCTATCTTTTTTGGTGTATTTACTTCTTGGTGTGAAATTTCGGGATGCATGTGAAGATCCCTTCTAAATGCTACTAATTCTGGATATAATTCGTGCAGTATACGTTCAAGATTCTCGATCATTTAATAACCTCCATGTTCCTAGAAATAGTTAAGGGCTCCCACAGATGGAAGCCCACTCTTTTTAGACGCCTCTTACCAGATAAATAGATGTGCAATGGTTACAAATATAGCTCCTAGTGCATATTGAATGAGGATTAATGGCCAAATCCATTTAATCCATTTCACATAGGAAATGCGTGCAATGGCCAAAGCTGCCATTAACACTCCAGCTGTTGGGGCAAAAATGTTGGAAATCCCATCACCAAACTGGAATGCCAGTACAGCCGTTTGACGATCCACCCCAAGCAAATCTCCAAGAGGTGTCATAATAGGCATGCTCAATGCGGCCTGGCCGCTACCTGAGGGAACGATAAAATTCAATACACTTTGTGTGAAATACATTCCTATGGCAGATAAGCTTGATGGTAATCCAGACACAACATTGGAAACAGCATAAAGGATCGTATCAATTGTATTTGTATCCTGCAAGACAACTAATATAGCATAGGCAAACCCAACAACCAATGCCCCTAGCACTAACTCCTCGCAGCCCTTTACAAAGGATTCTGCAATTTTGTTGACCTTCATCCTTGCTACGATTCCAATTAATACACCCATAAGTAGGAATAAACCTGCTATTTCCGTAATGTACCAGTGCTGTAACGTTACACCAAGCGCCAGCCCTACAAGGGTTATGATCAAGATAGCTAAAATAGCTATCTGCCTTTTAGATAGTGTTGGCTGGTCAAGCGTGTTCGTTTGCTTTTCGCGTTTTCGATCTTCTTCATAAACAATACTTTTCATTGGGTCGTTTTTAACCTTACGGGCATAAACCATTACATATGTAATATTTACTCCAAGATACACAAGCCAAAAAATAAATCTGACTCCCATGCCAGAGAATGTCGGTAATTCTGCAATCCCTTGAGCAACTCCGACGGTAAATGGATTCATAAACGCAGCAGTAAACCCAGAGTAAACTCCTACAAGGATAACAGCAGTACCTACCATCGAATCAAATCCCATCATGAGAGCAACGGGAACCATGATTAGTATAAACGGAATGGCTTCTTCCGCCATGCCAAATGTAGCACCACCAACAGAGAAGAATAGCATAACAACAGGTATGATCCATAGCTCCTTACCTGCCATTTTTCTAGATAATGAGCCAAATGCACTCTCTAGCGTATTGGTTGCACGTAAGATACCAAAAGCTCCGCCAACAAGAAAGATGAAAAAGATGATCTCTGAGGCTTGCACCATTCCTGTATGAATACTTTGGAAGATTTCTAGAAATCCAATAGGACTTGCTTCGGCACTATTATACGTTCCATCAACGACAACCGTTCTGCCATCTGCATTGGTTTCTCTCTCGAATTCTCCAGCAGGAATGAAATACGTAATTACCGATACAAGCACAACAAAACCAAATAAAATAATAAATACATGGGGAAATTGAAACTTTTTTTTCTCAGAAGTTGTTAATTCGTTGGACATTTTGTTAAAGCTCCCTTTTTTTATTCATTTCATTTATAGGGAGAGTGCAAGGAGATAAGTAAAAAAGTACATAAAAAAACAATGATAGAAAATAACCTACCATTGCCACTACAATTAATATACGTTATCCTCCATTTCGATCAGTAGTTCTCCATGCACAATCCTTTAGCATGACAGTATGTTCCCTATTCAAAAACATACCAGCAATAATAAGCTTGACTCTTATTACGCTTCGGCCAACAACCCTTTCATCAATACTCAACGGTGTCATACTCCTATTGATTACTCATGTTGCTCGCGCCTCTACCTCACCGATCTGATAAGGTCATCTATGAAATTAATTAAATATTACTAGATTTCAATTGATTTTACAAGTGAGAATCTTTTTACTTTGGAAGTAAAAGAGATTGATATACCATGAAGGTGAACAGATACAGCAAGGAGTGAGTATCATGCAAAATCTCATACGTAGACTTACTAAAGAAGACTTTCATCACGCCGAAGCAATGGACACAGGAATAGAAGATGACTATGTTCTTCGTATATTTAATAGATTAATAGATGGGAGCAACACGCTATTCGGATTATTTAATCAGGATCAGTTAGTTAGCATTGCTGGTTACTCGATATATGCAGGTCATTATGCGATGCTTGGGCGGTTGCGAAGTGATGTGCGTTACAGAGGAAGAGATTTTTCTACAATCTTGATGAAGCATTTGATTTCAGAAGTTTTTAAAGATCAAGAAATAAAATGGATTGGTGCCAATACACAAGAAGACAACATTGCAGGAAGAAGGGTTCTTGAGAAAGCCGGTCTTCATCCACATATTACAATTCACGGGGCAACCACAAAAAATCTTTCTAGGCTTGAATCTGGAGCACAGCCATGGAATAAAGTACATAAGCTTGAAAGAAAAAGAGAGTTAATCGAAATGGGGTACCTCAAGGGCCCTTCGATATTCCCCTATCAATGTTACTATCCCTTCCCGGCATCATGGGAGCTATTTACAGATGAAAACTTGCTTGAGTGGTCCTTCTATGAAAATGAAATGCAAGATCGCTTCCTTATTACAAAGGAAGATCAAAAGAAATGGCACTATCTCCATGTTATTTACCCATGGGAAGATTTACACCAGCAGGAAGGCTTGTGGGAGACCATTACCCATGGATATAAACAATTAACTAAGAAGACAGGCGAAGACACCTATGTTTGGATGGACTTAACAAAACAAGAAGTAGCCAACCTACCTAGCAATCATCCCTTTACCCTTCCCTCTCCATGGATATTGTTTGGTACACGTATAACATAAAAGCTAAGAATTTTTCTACTTAAATTGAACAACCTTAAGTCAAGGTCATGACCATCTGGAGGCGAAAGAAGTAACTAATTATTAGTGCTTACGACTAGTCTTCAGATTTTCCCATTTTAAAAAACGCAAAGCTATGGGATAAATTTAAACCATCACTTTTTCTTTTTTCGAAATAGGACAACACTTGTAATTCCTATTAATAACCCCACAGCTCCTCCACCTTCTAGATTCCCCAATAGCAAGCCGATGCCTGATCCTAGTAACAAACATGTGATAAATGTTAAACCTACACTCGCTTCACTCACTTCCTACACCTCCACTTTTTTCTCTGTAATGTAGTGTATTAACTAACCTTTTGTTTGGTTAATTCTAGGTCCACAGCACTAGAAAGTAATCAGTTTATGTAAGCGCTTTACAGTATATTCGGAAAATTCCTTATTGCTATACTTCTTTATCCATGTTTAAATATCTAGTAACCAAAAAAATCGAAGAGGTGATTGTGTGGGAGAGCAAGTTTCTGTCAGTCTACTTGGTTTAGGGGTAGTTGGCTCAGGTGTAGTAAAGCTCATAGAAGAACATCAAGAAGAACTAGCACATCGTTTAGGTTGTAACGTACATGTAAAAAGTATTTTAGTACGGGATATTGAAAAAGTGCGTAATGTATCGATTGAACAGACCCTTCTCACCACAGATCCAAATGACATATTACAGGACCCGGAAGTTGACGTTATAGTGGAAGTTATGGGAGGGATCGAGGAATCCTTCCAGCATATTTTGGATGCATTCTCCGCTAAAAAACATGTGGTTACTGCAAATAAAGATCTTGTAGCTTTACATGGTCCAGAGCTACAACAAGCTGCCGATAAAAATCATTGTGACTTTTATTATGAGGCAAGTGTTGCCGGCGGAATCCCTATTTTGAGGGGAATTACGGATGGTCTTTCTTCCGATCGCATTCAACAAGTAATGGGGATTGTAAATGGTACGACAAATTATATATTAACTAAAATGAATAATGAAGGTGTGTCATATGAAGACGCCTTAAAAGAAGCACAGAATCTCGGCTTCGCTGAGGCAGATCCAACCGCTGACGTGGAAGGCCTAGATGCAGCAAGAAAAATGGCGATTCTTGGTCGACTAGCTTTTTCAACTGACATTGAATTATCAGAGGTAGAGGTGGCTGGGATTAAAAATCTCGACCTTGAAGATTTGAAATACGGAGAACGATTAGGTTATACCATGAAGCTCATTGGCTTTGCGAGCTGTCAGGATGGTCAAGTGGAAGTAAATGTCCAACCTACCTTGCTATCTAAAAGCCATCCACTTGCTGATGTGAAGAATGAATACAATGCGGTTTACGTTTATGGCGAGGCAGTTGGCGAAACAATGTTTTACGGACCTGGTGCTGGTAGCTTACCTACTGCCACTGCTGTAGTATCCGATCTTGTCACCATTATCAAAAATATGAAACTGGGAGTGAGCGGTCACAGCACCGTTAAACCACGGTTTAAAAAAGAGCTTAAGACAGCAGATAAACGACTTGGACAATATTATGTCCGTTTACAAGTAAAAGATGAAGTGGGTGCCTTTTCTACTATCTCTTCTCTTTTCAATTCGTTCCACATTAGTTTTAAGCGAATCTTACAGACCCCGGTTAAAAAGCATGAAGTTGCAGAGATCATTTTAGTAACACACCAAACATCGTTAGAAACATTTAATAATTCGTTACAAGATTTAAAGAAATTAGATGTAGTTCTTGAAGTTAAGAGCTATTACAAAGTTGAAGGAGATGTTGAGCGTGAATTGGCAGGGGCTGCTAAAACAATATAAGGATCATTTACCCGTAACCGTCGATACACCAGAAATCACTCTAGGGGAAGGAAACACTCCTTTAATCCATTTTAGACATTTATCCGAACAGCTAGAAATTGAATTATATGGAAAAATAGAAGGCGCAAATCCAACTGGCTCTTTTAAGGACAGAGGAATGGTGATGGCCGTTGCTAAAGCGGTAGAAGAAGGAAGTGATGCTATTGTGTGCGCTTCTACAGGTAATACCTCTGCTTCTGCAGCAGCGTATGCAGCGAAAGCAGGGATCCGCGCCATTATTGTTATCCCTAAAGGCAAAGTAGCTATGGGGAAACTCGCGCAGGCTATTATGTACGGAGCAGAGATTGTGGAGATTGACGGGAATTTTGACGAAGCCCTTGCAATGGTGAGGGAAATTAGTGAGAAAGCAGATGTAACCCTTGTGAACTCAGTTAACCCCTACCGACTGGAAGGCCAGAAGACAGCTGCGTTTGAAGTATGTGAGCAATTGAATGCTGCCCCTGATATTCTTGCTATCCCTGTTGGAAATGCCGGCAACATTAGCGCATACTGGAAAGGTTTTAAGGAGTATAACAAAAAAAGGGAGAGCGGACTCCCTCAAATGTTTGGGTTTGAAGCTGCAGGAGCAGCCGCTATCGTAAAGGACCAGATTATCGCGAACCCGGAAACAATTGCTACTGCAATTCGAATCGGCAATCCCGCAAGCTGGAAACTTGCGGTTACAGCACGTGATGAGTCTAACGGTTTAATAGAGTCTGTCACCGATGAGGAAATTACAAACGCATTTAAGCTCCTGGCTCAACAAGAGGGAATCTTTGCAGAGCCAGGCTCCTGTGCTTCTATAGCTGGTGTGATTCAGCAATGTAAGCAAGGTGTCATTCCCAAAGGAAGCAAGGTAGTCACAGTACTAACAGGAAATGGCCTAAAGGATCCACAGACAGCCATTGAACAAATGGAAATACAACCTGTTGCCCTGCCAAATGATGCAGAGTCTCTCCTCCGTTATATTGGAAGCACGGTGATAGTATGACTGCTTTTCAGATTAGCGTTCCAGCTAGTTCCGCAAACCTGGGACCGGCTTTTGATTCAGCAGGCATTGCGCTAAATCTTTATTTGATACTAGAAGTAGAAGAGCAAAGGAATTGGGAATTTATCCACGCTTCCGACCTGCTACCTACTATTACAACCTATGAAGAGCATTATATATACCAAATCGCCAAGCAAACTGCGGATCGATTTGGCGTGGTACTCTCACCTTGCAGGGTGACAGTCACAAGTGAGATTCCATTAGCTCGCGGCCTCGGAAGTAGTGCCGCAGCTGTAATTGCTGGGATTGAACTAGCTAATCAACTGTGTGATTTAAAGCTAACAAATGCCGATATATTAAAGTTTGGAACAGAACTTGAAGGCCACCCAGATAATATAGCTGCTTCCTTATTAGGAGGGTTGATCATTTCTACCCTACAAGAGGACGTACATTATGTACAACTCCCGCTTTCAGAGCTTGAGGCTGTTCTGAGCATCCCTCCCTTTGAGTTAATGACAGAAGACGCTAGGAACGTATTGCCAGCAACGTTCACCAGAAACCAGGCATCCATGGCTAGCAGTCTTAGCAATGTGCTTATCGCTGCATTAGCCACTGGAGATTTTACAGTAGCGGGAGAAATGATGGAAAAGGATCTGTTTCACGAGCCATATCGAGCCGGTTTACTACCGCATTATAAGCAAATAAAACAAGAAGCAAAGTTGGCTGGAAGCTACGGGACCGTGATTAGCGGAGCCGGACCAACCATGATCTCCTTCACCCAAAAAGGAACTGGCACTACATTAGCTAAACACTTGCAAAAGTTACTATCTGACTTTCAAGTGAAAGTAGCCGAGATCGATCAACAGGGAATGCAAACAAAAACGCTGAGACCCGCTACAGATTAACTGTAGCGAGGCTTAGCGTTTTTTCTTTAGATTATCCCATAAGCTCTGTCATTAGGGCTTTTTGAGCGTGAAGTCTGTTTTCCGCTTGTTCAAAAACAACGGATTGTTCTCCATCAATTACTGCTGACTCGACTTCTTCCCCTCTATGTGCTGGTAGACAATGCATAAAGGTAGCATCAGGCTTTGCTAAGGCGAATAGTTCAGCTGTAACCTGGTAATGCTGGAAAGCTTCTATCCTTTGTTTCTGTTCCTCTTCCTGTCCCATACTTGCCCACACATCTGTATAAACAACATCTGCATTCCGGACAGCCTCATTTGGAAGTGTTTCGAATATAATCTTACCACCAGAAATAGATGCATGCTGTTTCGCTTTTGTTACTATCGCTTCTGAAGGGGCATACCCAACAGGTGCACAAACGGTAAGGTTCATACCCATCAATCCCGCCCCTATCATAAGGGAATTGGCCATATTATTCCCATCGCCAATGTATGTAATGTTTATCCCATTTAGTGCTCCTTTTTGCTCTTTTATTGTTAACAAATCTGCAAGGACCTGACATGGATGATAGAGATCTGTTAGGCCATTTATAACAGGAATACTGGCATTTGCTGCAAGTTCTTCTACCATCTCCTGGGAATAAGTCCGAATCATTATGCCATCAAGATATCCAGATAACACCTTAGCAGTATCGGCAATCGGCTCTCCTCTTCCAATTTGTAAATCTTTTGTACTTAAAAAAATTCCATTTCCGCCAAGCTGATAGATTCCTGCCTCAAAAGAGACCCTTGTTCTAGTAGAAGCTTTTTCAAAAATCATACCGAGTGTCTTTCCTTTCAGTGTGTGCTCCTCCTCTCCAGCCTTCCTTTTAGCCTTGAGTTGTTCTGCCAAATCAAGTAAAGAAAGGATCTCTTCCTTCTTAAAATTCTCTAATGTTAGAAAATCACGGCCAGCGAGAGACTTTAAGCTATTCGGAGCTTCCTTTAATTGTATTGTCATCATCCATTTCCACCCTTCGGAATGTATATGAATTATTATGCATTATTTAGAATAAATATACAATATTTTTGCACATTTATTTATAAAAAAATCGCTCTGCTAAATTTGTTAGCAAAGCGATATATGTTAATTCACCTGGATAAAAAGTACCTTTAAGTAATTTCCTTGTTGGAATTTACGATCCACCTGAAAATCAGCGGGTAGGTGATACTCTTCCAAGATTTTGTAGCCAGTATTCATTTGTTTAAAAGCTTTTTCAACAAAGCCCTTGAATTTCTTCATTCCAAAGCTTGCATTGTTTGTTGACGCCACAATAATGCCATTTTTCTCTGTAATGGATATCGTATCCATTAGTAGTTTTGGATAATCCTTTGACGTACTGAACGTGCGCTTTTTTGATCTTGCAAAGCTTGGAGGATCAAGCACCACCATATCAAATTTTAATTGGTGACGTTTCGCGTACTGGAAATAATCAAACACGTCCATAACACGGATATCATGCTGGTCAAAATCGATTCCATTTATGCTGAATTGCTCAATTGTTTTTGCTTTTGATCGTTTAGCAAGGTCCACACTCGTTGTCTTATCTGCTCCACCAAGAGCCGCAGCAATTGAAAAGGCACCTGTATAAGAAAACGTATTAAGTACATGCTTGCCCTTTGCGTACTTATCCCGAATGGCTTTTCTTACGTCACGCTGGTCTAGGAAAATCCCCACCATCGCTCCATCATTTAAATAGACGGCATACCGCATGCCATTTTCCTTAATGATAAGTGGAAATTCTCCACGTTCACCTTTGACGAAGTCATCATCTTCCATATATTTACCCTTCGTGTCAAAGCGTTTCTTTTCATAAATCGCTTTATAATCACCAAGCTCGTCCAATACTTGTATAACCAGTTCTTTAAACGTATAAATCCCATCACTATACCAATTGATCAGGTAGTAGCCATCAAAATAATCGATTGTTAGACCACCAATTCCATCCCCTTCACCGTTAAAGAGACGAAATGCAGTCGTCTCTTCATCCTGATAAAAACCTTGGCGCTTATTAATCGCCTTGAGAATTTTTTGTTGGAAGAAAGAAAAATCAATCGGTTCATCTTGCTTGGTTGTTAAAACCCAACCAATCCCTTTATTTTGTCGGCCATAATAACCTCTTCCAAGAAAGTTGTGTGTAGAGTCAACCAAATCAATAATGGCTCCCTCTTCTTTCAATACGTGTTCATTTGTTATTGCTTCCTTACTAATTAATGGTACACCCTTACGAAAATCCTGTATAAAAGGTTCTTTAACTTTTATTTCAATAGTATTTTGCATCTTTTCATCCTTAACTCTTTTTTCTTATTATCGCATGTGGTTTGGAAAAGCGAAAGGAATGATATATTGTCCCTACCGTCTCATTATTCCCACTACTCCCTGTAGAAAATTCATACTCTTGCAAAACAATGGCATAAGATGTGGTATGATAGGATTTATTACCCCTAAATAACTTGTTAAAGGAGTCATTCATGAGAACAAAATCACTTGTAAATTTTAATGAAATGACGAGAAACACTCTTCCCCACTATTATGATTATGCCTACCCGCTCAACAAAGCACAGCAAGTCCTGAAAGAGAAGCTAGGAGAAGACCTGTCCTTGTACGAAACAGAAGAAGGACTGGACGAATTAGATGAAGCGATCGATATGATGCTGCAACAAAAAGATCCGGCAATTGAAAAACTAGGTTCGATCTATGATACGGTAGCAGTTTCTACCATTTCCTATAACGAGACTGAACAATACCGAATCAAACCTTCTTTAAATAATCATATTTTTTACTTCCCTACTTTTCATGTAGCAAGTATGAAAATACCAATCTACCAAAGTCATATGGAATTCGAACGTTCATTTATATTTGCACGAAGTGACCAGGACCTCGTTCTTTTTCTGGAATATATAATGAAACAACAGCGAGAAAACATGACAGAAGGCATTACGGTTTTGACAGATACCGAAGACGGTCTAGTTCGGTCTAAAGAAAAGTTAACCAACCAGATCTCCAGAGAAAACATCCTATTAGATGATCATGTTAAGACAGATATCTTCCGTTCCATTGATGAGTTTTTCGTGGAAGGCGGGGGGTTTTATAAGGAATACAACATTCCGTACAAACGGGGCATTTTACTGTATGGAAGCCCGGGTAATGGGAAAACAACGCTCGTTAAGTCGATTGCCGGCAGTGTATCAGCACCTGTGGTCTATTGGCAAATCACTGAATATACCTCAAGCTATTCGATAAGCGAGGTTTTCGCTACTGCAACCAAGATGGCACCACTTGTTTTAATTATTGAGGACATTGATTCCATGCCAGAAGAGTCGCGCTCGGTGTTTCTAAACACCCTTGATGGCGCGACTTCAAAGGAAGGCATTTTCCTTATTGGCACAACAAACTATCCAGAGAAGATTGATCCAGCACTTATCAACCGAGCTGGAAGATTTGACCGAGCTTATGAAATCAGCCGGGAGAACCATTGCGCGACACCTATTTACGCAGTAAAGGACTGGAACGATTCCTTGACGAAACTGCTATTTCACGGTTAACAAAGCAAACAAAAGGCTTATCCATCGCACAGCTAAACGAGCTCTATATGTCGATCGCATTAAAGTGGCATTATGAACAACAGGTAGATGCAGAAGAAATTGTGAAAGAATTACAAGAAAATCACCGCAAAACGATGAAACAGGAATGGGAAATGGGCGAGTATGCTGGAAAACTAGGTTTTTAGCTAGAACAGCAAACTTTTAAGTAAAAAAGGCCGAGCGACCATATGATTTTATAAGCGTTCGTATGGTCGCTGTGGTTTTAAATTCCCCTCTTTCGGTTTCACTTCTCCCTTGTTTGGTGTCACTTTCACGGCTTCTGGTTTCACTTCTCCCCTATTTGGTGTCACTCTAACTTGCCAGGGCAATCTAGCCCACCCAATTTATTCGTTCACATATTCTATATAAGAGTCTGGATCTAGGTCGAGTGTCTTCTCTTCCCCTACACGAATTAATATGACATTTTCTCCATGGATAATGGTCGATCCATTTTCATCTCCCATAAACGTTCTTCCTGTAAATTGATTAAAGGTAAATGGATCTCTAAGCATATTTAACTCAACTTCCTGATACCCATTTTCACCTGGGTTTAGAATATTTACAACACCATCGGATAACGTTACATCTGGCGGATGGATATATCCACTCATATCCTCTCCGTTCATATATAGGGGGGTCTCATAATAAATGACTTCAATTTCATCTCCCAACCCCGCAACTTTTTCCACAAAGATAGAAGCCATTAATTCTTCACTAGGACTTGAGGTAATCTGCAATACTTTCTCCGAATAGGTGAATTCCCAATCCTTGCGAATGTACTCCGCATCAATTCCCTCAGTATTCCCAGAATACATATGATCATAAAGAGATATAAAATCCCTTCTCTCTCCTTCACCACTTGCCGAGTGCTCTTCAAAAGGATCCAATATTGCAAGTACTATGCCACAAGCGATTAATACCGCTCCATATAAAGGTAACAGCCACCTTTCCTTTCGTCGTAAAGCAGGAAATTGTTTACTACTAAACTTTATTAATAAAACAACCCCGCCAATTATAATGGCCAGCAATAAAATAGGAAAAAGTACAATGTCAAAGTTTATCATTTCCTAACCTCCTGACGATTGGAAACGAGAATATTAGCTAAAAACAATAGAAAAACGGTCCCAATAATTTTCACAGCAAAGAGCCCAAAAGCTGTCTCTCGAAAATAAAATTCATACAATGATACGAAGCCTGGTTCATTAAAGTCATAGATAAAAAGAAATCCAAGCAACCCCACAGGAACGATAATGATTAACATACGATGCAGCTGCACTACATTTCCAATAAAATAACCAATGGTTCCAATAAATAAAACATACAAAATTGTAGCTGCCGTTCCACTTAACCACTCACCTGTCGTTAGAGGCAATGCTTCTGTCAAGAAGGTATTCCCCCGTAAATATTGAATCATTTGAATCAAATACTGTGAAAAAACTGCAGTTAGTCCTGCAACCGTACTTGCAGAAAGCAAGAAGGCCATATTAGCTAAATTGCTACTAAGTCTGTTCGTAATAAATAGATAATCATCGTTTCGATAAGATTTGGTTGTAATTAAAATAGAGGTAAAGAATACCCATACGAGGGTTAGCCCTATGACCCCATCTGTAGAATAATAATTCATCCATAAGGAAACATTCCCCATACTTGTGCCATGCATGCCCGTTCCGCCCCAAGTAAACACAATAGCAAGGAGCTGTAAAGCCACCATGGAATTAAACACACCAGCAAAGGCCTTCCATTTAAATAAATACTGCTCACCAACCAATCTACCAAGTGACATCTTATTTAAAGACATCGTCAATCCCCCCTGTCGTCTGGTTTGTCAGATAGACACAGACATCACTTGCTGATACGGTGGTGACTTGCATACCTAATCGTTTCGCTTTCTCTATGTCTATTTCTTCGTTTTTCACAACGGCATAACAGGTATTTGCCCCAACATCTTCTGTATATAATACCTGCTTATTTGTTACCCATTGTCTTACTAGTTCGCTCCGACCTGTTAACCCTATTGCATAGTTGCGTATTACATCAATCGGTTCGTGAAGCAATGCTTTGCCATTTTTTATCACAAGTATGTCTTCTAATACTTCCTCTAGTTCCTCCAAGTGATGACTGGAAATAATCATTGTTCGTGGGTGTGCAAGATAATCCTTAAGAAGAGCTCTATTGAAGTCTTTTCTTACGGAGGCATCCATGCCTGTTGTCGGTTCATCAAATAAGGTGATTTCACAGCGTGCAGCCAACCCAAAAATCATATTGAAGGTGCTCGCTTTTCCCTTTGAAAGATGGGTATGTAATTGGTTTGGGTTAAAGGAAAAGTATTTGAATAATCGTTCTGCTAATTGACTGTCCCAATTGCCGTAGAAACGTTTTCCCGTTTGCAATATTTCCGATAAAGTAAGAGCATTAGGAAAATCCATTTCATCATTAATGTAGGCGACGTTAGCAGAAACGGTAAGGCTATTAAATGGATTTACTTTTAGCACCTCAACATGTCCAGTTGTAGGTTTCCAAAGACCTGCAAGAATTTTTAGCAAGGTTGTTTTACCAGCGCCATTTCTCCCAATAAGTCCTGTAATGGTGTTCTTCTTTATTTGGATATTCAATTCATTTAAAGCATACACACTGCCCTGTTTCTTTGTAAGCCTATCGCACTCCACCATATTCATTACGCTTCCCCCTCTATCTTTTCCAAACTGTCCCGAAGCATTTTCTGCAATTCTTCTTCGTCTACCTTTAACCGGGCTGCCTCTAGAGCCACATCATCCAACAAGCCTTTTAACGTATGGTTTTTTCGTTTATCTAGTATCAACTGTCTCGCTTCCGGTGTAACAAACTTTCCTAATCCGCGTTTGCTGTATAAGATTCCTTCATCTGACAAGAGTGTTAACCCTTTTGCCGCTGTTGCCGGATTAATGGTGAATATTTCTGCAAGCTTGTATTGTGAATAAACCTTGTTATTTGTTTGAAAATTACCATTAAGTATCTCTGTTTCAATCCATTCGGCAATTTGAACATAGATAGGCTTTGTGGTATCTGAAAGTAAATGCAAACCAGCAACCTCCTTCAACTAACTCAGTGCATTAGTCGTGTAATGTAGTATATAATTATTTAAAGAAAAAAACAAGCGCAAATTGATTGATTTTCAAAAATTTACAAATAAAAAATGCCTGCTTAGCAGACATTCATATTTCATACTTATTATTAATCTATACCGACAATGCGACTCCTTCTTTCTAAAAGCACTACATCACGCCAAACACCATTTAATTTGCCAATACGTTCTCGAACCCCAACTTCTATAAAACCAGCACTTTCATGAAGTCGAATGCTCCCCTTATTTTCTGGGAAAATGCCGGATTGAAGTGTCCAAAACCCATTTGCCTCACTTTCCTCAATCAGATAGGCCATAAGTTTTGTTCCGATTCCTTTGCCAATACTTTGTTTACTCAAATAAATGCTTAGCTCAGCCGCACCAGCGAATGCTTTTTTGCTGGAGGTTGGGAGAAGTGCTGCCCAACCTATAACCTTACCCGCCTCTCTAGCAACCAACCGACAGTCTTTTAAATATTTCCGATCCCATTCTTCCCAATCTGGAGCCTCTGTATCAAATGTTGCATTTCCTGTTTCAATTCCTTCTAAATAAATGGATCGCACTTGGGACCAGTCGGAAGTGGTCATATGATCCATCACAATATCATTTACTTTACTACTCATTAACAATCCAAAACCTCCGTATCACTGTGCCATCTATATCGGTATAGCTTTCATCCTCTATACCATCATTATTAAGAATAGTTTTAGCTGAACCAACGTTACCATCATCGCAGGTCACAAGTACTCTTGGAATATGTAGTTTCTTACATTTTTCTAAGGCTTCAGCAAGAATTCTTGTCGCATAACCCTTACGTCTCTCACTTGGTCTTACACTGTAGCCGATATGCCCACCGACATGGAGTAAATGCTCCGTTAATTCATGCCGGATATCCACCATTGCAAGTATTCTACCACCTGCATTCACAAGGAAATAATTGGAGCTTGGAACCCACTTACCTTGCCCACTCTCCCTATCATGCAAAGCTTGTAGATACTCTTCATATGTAGCGTGTCCAGTAAGGTTAAAGCTACTAGGAATCATGCGGGAAGGCCCCCATTCTTCCACATACTGTTTATGTTCTTCTTTCCATTCTAATGAAGGACGTACTAAACGCATCCAATCATCCCCCTTTTTTAAATATAATTATAAAACATCATATATAGACAAAGACGTTTATGCAAGCATTTTTTCAGAATAGTTCATTCGATTTTTTATATGATATAATTTTAAATTAGGAGGAATGTAGATGAAAATCATTGTCGATGCAGACGCTTGTCCAGTAAAAGATACTATTATTCAAACAGCATTAGAAAAAGAGATCCCGGTTATACTCGTATCCAGTTTTGCACATTATTCAAATGAACAGCATCCCGATGGTATCGAAACGATCTATGTTGATACCGGAGCAGAGTCGGCAGATTACCGGATCATGAAGCTGGCAGAACGCGGGGACGTCCTCGTAACACAAGATTATGGGCTGGCTTCCCTTGCACTTGCCAAAAAGTGTCATGTCCTACATCATAAAGGGTTCGTTTATACAAATGATAATATCGACCAGCTTCTCCAGACACGGTACCTTAGTGCAATGGAAAGAAAAAGCGGAAAACGTACCAAAGGGCCTAAGCCATTTACACAAGATGATCGAGAGAAATTCGCTGCGCTTTTCACACAAAAAATAAGGGAGCTGAAAAATCATTCATAGGATTTTTCAGTCCCCTTTTTACTATTTGAGTAACCGTATTTATGATTTTGCTGATCTTGGTTTTAGTGGTGCGTTTCGCATTATTGGGTATGTGATAGCAAGCCCGGCAGCTCCAAATGCGCCTAATATAATGGCAACAACATTTCCACTCCATTCAAATGATGTGAGTGATTTTATAAGAGGATCTAGCACACCACCATAATATAAAAACATAAAAGGAATCACGATAGCCATCATCCATATGGCCAGCCTTACCAACCCTAATCGGTAAAATAGACTATATAGGAGAAAGGCCATTCCAAAAAGAAAGAGAGCTGTCATCATATCCAGCCATAGATAGGACAAGAAATGATAGTCCACATAAAAGATTTCTCCCGGATGTAAAACTCCCTTGAAATTGAGCCTCCAATCACTTAATGTGACAAGGGTGAATTGAAGTACATTTAAGATAAAGACCACAACTGCAACAGACAAGATCCCAACCCCATAGAAGGATTTCAAAATCTGTAATCTTGTACTGCCCATTCCTACTCCAATAGGTAATAGTGTCTTATACCCAAATATGGCAAAGCTCGGAATAAAGAAATAAGCTGGACCAGCTATAGAGCCAATCGCTTCACTCATATCAAAAGTTAAGCCTAAGACGATCCAAAGAATAGTCAGCGGTAAGGTAACGGATAAAATCAAAACGTTTAGGAAAAACCACCTGGCATCTTCGTAAACCATTCTTGTTGTTCCACTAGTTATGCTCATCAAGCACACCTCCTTCTGTTAAATTTAGTAGATAGTCCTGCACCTGTGCCTTTTCAATAGATAATCCGTGCTCTTTTGCGATCTGTTCCCACTCGCTGGTATAGGTTGCATGCAGCATAACCTTCAGCATTTTACCTAAAGCATTTCTCTCCAACACACGCTCATTCTTTATGACCGCTTCTACTTTTTCTTGATTACCAGATAACCAGAACCCCTTTTCTCTAATTACCTCCATTTCCTCATGAAGGAAAATCTTCTGATTGTGGATAACGACCAAGGACTCACAAAGTGGCTGGATTTCCTCTATGTGGTGGGAGGATAGCAAGATAAAACGCGGGTTTTCTTCATAGGATTCCTTCAATGCTTGATAGAATTTCTTACGTATACCTGCATCTAATCCATTTGTCGGTTCATCCAAGATAGTGATCTTCGCATGACTGGCAAGACCAATTGTAATCTGAACAGCTGTCTTCATTCCTTTAGACAGCTTTGTTACCTTTTTATTTCTTGGGAGATTGAATAGCTTTAATAGTCGTTCAGCGGTTTCCTGATGCCAATTTGGATTAAAATAACGGCCAAACCTTAAAGCATCTTCTACCGACCAGATGACACTGAAAGGATGATCCTCTTCCATATAGCAAATATCCTTTACTATTTCAAGATTATTAAAAGGGGAGTGACCGAATATTTCAATGTCACCTTCTGCGGGCTTCTGGTGGCCGGCGAGTAATTTCATGAGTGTGGTTTTACCAGAGCCGTTCCTTCCCCAAAGTCCAGTAATGACTGGTTCCTCCTCAGTGAACGCAATTTTCTCTAGAATTGTTTCCTGATCATAAGCAAATGTCACGTTTTCTAACCTTATCATTTTATCTCCTCCTTCATTAACTGAATAATTTTATCGAGGTTTAATCCTAATCTGTTACCTTCCTCTAATAATGGTTTTATATAATCCTGGACATATTGCTTTTGTCTTTCTTTCATTAGGCTTTCTTTTGCCCCTTCTTTGACAAACATGCCAATCCCACGCTTTTTATAAATAAGGTTTTCATCCAAAAGTTGTTGGAGTCCTTTTCGTACAGTTGCCCTATTGATGTTATAAAACTGAGATATCTCATTTTCTGATGGAACTTTTTCCGTTTCTTCAAATTCTCCGTCGATTATGTCGTCACGGATCATATCCGCGATTTGCTGAAATATTGGTTGGGACTCATCTAACATTGCTCTCACCTAATGCCCTCCTCCCAGGATGGTTGGTTGTATACTTGTGTAATCAACTATACTCAAAGCTCAAAAAATTGTCAATGGGCAATCGTATATAGAATGGCCAATTGGATTAAGACCCCGCTCTTTGTTAAAATATAGTCAAGATACGGACGCGTAAGAGGAGGAATGTAGCATATGAAAATTATTTCGATTGAGCCGACCCCAAGCCCTTACTCCATGAAGGTAAATGTCGACGAAAAACTGCCAGATGGGCAGACAGAGAATTATAAGCGAGATGATGAAATGCAAGAGGCACCAGCCTATGTTCGCGATTTGTTTCAAATTGACGGGGTGAAAGGACTTTATCGGGTGGTCGATTTCATTGCTCTGGAAAGGAACCCACGCATCCCTTGGGAGGAAATCCTTCCCGCTGTACGCCAGGCCCTAGGTTCTTCCGAGCAACAAGAAGAAGAAAAACAAGAAACAAATGCTGGGCAACAAGAAGAAGCTTTCGGTGAAGTTCATGTCTATCTTCAGATGTTCCGCTATATCCCTATGCAGGTAAAATTAGAAGAGGGAGAAGTCGAAAAACGTTTCGGACTTCCTGAACGTTTTATGAATGCCACTATGAAAGCTTCAGAGACTTCGGATAATATGTTGATGGAACGTAAATGGGTAGAACAATCTCCTCGGTATGGAGACCTTGAGGAGATCGGAAAAGAGGTCTTGGAGGAAGTAAACGCTAGTTATGATGATGCAAGACTTGAAGATCTTGTAAAGTATGCGTTGAATAATGAAACTGCCAGCAATCGTTCATTCTATCAAAAGGTTACGATGGAAATGATGGAGGCTCCTAATTGGAAGGATCGCTATGCTGCATTAGATAGAATGGATCCAACAGAGGAAGACTTACCTGTTCTGGATAAGGCGCTCCAAGATGAAAAAGCATCTATTAGAAGACTTGCGACCGCCTATCTCGGTATGATTGAAAATAAACAAGTATTGCCATACTTATACAAAGCCTTAAAAGACAAGGCAGTTAATGTTAGAAGGACAGCGGGTGATTGTCTATCAGACCTTGGCTTTGAAGAAGCGATGCCAGAAATGATCAACTCTTTGACCGACAAAAGTCGTCTTGTCCGTTGGCGGGCAGCCATGTTCCTATACGAGCTCGGCGATGAAACTGCCATCCCTGCATTAAATGATGCCTTACAGGATCTAGAGTTCGAGGTAAGGATGCAAGTTAAAATGGCTTTGGCTCGAATCGAAGGTGGAGAGCGTGCTAAAGGGTCGATATGGCATCAAATGACAGAGGCGGCCAAACAAAAATAATCCACCCTAGTGCCACGCACTCTGGTAGATTAATGTTAGTATGTGCTCCCCCTAAAGGGAGCCTTCAGTTATTACCGTTAGTGTTTTATACGTTACTAACGGTATTTTTATTTAGCAGGCGGTTTATACAATGAGTTCAGAGTTTTTCCCTTGGTAAAAGCGAACTGCTTTTTCTAGTAATGGGCCTTCAAAGTCAGGAAAATAGACGTCTGTAAAGTATAGCTCTGCAGTTGAGGACTGCCATAAGAGAAAATTACTCATCCGCTTCTCTCCACCTGTTCGTATAACCAACTCTGGATCGGGGAGTTCCTTTGTGTACAAACATTGCTGAAGGACTTGTTCATTCAACTGCGTGAGATCCATCTTTTCGTCTTGCAATTCCCTCACAATATGTCGTACTGCCTGCAAAATATCGTCCCTCCCGCCATAGTTAAAGGCGAAATTTACGATCAATCCTGTATTAGCCTCTGTTTCATTTACCGCATTTCTCAACGCAGTTCTTGTACGACTAGGTAGTGCTTCTAAATTACCGGATATACGGACAACAATATTGCGTCTTTGAAACTCAGGAAGCTTCTGTTTAAAGAACTTAACAGGCAAATGCATTAAGTAGTTTACTTCCTCCATTGGCCTTGACCAGTTTTCAGAAGAAAAGGCATAAAGCGTTAGAACTTCAATACCTAAGTCAATGCTGGCATCAATAATTTTCTCCATCGTTTTCGCTCCGGCATAATGGCCCTCACTTCGCGTTAGTCCTCGCTGTTTTCCCCATCTTCCGTTCCCATCCATCATAATCGCTACATGCTTTGGGACACTTTTACCCATCGAAAACATCTCCTTACCTTTCATTTTATTAAAAGTCCATCTCTTTAAATTTTTGCATGACTTCCTGTCGTTTGAAATTATAAGATTGCCACGGATCTTCTTCTTTCTGGCGTAGCCTTTCTCTTATTTGTGTCAACATTGGTTTCAATCCCTTGTAATTCGGGTCGGACTTATAGATTTCCAACAAACCATCCCAACCCGTATAAGATAGCGAGTTTAAATAGTGAATATCTATTTTCTCCGTTTTCTCGTATCTAGCTATATTTTGTTTGGTCACAACTTGCTCTACATTAACTGCATTTAGCCCTGTATAAAATAGAATTGCTGCGATCAAATAAAAATGTAGTAGGGACACTTTTTCAAGCCATACTTTTATTAAGGTGTATGCGAAAATGACCATAAGTAATATCATAAACCCATGTGCCAATACTCGATCAATGGTGTAACCAAAAGCTGATTCATACATGCTTAACCGTTGGTAGGCAGATGCGAGCAAAATGGCGCTAAAAACAATTAACAATGTATAAAGGATTTTTAATACACGGTTTACTTTTACTGAGGCTTTAACAAACGTTAAAAAGCTGATAAGCAATGTCCAATTGATCAATGTTACAATAATCAATTCAAAGAACCCTCGTCGTGCATACTCTGCATAAGTGAACCCTTCCTCCAAGCTCCCCCCAAAAAAGTAGGTGAATTGAACAGCTGCAAAAAGGCCGTACAACAGATTTAAAATAGAAAGAATGGTAACCGATGTAATGCCTTCCCATCCGGTCACTTGTTTATCATGATCATAAGACTGTTTTGGGAATCTCTTCATTCGAATTGCCTGAAACAGCCCGAAAAACAAGAGTGCAGCTATCATGACAAACAATGTTCGGAATAAACCTTCAAGAAAGTTTAATTGAAGAAGAAACTCTGGCAAGGAAACAAGCATTTCCTCAAACACCGAATCAGCCGACATTAAAAGAGCTCCAATAACAAACAGAAGAGGTAAGCTAAAGCCAATTCCAATTAAAATACGAATTATCACCTTAGACGTTCCTTCCTCCACATTCTTAAACATGTAGTGGAAGATACTTTGAAAAAAGGCAATTATATACTGATACAGTTGCTCTATCTTTAATTTTAATATCGCGATAAAATAACTCGATGCCCAGTTATAATTTTCTGGTGTTGTAATTAAAATGACATGGAAATACATCAACACAGGGATAACAAATAAGTTGAGACCATAAAACAAAATCGAATCGTAATAGAGATAACTCCCTGCCAATATCCAGATTATGAGCATTAAGAGTAATCCGATTCTTCTATGATAAAAAGCAAAGCCAGTGCGATAAAAAAGAATGCTGTAAAATCCGGCAACAAACAATAGATACGAGACGCCAATACGACCATGGAAAAAGCTAATTTCCGCTAACACTCCTAGCCCTATGCAAACGACTAAAAACAGAAAATCTTTTTTTGACACTTCAACTTTCATGGAATATCCTCCAAGCATACTTTGTAATTCTATATGCATAGTAATTCTATGTATATAGGTAAAAAAATATCCGTTTTGGGACAGAAGGAAGGAAATACGTTACACAGATTTCTTCCGCCCCCATTTATACCCTAGTCGGCTGACGGGGTATAATACGACCGTAAAGCCGATACACGCCACAATAAACGGCAAACTTATCAATGGTTCAAACCATTTATGTGGAATAAATTTAAATATAACCAAATACATTAAGACCAGATTAGGAATTAAACAAATAATAAACGTTTTTTTTAACAGTTTCCTTCCGGCTTCTCCAAACTCTTTGCCTATCTCATAGCCGAGCAATCCCCAGAAAAAAGTGTAGACCACCATGATGACGGACGCTGATTTAGTGAGACCCTCCCAAAGAATATCTGTCCAATTCCAATCAAATACATGATAAATAATAGTTAAGATAGCACCACCTAAGAATATAGCCACATTTAAGATTACAAAGAGCCATTGTGTTTTCTTAGGCGTAATCGCTGCCTCCTGTTTCCACAACGAAGCAATTTCCTCTGGTTCCCCAAGCCTTTCAACTAATATGGGGTAAGAGCTTTTCCCCTCTGTCTCTTGTTCTAATTCATAAATATGGGCCTGATATTCAGCCAGAATCGACTCTTTATCCGGATGGTCGTCAAGCTCATCTGCTAATTTCTCTTGGAAGGTTTTTGCTCCCTGATTCATGTTTCGTTTCTCCGAATCAGGTTATTCATCACTTGAACATAACGGTGCCATTCACTCGTCTTCTCCTCAAGCATTTCCTTCCCCTGTTCGGTAATCCGATAATATTTACGGGCAGGCCCCTTCTCCTGGTTTTGCCAATAGCATTCAATATACTCCTGTTTTTCCAGTTTATGTAGTGCCGGATACAAGGTACCTTCCTTAATTTGCAGGTTATGCTCACTACGCTGATCCATTTCCTTTACAAGTTCATAACCGTACATATCCCGTTCTTCCAACAACTGTAATACAAGCAAAGAGGTACTGCCTTTCACTAGCTCCCGATTAAACATTTTATCACCTACCTAGAATTATTAGGTATGTTCACTATATATAATTATTTTCTGTTTGTAAAGCATTTATCCCATTTACTGGAGCATAATCTTTAACTGGTCTATCCTTTTTCTTATCCATGAGCGCTTGTCAGGTAAAAGTGAAATGTCACCCCGTTCAGCAATGGTCTCTACTGCATCATCGATGGACACTCCGTTTCAATCTAGACAGCACACCTTGTTTCTTATATAATAGCACTAACTTAAAACGAAAGGGTGACCCGGGTACATGAAGTTATAATCCTATTTCACTTGAAAAACATCTGCATAGGTATGATAAGAAAAACAGACAAGATCTGTCTTTTTTGCACGTTGGGAAGTATAAAATCTTAGCTAGGAAGCAATAACGACTTAGTTAAAATTTTGAAGACCCAAGTATAAGAAAAACGTGCACATTCTCCAAAAGACAAGCGAATGCGAGTTTTTCTAACATGCCGCTTATGAATGTTTTTAGAATAGGATTGTTTCATGTATTTGGATAGCTGCACAAGGGGGAAGTATCCTTTTTTGTGCTACACCTGCATGCTGCCTTCTATTCTAAAAACGAATAGGAGGCTTTTTTTAGCTCCAAAGCAAAAGCGGAAGCGACTGTTTAGAGACGTACGGACTGGAGTGAACCGCAGGAGATAAAGGAAATATGCCCCTGCAAAAGGGGTATGTCGGCGTTGGCCGACAAGGCCGATTTTAGTCGACCTACAATAATCTAGGGATCTGATATTGACTTTCACCGCAAGGGTATAAGTGCGATTAAGCCTCTGGTTTTCACCAATCGGCAAGTCTTCTTTATCGTACGGAGGTGAGGGAAGTCACGCTAGTCTCTGGGCGCTAGAGCTAGACGTGGCCTTTTTGCAAATGGATTATACAAGTCTTAATAAACTGGAACGGAGAGGATATTTATGCGTTTAATAGAAGCACGCGATATAAACATTGACGCCCGGGATCGTCGTTTAGTCCATCTAGAATACCTTGCTATACATGCACATGATCGTATTGGCCTTGTTGGAAAGAACGGCAGTGGAAAGACAACATTACTTGAGGTCCTCGCAGGTAAAAAAGCTCCTGACAACGGGCTCGTAACAGTAAACACGTCTATCGCTCACATCCCACAATTAAAGCGAACAGATACGGTAAAGAGTGGTGGTGAGGTGACCCAGGAATATATTAACGATGCTTTTTCCAAAAATGCTGGACTAATATTTGCTGATGAGCCTACAACAAACCTTGATACAGCCCATATCGAGAAGCTGGAAACACAGCTAAAAAAACGACAAGGGGCCATGGTGGTAATTTCGCATGACAGGGCGTTCCTTGATGCACTTTGCAATAAAATTTGGGAACTCGACGAAGGAACCATAACAGAATACAAAGGAAATTATTCTGATTATGCAAGACAGAAGGAACAAGAAGTAGAACAAAAGCGGCAGGCTCACGCACAGTATGAAAAAAAGAAGAAACAACTAGAAGAGGCGCTTGAGATTAAAGAACAAAAAGCCCAGCGAGCAACAAAGAAGCCGAAGCATACAAGCAATTCAGAGGCGAAGATTACGGGTGCAAAGCCGTATTTTGCAAACAAACAAAAGAAACTACGCAAAACAGCAAAAGCCATCGAAACCAGATTAGATAAATTAGAAAAGGTTGATAAAGTTAAGGAAGTAGCACCTATTAAAATGCAATTACCAAATGAAGATCGCATACGCAACCGCATCATTCTTCGTGTCGAAGAACTTTCCGCAAAAGCAGGAAAACGTAAACTGTGGAAGGATGTAAGCTTTACAATATCTGGGGGGGATAAGATTGCCATTGTGGGACCAAATGGCAGTGGAAAAACCACACTTATAAAAAAGCTTATGAAGGAAGCTCCAGGTGTTACACACTCTGCTGCCATAAAAATTGGTTACTTTAGTCAAAACCTTGATATTCTAGATAAGGAAAAAAGCATTTTAGAGAATATTAGCGAAACATCCAGTCAAGAGGAAACAATAATCCGTACTGTTCTTGCCAGGCTACGTTTTTTTCGTGATGATGTATATAAGAAAGTGGATATCTTAAGTGGTGGTGAGCGCGTTAAAGTAGCACTCGCAAAACTACTCCTAAATGATATTAATACGTTAGTCTTGGACGAACCAACTAATTATTTAGATATTGAAGCAGTAGAAGCGCTAGAAAATTTGCTGTCAGATTATGAAGGTACTATTATTGTGGTATCCCATGACAGACGCTTTATAGAGCATCTTGCAAGTCGCGTCTTTTCCATTGAAGACAGTACCCTTCACATTGTAGAAGGAGATTTTCAAGCTTATAAAAATGACAGTGCATCTGAATCACTCAGCCAAGTAGAAGAAGAACTTTTCATCATTGAAACAAGAATAACGGAGACACTAAGCAGATTAAGTATAGAACCTTCCAAGGAATTGGACAGTACCTTTCAAAACCTTTTAGAGCAAAAGAGAGAACTTCAAAAAAAGCTTCAAAAATAACAACTGTGTTTAGCTATTCATTGACTTTGACCATATTTTTATATATATTTAATTAATAATACATTAATTAAATATATTAAAGGAGGATGAGCATATTGGCCGAAAACCTTTCATTAAAAGCATTTGTCGTTTTAATGAAATCCTCTAAAACGATACAAGAGCGAGTAAAACAAGATATCCAAAGCTATGGTATGAAAACTTCTGAATTTGCCATCCTGGAGACACTCTTTCATAAGGGGCGCCAAACGGTTAGACAAATATCCGAAGCAGTCTTAATTAATACCGGCTCTATCACCTATGTTATTGATAAACTGGAGACAAAAGGTTTACTAGAAAGAGAGCATTGCAAGGAAGACCGGCGTGTTGTCTATATCCAGATTACCAACAAAGGAACACAGTTAATGCAGGAAATCTTTCCAAAGCATCAACAAGTGATTGAGGATTTATTCGAAGGAGTTAGTGAAGAGGATATGCGTGTTGTAATAGAGACATTGAAAAAGGTGGGCCTCAAAGCCTAAAACACGGGAAGGAGCATGGTAATGAAACATATCTTTAAGAAGGGCAGTAATCCGCAAAGACCTACTCTCTTATTGCTGCACGGCACTGGAGGTACTGAGCAGGATCTGCTTGCATTAGCTGATAAAATTGACCCCGAAGCGAATGTATTAAGTGTAAGAGGGAATGTTTCAGAAAATGGAATGCCTAGATTCTTTAGACGTTTAGCTGAAGGCGTATTTGATGAAGAGGATCTCATTTTTCGAACAGATGAATTAAATCAATTTCTGAATGAAGCATCCGAGAAATATGAATTTGACCGAAGCACAATTACTGCAGTTGGGTATTCCAATGGCGCTAACATTGCCGCAAGCTTAATGTTTCACTATAAGGAAGCATTAAACGCAGCGATTCTGCACCACCCTATGGTGCCACGCAGAGGAATTAGTCTGCCTGACTTAAGTGGCAAAAGAGTCTTCATTACAGCTGGAACCAATGATCCGATTTGCCCGTCTCAAGAATCAAAGGATTTACAACAACTATTACAAGAGGCTTCCGCAAATGTGGAAGTCCACTGGGAAAACCATGGACACCAGCTGACACTCAGTGAGGTAGAAGCCGCAGCAGCTTGGTATCAAAACAAAAGCTCAAGCGACCGTTAAGAGACGTACGGACTGGGGACTGCGGTTACTCGCCCCACCGAAAACCTTTTGGACTGAGCCGTAGGAGATAAAGGAAACACGGCACCGCAGGGCGCCGATGTTGACTTTCACCCTCCGGGTATAAGTGCGACTAAGCCTCTGGTTAACACCAATCGGCAAGTCTTCTTTATTGTACGAAGGTGAGGGAAGTCTCGCTAGTCTCTGGGAGCTGGAGCTGGAGCTGGACGCGGCCGTTCCTGGTAAGGAATCTAATAAAGCTCAATTCTTTATACCATCTTTACTACAAACAAAAGCTCAAGCGACCGTTAAGAGATTCTTAAAAAGTGCTAGCCGCATAGGATCCTTTCATAGAAGGCCTCCTATGCGGATTTTTTAGTTTCGCATTATAATATAAACGAGGTACATCAGATAGAAAATAGCTAGTACAGCACCCTCCCGCTTTCCAACACGGAAATTCGTCCGCGAAAACACGAGCAATAAAATCGTTAAAAGAAGCATGATTACGACGTCTATCCCCACTTTACTGCTAACAGATAGTGGTGTGATAACAGAAGAGGCTCCAAGTACAAACAAAATATTGAAGATATTACTACCGACAATATTTCCAAGTGCAATATCGCTTTGCTTCTTCAAGGCTGCCGTGATGGATGTTACAAGTTCAGGAAGTGAGGTACCTATTGCGATGATCGTGAGGCCGACCAACGTTTCGCTCATCCCGACTGCATAAGCAATTTCTGTACCATTACTAACAACCAGCTCCCCACCAAAAACAATTCCAGCAAGCCCCAAAATAGTAAGCCCTATATTTTTCCCCCATTTAATATCGTCTGAAATAGCTTCATTTTGACTGTCTTGGCGACTTTTAAGCGCTACTTCAATTACATAGTACATAAAAACGGATAAAAATAAGAGGAAAATAAGACCATCACTACGGGTAATCAGATTATTGCTATGGTCCTGTAAAAAGACATCATTTATCACTACTAAAAGTGCGCCACCCGCTAGTAGAGTAAAGGGAATTTCCTTACGTATCGTCTCGTTTTCCACTTTTAAAGGGAAAATAATAGCCGCTATCCCTACGACAAGAGTGAGATTAAATATATTGCTTCCGATTACATTACCTAACGAAACATCAGAGCTCCCCTCCATTGCCGCAATAATACTTACTGTTGCTTCTGGAGAACTGGTTCCAAAAGCAACAATGGTTAAACCAATAAGGATGGGTGGTACTCTGAGAAGTCTTGCAATATTTGAGGACCCATCAACAAACAAATCCGCACCTTTAATGAGTAATACAAATCCTACCAGTAAAAATAAATAAGACAAGCTTTCCCACGTCCTTTTTCTGAATGAGAATTGACCCCCTAGAAAACCATACCCCAAATCCCGTCTTCGAAAGTTTTCGATTTTATTTTAACTTAAAATATGGAATCTCTCGCTAAGTTAGTCACTATAAGGTGAGGCGAATGGTGTTACCAGCAGGATCTTTAACTTCACTATATTCAGGGTATGTCTTCACTTTTACTTGTGCTTCTATAAGACGGTTAACTGCCTCTGTTCTAGAATTCTCATTAGGAAATACAAGGGAAAACCAATTTAATCCAACCCGGTTTGGTTGTGGCGTTTTAGCTCCCTCACCATTCCAAGTATTTAGGCCGATATGATGGTGGTAATCCCCTGTTGAAATGAATAGTGCACCAGGATATCGCGTTACTACAGAGAAGTTTAACCCTTGATTATAAAAAGTCTCTGATGCTTTTAAATTAGCAACATGTAGATGGATATGGCCGAGAATTGTCTCTTCCGGTAATCCACTCCATACCTCACGTTCTTCCGCTAACAGTCCATCACCATCTAGTGGATCTGTTCCCATTTTAACCTGATCACCATTCCAGTTCCACCCACTTGAGTCCCTATCAGAATAAACTTCAATACCGTTACCATCAGGATCTGATAGATAGAGTGCTTCACTCACCTCATGATCAGCAGCACCAAGCTGTACACCTCGTTTGAGAGCATGCTCCAGAAAGGAAGATAGTGCAGCTCTGTTCGGTAAAAGGATAGCAAAATGGTATAATCCTGTCGTTCTCCGCTCTTTTTCCGTAACATTTTCTGGCATTTCAAGCGTTAGCATGGCTGTTTTACCATTCGCAGAAAGCCTCGCTGTCCGTTCAGTCTTATCCAAAACCTGAAAGCCTATAACGGTTTGATAAAAATCTATAGCTTGTTGAAGGTCTGTCACATTGATAGAGAGCCCCCCTACATATGTTGCCGGCTCATTAAAAAACTTTTTTTCCACAAGATCCACTCCTATTCATCCTCTTTTCTAAAAGAGGCACTTTATAAAACTAACTTACTTATTGTAACCTAATTAGTATAGCATACTTAAATCGACTTACGTTATATTATTGACCATAAGGGCTAGGATATCAGCCTATACTAGAGGGGCATCGGCCATTAGGAACGGGATATCGCTCTTGACGCGAGATATCAACCTTATGAGCGAAGTTGAATCGCTCCCGTTGTTATGCCGAGAAACAGTCTAAATGTTATAATGAAGTTATAAACTTCTGTGCTAAGAGAGGGTGCCTTATTGTGATCATTCGAGAACGCGATCATGACTTTATTCTTGTTGAACAACATAATCATGCGCTTGCCTCAGGGGAACTTATCAAACAGTGGAAGATGGGTTCATTCATCGATTCACCATTGCAAGAGTCTGTTATTTTTGCCACCCAGCAACATGATGCTGGGTGGATCCCAGCAGATAAACAACCATTTTGGAATGATGCAAAAGAAATGCCGTATAGCTTTATAGACTTTCCTGCGCCAATGAAAACATTACTCTATTCGCATGGAATTGATCAGGTACAATCAACTGATTTATATTCCGCGTTATTATGTAGTGAGCATTATGTCCGTTTTCTCAAACAGGACGATACGGAATCAGGTAGAATTTTTGTAGAGCAGGAAAAGAAGAGGCAGGAAATAATACATTCATCACTCGCTTCCTTTGATGAAAAACTTTTTTCCTACCACTATGCATTACTACAGTTTTGCGATAATTTATCATTGTTTTTATGCCTAAATGAGCCTGGAGAAAACAGCCACCCCTTCTTCACCAAGGGAATACCGCTTTCCAGTGCGCTTCCTCATTTTTCCCAAGAGAAGATGGCCTTAACATGGGCAAATAATGAAGAGATTTTAATTAAGGAATTTCCATTTAAAAATCCCTTCTCCATCACATACACTTTTAAAAAAATTACCAAAAACCAAATACGTAAAAATGGCCTTATTAACAGCTATGTAGGAGCACCATTTAAACAAACCACTATCCAAATTAAAGAAAAACAGGAAAGCTAGAATCTTTTAGCTTTCCTGTCCTAATAACGTCTCTCTCTGCTTCTCCTTCACCATTTCCGGCTCCACATATAACTTCCTTGTAGGGATGGCAATCTCGAGTTTTTCTCTTTCAATAATAGCTAGAATAGCAAGGTTAATCTCTTGCTTTACCTTCAAGTGTTCTTCCCAATCTGTAGTATTTGTGAAGAAATAAAGGAAGATTTCCCAGCCATTTTCGCCGTACGCATCCACGTTTACTAGAATCGTTTCCTTGTTTATGGCGTCATGATGCCTTAGGAGAACTTGAATCTCTTTTACTATCCCTTCCAATTGTTCTCTTTTTGCCCCATACATTAAGGACAATTTAAACGTGATTTGGCGCTTCCCCATTTTGCTCCAATTTGTTATTGCCTCATTTGAAAGTGTCGCATTGGGGACAGTGACAAGCGCTTGGGCAAAGGTTCGTACTTTCGTACTGCGAAAGCTAATATCTTCAATAGTTCCTTCAACGCTTGGTGTTTTAATCCAATCTCCAATGGTAAAAGGCTTTTCTGTAATAATAATGATCCCACCGAATAAGTTTGCTAACGCATCCTTTGCTGCTAAAGCGAAGGCAAGTCCGCCAATACCTAGACCAGCAACAAAGCCGTTAATATCATAATCAAATTCCTGGGCAATAACACTAATACCGATGGCTACGATAATGAGCCGCAGTGCTTTTGAAAAAAACGGGATTAAAATATGATCAATTTTTACATTGTATTTATGATTTATTTTAGAAAATAGCACAGATGAAGAACAGGAAAGATTGTATAGTCCCCATCCCACCGCAAAGATTACCGATGAACGAACTAAATGGTTAAATAAGGCATTGCTTTCATTAAAATATGGGAACCCCTTTGCCGCTATGTATATGCCAATAACAGTTATTAACAGCTGTAATGGCTTTTCAAATGATGTTTGAAGTTGCGCAAAAAATCCATTCCATGTATTCCTACTTACCTTCAATAACATACGAAAGAAAAAGTTTGTAAACCGAATTCTGAGCAAAAGAAAGATTGCGAGGATAATAATAGACAAAGCTGTATTTAGATGAAATTGGTACTGTTGTACAAAATCCCAAAACATTTATAGCTACCCCCGATAGTTTTTCTATTACTATGTATATAGCCTGTCCCGGTAGAATAGTCATAAAAAGATAAATTCATTTTAAAAATGAAAACGCCCGCGATTTTTTATATTATTCTCATTAATCCAACTATTCATTGCCTTAAAGCTAGAAAGTAAGTTATACTGAGGATGAAATTGGAAACGACTTACAATGTGAGGAGCATTAGATATATGGGAATTAGAGAATTAGTAAAAAACCTTATTTTATAACATTATAAAATAAGGAGTGAATTAATTGGTTACTAATTTATACGAAAATGTAATTGAAGTATCCCAGCTTGGTGTTCAATATGATAATAAAGTTTGGGGAATTGAAGATATTAATGTGACATTTAAAAAGGGTAAATTAATAGCGCTTGTCGGTGCAAATGGTGCTGGTAAGTCTACCTTTTTGAACGCACTATGTGGGCTAATGAAGCCCACAACAGGTGACGTCTTTTTCAATAAAGATCTCATAAATCGTAACACCCCTTTCCATAACATTGGTTGGAGTAAACAAACACATGCAATAGATTGGTATGTAAATGTATTTGACAATGTTGTCGTTAGCGCAAGATTAGCGGGAAAAAGTAGAAAAACCTCAAAAATAGATACACTTGCAGCGCTTGATTTAGTTGGATTATTAGAATATAAAGATCGAGATGTGGATGCATTATCAGGTGGTCAGCAACAAAGAGTTCAAATTGCCAGAGCCCTCGTCCACCATCCAGACATTATGATATTGGATGAACCTACTACTGGCCTTGATGCTGAATCATCAGAGAAATTACTGTCCCATTTAAAAGAGAAAGCAAATAAAGGTGGCCTAGTAATCGTATCTTCACATGATCTAAATCTATTGGACAGTTATTGTGATAGCGTGTTGCTTTTAAAGCAAGGAAGTATTGTAGCTTATGAGCCTATAACGAAATTCATTTCTCGTTATCGCGATAAAGAGATACTCACGATTGAGTATGAGGGAGAGCTAGCAGAGCTAGAAAAATTTAAGTTAGAAGCAATTGAAGGTGTCGTTACGATTAACGATTTAAAACCTTTAGTAATAGAAATCAAAAGGAATACACCAATTGGACAGATAATAAATACACTAGATTCACTTGTATTCGTGATAGACATAAATCGGACTTCCCCTGGGCTTCGAGAAGCATATCTAGAAGTCGCAAGAGCAAGGGAGGAAGTATGATGATGAAAAACGATGCAAATTTTGTAAATACTAAAACGTTTCGCAAAGGGACCCACTTTCACTGGGCCAAAACCCTTATTCTGGCAGAGAATGAGCTAAAGGCAGTATGGCACAATAAACCTTTAATAGTGAATGCATTTCTAAACCCTATTTTGTACCTCATTTTTTTCATGGCTGGATTAAGAGGGATGACTGGTGGAATTATAGTAAATGGCACGGAAGTTGATTTTTTAGCCTTTACACTGCCTGGTATTCTTATGATGTTGGTTATCAGCTTAATGGGTCATACCGTATACAGAAGTACCATTGATAAGCGATGGGGGCTTCTTGGGTACAAATTTATGAATGGCATATCGCCTCTTAGTTATGTAACCGGATTGATGGTTTACCCGTTTTTTGTATTTTTAGTTCAAGGAGTACTGCTTGCCGTGCTTTCTTTGTTCTACGGGATAAGCTATTCCATTACGAATTTACTTCTTGCCATATCTCTTGGAATAGTAGGGATTATATTTTGGTGTTCTTTAGGTATTATCATTACGACAAGAATAAATGATTATCATCAAAGGGACATTGTACTTGGTTTAATGACACTGCCAATTTTGTTTACAGCTCCAACATTTTACGCGATAGAAAGTGCACCTGTGTATATTCAATTCATATCTTGGTTTAACCCAATAACGTACCAAGTTACGGCAATTCGCAGCCTTTTCTTAGGCCAGCCAGATATAATGATGATCATTATTTCCACAGCTCTTTCTATTATTCTCTTAATACTAGCAGTTCGCTTAATAGCAAAAGCTGAACTAGTTAGTAACGAGCATTAGCAATGTAACTTATAAAAATGGATAAATTAGAAAGCATTCCTATTTTGATGGGGATGCTTTTTAATTTGGATCCCCTCTTTGTATAACGCAATCAGCTATTTCGACGGATACTCATTTTTAGAATTTTCGCAGGAAAAAAGAGCGTTTTTTTAAGCAAATTGGGGAAAGCTAATAGGGAACGAAATATTTTAAAAAGGATGGTTGATATTGTGAGTGAAAAAGAGTCACGTACCGGGCAAACGAACATAGAAAACGAAGACACATTAACCACGAGACAAGGTCATCCCGTCACGAATAACCAAAACATACGCACAGTAGGAAACCGCGGCCCAGCTACGTTAGAAAACTATGACTTCATTGAAAAAATAAGTCACTTTGACAGAGAAAAAGTACCCGAGCGGATTGTACATGCTCGTGGTGCAGGTGCGCACGGCTATTTTGAAACCTATGGAACAGCCGGAGATGACCCTGTTTCAAAATACACTCGTGCAAAGGTATTTCAGGATAAAGGGAAGCAAACACCAGTATTTGTACGTTTCTCTACCGTTGTACATGGAAATCACTCACCTGAAACCGTCCGTGACCCACGTGGCTTTGCAGTTAAATTCTATACTGAGGATGGAAACTGGGATCTTGTAGGAAACAATCTCAAAATCTTTTTTATCCGCGATGCTATGAAGTTCCCTGACATGATCCACGCTTTTCGTCCAGATCCCATGACGAACATCCAAGATAGCCAGCGTTTTTTTGATTTTTGCTCCAACTCTCCTGAATCTTTTCATATGGTTACGTTTGTTTACTCCCCCTGGGGGATCCCAGCAAACTACCGTATGATGCAAGGTTCTGGCGTAAATACGTACAGGTGGGTGAACCAGGAAGGTGAAGCCGTGCTGGTTAAGTATCATTGGGAACCGAAACAGGGTATTAAAAACCTTACCATGAAAGAAGCTGCTGAAATTCAGGCAACGAATTTTAATCATGCAACCCAGGATTTGTATGATGCTATTGAAAAGGGCGATTATCCAGAGTGGGAACTTTTTGTACAGGTTATGAGCGATGAAGAACATCCTGAGCTTGATTTTGATCCACTTGACGATACGAAACTTTGGCCTGAAGACCAATTCCCATGGCTTCCAGTTGGAAAGATGGTCTTAAATAAAAATCCCGAAAACTACTTTACCGAGGTGGAACAAGCTTCATTTGGGACTGGTGTGTTAGTAGACGGACTTGACTTTTCTGATGATAAAATGCTGCAAGGTCGTACCTTCTCCTATTCCGATACACAGCGTTATCGCGTTGGGGCTAACTACCTCCAACTACCGATTAACGCAGCTAAAAAACGCGTTGCCACAAACCAAGAAGGTGGTCAGCTACGTTACGAAAATGATAAGGCACCAGGACAGAATCCACATGTTAACTACGAGCCTTCCACACTTGGGGGACTAAAGGAAACAGAACAAACCGGAAAAGAACATACACCTAAAGTCCAAGGGAAATTAGTCAGGGAGTCTATTGAACGTAACGATAATACGAAACAAGCCGGAGAGACCTACCGACAATTTGAAGATTGGGAGAAAGATGAATTAATTGGCAATATGGTTGGTGATCTAGCTGAATGTGACCAGCGTATTCAGGATAAAATGGTCGCTCTTGCTGAAGAGGCTGATGAAGAATATGGTCGTCGTCTTCGTGAAGGTCTTGCGAATGCAAAGAAAGACGGATCGAGCATGAACCCATTAGGTAATAAGGACAGTGAAAAAGCACCTGAACAAGCGATTAAAAAAGGACATGAGGCCGATCCTTACTAAAAATTTACTTTTGAACAGACAGAGAGCCGACCAGCATTGATCGGCTCTTATTTTTTATGTTACCCTACTCTTCCACATAATCAAGCGGGCTTTCCTTAAACAACCGTAAATGGTAGGCGTGTATAGCTGTCTTGCCAAGATGTTCTAATAAATTGTAATTGGCATACGCTCCCACAATTGCTCCAAACCCCGGTATAAGCTGCAGTAATTTGACCAAATCAATATAATCCCGATACTCTTGCTGGAATGTCCGCCAGTCCATTTCTGTGATCTCATGTCTTTTTTCATTCCAATTATCAAGTGTGTGGAACGTCTCTCTCTTTTTTCTATCATCAGAAAAAGCAAGCTGAAATACATGTAGAATAAACAATCGTTCAGAATAATCCTTTGTATCAAATCCGTAAATGGCTGCCACTTCAAAGAGATATTTTATCTTAATCGAAAGTAACAAAGGGAAATCAGCTAAACCTAAGAAAATCCCACCAGCCCCTGTGCCAGCGCCTTCTACTGTTGCTGTTCTTCTATAAGCTGTAAGTTTCTCTTTAACAAGCTCATCTTTTTCCTGAAGACTTGCTTGAGCAAGTTCTGGTTTCCTTGTCGTGTGATAGGAGCCATATAACGTCATTTTCACCATTTGCTGAATCCCTTCGGTCATAACTTGGTGTACTTTTTCTGGAATCATGCCATTTATTTTTGTTTGAGCTTTTTTAGAAAAACTTTTAAACACACTTGTTTTTGAAAAAAGCTCCCATTCCCATTCCTTCAATTTCTCGTAGGATTTCCTTTCGTAATCATTCAATGCTACTCCCCCTTCCCTACATTCACTTGGCAATATATTGGATATTTCATTTGTCCTCTATTTCATGTATACTAATAGTATACGATATCAGAAAAGGTGGGTGAACCATTATGCCGATTCCAGCTAATCACGCCAAACCCGTTCGTCAAACCGCTAAAGAAAATGCTTTTACGCAAATCCAACAATGGATTATCGACGGAACCTTACAGCCTGGTGAAAAATTAAATGATACGGAACTCGCCAAAGCGCTTGGTGTAAGTAGAACACCGATTAGAGAATCACTGCAAATGTTAGAAATGCGAGGCTTTGTAAAAATGTATCCAGGAAAGGCAACACAAGTAACAGAGGTCGAAAAGGACGCCATTCTTGATCTGTTGCCACCACTCGCTGCATTACAAGCCTTATCAGCAGAATTAGCAGTCTCCCATATTACCGAAGATACTCTGGAACTTTTAGAGAGCACAAACGAACGATTCGCCAATGCTATTCGATCAGAGAACTACTATGCTTCCCTTAAAATAGATGAGGAATTCCACCAAATCATTGTTGATACAGCGAATAATTCCTATATCCATAATATTATTTCCTCCCTACAAGCACATGTCAGAAGGCAATTCTTTCATAACTCTATCATTTTAACGGAGAAGTCAGTTGATGAACATCACGCCATCATCCAACTTATGAGAGATGGAAAGAGGGAAGCAATCGCTCCTATTATGAAAGAAAACTGGCTTCGGGCAATTGATGAATTTCAGGCAATACATGAGAAAGACTAAAAGAGCACATTCGCTAGCCTCAATTAGCGAATGTGCTCTCTTTTTCATTCTATGCAACCTTTCCTTCTCTAATGAAAAGTCGTAAACCGATACTCGCGATAAGGATGATAGCTATAGCAGGCAGCAACCAGCCAAGCCCTTGATTGTAAAGTGGCAGTATCTTTTCATAGAAGGAAATAATCGGTACAAGCCAATTGAAGTAGTCTATGCCTAATGACTCACAAAGAGACTTCAAACCATCTGTAATACTGATCAGTAACGTTACAGCAGTCGTTATGGCGTAAACCGACCTCCTATGCAGGAAAAGGCCTGACGAAAAGGCTAAAAGCATTAACACAATTGCCAGTGGGTAAAGCAACATCAGTACAGGTACAGAATATGTGATAATATTAGAAAGCCCAAAATTAGCGATAATAAAAGTAATCCCTGTAAAGAAGACCGCAAATGCTTTATACCCTACTTTAGGGAAGAGTGCATGAAAATACTCTGCGCAAGCTGTTGTTAAACCAATACTCGTTGTTAAACAGGCCAATGTAATGATTACAGCTAACAAAACCGTCCCGATTTGACCGAAATAATAAGCAGCTCCCCCGCTCAAAACTGGGCCTCCAGTAGCGAACATACCAAGCTCTTGCACACTAACTGCACCTAAATAGGCAATCCCAATGTAAATAATACCTAATAATGTAATAGCCACTAAACCTGAACGAGCAGTTGCGGCAAGTACCCCTTTGGTAGATGAGACGCCTAATGACTTAATTGTTTTAATAATAATGATTCCGAAAACTAAGGAAGCGAGAGCATCCATTGTATTATATCCCTCAAGAAAACCCTGAACAAAAGCATTGCTTTGGAAGTCTCCCACTGGTGCCTGGACATCGCCCATTGGCTTTGTAATTACCATTGCTAGCAAAATTAATAAAAGTACGACGATGCTTGGTGCCAGTATTTTTCCAATATAATCAATAAGCTTTCCTGGCTTTAATGAGAAAAACAAGTTTGCTGCAAAAAATAACAACGAAAATAGTAATAATCCTATTTGCTGTGTCCCTTCCCCAACAAATGAAGAGAATCCCACATCGTATGCAACCGTGGCTGTTCTTGGAGCAGCGAAGAAAGGACCAATAGTTAGATAAAGTGTAACAGTAAAGGCAATGCCATATGCCGGATGGATTCGACTTGCTAATTCTTGAAGGTTTTTACTACCAGAGTAGCTCATCGCCAATATTCCGAGCAACGGCAAACCCACTCCAGTAAGCAAAAATCCCAGTATGGCTGGCCAAAAATTCACACCAGCATTCTGACCTAGTTGCGCTGGGAAAATCAAATTACCCGCTCCAAAAAAGAGAGCAAAAAGCATAAAACCTACCACTGCATATGATGAAAAAGAAAGCTTGTCCTTCATTTTTAATCCCCCTGTGTTTAATCTACGATGTTATTTTTATTTTTAATATGCAATATATCAGTACAATTCATACTACAAGCATTAGTCGCAAAATGCAATATATTACTGGACTTTTTTTCTTGCAATGTTTTACATTTTTTATATGAGGGAATATAAAGGTTTTAAGGTTCGTATTAAATTAGAGGAAGGAAGTGTTTTAAAGTGGATAATTTTAAAGCATTAGTTTTAACAAAAGAAAACGATGAAGCATCACTATCTGTTAAAAAGCAAAGAATGCAAGATCTACCAGAAGGAGACGTAACGATTCAGGTTGCATACTCCAGTGTTAACTATAAAGATGCCATTGTAGGCGTTCAACACCAAATGGTTAAATCCTTCCCTCACATTCCGGGAATTGACCTTGCGGGTACCGTCATTGAGTCTAGCGATGATTCGTACAAGTCTGGGGATAAGGTGATTGTCACGAGCTACGAACTGGGTACAGGACATCATGGTGGCTTTAGTGAAGTAGCACGTGTACCAAAAGAATGGGTCGTACCATTACCAGACGGCCTTACCTTAAGGGAAGCCATGATCCTGGGAACTGCGGGGCTAACTGCCGCTTTATCCGTGCAACGTTTAGAAGATAATGGACTCTCCACCTCACACGGCCCTGTATTAGTAGCAGGCGCCACAGGCGGTGTTGGGAGTCTGGCTGTTGATATGCTTGCGAAAAAAGGTTATGACGTAACAGCAAGTACTGGGTCTTCCAGTGAAAAGGAATACCTAGAGAAGCTCGGAGCAAAGGAAATTATCTCTAGAGATGAAGTTACAGACGATGATGGCACTCCAACAAGAAAAAAACGCTGGGCAGCAGCAGTGGACCCTGTAGGTGGTTCAACCTTGCAATATATTTTAAGCACCTTAAAACAACATGGATCTGTCGCTACTTCAGGATTAGTTGGTGGTGTCGAGGTAAAGACAACCGTACTTCCATTTATCGGGAGAGGTGTGAATTGGCTTGGCATTGATTCTGTACAATGTCCAATGGACTTACGAAGAAAAGTATGGGATCGGCTTGCAGATGACTTAAAGCCAGCACACCTAAATGAAGAAGTGGTGAATGAAATTACACTAGATGAAGTAGAAAATACGCTACAAGAAATTCTAGAAGGTCGTGTGCGTGGCCGAACAATCGTAAAGCTTGATGGAACAGAATAAAGTGAAACTTCATTTGGTGGGGGTTTTACTGCCAGTCGAGGCGGGATAAAATATGTCCCCTTATCGAATAGTATAGATTTAGAAGTCGAGCGATTCATCATCGCTCGGCTTCTTTAAGTTAATATTATTAGTTCACTCTAAAATCAATCCTGATTAACGAATACTTAATCATAGACGGATTGAACTAGATCTATATTACTTTTGTCTTGGCCCCTTTACTTTTCTTACTATCTTCTTCTTTTTCCTGTAGTTTACGGTAAATTGTAGCTATGATAGGGCCTGAAATATTATGCCATACACTAAAGATCGCACTTGGAACGGCAGATAATGGATTAAAATGGGCAGCTGCTAGGGTTGCACCAAGACCGGAGTTTTGCATACCAACTTCTATCGAAACGGCTTTTTGTTGCTTCGGATCCATTTTCATCATTTTTCCAAGTCCATAACCAACTACATAACCTAATGTATTATGTAATACAACTATTAGCGAAATAAGTAGCCCGGTTTTTGCTATTTGATCTTGGTTTACACTCACTACTGCTGTCACAATGGCAACAATACCAATAACAGATACTAGGGGAATGGCTTTTACACCTGCTTCTACTTTATCTTTTAACAAAGCTTTAACGAGCAAACCTAGTAAAATAGGTACTAAGACAATTTGTACGATAGATACAAATAAAGACCCAGCAGATACTTCTAACCACTGGCTGGCAAAAAGGTATATAAGAGCTGGTGTTAAGATAGGTGCCAGAATAGTAGAAACTGCAGTAATTGACACAGAGAGCGCAGTATCTCCTTTAGATAAATAGGTCATGACGTTTGATGAAGTTCCACCAGGACAACATCCAACTAAAATAACCCCTACTGCAACTTCTGGGGAGACAGGTAAGATCGTCACGAGCGCGAAGGCGAGCAATGGCATGATTAAAAACTGGCCAGCTACACCTATTGCAACCTCTTTCGGACGTTTAAAAGCTTCCTTAAAATCACTCGCTGATAGTGTAAGCCCCATACCGAACATAATGATACCTAGTAATGGTGTAATATAGGCTGCTAGCCACGTAAAACCTGAAGGAACAATAAAAGATAATACCGCAAATAATACTACCCAAATCGCAAATGTATTTCCTACAAAACTACTAACTCTTTCTAAAGCTTTCAATATATCTCCCCCTCTAAGATGCATAATTAGAAATTATATAATAATTTAAGAATATTTTAAACAGTAAATTATACTAACATTTTGAAAACGACTGTTCTAAGGTAATTCTCTACCTATGTTAGGGAACGAAACTGTGGAAAATACTATATAAAAAATCCACCATTAGCTAAAAGATAAGCCAAGTGTGGATTTTTTATTATGACAATTGCTGCTCTGCAAATTCACGATATAATGCATGACTAGAGATTAACTCCTGATGTGTACCACTTCCGGTTATACTACCACCTTCTATAAAGATAATCTTATCCGCATCTACGATTGTAGATAAGCGATGGGCAATCACAAATGTTGTCCGCCCTTCCATTAAACGGCTTAAAGCTTGCTGAACAACGATTTCCGAATGACTATCAAGGCTTGCAGTTGCCTCATCCATCATGAGAATTTTCGGGTCACGTAAGAAGGCACGTGCAATATTTATCCGCTGTTTCTGACCACCCGAAAGTTTGATACCACGCTCACCAACTTTTGTATCAAGCCCCTCAGAAAACTCCTTGATAAACTGATCAGCATAAGCCATTTTTGCAACCTCCCATAGCCTATCATCAGGAATTTCTAATGGCTGTTCCAGCCCATAGGTAAGGTTTTCTCGAATTGTACCTGCCATCATGCCACTTTCCTGGGAAACATAGCCTATTTGACTTCGCCATGTGTGGAGAGATAAATCTTGAATGGATGTCTCCCCTACCTTTATTTCACCCTCTATAGGTTCATAGAATCGTTCGATTAAACCAAACAATGTTGTTTTTCCTCCACCGCTTGGGCCCGCAAATGCAATCATCTCACCAGGCCGTGCAACAAAGCTAATTGATTTCAAAACAGGCTCTTTCTCATTATAGGAGAAAGAAACATTTTCGAATGAAAGGGATTGGTCTGTGACCTGTATTTGTTTACCATCCTGTCCTTTTTCTTCAGACAGATTTAGTATGTGTTGTATTCTTTCAGTGGCTCCCTTTGCCTTTTGTAACTGTGTGAAAAACATCGCAAACGAGGTAACCGGCATTACAATTTGAAACAGATAAAGTAAGAAAGCAACCAATGAACCTGTTGACATAGTCCCGTCAGCTACACGGATTCCGCCGTACCCGATAATAACCACTACGACAACCATAATAATGAGATACATAAGTGGACCTATTAAGGCAAATATCTTGGATTCTTTCAATCCGAAGGCAAATAAATTATGGATTCCGGCTACGCCTTTCTTCTCTTCAAACCCCTCGGCTGTTGAGGATTTCATTAAGCGAATTTCACTAAGTGTCTGTTGGATAGCTCCCGTAAAAGTAGCCGTCTCATCTTGCAACCCTCTTGAGATCTTAGCCATCTTGCTGCCAAGTGGTACCATAATAGCTATCGTAACAGGTACGGAGATCAGCATGATCAATGTCATTTCCCAGTCCATAATAAGCAAGATGATCACCGCGCCGATTATGGAAATGATGCCTGTAATAAACTGCGGAAAGTGAGTGGAGATCAATTCTCTTACTATTCCTGTATCGTTTACGACCCTGCTTACCGATTCGCCACTCGTTGTTTTGTCAAAATAACTAACAGGCATACGAATCAGCTTCCTCCACATTCTTTCCCGCAAACTAGCAACAATTCGCTGTCCAACCATTGCTAGCAAGTAGGTGGACACCCCATCTATTACGGCTTGCAGGATGAAAACCACCCCAATTGCCACAATTAGGAACCAGCTTAAAGATTCCACTGAAAAACCATCAACCAGTTCCCTTGTAAGTATAGGAATAGATAAACCAACTAGCGTCGTTAGCACACTGCCGATTAATCCAATTGTTAATGCCATCTTGGGAATTTTGGTTGATGTCATTAGAGCATAAAAATCTTTTATATTGCTTTTATCTTCCTTCATATATATATCACCCTGCCTATCCATTCTTACTGCTTTAATTATAGACCAGGCAGATGGCCAATAGCTAGTTTAGATAATACTCCATCACCTTTTATGCTTGAATATCACGCTTGTTGTACCCTACAAACCCTACAACAACGCAAAGGCCCGCTAATACAGTCACTATGAAAACTGGCAGATAATTCCTTTTCTCCACTAAGAGCTCAGGTATTTGGCCAAATGGTGAAATACCGCTAAGCCATTCTGGAAACTCTAATAAGCCGCCAAGGTAGACGACGAAAAATGAAAACATGAGATAAATCCAGCCAGCGATCGTTACCCTTGGAAGCAATCCTATAATTAAAATCCCGAAACCTACTATAAGCAAGACGGCAGGCAAGTAAACAATTGCCGCACTATAAACGTTCCAAAAATCCATCCCGTTCTCCATTGATAGATTTCCTGCAGTCCATAGACCAAGTGCTGTCAGTGACAACATAATAAAACTTACAATGGTTGATAAAACAAGGGCACTACCGAGTAGCCTATTTCGGGAAACCTTTTTACTTAATAGAAGTTCTACGCGGCCCTTTCTCTCTTCGCCTACAAGTTTGTTAACAGACATCAACGCTGGTATCGTACTAACCATCGCAAGAACAGACATCATCATGGTAAGAAACTGTTCTGTTAAAGAATGACCGTTTTCTGGATTAAGCAATTGCTGAAACATCTCGTTTTCAACAAAAAAGGAATCCAAATCTCCCAATACAGAACCATAGGAAGCTCCTAATATAAACATCCCTACTGCCCAAGAAATTAGCCCAGTTCTTTGTAGTCGAATACTCAAACCAAATGGGCTCAGTAAAGAAGCCGAGGCATTTCTTTTCCCAGGTTTTGTTGGAAGGAGACCTGCCCCAAGATCACGTTTACTATACAACACACACGATACGATCATGAGTAACACAGAAAAGGTTAATGTTATGACTATTGGCCACCACTTGTTTGTTACATAAACTTCTGAACCTAGGATCCAACCAAGTGGAGAAACCATAGAAAGAGCATCATTGCTAACGTCTCCTACCGCGCGTATCAGGTAGGAAATTCCTAACAACGTAAAGGATAGTCCAATTGTGCCACGTGCGTTTTCTGAAAGCTGAGCAAAAATGGAAGTAACGGTAGCAAAGAAAAAACCCGCCGCCCCTAATGCTGCCCCATAAAGTAGGGATCCTTCTAAATTCATACTTTCAATACCAAGAGCATACAGTCCTAATCCAGTAAGAATTGCAATCACCATATTAGTTAAGAAAGCGAGAATAAGGGTTGCATATAAATTGGCCAACCTACCAGAAGGCAAAGACCGAATAAGCTCAACTCTACCTTCCTCCTCATCTGCCCTCGTATGTCTCGCTACGAGTAAAATATTCATAATTGCCATCGCGATGACTGTGAAGAGTAGCATTTGATGTGCCATCATCGCCCCTATCGTATAGTTTTCCAACCCATATCCCTTTCCAAGCATTGCTGTCATGGCTGGGTTTACCATCGTTTCGGCCATTGTCTGTCTGCTATCACTAGAATTATATAAATTGGCTAAAGCAACAGTGGTCATACACGTAATCAGAATAAGCAAAGAGCCAAACACAGGAGTTCGTATTCGATCTCTTCTCACTAAAAAGCGAAGAAGAGTTGTTGTTCCTCTCCCACTAAGCATCTTGTTCGCCCTCCCTCATTGGCTCTCTGTCTCCTTCATAATGTCTCATAAACAAGTCTTCCAAATTAGGAGGCGCGCTCTCCAGCTTCTCAATACCAAATGAGCTAAGATACCTTATTACACCGTCCAGCTTCTCAGAATCTACTTGAAAAGAAAAAGCTCCCTCCTTTTCCTCTAAATCGTGAACACCCTCTATCTTGCCCAAATCACCCATTGTCTGTTTGGTCTGGACAAGCAAGTTGGTCCTTGTCAGATGGCGTAATTCTGACATCGAGCCACTCTCGATCATTTTACCCTGACGAATAATCCCAACACGGTCACATAGTCTCTCCACTTCTGATAGGATATGGCTTGATAGTAAAACACTTTTGCCTGCATCTTTTGCTTCTAGAACACATTCCTGAAAAACACGCTCCATTAAAGGATCGAGTCCTGACGTTGGTTCATCCAAAATATACAAGTCCGCTTCCGAGGCAAAAGCAGATACAAGTGCTACCTTTTGCCTATTTCCTTTTGAATACGTTCTGCACTTCTTCGTAGGATCCAACTCAAAGCGCTCCATTAATTCCTCTCTACGTCCTTTATCAACCTTCCCCCGAAGCTTTGTAAAGAGATCTATTACCTCTCCCCCGGTTAAATTCGGCCAAAGATTCACATCCCCAGGTACATAGGCAATTCGTTCATGAATAGACACAGCTTCCTGCCAAGCATCTTTTCCGAAGATCTGCACAGAGCCTTTTGATGCCTTTATAATCCCCAACAAAATACGAATGGTAGTTGATTTTCCAGCCCCATTAGGTCCAATAAAACCGTAAACCTCCCCTTTATTCACTTGCATATCAACCCCATCTAATGCTGTAAACTTTCCAAATTGCTTCGTAACATTTTTCACTTCAATTATAGACATAATCCCTTGCCCTCCCTTTCCCTGCAAAATTATGAAATATTTATTGTTATATAGTTCATAATATATAATACAAAGCTACTTTGCAATAACTTATGAAATATATTCATTGTTTTATTACATATTTTTTTATACACTTTAAGAGAGGTGAAACAAATGGACGGATTTGAACGACGTCGAGAACGTAAAAAGCAAAGCATATTAGATGCTGCATTACGTTTATTTATGGAATTTGGGGTACAAAAAGTTAGCATGAATGAGATAGCCACAAAAGCAAAGGTCTCACAGGTTACAATCTACAATTATTTTAAAAATAAAGAAAGATTAGTTGAAGAAGTTATCCATTACTATGTAGACCAGGTTTGGCAGGAGTCAGATGCTGTACTGAAAAGTGACCTTCCCTTTCCCAAGAAAATAGAGAAATTAATTTTCAACAAAAAAGAATCAGCAGATAGCATCCATGAAAATTTTTATCAACATTTTATGAAAGCATATACTGCTGGAGATGGTTATATGGAGAAATTGGTCACGAATGAAGCTATACCTAAAATGATGCGTTTTTTTGACGAAGGGAAGTCCGAAGGCTATGTTGACCCCACCATCTCTAATGAAGCCATTCTTTTCTATATTCAAATGATGAATGAGCATCTCCAAAAAAAGGACGTATATAGTAAGATTTTACCAATGACTGAAGATATCATGCATATTTTGTATTACGGCATAGTTGGCAAAAGAGTGGATAAATAATCCTCTCTTTTTTTAATAAAGTGAAATTCCAATGATGGAAAAAAGATTTGATAATAGCAATAACCTGTGGGTTCCTACCGAATTAAAGAGGAAGTTTCTAGCGTATACGGGCTCCCCTCCTTACACATATAATAATAAATAGACAGTAATAGAAAATTGATACCTAACTTAAATTTCATTATACTAATTGAGAGTGGAAGGAGTTTTAGTGATGAAAGAAATAAAGCATGATCACGAAGCATTTACAATACTGAAAGATAAAATACAGCTTATTAAACAGAGAAATAAAGCAACTTACTTAGTAGGGCCCATCCAATTGCCCGTTAATTTATATGGGGAAACCACCGTATTTCAATGGTATTGTTGGCTTAGCCAGGATGAAGTAACAGAAGATTATAGCCATATCATTGAAAAGCTTGCATCTTCTAATCTCGCTGAATACCAGCAGTCAAGCGTACTTGTTTATGGTGATTTTGCAAATGCAGAAGAAGCCCTCATCCGAATGCACTCTATCTGCCACACTGGAGACATTTTTGGCAGTAAACGTTGTGATTGTGGGTTTCAATTGAAAGAATCGATGAAACGTATTAAGGACAATGGTGCAGGAGCCCTTTTTTATTTGGCAAATCACGAGGGTCGAGGAATCGGACTATTTAGCAAAGCTATGGCATATCTTCTGCAGGAGAGTGGCTATGATACTGTAGAAGCAAATGAACAGCTCGGATTTGAAAATGATACTCGAAACTATGAAGATGCAATCGATGTATTAAAGCAATTACGCAGTAAAGCAGTAACTCTCATTACAAACAACCCGAAAAAAATGGAAGCATTAGAAAAAGCAGGACTTCCTATTTCAGGCAGAACACCACTTTGGGGAGATGTCTCGGAGTACAATAAGAAATATTTGCAAACAAAGGTGTCAAAATCAGGGCATATGGAAGCAGAAGGAACGTGCTTAAATGACTGATCATGCACACTTTATGGAAATGGCATTAAACCAAGCAAAAGCAATGAAAGGCCAAACAGACCCTAACCCTCTGGTAGGGTCTGTGATTGTAAACGGAAGCCGTATAGTAGGGATAGGAAGCCACTTAAAAGCTGGAGAACCGCATGCAGAAATTCACGCACTTCGTATGGCTGGAGAACATGCGGAAGGAGCTACAATGTATGTTACTCTCGAACCATGTTCTCACCATGGCAGAACAGGGCCCTGCGCTGAGGCCATTGTTAAGGCAGGAATAGCAAAAGTAGTCATCGCCACACTCGACCCTAATCCAGTCGTTTCCGGGAATGGTGTCGCCATCTTAGAAAAGGCAGGTATTGAGGTAGTCACAGGGATTTGTGAACAAGCATCCATACAAATGAATGAGGTGTTTAATAAATACATCGTGGCACAACGTCCATTTGTGACAATGAAAGTAGGCGCTACACTCGATGGGAAGGTTGCTACACATGCTTTAAGCAGTAAATGGATCACGTCAGAGGAAGCCCGCACTGATGTACACCGTCTGCGTCATGAGAACATGGCCATCCTTACTGGAATAAACACTGTTCTCCAGGATGATCCCGCTTTAACTGCTCGCATCCCAAATGGGAAGAACCCAATTAGAATTGTTTTGGATTCTACATTAAAAATCCCGCTAGACCATCAGCTTGTAGCGGATCATCTAGCGGAAACTTGGGTGTTTACAACAAGCCGTTATAATAAGAAAAAAAGAGGTCTGCTTGAGGCACGAGGAGTTCGTATTATTCTCCTTGAAGGTGATTTCCTTCAAGGAGAAGATGTATTGAACTACCTTGGTGAAAATGGCATTTCTTCCCTCCTCATCGAAGCAGGGGCTACCATTAATGCAACTTTCATGGAGCATCAGCTTGTCGACAAACTAATCGTATACATGGCACCAAAGCTAGTTGGCGGTCAGAATGCTCCTTCTTTTCTTGGAGGAACAGGTGTGGAAAAAATGCAAGATGCCACCGATCTAAAAGATCTCCAAGTGGAAACAATTGGGAAAGATCTGAAAATCACTGGCTACCCAGCCTATAGTCGTAAGAACTGAGGGATATGGATGAAATTTGGTTTCGATATTGATGATACATTAATTGATCTACGAGTTCATGCCTTTCATTTATATAATAAAAAGCTTGGAAAGCAGATCCCTTTTGAAGCGTTTCACTCCCTTAAGCGGGTTGAAATCCATGAACCTTTCGGGTTAAATGATAAAGAAGGAAAAGCAATGTGGGAGCAATCTTTAGAAGCAATTTATTATACGGATTGCCCCGCGTTCTCAGGAGCTATTGAGGTTCTAAACGAGCTGAAAGAGAAAGGGCATACTATCTATTACATTACAGCACGGCCTAAAGCCCACGGTGAACGAACGAAATCGTGGATGAAGGAGAAAGGTTTCCCTATTGATGATGAGAACTTCTTCTATGGCATGAATGATCATGAGAAAATAAACATCATTCAAAATCTGCAGCTCGATTATTATGTGGATGATAAGCCTGCAGTTTTAGAAACATTACATGCAGAACCAACAACATTAGTTATCAAAGACCAATCTTATAACCGAGAATTCACATCAGCAACTCGATTAGATGAATGGAAAGAGTTTATTCCGTTAATTGAAAGCAGGCATCCATAGTGAATGCCTACTTTCAATTTCTTTTATAAAAATTAATCTTTCGCTTAAGCGCGATAAGCATATAAATATAAAGGACTACGACAGCACCAGCAAGTGACATGGTGAAGATTTGCAAACCGCCCCACTTCCATGTAAGCAATCCACCTAACTGAGATAACAACAAAATTGTGAAAAGAATCATGTAAAACCGTAACATACCTTTATACGACTCCCTAACCGATTCATAGTCAGAATAAATTTTAGGAACCGATTCGATTGAAGCATCCGTACGGAAATAGTGGAACAATCCAATTGAATGATCAACATAGTCCCATCCAGCATCTTCATAAAGTTGAATATAATCATCTGTTGCAAGCCTCTGAAAATCTATTTGGTAAACAAACGATTTGTTTTCATCTTCTTCAAACGTATAAAAACCTAGTTTGTATTTTTTCATATGCAGCCCTTTTGCAGACATTTCTGTGAGCCATTGCTCTTCTTTTTCCAATCCTGAAGCAAGAAATAGACGAAATTTCTTAATACCCATCTTCTTCAACCTCCAACCTCTCAATTATACCTGTTGCATTGTTTACTAAGGATGTTAACCTTATATACTCTTTCTGCAAAACCTGTTTCCCCAGTTCTGTAAGGGCATAGTATTTTCTGCGTTCATCTGATTCCACGGTAACCTTCTGTATAACTTGTTGCTTTTCCAATTTGCCTAAAGCACCATATAACGTCCCGGGACCCATTTTCACTTCACCTTGACTGATTTCCTCTACATCCTGCATAATGCCATAACCGTGGCGGACCATGCGTAGTGATAATAATATATAGTATGTCGCCTGAGATAATGGTAAAAATTCCTCTGGTCGCTTCATTTGCTCACCTCATTACATCGATCTCCGATGTATCGTATATCGATATAATAGCATGTGATGAACTTTAATTCAAGGGCAATGTAACCAATTTTTCTGTTGATTCCTAGCTAGTTTGGTCGAATATCACACTCCCCCTTGTGTCCATACACATAACAAGCACCACAAGAAAAGAATGCAAACAAAAAAGCCCAGATTCCCGGGCTTTCCCATTAGCTTATAACAAGTTGCGCTCAATTTCTTTCATCTCATAAAAATAACCCTTTTTATTCATCAGTTCTTGGTAGGATCCTGATTCTATCAGTTGCCCTTGGTCCATAACGAGGATTTGATCCATCTTTTCCATCCCAGCCAGACGATGGCTAACAAGAATAAGCGTATCGTTTTCCGCTTCTTCCAGTATTCTTTCATGGACATTTTTTTCCGTTAGTGCATCCACAGAAGAGGTTGGCTCATCCAGCAGCCATAGTTTTCCCTTCTTAAGTAATGCCCTGGCTATGGCGAGACGTTGCTTTTCGCCTCCAGAAAGATTAGCACCTTTTTCAAGTACGTTATCAGACAGGGAAAACCTATCTAACATAACCTTCTGCAATGCCTCATTTAGTTGCTCATCTGTTAGGTCATCCCCGGCCAGTAATAAATTGTCTTTTATGGTACCGAAAAAGAAATGATTATCCTGTAATACAACATTGGCTATATTCCAAATTGATTCCTTGTTAGACGTCGCCAAAGGTACATCGTTTAACTTTATGTCTCCCCTACTTGGTTCGTATAGCTTTAGAAGAAGTTGAAGGATTGTTGATTTACCAGATCCACTCGGTCCAACAATCGCCGTTTTGCTTCCCTTTTTCAATTCAAAACTTACATTTCTTAAAGTCGGTCTACCCTGATCCTCAAAGGAAAATGTAACCTCATCCATGCATACAGAAGGTACTGTTTCAGGAAGAGAAGCTAGATTTTCTTTCTTAGTATTAGTATCCTGTTTGACTACTTGAAACAACCGTCGCGCGGCTCTTTGGTTGTCATGATAATAGATTGGGAATGCAGCCATTGGGGAAGCATCCTCAAAAACAGTGATGGAAATCATGACAAGCATTGCGAGCAACAAGCCTTCCAAGCTACCATTGGCAATTAAGTATACACCTAGCCCAAGCACAATAGCTGTAATAACATGGGAAACAAGCGTATTCAATGACTGGCTAAACAGTTTATTTATTCCTTCTATTTCTTGCTCCTGAATATACTTATCAGAAGCGCTTAACAGCTGTGATTCTCTTGTATCAAGCTGTTGATATATTTTTAAATCCCGAAATCCATAAAGATACTCCGTAACTTCTGTCGAAAGATCCGATCGATTTTCCCGTACATCTTGATCAATTTTTCTCTGTTTTATCGCAAAAATAGCAGGGACCACAAATCCTGTCAAAATAAGCCCCAAAAATAAGACAAGTGCTGCATAAAGGGAAAAAAATGCGGTGAAAAAAATGGTGCTCAGGAATACTAAAGCAAGAACAATTGGTGGATAAAAGACACGTAAAAAGAAGTTTTGCAGGCTTTCGATATCTCCCACGATCCTTGCAAGCAAATCACCACTACGGTACTTTTGAAAAATACCCGGAGCGAGCGGTTCTATTTTTTCAAAGAAGGATACTCGCAAATTACTTAAGATAGTAAAGGTCGCCCGATGGGAGAAATACCGTTCGGCATAACGGGTTAAAGCCCTTGTAAACCCAAGAAGTTTTACTGTTGAAGTTAATACAATTAACGCATATAAAGGCGGAGCAAGTGCAGCCTTGGAAATCAGATAACCACTTGCGGCAAAAAGGCCAACCCCTGCAATTCCCGCTATGAATCCTACCAATATAGATATTAGAATATCCCTTTTTTCAGACATCATTAATTTTGTAACGATAGCTAAGTCCTTCATTAGGCAGTTCCTCCCTGCTGTACGGATACCATTGCTGCATAGGCTGGGAGACTAGCAACAAGCTCAGCATGTGTTCCTTTACCAGCTAACTGTCCATCCTCCAGAAAAAGAATCTGATCAGCGTTCTTAATGGTATGAAGTCTATGTGCAACCGTTATGATGGTTGCATTCTCTGTCAGTTTTTCAATGGACTTTTGTAAGATTCGTTCTGTCTTTAAGTCTAGGCCTGTTGTTGGTTCATCAAACAGGATCAGGGAAGGCTGTTTCAGGAAAGCTCTAGCCAATGCAAGACGTTGTTTTTCCCCACCAGAAAGCCCTCTTCCCGCTTCTCCAACAGGTGTATCCAATCCTTTATCCAATGTTTGCACTAGATCCATGATGCCTGCCTGCTCTACAGCAGCTTGAATAGCTTCCCTAGTAACATCACCTGTTGCGCCAATTGCTACATTTTCAGCTAACGTACCTGAAAAAATATAAGGATGCTGGGAAATATAACTCAGTTTACTAAACCACTCGGCTTCCTGATAATCGCTTAATGGACCTCCATCTGCAATGATATCTCCAGTCGATAATGGTAACAGTCCTGCAAGCATATGCAATAATGTCGATTTTCCTGAACCACTTTTACCAACAATCGCAATCGAGGCATAGGGTTTGATCGTTGTCTCTATACCCGTAAGGTTAAATCCACTTTTACCATAGCTAAATCCTACATCCTTTAATTCTAAATGAGGAGGTGTATGACTTTGTGGAAACGTTTTGTCGCCCCAATTTATCACCTTGTCGGATTCTGTAAGCTCCTCAGCGACTTTCTTCGCAGCCCCGATACTACTCTGTCCATTATGAAAAGCACTACCTAATTCTTTAAGAGAAGTGTAGAATTCTGGCGCCAGGATTAAAATTAAAAATCCTACAAAAAACGTGATTCCGTCGAATAAAATAAGTTGCAAGGCAATTTCTAACGCAATAATTCCGATACTGAGCATTGAGATGAGCTCTAACATAAAAGAAGAAGTGAAAGCGACCTTCAGAATTTCCATCGTAGCATCTCGGAAACCTAAGCTACTCTTTTCAATTGTTTGAGTTTGTTTACGGGCACGACCAAAAAGCTTAAGTGTGGTTAATCCCTGCAATGTATCAAGAAACCCACCAGAAAATGATGCAAGCTTGTCCAGCTGCTCTTCTGATTTTTTCTGTGTCTGCATTCCAATGATAATCATGAAAATTGGTATAAATGGGGCGGTTATAATCATAATGAGGCCTGAATTTAAATGTTGTGTAAATACCACAACTAGAATAAGCAGTGGAATGAGGCTTGATTGAATAACCTGCGGAATATAGGAACTAAAATAGCTCTCCACCTCATCAACCGCATCCATTAAGATACTCACTTTTCCTCCAGACTGCCCTTTAACAGAGGATTGAACTGGAATTACCTTGTATTGATGAAGCAAAGATTGGCGAAAATCACTCTTAGCACTAGCTCCCATTTTAATCCCTATACGTCCATTTAAATAGGTAGATCCTGTTCTAAATAGCAATACAAGCAGGAGGATGCCTAGTAATGGTAGTACATCACGCAAATCGGCATTTCCCAAAAAGGCATCCTCAATTACTGTGACCAGAAGATACGCCTGGGCAATAACCATCGTACCGGCAATTAGAGCAAATAACACCAGTAAGGCCATTCGTTTTCTTTGTTGTTTTATAACTTCTTTTAACATATCCATGCGGGTTATCTCCAATCGGAGCTTATTTTTTACCTTTTACATAATCGGCATTGAACAGGAACAAACGCATTAATAGGATCAATGAAGGTATTAATAGTAAGAGCCCGGCAATAAAGACAATAATAAGTGCAATTGCTGTAGATTCATAGGTTACACTGTCATAGATATTTATATAAGGATATAGAATATAAGGCAAATGGCTTGCACCATAACCAAAGAATGCGAAGAAAAACTGCAACATTACGCTAATAAATGCCCAACCATAGTATTTCCCAATATAGACCAGCCACATCGCTATCATAAAGAATGCCACAGATAAACCGAACATCCACCATAAATCAAGCATTTTGTCATAATGCTCTGGATTATGCTGTCCTAGGGCGATAAATGTCGTTAGAGAGGCGACAATGGTAGGTGTAGCCCAAAACAAGGCATACTTTCTAACCAGTTGTAATGCCTTTTGATCATCTGCCCGCGCTGCGTAATAGACAAGAAAGGTTGCACTAATGTACAGCACCGAAACAAGTGCGAGAAATACCACACTCCATGAGTATGGACTTGTAAATAATGCAAGATAATCAAGAGAGACAGTACCATTGATTTCTGTGATAAATCCCCCTTCTGACAAGGTCATAGCTGTAGAAAGGGACGCCGGTATGAGTAAGCCAGTGGCCCCATACAAAAACATATAGACATTACTTTGCTTTGATCCATAGTTTTCAAATGCGTAGAAAGAACCACGGATGGCCAATAGAATAATCGCAATACTACCTGGCACAAGCAAAGCTGTACCATAATAATAGGCCGAATCTGGGAAGAAACCAACGATTCCAACAAAGAAAAACACAAAGAACACATTGGTTACCTCCCAAACAGGTGAAAGATAACGTGATATTAGCTTATTTATAATATGGTCATTCCCTGTAACCTTCGCATAGTAGGCAAAGAATCCGGCTCCAAAATCAACCGATGCTACGATCAGGTATCCATACAAAAAGATCCACAAGGCGGTAATTCCTATTATTTCATAGCTCATTCTTTATCCCCCTCTTCAATAGTCGGGTACTTTTTCTCCAACTCTTCCTCTGCTGGTTTTCCTTTAAAGAGCTTGCGAAGTACGATGACACATAATGTACCAAGAACAATATAAAGAGCTAGGAAGAAGAAGAACATAAGCCCAATCTGTGGTGATCGTGTGGCCGCTTCATCTACTGTCATATAGCCACGCAAAATCCATGGCTGTCTCCCAACTTCAGCGTAGATCCAACCAAATTCAACTGCCAGCATGGCAAGAGGACCAGACAGGAATAAAAGACGAATCATCCATTTGTTATGTTCATCCCATTTCTTTATTCTGCTAACGATAATATAGAGCAAGGAAACAGCGATCAAAAACATACCAATCATAACCATAAAGTCAAACATATAATGCACCCAAAGTGGTGGTCTTTCGTCCTCTGGAAATTCATTTAGACCCGTCACTTCACTTTCAAAGTCCCCATGAGCTAAAAAGCTAAGAAGACCTGGAAGCCGTATTGCTCCAATGGGGTTGTCCTCGTTATTTAACCAGCCGAAAAGCACAAGATCTGCGCCTTCTTCCGTTTCAAAATGCCACTCTGCAGCTGCTAGCTTTTCTGGTTGATGCTCAGCTAGGAACTTTGCAGATATATCTCCAGCAAGAGCTGTTACGATAGAAAATACAAAGACCAGTGTCATGGTCAGTTTTAATGCTTTTTTATGATATTCAGATTGCCTTTTCTTTAGCAAACTAAAGGCTGCAATTGAAGCAAGAATCGCAGCTACAGTTAAATAAGAAGAACCTAGTACGTGTAATACCTTGGAAGTGGTAGCTGGGTTAAACATAGCTGCAACCGGATTAATACTTGTAAATTGCCCATCTTCCATGGTAAAGCCATCCGGTGTATTCATAAATGCATTTACAGTCGTAATAAAGAATGCAGATAACGCACCACCGATAACAACTGGTATAGAAAACCACCAGTGGGTCAGTGGATTTTTAAATCGATCCCATGTATAAAGATAAATCCCTAAAAAGATTGCCTCAAAGAAGAAGGCGAATACTTCCATAAATAAAGGCAGACTAATAACATTACCAGCAAGCTGCATAAAATTAGGCCAAACCAGCGATAGTTGCAATCCGATAGCGGTACCAGTTACAACACCTACAGCTACGGTAATAACGAATCCTCGTGTCCACCTTCTTGCTAGCATACGATAATGCTCGTCATTCTTTTTAACGCCAATAAATTCAGCAATACAAATAAGTAATGGAACACCAACGCCAAGCGTTGCAAATATAATATGGAAAATGAGTGTCATTGCCGTGATCAATCGACTCATCAAAACCGGATCCAACTCAAACATGCGTAAACCCCCCTGATTGGAAAATACATTAAAAATAGTTTGCTCAGTACTGATCAAACTATCATTTATTTAAAAGCTCACAAGCATAATGCCAGCAAGTAAGCATGGTATATAAAAATCATTAATTGGTGTACTTCTCCATTATAACGCAACCTTACGCTTATACGAGAACCTTCTAATGACAATTACGTGACATTCTTCACAGCCCATGCTAACAAGCTGTTTTTATCTTTAACCATGTACCCTTTTATCATACACTCTACACCTTGAATTGATTGGTGGTTCGGTTATCTACAAGTGGAAAATCGATACGAGTGATTGACTTCCACACACTTTTCTAGTGCAACACTCAATCGTTTGTATTTTAACCCGTTTGACTAAACTTTACACACCAAAGACTGAATGCTCCTTTCTCTATCATTTCATTCTGGAGGCCAGTCTTGTGAAACAGCAGCATGGTTTGCTATCATATAAAAAGATTAGTAAAAGGAGAATCATCCAATGTAAATAATCCCTCGTCAAAAGTACTCAAATAAAGTGAAACTTCAATCAGTGGAGGGTTTTTTTGTTCCCCCACTGGTTGTAAGTGGAACGAATCGGGGTGTTAGCGTCCATTTACTCCCACTTTCACTTCATGTTTTAAAGTGGGACATCTTACGGACGGTTGCACCGGGATAAAAACTATATCAAAGAAGGGATTTTATATATGAGCATACATGATGAAGTGCAGAAAAGACGGACCTTTGCCATCATTTCCCACCCAGATGCGGGAAAAACAACCTTAACGGAAAGATTGCTTCTATTTGGCAATTTGATTCGTTCGGCAGGTACTGTTAAAGGAAAGAAATCTGGTAAATTCGCTACCTCTGACTGGATGGAGATAGAAAAACAACGCGGTATCTCAGTCACATCCAGTGTTATGAATTTCCCATATAAAGATTACCAAGTAAACATTTTAGATACCCCTGGGCATGAAGACTTTAGTGAGGACACATACCGAACACTCACAGCAGTTGATAGTGTTGTCATGATTATTGATGCAACAAAAGGGATTGAAGCGCAGACCAAAAAGCTCTTTAAAGTTTGCCGCATGCGTGGCATCCCTATATTTACGTTCATTAATAAACTCGACCGTGAAAGCAGGGAACCACTAGAATTAATGGAAGAGATAGAGGAATTACTTGATATTGAAACATATCCAATGAACTGGCCTGTAGGAATGGGGAAACAATTTCTCGGCATTTTTGATCGCCAGGGGAAACAGTTTATCCAATTTAACGGAAATGAAGAGGAGACTGTGATCCCTTATGACGAGCTAAACAATGAGGAACATGCGAATCTTCGTACACATTCCAGCTATACGCATGCTGAAGAGGAACTAGAATTGCTTGATGAAGCTGGCGACTCTTATTCAATGGATGCTATCATGTCCGGTGACCAAACGCCTGTATTTTTCGGAAGTGCTCTCGCTCCATTTGGCGTCCAAACATTTTTTGATACGTTTATTTCCATGGCTCCTGCACCTGTTCCAAGAAAATCTACAGAGGGGCCAATTCAGCCTGATGATGAAGCATTTTCTGGTTTTATATTTAAAATCCAGGCAAACATGAACCCGGCACACCGTGATCGTGTAGCATTTCTTCGTATTTGCTCAGGGAAATTTGAACGAGGTATGAGCGTTAAACTTGCAAGGTCTAATAAAGTGATTAAACTTTCCCAGACCCAGCAATTTGTTGCTTCATCAAGAGATACTGTTGAAGAAGGTTATGCGGGGGACATTATCGGTATATACGACCCTAATATTTATCGCATTGGGGACACTCTCCTTACTGGCAAAAAACAATTTGACTATGATGAACTACCCCAATTTCCTCCAGAATTATATAAAAAGGTAACGGCAAAGAATGTAATGAAGGGAAAACAATTTAACAAAGGTATTGAACAGCTTGTCCAAGAGGGTGCGATTCAATTATTTAAAGGGCACCGTAATGACGCACGAATTATTGGAGCAGTTGGCGAATTGCAATATGACGTTTTCAAGCATAGAATGTTAGCGGAATATAATACTGAGGTGATGTTGGAGTCGATCGGTGAACGTATTCCTAGGTGGTTAAAAGAAGATCAAATAGACCCATCTATTTTCGATGAACGTAGTATGCTTGTGCAAGATCGAGAAGGCAACTATGTTGCACTGTTTAAAAACGACTTTGCATTAAATTGGTTTCATGATAAGTATCCAAAGGTGGATCTTATCGACCTATTTGAATCAAATCAATATAATCAATAGCGTTTTATTTACACTAAAAGGGCTGCCTCTTTGTATGACAACAAATGGGCAGCCCTTTTTTGATGTTGATGCTGATACTACACTTTAAAATCAGGAATCTCAAGGAATTCTAGCGATTCTTCTAAGCTTGAAAAGGCACGGACCGAATCGTAGGCACCCGCACTTTTAGATATACGGTTTAGCTGTTCTTTCCACGTCACATTAGTTGCAATGGTAGCAGTTTTGTCGATATTGCTACCTATCCAGCTCATTAATTCACCCCATACTTCGTTTACCTCACGTGTTGCAACATTCTGTATGGCGCTATTATCGTTTAAAAATTTAGTAACATTAGGCTGACTTAATATGCGCTTCACTTCCATCGCCTGCCGCTGTGCTTCTTCTACAGTTTCGGCCATTTCATTATACTTAAAAAATAGCACGTCCTTGTAAATTTTCATTTCGTATTTCTCCATCACTTTTCCTCTCTTTTTTCCAATCTATTGCAACTGAAGGTTTGTTTTGTTTTTGATAGAGTGAATGAAGGACTTCTAATTCTAATCTGTTCGAGACTTCATAAAACGGATGAACTTCACTTTGCCCTGCATATAAGTTTTATAACTTCTTCATCTCTATTTTGTTGGACCAGTGTCTTTTAGTTGCATAGAGGTTTTTTTCCATTCCCTTGAACACATCTCACACTTTACTGCTTTAAAGATGTCCAAGGGTAATCCACTGTATCGAGCCCTTGATAATCATAACATCAACCCGAACAATTAGGTATGCAGAAGCACCCTCTTAACACCCCCAAATATTACCATTTAGCAAAGAAAGGATGGACCGAAATGCATAAGGAAATTGGGCCGTAAAGGTGTTTAGTTCAGAGGACGCATTTACATACAGATTTTATTGTCACCAGTTGGCTATCGAAACTTAGAACTACAATCTACTAATACCAACAGATATACACTTACCCTGAATGCAGGAAATATAAAAGACCAAATCACACCAATTCGGTCTTTTAACCTAGAATTCAACTGCTAATTATTTAAGGTGCCTTCGTCATCTACAATGTTGTACGTGTTTCCGTCTGCCTCATCGATAAAGTGACAAGGTTCTCCACCGCTGGATATCACCGTTAGATCATGCATTGCTCTTGTGCACGCCGTATAAAACAGCGTTCTATCTTTTTCCTTATAGTGTTTAGATGAACCATCAGGAATGATGACGGCATCAAACTCAATGCCTTTAGCCAAATATACAGGCAGCACAATGAACCCTTTTGAGAATCCATATGTTTCTTCCGTTATTTGTTTAACAGGTACATCTTCTTTTAATTCCTCGTATACACGCCCTGTCTCCTCTACTGTTTTACAGATAACTGCAATCATTTCATGCCCTTTTTCCAAATAAGCTGCTCTTTCGGAGAGAATGGCACGCGATTGTTGGTTTGTATCAGATAGACGAACTAGCTTCGGTTTGTCACCATCCCGATTAAAGGCTTCAATTTTTTCTTCCCCAGGTGCAAAGCTTTTCGTAAACTTGGTAATTTGTTTAGTCGATCGGTAGCTTTTCGTGAGCGTAATTCGTTCATGTTCAGACTCTTGTATACCAGGCAAAAGAGGGTTCTCCTTTGTTACATCTACATAAATAGCCTGATTAATGTCCCCGAGTAACGTCATGCGAGTGTATGGGAAAAGATGTCTTATAAAAGCAAATTGAAAAGATGAGTAATCCTGGGCTTCATCAATTAACAACTGACGTACAGCACGTTCCTGCTTATCACCAATAAGTTTTCCTTTAAAATAGAGGTATGGAGCTGCGTCTTCCCATGTTAAGTGGTTATTCTCCAGATCATGAATCGTTAACTCACAGATCGCTTCCCAGTTCTTCGGGGTCTTCTGCATCTCTTTTGTCGTAAACAGTTGTTTAAAGCTCTTTTCAACATTCACAAATTCTAGATTTTCTATCTGCTTACGCAAAGATCCAAACATTTTACTAACAACTGCTCTGCGTAATATTTTCTCTTCATTTACAAACATATCTTCATCTAACTTTTGAGCTTTATAATAGGCTTTCAAATAGGCCTCTTTATCAAGCAATTCAACCTTTTCCATTACCCAATCTTTTTTCACTTCTTGTTTCTGGAATGACTTTAACTCATTTACTAGCCATTTAGCAACAAGCTCCATTTTATTAGAAGGTAAAATTGCTTCATCAAGCGAATAAAAATAGTTGCTAATATCCTCTCGAGAAATGAGTATCTCGCCACGGAAGGAAATATTTTTAAATTGCATCCCATTCTTCCGTAATTTTTCTACATAGAAGTCAATCACTTTTTTAAAGTCTAATGTGGCCTTATATCGCATGCTACTCAAGCGGGTATCGTAGCCATCACTACCTTCCTTTGTCTGCACATATTCCATCTGTTCAAAAGGAGACTCCACAGTAAACTTTTCTCCAATTCCCTCTCTTAAGTACTCCAGGAAAGTCGTTTGTCTAACATTCGTCTCACCTAATTCAGGAAGTACATTGCGAATATATCCAGTAAATAACGGGTTTGGTGAGAATAGTACTACATTTTCCGGATGCAACTCTTCCCTGTACCGATACATCAAATAAGCAATACGTTGAAGTGCGGCCGAAGTTTTACCACTACCCGCAACCCCTTGTACAAGTAACAACTTACTTTTTTCTTCACGAATGATTCTATTTTGTTCCTTTTGTATAGTTGCTACAATATTTTTCATATCTGTGCTTGCATTATGGCCGAGCGCTTCCTGAAGCATTTCATCACCAATAGTTAAGCCGGTATCAAAAACACCTTTCAGAACGCCTTCTCGTATAATAAACTGCCTTTTCAATGTAATTTCACCTTTTATTGTGCTTTCTATGGCATTATAAGAGGCCTCACCTAAAGTGTAATCGTAATACAAACTAGAAATAGGTGCACGCCAATCATAGACAAGGAAATTTTCATCCTGACGATCCAAAAAAGAGGAAATCCCAATATAGAGCTTATCTTCCTCGTTTTCTCCGTTTTCTTTAAAATCAATTCGACCAAAATAAGGAGATTTTTTCATCCGCTTTAATACTTTTAGCTCTTCCCCAATTTTTCCATGGAATCGTTCTTTCTCCGCTAAAAATTCAGCCTGCTGCTTTATACTAGCCTCTGTTTCAATAATATCGTCCGGCTCATCAAGGTTAACGGTAACATCATCCCAAAAAGTTTTCCTTAGTTCGATTACGTCTTCCTTTAACCCTGTTGCCTTAGAATATAAAGCTGTCTCCTTCTTCCCGATCTCATTTAATACATAGTCAATCCTCTCTTGTTCTTCCACTCGATCCTTTGGTCCCACGCTCATTAAATCAACTCCAATTCTTCACAATATAAATATGGTTGACTTTACTTTTTCGTAATGATATAATATATTTGGAGATAATATATTATTATTACAGAAAACAAGTAACTAATTAAGTTTACCACTATTTGGGGTAGGCTGCAATAGTTGCTTTCTTTTATTTATAATTCTTTTTACATGGTAGCGAGATGTACCCGCTGCTTTTTTAATGCTCACATTCTTCACTCCATCTCCCTAAATATATTTCACATTTTTGACACAAACTATTTGACAACTTTGTGAACAAGGTGAATAATATAGTTAAGGGAGGATGATTTCTATGAAAACAGGCAAGAAAATGTTAAACGCCGTTAAAATTGCAGGGGCAACTGTACTTACACTTGGGATCGTCATCTTTTTATATGGATTTTTCGTAAGCGATTACAGTGCGATAACCGGTATTGGCATTGGTACAATCATGGGGGCAGTTTTCATCTTTTTAATGGGCGTCTTTTTCGTAGCGACGGAAGAGGTTTTGGAGAAATTCGGTAAACCTAAAATTCTTAAATAAGGGAGCGCCCTGGGCGTTCTTTTTTTGTTTGGTGAAAATCATTCACTAAGTATAAGTATCATATAGCTTATTTCTAGACACAATATATTAAATTTCCTTCACTCTCTGTTTTTCCTTTCATCTAAAACGGGTATAGGCTTATAGAGAATTTTTATATAAATAGCAGACTATTACACCTTAGAAAGAATGTAACAGGGAAGGATGGTAACATGAAACAACGAATTAGAATTATACGAGCAGTCAAATATACAGGCGCTGTTGTCTTGGCAATAGGAGTATTAATATTCTTGTATGGCTTTTTCATTAGTGACAGGAGCCTCTGGACAGGAATTGGCATTGGCACCGTAATGGGTGCAGTTTTCCTCTTCCTAATGGGTGTGTTTTTTGTTGGGACAGAAGAAAAAATAAAAGAACGTTATGGAAAATTAAAATCTAAAAATGAAAATACAAATTAAAGATTATTCCTAATAAAAAAGGAGTGCTAATAGCACTCCTTTTTTCATCCTTACATATATCCCCAAATCAATGCCAGTAATGAACCAAAGACTGTCACTACTGCAATGAAAACACCGTAATAAACGTTAGCTAAAATCAAACCACTGTCCTCTGTTTCTCTAGCATGCATGAATACCATTAACTGCAACATTGCTTGAACAAACGCTGTGATGAGTAAGATGGTCATACCCATTGCGAATGACATATCAAACATTACTACTGATAAAGCAACAGCTGTTAAGACAAGAGAGAAAACAAATCCCATTACTTGTTTTAGTGGAAACAATTCCTTCATTTACATCATTCCTTTCAGATAGATGAAACTGAAAATAAAGATCCAGACAACATCTAGAAAGTGCCAGTAAAGAGAGAATATAAAAGATTTATTAGCAGTTTCTGGTGTGAAACCACGTTTTGCAACCTGTATTAGGATAAATATTCCCCAGAACAGACCTAAGGTAACGTGCAATCCGTGTGTGCCTAATGTTGTTAACAAAGCAGATGAGAAGGCACTTACTGTTAAGCCAGCTCCTTCATGGATGTAATGAGTAAACTCATATATCTCCACACTAAGGAAAGCTAAACCGAGCACAAGGGTGATGATGAAGAAAGTCATCATCGCCTTCTTGTTGTTAAGTCTCATTGCATGGATAGCTAAACCAACGGTAAAACTACTTGTAAGCAGCAAAATTGTTTCAAATAACACTGGAGCTATTTCAAAGATTTCTGCCCCACTAGGTCCACTTCCATGACGACCTTCTAACGTAAAGTAGGAAGCAAATAATGTTCCAAAGAGCATGACCTCTGCTCCAATAAAGATCCAAAAACCTAATATATTCAAACGGCCCTGTTCAGAGCTATACTCCAACGGCTGCGAGTGATCCAATTTCATTATTTTCCACCTCGCAATTCAGATTCTGTTTTTTCAACTTCCTCTAGTGATATATGACGCCCATGATCCTTCTCAAATGAACGATGCATTAAGCATGCACAAATACCTAATAAGGAAACAATTACACCAATCCATATGCTAAATATAAAGGAGAACCCGAGTACAAAGAACAATGCACTCATTATAAACGGCACGCCACTATTATTCGGCATGTGAATTTCTTTTAGTTTTCCTTTAAATAGCTTATGACCATTGTATTTGGAATCCCAGAACGCTTCACTTGAGTCTACTTCAGGAATGGTTGCAAAGTTATACTCTGGTACTGGTGTATGTGTTGCCCATTCCAGTGAACGTGCATCCCAAGGATCGCTTCCAATATCTCTTGATGCATAACGCGTACTGTAGTAGATATTGTAAACAATTATGATAAACCCAATGGCTAATGCTACTGCACCGACAAACGAAAGCATATTCCAGAACCCAAATCCTGTTGATTCAGAGTAGGTATACATACGACGTGCTTGCCCATCTAACCCGGAAATAAACATTGGGAAGAACGCTACACATGTACCGACTGAAATAAACCAAAATGCCCACTTACCAATTCGTTCGTTTAGCATGAAGCCAAACATTTTTGGCCACCAGTAGGTTAGACCAGCTAACATCGCAAATACCACACCAGGAATAATAACTAAGTGGAAATGCGCTACAAGGAACATCGTGTTGTGATATTGGTAGTCCGCTGCAGACATACCAAGCATAACACCTGTTACCCCACCGATTGTGAAAATAGGCAAGAACCCTAATGAATACATCATCGGCACGGTAAATCGGATACTCCCTTTATATAAGGTGAATAACCAGTTAAAGATTTTAATACCGGTTGGAACAGCAATCGCCATTGTAGTAATAGAGAAAATACTGTTAACCATTGCTCCCTGCCCCATCGTAAAGAAGTGATGGACCCATACTACGAATGAAAGAAGCGAGATGATGACCATAGAAGCAACCATCGATTTGTACCCATATAAATTACGCTTTGCAAAGGTAGAAATGATTTCACTATAAATACCGAATGCTGGAAGCACTAAAATATAAACCTCCGGATGGCCCCAAACCCAGAATAGGTTGGCCCATAGCATATCCATTCCACCATTACCTGTTGTGAAAAATTGTGTGCCGAATAAACGGTCCATTGTTCCCATTGCAAGTGCAACAGTTAGAACAGGGAATGCAAACGTAATAATTAAGTTGGTTATAAGTGCAGACCAGGTAAACATCGGCATCTTCATAAGCTTCATGCCTGGTGCACGCATTTTAAGGATCGTTACAATAAAGTTAATACCCGTTATTAAGGTACCTATCCCGGCTATCTGAATGGCAATCATATAATAATTGGTTCCGACTGACGGGCTAAACTCATTACCTGCCAACGGAAAATATGATGTCCAACCAGAGCTCGGTGAACCACCAATAACAAAGGATAAGTTAAATAACATAGCACCCATAAAATAAAGCCAAAAGCTTAGTGCGTTTAGTCTTGGGAATGCTACGTCACGTGCACCAATCTGAAGTGGTACAACAAAGTTCATCAAGGCAATAATAAAGGCCATTGCCATAAATATAATCATAACAACACCGTGTGTTGTAAATATCTCATTATAATGTTGCGAATCAAGCAACTGAGCTTCCGGAGTGGCTAACTGAGCGCGCATCATCAGTGCGTCAACCCCACCACGGAAAAGCATAAGGAGCGCAGAAATTAAATACATGATACCAATTCGCTTATGGTCAACTGTTGTTAGCCATTCGCGCCAAAGATAACCCCATTTTTTAAAGAACGTTAAACCAGCGATAATTGCAAGTAGGGTAATCCCAATCGCAACCATGGAGGCATATATAATCGGACTTGGATGAGGTATCGCAAAACGTTCAAAGAACTCCATAATTTTTACTCCTTTCAAACCTTCTATAAAGTAAAACTTCATTTAAAAAGGACTGTTCGATTTTTCAACCGTCCCGTCTCTCAAAACTTCACATGCACAGGCCGGCATGGCAGCACTTACGCTGAAACACGCCGACCTTATTGTTGAAGTCTAGGACATTTTTATAAATTAGTGATCATGGTCATGCTCGGAATGGTCACTATGTTCATCATCTGATTGGTCAGAGTGCTCCTCATGGCTTTCTTCTGATTCTCCTCCATGATTATGACCACCATGTTCCCCTTCAGGTGCTGGCATGAACTCAAGGTGTGTACCCGTGAAAGTTTGTTGACCTAGATGACCTGGCTCCAGAAGTTCTTCAAATTCATCTTCTGTTATCGGGTCTGCAGTCGTTTGGACTTCCTCCACCCATTCATCAAACTCATCTGGTGATACGGCATTTACATTAAAGGTTTGCTCTGCAAATCCTTCCCCACTAAAGTTAGCATTTCTACCAGAATATTCACCAGGAACATCTGCTGCTAAATGGAGTGTCGTTACCATATCGGCCATCGCGTATTTCTGTCCACCCAATTGTGGTATCCAGAAAGCACTTATCGGTCCGTATGAATACAATCTGAATTCAAGCGGGCGATCTGTAGGAACGTATAGGTAATTCAACGTCTCAATATTTTCTTCTGGATAGCTGAAATGCCATTTCCAATCAGAAGAAGATGCGTAAACAACTAATGGTTCTTCATCATACCCTTCTGGCGTTGCTTCAACCTTGTAGTTACTTTCGACTGATACGAAAGAAAGATAGGCTACAATCAGCACAGGAATTCCTACACAAATTGCTTCAACCCAAAAATTCCCCTCAATATGGGGTGGTTTATAATCCTCTGGCTGCTTAGATGCTCGGTATTTAACCAGCATGTAAATTAAGATGGCAAAGACTGCAATGACGATAAACGACATAATTGCAATTGAAAGTAGGATAACATCCGCTTGCGTCTGAGCTTGTGGTCCCTTTGGATCCAATACAGCTAATGGCTCACAGCCTGTTAATACAGTAAGTACAGTGAGGATAGCTGCTAGTATCATCCATTTTATTTTCATAGAGATACTCCTTCCTTATAAATTAGCTATATTTTCTAACCTAAAAAAACTATTATTGTTACATACTTCACAAAGCTATTATCATCTTAATACCAGATCGGTAGAAATACAATTAGAAAGTATTTTCTGTCATAAAATGTTCAAGGAAATTCGTACAAAAAGTGAACATTTATCAAAATTAGTTTCACAATACTTTTTTAAAAATTGGGTTAGCTGGTCAATAATGGATTCCGCCTTTTGGTCGATTAGCAACTTAACTAAATATTGCCTAAACCCATTTTAAATATATAATAGAATTAAAAAGAGAAAGTTTGAGGGCAAACGATGAAGGAGCAGAAAGTATTTACTATTGAAGATGTGATTGAAGCACCAATTGAGTTGGTATTTGACTGTATAAATGATGATGAAAAAATCAAGCAATGGAATGAACTACTGATTGAGAACATTTATCCTTCAAGGGAAGCCAAAGAAGCGGCTCTTCCTGGAACAAAGTTTCAAACGGTTCAACTAGTAGGGAAAAAAGTCTTTACCATTGATTCAGAATTAATTGAGTTTGCTGCACCACACCTTATCGTTATGAACTCCTATTCAAAAGAAGGAACAAGTATTACGCGATATAAATTAAACCAGGAAAATAAGAGTACGAGATTAACCTTAGAATCTAGCATGATTCCTAGTAACCTTTATTATTTAATCTTAACTAAAATGACCGGGTGGCTAGCAAAATTTGCCTTTCAAGAGCAATTTGAAAAACTGAAAGACTATGTTGAAGAAGAACAGGAGTATGGTGCATAAGCACGTCCCTTCTTGTTCATTATGTCAGCCTTTATAAGCAAATAAGAAGCCAACCGTAAAGCTGGCTTCTTTTCCCCTTTTCCCAATCTTAATCTTCTAATACAGTAATTGTTTTTGTTGAACTTGTTCCATCAATAACTTTTTGAAATCCGAAAATGCGACAGTCTCTGTATCCTTTACGCCATATTTACGAACCGTTATGTTTCCACTGTCAGCTTCATTATCACCGATTACCAGTGTATAAGGAACCTTGTTCATTTGAGCTTCCCTTATCCTGTATCCTAGCTTCTCATTCCGTTCATCTAATTGAACCCTCATTCCAAGTTGTTGCAATTCGCTTTGGAGCTTCAAACTATAATCTACGTGTACCTCGGCAACCGGAAGTAATTGTACTTGTACTGGAGAAAGCCAGACAGGGAATGCCCCTGCAAAATGCTCAATAAGAATGCCAAAGAAACGGTCAATTGATCCATATATGGCACGATGAATCACTACAGGTCTATCCTTTTCACCCTTTTCATTTACATATGTCAGATCAAATTTCTCTGGCATTTGGAAGTCCAGTTGAATCGTTGCACACTGATGGCTTCGCTTTAAAGCATCCTTAATATGAAAATCAATTTTAGGGCCATAGAACGCTCCATCTCCCTCATTCACATGGTAATCAACGCCTATTTGTGTCAGAACATTTTCTAAAGACTTCTCTGCATGAAGCCATAATTCATCTGAACCAAGTGATTTATGCGGACGTGTGGAAAGTTCAATACTATAAGTAAACCCGAATGTAGCGTACATTTTGTCCACTAACTGTATAGCTGACTTTACTTCTTCTTCAATTTGATCTTCTCGAACAAACAGATGGGCATCATCTTGGCAGAAGGAACGTACCCGTAGCATCCCGTTTAAAGCACCACTATACTCATGCCTATGAACCTGGCCAAATTCCGCCATTCGAACTGGTAGATCACGATAGGAATACAAGGCATTCTTAAAAATCAGCATATGACCAGGACAGTTCATCGGTTTCATCGCAAACTTTGTATTATCAACTTCAGAGAAATACATATTTTCTTTATAATGATCCCAATGCCCGGATTGTTCCCATAAACGCTGATTCATCATATATGGTGTGCGAACCTCCTCGTAACCAGCTCTTGTTTGCAGCTCTCTTGAAAAGGCTTCTAATTCATTTCGGATAATTTGACCTTTTGGCAAATAAAATGGCATCCCAGGGGCTTCCTCAGAAAACATGAAGAGTTCTAATTGCTTCCCTAACTTCCGGTGATCGCGCTTTTCTGCTTCCTCTCGTAATTGCAGGTATTCCTCTAACGCTTTCTTTTTATCAAAAGCTATGCCATACACGCGTTGCATTACATCTTTGTCCTGGTCACCTTTCCAGTATGCGCCTGATACATGTGTAAGTTTAAAAGCATTGATCATACCAGTTCTTGGCAAATGAGGCCCCCGGCATAAGTCGACAAATTCCCCTTGTTGATAAATGGAAATTTCTTCGTTCTCTCCTAATCCTTCGAGAATTTCGAGTTTAAAGGATTCTCCTCTCTCTTCAAACAACTCTCTTGCCTCACGAGATGATACCACCCTTCGATTTATTGACAAATTTTCATTTATAATGCGCTTCATTTCTTTCTCAACGGTATTAAGGTCATCCTTTGACAAAGTCTGGTTCAGCTTCACATCGTAATAAAAGCCATCTTCAATGACTGGCCCAACCCCTAACTTCACCTCATCAAAGCATCGTTTTAACGCTTGTGCCAAGATATGCGCCGCACTGTGACGCAATACATTTAATGCCTCCTCGTCCTCTAGAGTTAAAATAGATAACGGCCCACCTTTAACGAGAGGCTGCGTCATATCCACAAGCTGCCCATCAACCTTCCCTACTATCGCTTTCTTTGCCAAACTTGAACTAATGGATGAGGCAACCTCCTGAATTGTGATTCCTTTTGCATAATCTTTCACTTGCCCATCCGGAAATTGAACACTTATCTGCTCCATAAAACATCCTCCTTTTAAATAAAAATATAAAAAACGCACTCATCCCAATAAAGGGACGAGTGCGCTACCCGTGGTTCCACCCAACTTCCCAATGACAAAATCATTGGCTTTGGTTGCTTTAACGCAGCAATTACGGTATTGGTTACTCATTTCCCCAATACAGCTCCAAGGTGGTGAATTATTTCCCATCACTAGGGAGTTCTCAGCACTCCTCCCCTCTCTGTCAGCTGTAAAAATAATACATGTCCTCTTCCTAGCTTAAACTCTTCTTGTAAAACAAAAAACACATCCATCCCTGTACAAGGGACGAATGTGTATATTCGTGGTTCCACCCAATTTTACAATGAACAAATACATTCATTGACTTTGGTTGCTTTAACGCAGCAATTACGGTATTGGTTACTTTGATTTCCCCAGTACAGCTCCGAGGTGGTACATTAATTTTCTGCGTTAGGAAGTTCCCAGCATGCCTTCCCTCTCTGATAACCGGTAAAATTAATGCATTTCCTCATCTACACTTTGCATAACTAATTTTTATATATGCTATTACAAATATGAAAAAAAGGCAATACCTTTTCAAGAAAATTCAAACTTACCATTCACTGTTCTTGTTTTATTTACTAGTTAAATAGGGAAAAAGTAAAAAAAGAAACCGATCCAGGAGGGGATTATATTGCGTCCATGGAAAATATCCATTGTTTATCTACTATTTTTTGCTGGCATGATTTTTATAAACTATTCTGTCGGCTCACAGGTCGGCCAGGTTGCCAATCAGGATCCAGCGCTCATCCAGCCTGCTGGTTATGCCTTTTCTATATGGGGGCTTATCTATTTACTCTTGTTCGTTTGGATTATAAAAGGCTTTTTTACATTTGAGCCAAAAGCAAATCTGTATAAAGAGCTAAAGTATATCCTTCCCCTTAATTTTGTATTGAACAGTATATGGATTGTTACCTTTACACAGCAAATGATCCTGGGATCGACAATCGTTATTCTATTGTTATTGTTTTCCCTTGTGTGGATCTATCGAAAGGTACATCAACATCCTGCAAGCAATACTTGGGACTACGCGCCTTTTTCTATTTACACGGGGTGGGTATCACTTGCAAGTATTGTAAATATCTTCACCTATGTGGAGCGTAGTGAGATGCTTTCCTTTATTGGGCTAGGGGAAGTGGGCTGGACACTAGCTGCGATAATCGGAATTAGTTTGGTTGCGATTTCATTGCTTTTATTACAACGAGATACGCTCTACCCACTCGTCTTAATTTGGACGTTTATTGCAATTCTGATCAATGTCCAACAGAACACCTTGCATTGGACACTTATCAGCAGTATTACTATAGTAAGTATTATCATTCTTTATAGTGTTTTCTCGACGCTACGAAAACGAAGGAATAGAATTTTTAGTTAAACTAAAATAAATCCATTTGTCGTGGCGCTAAGCCTTCAAATTCAATGCCTAATATTTTCTTGAAGGTCTTCGCATTGTCTGCAGCATCGCCACCCGAATTATTATTAAACAATACGACAATATCCTTTGTATGATTATTTAACTCAAGGATTCGTTCTTTCCATTCTAATAGTTCTTGCTCATTATAGTTATATAGATAGCGAACTTCTCGCCAATTTGCGTCCTTTGGCTTATTCCAGCCATACAGATTTCGGCCATGCATGCGTATTAAGGTCACCTTCTCATCAGTAGCAACAGGTACAATGGGAACTGACCCTTCCCCTGCTTGGGGTTCATCTACAATGGAGTGGATCCAACCTTCCTCTCGCATAAACTTAATGGTTTGGTCTCTAAACCTTTCATCGAACCAAGTCTGGTTTCGGAATTCTAATGCAACGGGGATATCGCCCATTTGCTTTTTACAAAAACGCAAGTAATCAACATTTTCCTTCTTACAGGTAAACCATGGTGGAAATTGAAAAAGTACCATCGCTAATTTGTTTGCCTGTAAATACGGCTTTAGGGAGTCAGTAAATGCTTGAAACATCTCTGTTTTCGAGGAGAAGTGGTTTTCCTCCCCACGCTGATGTCCTGTCATCCCTTGGTATGCCTTGACAATAAAGCGAAAATTTTCCGGTGTTTCCTTCACCCATTTTTCTACATTTTTTTCTGGTTGAATGGCATAGAAAGAACTATCCACCTCTACAACAGGAAAGTGACTGCTGTATTCAGGAAGTTTATCCTTCGGTTTCGTCTGGGCTGAATATAATGCATGGTGATCTCCCCAGCCTGTTAATCCTATGTATATCATCGCCATCCCTCCTAAGGATAGGATAATGCATGCAAACATGGAAAAACAAGCGGGAGGAGCCCTCTCCCTCTAACTTTGCCAAAGGATTTAAATTTCTACACAGTTACGCATGCTTTTGCCCTAGCTTTTCTACTCTTTTCAACCAAGTAGCCCGCTTATAATCTGCAGCATTTTTAACTGGTGTTATTTCGGTTATACGTACCTGTTTAATACCACAAAACTTCAATACATTGCGTTTCATTACTTGATGTCCTGCACGCCGGTAAACAAAACGGTTATACCAGGATGGTGTGTCCATCGATACAATAAGGTGGGCTGTTTTCCCAGTCAGTAGTTTATCCCAAAGAGGAGAATTTTCTCGGTAACGAAAAGCAAACCCTGGCAGAAATACCCGATCAATAAATCCTTTTAAAACAGCTGGCATAGAACCCCACCATGTGGGATACACAAACACCAAATGGTTCGCCCATTTAATCCATTTCTGTGCCTTAATTAGATCTTCCTCTAATTCAGTTCGCTTTCTATATCCATATTTTAAGTTTGGTGTGAATTCTATTGTACTTAAATCAATATAGCGAACTTCTGCTGTGTCAGAAGCCCCCTCTTTATATGCCTGGGACAAACTAGCACAAAGACTTTCCGGATCTGGATGACCATTTATAATCAAAATTCTTTCTTTCATTACACTTCCTCCTCCTTTTTTCAAAATATAAAATCTCCATTTACATGCTATAGTAGTGTTAATACAAAAATCATAAAATAGTTGCTGAGATAAAGGAATGATGAATTCCGCAATAAACATGGTAATATGCGCAAAGTAGAGGAGTGGTATGTATGACGGCTTCAGGAGTTCCCATTTCCATGGTGTATCCAATTATAAAATCACTTCAAAGACATGGTATAAAAGAGGAGCAGCTATTCGATATGGTGGACATGAATCCTAAGCTTCTTCGTAATGTAGATGCTCGAATTAGCGCAATGGATTTAGTGAAGTTAATGCGTGCTGCAGCTGTCTACACGGAGGATGCCTTTTTCGGATTACATCAAGGAGAACAAATAAATTTTGAGGACCTAGGAGTGCTTGGCTATGTTATGTTACATTCGAAAACAATTGGTGATGCCCTCCGCGCCTATCAACGGTATAATGTAATCTTATATAATGGATTTAACCTTGATTGGGAGATAAAAGACAACAAGCTGGAAATCCAGCTGGACTTACAGCCATATGATCATATGTCACGACATTGCATTGAGGATATGGCTAGTTCTGTCTATCACCTCACCTGCAAGCTTAGTAATCGGAAGATCCCGTTGCATTCTGTACAATTCAGCCATGAGAATCCAGGGGACGACGTGGCGGCCTATGTCTCAACCTTTGGAATTGAGACATCATTTGCAGCTGAAAAAACAGCTCTATGTATGGATAGTAAAGTTCTTGATTTTCCCGTCCTATATGCGAATCCAGAGATTTTAAGGGTGTTTGAAAAGCTAGCAAAAGAGGGTAGTGAAACGATCACACAGGCAAATCTCTTTTCCTATCAAGTGGTAAAATGGTTAAAGGAATGTATTCCGTCATTTTTTCCTTCCCTTAATCAGACGGCTAATCATCTAGGGTTAAGCTCCCGAACGCTGCAAGCAAATCTAAAGGACGAAAACACATCATTTAGCAAGCTTTCCATTCAAGTTCGGAAAGAAATGGCAGAAAGCTATCTTGCTGATGGAAAACATTCAGTTGGGGACATCGCTTATCTCTTACATTATTCAGAACCAAGTGCTTTTCAAAATGCGTTTAAAAGCTGGACCGGAGTGTCCCCAGGTAAGTACCGGGAAAAAACTATACTAAACTAACAGAAATTTATAACGATGGGTGTTCTTACATGGTACAGTTTACTATTGTCAATCCAAGGGAATTTTTTTACTAGGAGGGATAAGTATGTCTATTGTCATGCAAAGAATATATGATAAGGAAAGCCCTTTAGGAGGAAATCGGGTTCTTGTAGACAGAGTGTGGCCCCGGGGTATTTCGAAAGCAGATGCTAACCTAGATGATTGGGTAAAAGGCGTCGCACCAAGTACAGAACTAAGAAAATGGTTTAATCATGATCCTGATAAGTTTGAGAAATTCAAACAACGATATAAAGAAGAACTAGAACAGGGTAATGAGCAGCAGGAAACGCTCGAAAAACTAAAGAAAATGGCTACGAATGAAAGGCTCGTTCTATTATATGGAGCCAAAGATAAAACATATAATCACGCTATTGTGCTCAAGGAACTATTAGAAGGTGAATAATATGAAAAACGGCTTTTTTGAACAAGTATATGATCTCGTTTCTCAAATCCCGACAGGTAGTGTGGTTTCCTATTCACAGATTGCTAGAATGTTGGAACAACCACATAATGCTAGAGTTGTCGGCTGGGCGATGAGGCAAACACCTCCAGAACGAAATCTGCCCAGCCATCGAGTTGTAAAAAAATCTGGAGAGCTTGCTCCAGGGTTTACGAACCAGCGACATCTCCTTGAACAGGAAGGTGTCACCTTCGACCAAAAGGGCAGGGTGCTAATGAAAGTGCACAATTGGAATCGTTAAACTAGGGCTTGCACACTAAAATGCCAGTCTGTGCACGACTGGCATTGTCTCTGGTGCAGCACATTTTATAAGCGAGCTAACTATAATCGCTCCGCGAGCTCTTTTATTGTTTTTTTGGACTGCTCGGCAAAATTAATGGATTCCTCATAATACATTTCTCCATCCCTAACCAAGGAGAAATCCCCCTCCTCGTTTTTATACACCAACTAATATTGCGATTAGCCAAGCGAACATGTGAAATCTGAAACCTTTTTATATATTCTATCAGGCTCCCCTGTAAATTCACTAGTTTGGAATTCAGGTAGCCATTGCACGCCAATAGTAAATACGTCTGCACGCTTTCCCGCTTCGATGTCAGCGTTACTATCGCCAATAAACATTGCTTCGCTTTTCTCGATATTCAAATCTCGCAATGTATTAAGAATACCTTCAGGATGTGGCTTTGCATTCCCTACATCATCTCCCGTAACAATGGAGTCAAACCATCCTTCATTCATTTCTAATGCTTTGAGGGAAATACCCAAGCTTGCTCTAGACTTCCCTGTGATGATTGCCAATTTATATCCGCGCTCTTTAAGCGTCTTTATCATGTCCGTAATTTCCTGGTCAGGCTTCACTAATGCTTCATGATGTTGTTCATAAATTTCAAGAAAGCGGTCAACTGCTTTCTCCTTGTCTGTATGTTGCAGGTTACCCCGAATTATTTCCGGCTCGGGAGGCCCAAACATATTCCTTACATCTTCATCCGTCAGTTCTTTCCCGTCATACATGTGGAATACCTGTTGAAAAGCATAGTAGGCAACGGGTAATGTGTTAGCTAGTGTTCCGTCAAAATCAAATAAAATAGCTTTCATAGCGGTCCACCCCTTATCCAAAATTATTTACTTCCTCTTATAATCACTTCTCAGCAGAGAATACATATATAGATCATCAAACTTCTTTCCATTAAACTCATAACTTCGTAGCAAGCCTTCCTTAATAAAACCATTTCGTTCTACTAGCTTGAGTGATGCAACGTTTGGCGGCTCGATTAATGCTTCAATGCGTTGTAAATCCATCTCACCAAACCCATATTTCAATATCGCTTCGATTGCCTCACTTGCTATACCTTTTCCCCAATATTGCTTGTCTAACTCATAGCCGATTTGGGAGCGAAAATGTTGTGCCACATAGTTTAGAAAACCAAAGCTGCCAATTACTTCATCCACCCCTTTAATTGTAATACCCCATCTAACTCCCGTTTTTCCAGCAAATATAGAATCATACCAGGCTATTTCGCCGAGTGCCTCCTCTTCTGTTTTAAAAGGCAATAATCCGTAATGCTCCATTACATCCTTATCAGATAAATATTTCAACATACTTGCTGCATCTGTTTTATGTATTCTTCTCAATATCAAACGCTCTGTCTCTAGTACAGGGAAATCCTTTAGTATCTTCTCCATAACAAACTCGCTCCTTTTGACGTTCACCACCTGAAAATCCTCTCTACCGAGATAATTTTCCCACTGGTCACTATATTCTGACATATTAATTATATACTAATCCCGCAATGAAAGGCACCATTATAAAACCCTTCCACTCATATTCTTAACATCTTAATCCCCTGAGATTTTAAAACATGATTAAATGCTGGTTTGAATAGAATGATGAAGGGGGTTGTCCTAATAAGCGTTCATTAGAGCCTCCATAGGGGGAATCTAATGACACACCTACTAGCAAAAACCATAATCGTCATAGCTGGAGGGGCTCTTCAAGGAATGGGTATGGGGCTATTTTTGTTTCCTCATTTCATACCATCTGGTGGGGCTGGAGGGATCGCAGTATTGTTAACCTATTGGTTCCATTTCAATACAGGGCTCGCCTTATGGCTGGTCAATGCCTCCATGCTCTTGCTTGCAGTAAAGTACCTCGGAAAAAGGGTTGCGGTCTGGACCGTCGTTGGAATAACGATGACTTCGGTATCTATTCTGTTTTTCGAACAAACTTTTATTATAGCGAATCGCAATCTATTCTTGGATTTTTTCTGTGGCTCGTTGTTACTTGGTACAGGGATAGGGCTGTTAATGCGACAAGGGGTGTCTAATGGAGGTGTTGGGGTAATTGCCCTGATTGTTTCCCATAAAAGGAGTATCTCTCCAGGGCAACCATTATTCTGGATTAATTGCTGTATTTTTATATTTACTGCAGCCGTGATCGATTGGAAAATCATCCTTCTCGCGCTTGGAAGCCAATGGATTTCTACAAGAATGGTTAACTTAATATGTCAGCTAAATTTGTACCAAAGTTATACGATCAGCTGGAGAAGGAAATAAAGGACACCTGCTATGTATTGCGCCCTAAATTGCCAGGCACACGGATTAAAAATACGAATATCGAATTGCTGTTTTCTTTTCATCTTTCCCATCCATTCCCTTTACATGCAGTAAAAAGAAAACAAGCAAAGCTACGATAAACGTAAGAGCTGCAACCGATAGAAACATACCAGTTCTAGACCAATCCATTAAACGTGTAAACACGGGTGGGCCAAGTGCCACACCAAGAAATCGAACAGAACCGTATAAGGACGTAACAAAGCCTCGACGTTCCTTCCCTACAGCCCCCGTGATAATACTATTCACACACGGTAGTACGAGGCCAGATCCTACACTACTAATGGCCAGCACGATAAGAAAAGGAACCAGCTTTTCGAAAAAGACAAGAAGGCCATAAGACAGCGTCATGAGTGCAAGTCCAAGTACTGCTAATCGTTTCATCCTCATTAGATTCTTTCCAATTTTACTTCCCGTTATATAAGAAGTGATAACCATGACAAGTAAAGGAATTGCTAGCAGAAGACCTTTGAGGACTCCATCTATTGAGTACTTCGTCTCTAGCACATCGGAAAGAAAGAATAAGATTCCAAATAGGGTAAATAGGCAAATCCCCCCTGCAAGATAGGTCGTAAAGAGCCACCTTCCCTCGTGTTTAAAGACACTTACCAATCCTCTAACATATTTTTTAAACGGTGGCGGCGCTTGTTTGAAGCTCTTTTCTTTAATAAACAGCCATACGAGGATCAAAGATAGGAAGCTTATGATGGGAAAAGCAAAAAAGACAAAATACCAGACAGCCAGGGCGATCAAGGAGCCAAAAATAGGGGATAAAACCTTACCGAGTCCATTTGATGCTTCAAAAATCCCCAAGACTCTACTTTGTTCACCACCCTTAAACAAATCTCCAGTCAATGCCATCGCAATTGGCGCTGTCCCAGCCGCCCCAATACCTTGTAATATCCTTCCAATTATGATCCATGTATAAGAATCCGAAAATACGGCTGCGCCCAATCCTGCAAGTAACCCGCCCAAACCGAATAAGAACAGGGATGGAAGAATAATTGCCTTTCTTGAATAGCGATCAGAAAGATATCCTACAATCGGGATAAAGATGGCAGCAGCAATAGAAAACACAGTGATCGTTAAACTAACCTGCATTTGTGATAGATCTAATGAGGATTTCATTTCAGGAAAAATCGGGATCAACATGGAATTACCAAGTGTCATTATTAAGGGGATAGAACCAATTGCAAGTATTGTCATGCCCTTGTTTGCAGCCTTTACCATCACGTTACTCCTTCACTCTAATATCCTTTATTTGGTATTAATTGGTGGATACACAATCCAGCCCTTTTCCTTCGTTAGTTTTAATAGCTTCAGCTCGTATTCTTCCTTTTGTGTATTAAATTCTTCAAACATGGTACGAAGCTTCTCTTGGAAACTAATTCCGATGATATAACTAGATGTCATTCGACCCGTTACAAGCTCCTTTTGTACAAGGCCAGCAATCTCCGGGTCATTGAAGCGTGCACCAGCTGGAATATCCTGTGTTTCCACATTTGGCCGATCCGGCGGTGCGGGCGGCAGGCGAATTCCAGTCTCCTTCAACAAGGTTTCTACTTGTTGCTCTTCCTGGGTAAAACCATTTTCCAGTACGTCCTCCAATAACACCTTTAAATCGTTGTCCCCTGTATGATTAATTAAAACCTGCATGGTGACACAAAAGCATTTTGCATTATAAAGATAGGACCAAAGATTATAGACCTCCCCTGCGTGAAGTGCCTCCTCTTCATTTCTGCTACTATGCATACTCATCATACCTCCCAAGGATCTAGTCGATAAATCCTTCCAATAGAATACATTCCTTCTATGTAGCTTCCCACACAGAATAAAAAATTATGTTGCGTATTATTTTACAATGGACAGGAACCTACTTTTCATTCAAACATAGGCTAAAACCAGATAAGAAAAGCGCAGATCCTCTATTTGCTTGATTTTCTTCCACTACGGGCGCTGTGCAAATTTATGATAAATGAGGTTCGATCAATGAAAAAGAAAATAAAGTTGTTGTTTATAAGTGCTATTTGTTTGTTCCTATTTGTAGGCTGTAGTCAGAATGGAACAACTGAAGTGGACTCCGAGGGGGACAAGATAATTCGAATTGGCTATCAGAAAAATGGACCTCTCATTATTTTAAAATCACTCGGCACCTTGGAAGAACGGTTAAAAGAGAAAGGATATACTGTCGAGTGGAAGCAATTCCAGGCAGGTCCTGCATTAGTCGAAGCGTTAAATGCAGGGAGCATCGATTTCGGTAGAACCGGAAATTCCCCACCCATATTTGCTCAAGCTGCAGACGCCCCGTTTGTTATGGTCGCTGCTGGCAAATCAAAATTTAAGGGAAGCGGAATTCTCGTACCAAATGATTCAGATATCCAAAGTACGAACGATCTAAAAGGAAAAAAGGTTGGCTTTGCGAAAGGCTCGAGTTCCCATTATTTAGTGGTAAAAGCATTGGAAGAAGCAGGATTACAGTATGGCGATATAACGCCTGCCTTTTTATCACCAGGTGATACGAGAATTGCTTTTGAGCAAGGGAACATTGATGCAATGGCAGTATGGGATCCTTTTACAGCCTCAACAGAGCTACATTCTAACGGCAAGCTTCTAATAGATGGAGAAGGATTAACCACAGATCGCGACTTTTTCATCGCAACAGAAACATTTGAAAAGAATCATCCAGAAATGATTGACATTCTATTAGAAGAAATACAAAAATCATCTGATTGGGCTAATAGTAATCAGGAAGAACTGTCAACGATATTAACTCCCATTCTTAACATTGAAGAGGATTCTATTCTGAAGTCAATTAAGAGGCGAACATATGGAGTCGATGAAATAAATGAAGAGATCTTAAAAGAACAACAAGAAATTGCGGACACCTTTTACGAACTGGATATTATTCCGAAAAAAATCCAGGTGAAAGATGTTTTGGCGAATAACTGATGAAACAAAGGAGGGCCAGGATTGTGAAATTTTCAACTAAAGGAGTCTCAGAGAAGCTCATACCATGGCTAGTTCCGATTATGCTACTAGTTGGCTGGCAGCTATTTTCCGTACTAGGTATCATTCCCTCCCGCATCCTTCCAGCTCCCACACAAGTATTTCAAGCGGCAATTGACTTATCCGCCACAGGTGAGCTGATGAATCATGTTTCTATTAGCCTTGGCAGGGCATTAATTGGTTTTCTCATTGGCGGGATTATTGGATTTGCGTTTGGCTTGTTTAATGGTATTTTTCGTTTTGCCGAATTATTCTTTGATACCTCCATTCAAATGCTACGAAACATTCCACATTTAGCCTTAATCCCTCTGGTTATTTTGTGGTTCGGTATAGATGAGACCTCCAAGATTTTCCTTGTCGCGCTTGGTGTGATGTTTCCAGTATATATAAACACCTACCATGGTATTAAATCTGTAGATAAAGGGTTAATTGAAATGGGAAAGGCCTATGGTTTAAAGGGAAAAGCATTGTTCTTTCATGTCATACTGCCTGGAGCCATGTCTTCCATCCTTGTCGGTGTACGCTTTTCCCTTGGCGTTATGTGGTTAACTCTTATTGTAGCAGAAACAATTTCCGCACATTCCGGAATTGGTTATATGGCGATGAACGCAAGGGAATTTATGCAAATGGATGTGATTGTTCTAGCTATTGTACTCTATGCTTTATTCGGAAAATTATCGGATGTCATTGCCAAGCTGTTTGAAAGGAAATTGCTTCGTTGGAATGGAACGTAATGAAAGGAGGCAAGAAATTGAGAGAAAAAGAACCGACATTTCATATTGAAACAGAGCATGTTGAAAAGAATTACCCCGGAAGAAGTGTGTTAAAGGATATTAATTTATCTATTAAAAAAGGGGAATTTGTTGCAATCGTTGGCAAGAGCGGCTGCGGAAAGAGTACCCTACTACGTTTGTTGGCAGGTTTAGAAATGCCTAGTAAGGGACAATTGACCATGGATCAACGACCGCTAGCAGAGCTAAATAGCGAAGCGCGGATGATGTTTCAGGATGGCCGTCTACTTCCCTGGAAAAAAGTAATCGATAATGTGTCGCTTGGCCTCACAAAAGAAGGAAAAGATAGGGCTAAGAAGGCATTACAGCTCGTAGGCCTAGAGGACAGAATGACAGATTGGCCAGCCAAGCTTTCCGGCGGACAAAAACAGCGCGTTGCCTTGGCGCGGGCGTTAGTACATGAGCCTTCTCTTTTACTGCTTGACGAACCTTTAGGTGCACTAGATGCATTGACCCGATTAGAAATGCAGGCACTTATTGAGGACCTTTGGCAGCAGAAAAAATTTACAGCCATTTTGGTAACGCATGATGTGGAAGAGGCAGTAGCTATTGCAGATCGCGTTATCGTCATTGAAAATGGTTATATTAGTCTGAACCAGTCTATTGATTTACCAAGGCCTCGCCAGCGTACGAGTACACCATTTTCTATGTATCTGGATCAAATTTTAGACAGAATAATGGGACGCACACAGCAAAGAAAGATCACGCTACTCCGTTCTTATCCTAATACTACGAAGGTTTAACGTTCCTATAATTTAGAAGATGTACTCTTCAGACCGGGACCTCTCTCGAAGGGGCCTTTTTCTTTTGTTAATTCAAGAATGATAATTGATAAAAATTTATTGATTAACAATAAATACTATAGTAAGATGTAGAAAAACAAACAGGATGAGGTGTAGGTTATGAAACAAGGAACAACGCTGTTTTTGAAGTCTGCTATAGTCATTATTGGGATGATAGTACTCGCTCTAAGTATTTTTTGGCTACCATATCAGGCGAATTTTTTCGCTGAAATGTATCCCGAGTTTGCTTATTTACAATACCCTTTATTAATTGGCTTACTTGTTACAACCCTTCCGTTCATCTTTGCCTTGTACCAAGCATTAAAGCTCTTACGCTATATTGATTACAATAAAGCTTTCTCCACAAAGACTTTATCTTCTTTAAAAAATATTATGTATTGCGCTTTAGTCATTGGTGTTTTGTACATGGTAGGATTTATCTCCCTTCTATCCCTAAATGCTGCCAATCCCGGAATATTGCTTATCGGTTTAGTGATCATCTTCTGTTCCGCAGTCATAGCTTTCTTTGCTGCGTTATTACAGAGCCTTTTAAGTAAAGCTTTACAACTCAAAACAGAAAATGAATTAACCGTATGAGGGGACAGTTTCTCCATTGTTATTCCTTGGAGAGTATCTAGATTTTTTAGTATATGATGATTGAAACTCACATAAGAAAGAAGTATCTTAGGATAAGAAACAGCAGGACTTTCACTTCTCAGCTAACCAATATAGAAGAGGATGGGGTAAAGCATGCTACAAAAAGCCACGGATATTTTTAATGTGAAGTACCCGATTATTCAAGCACCAATGGCCGGGGGTGTAACCACTACTCGTTTGGTAACAGAGGTCGCAAATGGGGGTGGCCTTGGAATGATTGGAGCAGGTTATATGTCACCTAACCAGCTCCGAAAACAAATACAGGAAGTGCAACAATTAACTCCCAATCCTTTTGGAGTAAACCTATTTGTACCAAATGAATTTCATGTAACAGAAGAGGAAATATTGGCTGCTAACGAGAAACTTAACCAGTTTCGGCTTACGTTACAAATACCAGAGAAAAAGATTGTTGAAAAACCGGATTTTAATGATTTATATAACACTTTTTTGGAGCAAGTTGATGTAGTGATAAAAGAGAATGTACCCATTTGCTCCTTCACCTTTGGGGTACCTACTACGGAAGTGATTGATCGCTTAAAACAACACGATATACTTCTTATGGGCACAGCTACTACGGTGAAAGAAGCTATTGCCTTAGAGAAGGCTGGAATGGATATCATTGTTGTGCAAGGTAGTGAGGCTGGCGGTCACCGTGGCAACTTTTTGAAGTCGAATAATGAAAGTATGATGGGCATAATGTCACTTATTCCCCAGGTAGTCGATAATGTCAGTATCCCAGTCATTGCTGCTGGAGGTATTATGGACGGTAGAGGCTTCATGGCATCTCTTTGCCTAGGAGCACAAGGGGTGCAAATGGGTACAGCTTTTTTGACATGTTTGGAAAGTGGAGCAAATGAGCTACACAAAACTGCCATTCTGAACGCAAAAGAAGACCAAACTGTTGTAACCCGCTCCTTTTCCGGAAAGTGGGCAAGAGGAATACAGAACGAATTTATCTCCTCTATGAGAGCGAATGAACAACAATTACCAGCTTTTCCTGTACAAAATAGCCTAACAAAGGATATTCGAAAGGCTGGTGCTAGTCAGGGTAAACCGGAATTCATGTCCCTTTGGGCCGGTCAAAATGCCACAATGGCAAAGAAACAAACCGTCGGTATGCTGATGGAATCGATCATTGCGGAAGCGAAAGGGTTAGGATTTTCTACTTAAAGGCTTTATACATTGGCTATGATTATACCCTCTACTATGTTCTTGCTACATAGTAGAGGAACTTTACTGAGGATCACGTAAGATCCACGGGATTTTTGATTCAAACTCTAGCCAAAGGCCAGGCATTGGTAAAAAATCCTTTTCACTTGGTTCTCCTTCCGCAAACCCAAAAGTAAAATTTCCTAAAGTAGCCGTGTTTTCAGAAGTCCAATCAGAATCCAAACAATACTCTCCCTCTACTAATCTTCCTGCCAGATAATAATGCCCCATATAAAGGTGTAATCCATCTTCCTCCTCACCAAACTCTGATAATAAATCTGGTTTTGTTGGATCAATACCTAACTCGTTAAAAAACTGCGTAATCTGAGGATCCATCTGTGTACAAGCTTCTCTATAGTTTTTACAATCTACGCAATTGCAAAGTTCCTGATCTTGTTTATAGTATTCTTTCGTCCTACCTACATCTACTTCTAGCAACCATTTAAATAGATGGATTTTTTCCATACTGGCTTCCCCTATTCTTCATTTTTATTTTTTACCAATGAATGTGGATGGAGCATCCCCTCATCGTTAAACACAACATCATAATTCATATCTTTCCCTGTGTAAGGAAGCTCTATATTTAATAGTTTTTTCTCTTCGTCATCATCCACTAACAGCACCATTGCTTCATAACCTTCTCCATCCGCTGGGAATACATTAGCTATTGCCTCCTTCGATTTTAGTGCTTGATCTATTGCCTTCCTAAGCTCAAGCAGTCCTTCTTTATTTCCAACGATATATGCTTCCTTATGCCAGGAGTCTTGAGCATAGATATGTAAAACATTTGTGCCTTTTAATTCCCACGTCATAAACCTCGCCTCCACCTTCTCTAAATATAGATATATTACGGTGCACGAACGGTTAAGTTTCATTTGTAGCATTTGTTGTGAAGCTATTCAGAACTTCCCTAGTAATTAACTTTCAACTAGAGATAAGAGTGAGCTTCTGAGGACTAAACTTTTTTTCTACCTTAACCGTTAAATAACCAAGTACATAAAAATCAGAACCCTTCACACATGGGTTCTGATTTTTGTACTTACACAAACTAATTTGTCCTCCTCGACCTAAAACGAATATAATTCCCGACCGTAAAGATAAAACCAATTACCAACATAATCATTATTCCTGTTATATAAGTGATATCCGTATTCCAGGTTTCCAGTTGAATCTCATGTGAAATTACCTTATCTATATCCAAATAGCTAAATGGATTATACGGATGCTGAAATTGCATACCTACAAAACAAATGACACCAATGATAATTGTATTAAAAATCGGTTCTTTACTAAATTGAGAAACCAGATAGTACAACGAATAGATTAATAGACTCATTGCTAAGGCGAACCACACCGTCTTGCTTAAGTATTCTTGTAATGTGATAAAATGAAACGTATCTTCCATAGCATTCTTCCACATATCCTCCGTAGTATATCCATCATAAATTAGCACAGGATAATCTAAATAGCCAAAGCCATGCATGAGCGTTCCTACTATCAAAGGCGCCACTATCATCAACATGAAAAAAAGTAGAATTCCCAAATAACCGGTTAGATACTTTGCAACGAACAGCTTTGTCTGATTTAATGGCAACACTTGATGGAATCGAATACCATTATTTTTCTTCGTTGTCTCCGAAGAAAGAGTGTTACCAAATATAAAGCAGCCCAGTAAGATAATAATTGGAATATAGAGTGACTGGATTAACTGATAGATATAATATATTCCTTGTTTTCCGTAGCGATCTGTCATTTCTTCCCATATTTCCAGTGTTTTACTATCAAAGTCTTCATAAGCTGTACGCAAATACATGTCATATATCGTATTTTGAATGAATGGGTCAATTTTATGGTCTAACATATACTTCCGTTCTTCAAAGGTTGCTCTAAGGGTGAAATTCGTGATCTCACCACCACCTTCAGCTATAAAAACGGCATTCTCATATTGGGAAGGGTATGCGTAAGTTTCAAGGCTATCTAACTCCCTTTGGTAAAGCACTTCCCATTCTTCATCCACATATGATTTTTTTGCACTCTGATACTTCTCCACACTTGTACGATAATGCTCCTCCTCCATGGTTGCTTGTTCAATTAAATCTTCATCTTCTTCTTTGATCGCCTTTTCTTTCGCTAATCTTGAATCTTCCGCACTTTCTAAAGACAGATTTATGAGAAAATCATAATGGTTAATGACCTTCTGTTCTACGTTATTGGCCAGGCTTAAATGAAAAAAATAAATTCCAATTGTTGCTGTTAAACTCAAAATTAGCAGTACCCATGTTGTTTTCTTTTTCAAGATCTTTTTCCACTCAAACAAAAATAATTTCATCATCGATATTCCCTCCTTTTGCTTGTTAGGATGGCGAAAAGGAGTAAGATACTAGTTAAAACAAGGCTTAAAACAGCACCTATCCAGGAAGCAGTTTCCGATAGTATGACTGCTTGACCTAATTCCTGATAGCTCCACGGTATAATAGGATGGATCACGCCATTACTTGTCATAATGAAATTAACAACAAACAGGATGAGTAGTACGATGTGTACGACTAATGTACTTTTCAATAAAAAAGAAAGAAAAATAAAGAAGCTCATTAATAAAATCAAATAGAAAAGGCCGAAGAAAATGGATTGGGTTACATACTCACCCATAGTTATAAATGTCATCTGCTCTGTATACAAAGGATATTCAAATGGGTTTGCTAAATCCTTACCTAAAACCGTTGAAACGGCATATGCAGCCAATAGTACGAGACCAAACCAGATTGCTCCGCTTAATACCATACTCAACCATTTCGATAGCACCAATCGATGGGAGGAAATAGGTAAACCATATGTGAGTTTAATGGTATGATCATCAAACTCTTTTACAATGGGCGTACCTATAATAACTACTAGGATAAAAAATCCAAATGTATTAAACAATAACTGCATCACTTGTTTCATAAATACAGCCGGTTGAATAGAAGCTTGAAGATCTTCTTTCGGTAACTCTTTTTGTAACAGCTCCTCATTTAGTTTCACTTCGTCTTGCATTTCTATTTCTGTCAAAGGATAGCGTTTATCCTTTGACAGATATTGCATTGCTAATTCATAGGCTTCATTCTCCAGTTGTAATGCAGAAAGGTCCTCACCGGCATCGACAGCAGCTCTTAGTTCTTGCAACTTTCGATATAAGGAAAGACCCAGCTCAACATTTTCCTCTAAGATGGGGTCTACTCCTTCCCCAATTTCCTCCAATGTGTCTCGGTCAGCATCTACTTGGGAGATCACATTCAAGGAATGTTCTCGAAACATTTCCATCTTCTGTGTTTTAACAATATCTTGGTAAAAGTAATTACGTGTAAACAAGCCCGCAATAAGTGCAATAGTAATAAGAAGAATGGCGATAAACGCCTTTGATTTCCATAGCTTTTTCCATTCGAATTGTATGATCTTCATCAGCTAGTCCTGCTTACCGAAGTACTCTTCATATAATTTTTCAGAACCTGAGACTTCTTTTTGAATATCTAAAATAGCTATCCCACTATTCTGAATTTGTTGGATGCACTGGTCTAAGGCTTCTTCTTTTACATCTACTTTAATCACTTTATCTTCTGTTTGAATGGAATATCCAGAATCGTTTAGTACTTTTATGCCCAATTCATAATTAGATAGTTTGAAGTGATAATGTGTTTCGACATGTTCCGTTCGGTCTATTTCTATTAATTTGCCGTCTTTTAAAAAGATAATTTGATTGGTTACACGGTCAATCTCTGCTAAGTTGTGAGACGAAAGAATGATAGTAGTTCCTTGCCTTTCTAAATCTAACAGTATTTTTCTCATTAAAATAGCACTAGAAGGATCCAGTCCAGTTAATGGCTCATCCATAAACAACAGCTTCGGCTTGTTAACTATCGCTACCGCTACAAGTAGGTGCTGCTTCATACCAAGGGAATAATCTCCTACCTTTTTTCCTAAGTAGCTTTCCATTCCAACATATTCTGCAACTTCTTTAATTCTACTCTTAGGTAATTTATGTATATCGCATACGTACTTTAAATGGTCATATCCTGTTAAATAGTGAAACAATACGGTATTATCTTGGAGGTAAGAAATTTGTTGAAATACTTTATATTCTTTGTTGGAGACACCTAGAAGTTCTATCTTTCCGGAGTTAGTCGGGATGATGTTACAAATACAATTTAATAACGTCGTCTTTCCCACACCATTAGGGCCGACTAATGCCCATATGCCTGGTTTATCAAGACGTAAATCGACATTATTAATTACTTGCTGGTTTTTATACTTTTTATTTACTTGTTGTAGGTCTAGAACTGTGATTATAATCACTCCTTTTTATTGTAAATTAAGTTAAATTATACCACTAAGTTTGACGTTTGTTTTGCAAAATTTCAAACATCGACAATTTTTATCTCCATATCCTCTGAACATGATGAAGCTCTTGGCTATCAATGGTGAGTTTATAAATATCTGGCATTTCAAGTTGATTCCAAAATTCGAACCCATATTTTTTGTCGAAAAAGTTCATCATTAAAACCATGATGTTCCCATGTGTACCTATTACGACATTTTTTCCCTGGTTACTTTCTAGAACGTTCAAAGTGGCATTTACACCCCTTTTTTGAGCAACCCCGTTTGATTCGCCGCCAGCCCATGAAAATTCGTAGTCTTCCCAAACCTGCGTAATAGCCTTTGTAAAATCTTCTACAGGCTTTTCTGCAAGGATCCTTTCTTTGAAGTCATCAAATATTTTAACCTCATTACCTATGTACTTTGCAATTCCTGCAACTGTTTGGATGGCCCGCTTATAAGGACTGGAATAGACAGCATCAATAGCTTCACTTTTAAGTAATTCCGTTACTATATTTGCGTCATTAAAGCCACGTTTAGATAAAGGTCTTCCCAACTCGTCTGGCGTATAGATAGAATGAGCATGTCTCACAAAATATAAGTTTGTGGGCAAAAGAACTCCCCCTTTTAATAATAAGATCTTAACTTGCATGTATTGAAGCGTGGCAACCAACAAATCACCCATTCCATAGACGGTTGAAATTAGCGCCGGTCTCTGTAACCCTTAAATGATAAACATCAGGATTACGTAAACTCATCCATTTTTCGAAACCAAAGCTTTTATCATAGACGTTTAGTAATAAGGAAATAATCCCTCCATGCGCCACAATCACTGTATTTTCAGCGTCACTAACTACAACCTCATCGACTACCTCTACAATTCGCTTCGCTGCTTCGTTACTTGATTCTCCCCCTTCAAACTTAAGATCCGTATCGTTAAAAGTCGCTTCTAGCTTTTCCATCCAATCCGTAAGAAAGGTAGAGCTAAGTACGCGTTCGGCTAAACGACTATCTACCTCAATATCTATATCCTTGTTTTCTGCAAAGGGCTTAATCGTCTGGATAGCCCGTAGAAAGGGGCTGGAAATGATTCTATCTACCTTTAAATCCGACAAGAATTCAGCTAATTCCTTTGCTTGAATGGTACCTTCTTCTGTTAATGGAGCATCAGATGCTTGTCCTTCCGCTTTGCAATGTCTGATTATGTAGATGTTTTTATTCATGGTTCCTCCCCTTAAAACGCTTTTCCCGTTTCATTTATAGATAACCACCGCGATAATACTTTAATTTACATCACCTAAGTAAACAGGCGCTTCCTTCCCTTCATTATAGTCAATGATGCACTGACGTAGTGTTCGAGGGTAAAGTCGATAATTCAATAACTCGGATAACGACAACCATTCCACACCAATTTGTCCATCATCAGGTACAGTCCCATTTCCTATTTCAGTACTTCCTTCTGCAATCTCACATAAAAACATATACTCCAATCGGTGAGCTTCAGAATCAAACTCATAGTGTTCATGATTTTTTCCAATATACTCCCGTATAAAGATCAGGTCTCCAATTTCTACAGCTGCATTAATTTCTTCTATGCATTCTCTTTTTAATGTTTGGTGGAGCGTTTCTCCAAATTCCTGTCCGCCACCAGGTAAAATATAGTAATAGCCATCTTGGTCCTGTTTTTTAATTGCTAACAATTGATCGTTCTGAATAATAATCGCCTTTGCAGAGTTCCTAATCCCCATTTTCTCCCCTCCAAAATCTTACAAATTTCTATTTCTCTATCTTACAACAAAAAGAAACAAAAAAGGCAAACTTTTCTATTAATTCATGTGAAAAGTTGCCTTTTATGTCTGATTTGCAATTAATTATGTCAAATAGAGAACTATTTATTTAGAATTTAATTTAATGTAATCCTCATAAAGCATACTCATAATAATTTCATCTGAATACTGATTTCTCATATATAAGGACTGCCTTAATACTCCTTCTCTCTTAAAGCCAGCTTTTTCGTAGGAGCGTATTCCTCTTGGGTTATGAGAATAGACCTGCAACTCTAATCGGTTTAGTCGCAACTCTTCAAAGGTAAATTTCTGAGCAAGCATTACAGCTTCAGTTCCATAACCTTTTCCATAGTTATCCTTATTATGTATTGCAATTCGAAACATCGCTTTACTGTTATCTCGGTCGATATCATTGATTGCTAGGTCACCTATCATTTGATCGTTTTCTATTAAGCAGATCGCGAAGTCATGTCGAGTAGAATCTTTGTTAAACCGCTCATAAGCTGTTTGAACTTCTTCCTTTGTAAACACCTTACGCGTGCCAGTTAAATAGAGTCCTTCCTCATCATGAAGACTGTCAAAAATCCCATCTATGTCCTTATCTTCAATCGGTCTTAAATATACATTGTTACCGGTGTTCATAAGAAAGCCCTCCTAACGAGCATATAAAATTTTGAAAGATATTAAATAAACGATTAAGCCAAATACTGGAATTGATGCTGTAGAGAACATGGGATACCAAACATAGTCTAGAAAATATGTTGGAATGAACATATAGGATCCTAGAATAATGAAGGTATACATTAAGATAAAACCGAAGGAAAAACGTACTGCTCGTCCAGTTATATCCACTGCTCGTTCATCGGAAGTATCATATTCTGGTAGTAGGTAGTCCTCCACTTTTGCTTGCTTACTCTTATTTCTCTTCATAACCACGATTTGTATGACATTTAATATAAAAAATAAGATAAAGATAACTAAAAATATTATCCCCGCTTGGTTGCTAATATTTACAGAAAACCCATCAATATATCCTCTACCTAATAACTCAAACTTTTGTTCAACTCGTACAGAATCATAGACCATAACAGCTAATGAAACAAAAAGTAATGACCTCAAAATTACGGTGAATGTTAATCTCATTCGTCATCCCCCTCCTTATAAAATATACTCTCAATTGGTTCACCGAAGACTTCAGCAATATTCATAGCTAGGAGTAAAGAAGGTATGTAACTCCCTTTTTCTAATGAAACAATTGTTTGCCTCGTTACACCAATTCTCTTAGCTAATTCCCCTTGTGTAAGATTGAATCGAGCCCGCAATTCTTTCACACGATTAACAAGCAACTAAATCACTCCTTGTTTTACCACTCCCTAATTGTAAAGTTAACTATACATTATGTCAATTCAACTTTACACGTCTAACTTATAAAAGTACTATAATTAGAGATATGGAGTTATGAAACGATGTATTTATTCATTCAATATACAACGTTATGTTGTTTAACGACGGGGCAGGGAGTGCAAGAATAAATACGAACAGTATGTTAAAATTAGGAAACTAAATATTAAAAAGAAGGTAACTTAATGGAGTTCATAACAGAAAAATTATTATTTATAGCTTTGTTCATTTTTATCATTCATTCGATAGAAACACTTGCTTATGCAGTAAGGCTATCAGGCGCAAGAGTTAAAATGATAGCATCAGCACTATCTCTCTTTAACATCATGGTTATCGTTTCAAGATTAGCTAATATGATGCAACAACCATTTACTGGGAGTATTATTGACACTGCCCCAAAAGAAAACACTCTGGAATTTGTAGAAAATCAATTTCGCATTCTTATAGGAGCGTCAACGGTTGGCACAGTTGTTGGAATAATACTACTCCCTACTTTTATAGCTTTGTTTTCAAGAGCAATTATTCATTTGTCAGAGGAAAAAGGTTCTGTTCCCTCTTTAATAAAAAGAATGTTTTCGTTAGCGTACATAAAGCGTGGTATAACACATTTCAGCCTGCCAAAGTTTTCATACTTGCAAGACACAAGAATTAAAGATATTCCAATAAGACTATTCTGTGTAAATATGGTAATAACAGCGATATATACGATTGGTGTATTATCAGCATTATATGCAGCTTTATTAGCTCCCGAGCGAGCTTCTACAGCTATCATGGCATCCGGCTTAATAAATGGAATAGCAACAATTCTTTTAGTTATTTTTATAGATCCGAAAATATCTGTGATAGCAGACGATGTAGTAAATAAACGAGGGAGTTACAATAAACTAAAAAGTATATCGTTAATGATGGTAACTTCACGATTATTAGGTACAATCCTTGCTCAATTCTTATTCATTTGGGGAGCAAGATATATTGCATGGTTTACTAAATTCATTGCGTAATGAATAAATAGCTTATGTCAGTACCGGGGAGGGATTTTCATGGGGAGTTTAATTTTATCCGGGGGCGGAGGTCCTAGAGAAACACTGGAAATAAACAAATATTTTGCACAAGAGATCGATAATAATAAAACGATATTATATATACCTATTGCAGGGGACCCCGAGTATAGAACGTATGAATCCAGTTATAACTACATGAACAGTGTTTTTAATCCACAAGGAATAAATGAGATTACAATGTGGTTGGATATAAAAAATAAAACTATTGATGATATGAAGCAATTTTCAGCAGTTTACGTTAGCGGCGGAAATACTTTTAGCTTACTAAATGATTTAAAAAGCACGAGGTTTGATGCAGTCTTAACACAATTCTTAATAGAAGGTGGAACCATATATGGTCAAAGTGCTGGGGCAATAATATTTGGAAACAATATAAAAATTATACCAGATGTAAATTTAAACAACGTAGGTTTAAAAAATTTCCATGCTTTAAATCGTGTAAAGAATTGTTGCATTTGGTGTCATTATAAAAAAGAAGACGACGTAGTGATAGAACAAGCTGTTAAAGAATATGGTCTTCCTGTCATTGCTATACCTGATGGAACGGCAGTAATTCTAAAGGATAATAGAATTAGGGTTATTGGAAATGAACCTGCTTATTTATTTGAAAGCTATAAAAAAGATTTATTGACAGAAGAAGTTTTTCAAACATATCTAGCTGAGATTAAACCTTAATCTTATTCTTAAACTGCCTGATTATCACGTGAATTATCTTACAGCCGTTAACGATATTAATAATTGTCGAAACCTCTCCAATCCCTTTTACTGACTGTGTAAGATAGTAAGCATTACGTGTACTTGCTGTAAATTTAATAAACTACCCAATAAAAAATATACTTATAGTTTCCGCATTTTATCTCCTGATTTAATAATAATATTTATCCCTTTCGCTGACCCATTCTCTATGTGGTTTTCCATATTTGATACATCTATATCCACGTCTATTTTTACTACCTTTTTCTCATTACCTTCTAACCTTACTTCATAAGGGCTGTCTTGGTTCATAAGTGATAGCATGGACACCTCATGATCTGCATAGTATCTTTCCTGAAATTCAACAGTGAATTGGTTTACACTACCTCTATAATTTTCAAAAGGTAGTTCACATTCTCCGTGCAACGTTGCATCATCAATCATTTCAAATTCACAACTACTCCAGTCACTCTCATAAGAAATAGCGTAGATACCTGTAGCAAATGTTTTTTGATAAAGATTAGCAAGCATCATGGGCAAAAACATTGAAATAAGAATAGCAATAAGGACAGCACGTGCGTGATATTTCTTTAATGATTTGGTAAGAAAAATTAAACTTGCTAACAACAGAACAAGTGAGGTAATCCCCACAAATTGCAACCCATTAACCGTTTTAATTGGTATGTTCAATATGGAAGCAATCGTCTCACCATAAGGACTTTCGTGTGGAAAAGGAAAATTTAACACCATAGATATAATAAAAAAAATAAGTGCAATATAAAACATTTTTTTACTTTTAAGCATAAAAATTCCCCTAAAAATTCAAAAACCCTTTTGCTCTATCTTACAACAGAGGAAGCAACAATTGTTTTAATTCACTAATTTTTCTATAAAATGGTGGTACCTCTCTATGTATTGTTTCATTGTTGAATAATTAAAGGAAGCTCTTTTAACTCATCGATTACATACCGCGCCATAACATCACCCCAGGCTAAATCCCTTTTCCATACGCCAACCATACCTACATTTTCTGCACCTCTAACATCATTTTCAGGATGATCGCCAACGTACATACTTTCTCTAGCAGGAACTTTTAATAGATTAAGAGCCCTTAAGAAAATTTCTGGATCCGGTTTTTTTACTCCTTCCCATTCTGAAATAAGTATTGTATTGAAGTAGCTATCAATTCCTCAGGACTTTATATTATTCATTTGAAATTGCCCTTTGCCATTTGTGATCATCCCTAATCGAATTGAACTAGTTCTTAACCTTTCTAATGTCGTTATTAAATTTGGAAAAGGGATACAACTTTTATGAAACTCGGTTATGTAATCATTAAGCAACATTTCCCATATGAATTCGGTAATTTTGAATTCATCAACCATCTGCTGGTACACTTTATCTTTCCAAACGTAACCACGACATTCCAACTCTATAAATCTTGAAACGTAAACTTCTCTAGGGATATGGCCAAGTTCATTATTAAATCTTTTATACTGGTTTTCTACAAATTTTCGTACAGTAGCCTCCCTGTTTAGAAGCGTACCATCTAGGTCGAAGATAACTGCTTTAATCATTTTCACCTCATTCCTTATCCTTGTAGTTCTTTATATAAGTAAAACCAACTAAATACTGCAGTGAATTTTTATCTTTTCCCCTTGCTGCCTATAGTTCTATGCAAATAACATGCTATAATTCATATAAGTGCATAGGGTCGTCATGGGTGGTGGCTCGCTCCCTTTTAGAAAGGGGGTGATGCCAATGGCAGTATTTGAGGCAATGGTTCTGATGATTTCTTTTGGAACGTTAATTGTTGCTATTCTGTCATTTAACAATAAAAAATAACCACCCTACGCCTGACAGCTAAGTAGGTGGTTATTTTATCAACCAATTAGCGAGTCGCCCCCTTGAAGGGCTATGCGCTGATACCGTTAGTGTTCCAGCACTAGCGGTATTTTATTTATATGATTATCTACGTATAGTATACCCGATCTTATTTAAAAAGAAAACTCTGATTTTTCCTTATTACAATCTCTGCGTAGATGTTCATCCTGAGCAATCTCTGTTATTTTACACTTAAAATGATTACACGTATGGACTTAGAAGTTAACCTTCTCCAATCTTTTGGAAGGTTATTATTTATCATGCGCCTTCCCTAAGAAGCCGAGCATTCCTGTATAAGCATCTGTTTTTCCCAATCCCGGTGTATGATCAATGATCGACACCATTTTTATAAATGACTGAATCTGTTCATACATAAAATCCAGGTCTACTCTCTCCAGATACCCGTCTTTTCCTTCAGCAACTAGGTAGTCAGGTGCTGGTACAAGCGATATATTTGGAATACCTACATTAAATAGTGACTAGATGAAGTACATTTCGGGGTCAATTTACTCATGTAATACGCAATTCCTCTGCTAAAGCCTTAATTGCTTTTTTTACTTCTTTTATGTTTTCATCATGATTAAGTTTATTTCTTGCATGAAGTAGTACGGGCCTTACTGATTCTACTGATCTGCCAAACTTGTACATCCATTCATAGCGCGGAACCATCCAAGTATGAAAATGGTGTGTCGTATCCTCGTTATAAAAATAATAGACTTGTTCAATACCTAAAACTTTCCTTTGAGCTTTTCTAATCTTGGACAAAATATTTATGTAATCTATTTGTTCTTCTTCGGTTAATTCATCAAAGCATTTGATATGCCGCTTAGACGCTAAAATGATTAAACCTTTTATGGGATACGCAACATCTTGATGTGCGTGGAAGTGCTCTGTTTCTATTACTACACCACCATCTGGTTCAATAACTCCACCCGTTAAAGCACAGCTTAAACATTCCACTTCTACAACTTTTCCATTGGAAAGCGTAATCGTTCTCATAGAAGCCTCCTTTAAGGTTAAATCCGTATCGTATTTTACTTAAGCATGTTTGTTACCTTTTCTGCCATTTCTTTAGGTCTAACATCTATAGATGAAAGATGATTTGCTTCCACCCACATAGGTTTATAAATGCCTCTATTTCTATCTAAATCCGTAAATTCTTCACCTATTCCAGTACCAAATTCACCTTCCGTAATCTCCGCTAGAAAATAATGTTGCACACCGTGGTAATGTAAGGAAGCGATGTACCTAATAATATTTATTTGTACTCCTAACTCTTCGTAAACCTCACGTTTAGTAGCTTGCTCTGGTGTTTCCCCTTCCTCCATACCGCCTCCCGGGAAAACATAATAAGTCGAGCCTTCTCTAATCCTTTTGATTAGAGCTATTTTATTTTCTCGTAGCAGTACTGCTGAACCCCTATTCCTCATTTTTTTATCTCCACTTCTAATTAAGCCAAATTTATGTAAATCTACTATTTAACCCTTTCTTAATTGCCCATAGTTGATGTTCATGAAAAGAGGATTCCTCCATTTTTTCTACCCTTACCCATTTCACATAATGATCTTCTTCTACAGGTTCCTGCACTCTCTCCAACAGTTTTGCTTGATAAAAATATCCATCACTTAATAGAGGTTCATTTTTGGTAGAGTAAAAGTAACACATGGCATTACCTATAAAGGAGCTTATCTCTATTTTATACCCTGTTTCTTCTATCATCTCTCTTTTCAGGCATTCTATATCTCTTTCATTATCTTCCATTCTTCCTCCGGGCAAAAAGTGATTGCCATTGGCGGTCTGGACAGCTAATACTTTATCTTTTAAATCATTGAAAATAACAGCATACGCACCCTTTCTAACTCTATATTCCACGTGTTCATTCTTACTACCGAAAATTAACCTCATTACCACACCTACTTTTATATTTACTCCTTAACTTCCCATTGCTCGTAACAAACAGTTTCTATTCCAAGCTCGTTCTTGTTCATCCACTCAAAAGCTTTAAGTACTAACGGAGAGGCGTTATCTAGTGATACTTCTTCCCTTGTTACCCAAACAGCGCCAAGAGAATCCTGTCCCTCAAACTGTGCAGGTTCGGTTATTTCCCCTCCTATTCTTTTGACCTCATAGTATACCGCAATATGATGAACATGCGTAAAACTCTTCCAATCCCAAGGAACGATGAAATCAATTGCGCCCAGGTTTTTGAGGATCTCAATATCAATTCCCGTTTCTTCTTTAAACTCTCTTTGCATCGCAATTGATAAGCCCTCCCCTTCCTCTAGACTACCACCAGGAAGGTCATAACGATTTTTATATGGTCCTCTGCTTTTGTTTATAACTAAGAGTTTGTTGTCTTCTATATAAATTCCATAGACGCCAAAAGCTCTGTGGAATTTTTTAATATGTGACATAGTGGCCCCCTTACATAAAAAATCACATGAGAAAAAGACATTTTTTACTTCAATCAGCTAGATTCATTTTTCATTACAACTATATTTTTTCCTCCCACTCTTCAGCTAGAATTGCATAAAAATATTCATCCCACCAATCCCTATTACCCTTCTTATAATGTGCAGGTATACACTTCTTGAAATGGCCCTCTCTCCTCATTCCGATCTTCTCCATAACACGGGAAGAAGCAATATTTTGAGGCTGACAAGTGGCAATTATCCGATGAATTTTCAATTCTTCAAAACTATACTTGAGAATAGCCATTGCGGCTTCTGATGCCAACCCATTATTGTGATATTCTGGATTAAAAACCCATCCTATTTCATAAGTTCTTTCTCCACCCCATTTATGAAAAACCATATGACCTATAAGTGCATTTTCTTCCTTAAAAATCACAGGGAATTTTTCCGCATTCTCTCCGACGTTTTCTCTTATAAAATCCTTTACTCCCTTTTCAGACAACACTCCTTCAGGTATATATTCCATCACATTACTATCAGATGTATACTTCAAAACAGATTCCCAGTCTTCGAATTGAAAATCTCGTATCAATAGTCTGTCCGTATTGATTAACATATCTTTTCCTCCAAGAAGTGCCAAGCCATAGCTTGAGCACCTTCATCTATCACATGTAATATTTCTACTCGTAATAACTTCTGCAAACCAACGTAGTACTCCATTATGATGGTTTATAATTTCTTGGGCTGTAATAACTTGTGAATCCCAGGTACTATGTGTATCTGAAACTAACGTAACCTTATAACCCAAACTAAACGCTCTTCTACAAGTCGTATCCACGCATACTTCTGTTTGAATTCCGGTAATTACAAGTTGTTCAATACCCTGTTTTTTAAGTTCATCATTTAAAGTAGTATTTAAAAAGGAATCTGGAGTAGCCTTTTGAATAATTATATCTTGTTTGCTTGGCGTAATGTCAGAGTGGATCTCCCACCCCTTTGCGCCGTACTCTAAAGGCTGACCAGCAGGTGCATTATGTTGAATATAAAAGATCGGGGTTCCTTTAGAGCGTGCTTGATCAATTAAGTCCTTTAAATTATGTAGTAACTTTTCTCCTTTATATACAACATTACCGTCCTGAAACATACCATTTTGAACATCAATAACGAGAAGCGCTTTCTTCATTATTCTCCCCCTTTGTAATCTCTTCTATTAGACTGTGGCAGGTTTGTTGTAACTTGAAATTTATCATTCCTGCGTAACTTCTACGATTATTTCATCAAAATATTTCTCATCAATATAAACCTCTAATTTCCATGCCCCTGATGATGGAAACATTACGGTTGAACGGGCATGCCCGTTAATGGATGTACCACGAGGGGATAATTTTTCATCTTTAAATGTTATTGGATTTATCGAATCTTCTTCACCTTGCTTAAATGCTTTTACTTCCCATTCTTTATGGGAAATTTCGTCTGGTCCCCAAAAATGCCACATCCACTTTTGTCCACTCTCTGTGATGGTTTTAAGACCAATTATTCCAATGCTACCTTCTTTTCCAAACATTTCACCGTACTCATTTGTAAAAAAAGGACTATCATCTTCCCATTTTTCTTCTTTAAGGGTTTCTTCTGTTTTACAAGCTGCGATTACAGAAACAAGGCTAAGGACAATCAGCAACAATCGTTTTTTCCTCAAAATAATTCCCCCATAGTTTCAATGAAACTAATTGAATAGTCATTGGCTAATTTAACATCAAAAGGCTGGCTAAATATGCACTTTTCATTAAATATAATTGAATACTTTTATATCTATCTCATCTATGTAACCAATCTCTTGTTTTAAGTCCCATAACAGTATTTCAGATGTCTCATTATTTTTGAGAAATGGTTGGAGTTTTACAAGCGTAGTAAAATAGACAGGATTATACTTTACCTCGTCACTGACCAAGCTTTTCACTTTCAACAATCCCTTAAATTCTAACCCTGAAACTCTCTGACCAGTTTCTTCGTAAAGTTCCCTTATAGCACACTCTTTTGGTGTTTCGTCTTCTTCCCTCCTTCCTGCTGGTATTTCCCATTGCTTTCTCAACGTGTTATAACATAAAAGATATTTATCATCACATTTAATTACTGCATAAGAACCAGCTAACCGATGATAATCATATACTTCTGCTTCTTTCACAACAATAAAATCAAGAAAACTAAAACCATTATTCTTCGTATTATTCAATTGGGAACCTCCATTTAATTAAACCGCCATACTGTGCAAGTAAGTTTTTATTAATGCTATCCACGAACGATCGACGACGACTTATTCGTCTTTTACCTATTTCTAACCACATAGGTAATAGCATTTGTTTTTAATAACACCTCTTTGTCATTACGCACTATCTTATATTTCAATGGTTTTACCTGCTCCTTAACAACTTCCCAACCATTATAAAAGCTTCTTAATTTACCTATCATATCTTCAGTCTTTATATTTACTTCCATTAGAGCATCCAGTCTTTCATTTGTTTGAATGTCCGTTTCTTCTACTTCAGAGTTTACGATTATACAATTTAAACCGCCATCTTTCGTGCCTGCTGCCATCTTTTTTAAAACGCTATCAAAAATAGATTCTGAAGCAACATGTTCTAAGCTTGATACGGCTACAATATAATCATATTCATTTTGCTTAATTTGATAATCTGTTATATCAGAGTTCTCTAATTCAATTACTTCTTCAACATCATACTCTTTACTGTATCGGCTTAATTTCTCTATTGCAGAGGGTAATAAATCAACACAAACAACTTTTCTAGCACTGTGCTTTAATTCATTTGCAATTGGAATGCTGTTCCTACCTACACCAGCCCCTAAATCAAGAACGCGAATATCCCGCTTCCCTTTTAGTAGTGATAATTGTTCCATTACCGTTTTTACAGGCTTATATAGCCAGGATCCCTCTTCAAATAATTTATAGTTTTCATAACAAAAAATCATGATATTTCTTCTCTTCTCGTCGAATATATTCAACTCTATCCAAATAATAATCCCCTTTTAATGGTTAAACTGTACCTTATTTAAATTTTCATTTGGAACTCCGGTTTCTATGTAACTTCTTATCAATTTCCATCCATTGTTTTCATTTCTTTTAAATGTCTGAAAGAACAAACTAATATTCTCTAATTTCTTTCCGTCAACTATTAGTGTAGCTGATAAAATTGCCATTATTTCATTTTGTCGTAAAGGGATGATCGCTATTTCATTTAAGTCCCATTCGTTTCCCTCTTGCTTGGCAAACTTAAACCCTTGTTCCCAGCCAGTTACCGACTCTTCATAGCCAAAGTCTACTAATTCGCCATTTGAAATCTCTCTTGCTTTATAATCAATGGACATCATATCTCTCAATTCTGCTAAAGACGATTTTCTCCACACATCTAAATAGGAATCAAGAAACTCGCGAAATGATTTATTTTTCATAATAGGGGACCTCCTGATATATCATGTTTACTCATTAACAGGTTTTATAAAAAGAAGTAACAAAAAGCTAAGCCATGAAATACTCAGCATGATAAAGTAAACAAAATTCCAAGTAGATTGTTCTTCCATTAAAGCTATAACCTTTATAATTAATAGTAGAGAAATAATTATGAAAGATAATATATTTGCGTTCCTAAGTAAAAACTTCTTCATCTTCTTTCCCCCCTAAAACAACTTGTTCTAAAGTTGTCAAATGAATAAGCCTTCCTTTTCCCAAAAAGGATCGAGAAACCCTTCTTCATATAATCCGTTATGATCTAAATCTTCCTGGTTATATGGTGAGAGGTCATGGAGATATAACTGATATATATTTTTAAGAATAGCTTTATCTTGAAGCTTAATCCGCATTAATTCGGGTGAGCATTGATTAGAATCCATTTTACCCTCCTTAATTAATACATCCTTATATCTACTTTCGACTTAAGTCCTAATGAAACCTTTTTTTATATTTTAAGTTGCTTTTTGTGGGTACATTTCACGCGGGGGTAATGAATTGTAAGGCTCAAATTTATTATTTTATATGAGGGGTATTTGCTAGTAGAAACAAAAACCTACAGAGGAAAGAGATCCCTTTGTAGGTTTTTATAATTTTTAATAGTTACCCAAGTTCTGAGTTGGTGTCATAACGATCACTGGATTCTTGGATGGATCCAACCACTTCATAATCGAAACTACATTTGATTGAGAAGTGGCTACACAACCAAGTGTATAACTGCTTCCAGTATGAAGGAAAATGGCACTACCTTTTCCAGGTGTTCTTTGGGTATTATAATTTATGACAAAGCCATATGTATATAGACGATGTGTCATATTTTCAGCGCTTTTCCATTGACCTTCTGTTTTACTTTTTGATTGCCATGTGTTGTAAAGAGGGGAATCAGAATCGTCAACCCATACATCATCACTTGTGATATCTCTCCATGGAAGTTTGGTTCCAGGATTTCCTTTTTGTCCGAAACCTGTACCGATTGTATATTTTCCAATAGGTGTTTTCCCATCGCCTTCTTTTTGTTTACCAAACCCATTTTTACCGAGAAAACCTGACGTGTTCAGGACCTGATTCCATTTACCGCTTCCATCTTTCTCGAAAGTTTGGATGGTTGCATTACTGGTACTATAACCGTTTGCTGTAACTAATATGAGTTGGCGGTTTCCACTAACCGTTTTCAACTTATCAGCATCATTTTTAGGATTTGCAGGTTTCTTGGTAGTAGTTTGACTAGATTCCTCTTTCTTTTCTTCTTTCGTAGCGACAACAGGTTTTTTATCAGACAAATATTTACTTGAAAGCCAACCCGATTTACCATTTACGTTTACTTTACTCCAAGCATCACTTAACTCTGTCACCGTAACAGTTTGTCCTTCTTGAACGCTAGTAATGACAGCGTGATTTGTACCCGGTCCATTCCGAACGTTCAGCGAGCTAACATCTACATATTTTGTTATAGGATCAATAACTTTAGTGGAAGGATCAGCTGACTTCGTTTCTTTTTCAGCTTCTGAAGTTTGTGTTTCTACTTTTTCCTCCTTTTTTGCTTCAGATTTTACTTTATCCGATGTTTCCTTGTTTACTTCAGCAGTTTCCTTCTTGTCTTCTTCCTTATCTTTTCCTTCACTTTCCTCTTCTTTATCCTTACTTTCTTTTTCCTCTTCCGTCTCGTGCTTGTTTTCTTCCGATTTAATCTTTTTATTAATCTCTTTGTCTTTATTAGCTTCCTCAGGTGTCTCTTCTATAGATTTTTCTGCATTCGCTTCTGAATCGTTATTGCCTATCCACACAATGCCAACTACTAGCACAGCAATTATGAGGAGAGAGGAGATTCCTACCATCCATTTTTTCTTCGCCATATCGTAAAACCACTCTTTTCTTTACGTATTTGCATCCTTATCTATTATCGGCAAATTTATGCATTTATTTAAAAGGGACTGCCCTTTCTTATGTAGTTACCGTTACAGCTCGACAACAGTGTGAAGATTAAAGAAACAACAAAACGGGGTCTATACTTAACGCCTAGCAGCTCAAAAATCCTATTAATCTAAATTAACTAAAATAATATCGTCTTGTATACTCTCGCAACCCTCTAAAATGTACTCCGTACTTTCTGTGGATTCTATAAATTTAATCGAGGTACAAGTTGTGGTATTGATCTCCCCGTCACCAAACGTATCTCTTCTTGTGTCACGTGTTGAAGTTATTGTTTCCCCGTTATATTCTAGGTCGTGCAGCATCGGATCACCTTCAGTGGTATACATCACTACTCTAAGGCTATCTTTCCGTCCATTTTCCGCATTCTGGTGAAATTCATCAAATCTTTCTATATTTTCAATATCACCATTTCTATCTTTAACGTCTTCAGTTGAAGGAGTGTAATCAGGAATATTATTTTGTTCTTGATTCGGTTTTGTTGTGTACTCTGTATTCTGACAACCAACAACGACCAAGGTAATAATTAAAACACTTACAAATCGCACTAACTTTTTCATTGTATTTATTCCCCCCCAATAAGTAAGACGTTTTTATCTAAAGGATGTTTCATTTAATTCAAACTACTACAGATCAGTAAAAAGACACCTTGCTCCTATTTAGCAAGGCGTCCTATCCGAATTTCTATGACTCAATAGACAGCTCTACTTCATTTCCTTCCACTTCAAAACTTTTCATAGTAGGTTTACTCTCAAAATGAATCTTATTTAAAATCAAATTCCGTTGCATTAATTCATCATGCTCAACCAGAACGTTTTGCAGCCATGTATCAGCCTGGATAAATAGGTCTACTCGTAAATCAACAGGTAGATTTAATTCTTTTCTATATGTTTGTACTGCTCGGATTACTTCTCTTACTAATCCTTCTTCTCTTAATTCCTGCGTTACATTTGTATCTAATAAGGTTAGGAAATGATTACCTTCCAGTAATGCAAAGCCATCTCTTCCCTTTCTCTCAACAAGAACGTCCTCTTTAGTGAGTTGTACAGTGTCACCTGAATTTAGTACTACCAACAATTCGCCTTCTTCAAGAAACGTCGCCTTTTCCAGGTTGCCTAATGCCTCTACTTTGTTTTTCACTTCACCTAGAGATTTTCCTAGCTTAGGTCCAGCAACTGAGAAATTTAACTTCATGTCGAATTGTATTAACTCTCGAGCAACTTCTTTAAATGTTACTTCCTTTATATTCATTTCATCTTTTATGATAGAAACATATTTCTGCAACGCAGACAGATTAGATGCTTCTACTGGCACGACAACCAGCCTGGCTAGTGGTTGTTTCGTTTTTATTCCAACTGTATTGCGCAACGATCTGGTAAGCTCTATGATTTCTAAAACGGCATCCATATCCTTTTCTAATTGTTCATCCACAAGTTTATCGTCTAATTGTGGATAATCCGAGATATGCACACTTTTGTTCATTAAGCTTGTGTATATGTCTTCTGAAACAAATGGTGTGTAGGGAGCCATGAGCTGAGAAAGCTTCTTTAAAACCTCAAATAAAGTACTAAATGCTGCCCGCTTATCATCGGTCATTCCATTACTCCAAAAACGCTGTCTTGAACGCCTTACATACCAATTACTAAGTTCATCAACAAAGGTAGCGATGGTCCTTGCCCCTTTGGTGATGTCATATTCCTCCAGGCTTTGAACAACTTCCCTCGTAACGGTGTTTAGGCGAGAAATTACCCATTTATCAAGCGTTGTCGGAATTCCGCCCAAGTCACTAGCTGGATTAAATTGATCGATTTCTGCATACATGGAATAAAAAGAGTACACATTTAACAAAGTATCAATGACTTTGGATTTTGCATGACTTACCGTCTTTTTAGAAAAGCGTTTGTTGTTCCATGGTGAGCTGTCCGCTAACAAGGCCCACCTTAACGAATCGGCACCAAACTCTTCAATAAGCTCTGTAGGATTCAAAGCATTTCCCTTACTTTTCGACATCTTTTGGCCATTTTCATCCAAAATATGTCCTAAGGAAAGAACACGTTTATAAGGTGATTGTCCTGTAAACAGTGTTGAAACTGCTAATAAGCTATAAAACCACCCTCTTGTTTGGTCAACTCCTTCAATTACGACATCTGCAGGAAATTGTTTCTTAAACAAGGGCTCGTTTTCAAATGGGTAATGGTACTGAGCAAATGGCATGGATCCACTATCAAACCATACATCGATAACCTCGCTTGTTCGATCCATTCTCCCGCCGCATGAACAGGTTAATTGGACGTTATCCACATAAGGCTTGTGCAACTCCAACTCTTCTGACACTTTTTCCACAGCAAGTTCTCTTAGTTCTTTTGATGAATGTGGCGCTTTTTCTTCTCCGCATTCCTGACAAACCCACACATTTAACGGTGTTCCCCAATATCTATTTCTTCCTATATTCCAATCCACCATGTTATCTAAAAAGTTCCCAAACCTTCCATCTTTCATATGGGAAGGGAACCAACTAACTTCCTGGTTATTTGCCTGCATTTTTTCTTTCACAGCTGTTGTCTTAATAAACCAACCTTCCATTGCGTAATAAAGCAGTGGACTGTCACATCGCCAACAGTGTGGATAACTATGTTGATATTTTTGCTTCTCAAATAAAAGATTTTGTTTTGATAGCATTTTTATGATGTCTACGTCACAATCTTTTACAAATCGCCCCGCAAGTGGCATTATCTCTTCCGTGTAGCGACCTTTTGTATCCACAACATTGATATAATCAAATTGATTTTCCTGTATTGCCTTGTAATCATCTTCACCATGGGCTGGCGCGATATGCACAATACCTGTTCCGCTTGTATCTGTAACAAAGTCTGCCCCAATCACTTTATGTCCACTAGTTACCGTGACATAATCAAAAGGAGCTTCATAAGGGAGACCTAGTAAGTCTTTCCCTTTCAGGGTTTCCAGCACCTCGTAATCCTCTTTCATCACGCTTGGAGCCAAAGATTCTGCAAGAATAAACACTTCTGAGTCTTGCTTTACTCGGACGTAGTTCATAGTAGGATTGACTGCCACGGCAACATTCCCTGGTAATGTCCATGGTGTCGTCGTCCAGCCTAAGAGATACTCATTTGTGCTGCCTTTTAGTCGAAACTTGGCTGTTACAGATAAATCGGAAACGTCTTTATACCCTTGTGCCACTTCATGAGAGCTAAGGGAAGTTTCGCAATGTGGACAATAGGGGACAACTCGATGCCCTTTATATAAATAACCATTCTCATGGATTGTGGATAAGATGTTCCAGACAGACTCAATATACTTGTTGTTTAGTGTTACATAAGGATTTTCCATATCGACCCAATAACCAAGTGCCTCCGTGAATTGTTTCCACTCACTTTCATAAGCAAAGACACTTTCTTTACATTTCTGAATGAAATTCTCAACACCATATTCCTCGATCTCATCTTTCCCACGAATGTTTAATTGTTTTTCCACTTCTAATTCAACAGGTAAACCATGAGTATCCCAGCCCGCTTTTCGCAGCACCTGGTAACCAGCCATTGTTTTGTATCTTGCTACAAAGTCCTTGATCGTTCTTCCAAGGGCATGACCTGCATGTGGCAGCCCATTTGCAGTTGGCGGACCTTCATAAAAAACATAGGTCTCTCTTCCTTCACGATTAGCTATGGAGCATTCAAACGTTTTGTCTGCTTCCCATTTTTTTCGAACCCTTAATTCCCTTTCAACATTGGTCTCCTTCACCATCATCACCTCATTTAAATAAACTAAAGCGCAGGCACCCGTTTTGGCTGGAGCTGGCCGTGGCTTATCTACGCTTAACTTTCACCACTAATTTTCAGTTCATTGCTTTGTAAACAAAATTAAAAAACTCGACCCCACATACGTAGGATCGAGTTCATATATATAAATATATTCGACTTTTAACAAAATAAAAAAACCATAGTAGTGGTTTTTATCAAATCGTTACACTACGTACTATCATACGCGTCCTGGGTATCGGTAGAATGCCGTCAAAGTTTAAAAATCTTTTCAACTTTGCTTCTCGGAGAGGATTTTCATTACGGCCTTACCGTTGACTTTCAGCAATCGTCAACTCTCTGTAGATAAGATAAACATAACTACTCTTTCTCGTCATCGAATTATTATTAAATTATACAAATCATAGCCGACCGGAATGAGAAAGTCAACTTTAATCTTTACATTTATTAGTCTGTTATTTGTGTTTTCTGCTATTATAGAATATATACTGAAAATTGGATCTATAAAAGGGGACTAAAAAATTGAATGAACTTTTAATGTTATCCATTTTGTTCTTTATCTTTTTGACTTACAAGTTGATTAAAATATTCCGAATAGAAGGCGTGCCAAGAAGCAATAAGATCTTAGCTTGGTCTATATATGGAGTTTGCACTGTTGGATTGATTTCTGTTAATTTGTGGCTATAGATAGCACAGAGAAACCTATTACTAATGAGTGATTGTTTTCTTTTTACTTAGAATAGGGTATAATACAAGTAATAAAACATATAATTTAAAAAACCGCTTGGTGCTGGTACACCAAACGGTTTGCAATAGCTAAGGCTCCCTGCAAGGGGGTCAGCATAGGGTAGAAATAATCCACCAGAGCTGCTAACTCAAGGGTGGGTTATTTTTTTTGGTTAAATGACAGCACTGCAACAATTAAACTTGAAAAAGCTACAGCAAACATAAGTGTTTCGAAAACCGTCATACAGCACCACCCCCTTTCTGTTGGGAGTGAGCTGACCACCCTTGAGAAATCCTATTCTATTGCTAATTACATTATAGCAATTTTTAATTATACCTGCATGTTGTCAGAGATTAAATTTTAGTTATATTGTAGGCTGGAAGTAAATATTTAGAAAGGTTAATACTGCTAAGTTTCGTACGTCCATGGTTGTGTTATGGTCGTTTATGCCATGGCTCTAATGTCCCAACGATGGTTTCTTTGTTACTTCCTTTAATTGCTTGAATAACTCCATTTGATATTTCACCATGTGTTAACCATCTAGAACCCTGTTCTTCTATTTTGAACCCCAACCTAACTTCTTTTATAGTACAATTTGGTACGCTCTCTTCTCGAGTTTCCTTAATGCCTGATAAATGACTACTACTACCTTTTACCAAAATTAAAGTCCATTGTTTGTGAGGTTGCACCTCATATAGTGTATCTATTATTACGGAAACCGCTTGAGGGGAAGTACTATGTATCCAAGCAATCACCATATTAATTGTTTTATGTTCTTTGTAAGCATTTATCACTTCTTCTTTTAATGCACTTATATCCTTGTAATCTAAATTTCTCGCTTTAACTTTATATCTCATTTCTAGTTGCTCTAGCTTATTGTGATCTCTTCCGAATGCTATTGTATGAGTTGAATGTTTAGCAACCCATCCCGTCACTTCAGCGAGCATTCCCGTCCCACCAAATACTAATACATTTCCTAATTCCATTTAGTACTTACCCCCTTAGCTTGTTTCTCAGTCAAACTTTTACAAATCAAATTTCTCCTTAACTAATTCTGCAACTTCCTCCGCACTCAAATTGGTATTGTTGATCTTCATATAGTTCAGGAAATCGATTTCGTCTTCTAAGGAGTTCAGTCTATATTTCTCAATAGATTGCTTCAACCTATTTTCAGACCATTCAATATCCCTTTTTGATGGCTTATGTTCCAATCTATTAGAACTTTTATTTCGTTGAATTCTCTCGCCCAAACCAGCTTCTAATTCCACATAGTACACAGTTGCCCCTTTGGACTCAAATAGCTGTGTTACTCGCTTTACATAGTCCCAATCAGCTTGTAAATTAAACGCCCATAAGTAAGTGAAAATCATTCCATATAAATCACTTTTTGCTACTTCTTCAAATATTTCCTGCCGAAATAAGTTAACTAACCTTTTCCCTTCTTTCGTATCATAATCAAAGAAATGGCTGACCAAGTCAATTGTCATATGATTATGAAATAGTTTTAGGTCTGTTATCTTTGCTAACTCCTGACCAACTGTCATTTTACCTACTGCTTGCGGCCCAGTAATAAGAACAAACTTCATGCAATACTCTCCTCAGCATATTATAGATTCAAGGTCACGGTACATACAGATGGCTAGTCCTTATGATAGGCTTACGGACTTGTTAAACGTTGAAAACTTCGAGTTATTCCGAGAGAACCTGCTACATTACCGCTTATGTTTATTCTCTCAGATTCTTAATCGCCAGAATTGATTTATCCTGAACGATGTCTGTTTCTGAAAATCCAAATGAAGCGTATAATGTTTTAGCTGTGAGATTATTTCTGTGATAAAAGAGTGCTACATATTCTGCCTCACCATAAGGCATCGTTTCAATATCCTTCAACATTTTTTCAAAGGCAAGCTTGCCATATCGTTTCTCCTGATAATGCTTGTCAATCATAATATGCCAAATAAAATAGCTCATCTTCCCGTAAAAAACTTCATTTTCAAATGATTCATGATCCATTACATCATAAGAATACATCAAAAACCCAACCACAACTCCATCAGCATAAATGGCGTAGGGGATAGCTGGTTCCCCGTTTTCGTTCAACACATAAGCGTCTGCTATGTATCTAAGGTTAGTCGTTGCTACAAAGTCTTTCTGGCTTTCTTTCACCTCGAGTGCTATTACTTCATCTATGTTATCCCCGGTTATTTTTCGTAATTCAATCATTTTTTTCTCCTAACTAATGATCTGGTTTTGTTAGCGCACTGTTATGGTGAAATAGAATTTATTCAAGGTTCTGCCTCACCCTAATTATTGACGCTACCAATAACAGCAAAGTCAAAAACAAAGTAACGGAAATGCCTTGATAGAACAGCTCGTTGTTCTGATACAGAATTGCTTCTATGGGGAAAATGTATTGAAAGGGATTCACCCACGAAAATGGAGCCCAATTGGTCAAATTCCCTAATTGATAGCCACCTACTAGGGTAGCAACTGTGGCTGCCAACGTAGCGAGTAAATGTTTGAACACTAAACTATAAAACATGTATAAGGCCGTGACAAAAACAAGCAGGATAGCAAAAAGCAGGATAACATAAAGAATATAATCAATTGTAGGCATATAGAAGAATTGCCCCTCTTTTTCAATCAGTACTGGATAGGCAAATGACCCATCTGCCCCGAATATCTTTCCGACACTCATGCCGAGAGCTATAACAAAGATAAAAGTAAAAAAGAAAGTAGCAAGCGCACTAAAATACTTACTCCAAATTAACTTTGGCCTGCTTAATGGTAATGTAAATAATAGACGAATAGACTTATTCTCAAATTCCCTCGTCACAATTTCTCCAATAAGGAGTAAAGCGATCAGTAAACCACCATAATTAATGAATACATCCACAACTTGCTTTAGGAAGTTGGGAAAAGCTGTGCTATAGTTCTCATATTCTGGGGCTATCCCTAACTCCAATAAAGTATGATTCATGGCTAACCTATAAGAGATCTCGTCTTCTGAAATGGGATAGTCCTCTTCTGTAGCCTTATAATTACGAATGGCAATTAATAGACTGTTTTCTATTTCTAATGTCCGTCTCCAGTCCTCTGCAGATAACGAATTTCTCAATTCCTTTGCTAAATTCCACACCTTAAGGTTTAATTCTTGTTTTCTCTCCGTATCCTCATTGCTGCCAATTGTTTCTATCTCATTTGTGTAGTTAAAATCTTTTGTGGAACTTGTTTCAATAAATAAAGCAATCTCTTCATTTTTTTGCTCTTGCGCATAATCAGCGAATAAACTATTTCGAATGAATAGAAATAAAATAGAGCAGAAAAGAATTAGGAGTATAACGAGAAACTTTTTGGTCCAAGCAATTTTCTTCAACTCAAATAGAAATAGCCTCATTCCGTATTGGTCCCTTCAAATAATTCCAAGTATCGCTTTTCAGCACCAATTCGTATGATTTCCGTATCCTCAACTAGGATATCGTGTTGGTTTAAGAGGCTAATCACTTCTTGCAGTGAAGTATGATTGTCATCAAACTCAATCTGTTCCTCTTTATTAACTTTAACAGGATAGGCGTTTTCTTCTAAAATGGCTTTTGCTTGGTCTATCTGGTTTACAGTTAGAAAATACTTTTTTGTATTATAGTCTTTCAATGATTCTTCTAAAATTCTTCCATCTTTCATAAAGTAAATCGTGTTCGTTAGCCGATCAATTTCATCTAAATTATGGGAAGAAATAATAATAGTGGTACCTTCTTCGTGCAACTCTAATAAGATCTTCCGCATATTAATGGCACTGGTAGGGTCTAATCCATTTATTGGCTCATCCATTAGCAATAACTTTGGACTATTTATGATCGCCATCGCCAAAAGGAGATGCTGCTTCATACCGAGCGAGAATTTTTGAACCCGTTTTTTCAAATAACGTTGCATACCAACCCGCTCTGCCACTTCTATTATTTTCGAATTAGGAAGCTTCATAACACTACAAACGAATTTCAAATGGTCATATGCAGTTAAATTTTCATAAAGGATTCGATTATCTTGTAAATAAGCAATATCATAGAAAAGGGATGTATCTGTATAATCCTTTTCTAGCAGTTTAATCGTGCCACTATTAAAAGATAATAGATTCGTCATACAATTAAATAGAGTGGTTTTCCCCGAGCCATTTGGGCCGACTAATGCAACGATTTGTGGGTGATCTATTTCAAACTGAACCCCTTGAAGAATCCAGTCTTTTTTATATTTCTTTTTTAAGTTATCAACCTGGACAATCATCGGAATCCTCCTCATTATACTAGACTAATACTACTTGGCTTTTCTTCTAAAAAGGAAGAAAGCAACGAGTATTATAATTAAACTGAAGATAAATAAACTGATCATACCGTTCCACATGGTGAAGTTATAGTTATCTGCGTTGAATGCGTATTCCATTGTAATAATTTCGATGACATGAAAGTAATGAAATGGGTTGAATGGTGCAAGCGCTTGGGCCATTGCAATATCGGAATCACTAATTAGATAGCCCAAACCCACCGTTATTACGGTAAGCACAATTGTCATAAACGTCTGCTTCAATAAAACAGAATATAAAAATAGCCAACTATAACAAAAAATCAACAAACCAAAAAAGAGTAGCAAGGATAATAGAATAAAGTTTCCCATCTCTATAAATCGAAAAGAGAAATCAGGTTCATAAATGAGGACGGGATAGTCCCAGTCACCAAAACGGTCAAAAACTATTCCTAGTAACGCTCCCCATAGGATTGTGGCTAATAATACAAAGATTGTTAACAGGACAAGCGTAATCAACTTACTCCAAATAATTTTCCAGCGCTTTAATGGCATGGTACCCAAGAAGTGAATTGGTCCATTACGACCGAGACCTTCTCTAGTGATCATACTCCCGAAGAGGAATAAAAAGAAAATGGCACCTCCAATGGTTAAACCGTTTCCAACAAGAAGATATAAAAAATATATAGAAGACGAATCATACTTATTAAAAAATTCATATGCAATTTCTTCATCAAGGGCTGTGTTGAACACCCTATCATAAGCGGTTATTTCTGAAGCATTATGTATAGGGAAAACAGGTTGTATATTGTGTGCGAGAAGCCATTTATTTCTTTCAATAACAACTTCATTTGTGAAGTGCGTTGGCCATGTATAAACATTTTCCTCTGCTTGAGAAGGAATCCCTTTAACTATTTCTTCAGAAGTTGTTATTTCGTAGTGGATAATAGTCTCCCAATCATGATTTCTTGCAGCTTCAGAAAGCATATCGATTTCTTCCATTTCTTCAAGGTGGTATGCAGCTCTATCCTCCTCTGTATTACTTAACTCATCAATTGATAATTGATGGCTTGATTTTATGATTTCATTTTTATGAATATAATCATCAACCCGTTCTGTATGCACATAGCTATAAATGAAAAAGAAGCTAACAAACACGATTAATGCTAGTAGCATCATCACAAAATAGAGGGTTTTGCTTATTTTTTTAATTTCAAATGGTAATAAATCCTTCATGGAAATACCTCCTAGATCAAAAGCGCAAGCGGCCGTGTAGAGACTTACGGAGGTGAGGGAAGTCGCGCTAGTCTCTGGGCGCTGAAGCTGGATGTAGCTGTTGCTGTCTAAGAACAATATAACGCCAATTTTTTTATACTTTCTTACCTCTGAACAAACCAGAGAAAAGATCCTGCAAATTGATTAAGATACAGCTGAAATTCGTTTAGCTTACGACTGCTCGGAATGCATAATAGGCTCTCTTTGTCTCCTCTTCATCCCAGATTACATGAATCAGATAAAAATGTGCTCCTTTTTCATCGGGAGCTGAAAATTTAATTAGGTCCCTATCTGTCTTGCTATCTACAATTTTCCCTTCTTCAACGCGAAGGCCAAATTGGAGAACTTCCACTTTGTAAGGTTGAGCAGAGACTAACAATTTATCTCTTTCTACATACATATAGATTTCTAGTTCTTCTTCTTTATTCACTAATAAAGGATCTTCGGAAGAAATGTCTCCTTTAGGGTTTTCTGGGTGTAAAGCACAGTCTTCCTCCACACTTTCATTCCAACAGAAACCAATATTGCTTGGTGTAACAACGTCTGACTTACTATGTATGGAAATATCTATCTTTTCATTAGCATTCTGGGGAACTAGTTCTTCCTTGCCTGTTTCTTCTCCCGTTTCCTCAACTATTTCTTTTTCTTGCGATACTTCTTCATATTTTTCTATAGGAACCGTTATTTTAGCATCCGTACAAGCCGTAACAATCAAGAGAATACCTATAATGACGAATAGCTTTTTTATGGTGCTCACCTCTTTTCTGGAGGGGATATTTATGTATTTGGAAATATTAGTTAAAACATTTGTCTATCTATTATTCGCTATTTAGTTTAAAACTCCTTTTAAATATTGTAATTATTAACATTTTTATGTAAATTATAGTTATTATATGATTAAAACGACGTAAACATATAGAGGTGTTAAGGGAGCCTCATGAAAGCTAAGTCTAGCCAAAGAATCGAAAAATAACCGTCTACATGATTCAAGTTGTAAACGATTATTTTTAAGTTAACTGTAAAATGCATATAAACAGTTCAACACTTTTCAGACTTCAATTTCATAATTTGCTGATTTACGACATAAGTCAGAAGATAGTCCTTGAAATAAATTAAAAGCCTTGCTGCATCATCCTTAATACAACTTGTAAAAACTGTTACCAATTGATAGTCTGGTGCGACAATAATATATTGTCCTTCATATCCAGAGGCCAAGAATATCCTAAACGATTTTCATTGTTATACGTTTAATAATTCTTAAGGTTTCATGTACTAGGTAACGTACATCATTGATGTTCCTATTTCTACTATTTTAAATCTATTGTTACGCAATATTAGTATTCCTTAAACAAGAAAAGAACCGAGGTAACGTACCTTTCGTACGTTCTCGATTCTTTTGAAATATAGTGTCCTGCCTATACATATTCGTGGTATTCGTTTGGGTCCTGCCCTTCTACTCGGCCGTCTTCTCCTTTATCCAATGAATCAATTTTTTTGATATCCTCAGTGGCTAACTCAAAGTTGGTACTATTGAAATTTTCTTTTTGATGCACTGTATTACTTGATTTTGGTATAGAAAATACGCCAGCTTGATAATTCCAACTTAAAATAATTTGTGCTGGGGTTTTATCGTACTTATCCGCAATTTCTTTAATTGTGTCATTTTCCAGCACGTCATTCAGATATCCTCGACCAAAAGGACTCCAAGCTTCAGTAAGAATGCCCCGTTTCTTATTTTCTTCCACCATACGGTTATTATTAAAATACGGATGACGCTCCACCTGGTTTGTAGCAGGTGTCACACCTGTTGCCTCGATAATGTCGTCCAGATGTTCTGGCTCAAAGTTTGAAACGCCTATGGTTCTGATTAACCCTTGTTTTTGAGCATCCACTAAAGCCTTCCAAGCTTCTACATACTTGCCGTCCTTAGGATTAGGCCAATGAATTAAATACTTATCAAAATAGTCTAATCCAGTGCGTCGTAGAGATTCTTGAATAAAGATAAATGCCCTATCATATTCATGGTAGGCGCCGGGCAATTTCGTACTAATTAAAATTTCTTCTCTGGGTAGGGCGGACCGACGTACCGCTTCGCCAACAATTCCTTCATTATCATAGTTTGTTGACGTATCGATCAAGCGATATCCTATATTTAATGCGTTTAAAATTTCAAACGTGCCCTGATCCCCATTAATACCAATCGTGCCTAACCCCACATAAGGAAGCACTGCACCATCATTTAGAGTAAAACCGTTATTATTAAAAGTCAAAATCTCATCTCCTTTAAAAATTTTCGTAAGGTAAGTTGAGAATGGAAAATAGATATTTCCTCCATGTCTGCGATTAGGAAACCCATAGGCACCGTTCTCAAACATTGATTCTAGATATCATGGCTGCCGTTCCATCGTCTAGCTCAGCCATGGAACCGCCATTTTATGGTCTTTTCACCTCTCACCAAGATGCCCATAAATACTATACCCGGAATAAAAAATTCCTACACTAATTGAAATTGGTTGTAGGAAGAAGGACATCTTAGTCGTAGATTTTCTATAAATGAAATTAAACCCACACAAGGTGACTAGATATTTATCCATGAAAAAAAGAACCGAGAAAGCGCACCTTTGTACGTCTCTCGGTTCTCATGTTCAGTGACAATAAAGTCGGAAACCAAAACCCTTGATTTTGCAGAGTCTAAAGGTTCTTGGTACATTCATATTAAGAAATAAAGTTGGAAATTTATTTATAATGTAAGTGGATTTACTAACAATTAAAGTTGGAATCTGTTCCTTATAGAAACCAACTCTACAGTAATTTCGTTATACAAAACGCGGTTACCTCATTTTTTCCTGCTTTAATAATTATAAAACTTTTAAGGTAACGAATCCTGAATATCTAATTTACTCTTAATGGCCACCATGATCATGGACATGGTCTTCCTCACTCTCATTATCATGCTCATGATTTTCCTCGCTTTCATGATCGTGTTCCTCATCTACATAATCTTCTTCATTTACACTCCCCACGTTAAATTCTTTTGTTGGCATCATGTGTGAAGCCCGGGCTGTTACATGTGCGGTAACTTCATACAATCCTTCATCCTCAAAAGTATGCGTTAAATTATAAATACCATCCTCGTTGAGTTCGCCCTCTATTTTGATGGAATCCTCTTTATTTCCTTTTTCCCAAATCTCAAACAGAACTTCATCAGCATCTTCGACATTCTCTTCTCCATGCAGTACTTTTACTTGAATTGTGCCCTCTTGACCCGGTTCAAAAGAGTTCGGTTCAGTCAAAAATTCTACGTCTAATGTTTTTAATCCTTCTTCTTCATTAGAACCTGATACATTGGATTCTTCGTTCGATGCATTACCACAACCAGATAAAATGAAGAAAAATAGTACTAATACTGGAATTAGTTTTTTTAACATATTAATCCCCTTTCTCATTTTAATTAAGAATTTTTATGTGTTCTATCATTTCTTCATAAGGTACTTCCTGGTATCCATTATACTTTTTAACGATAGTACCTGACTGATCCACGAGAAAGAAACTTGTGCCGTGAATAAATTGATCAGAATTTTCCGGAGGTTTAGCTGCCGCAGTTTTAAAAGATTTTTCTGAAATGTTTTTTATATAGTCGAAAGTGTACCCCCCTAAAAATGACCAGTTCGATAAATCACCTCCGCGATCAGTAATAAAGTCTCTTCGAATATCTGCCGTATCTCTTTCTGGGTCTATACTAAATGACACAATTTGAATTGGTACATCCTCACTTTTCAATTTGTTTTGAAGTTTTGCCATATTTGCCGTCATTGGAGGACATACAGTCTCACAATTAGTAAAAACAAAGTCGGCTATCCAAACTTCTCCTTTCAAGTCTGATAACGTAACCATGTTACCAACCTGATCTGTAGCTTTAAATTCTTCAACTGACCAATTGAGTTTATCTGGTATCGTTTGTTCAGTGTTGCAAGCGGCGAATAAGAAAGTGATAATAAATAAACATAGAATGATGCGAAACTTCATTATTATACCCCCAAAGTAATATAAACTGTTATTCTTGCAAGACTTTTTCCAAATCCTCTGCTATTTTGCTCATTTCCTTGGATTCCATGCCACTATAGCTTTTAACTACTTTTGCATCAGGGTTTATGAGATAAAAGTTAGTTCCATGTGCAACTTGGTTAGAATCTGGTATTTTTTTAACCATTGATTGAAATGATTTAATAGATAAAGTTTTAATTGTTTCATAGTCATAACCCGTCAGAAACGTCCAATTACTAAAATCAGCTTGGAATTTCTCTCCAAATTTTTTTAGCGTCTCAGGTGTATCATTATCTGGATCTACACTAAAAGAGACTAATTGCACATCTAAGTTTTTACTTTTGATCTTTTCTTGCAAACTCGCCATATTTGCAGTCATTGGCGGGCAAACAGTTGTACAATTTGTGAAAATAGTATCAGCAACCCACCAGCTACCTTCTAAGTCTTGTAGACTTAAGAACTGTTTATCCTGTGTGGTAAACTCAAAGGATTGCATCTCTCGAGACATATTCGTTTCAATTTTCTCCTCGTTACAAGCAGTAAGAAAGATGATGGCAACAAACATTAAAATAAATTGTTTCTTCAGTGTAATCACGCTCTCTTAATAATAAATTCGAAGAACTAGTTATTGATGATGTTCATGCGATGTGTTTTGATCTGGTCCTGATTGCCCTAGTTTCTGTTTCTCACTTTCTAGTTTGACTATTTCCTCAGGTGAGGCAGTCCCCACTATAAATGGAAGTTTCGGCATCACATGCATTCCTTTAGCTGTAACATGGGTTTGCACATAATAAATCCCCTCTTCTTCAAAATTCTTTTCTATATTATATAGACCATCTTTTTCATGTTTTCCTTCAATACGTTCACTATTATCTTGATCATTTTCCTTCCATAACTCAAAGATCACTTCATCGGCATTTTTTACTGTTTTTGCTCCTTGTGTAATTGCTACACTTAGATCAGTACTCTTAGCTAGAGGAATACTACCTGGTATTAAAATTTCTACTTGTATAGCTTCAGTAGAATCTGATGTTGCTTGATCCTCTCCGAAGTTACAAGCAACAAGAAAAGATAAAGAAACCAAAAACGTCATCATAATAAATTTCATACAATTAGAGACCTCCTTTCACATACACATGATTCATCTCTAACCAATCCACTGTTTAACTTTTGGGATTCTTTGGATAATGAAACGATCTACAATCCAGATAAATATAAGAGAAAGCCCTGCTAGTGGGAAGAATATGCCAAGAGCTATTATGAGTATTGCTAATCCCTTTAGCATCTTGAAATCTTTTGGTAAAGATGGTGCACCTAGTTTTCCTGTCGGCCTGCGCTTCCACCACATCATTAATCCACTGATGACAACCAGGATAATCCCGATCATTAATAGAAGCATAAAAATTTGACTTAGCAGGCCATATTCTCCTTGATGAAAGGCAATTCCGAGTGACATTGCTTTACCCAAACTGCCATAATCGTCCCAAGTGTAATTCACTAGTGCTTCCCCACTATATTGGTCAATATGTAGTGTCTGCTGTGTCCATGGGCCTGGGCGATTTGGAAATACATCTGCTGTATCCAAAAACACAGTATAAACTCCCTCCTCACTTTGAGGGAAAACAATTTGATAACCTGGATGAACCTGTTTATCTTCTACGGTCTCTATGACATTCTCAATGGATATTGGTACTGTGCCATTACTAGTTGATGCTGGAACAAGAATGTTTTCCGCTGCCCATGGAACGTCCGCTACCTCTTTTGTTGGTATAGTCGACGTTGGAAACGCATAGGATTCCCATGGTTGATCGCCAGCAGGTCCTCCAGTACCAGTAGCTTCAACTGCCTTGTGTGCCATACCTCCCCAAACGTCAGACCACATTAGACCAGATAACACTTGAACAACAATAAAAATTGACAACCACACAGCTGTAACAGCATGTAAGTCGCGCCAGAATAACCTTTTTCCCTTAAAAGCTCGAATCCGAGGAACCAATGACCCAAAGATCGATTTTCGATTACGTGGCCACCATAGGTAACAGCCTGATATTACGAGAATAATAACCCAGCAAGCAGCAAGCTCAACTAATCTATTTCCAATCGTACCTCCCCATAACACTCCATTATGTAAGTCCTTGACATATGCCATGAAACGATCGCCTTCATTAATAGTACCAACGATATCACCATTATATGGATTAACATATACAGAAATCTCTTTCCCTCTATCCATCATCCCTACAACTGCTGTTTTTTCTACACCAGAGGACGGTGTCATACTGGTAATTTCAGCATTGGGGTAATTCATTTTTACTCCATTTACTTGTTCAGTTGGTGTGAGCCTCTCTCCTTCTTGTTGAACATAGTAAAGGTCATGGTACATATAGTCCTCTATTTGCGATTTAAAAAGGTACACACCTCCGGTAATAGCTAGAAATAGAATGAGAGGAGCGAAAATAACACCTGCATAGAAATGCCATCGCCAAATCGCGGTGTATATTTTTTTATTTTGTTTAGCATTCGTTATACGCGGTTCTTCTTTTTTAGTTATTGTGCTCAAGGGATAAGCCTCCTTTACTTGATGCTAATGCTAATGTTAATTGCCACACTCAAAAGCATCTTGCAAATTTTAATATGATAAACTACTTCTATTAATTCATTTAAGCGGTGCACCTCACCCTCTAAACCTTTTTCAACTTTTCTAGCATATACTGGAATGTGAGAACTTATGTTATAGAACAGTCATTATCAAACACGGTAACCACTATGAACCTTTTTAGAGCAGCGCTTACAATTGGTTTTGAGAACTTTTACAGTTAATTCATTTAGGAATGTATTATTACCATTTACATCGAACAAAGGCTATAGCAGTAATGGTACAGTATAGATGTGAACTTTTTGTGTAATAATTGTGGATTTCAGAAAACAATTCCTATTTTTGTGTGTACTGTCCTTGTCAAAAATAAAGCCCTCAATTACAATGATTTCAAACATTGTATGCACTAAATACCTTGTTTAATTATGCATATTAATCTTTAAATAGTTTAGTATGATTAGATAAAAGAAACTAAGATGATGATATTTATACTTATCTTTCATCTACCTTTATAATGAACTGCGGATGCGGTATTTTGGAATGGGGGATCGTATGAATCAAACGACTATTATGGTAATTGATGATGAGCAGCAGATGAGACAAATGATAAGGACGTTTTTAGAAAGAGATGGGTACACAGTCCTCGAAGCGACCGATGGCACCCATGCCCTTTCACTATTAGAAAAAAATAAACCACATTTATTAATTGTAGATGTAATGATGCCTTTTATGGATGGGTTTACATTTGCCAAAGAACTCAAGCCCGCTTCTGATCTCCCTTTAATCTTCTTATCTGCTAAAGGAGAAGAATGGGATAAGATTCATGGTCTAAAACTGGGTGGCGATGATTACATTACGAAACCTTTCTTACCTGAGGAACTACTCGCACGAGTCGAATCGGTACTTAGACGGGCATACCGTCATAAGACTAGTTCCGATATTCTAACAGCTGGTCCAATTGTTCTTAACAATATTTCGCATCTAGTGACATTGGAGGGATCTTCCCTTTCATTAACTCGTAAAGAGTTTAGCGTGCTTCAGATTCTTTTAAAAAACACTGGGCGCGTATATTCTAGAGAACAACTATTGCATCTCGTTTGGAAAGAAAGCCAGCAAAGTAGTGAACGAACTGTAGATACTCACATTAAGACGTTACGTCTAAAAATGGGTCACCACGGACATTTAATCAAAACTGTTTGGGGTGTTGGTTATAAATTTGAGGTAGAGAATGAAGAAGCTTTCATTTAACAAACAAATACTTATTGTCTTTTTCTCCAGCATCGGTTTTAGCATTCTTTTTTCCTTTTTCTTTATTCATTATTTATATTCTGAATTATATTTATCAAGCATTGAGGAATCTATTGTATATCAAGGCCAGCGGACAGCCGCCCATTATCATTACGGAGAATTGGACGATGAAATCATAAGCAAAATTCAGTGGTATAATGTCGTTTCGGAATATGACATTATTGTCGTGGATGACCTGGAAAATCTCTCTACATACTTCCCTTACCAAGTAAACTATGAAACACTTGTTGATGCACACGATCGATCTGAATTAGAAGAGGGAAGATATGTAATGAAAGAGGGGTTTGTGGATGAGTTTAACAGAGAAATTCTAGGAGCTATATTTCCTATAAAAGGGGAACAGGAACTAATTGGATTTATTTATATTTATGTACCTCTAGCTGCAATTATAGATGTGTTTAGTAATAGTATTCCCATAATGCTCATAGTAGGGACTTTGTTTTTCTTTATTCTCTTTTTTGTTGTTAAACGTGTTTGGAAATCTATTTACAGACCTCTCAAGAATTTACAAAATCTCGCATTTGAAGTGTCAAAAGGGAATTACTCCAATCAAATACAAATTGAGCGTAATGACGAAGTCGGGCAATTTGTGAAAGCATTTAATCAGATGAGCATAGCATTAGAGCAACAAGAAGAGCGAAAGAAAGAATTCACATCAAGTGTCGTACATGAACTGCGCACTCCTCTTACATATATTGGTGGGTACGCCGAAGCGCTAAATCAGAAAATATATACCTCTCCCGAAGAAGCAAAGAACTATTTAACAACTATCGGGAAAGAAACAACAAGATTAAGCAAGTTAATTAATGATCTCGCTGATTTGAATTATTTACAGGAAGAATTATATACAATCGACAAGCAACCGATTGCCATTGCACAATTATTATTTGATACAATCGATTTATTTGAAATTCTTATTAAAGAGAAAAAAATGCACCTTTCTCTTAATATTGAAGAAGAACTTATTGTGTTTGGTGACGCTAAACGCATCCAACAAGTATTTTATAATACCATCGATAACGCTCTCAAATACTCATTAGAAGAGGGTTCGATCACAATTAATCTCATTAAAACTAACCAAGCTGCTCAGTACCAGATCATTAATTCCGGTATTGTCATTCAAGAGGATGATCTCAAACGACTTGGGGAACGTTTTTTCCGAACAGATAAAGCAAGAACTCGAACAACAGGGGGAACAGGACTTGGCTTGTCCATAGTAAAAGAAATTGTTCGATTGCATGAAGGAACATTCTCTATTACTAGTAATAATGCGATTGGGACAACGGTCACTATTCAACTACCTCATGCGGATATAGAAGGAGTGTGATGACCTAATGAATATTAGATATATAGCTTATATCGTTTTTTGTCTTATTATCCTTTCTGCATGTAACGCTAATCAACCAATCGAAAAGAAGATTGATTCGTTTTCCTTTACAGATCAAAATAATCAACCATTTGGCATTACCGATTTAAGTGAAAGTATTTGGATTTCTAATTTTATTTTCACCTCATGCGAAACTGTTTGTCCGCGAATGACGTCTGAAATGGCCTCATTACAAAAAACATTAAAAAAGGAAGGAATAGAAGTAGAATTTGTTTCCTTCAGTGTGGATCCTGAGGTTGATTCGCCCGAAATATTAAAAGAATATATTAACCAATATACTGATAACGAAACAAATTGGCATATGTTGACGGGCTATACTCAAAAAGAGATTGAAGCATTTGCAAGAGAGCAATTTCAAACAATTGTCCAAAAACCAGATACTTCTAACCAAGTTATCCATGGGACAACGTTTTATCTAATAGATGATCGAGGGTTTATCTTGAATGAATACAACTATGTTGATGATTCTTATGAAGATGAAATTATAAACGACATTAAAGAAATCAGCTAGTTAGGATGCGAAAAGTCCTCTTACAGATACTGTAAAAGGACTTTTTTAGATTTTATAGTTGTTACTTCAAAAAGTTGTAGATCGTGTTTTTCTAAGTTGTAAGTTTTCTGAAGAGGCAATGCACTTCATTGCGTCCATTTTCTTAAACAACAATCGGGAGCTTTTACTTTTTGTTATTTAAGGATTCATTTAGAAGGTGAAAATTATAGATAGAGATAGATTCACTTTGAGAAGATATAATTATCTCTGCATTAACTTTAAAAACATCATGCAACATTGTTTGTGTAATCACATCTTTAGGAATGCCAAAATCATAGAGACGCCCAGATTTAAGCGCAATAATTTGATCTGAAATCATTGCAGCCTGATTAATATCATGCAGGACTAAGATAATCGTAATGCCCTGTTCCGTGTTCAACTGTTTTAGTAGCTCAATGATTTCAAGTTGATGGTGAATATCAAGATAAGAGGTAGGCTCATCTAACAATAAAACAGTTGGTTGCTGAGCCAATGCCATAGCAATCCAAGCCCGCTGCCGTTCTCCTCCAGACAAACTATTAACAGCTCTTTCTGCTAAATTTATTAAATTTGTTAGTTTAATAGCCTCTTCTACAATAGCTTGATCATCTTGATTTAAACGTTCAAATTTCTTTTTGTGAGGAAAACGTCCATATTCGATTAATTGTCGAACTGTAATCTCAGGATTACTCTCATTTTCCTGCATTAAGTATGCAAGCTCTCGAGCAAATGGCTTTCTCCCCCATTTATGAATATTACTACTTTGAAATACTATCTCTCCATATGTAGCCTTAAGTTGATTTCCAATAGCTTTTAAGAACGTACTTTTGCCACAACCGTTCGGTCCAATAATGCTATGAATCTTTCCAGCCTCTAACTGAATTGTTAAATCCGAAATAACTTCATTAGCCTGATAACCAATATGAACATTTTTTATCTCAAACATCACAGAGTCCTCTTCTTTCGTAACAAATATAAGAAAAACGGAGCACCGATGCCCCCCATTATAATACCTACTGGGAGTTCAATTGGCGCAAAGGCAACTCTGCCAATGGTATCTGATAAGCAAAGAACTGCTACGCCTAATAACGCTGATGCTGGAAGTAAAATCTTATAATCATTACCTACGAGAAGCCTGGCTGCATGTGGAACAATCAATCCAACAAAACCCAGGAGACCTACTATACTGACAGCACTAGCTGCAAGCAACGCACTTATTGCAATAAACCACAAACGATATCCTTCCGTATTTAGCCCAAGTGATTTTGATTTAGAGTCACCGAGTAACAGTACATTCATCCTCTGAGCACTGAGTATGGCAAGCGTCAAACCAATAAGACTATAGGGAACAATAATCTCCACTTGCTCCCAACTTTTTGCAGATAAATTTCCTACCATAAAGGAAACAGCCCCCTGTATACGATCACTATAAAAAGTATAAAGAGCATTCACCCCAGCATTTAAAAAAGCAGAAGCTGCAACGCCAGCTAGAACTATCCTCATTGGAGAAGCTCCTCTGTCCCAAGCTAGCAAGTAAATAAGCAAAGATGTTAACATCGCTCCAATGAATGAGACGGGAACCAACAAATGCGAATAAGCAGGGAAAACCAAAAGTATTGTTATTCCGAATAAACCTGCACCAGAGGAAACGCCAATAATGTGAGGATCAGCCATTGGGTTACGCATGACACCTTGCAGTATGGCACCAGATAGCGCTAAATTTATGCCTACGAATACGGCCACAAGTGTTCGTGGCAACCTGATATTCCAAATGATATCGTAGTATTCTGAGGCACTGTCACCAAATAAGATACTTAAAATGGATTTTATATCCACCGAGACCGCGCCGGTCCCTAGACTAAACATAACACTAAATATAGCTAGGAATAGAAAGCAGATGGTGACGAAGGCCTTCCAGCTTTTCCTTTTTCTAAAACCCTTATTATCATTCATCATAATTTTCTAGAAAGTTCAACATACAAATTGAACTCACATCTTTCTCTAACTTCCTTCTTGGAGTGTATCCGATAAGGAAAGCTGAAAAACTATCATTCTTCATCTAACTCAGCCTCCATTAAACCTCATACTAATTTTTATGATAGTACACTTCTTTCTATTAGCTGTAAAATTAGTCCGAATACGAATACACTATGTCCGCCATATACTTATATGAATCGACCACATCGACTCCCGGCGCCATAACAAATTTATTTGTAGGTAAAAAGTATAAACGGTCATTGGTCACAGCAGAAAGAGACTTCCAGGCTGAATTCGATTTATAATTATTTTCAATTATTTTTACCGCATCTTCATCCGTAGTGTGGGAAAGAATAAACAAATAATCCGGGTCGACCTCCACCATAGCTTCCATACTAAATGGGATAAAACCTGCCATAACTTCTCCTTCTAACGATTCTGTCACATTCTTAAGCTTCAACTGATTAGCAATATCAACTCCAATTGTAGGACCCTGCTCCACAAACGCAGCATCCCCCATAATTGTCATAATCGCATAAGTAGGAATTTCCTTATCATCTGGGATCTGTTCGACAATCTGATTGATTTCTGAATCCATTTCTTTTATTAGTGCTTCAGCTTTGTCCTGATTATCTGTAATTTCCCCCATAAGCAGTGTGTTTTCTCTTATTTCCTCAATTGATTGGGTATTAAGGTTTGCAAAAGCAATCCCCGCTTCCTTAAAGGTATCTCTTAAATCTCCATGCGTGAAACGCTGACCAATCACTAAATCTGGTTTTAATTCAAAGACTTTTTCCATATTAACTTCATGCATAAAACCTACCTTCGGAACATCGATCGCTTCCTCAGGTGGCTCAATAGTAAAAGCATTCGTTATACCAGCGGCTTCACCACCAACTTGGTAAAATGAGTGAAGCACTTCATCTTTTAATATGACAATATATTGTGGTTTTTCTTGAAGTGTAACAGTTTCCCCATCAAAATCTTCAAAGGTTAGGTAAGGTTCAGAAGATTGTTCAGTACTTTCCTCCACTTTTTCATGGGACTGTGAAGTATTTTGGCAACCACTTACTATTACAGCAAATAGTAAAAGAATGACAACATGTTTAAATAACCGTTTCATTTTCTTAGCTCCTTTTTCTTTAGAAGTTTTTATTTCTTCATAATGGTTTAATGAACCAATATTACGTAAGCTTTATTTTATTGGGAATTTGTGAAGTAAAGATGAACTATTGGTTATTTTTTATAGCATTTTTTCGACAAATCAAACTAATTGTTATATTGCTCCAGGTAACAACAAAAAGGATCTTCGCTCTTTGTTGCTAACCTTATTCTACCTGCGGCAAAGTTTTTTGAGTATATTGGTAAGGTATGTATCCTGATGTATATGAAGAACAGGACCAGAAAGTAATAAGAAAAATAGACATTAATTCTAAATAATTCGTATACAAAAAGAACCGAGAAAGCGTACCTTTCGTACGTCTCTCGGTTCTTTTAATAACATTAATTAACCTATTCCACCGTCACACTTTTAGCAAGGTTACGTGGTTTATCTACGTCACAGTCACGGTGTAGTGCTGCGTAGTAAGCCAACAACTGCATTGGTACAACACTTGCTAGTGGTGTTAGCAATTCATGAACATGCGGGATAACGAATGCGTCTGTATCCTGCTCTAGTCCCTTCATGCTGAATACCATTGTGTTTGCTCCACGGGCAGCAACTTCCTGCACGTTTCCGCGGATGGACAAGTTTACATTCTCCTGTGTTGCGATTGCAATAACAGGTGTTCCTTCTTCGATTAAAGCGATGGTACCATGCTTTAATTCTCCGCCAGCAAAGCCTTCTGCTTGGATATACGAGATTTCTTTTAGTTTCAGTGAGCCTTCCTGACATACATGGTAGTCAGTGCTACGACCAATAAAGAATGCATTTCTAGTTGTGCCGAGGTTTTCTCGAACAAGTTCTTCAATGGCTTCTTTTTGATCTGTTAGGACTTCCATTGCATTCGCAACAATCGCAAGCTCTTGCATTGGATCGAAGTCCAACTCAAGTTCTTTTGCTTGTGCTGTATCTACTGCAAGAATTGCTAATACTGCAATTTGAGCAGTATATGCTTTTGTAGATGCTACCGCAATTTCAGGACCAGCATATAAATTTAAAGTATAATCTGCTTCACGAGAAAGGGTGGATCCTGGCACGTTTGTAATCGTTAGTGCTGGATGTCCCATTTCTTTAATTCTAACTAATACAGCACGACTATCCGCTGTTTCACCACTTTGAGAAATAAAGATAAATAATGGCTTTTCAGATAGCAATGGCATGTTGTAAGAGAACTCACTTGCAATATGAACCTCAACTGGGATGTTAGCAAGTTTTTCAATGAACTCTTTCCCAACAAGTCCTGCATGATAACTCGTACCTGCAGCAATGATATAGATGCGATCACAAGCTTTCATTGCCTGGCGTACATCTGCATCAAGCTTCAGTTTGTTATCTTCTGTCTGATATTCTTTAATGATTCGGCGCATTACGAAAGGCTGCTCATCGATTTCTTTTAACATGAAGTGAGGGTACGTTCCTTTTTCAATGTCACTAGCATCAATATGAGCTGTGTATGGGCTGCGTTCCACTACTGTGCCATCAAGCTTTTGTAGCTCGACACCGTTACGTTTAACAAGAACGATTTCTTTGTCATGGATTTCCACATACTGATTCGTAACCTTCAATGTCGCCATTGCATCACTTGCAACCACATTAAAGCCATCACCCAGACCTACAAGTAGTGGGCTTTTATTTTTAGACACATATAGTGTATCTTCATCTTCGTTATCAATTAGACCGATAGCATAAGAGCCTTTTAAAAGTTCCATTGCTTTACGGAATGCTTCAATAGTTCTACCAGTTTCAGCAAATAGCTTCTCTACAAGCTGTACAATGACTTCTGTATCTGTTTCACTAACAAAGTTTGCGTCCTGAAGGTATTCCTTTTTAATTTCTTGGTAGTTTTCAATTACACCATTATGAACAAGTGTAAATCTTCCAGACGTGCTGCGGTGTGGATGTGCATTGTCTTCACTTGGCACTCCATGTGTCGCCCAGCGCGTATGGCCAATTCCCATTGTTGCATGAACAGAGTTATCTACGCGTTCACGAAGCGCAGCAATACGACCTTTCACTTTAAAAAGGTTAATTCCTTCATCATTTAGCACAGCAATTCCCGCTGAGTCATACCCGCGGTACTCCAGCTTCTCAAGTCCATTTAATAAAACGTCTTTTGTATCATTTTGTCCAATATATCCTACAATTCCACACATAATTAGTGGGCCTCCTTATACGTAAAAGGGGCAGACAAACAGACCAATATATTTTGTTATAGAGGAGCGTTTTACTGCCCCTTTCTCGTGTTTGTTGTATGTCATCTTGTTCCTTTTTCCTTTGTCCAATAAGTTACCTTACTGTTTTAAGAAAAAGCATAACGATTGGGATGTACAACCGGGAGGCATCCGCCGAAATATCGATAACCTCCGACCTCGTCAACTATTATTCCTTACCGTTCGGAAAATAGTCCTGGCGCTTTGTCATTCCTTTTACTAGCTATTCTCCTTTCTGTTTCAAAATACTTCCCCAAAATTGGGTACACCACATTTTAACCTTTCCAATAATTGAAAGTCAATCGTTTTTTGTGGTGTGAAATATTGTATGCCCTTTCATTTAAACCTGTTCTTTTTCGCTTTTCCAACAATTAAGAAAGAATAATCACATCATTAGCCCATTTGACATAGGTATAAGAAAAATGTGTTTAGGGAGAGGTAAAAATGAAGCACGGGGACGCAAACAAAATGCATATGGAGCAAAAGCCAATTGACCAGCCAGGCTATGTAAATCAAATGCCTGCAGCCCATACCGAAATCTATCCAATGGCTGTTCCACAACCAACCGCTTATATGACACAGCTTGACCCAGTTTTTGTCCAGCATCTGAGTAGGCACCAAGGACAGCGGATGGCATTAATGACAACAGCAGGAAGAATTGAAGGGGTAAATGCAGGAGTTGCTGTGGATCACATACAAATTAATATCGATGACCGTTCATTGCATATCAGACTGTCCCAAATTATTTATTTTGAAGGGCCGCTCGCTTCCTATCGCTAATGGGGGCCTACCAAAATTGCTTATTGCCTTTATATAGATGGAGCGTGCAATAAGGAGCAATGATCCAAAGTAAAGCCGCAACGGTAAGTGTTACGAGCCAGAAGGGATTTGCTTCAATCGTTAACATACCATCAAAAAATAACGTAATCCCACTAAGTAACAGGAAAAATATTGTGGTTAAAGCAGCATAAGCTGTCATAGCTCCAAATAGGTAAAGCAAAGTGCGGTTTCGTCTAATTAATCCCTCGCGTACAGGAAAGCTTCTACGTTCCCTGGTAGATTTCTCGGTGCGCAGAATGTGCCAGCTTTTTTGTTGTATAGCGAGTTCCCACCCATCCTTTTGTAACGGTGCAGAGAGTGGGTTTTTTTCATTTTTTTCATAGGCAATATGATAATGAATTGAATTGGATTCGGTTTTCTCCTCAAATGCGAACGTACTGGTTACTATATGAATGGTCTTCAGGTAATAGCCATCTTGAGCCATACTATCCAACCAGTTTTCCGTTTTCTTAATATCAAAGCTCCAGAATGGACGAAAGACTCTTTTCACAACCATCACCCTCCCAGATTTCTTTATACTATAATACTCCTTGTGGTGGATAATTATGACAGCCTTGGGGTTGTATGAGGGTGAATCAACTAAGATCGCCGTGTTATCAACCAACATTACTGGCCTATCGACCACGACCACCACTCAATCAACCATATTCTTCCACAAAAAAGCAGCACAAAGATCTATCCTTTGTACTGCTTTTCGTTCACGCTCACTTATCCTATTGATGCTTTTCAAGGAATTCGAGCATTCTACTATATACGTTAATCTCATTTTCTTTTTTAGAGAAGCCATGTCCTTCGTCTTCTAGGACGAGGTATTCCACATCGCGTCCTTCTTCTTCAAGCTTGGCCACGATTTGATCTGATTCTTCTTTCACTACACGTGGGTCTTTTGCACCCTGAATGACAAGCATTGGCTTTTTCATGCCGTCAAGGTACGTCACAGGGGAATCTTTTACAAAACGCTCTTTGTCACGTTCAGGATCTCCTAACCAGCGATCCATGATAGGCTTCCAGTGTGGTGGCACAGAATTCACAAAGGTAAATAGATCAGATGGTCCAAAGATATCGACAACCGCTTTGAAGTATTCAGGATGGCGTCCATGAAGCAATAGTGCCATGTAACCACCATAGCTGCCACCAACTAGGAATAGTTTATCTTTGTCCGCATGGTTGTTCTCGAATAACCATTCAATACCAGCGACACAATCTAGACGAGGACCTTCTCCCCAATCCTGTTCCACTAGCTTCACAAACGAAGAGCCATAGCCAGTGCTGCCACGGAAGTTCGGCGCAAAAATGGTATATCCTCGATTTAAGAAACATTGGAACATCGAACGGAACATTTTACGCTCAGAGGCCTGTGGTCCACCATGTGGCCAGAAGATTGTATAGCCATTATCGTTCTCCGGCAATGCTTTGAATAGTAATCCTTCAATTTCCATGCCGTCAAAGGATTTATAGGAGACGACATCTGGCTCTACCATATCTTTACTATTAACACCGAGCACCCCGTTATTGGTCAGCTGCTCCCAGTCAGTTCCATTTGTTGATTTGAAGATATTTGGAGGAACCGTAGCACTTCTCCCTAACAGATAAACATTACCTGATTTGGTTACTTGCAGCTTATCTATAACATCAATTGGTGTAGTTAAAGTCTCGACTTTATCGGACTCTACATCATAGCGATAAAGGACATCGACAACGCCTTTTTCGGTAGCGAGGTAGAAGCTATTGCTATCTTTATGCCACTTTAACGTTTCTACGCTTTCCCCTTCTATACTAAATACGCTGGAGAATGCTTTTTCTTTTATCTCATATTTCGCAACATAACTATACTCACTTTCATAGTCTGTTACGAAGTAAATAGTGTTTTCATCAACGAAGACAGGATCGAATACAACATGTACTTTTTCCGGATCTGGAGTTAAGTAGTTGATTTCTTCTCCTACTTTGACAAACCCTGTAACATACGTATTGGCAAATGAACGAACATAAACAAATGCCTGTTCATCATCAGATACTGCAGCCAAATCGGTTGGGGAGGTTTCTCCTTCATTTATTAATGTGTCAGTGTCATCTTCCAGGTTACGCACACGTGCATTTAAAAAAGAAGGGTTACCCTCGGATGTCATATAATAAAGGCGATTCCCATCATCACTTAAGTGTGAAAAGAAGTATTTCTCTTCAGCGTCGCCCGTCACAAGAGGCTGTGGCAGTCCACCCGTTGGAGGCAGGGCATATATCTGATGGTTTTCGTCTCCATCTTTATCATAACCGGCCAACACATAACGGCCCTCAGGATCAAATTTCAAAAAGCTAATAGATTCGTCATTATGTGCAAATAGGTAAGGGAAAGTGTCTGGTAAATCCATTCCCCATACGTTCACTTTGCCATTTAAATTAGAGCTAAATAAAAGTTTTTGCTCATCACTGCTTACTGTAAAATTCGTGATTGCATACGTTCTGAAAAATTGTTCCACTGTAGGTTTTGGAAATTGTTTCATCGTATTGCCCCCTTAAAATTTAGAAAATTGTCTCTCTTGCCATTATACCGTATTTATACTGGTTACGGTAGGAATTGCATTGTAATAATAGCTTAGCATGGTTGTAATCTGACAGGAACAGTCCCTGGATTGTTATGACCTCCGGCTAGAGACGGAGGTCACGGGCGTATTAGTTTGCTTGTATAAGCAATTTGGCCAATATGGCTCCGCACATGCATCTTCAACCATCTCTCCTTTTACTTTATTAAACATTCAGAAAACAACTTCTAAAACAAAGGCCGCTTCTCTCTAAGAAGCGGCCTTTTCTATTATTGTTCTTCCATACCTAGCAAGTTTTCGATTAAATCAGCAACACGTTTGACGTGTTTCTCACAATCTTCCTTAGTTGGTGCTTCTACCATTACCCGCACAAGTGGTTCTGTACCAGACGGGCGTACTAATACACGGCCATCTTCACCAAGATCACGTTCTACTGCTTCAATTTCACTTAAAATGCGAGGATTAGTTAAGGCTTCGTTCTTATCCGTTACACGTACATTTTTAAGTACCTGTGGGAAAATAGCCATTTCGCCCGCTAACTCGGAAAGCTTTTTGCCCGTTTCCTTCATGACATTAACTAACTGAAGAGCAGAAAGCATGCCATCACCTGTGGTTATGTAATCAAGGAAAATAATGTGTCCGGATTGCTCACCACCGAGGTTATATCCGCCTTTGCGCATCTCCTCCATTACATAACGGTCACCTACAGAGGTTTTATCACTACGCAGTCCATTTTCTTCTAGCGCTTTGTAGAAGCCAATGTTACTCATCACGGTAGAAACAACGGTACTGTGTCGCAGAATTCCTTTTTCCTTCAAATGCTTCGCACAAATGAACATAATTTGGTCCCCGTCGACGATATTTCCTTTTTCGTCAACAGCAATTAAACGATCTCCGTCACCATCAAAGGCCAGCCCAATGTCCGCTCCTTTTTCCTGTACGAACGTTTGGAGTTTCTCTGGATGTGTAGAACCAAATCCATTATTAATATTAAGGCCGTCTGGAGACGAACCAATTGAATATATGTCTGCTTCAAGGTCAGCAAAAAGGTGTGTTGCTAAGCTAGACGTTGCGCCATGGGCACAATCCACTGCAACTTTTAAGCCGTCAAAATCGTTATCTACTGTATCTTTCAAGAAGGAAAGGTATTTTTGGCCACCTTCAAAATAGTCATTTACCGTACCAACATCTGCTCCAACTGGTCGTGGAAGCTCATCTTCTTCCCCGTCCATTAATGTTTCAATTTCCTTTTCTTGGTCATCTGTTAACTTAAAGCCATCTGGACCGAAAAATTTGATCCCATTATCTTCAACAGGGTTATGGGAAGCGGAGATCATAACACCAGCCTGTGAGCTTGTCGCTTTTGTTAAGTAAGCTACTCCAGGTGTTGAAATAACCCCTAGACGCATAACTTCAGCTCCTATAGAAAGCAGCCCTGCAAGCAAGGCGCCCTCTAACATATGGCCGGAAATACGGGTATCTCTCCCAATTATAATTTTTGGGCGTGGTGAATCTTTCGTTAAAACATGTCCTCCAAAACGTCCTAATTTAAAAGCAAGTTCTGGTGTAAGACCTTTGTTTGCAACTCCGCGAACACCATCTGTTCCAAAATATTTTCCCATCTCTTTTCTCTCCTTTATATCCATATCTACCTGGTTTATTCCGTTATCTCAATAGTGGCTTGTTCAAATTCAGGTATTACTTCTACCCCTTCAGGTCCTTCAACTGAAATAGGGACTTCATGTTCTCCTGGCTCCAAACCACTAAGGTCGATGAAAAATCGGAAATCATCTGCAGTTATTCCATCTACGTCTTCCTGGCTACCACTGATTGTTACATTCATTTCTCCATTTTCAGGATCAAGGAAGGTCGACTCAAGCTCGTCCCCTATTCCTTCAGTCTCGATTGGCAACGACTCAATTGTTCTGGTTTGCTCTAGTTCCACGGAGACCTCAATGGTTCCGTTACCTGGTGCACTTGCTCCATCAGGCAAGGTTATATCTGCTTCAATGGTTCCAGACTCTGTAATTTGAGAAAGATCTATTTCTTCTGTATTAACTGTCTCAATGTTTTCAAGAACATTACTTCTGCCATATACTTCAATTTCCTCTACATTAGCAGAAATCGATGTAAGAGAATAGCCTTCTGGCAATTCGCCGTTCGTCTCAACACTCAGTGGTACAGTCTTACTTGGATTGTCAATTTCTGCAGATACCACTACATTTTCAGGTTGCACATTGACACTCAACGCGTTCCCTTGATTATCGTATACATTCACAGGCACTTCTCTTGTATCCACATCACGATCAAGTCCTGATAAATCCACATAGACCTTGACAATGCCAATTCGGTCAATAACACTTTTAGCACTAGTTATAGTGACAGTACTCGGGTCTACCATATAATCGCCAAGCTCATACCCTTCGGCAAGCCCATTTTCATTTAAGAAATCAACCGTTACATCAAACTCTTTCGTGCCTTTTTCTTCTATTACCACGTCTATATGTTTTGGTTCAATTTGTGCATCTATATCAGGAGAAATCGTATGTTGAATTTCTACCGCCTTATGTTCCCCCGCTTCAAACCCTTCCAAATCAACAAAGACCTTAAAGTTACGATTGGTAATAACTGGGGTTAAAATTCCTGGTGATCCCTGCATATAAACTGTCACACTTTCTGGAACACCACTTACTACATAGTTATCTGAATCTATTTCTATTTCAACTGGTACGTCCCTCATTGTCTGAGCGTCATCTGATTGACTTGGGAAGGTGGAATCTGATGCTGTAGGCCGATTTGTTTCAACATTAACAAAGATATAGAGCAAAACTGCTAATGCCAGAGCTATTACACGAACAAACCATTTACTTCTAAACCAGTTATCCATTCTTTTTCCCCCTCCATTTCCAAGACTTCTTTTCAGAGGTTTTCAGATTTAAGGATAAATTATCTTTCAGCATATTACGTAGCTCTTCTGCCTCAAGTTCCCTGTGAAGCTCGCCATTTTTCGTACAAGATATATTTCCTGTCTCCTCCGACACCACAATTGTAAGCGCGTCGGTAACTTCACTAATTCCCATTGCCGCTCTATGCCTTGTCCCCAATTCCTTAGATATAAAAGGACTTTCAGATAGTGGGAGATAACAGGCTGCCGCGACAATTTCTTCAGATTTAATTATCACTGCGCCATCATGTAATGGGGTATTTGGGGTGAAGATATTTGTTAACAGTTGATGTGTCAGCTTACCGCCAATTGGAATACCCGTTTCTGCATAATCACCAATCCCTGTCTCTCGCTCAATAGAAATAAGGGCACCAATACGGCGCTTTGCCATGTAAACACAGGATTGAATAATCGCATCTATATTCTGTTCAATAATCTCTTCTTCTGACCGGGACCCACGCCCAAATATGTTTCCTCGTCCTAATTGCTCCAATGCTCGGCGTAACTCAGGCTGGAACAAGATTATAATTACAATAAGCCCCCACCTAATGGCTTGGTTGGTAATCCATTGAATTGTCTGTAATTCTAAAACGATACTGAGCAACCAAACAGCCAAAACAACAGCAATCCCTTTTAATAGCTGAATTGCCTTTGTACCTCTGATAAGCATGATCAGTTTGTATAATATATACCAGACAAGAGCAATGTCCACGCCAATTCTCAGGAGCTGTAAAAGATCGAATCCCCCATCAAGCATATGTATCCATCCTTTTGCACATCATTTTCGTTCCACCGTTCTATAGATAGTAACGTTTACTATTATAACATAATTCGGCTTTAGACATGTGTAGAAAACTGTAGTGAATATAATACATCTCATTAAGGTGTGTAGATAAACATATCTCATTTGGCTTGATAGGTTACTCTCTTGTTAATAATTTACAGACTGTGTGGTTTCCTTATTATGCTTGATCAATTAAGACCCGGTTTGGTTTCATAACTGCAAGCAATTCTAAGAGAAATCCCAAGTCCACTTACTGTGAACTTGGGATTGAAATTATGATTTAAAATGCAAAGATACTTCTAAACAAATTTTTCAAATTGTACCATACCCATTCAAAAATTTGGTCAACATGCTTTAACTCCCCATTTACTCCTCCGGCAGATGCCATTAACCCTTCGCTTTCAATCGGGTTTTCTATAAGCTTGCCATTAATGAGGGTAACATTACCGTTAATGGTTCCCTTAATCACAAGGTTTCCATTCTTAACAACTAAATCCCCTTCTACCGTAACGTCTTCAGGCACGATTACAGTGTCTCCCTCAATAACAAGATTATCTTGTTTGGAAACGACCAATTCACTATCTTGGTTCCATGCTGAAAACACACCACTCATCATAAAAATTAAAAAGAGGGCAGCCGCCGTAATAATCGGGTGTGCTTTAAACCAGCGCCCGTATTTCATACGCTTTTTCTCAGTCGGAAGTCGATTCATCACATTAGCAGTAAAATTAGCAGGCGCTTCTATATGTTCCGTACTTTGAAGCAGCGTGATCGTCCGCTTCAATTCACGAAAATGTTTTTGACAGGCTTCACAATCTTCTAAGTGAAGCCGCAGTTTTTTCTCTTCTTCATTGGATATATCCCCGTCCAAGTATTTATGCATTAGCGAGGACGCTTCATGATTACATTCCATGTGAATCACACTCCTTTACACGTGACGAAGCCTTTTCCGTAAAGCTTCTCTCCCTCGATGAATCCGGGTCTTCACGGTTCCTAATGGAATATCCAGAATGTCGCTGATTTCTTGTAGCGAGAATTCTTCCAAATAACGCAACATAATTACACTGCGGTATTTTGGAGGGAGCTCTGAAATCTCTTGATGTATATAGCGCTGCAATTCCATACTTTCCACTTCTTCGCCAGGCAAACGACCTTCATCGGCCATCTGCGAGTACATATTTAACCCTTCCGTTCCTTTAATCTCCGCATCTAGGTAATAATCCGGCTTTCGTTTTCGAATTCGGTCAATCGTTAGATTTGTAGCGATTCGGTATAGCCATGTGGAAAATTTCCGTTTTTCATCAAAAGAATGGATGTTAACATATGCTCGAATAAAAGCTTCCTGTGCTATATCCTCCGCCTCGTGCGCATTACCAAGCATTCGATAACAATGCTGATAGATTTTGCTCTGAAAAAATGAGACAACATCTTCAAAAGCAGATTGGTCCCCTTTTTTCACTTTTTTTATTTTCTCTCTTATAAATTGTTCCATACAAGTACCTCCGCCAATCATGCGGTATTTATCATACGTTTTCTATGTAAAAAAGGTTTCAATAAGAATAAAAAAATTTTTTAGGTTTATCATTCCAATTAAATGGGTAGTTTCTTACTATACATTATACTAAATAGGAGGAAAGATTTGTGTGTAATTCAACACTTTTACAAAAAATTGAACAATGTCGTGAAGAAATGCTTAATTTAAGCAGGTTTCACTCTTTAACTTCAGAAGCTGTTGTTACCTCCAGTGTAAAATTAGACCAACTAATAAACGAGTATCAAAACAACAAATGACTGTAATCATAATCATTCTAAAACAGCAAGGTGTTAACTATAAATAGAAAAAGACATTTAATCCCATGAAGGAATTGAATGTCTTTTTTGTATGCTTTTGTTTTATTTTAATTTTTCGCCGAACAAAGAACCCATTAGCGCCACTGCAGCGATAGCTGTTTTATTCTTTTCATCCAAAATCGGATTTACTTCGACAAATTCTGCTGAAGTAATGCACTCCGCTTCTGCGAGCATTTCCATAGCCAAATGGCTCTCACGATAGGTCATTCCACCAATAACAGGAGTACCGACACCAGGTGCTTCTGATGGATCTAATCCATCGAGATCAAGACTTAAATGAATTCCATCCGCCTTCTTTTTTAAGTATTGAATTGCTTCTTCCATGACAGCCGGCATACCCATTCGATCAATCTCATGCATGGAAAATACCTTTATCCCTCTATCCTGAATTAACGCTTTTTCACCAGGATCCAATGAACGTGCGCCAATAATAACAATGTTATCCGGCTTGATTTTAGGTGTATATCCAGCAATATTAGTTAACCTTTCGTTGCCAATGCCTAAGCTGACAGCCAGCGGCATACCGTGAATGTTTCCAGATGGAGATGTAGCTTCAGAATTTAAATCTCCGTGCGCATCATACCAGATGACGCCAAGGTTTTCATAATGCTTCGATATTCCTGCTAAACTGCCAATAGCGATACTGTGATCTCCTCCAAATACTAATGGGAAATGGCCCACTTCAATTTCTTTATCTACCATTTCTGCAAGCTTCTCATTTGCCTCAATTACTTGTTCAAGGTTTTTCAAATTGCTTTCATCTTGATCTGCTTGCTCCATTGAGGGTCTATTTATCGGAATATCTCCCAAATCATGTACGTTAATATTTAGTTCCTGCAGCTTCTCAATTGCCCCTGCATAACGCAGAGCACTTGGCCCCATATCTACTCCACGTCTACTTTGACCTAAATCCATAGGAACCCCAATAATAGAAATATCTTTCATCATGTAAGCGCCTCCTCTAGTTCTATTGTAGCCAAAAACGAGGAGGTGACTCAACTCCACATTTAGATGTATATATATACAAAGGATTGAGGTTAAGGAGAAATTGCTTAGAGTGTGGAGCGGTTATTGAGAGGCGATTTGATCAATTATTTTAACGACAAAAAACAGCTACGCCAAGTAGCTGTTTCACAAATTACTTATACTCGCTCCAATCGATGAAGGCTTAATGGATAATGGCTTTATACCTGCTCTCTCCCAAGCCTTCATTAGCTCGTCTGCTTTTTCTTTTGATGGTAGAAAGGCAATTCCACAATCCCCACCACCAGCTCCTGAAGATTTACCTGCACCACCATATTCCTCCGCCAGATCACATAATTTGCCAAGCAAGGGGGTTTCAATGGCTACATTCGCTTGCTTTCCAACCTCTGAAAGTGCTCTCCTGTTTTGTTTAACGCCCGTTAATAACAAGTCAACATTCTCTTCCTTCATGCCCTGCAAAAAGGTAGAAACTGCTTCTTCACTTGCATCTAAGAACCCTTGATAAGCCACTGGATCATTGCTTTTAAGCAACCTCAACTCATCGACAAGCTTTGCAGTCGAAGCCGGTTTTCCAGTCCACCCTACACAGACAAAGACGGTTTCAGGTAAACGTAAAGGCTTTAATGAAAAGTACTTCCAATCTTTTTCTACCAACTCACTTAGACTTTTCGCATGTATATATGCGTCTTTTAACCATTCCGCCTGGAAGGATGCATATTGTAAAAAGCCGCCATTAGTTGATGCTGCAATATCGGCACCAGATCCGTTTCCTTGAACATTTACATGTGCCAAAGCAGAAAGTTTAAACAATTCATCTTGCTTATAAGTTGGGAAGTACTTTTTAAAAATCGCTGTAATTATAGACGTTACTACTGCAGCACTTGATCCTAAGCCATACTTTACTCCTGTAACATCATCTAGTTCGCTTTTAACTGAAATGGCAAAAGACCCTGGCTGTATATTCTGCTCATGAAGATAGGCCATTGCAATACGCATGGCCTCTTCCACAAAAATTCTCTTTGGATTATCCGTATGTATGGTAAGGGTCCCTTTTTCGAAGTCCCATTTAAGGTCCTCCAATTGGAAGTCATGAAGTGAAACACGATTCTGCTCGCTCTCTTCAATGGTGGTATATACATATCGGTCAACCGCCATTACAACTAATTGGTAGTATGGTTCCAAGACCGCAAACTCGCCAGCTATCATTAACTTCCCAGGTACCTTTATTGTCATCGGTGTATTCGGCAATGGATTTCATCCCTTACAGATAGGTTACTCCCTGTCCAGGCCGGCTCAACCGAATATCGGCAACACCTGGTATGGTACGGAGTGTGTTTTTAATTACTTCCTCGTTCTCCGGTAAATATAATACTTTTACATTGGGCCCTGCGTCAATTGTAAAATATGCGGGAATTCCCTTTTCGCGCATTTCTCTTACCGTTTCCATGACCGTCATCGTCGTATCGTGCCAATATGTAAAAGGTGGGTTTGCACCAAGTGTCGTTGCGTGCATCTTCAGACAATTAGCCTCAGCTACCTCTCCCACCTTTTCAAAATCAAGCTCTTTAATTCCTTCTTTAATTTGATTCATCTCAGCAGGGATACTATCAAGCCATCCTTGATAGAAAGGGGAGGTTTCCACAGTGCGCTTCATTCCAGTGCGACTCGAAACTTTTTTCATCTTGGAAGACAACACAACAGCTGCAACCCGAAGATCCCAATGCTCAGCTGGAGCAATAGGGACAGCATAGGAATCACTTCCATCTTCCTTTGTTCCCATTTCCCATTCAGCAAACCCTCCATAGATCGAACGGCAAGCTGAGCCTGAACCTTGTCTTGTCAAAGCAGAAAGCTCACGTTCTGGTAAGTCTAGACCTATCGCTTTACTTCCGGCAGCCGCTAATGCTGCAAAGCCTGATGCAGAGGAAGCAAATCCCGCAGCAGTAGGTACTTCGTTAACAGAATGAACTGCTGCATGTAAAGACTTCCCTGCATGTTGTCGAATGAGGTCAAGAAAACCCGTAACACGTCTAAGTTGCTCTCCTTCAATAGGTCTTTCATTTAGCGTAAATTGATCCTTCGTGTACTCCTCAGAAAAATCCACGGTTGTAGTGGTATAAAAACCATCCAACGTTAAAGACAAAGAGCTGTTGGTTGGCAATATAATGGATTCGTTTCGTTTCCCCCAATATTTAATCAAGGCAATATTTGTATGTGCTTTAGCTGTTGCCTTCATAATAGTCCCCTTTTTCACTATTTCTTATGGTGCCTTTTAAGCACAAATGGCCATACAGCATGTGCACCAAATTTTCTTAATTTCTCAGCAAGCAATCTTGAATGGACTTCATTTTGAGCAAGGGCAATAATACAGCCGCCGTTACCTCCGCCTGTCAATTTCGCTCCAAGAGCACCTTCTTCACGTGCAAAATCAATAAGCTTGTTTAACCCTGTAGTACTAACTCCTAAAGCTTCCAACTCTTTTTGCGCCTCGTTTAGCATTTGACCAAGCAAATGCTTTCCTCTTTTTTCCAACGCATCTTTTGCCTGATGGGTTAATTCCCCTATGCGATCAAGCTTCCGTTGGATTTTACGCGGAGCTACACGAAGTAAATGCGCTACAGATTCTACTGCCATTCTTGTATCTCCAATGCTTCCGGAATCGGCAACAACGAAATGAAAATCATCATTTAACTCAATGAAATCTGTAGGGTTATCCTTTTCGTACCATACAGGTAATTCAGAAGTTATCGTTAACGTATCAATCCCACTAGGTGCTCCGTGTGCAAATGTTTCTGCAATATTAGCAAGCTTAAGTAGCTCCTCATCTGTGTGCTCAATATCAGCATAAGCAAACAAAGATCTAATAACAGAGATCGCAACCGAAGCACTTGACCCGAGACCTTTCCCAGGAGGCACAGAAGACTTAATCCGGATTAACAGATCTGCTTTCGGTAACTCTAGATATTCAAGGGTTCCACTAATACAGTTAGTGATGCCTTGCAAAGGTTCAGGAGCTAAGCCCAGCGGGCCGTGATAAAACGTGCTATCTATTACGACAGGACCTGGCTCATGTTCTACTACAGATTCTACACCTACTAGAGGAAACGGGATAGCAATAGCCGGTTGTCCGTGTACAACTGCATGCTCCCCAATTAGAATCAGTTTACTATGAGCTATTCCTATAGCTGTTTGTTCTGTTGTTGTAGCTTTTTCTGCACTCATTTTTTAAATTGTTCCACCAATTCTTTAGCTTTTCCGACACGGATTTCTTTTAGTTCCACTAATTTTCCTGCAATGATATCAATCATCTCCCCAGAAGCCCCTGCTGCTATTGCAACAGAGCGAGAATGTAGTGCCATATGTCCTTTTTGAATACCATCTGTCACTAGTGCTTTAAGTGCTCCAAGGTTCTGCGCCAAACCGACGGCAACAATGACCTGGGCCAATTCTTGAGCTGATTCTACGTTCAATATATTTTGTGCTACCTTTGCCATTGGGTGCACACGTATTGCGCCACCAACAGTTCCCACAGACATTGGTAATTCTAATTCTCCAACTAGGTTTCCCTCATTATCTGTAGACCATGTAGTCATCGAACTATATTGTCCTGTTCTTGCGGCATAGGCATGCGCCCCCGCCTCAACTGCACGCCAATCGTTCCCTGTAGCAATAACAATAGGATCGATGCCGTTCATGATTCCTTTGTTGTGGGTAACAGCTCGATATGGATCGGATGCTGCAAATTCGTAAGCATGCACAACACCATCTCGCACTGCTTCCCCGGAAAAGTCACCTGTTTCGAGTAACTTGGCAGGAATGACACATCGTGCCCGCGCAAGGCATCGGTCAGCGTAGTTAGAAAGGATTCTCAAGTAAACCTTCCCATTTGTTAATACTTCAATCGTCGGTGCTAATGATTCCACCATGGTATTAATAATATTCGCTCCCATGGCATCACATGTATTGACATATAAATGCACGACAAGCATCTTACCATAAGTCGAATTAGACGCTTCATTTAAGATCCTTACTTCCAGATCCTCTGCTCCGCCTCCTCTGGCAACCAGACTAGGATATGCGGCATTCGCATCATCAATTAATGAGTCCTTTTCGGATAGAATAGCTGCCTTTGCAGCGTCTAGATCAGGAGCACCTACTACTTGTATCTGCCCGATCATCACTCTTTCCGTTGCTTCTGTAGTAAATCCACCAGCCTCTCGGACAATCTTAGCGATGTAACTGGCTGACGCGACCACAGATGGTTCTTCAATAGCCATTGGTACTACATATTCTTTCCCATTTATTAAGAAGTTCAATCCTACTCCTAAAGGAAGAGGGTATGTTCCAATCACATTTTCAATCATCTTATCTGCGGTATCTGTAGAGAGGGGCTCATGAAAAGCTGCAGCATCATCCACAGAAAGTTGTTCAACACTTTCCAGTGACTCTCTGCGTTCTTCAACCGTTTTATTGTAGAAACCTGGGATCCTGGAAGTTTTCATACGTCTTCATCCTTTTGTATACAATAATTATATATATATAAACTTCGTATTAATTTTGTTAATAAAGTCTTAAATCTAATTTATTATAACACGTTTGGCATCTATATTCTTCAAATAAAATCACTGTAACTATTATGTAAAAAAAAGGGCTAAAATGCAAATAAACAAGGTTGTTTAACAATAAAAACGACCCTGTTTATCTACATTTTCTATATTCAAGTTGTACTCTACGTTCAAATAAAAAGGATGAGCCATGAAGGATTCGAACCTTCGACCCTCTGATTAAAAGTCAGATGCTCTACCAACTGAGCTAATGGCTCGTTCTTAATAAAATGCTCCCATATTAGGAAGTTAAGTGTTATTTTCTTATGTTCGTCGTGTTGCAAACTATTTCAGTGAAGCTGCACTCCTCGCAGGCCTGCACATAGTAGCATACTCGATGATGCTAGCGGCTTGCTCTACCAACTAAGCTAATGGCTCGTGTAAAAAGTAAAGTAAATCCATTTCGATGACCCCTGCTTCTTATAGCTAATTCAGAGATGATTAGTGCATCGGGGTTACTCGTAGCTTATTCGGTAGATGCAATTGCTCGTTGCTCTACCAACTGAGCTAATGGCTCTTAGCAATTAAAAGTTTCCTTATTATAGTAATAATATTACTCTACATAAAAAAAGGCCTAGAAATAAAAAAATGGCTGGGCTACCAGGATTCGAACCTGGGGTACACGGGATCAAAACCCGATGCCTTACCGCTTGGCTATAGCCCAACAATATAAAAATGGTGGAGGGGGGCAGATTCGAACTGCCGAACCCTGAGGGAGCGGATTTACAGTCCGCCGCGTTTAGCCACTTCGCTACCCCTCCATATTGTTAACTATAAATGAGTTAATATACACATAAAAAGAAAAATGGTGCCGGCCAGAGGACTTGAACCCCCAACCTACTGATTACAAGTCAGTTGCTCTACCAGTTGAGCTAGGCCGGCGAATGGTGGAGGATGCAGGGCTCGAACCTGCGACCCCCTGCTTGTAAGGCAGGTGCTCTCCCAGCTGAGCTAATCCTCCATCAATTCAGGATTGAAAAATTGGTGACCCGTACGGGATTCGAACCCGTGTTACCGCCGTGAAAGGGCGGTGTCTTAACCGCTTGACCAACGGGCCATACGAATAAAAATTATATCATATTTTGAAAGAAGATTAAAGTGTTTTCTACATTTTTTTCATTTCTCTCAAACCGACAAAATTTATTATAATCGTTTCTTAAAACTTTGTAAAGAGGAAAATGCGTTTTTTTTATGTTTTTTTCATTTTTAATGAAATATGTAGAAAAACCTCGGTGTCATTCGACCTATTTAGCAAGTCGAAGCAGTGTTATTGGATCGTTTCATAAACATCACATTACTAAATTAAAACACTTTGAACAGGTTAGATTACTCAACTTTACTTTCTAATTGTAATTCAATTGGGTTATAATATAGAAGATCATTTTAATGGAGGTATTTTTCATGTCTAATTTATTGCAAGGCAAGAATGTAGTCGTCATGGGTGTTGCAAGTGAACGAAGTATTGCCTGGGGAATAACAAAATCATTACATAATGCAGGGGCAAATCTGATCTTTACAAATAGACAGGAACGCTCCTATCAAAAACTAACTAAGTTATTAGAGAAAAATGGAATAGAAGCAAAGCTTATCGTGTCATGCGATGTTGCAAGTGATGAAAGTATTACAAATGCATTTGATGAAATAAAGGAGAAGGTTGGCGTTATTCATGGCGTTGTTCATTCGGTAGCATTTGCCAATCGCGATGAACTTAAAGGCGAGTATGCAGACACTTCACGTGAAGGCTTCTTACTGGCACAGGAAATTAGTGCATTTTCCTTAGTTGCCGTGACAAAAGCTGCTAAACCGCTAATGACAGAGGGAGGTAGCATTGTTACCCAAACCTATCTTGGTGCAGAAAGGGTAATTCAAAATTACAACGTGATGGGTGTTGCTAAAGCTTCTCTAGAAGCAAGCATGCGCTATTTAGCAGAAGATGTTGGTAAATACGGAATCCGTGTCAACGCTGTTTCAGCTGGTCCAATTCGTACTTTATCTGCCAAAGGTGTTGGAGGTTTTAACGAAAAACTTGGCATCATTGAAGAAAAAGCACCGTTGCGCCGAAATGTTGATCAAGATCAGGTAGGGGATGCAACCCTATTCTTCTTGAGCGATCTGGCTAGAGGGGTTACTGGTGAAGTCATGCACGTAGATTCTGGATACCATATAATCGGCGGTTAAACAGGAAAAAGACGCTTCTTTGCCTTTATGCAAAAAAGCGTCTTTTATTTTAGGAGGGAATGTGTATGTATGATGCAATCTTTTCTGTTGAGGGAGAGCCTTTTGTCATATTTAAGATATCCCACCTCGTTATGCTGTCCATCTATTTTGTTGGGTTTATATTAATAATTTATTTTAACTCACTAAAAAGGCAACCCTTTTATAAACGTATCTACAATATAATAAGATGGTCCCTCTTTATTCTTTTAATCCTATCAGAAATTAGCTATCAAATTTGGTCAGCAAGCACTGGGATTTGGAATTTAAAGGAGCATATTCCCTTGCATTTATGTGGTGTTGCAAGCATTACAGCAGCCCTAACGCTTTTACTACAAAATAAAATGCTTGCCACTTTAACTTTCTATATTGGCTTAGTACCAGCATTAATAGCGCTAATTACCCCAGATCTGCTATATAATTTTCCGCATTTTCGATTCTGGAAATTTTTTGTGCATCACATCGTTATTTCCTGGGCTAGCCTTTTTGTGATTGTAACTAGTTCTATCACTTTAAAATATAGATCCCTGCTTATAAGCTATGGTCTACTACTAATTTATGCAGCTTTTATTGGGTTTATTGTTAATCCCATTTTAGATGTCAATTATCTCTATCTTAGGAATACCCCTATATCAAATACCCCTTTAAACTATTTCGGGGATGGCGTGCTATACTATGTAAATTTATGCCTTGTAGCTCTCACTGTTTTTTCTATTCAATGGGCAATCGTTCGTTATTTTCAAAATCGTAAGGACTCCGCCGAACCTTTGTTATGAGAGATCAGTTAAATCTAACCAGGATAACATTTCCGCTACAACCGTATTTATCTTTTGATCGATGACATCTTCACCATATTTCTCTTTAGCCTGTGAAATACTTTTCATGACTTCTCCGTTAAACCCAATTACAGGATTATCTTTTTCAAGCTCATTAAATAGCTCAATCATAGCTTCGTTTCCCTCTTGTATACGGTCTATGGCATCACTATATTTTTGATAATCTTTCTCATTAGCTTTCATTATCATCACCTCTTTTTAGCATAACCAAAACTAGGCAATTTCATTTAGAAATGGAGGGGTGAGTACCCCTCCATTTGTTTATTTTGTATAGTACCTTACATAATTAGGATTCGCCGTAATATATAAGCCACTTTTTATTTGATACATATATCCTCCATCTACCGGGAACCTGTCCCGAATGACGGTAAATACTTCTCCTCTGTTTACAATGACGGCACGATCATTCCAGTTAGCAGTGTTATACGTCCAAAGAGAGTCTGTGACGATTTCAACAAATCCCTGTCCGGAACCTCCACCATCTTTCTTTACTAATCCAAGATAAGATGCAATCGAGTCAGCTAGTGCTTTTCCTGTATTATCCATTACCCCATTGTTCCGCATCTTTACAATATCTATGGTAGAATCCATAAAACCGCCTTCAATAAGGATGGCTGGCATGTTGGATTCTCGTAGCATATGAAAGTTTGCCGACTTAACGCCACGATCTCGTAGTCCCATCGCAGTTACAATACTAGGATGAATACTTCGCGCCAGGTTATAACCTGAAGTAGAGCCAGGGTAATGATACGTCTCTGTCCCTGTCCATGTCCCCCATTGCCCTGTATTGGCATTATGGTGGTACGATACTAAAATATCTGCATTAGCGTTGTTAGCAGTATTTGTTCGAGTCGTTAATGGTACATCTGTATTTCCACTAGGATCGTCTAACCTTACTACATTCGCATTCTCGTAACCTCCAAGGTAACGAATAGCAGCCGAAACTACTTTGTTGTTAAAAGTCCATTCTCTTTCACCAGCTGGGGACCTTTTCCCCGGTGTGTTAATACCATGTCCTGCTCCAATTGCAATAATAGCCATAATAAATCTCCTCCTTGATATTTTATAGAACAAAAGCGTAAGAGCCCGATTAGAGACGTAGCGAGTGGAACGAATCAACTGAGATAAAGGAATCACGGTAAGGTTACGAACCGATGATGACTTATCGTAGGGCGATTCGTGAAGTCGCCTAGTCTCTGGGCGATGGAGCCTAGCCGATTAGAAAAACGGCTTGCCCGTGTGGACTAGCCGTTTGACTACTTTGCCAAATTATATTTTTTTAGTACTAGTTTTTGCTGTTCTCCTGTTGCTGTAAGGTAATTATTTTTAAACCACGACCACACAGAGACAGAGAAACATAACAGGTATGCTATCGTTTGCTCATCCAACACGGGTATTGGCTGTAAGTTATAGTGAGTGAGCAGAACATTCGCCCAAGAAATCGCAAGCGCAATGGTTCGTACGACTGTCCCTCTATCCATTTCTACCACCTCTTCTCTACTATTATTTATAAACCAAACGTCAACAGAAAAAATAGAATCTGACATACAAATGCCCCAATCATGGAGATTAGGGCGATTCCCAGGTGCCTTGAGCTTGTCTGGATAGTCTTAATCTTATTGTTGTTCTCAACGGAACGATAGTTTGCCTCTTCGGCCACTTTTTTTGTTTTGGTGAGTGTTTCTTTAACATCTTGTAACTGATCTATTTTCCCATTTAACTCAGCCAGCGACACCTTCACTTCCATAAGCACTGTCAAAAATTCCTTCGTATTTTCCTGTTCCTTTTGATTTAGCATTCCCAACCTCCCTTCTTTGTATGGTGATGTTCCTAACAAGTTGCCTTCAACAGGAACACTTGTTCTATTCCTGTTAAATCTATTGTACAACCCCTTTGTTATCTTTGTCATCTACTGCGCAGAGTGTGTAAAATGTGCAATTTGACGAACAATATCATCCTTTATGTGATATACCTGTCTTCTCGATAAGCCCATATGCTCGCTTACCGCACTAATTGTCATTCCATCTAATATACATTCTAGGATAGCCTTTTCCCTTGGATCTTCAATGGCTATCATTCTCTCCTGGATAAATAAAACCTTTCTCTCCAATTTTATAATCCATCCACTTTTCTTCTCTCTTCGCAATACTTCTTGACCAACAGGGTCACTTACTTTCCCTTTTGTTTTAGGAAGTGTCGATTCAATACCAGATGAAGCAACCAATTTGGATCCTATCTCTTCTTCTAACACGACCCTCTGCCTTTTAATTTCTTTTAACATCCAACGATAGTCTTTTAAAGTACGCTCAATCTGTTTTTCGTTCATCAAAACCTGCCCCCTTATTGAATAGCAATTGTGCATACTTGCTTCTCGTAATTGGTGATAGAGCACCACTTCGTTTATCTTTTCGTATGTCGCTGACAACCCATGTAACAACACAGTTTTTTTGATTAGTAGAATAACCCATGCTGATCCCCCTTTATCATAGAAAAATATGGTATACTATATAGAACGTTTGTTCCTATATTATATTTCTAAAACAGAAATGTAAAGAGGACTTTAGGGCTAAAATTAGTTATTTGTTTCGCAATTAGAAATAATGTTATGATATAGAGAGGTATAAGAAAGGGTTGTTCACGGTGAAATTAGGGGAAAGAATTATCCAATTGCGAGAGAGACAAAACTGGAGCCAACGAGAACTCGCCAAACGTATTCAATTAAATGTGAGCGTAATGAATCGAATTGAATTAGGGGAAAGGCCAGTTAAAGACCATGAACTAGGCCGCATCGCCACAGTACTAGAAGTAACGACAGACTACCTTCTTGGGAGGTCCGAAAATCCAGCTAGGAGTGAAAAGGAAGATTTCGAAGCATTTCGCAATGATCCCGCACTTGAAAGATGGTATAAGACGCTACCACAAAATAGTGAAGAGGATCTACGCAGGTTAAAAAGGATTTGGGAAGCATTTAAAGAAGAATAGTAGGACTTAGCAGAGATCCTTAGCTGATGATTAGGTGTACAAATAGCGGTGCACCTCCTTTTATAAACCAAACACGAACATACATTCTATTTATGGGGAGGTATTCCTTTGTTCTACACTAGAACGGAAACATTTATAAAAGACCTCTTGCTGTCTGTTAACATAAAAAAGCCTGCAGACTTAGGGATTTACACTATGGCGGAAGCACTCCAAATTTCGGTACATCCATGGGAGTTTGGAAGCGAAGCAGTAAGCAGGGATGGGAAATACATTATTTTCTTAAATGAACAAAAAAATGAAAGAGTTCAGTGGCAAGAATTCACGCATGAAGTGGCTCATATAATGTGGCATGTAGGAAGGCAGGAGTTATTACCACCAAGCTTTGTTGAATTACAGGAATGGCAGGCAAACTATTTCAGCTGCCACCTTTGTATCCCAACGTTTATGCTCGAGAAGATTACGATAAAACTGACCCCCCATAACCTAATGGAACTGTTTAACGTGGAGTATAGTTTTGCCTATAAACGAATGGAGATGTTGGAGAATAAGAGAGCGAATATTTAGGAGGGATCTTCCTTGATCTAAAAGAACTATCTACTATCGAATTTACAGAGAGAATTTAGGGAAAAACAGGCGATGAATTAAAGAAACAAAAAAGGCAAATAAAAAAGCCTCTACTCACGTGGAGTAAAGGCTTTTCTTATGAGAGCTTCCAAGCGGATTTGAACCGCTGACCCCTTCCTTACCATGGAAGTGCTCTACCTGCTGAGCTATGGAAGCAGACATAAAAATGGCTCCACAGGTAGGATTCGAACCTACGACCGATCGGTTAACAGCCGATTGCTCTACCACTGAGCTACTGTGGAATAATCTTTATTACTATAACAATCTTAGTTTGTACAACTTGACCGATTATTATACGCAATATATAAAAAAATAGGCCTGGCGGCGTCCTACTCTTGCAGGGGCAAAGCCCCAACTACCATCGGCGCTGGAGAACTTAACTTCTGTGTTCGGCATGAGAACAGGTGTGACCTCTCCGCTATTACTACCAGACCTAATTCATATAGGTCATTTCATGTTTACATAGGACATAAACGGTATTAACCGCAATCCATTGATAACTGACCATATTATATGCATTTTCATCAAAAAATGCAAGGGTTTTTTATACCCTAAAAACTAAATAAGAGATAACAACGAATCAAAAAATGTTAGTTAAGTCCTCGATCTATTAGTATCCGTCAGCTCCACGTGTCACCACGCTTCCACCTCGGACCTATCAACCTCATCGTCTCTGAGGGATCTTACTCACTCGAAGTGATGGGAAGTCTCATCTTGAGGGGGGCTTCATGCTTAGATGCTTTCAGCACTTATCCCTGCCACACGTAGCTACCCAGCTATGCTCCTGGCGGAACAACTGGTACACCAGCGGTGTGTCCATCCCGGTCCTCTCGTACTAAGGACAGCTCCTCTCAAACTTCCAACGCCCACGACGGATAGGGACCGAACTGTCTCACGACGTTCTGAACCCAGCTCGCGTACCGCTTTAATGGGCGAACAGCCCAACCCTTGGGACCGACTACAGCCCCAGGATGCGATGAGCCGACATCGAGGTGCCAAACCTCCCCGTCGATGTGAACTCTTGGGGGAGATAAGCCTGTTATCCCCGGGGTAGCTTTTATCCGTTGAGCGATGGCCCTTCCATGCGGAACCACCGGATCACTAAGCCCGACTTTCGTCCCTGCTCGACTTGTAGGTCTCGCAGTCAAGCTCCCTTGTGCCTTTACACTCTACGAATGATTTCCAACCATTCTGAGGGAACCTTTGGGCGCCTCCGTTACCTTTTGGGAGGCGACCGCCCCAGTCAAACTGCCCGCCTGACACTGTCTCCGAACCGGATTACGGTCCTGGGTTAGAAGGTTCGTACAGCCAGGGTGGTATCCCACGGATGCCTCCACGTAAGCTAGCGCTCACGCTTCGAAGGCTCCCACCTATCCTGTACAAGCTGTACCAACATTCAATATCAGGCTACAGTAAAGCTCCACGGGGTCTTTCCGTCCTGTCGCGGGTAATGCGCATCTTCACGCATAGTATAATTTCACCGGGTCTCTCGTTGAGACAGTGCCCAAGTCGTTGCACCTTTCGTGCGGGTCGGAACTTACCCGACAAGGAATTTCGCTACCTTAGGACCGTTATAGTTACGGCCGCCGTTTACTGGGGCTTCGGTTCTACGCTTCGGCTTGCGCCTAACGCTTCCCCTTAACCTTCCAGCACCGGGCAGGTGTCAGCCCCTATACTTCGCCTTTCGGCTTCGCAGAGACCTGTGTTTTTGCTAAACAGTCGCTTGGGCCTATTCACTGCGGCTCCTCCTAAAAAGGAGCACCCCTTCTCCCGAAGTTACGGGGTCATTTTGCCGAGTTCCTTAACGAGAGTTCTCCCGCTCACCTTAGGATTCTCTCCTCGCCTACCTGTGTCGGTTTGCGGTACGGGCACCTTTGAACTCACTAGAGGCTTTTCTTGGCAGTGTGAAATCTGGAACTTCGGTACTTAATTTCCCTCCCCATCACAGCTTGAACTCAGTTGGACGGATTTGCCTATCCAACATTCTCACTGCTTGGGCGCACACATCCATCGGTGCGCATTCCATATCCTTCTGCGTCCCCCCATTGCTCAAACATTCAAGAGGTGGTACAGGAATATCTACCTGTTGTCCATCGCCTACGCCTTTCGGCCTCGGCTTAGGTCCCGACTAACCCTGAGAGGACGAGCCTTCCTCAGGAAACCTTAGGCATTCGGTGAAAGAGATTCTCACTCTTTTTTCGCTACTCATACCGGCATTCTCACTTCTACGCGCTCCACCAGTCCTCACGGTCTGACTTCACTGCCCGTAGAACGCTCTCCTACCATTGTTCGAAGAACAATCCGCAGCTTCGGTGATACGTTTAGCCCCGGTACATTTTCGGCGCAGAGTCACTCGACCAGTGAGCTATTACGCACTCTTTAAATGGTGGCTGCTTCTAAGCCAACATCCTGGTTGTCTGGGCAACTCCACATCCTTTTCCACTTAACGTATACTTTGGGACCTTAGCTGGCGGTCTGGGCTGTTTCCCTTTCGACTATGAACCTTATCACCCATAGTCTGACTCCCAAGTCTAAGTATCTGGCATTCGGAGTTTGACTGAATTCGGTAACCCGGTGAGGGCCCCTAGTCCAATCAGTGCTCTACCTCCAGTACTCGATGCTTGAGGCTAGCCCTAAAGCTATTTCGGAGAGAACCAGCTATCTCCGTGTTCGATTGGCATTTCACCCCTACCCACACCTCATCCCCGCATTTTTCAACATACGTGGGTTCGGGCCTCCAGTCAGTGTTACCTGACCTTCACCCTGGACATGGGTAGATCACACGGTTTCGGGTCTACGACCGCATACTCAAATCGCCCTATTCAGACTCGCTTTCGCTGCGGCTCCGTGTCTTCCACTTAACCTTGCATACGATCGTAACTCGCCGGTCCATTCTACAAAAGGTACGCCGTCACCCATTAACGGGCTTCGACTACTTGTAGGCACACGGTTTCAGGTTCTCTTTCACTCCCCTCCCGGGGTGCTTTTCACCTTTCCCTCACGGTACTGGTTCACTATCGGTCACTAGGGAGTATTTAGCCTTGGGAGATGGTCCTCCCGGATTCCGACGGAATTTCTCGTGTTCCGCCGTACTCAGGATACACTCCGGAGGAAATTCCTTTTCGATTACAGGGCTCTTACCCGCTATGGCTGATCGTTCCAGATCGATTCATCTAAAGAATTTCTTTGTAACTCCGTGTGGAGTGTCCTACAACCCCAGAAAGCAAGCTTTCTGGTTTGGGCTAATTCCGTTTCGCTCGCCGCTACTTGGGAAATCGCATTTGCTTTCTCTTCCTCCGGGTACTGAGATGTTTCAGTTCCCCGGGTCTGCCTCCAATACCCTATGTATTCAGGTAAAGGTACTGTTCCATTACGAACAGTGGGTTCCCCCATTCGGAAATTCCCGGATCAATGTCTACTTACGACTCCCCGAGACATATCGGTGTTAGTCCCGTCCTTCTTCGGCTCCTAGTGCCAAGGCATCCACCGTGCGCCCTTATTCACTTAACTAAGTTACAGTAAATAAGCGTGCTAATTTCTTAGCCTTGCTATATTCAAGCTGAACAAATTGTTGCAGCTTTAAAAAATGATGTCGTTGTTACTCTTATTTAGTTTTCAAGGTACAAGTGAGAGAATTGCTCCCTCAAAACTGAACCAAACAACTAGTATATCCTTACCGGAAGATTCTCCGAAGAGAATCCTCGGCGTTCCGTTTCTATCCTTAGAAAGGAGGTGATCCAGCCGCACCTTCCGATACGGCTACCTTGTTACGACTTCACCCCAATCATTGGTCCCACCTTCGGCGGCTGGCTCCAAAAGGTTACCTCACCGACTTCGGGTGTTACCAACTCTCGTGGTGTGACGGGCGGTGTGTACAAGGCCCGGGAACGTATTCACCGCGGCATGCTGATCCGCGATTACTAGCGATTCCGGCTTCATGCAGGCGAGTTGCAGCCTGCAATCCGAACTGAGAATGGTTTTATGGGATTTGCTTGACCTCGCGGTTTTGCTTCCCTTTGTTCCATCCATTGTAGCACGTGTGTAGCCCAGGTCATAAGGGGCATGATGATTTGACGTCATCCCCACCTTCCTCCGGTTTGTCACCGGCAGTCACCTTAGAGTGCCCAACTTAATGCTGGCAACTAAGATCAAGGGTTGCGCTCGTTGCGGGACTTAACCCAACATCTCACGACACGAGCTGACGACAACCATGCACCACCTGTCACTCTGTCCCCGAAGGGAACTTCCTATCTCTAGGAATAGCAGAGGATGTCAAGACCTGGTAAGGTTCTTCGCGTTGCTTCGAATTAAACCACATGCTCCACCGCTTGTGCGGGCCCCCGTCAATTCTTTTGAGTTTCAGCCTTGCGGCCGTACTCCCCAGGCGGAGTGCTTAATGCGTTAACTTCAGCACTAAGGGGCGGAAACCCCCTAACACCTAGCACTCATCGTTTACGGCGTGGACTACCAGGGTATCTAATCCTGTTCGCTCCCCACGCTTTCGCTCCTCAGCGTCAGTTACAGACCAGAGAGTCGCCTTCGCCACTGGTGTTCCTCCACATCTCTACGCATTTCACCGCTACACGTGGAATTCCACTCTCCTCTTCTGTACTCAAGTCCTCCAGTTTCCAATGACCGTTCGCGGTTGAGCCGCGAGATTTCACATCAGACTTAAAGGACCGCCTGCGAGCGCTTTACGCCCAATAATTCCGGACAACGCTTGCCCCCTACGTATTACCGCGGCTGCTGGCACGTAGTTAGCCGGGGCTTTCTGGTTAGGTACCGTCAAGGCCGGGTCAGTTACTACCCGACTTGTTCTTCCCTAACAACAGAGTTTTACGATCCGAAAACCTTCATCACTCACGCGGCGTTGCTCCGTCAGACTTTCGTCCATTGCGGAAGATTCCCTACTGCTGCCTCCCGTAGGAGTCTGGGCCGTGTCTCAGTCCCAGTGTGGCCGATCACCCTCTCAGGTCGGCTACGCATCGTCGCCTTGGTGAGCCGTTACCTCACCAACTAGCTAATGCGCCGCGGGCCCATCTGTAAGTGGCAGCCGAAACCGCCTTTCAACTTTCCTTTATGCAAAGAAAAGTATTATCCGGTATTAGCCCCGGTTTCCCGGGGTTATCCCAGTCTTACAGGCAGGTTGCCCACGTGTTACTCACCCGTCCGCCGCTCATTCCACAAGCGTCACCCCCGAAGGGGATCTGCTTGCTTCCTGCGCTCGACTTGCATGTATTAGGCACGCCGCCAGCGTTCGTCCTGAGCCAAGATCAAACTCTCCAAAAAAGTTTGTATCATGTTGACACCAATCAACACAATCTGTCTTAGCTTTCGCAGAATACTGGCTTCTGCTTGTATTTCTTCGAAAAACAGAATATCTGTTTTTCCTTGACATACTAGTTGTTTTGTTCAGTTTTCAAAGAGCAATTTTGTAAGTCGCTAATCAATTTGGCGACTTTATAAATATATCATATTGAGATTATCAAGTCAATGTTTTTTTGAAATTAATTTAAATGATTTTCTCTTAATATGTTTGTCTTGTTGCTGTCTGTTGAAGCAACGTTTATTAATTTATCATGATTCATATTCGAATGCAAGTACATTTTAAAAAGAAATTAAAGAAAAGTATATTCGTATTATTTAGCCAATTCACCTATACCCAGATAATTGAGATATGCTTTGCTTCCTCTGCTTTCACTACCACTTTATAAGTATATAAAAAAGCCCACAGAAGTGTTCCTCCTGTGAGCCATTGTATTTACAACTTATTTATTTCGCATTTGCGGAAACAGCAGCACGTCTCGGATAGACGGCGCATTAGTTAAAAGCATCACTAACCTATCAATCCCAATACCTAAACCACCTGTTGGAGGCATACCGTACTCTAACGCCTCAAGGAAATCATCATCCATAAGATGAGCTTCGTCGTTCCCCTCTGCTCTCTCTTTAACTTGGGCTTCAAAACGTTCACGTTGATCAATTGGATCATTCAATTCACTAAACGCGTTTGCATGCTCGCGCCCTACAATAAATAATTCAAAGCGATCTGTAAAACGTTCATCCTCTGGGTTTTTCTTAGCTAATGGAGAAATAGCCACAGGATGACCATATACAAAGGTAGGCTGAATTAGAGTCTCTTCTACTTTTTGCTCGAAAAATTCATTTACTACATGGCCAAACGACATGGTTTCTCTTATCTCAATGCCATTTTCCTTCGCAAGCTCTCTTGCTTCTTCATCAGTCATTTCCTTCCAAAAATCTACTCCTGTTGCTTCTTTAACGGCATCAACCATATGCACTCTTCTCCATGCAGGCTCAAGGTTCACTTCTTCTTCGCCATAGGTGATCTTCGTTGTTCCTAGAACCTCTTTTGCAATATGGGCGATTAGGTTCTCTGTTAAAGCCATTACATCCTTATAGTCTGCGTATGCTTCATACAGTTCAATCATTGTGAATTCTGGGTTGTGCCTTGTAGATACACCTTCATTACGGAAAACACGACCAATTTCATACACCTTTTCTAAACCACCTACAATAAGGCGTTTTAGATGTAGTTCAATTGCTATACGCATATATAAAGGAATATCTAGCGCATTGTGATGTGTTTCAAATGGACGAGCAGATGCTCCACCAGGAATTCCATGCATCATAGGCGTCTCCACTTCTAAGAAGCCTTGTCCATCCAAATAACGTCTCATAGATTGAATGATTTTACTTCGTAATACAAATGTTTCCCTGCTATCTAGATTCGTTATAAGATCTAAGTACCGCTGGCGATAACGCTGTTCAATATCTTTAAGTCCATGATACTTTTCAGGTAATGGGCGAAGTGATTTTGTTAGTAACTGAAATTCAGTCGCTTTAACAGAAAGCTCTCCGACATTTGTCTTGAACATAACCCCTGTCACACCGACAATATCCCCAAGGTCAGTTGATTGGAATACTTCATATGCTTCTTCACCGACAGAATCTTTACGAATGTATAATTGAATTTGACCACTTAGATCTTGAATATGTGCAAAACCTGCTTTTCCTTTTCCTCTTTTGGTCATCAATCTTCCTGCTATTGTCACGCTATCTGTCTTTTCTTCTAGTTCTTCCTTCGTAAACTGGTCATAAGAAGCAAGTAATTCTTGCGCAAGATGTGTACGCTCAAATTTGCTGCCAAATGGATCAAGCCCTTGCTCTCTGTAGCTATTTAACTTATCACGTCTTACCCGCATATGTTCATTTAATTCTTCTGACACCACTATCACTCCTGTCATTAATGTAAAATATCTAATTTTAATGTATAACTGCCTAAGTCGAGCTGACTGATGTTCTGCATCACGTTTGATACCACCATGGTCCCTGTTTGAAATATATTAGTTTTACAAGGGATAAATAATTGGTGATGGTTCCCATTATGATTGGATCTCTTCAGTTTGTTTCTCCAATACTAGTTCTTCTTTAGATATCTCTAGAAATTTTGTTATCTTCTTTAGCAGTTCTTCGTCCGCTTCTTTCGTTCCTCGTTCTACCGCCCCTATAACCGCGATAGGAATTTCTACCTTTTCAGCAAACGCTATTTGTGTATACCCCTTTAATTTACGGAAGGCCTTTATCCTTCTTCCGACTCGCTTCGCATCCATATACGTACATCCTTTATGTCTGTTTCTGGAAGTTCTCTCATTAATTCCTTCACGTTTTTCCCAAGTTCTTTAATTTCTAATGATGACGCAATTTCAAGTAATGGTATAAGAACAAAAGCTCGTTGATGCATTCTTGGGTGAGGAATAATTAATCGTTCCGTTTTACTATTTTCTTGATTATAAAGCAAAATGTCAAGGTCTATTGTGCGAGGGCCAAAGCGTATCCCCCTTTTTCTACCAAGCAGTTGTTCAATTTCCTGGCATTTATCCAACAACGTCAAGGGAGAATCAGTAGTATGGACCTCCACCACCATATTTAAAAAGTCCGCCTGATTTGCATAACCAACGGGAGCTGTTTCATAAATAGAAGACACCTTTTCTACCCTTATTTCCGAATAGTCGTTCAGCAGTTTTATTGCCTCTTGAAGATGTCCTTCTCTCGGTTCAATGTTTGTTCCTAATGCGATAAATACTATATTCATTCTATCTCTCCCTATATATTTCAACAGCAACCGAATGATAATGTCCTGGTATTGGTGGGTCAGGTTTGATTACCTTCACTCTGCAGGCTGCAAGCATGGAAAAAGAGTGTAACAATTCATCCGAAATTGCCTCTGCAACGGATTCAATTAGGTTCATAGCTTTCCCTTCGACGACTTCTTTAATCTTCTCATAAGCTTGTCCATAATGAATGGAGTCATGCATATTGTCTGACTTTCCAGCCTTCTGTAGGCTAACAAACAACTCCACATCCACATTAAACCGCTGACCGAGTTTGTTTTCCTCTGGGAGTAAGCCATGATACCCATAAAACTGCAGACCATTAAGTATAATCTTATCCAAATGTAACACTCCCCGCTCTATGCATTGCATCTGTCATGACTGCTAGTTCTTTATTCAATCTTACATTGTGTACCCGAACGATCTTCACGCCCTTGGTAATCCCTAGGCACGTCGTTGCACCTGTTCCTACATCACGCTGTTTCGCCTCATTCCCAAGCACATGACCGATAAATCGTTTACGTGAGGTTCCTAATAACAGCGGGAATCCTAGTGCATGAAAGGCCTCAAGGTTATTCATCACCTTAAGATTATCTTCTCCCGTTTTCGCAAAGCCAACCCCAGGGTCAACTATAATATTCTCTTTTTTCACACCTGCTGACAAAGCGATATCGATGCTTTCAATAAGATCGCGCTTCATGTCCTCAATAAGATCGTTATAACTCATATTATCACGGTTATGCATCAAGATGATCGGGGCACCGTATTCCGCAGCAACTTTTGCAATAGCCGGCTCCTTCTTCGCTCCCCACACATCATTAATTATAGTTGCTCCAGCTTCAAGAGCTCTTCTCGCTGTTTCAGCTTTATAGGTATCAATCGATATCGGAATCGATACCTTTTCCCTTATAGCCTCAATCGCAGGGATAACGCGCTTTAACTCCTCTTCTAGAGCGACCGGGTCATGATCTGGTCGAGTGGATTCCCCGCCAATATCAAGAATATCTGCCCCTTCCTTTTCCATAAGGATTGCTTGCTCTACTGCTTTTTCCGTAGATTCATAGCTACCTCCATCAGAAAAGGAATCTGGCGTCACATTCAAAATACCCATAATATGTGTTCTTTCTGTTAGATCATATATTAAATGTTCTGTTTTGATTTTCACCTAAATCGAACCTTCTTTCGCACCCTTAATTCACCTACTATCGTACCACAATCCGGAATGGCAGGCGACCTGTTGAAATTCATTTAAAGGACATACAACAAAAGAAAAAGCCAGCCCCTCTTAAGGTACTGACCTTTACTTGTTGATTCCTTACTTATCTTCTTCAAATTGGTATAGTGGAGTAGATAAATAACGCTCTCCATTATCAGGGAATACAGCAAGAACTTTTTTCCCTTTGCCAAGTTGTTTTGCAACCTTTTTAGCTGCCGCTACCGCCGCACCAGCTGAGATTCCGCCAAGTATTCCATTCGTAGTAGCCACTTCACGAGAGGTAGCAAAGGCTTCATCATTTGAAATACGAAGAACGTCATCATATACTTTTGTATCCAGTATTTTCGGAACAAATCCTGCTCCAATACCTTGAATTTTATGGGGACCAGGTTTCTCCCCAGATAGGATAGCCGAATCCTCTGGCTCAACAGCGTAAATTTTTATTTCTTTAAAGTGGTCTTTCAATACTTTACCCGCACCTGTAATCGTACCACCTGTGCCGATACCAGAAACGAAAGCATCAAGCCCATCTTTCATTTGCTCTACAATTTCAGTTCCTGTAGCTCGTGCATGGATTTCAGGGTTAGCTTCATTGTTAAATTGCTGTGGCATAAAATAGCCATTTTCCTTTTGCAATTCTTCTGCTTTACTGATGGCGCCTTTCATTCCCTCTGCACCTGGAGTAAGGACAAGCTTCGCTCCATATGCACGCAATAGATTTCTCCGCTCTTTACTCATTGTATCTGGCATAACAAGAACTGCTTGGTACCCTTTAGCTGCTGCTACCATTGCGAGGCCAATCCCTGTGTTTCCACTAGTTGGCTCGATAATCGTATCACCAGCCTTTAAAGCACCTTCTTTCTCAGCTGCTTCTATCATGGCCAATGCAATTCGATCCTTGACTGAACTTCCAGGATTCATAAATTCAAGCTTTACATAAATGTCAGCACTGTTTTCTTCTGATACTCCATTTAATTTCACGATTGGAGTCTGGCCAATTAGTCCAGTAATATTATCAGCTACTCTCATTCAAACCCCTCCTAATTCCTAGTCATTTTGTATGATTTAATTCTAATGTACGTTTTATCAGTCTAAATGTCAACTAATAGTAGTCTATTCACCATACACCCATTCAATGTCTAGTTCATCCCATAGCGGGTCAGCAGTTAAAGTCTGATCAAGTTCATGCATTGCTAGTTCACTTTTTACGTATGGCTTCATTTCGTCATAAGTAAAGTCAATTGCTGGCAAACTTTTGTGTAGATAAACGATGGCATAATTGTTACCTACAGCAAAAGGGTTACCATATGAATGCTCATCCATTTCTGCTACCTTTTCTTTATAGCCATTAGGAAAGAATTGACTTGTAGTAAAAATGTAGCCCATATAGCCACCATTATCTCTAGTTTCCTCATCTATAGAGTACTCTTGGGCAAGCATATCGAAAGAGGCACCACTATCCAACTCTTCTTTTACCTTGTTGGCTGTTTCTTCATCTTCTACCACAATGTGCGAGAGCTGCATAGACGGGGTGACATTGTATTGGTTGCCATACGTTTGGTAATGACTTTGTAAATCTCCCTCTGGGATTTCCGTTCCTTCCGTTAACAGCATTTCTAACTGGTATCGGTAACGGATGTCTTCTCTCCAGCCTTCTTGCGCTTTGTCGTACTCTTCTTCCGTCATTACGCCTTGCATTGCTGTCAGCATTGAAACTTCCCGGTCAATCACTTTTTCATCTATTTCTATTCCTTTATCATTCGCCATTTGATTTACAACGCGGTGGTCAATTAACGTTTTTAATTGTTTTTCACCATGGTTTGAACGCAAGCTACTCATCCAATTTTCATAGGTGATTTCATCTTCACCAATTGTTGCAACTGGTTCTTTCGTATTAATGGCCGGTCCACCCTCATCCTCTTCACTTCCAGATGGTTGCTCCTCACTGTTCCAAAAGGTTAAAGAAGCGATATTGGTAATGATTAGGATAACGATAATGCCGAGCAATAATTTTTTTGACATCTCTCCATTCCCCCTGTACACCCTTACTTACTCTATTGCTTTAAAGTCTTTAACTCTTCCTCAGTAAAAACATATTTCTCGTTGCAGAAATGACAACTTGCCTCAGCACCATGATCTTCCTGAATCATGTTTTCTATCTCTTCATTCCCTAAACCAATTATAGCCTGCTCAAGTCTTTCTCTTGAACATCTACAACGGAATTCAAGTGGTAACTTCTCATGAATTTTTAGCTCATCTTCACCAAGTAATCGTTCAAGTACTTCTTCTGGGCTATTCCCTTCTCTAATAAGAGAAGATATAGGTGGTATGGATTCTATTTGCTTTTCTAATCGTGTAATGATTTCATCGTCAGCGCCGGGCATGATTTGTAAAATAAATCCCCCCGCTGCCAAAATAGTGTGATCCGGGTTCACGAGAACTCCCGCTCCTACCGCAGAAGGAACTTGCTCCGAATTTGCAAAGTAATAAGTAAAGTCTTCACTAATTTCCCCGGAAATAACCGGAACTTCCCCTGTAAAGAAATCTTTAAGTCCTAAATCCTTAATAATGCTTAGATTCCCTTCCGTTCCTACTGCTCTTGCAACATCGAGCTTTCCTTTGGCATTCAAATCAAAGTCTACATGAGGATTGGATACATAACCTCGGACATGTCCGTTCGCGTTAGCGTCCGCAATAATCGCACCAATTGGTCCTCCCCCTTCAACTTTTACAGTTAGTGAATCTTCCCCTTTAAGCATAGCTCCCATCATTGCTGTAATGGTTATCGTCCTACCCAGTGCAGCAGATGCCGTTGCCCATGTATCATGCCTTCTGCGCGCTTCTTCTACTGTTTCCGTAGAGGTTGCGGCATATGCTCTTACTTTCCCCTGGTAAGCCGTTGCTTTTATTATATAATCGTTCATGCTGTTTTCCTCCTTCTGTATGCTATTGCTTTTGATTCTTTTGATAGATCAGGTTAAGTCCTTTTAATGTTAGATGTGGCTCTACATGGTCAATAGTTTCAGAGGCATGGGAAATTAATGAAGCTAACCCACCTGTAGCAATAACAGTTGCCTCGATATTGTTTTGTTCCTTAATACGTTTTACTATTCCATCAACTTGTCCCACATATCCATAAAACATACCCGATTGCATTGCTTCTACTGTGGAAACCCCCACTACGCGTTCTGGTGGTACAAATTCTATTTTTGGCAATTTAGATGCCTTACTGTAGAGTGCTTCCATCGACACGTTTATGCCCGGGGAAATAACTCCACCTACATATTCTTCATCCTTATTGATATAGCAATAGGTTGTCGCTGTACCAAAATCAATGATTATTAATGGTCCCTTGTATTCCGTGATGGCGCCAACCGCATTTACTATACGATCCGCTCCAATCTCTTGTGGATTCGGATACTGCATTTTAAGATGGGATTGAACATCTGCCTTCCCGATAACCATTGGTTTTATATTAAAATAAAGCTTGCACATTCTTTCCAATGCAAACATTATCGGTGGAACAACAGATGAAATGATAACCCCATGCATATCTGAAAAGGCAATCCCTTTATGATCAAGTAAAGACTTTATTAGCATTCCAAATTCATCTTCTGTTTTATAACGGTCTGTTTTAATCCGCCATTCGTGTTTAAGCTCGTCCTGTTCAAACACCCCCAGAACCGTATTCGTGTTTCCTACATCCAGTACAAATAGCATATCGTATCCAGACCCTTCTATATAAACCTTTTTATCCCCTTTTTACAACTTATAATATAACATAATTCAACATGGAATGTGCAATGTCCAGATTCTATGCTGAATATGCTGAATCGAATTTATGAGCTTCCTGATTAGAGGAGCTCCCATATAGAAAGAGGTTCATCCACTATGAACTTCATTTCCTGCAAGTTCTCTCTCCTTTTTGACGTTCATCTCCACTATGAACCTCATTTCCAGCAGGATCTAACAACTAAACGGCGTTCATCTTCAGTATGAACTCCGCCCAAAAAAGGAGCTCTCCCATACAAGCAAAAGGCAGCTCCCCTAAATAGGAGAGCTGCCTTATTATTACTTTCTATTACTTGTTATCTTTTTCATCATCATCACCAGAAGCTGGCTTGTTGTCCTGCATGATTGGATCATTAATGTAACGATCTTCAGTGCGTTTAGTCTCTTCTTCTTCCTTTGCCTCTTCGAAAGACTCTGGCTCATCTTCTTTAGATTGTATATTTACTTTCACATCTTTAGATTCTGTACCGTAATCCTCTGGCTCTGGAAGTGTACCATCTTCAAACAGTGATTTGATTTGCTTCGCATCAAGTGTTTCCACGTCAAGAAGCGTTTTGGCAACCAGCTCAAGCTTATCGCGATTTTCCGTTAAAATTGTTTTCGCGCGCTCATAGCAGTAATTAATGAAATTCTGCATCTCTTGGTCAATATCTCGTGCAATAGAGTCACTATAGTTTTGCTCATTGCCGATATCTCTTCCAAGGAACACATCGCCGCCACCGCCGCTCGTAAATTGAAGCGGTCCAATTTTATCACTCATACCATATTCAGTAATCATCTTACGAGCAATGCCTGTTGCACGCTGGAAGTCATTATGTGCCCCAGTACTTACTTCACCGAAGATAATTTCTTCGGCAACACGTCCACCAAGGAGACCTGTGATCTTATCAAAAAGCTCTGGTTTTGTCATAAAGTAACGATCTTCTCTAGGAAGCATGACAGCATAACCACCAGCTTGACCACGAGGAACGATTGTAACCTTGTGGACCATATCAGCATCATCTAAGACCATTCCGATAATTGTATGCCCACTTTCATGGTATGCAACAATATTACGCTCTTTTTGTGAAATAACTCTACTCTTCTTCGCAGGACCAGCAATTACTCTGTCGATCGCTTCATCGACATCAAGCATGTTGATTTCAGCTCGGTCTGAACGAGCTGCAACAAGTGCTGCCTCATTGAGCAAGTTTTCCAGATCCGCACCAGAGAATCCTGGCGTACGCATCGCAATTACTTTCATATCTACTGTGTCATCTAATGGTTTGTTTCTTGCGTGAACTTGTAATACTTCCTGACGACCTTTTACATCTGGGCGATCTACCGTAATTTGACGGTCAAAACGTCCTGGACGTAAGAGTGCTGGGTCAAGGATATCTGCACGGTTTGTTGCAGCAATGATAATGATACCTTCATTTACACCAAATCCGTCCATTTCTACTAGCAATTGGTTTAGCGTTTGCTCACGTTCATCATGGCCACCGCCAAGCCCAGCGCCACGCTGTCTACCTACTGCATCAATTTCATCGATAAAGATAATACATGGTGCATTCTTCTTGGCATTTTCAAATAAATCACGTACACGAGAAGCACCAACACCAACAAACATTTCAACAAAGTCCGAACCACTGATAGAGAAGAACGGTGTTCCAGCTTCCCCAGCAACTGCACGTGCCAACAATGTTTTACCTGTACCTGGAGGTCCTACAAGCAGTACCCCTTTTGGAATTCTTGCACCAACAGTAGAGAACTTACGTGGATCCTTCAAAAAGTCCACTACTTCAACGAGCTCTTGTTTCTCTTCATCAGCACCTGCTACATCTTTAAAACGTACCTTTTTCTTTTCTTCACTGTACATTTTAGCTTTGCTTTTACCAAAGTTCATGACACGGCCACCGCCGCCGCCACCTTGGGCCTGGCTAAGTATAAATAAGAAGAACAGTCCGATAATTAGAAACGGTATCATAGTAGTTAGAAAAGTTACCCAAGCACTTGGTTGTTCCTCTTCTTCTACCTTAAGTATACTTTGTTCCTGAGCCTGATCTGTAATCGAGGCAACTATATCTGTATTATCTGGAACTTGTGCTACGAATTGTTTTTCTTCATCCGTAAGAGTTCCGGAGTAGCGGATAATACCATTTGCTGGCTGCATCGTCATTTCTTCGATTTCACCATTATTTAAAGCATCCGTAAATTGTTTTACATTAAATTGTTCTGCTTCTTCATTCTGTCCGTTAAATACTCCTATAACGCCGACAACGACGAAAAATATGAGTACCCAGAAGAATACATTGCGAAATATCCGATTCATTGCCTACCTCCTCCCAAGCGGGAAAAACTATATAACATCGTACCATAAGAAAAAGTTGGAATACAACTAATTCCCCTTCTTCTACCAGGTTAATCCAATAATTGAACTACCTGCTTCCAGCCTTCTTTTTCATGTAAAAAAATTACTCTTCGCCACCATAAATTTTCGGTTTAAGAACTCCGATATATGGAAGGTTGCGATATTTCTCTTGATAGTCTAATCCATAACCAACAACAAACTCATTAGGTACTTCAAACCCAACCATGTCCGCTTTCACTGCTGCCGTTCTGCCAGATGGTTTATCGAGCAGTGTAACAATTTTAATGGATCTTGCTTTACGGTATTTAAAGAGATCCACTAAATAACTTAAGGTTAACCCGCTATCAATAATGTCTTCAATAATTAACAGGTCCCGTCCTTCTACCTTCGTATCAAGGTCCTTCACTATTTTAACTTCACCCGAGGATCTCATTTCCCCTCCATAGCTAGAAACATCCATGAAATCCATTTCTAAATGAACTTCAGTATAACGAAGGATGTCGGACATAAATGGCATTGCCCCTTTTAGGACGCCAATAGCTAATGGGAACTTCCCATCATATTCCTTAGTCAGTTGTTCCCCAAGCTCTTTACACTTATTAGTAATATCGTCTTGGGTGATTAATATTTCCTGAATATCGTCGTGCATGTTTGCTCCTCCTACATGTTGCCATTTTCATAGTATAGTTGAATATACGAAGCATTGTTCGACTTTCTCTTGAGGTTCCCCTTTTTCAGCCCGATAAGCCAAAGGATTTCCCCATTATTATCTGTTACAATTGGCCAGGTATCCCTCTCATTTCTTGGGATTTTTGCATCGATAAAGATGTCTTTAACTTTTTTGCTTCCATTTAAACCTTTCCAACGCATCTTATCACCAAATTGCCGGGTTCTAATATGTAGTGGTAAAGCTACCTGCTCCATACTACAAAAATATGTAAGCTCGTCCTCCTCTGCACATTCCTTAACGAGTGTTGCTGTAACAGCTGCCCCGTCTGGTAAAAAGGCCTTCCCCGGTATCTCCATTATTGTATGAAACGTCTCATTTTGTTCTTGTTGTAAGTCAAAATAAAACCTTATGTTTGCATAGGACTTTTCCAACTTTAAATGAAGGGGGAAATCAATTTGGACATTGCTTTTATTGCTTTGTAATAATGAGAAAAAATGTGCTTCATGTACATAAGACAGGTTCTTTGGTAAATCTTCATACAGATAATTTAATATTAGATGAAAGGCACGTCTTTGTAAAGCGCGGGGGTACTGCTCGAAGCTATTAATTTTAAACTTGACCTCACTCTTGGAGAAATTAGATCCTACCAGCGCTTTAACCATATTTTCAGCATCGGTCTGCAGGTATATTTCATCCTCTTGAAGCGTTTCACTCAAACGCTGTATGGTAGTATGTATATTGCTATTTTTTTCTTTTATTAATGGAAGAACCTGATTTCTGAAATAATTTCGTGTGTAATTTATCTCATTATTTGAAGGATCGATTCTTGGAGTGATTTGTGCCGCAGCACAATACTCCTCAATTTCTTTCTTTGTAACACAGAGGAAGGGCCTAATAATACTCCCTGTCGAAAAGTTCCTTTTAACCGGGATCCCAGAAAGGGTATTGGAGCTTGCCGAACGTACAAATTCCATCAACATTGTTTCTACTTGATCATCTCCGTGATGTCCTAATGCAAGAAAGGAGGCATTGAATTGTTTCATCTGCTCAGTAAAAAACTGATAACGTAGCTCCCTTGCTGCAACCTGTGTTCCAAGGTGGTGTGTTTCTTTATACGTAGGAACGTCTAAAGAAGTTCCGACAAACTGAATATCCCACTGCATGCACATTTCTTTTACATAGCGAAGGTCCTCCAAGGATTCCTCTCCTCGTAATTGATGGTCCACAGAAATTGCAATGATTTCTAGTTGCCACTCCTTTCTCAAACTCTTAAGAAAGTGTAAAAGCGCCATGGAGTCGGGCCCTCCGGACACCCCTACAAGGACCGTTGCATTCATTGTAAGTAACTGTTTTTCCTTTATAAAAGCCATGACTGTGTTTTTCATTATGTGCATCTCCAACTAACCCATTTTTGTTCATCGTATCACACAACTAGTAGGTAATAAAGCAAGCCCAACTGATAAAGTGAAACTTCAATTAGTGGGGGTTTTCGTTCTTTCCCCACTGATTGTTAGTTGAACGAATCGGGCATGTTAGTCCGTTTACTCCCACTAAAAACTAACTGTTTCACTTCATGTTTTGAAGTAGGAGTCTTACGGACGGTTGCTCCGGGATAAAATTAAGGTTAAAAGAGTAATGATAATAAATAGTACCCTAAAGCTAAAAAGGTCATGCCACCAAGCTCCAATGCAGCAGCTGGTTTTGAGGTTTTTGTCTTTTTTCTAGTTTGCGTTCGTGTTTGCTTTTGTTGCTGGAAACGCTGCAAAACCTGGACAAGCTCCTTTTTCATGTCAGAACTTGAGGTGTACTTTCCAGTTAACGCTTTTTTCAACACGTGACGGTAGGGGGTGAGTGCTTTTACTTCATTAAGCTTCCTCATTAAGGTGGCTTCTGGGTTGCCCCCTTTCTCAAACCGCTTCGGGTAATAAACATGTAAGAAGACCATGACAAAGGCAAATAGGTCATAGCTTGGTTCAGCCCTTCTCGTTCCCATTCCCCAATAGCCACGATCGTAAAACTCTGTATATTCTTTTATAGCCCGGCCTATTTGCGTAGTTCCACCAACATCGACCCAGCGAAGTCTTGGTGGTGTCTGGATCACCATTAAATTCTCGGTCTTTAGATCACCGAAAACCCAGCCAGATTGGTGGAGCTTGTTTAAATCCTCCAAGAGCTGGATCATAAACACCCCGATCCATTCCCTCCCATGCTGGTGAATGAATGGCCCCAGAGCCTCTCCCTTTAAATATTCCATTACGTAAAATGCATATTTGGTGCCAAGTGGTGAAGTCCAATCATCGACATCTAATAAATAAGGTCCAAGACGTGAACCCTGGACCTTTTCAAGTGATTTCAGAACATTGACCTCCACTGTCATGGAGGTGCTATTATCACTAATTTTTAGTGCTGCAGGGCTTCCGTTTACATCACAAAGGTATACCGAGCCAATTGCCCCTGCCCCAAGTTTTTTCTTAATTAGGTATTTTTTGTGATGCCATTTCCCCTCAACGACCATCCCTGGTCTGATTTCAGAATCATGCTTCTTCCAATCCTGCTTCATCATCTCTGAAGCTCCTTAGTAAGCTTTTCTTGCCAAACTGATACATGGCTTCTCTAATTGCTGGACCTGTCGGTGTAATACCACCACTAGTCAGCTTAGGAAAAATAGTCGATATTGAATCAAGTCTAGGAGACCAGTCAAATACTTTTTCCATATCTTTTCGTTTACCAGGGAAACTAAAAATACTGAAGCGATTTCTTCCTATTCTTGCATTTAAGCTAAGGGAAAGATCGATCAAAGCTTCCTTAACCGTCTCAAGTTTGTCAGCCATACTAGCACTTGTATCAAGGAGAACAAGTACTTCTAGGTCACATGTTTCCCCCATATCCTCAACAACTTCCATAATTTCTCCCCGTTTTTCCGGATCCAGATCTTCCATAGATTGTTCTGAGCCAAGAATTTGCTTTAATTCCTTATTAACAAACCCTTGGAGTGTTTGTGTCATAGCCTGTTTCGTTACCATCTGTACAGTCTGGGACAGGGATTGCTTATAGACGAGCTGACTCACCCCACCACCAGAAAGGGCGATCTCTTCTACTTCCTGTAACCCTTCTGACTCTTCCGTGTGAAAGTCTTCCATAATCCCAATAACGTTTACCGTTATGCCCTGCTGGTTTGCGAGCGCAGCAGTAGCAGCTGGGTCTTCTCCCTTATTTGAGCATCCATCTGTTATAAGTAATATTTGCTTTATCGTTCCTTTTTTCAAAGCCATCTACCTCCCGTTTATTCCAGTAACATCTTCGCCAGAAAAAGGAAGGTTTATACATTTTGTTAACCTGTGTCCCTATATGGTTCATTACTTTCTCATCGTAAAAGAAAACTCATTTACAGTGAATTTACTGCCAATTTGACGCTGGATAAACAGGTACTGAGGCCCATTCCGGTTTATTCTCTGTAATCTTCGCAACAAGCACGGTCATGTCATCCTCAATCTCCCCTGCACGGGTACGAACTACTTCTTCTAATAATAGGTCTGCAATTTCCTGTGGATCCTCTGTTGTCATTTCGCGTATTTTACGTTTTAACCACATGTCTGTGTTTTCCACATGTTTTGGACCATCAAATATTCCATCACTCATCATGATCAGGACATCCCCTGCCATAAGCTGATCATTTACAATATCTACATCAAATTCTTGTAAGATACCCATTGGTAAATTACTTGCTTCCACACGAATAAGCTTGTCCCCACGTTTAACAAAACTTGGCGAAGATCCTATTTTTAGAAAACGAACGTACGCGTTATGCAAATCGATAACAGCTAAGTCCAATGTAGCGAACATTTCGTCTGTTGTTCTAAGAGATAGGATGGAATTAATAGATTTAATGGCTACCTTTTCCGGAATACCTGTCTGTAGAATTTGTTGCAGTAACCTTAATGTTTCCATACTTTCTTCTCTTGCTCGTTTTCCGTTCCCCATTCCATCACTTATTGCCATCGCATATTTCCCTGCACCAAGTTCTATTGTCGTAAAGCTATCACCTGACACAAGCCCTCCGCCCTTTGCCGCGTTAGACGCTCCTGTTTCCACTACAAAGGCTTTTGCTGAGCCAAAGGAAAGAAAACTATACCCATTTGGAAATGGAGAGATCTCTTCTTCTTTTACAATAATCATTTCATTTAATATATCCGAAAGTACAGGAGCAATGAGCTTAGAGCCTTCTCCATGATAGCTGTAGAAGCTAACCGTCATCTCAATGTCCACATTCCCTTTCTCTAATTGGTAGATATCAAGCTTCTCTAGATCAATCCCCATATGCTTTAATGCGTGAACAATTTGTACCTCTTGGTGTTCATGCTGCTGCCTTTCTTTTAAAATTTCTTTTGCAAAGTCATCCATCACCTCAGAAACACCCTGTAATTGATCTGCCACTAATCGCTTGCTTTCCATCACTTGCTGTTTCAACCTTCTATTTGCTTCTAGGAAGGACATCTCTTCCTTCATTACTTCCACTACTTTTTTAGATTTCACACAATAATTCTCAAACTCCCTGGAAACTTTTCTATTCGGTTCTTTACCTTCCGCCATATCATCTTTCATCTCTTCCATATAAGAGTATGTTTTATCAAATTGCTTTTGCCAGCAGCGCTCCTTCATAAAGCAGGTTTGACACGTTTTCTCCGTCACCTGACTTAAAAAATAGTCTGTCTCCCGCTTTTTATCATCTTCTTCCACTGGTGGATCCATGGTGTTAAAGCTTTTAGATAGAGCCTCAAAAACATCGGAAAATTGCTCGACACGTTTTGCTGTCACATTACGGACCTTTTGTAAATATTGCTCCTGTTCTTTCGTATATTCCTCCGTCCCAGGTATATATCGCGCAATACCTTTAAAAATACTTGCCGGTGTCAGCATGAATAACACAATCGCGATCGATGACTCTATTATCGATGGCACAACATTCGCAGCATCTCCATAAATTCCAATTAAAAAGGTACCAACAAGTAACCCTGCGGCCACCCCTGGCTTTCTCCCCTCCTTAAGCAAACCACCGAGCAAACCAGAGAAAGCGAGCAAGCTCATCTGATAGAGGTTGGCCACATTGGCAAGTGACAAGATCAGACCGGCTACAACGCCGACGGTTGAACCAATTGCTGCTCCTCCAACAAATGATAGGATTAAAACAAAATACCTGGACAAGACCTGCTCAGCTGAGGCGCCATACATTTCCCACCCAATCGTACCTGTTAGGATGGAGGCAATTAGAATGATTACACAAACGATCTCTTCGTTTTTCAAACTCGGTTTATATCGTTTTGGGGATAAAAGTGGGATACTCTGCATAAAGATTAATACAAGAACCGTTCCCAGGACTCCTTCGACAAAGAGCAGCAACCACTCATAGGAGCTCAGCTGCCCATTAATAGAATATAAAAACAGGCGGGTTGCCACTGTTGAGAAAAAGACAAAGACAGGAATAAGAATTTGCTGTCTCTTTACCTTTTTAAAGAACCCGGCCATCATAATAAATAACAATATAGCAATAGAAAGAAAGATACTCTGCGGAATTGAATAGGTCAGAGCACCTGCTAAAACAGCGAGAAGCGATCTGGCTGTTTTTTCTCGATGAACAAACCACATTGTTGCGAGAAAAGCTACCGCAAAAGGTGATACCGCAGAAAGGATAACAGCTCGTCCTAGTAGAAAACCAACGATGTAATAGAGTAGTCCTTTCTCCAAAAACAGTGTTAAAACTTTCGTCTGAACCTTTCTTCGTAGCGTTACAACCTTATTAACACGCTCTGCCCCATATACACCCGGCTCTACCCCAGAAATTGAACTCATATTAACCACTCCCGTCATTAGTGAGGTTTATTAAACCACATTATGACTTCTTTTTTTGTCAAAACAACAGAGCATGTCTAATAAATCGTTCGACGTGTTTTTAGAAAACATCAGCAGAGTTCTACAAGACTATTTGTTTTTACTGAAAACTAACAAAAGCAGTAAATCCACACGTGCCCCCTACATAACCGCGAATTACCTAACAAAGCTATCAAATTTCCTCAGCAGGGTAGCGGGTTTCTACGGAATGATTAATCTTGAATAGAGAGGACTTCTTTGCCGAATGAACTGAGGTTATGTAGAAACAGGCTTATATTGAAAGGCAAAATTAATGGTGGTATATAAACTGCGAAGGTAAATAATTGGATCCATATATGATTAAAATGCCGGAAATCATTTCCCGAGACTTAGCAACAGCTGCATTTCACAGAAAATAATTACTTTTTTATTTCTAGTAAATACCCCTTGCTAAAGTGATAACTATTTCATATAATACTTCTTATGCCGAAATGTTCGTGCATGAACTAATTATGAAGCAGGAGATGGTCGGAATGGAAAAAGAAGATAAAATCAGGCAAATAACGTATTCCTTTCGCAAAATGCACCATCTTTTTTATAAACAGATGTGGCATCACGCCAATCAACTTGGTGTAACAGTGGTACAGTTGCAAATCCTTAAAATATTGGACGATGAACCAAACCTTAGCTTGGCACAATTGTGCGAAAGATTGAACAGTGGAAAAAGCGCTGTTTCCACTACCGTTGACCGCTTAGTCAAAGCAAATTACATCAAGCGGGATCATTCTAAAGCTGATCGTAGAGCCATTGTCCTAACGTTAACCCCGCTCGGGAAAGAAAAAAAAGAAGAAGGTCGTGCTATATATTTTCAACAGTTAAGCCCATTAGGAGATATAAGCGAACAAGATATGGATGAACTGTTGCGTTTACATCAGTTGGTCCAAGATAAAATGAATTTAATCGGAGATGATAAGAAATGAAAGATCGTTCAGCATATGTAGAGGCCTCACAAGTACCTAAAATACCTATAATATTCGTTATGGTCATGGGTGCTTTTGTAGCTATTTTAAATCAAACACTCTTGAATATAGCATTACCAGTGATGATTGTAGATATGGATATGTCAGCAAATGCTGCCCAATCCCTAACGACGATTTTCATGCTGGTTAACGGGATTCTAATTCCCATAACCGCTTTTCTTATGGAGAAGTTTTCAACAAGGCATTTGTTCCTTACAGCAATGTCCCTATTTGCTCTTGGAACACTAATTTGCGGATTATCTTTTTCTTTCCCATCACTTCTGGCCGGGCGTGTCGTACAGGCAGCAGGCGCTGGAATTATGATGCCACTACTAATGAATGTGATCTTAAGCCTGTTTAGTATTGAAAAACGTGGCTCAGCGATGGGCTACATTGGTCTAGCTATGATGTTTGCGCCAGCAATTGGACCTACTTTATCAGGGATAATCGTGCAAAATTATTCTTGGCGCGTGTTATTCTTTATTATTTTTCCTATCGTCGTAATTGATATTATTCTGGCATATTTCCTATTACGAAATGTAACAAAACTATCGAACCCAAAAGTTGATGTTAAGTCTATTACATTATCCACTTTCGCATTTGGTGGTCTACTTTACGGGTTTAGTAGCGCAGGTGAAAAAGGCTGGGGAAATCTTACCGTTATACTGACACTCGTCATTGGTGCAGCCATTATGTTTTTCTTTGTCAGAAGACAGTTACGAATGAAGAAACCAATGCTAGAATTTCGTGTTTTTAAATACAATATGTTTTCCCTAACTACAATTATTAGTGTGGTAGTAACGATGGCGATGTTTGCAGCAATGATTCTCATCCCAATCTATTTACAAAACATCCGTGGTTTCTCCCCACTTGAATCAGGATTATTGCTATTACCAGGTGCTCTTATTTCGGCTATCATGTCACCTATCACTGGTAAGCTATTCGATAAAATTGGCGCACGTCCGCTAGCACTGGTTGGTTTATTTCTTACTGCTGTAACAACCTTTTTCTTTGCCAATTTATCAGACAGCACAGGATACTATTATATGATGGGATTATATACCGCTCGAATGGTCGGAATTTCGATGATCATGATGCCAATTATGACTGCTGGATTAAACCAACTCCCAAGAAGACTTTACTCACATGGTACAGCGATGGCGAATACCTTGCGTCAAATGTCTGGTTCAATTGGTACAGCCTTTTTGGTTACCGTCATGAGTGCCCAAACTGTTAAGCATATACCAGAATTTATGCCAGCAACTGGAACTCCTACAGAACAGCAAATGGGTGTAATCGAAAACCTTGCAACAATTGAAGGGATTAACGATGCTTTTACGGTGGCAACAGTCTTCGCAGTGATTGGATTCATTCTCTCCTTCTTTATTAAAAAGACCAAACCAGTTGAGGAAGATGAGGCATATAATAAACAAATGGCAGAAAAGACTACATCCGCTAAAATGCAACCAAATACCGGAGTGCGAAGCTAGATAAAGAAAAGCGTAGTGCTTCGATTTCTAAGCAGGGTGCCCCCTAAAGTTGGGCATCCTGTTATATTTTTTCACAGAAACGCTTGACACTTACCCTGTCCTGCTGTATTATATTTTTTGTTGACTTATTTCGGCGGCGTAGCTCAGCTGGCGAGAGCGTACGGTTCATACCCGTGAGGTCGGGGGTTCGATCCCCTCTGCCGCCATCAACAAAACCCTTCTGCATAATGCAGGAGGGTTTTTTATTTGTTCTTCCACCAATTTGTTAATTTCTATATAACCAAAAAACAGGAATTACCACAGTGGGTAATTCCTGTTTTATATCTACATAGAGCATTGTCTATAGACAGCAACTGCTATCCTCTCTTAGCACCCCGTCCTCCGCGTTTGGATTCGGTGTGTTTCTTTAAAGAGGCTAAACGGTCTTCAGAGTCTTTAAGGAAACGATCCATTTTAGATTCAAATGTCTCTTTACGCTCCCTCGTGTCACGTTGCGGGCGTTTTGGTCTATCTTTTGCCTTCTTTATCGACAGTCCAATCTTGCCATCCTTGCCGACATTAATTACTTTGACCGTTACTTCGTCCCCAACAGTTAGATGTTCGTTAATGTCTTTGACATAGCTATCGGCAACCTCACTAATGTGTACTAACCCTGTAGTGCCTTCTTGAAGCTCCACAAAGGCTCCGAAATTAGTGATCCCTGTTACCTTTCCCTGCAGCTTGCTGCCTACTTCGATTGACATAAAAAAAATGCTCCTCCTTATAATTTTTAAAAAAACGAGCGTCAAACTAATCTCGTTTCTTAATGTGCTTCATAGCAGCACAATTGCTTTGTATTATATTATAGCGAAGCGGTTGAAAGTGTGTCAATAAGAAGGAGATTTCTCTGGAATCTTAAAAATAAGCTCTCCATCTTTAGAGAAAAAATAGTTCGTACGAGCTATCTCTAGCACATAGTCCTCATCCTTAAGCAAGGAGATTTCTTCTTTCAGATCCTCTTCTTTATTTTTTAATACCGAGAGTTCCTTTTCCATTTGCTCATATTGTTCCACCTTTTCTGCATGAACAGTACGTTGCTTCACATGATATGCAGCAATGCCTCCTATTGCAATGGCGACAACAATAGAGAATAATACCAGTCTACGAACCAACCGTTGCTTCTTTCTCTTCTGTCTTTGTATGTATACATCATATTGCTGCGTGTAATTTGAATTTAATTTTGCTACCGTTTCTTTATTAGAAGACAAAGCTTCTACCTCCTTTTCAGGCGCTTCATTAGCTTTATACCTATATTCTTCATTTTACTATAAAATCCTGCAATTTTGCGAAAAAAATTTTTAAAGCCATCAGGAAGAAGCCGATAAATAAACCGGAATATCCAGCCAAATGGTGTAATGATTATAGTTAATAGAAATAAGAGGACTGTCACCAATAGTTTCAGAAAATGGAAAAAGACCGTCCAGATAAGATCGAATATCCATTTGATCGGGGTGATAAATAATGCTTTTACACACCTTTCCAGAAAGCGATATACCGCTGTTAGAATACGAATAATGTGCTCAAGTAACTTTTTATACGACTCCGCAGCCAGTGCTTGATAGGCCGCAAACCCAAGCAAGCATGCAACAAAAACATAGAAACGCAGCTCTCCACCATTAACCTGAAACAAAACGTAAAACACAATGAGTGTCTGGGTTAGCCAGAAACTAACTTCCATTGTATAGGTCAGGACGACCTTCTTCTTCCAATATGGTGTAAAGCGACGAAAGGTGTCCTGTACTATACCCAAATAGAAACCACTTGAAACCATTGCAAGCATTGTCAAAAACTGCGTGCTAAGCGTCATCTGAATAGCTTGCTAAAGAATCCTTTAGCTTTCTCCTGCTGTTGCTCATCGACGTAGGAAAGCTCATAAATTTTCCCTTTTATGGTGATTAAGCCTTCCCCCACATCAAGATTTTTCAATTGAAGGTTCTGTCCACGAACAATTAAGTAACCCATGACTGTTTCTAATAGAAATTCCTCATTATCAAAACTATCCACTTCTTTGACGCCACTGATTTCAAGATTCTTCCGATTATTAATTTTCACCGCATGATCTGCTTGTACACGCGTGGTAGTTTCTTTATTTTCATAATAGTTCATTGTAAAACCCTCCTTATCATTATTACTTTATGACAGGAGGGACAAGGTTAGAACTATGCGTTCACTTTCTCTTCTTTAATTACACTGTACAACGTCTCAGCTTCATTTTTTCTTACCGTTTCTTTTAATTCATTAACCTTTACGGTTACAAGTTTTTGTCCAAATCTAATGACAAGTTCATCGCCCTTTGATAGGGTGGAAGATGCTTTTGCTGTTACACCATTTATTGTTATACGCCCTTGATCAGCAACTTCCTTTGCCAATGTCCTTCGCTTTATCAATCGGGAAACTTTTAGAAATTTATCTAGTCTCAATTTTATCCCTCTCTTTCCTTTGCTTTGTCCCATAATTCATCCATTTCTTTCAGTGTTGCTTTTTGAATATCCTTTTGTTGTTTGCCAAGTTGTTCTTCTATAAAGGAAAATCTGCTAGTAAACTTTTGGTTCGTGCGATTTAAGGCTACTTCTGGGTTTATTTTATAATACCTTGACAGGTTTGCAATGACAAATAGAATATCTCCAAATTCCTTTTCTACTTCTTCTTTATTATTAAGGGAAATTGCTTTTTTTACCTCATCTAACTCTTCCATCAGCTTTGCCCAGATGTCTTTTGCTTCATCCCAGTCAAAGCCCGTTTTTGCAGCCTTTTTCTGTAGCTTTACGGCTTTTGCTAGAGATGGTAGATTCTTTGGAACGCCATCTAGAACGGAAGTGCGATCTCCTGGTTTCTCTTCCTTTTTAAGTTCATCCCAGTTTTTATAGACCTCTTCTACAGACTCAACTTGTCGGTCAGCAAAAACGTGCGGATGTCGGTGTATCATCTTATCCGTTACAGCGCGGATGACATCATCTACCGTAAAATATCCGTCATCTTCGCCAATCTGACTATGCAGCATCACCTGGAGGAGAATGTCTCCAAGTTCTTCGATGATGTTTTCATCATCCTGGTTATCGATGGCGTCAATTAGCTCATAAACTTCTTCTATGGCATATTCTCTTAAGCTTTCATGGGTTTGCTTTCGATCCCAAGGACAGCCTTCTGGGCTCCTTAATATAGAAATAACTTCACGAAGTCTAGTAAAGGTATGATTTAATAATGCTTCTGAAACAGGCGGCACATATACACTTGTTAGGTTACTGATTTCCATTGTGTGATCGAGCTCTTCCAACCGAACCTGCCGAATTTGTTCTGCCTCACTTCCAGCGGCCTCCACGATGGTAACCAAATAGTCTGCAGGTAAATCCTCTAACAGACTCAGCTTTACCTCTGAAGCAACCATTCGATCATAAACTTGACAGAAAATTAAATGCTGTCGGTAGTTTAAATCACTTCTTAAAAAAGACGTACCATCAACGAATTGAAACCCTTCTATCGGGTCAATCTGGAGTGCTGTAAATAGATCGTCAAGATAGCTCTGTCCCCCTAATACGCTTACCTCAACATCCTTTTGCTCTAGTAGAAGCTGAACGGTCTTTTCTGCCAACATTGGATGCCCTGGAACCGTATAAAGAACTGACCTATGCTGTGCCTGCTCAAGTAAGCGATCAACGATATTTTGGTAAACCTCATGAAACCCATCCTCTGCTTCGTATAGAGAATCAAAGGATTCAAAGTTTACACCCTCTTCTTTTAGTGAGCGTATAACAGGGTGGTCCATTGTCCTAGTATAAATAGCTTGTTTTTCTTCAAGTAATTTTTTATAGAGCCCAAGCTGGAGCTGTTCAATATCTCCTGCACCAAGACCAATAATCTCAATTCGATTCATTATCTAACCTTCCTTTATAAAAACGTAATATATAAGAGGAGAATGGAAGCATACTTACTTCATTTCTGCTAAATGCCCGAAAGCGTAGCAAGCAAAACAAGTATACTCCTCCCCCTGTTAATGCGATGAACACTACATAAAGTAATAAAAGAAACCGGCTTGGTTGGACATAATCCGCTAACCATGCATGCATTATGAGCACATAAAGCACCATTACACCAATTGCCATTCCCAGTGCCCGTACATTTACTACCTTCATGAATTTTAATTTTGGAAGCTTGCGCTGTAATTCATAAAAGGTGACAGCACACAATAGAAGCAAGCTCAAAACGGTGGCTACTGCACTTCCCGTAATTCCGAAAATAGGGACGAGAAGCTGGTTGGCAATCCACTTGATGAAAAAAGCACCAAGGATAAAGCTGGCTGTTCTTTTCACATGTCCAAGCCCCTGCAGAATAGAGGCAGCCGTGATCGATATTGAGCAGAGCAAGATCGAGACGACTAGCAACCTTAGATTACCCGTACCTAAGTCATTTTGGAATAATAGTATATTAGCTTCCCTAAAAATGAGAATTAAGCCAATGGTCGCTCCAAATGCCAAGTAAATACTAAAAAGAAGCCCTCCCCTTATGTATTGGTAAAATAAAGCCGGCTGCTGCTTGAGCCGATCCTGTGAAATATTTGGAAGGAGAGCTAGTGCAAAAGATGATCCGAGAACTGTTCCTAATTGAATTAAGGGTTGCCCCCGGTCAAATACCCCCTTTGCTTCCATTGCCTCCTGCTTAGCAAGCCCTGACTCGATTAACCCCGGAAGCAATGTAAAGGTATCTGCGAACTGGATTACGAGTAACACCATGTGATTTAAAGCAGCAACAGCTCCAAACAGCAACATTGTACGCACATAATAGTTCCATGGAATTTCTGTTGATTCTTCAACCAAAATGTTCGGCCTGTCTCTCAAAAAAAACACAATTAACACAATAGTACCTGCTACCGCTCCGATAATAGAGGCGATTGCCGCAGTATGTCCTACCTGGTAAATAACGAGCTGATTTGAGCTAATCACAATTGCGGCTGTGATTAGCAAGGATACACGTATGATTTGCTCTGACACTTGTGAAATAGCGGTTGGTGCCATCTTTTGTTCCCCTTGAAAGCTACCTCGCAATAATGCTAGAAATGGCACAAATAAAAAAACAATCGCGGTTATACGGTATGTACTGGTAAGCTCCGGGTCCCCAATCCACCTAGCCAAATTTGGGGCATTGATAAATAGAAATAGGAACATGGCTCCATTTAGAATGAACAGTATAAGGAGCAACGGGAAATAGAAGTTTCGTATTGTCTGCCCGCCTGCCTTAGAGCCAATTTCTGACCGTATCTTTGAGATAGCTGCTGGAAATCCATACAACGATAACACCATAATAATACCAAGTATCGGATAAATCTGTTGATACACGTAGTATCCTATATCTCCCGTAAGATTTTGCAATGGAATGCGGTACCCTGCACTTAACAACTTGCTGAGAATACCAGCTGCCGTTAACAAAAGAGCACCTTTTAAAAGCTGATTTGTTTCGTTCTTACTCATGACTAACGCCCTTTGTATCCGTTAAATTTGTCTCTATTATAGCACACCTGCTAGGCTCTTATTATTGTATCCCTCTTGGATTCTCCCACCAAGCTTAACATTTAACCATTCCAAATAAAAAGCACCCTATAGGGCGGACAATTTAACTGTCCACACTATAGGGTCTTGTCCGATTTTGCCGTAGGTATCTGTAACCAATTCATCAGCTCTTTATTACTCCATCTGTCTAGCCAGGAAACTCGCAGCCGTTTCAATCGATTTCTGTTCTACTTTACTCAACTTTTCTTCTTTGGAAAAGACCATCACACATCCTATAGGATCCCCGTTTGCAATAATAGGGCTAATACAATAAGAGTGGAGTTCTAGTTCATTTCCATCAATAACTTCCATGTTTCCTTTTTCTGTTTCAAATACCGGTGAGCGATTTTCAATAATTTTTGTAATATCAGGGCTAATGTTTTTGTTAAGGTAATCCTTTTTTGATTCCCCAGCTACGGCGATCACTTCATCTCTGTCACAGATTATCACAGGTGATTGAAGAGAATCAAACAGTGCTTCCGCATATTCTTTCGCAAAATGCCCAAGTTCATTAATGGGCGAATATTTCTTTAAAATAACTTCGCCTTCACGATCCACAAAGATTTCAAGTGGGTCGCCTTCCCGTATTCTTAGTGTTCTTCTGATTTCTTTAGGAATAACTACTCTTCCAAGATCATCAATACGACGAACAATTCCTGTTGCTTTCATTCTTAGTAGCCTCTCTTTCCTGTGTGAAAATTGGTGTATTAATACTTTTTTTGTAGCCTTTTCACGGTGTCTTCATCACCAACTGTGAACTTAGTATGAATCAACTTAGGAAGACTATACATGATGAGCCAATTTTTCACATCTACAGGAAAAAAGTGTAGGAAATACTTCGTGTTTGTTTAGAATTGTTTTTACTTATTACGCTATACCCATATACAAAATGCTTATGATGTAGGGTATGAGAGATTATACTAGCACCGTTATGGTAGATGCCTACTCCCTATCGAGCTTATTTAATTCTTGAATAAATTTTGCGACAGTATCATAGCGCTGATGCTTTGTATCTTGTGTGCTTTTAAAAACGATTTTGAGTTTATTACTTTCTGTTCCTAGCTGTACATTTCTACCATAATTATTAGCAAGCTCAAATAATTTAGCACCATCAATCTGCTGACTACGGTTCTCTTCTACAAGTAATTCAATTTTTGCGTTCTTTTCGCTAATGGATTCGACTCTTTCCCGCTTCGCACTCATTTTGAGTTTAGTAACAGTAAATAAATTTTCTACCTCGACTGGGTAATCGCCAAATCGATCCATCAACTCATCCCTTAATTCGGTAATATCCTCTGATTCTTGAATAGCTTGGAATTGCTTATAAATATCAATTTTTTGCTTCTCATCCCGAATATACGTTTCAGGGATGTACGCATCAAGATTTAAGGCAAGCTCTGGCTCAAATGGCTTGATATCCTCAAGCTCTTTGCCAGCTTTTCTTGCATCAATTGCATCTTTCAACATTTGGGAGTACATATCGAACCCGACTGAATCGATGAACCCATGCTGCTGAGAACCAAGCAAATTACCAGCCCCACGAATTGATAAGTCACGCATAGCAATTTTAAAACCAGAACCAAGCTCGGTAAACTCCTTAATTGCCTGAAGACGTTTTTCTGCTACCTCTGTTAGCACCTTGTCTTTTTTGTAAGTGAAGTAAGCATATGCAACACGATTAGAACGTCCAACGCGGCCACGTAATTGATAAAGTTGACTCAACCCCATACGGTCAGCATCATTTACAATTAAGGTGTTTACATTTGGAATGTCTACACCTGTTTCAATAATAGTCGTACTAACTAATACATCATATTCTCCTTCCAAAAAGGCAAAAATAACATTTTCCAGCTCTGATTCATTCATTTGCCCATGAGCAACAGCAATACGTGCATCTCCCACAAGGGTTCCTAAATCTCTTGCTACCTTATCAATATTTTCCACACGATTGTACAGGAAGAATACCTGGCCACCTCTAGCCATTTCTCTTTCAATAGCTTCCCTCATGAAAATAGGATTGTATTCCATAACATAGGTCTGGATTGGAAAGCGATTCTCTGGTGGTGTCTCAATAACAGAGAGATCTCTCACACCAAGCATAGACATATGAAGCGTACGTGGAATCGGGGTAGCCGTAAGGGTCAATACATCTACATTTGTTTTTAACTGTTTTATTTTTTCTTTATGCTTTACGCCGAAACGCTGCTCTTCATCGACGATAAGTAAACCAAGGTCACGGTACTCCAAGTCTTTAGAGAGGATACGATGTGTTCCAATGACAACATCTACCGTTCCCTTTTTTAAACCATTGGTTGTTTCGGTCTGTTGTTTTCTTGTCCGGAACCTGCTCATTAGTCCAATGTTAATCGCGTGATCCTGGAATCTTTCCCTTATTGTTTCATAATGCTGTTGTGCCAGAATAGTTGTGGGGACAAGAATAGCTACTTGTTTCCCGTCAGCAACAGCCTTGAATGCAGCACGAATTGCCACCTCTGTTTTTCCATAGCCAACATCCCCACATAGCAAGCGGTCCATTGGTCTTTCTCGTTCCATATCACTTTTAATCTCTTCAATACATCTTAGTTGATCCTCTGTTTCCTGGTAAGGGAAGGATGCTTCAAACCCACGTTGCATCTCCGTATCTTCTGAAAAAGCGTAGCCCTTTTTTGCCTCCCGCTCGGCATATAGCTTAATTAAATCATCAGCAATATCCTCAACAGAAGATTGCACTTTGCGTTTAACTTTCGTCCACTCACTACCGCCCAGTTTATATAGTTTAGGTTCTTTACCTTCTGATCCGACAAATTTCTGAACCTGGTCAATCTGATCTATTGGCACAAACAACTTGTCATCACCAGAATATTTAATGAGCATATAATCCTTGTGCATGTCTTTTAACTCAAGTGTTTCAATGCCAAGATAGCGACCAATACCGTGATTGGCATGCACTACATAATCGCCAACCTTTAAGTCTTGGTAGTTTTTGATCCGTTCTGCGTTGGATATCTTCTGTTGTTTTCTTTTCCGTTTGGTCTGTTTTTTGAACAGTTCCTTTTCCGTGATCAAGACAAGCTTATGCATTGGCAGTTCAATACCACCATTCATATTTCCTACTGTAATGACAGGCTTTTCAGCAGGAAGCTCAGGGTTCTGCTTTACAGACGCCTCAATGTCATAATCGGCGAAAATCGAATGAATTTTTTCTGCTCGTGTTTCGTTTGGTGCAAGAATGACAACAGAGAAATCACCCTTCTCCCAACGAATCAACTCATTCTTGAATAAATGCATTTGGCCGTGAAATTCTTGCATCGCTCGTGATGACAGATTGATAATATTTTGCGGTTGCGTATTCGGTATATGCCGCAGGAAAACAGACATATAGAGACGCTGATGCCTTAGATGTTCCCAAACCTGGTTCCAATCAAAAGAGAATGTACTGTTTTTCACCATTCGGTTTGATTCCAGGAGACTGCTATACCATTCCCCTTCTTCCGTATCAAGGTTTATTGCTGTTTCCTGAATTCGGCTCATCTCATCCATTATGATGAGACCATTATCAGGTAAGTAATCTAACAAACTAGCAGGTTCCTGATATAAAAATCCAATATATTTGTACATTTCTTGAAAACGTTCCAGATTTTTAAGTCGATCAATATCATGGGAAACCGCTTCATTTAACATTTCCTTTGCTTCAGAAGACTTAAGGTTCTTCATGCTGACAGCCAAGGCTTCTTCGAGGCGCTCACCACCTGATAGAATATCCTCTTGAGTGAGCAATAACTCTGTTGCTGGGCCAACCGTAACGTTCTCCAATGTATCCAACGATCGCTGGGTCCCTGCATCAAAATATCGAATGGAGTCAATCTCCTCATCAAACAACTCAATTCGAATCGGATGTTCTTCTGTTATCGGATATACATCAATAATACCGCCACGTCTACTAAACTCTCCAGGCGAAGCAACCATAGAAGCATGCTCGTAGCCCATATCAATTAACGAAGACAAATAATTGTCAATTTGTATCTCTTCACCAAGCTTAAAAACAAGCTGATATTTCTCCCAATAGTTTGTAGGTGGAAGTAACCGCTTCAACGCAGCAACCGGAGCAATTAAGACACCGGTTTCCTTCTTCGCCCATGAAGTTAAGGACTCAATTCGTTGACTTCTTAATTCAGGACTGGCAATCGCTATCTCAGAGGCTATTAACTCATTAACAGGGTAAAGATGTACGGTATCCTCTTCCATTATTTCAGATAAATCATCATATAATTGCTGTGCCTGAACAAGCTGGTGTGTCACTAATAAAACAGGCCTTTTTGTCGATTCGTTTAAAATAGACACAAGAATACTTCGTGCAGAGCCGGAGAGCCCGGCCACGAGTTGTTCTTTCATGCCGCTCTCTATCCCACTAATAATTGATTGTATATCCTCTTTAGACTTTAAATACTTATTAATACCTTTCATTCTTAAACCTCCGCCTGCAATACTATAAAAAACAGAGCCCCATACTAAGGAACACCGAGTAAAAATAACCCATTCTTAGGTTAACAACCGCAAGACCCGATCCTCTAAGGCCACATAGCACTAAAACGAAATAACCTTATTATATGGAACTTCAATAAGATGCCTAGTTTCTGGGTGCTCGGAGCTAATGAATAAGCGCAAAAATGCTTTGGCTTAAACACCAAAGCTTTATTGCTTTCTATTGAATAAAAAAATCTAGCTCATGATAATGAGGATGGTGACCTAATGTATCCTCACAGCTTTCACAAATAGAGATTATCTCCATGTCGCCATTAGCATTATATTTTATCATATCTTCTTTTTCCTTTGTGGTTAATTGATCAAAACCAAGCATCGTTGACTCTACGACGTGTTGATCTAACCTTCCAATCTCTTTCGTACAATGTCTGCACTTATAAATAATAGGCACTAATAAAACCTCCTTGGAAACCAACAAGATGTCTTGTTTAGTTTTACCCCAAAGCCGTTTCCTTATACCTATGTACAAATAACTCAAACTAGCACTTAAACGCATAACTAGTTGATGGGTTGTCAGCTATTATAATCATTCATTACTTCTAAAAATGGCTTATCTAACCACAACTCGCATGCATCAGCAGCCTTCTCAATACTTAGCTGTACATCGCTCTGTTCTGCTTTATGGAAGTTTCCTAAAACGTAGTCTACTACTGGTACTGGTGTGGTAGGTCTGCCAACCCCGATTCGAACCCGTTTAAATTCCTTTGTACCTAAATGAGAGATAGTGGACCTTATTCCATTATGACCTCCATGGCCCCCTTTTTGTCGCAGTCGTATTTTCCCTGGAGGAAGGTCAAGGTCATCATAGATGACAAGGACATCTTCCACGTCAATGGAATAGTAATCCAGCAGTGGCCTAATCGCATCTCCGGATAGGTTCATATATGTCTGTGGTTCTACGAGAAGCACTTTATTCCCGTTAAGTGTCTCCATCGCATAATCCGCATTAAATTTAGATTTATTTAAGGACCAGCCATGGCGGCCTAATAATTCATCTATCACCATAAAGCCAGCATTATGTCTGGTATCCTTATACTTCTTCCCTGGATTACCCAGTCCTACAATACACTTCATTTTAACGCTTCCCTTTTTTTAAATATAAACGTGTGCTCTTCGCTTTTGTTCGGCTAGCTACGAGTGCCAGAAACTAGGCGACTTCGCTAATCTCCCTACAATAAAGAAGACTTGCCGATTGGTGTAACCAGAGGCTTAGTCGCACTTATACCCGGAGGGTGAAAGTCATCATCGTTTCGCACAATTAAGGTCGGTCGACTAAATTCGGCCTTGCCGGCCAACGCCGACATACCCCTTTTGCAGGGGCATGATTCCTTTTCGCTTTCCAAGCATAAGATTCACTATCATTTTAACATTCGTTAAAATTGAGTTCATCTAATCTCCTACGGTTCAGTCCAAAAGGTTTTCGGTGGGGCGAGTAATCGCAGCCCCAGTTCGTACGTGGGCCCGGAGGACCCGGGTCATGCCGACGTTGCCCCAGAACGGGGCGTTCTTAGTCGGCCTTCCTTATTACGTGTGCTCTTCGCTTTTGTTATAGTTATACAATACAACAAACCTCCCTCTTTGGAGAGGGAGGGTATATATATTTTCTCTATTAACTATTTTGATTAACTAAGCAACGCCTTATCAAGATAGACGTACTACTTATTCTCTTCGTTTAGCGTCTCTGCTTCCGGATCGACTAATTCAGGTTTATCATCGCTGTCTGGTGCTTCTTCTACATCGTCAAGTGTATCTGGAGCAAGAATTGTTGCAACAGTAGTATCTTGTTCATCTAGAATTTCATAGCTACCTGAAGTTGGTAGGTCTGCAACAGTTAAGCTTTCTCCGATTTCCAGGGAGCTTATATCCACTGTAATTTCTTCCGGAATACTATTAGGCTTAGCGCGAACCTGTAAAACATATAAAGGTTGCTGCACTACACCGCCGTCTTTAGAACCTTGTGCCTCGCCTTCAAGACGTAGCGCCACTTCTACATCCATATCCTCAGACATGTTGACTACATAGAAGTCTGCATGGATTAGCTCGTCCTTAATTGGATCAATTTGATAGTCATGCAGCATTACATCCACTGCTTCACTATTCTCTATATCAAGAGAAATAATAGCATTTCTACCTTCATCGCGAACTGTTTTCACTAGTTCAATACTATCAACAGAAATTGCCTTTGGTTCCTTAGCTTGTCCATAAACTACAGCTGGAACTCTTCCACTGTTTCTTACCTGTTTCGTAGCTGATTTTGTAAGATCTTCTCGGTTTGTTGATTTTAGCTTTACTGCCATATTCATCACCCTCCAAATTAGTTAAAAAACTTATTAGTTTTCTCTCTTTTATGTCTCGTGTGTATATTCTTTGCAGTTCCTAGCAACCTTTCGCATGTTTGCTTTAAGGTTTTACTAGCCTTTCTAAAACAAGGTCCATTAAGATATTACCCATTAAATCAGTCTGCTAAACATTTAATCAAACAAAATACTTACGGATTGCAACTCGTGAACTCGAATAATTGCTTCCCCAATTAACGGTGCAACTGATAGTGGTGTGATTTTATCACTCTTTTTATCATCTGTTAAAGGGATGGAATTTGTAATAACTAATTCCTTGATCTTTGAGTTATCAATTCTTTCGATTGCTGGACCAGAAAGAACAGGATGTGTACAACAAGCATACACTTCTTTCGCTCCATTTTCTATTAATGCATTTGCTGCAAGTGTAATGGTGCCCGCTGTATCTATAATATCATCAATTAATATTGCTGTCTTACCTTCAATATTACCTACAATATTCATCACTTCGGCAACATTTGGGCGTGGCCTACGTTTATCTATAATCCCGATCGGGGCTTTTAGGCGATCTGCCATTTTACGAGCTCGTGTAACACCACCGTGATCTGGGGAAACGATAATAATGTCATCTAGATTTTTTGCTTCAAAATAATCAGATAGGATAGGAACCCCTTGTAAATGGTCGATAGGGATATCAAAGAACCCTTGAATTTGTGGTGCGTGAAGATCAAGTGTAATCACCCTTGTAGCACCAGCTGTTTCAACAAGGTCTGCAACCAGCTTTGCCGCAATTGGTTCACGGGATCTTGCTTTACGATCCTGACGGGCATAACCATAGTAAGGCATCACAATATTAATAGATTTCGCTGATGCACGCTTTAGCGCATCAATCATAATTAATAATTCCATCAAATGCTCGTTTACTGGGGAGCATGTTGACTGAACGACATATACATCACAGCCGCGGATACTTTCTTCCAGATTAATCTGAATCTCACCATCACTGAAACGAGTAACTGAACATTTGCCCAGTGTTGTGCCAATGTGGTTAGCAATGTCTTCTGCCAATTTAAGATTTGAATTTAAAGAGAATACTTTCAAAGATGAATCTTTGTAAGTAGATGCCATGAGTTAAAACCCTCCGTTAATCTTTTTGTCTGTTTTTAATTTTTGATGCGTACCCTTCCTTATTCGTTTGTCTGGCACGCGCGACAGACAGCGAATCTTCTGGGACATTTTTGGTTATAGTAGAGCCAGCAGCGACGTAAGAACCTTTGCCAATTGTAACTGGTGCGATTAAATTAGAATTACATCCAATAAATGCATCGTCCTCTATTGTTGTCAAAAATTTATTCTTTCCATCATAGTTCACTGTAATTGTACCACAACCAACATTAACATTGCTTCCTACTTCTGCATCGCCAATATAACTTAGATGGGAGACTTTGCTGCTATCCCCGAGGGTTGTTTTCTTTATTTCAACAAAGTTTCCAACTTTTGCTTCGTCTCCAATAGAAGAATCAGGGCGAATATGTGCATATGGACCGATTTTAACGCGGTCTCCTATATGACTATCAGTAGCCACACTTTGCTTAATGACCGTATTTTCTCCAACATAACAATTCGATATTTCAGTGAAAGGGCCGACCTCAGCATCACTTTTTATGGTAGAATTTCCTTTAATTACCGTTCCGGGGTGAATAACAACATCTGGCTCAATAACAACATCAGGATGGATGTACGTATTGCTTGGATCAATAATTCCAACTCCATTACGTAAATGCTTCTCATTTATTCGTTGTTTCATGATTCCTTCAGCTTGGGCTAAAGCGACTCTGTCATTAACACCAAGAGTTTCTTCAAAATCAGGAGTTAGAAAGGCACTTACCACGTCAGACTGTCTACGAAGGATTTCAATTACATCAGGCAAATAGTACTCCCCTTGTGCATTATCGTTCGATACGTGCTCAAGAGCTGCAAATAAGGCCTGATTATCAAAGCAATAGGTACCTGTATTTATCTCATCTACCATAAGTTCCTGTTCATTCGCATCCTTGTGCTCCACAATTCTCTCTACTTCGTTTTCTTCATTACGGATAACCCTACCGTACCCAGCCGGATTCGGCGCCTTGGTAGTAAGGATCGTTGCTTTTGCACCTGTACGTTCATGGTGTGCAAATAGTTCCGCGTAGGTTTCACCCTTGATTAAAGGTGTGTCCCCGCAAACAACAATGGTGGTTCCCTCTTTATCCTTTAAGAGGTCCTTTGCCTGAATAACGGCATGTCCTGTACCTAATTGCTCTTCCTGGACAACTAATTCACTTTCGTGTCCTATGTATTCCGCGACTTTATCCGCACCAAAACCAACCACAGTAACCACACTTTCTAGGTTTACCGTCTTCACTTGTTCCAATACATGCTGAACCATAGGGCGTCCCATTACTGGATGTAGTACTTTATATAATTTCGATTTCATTCTTGTTCCCTGACCCGCTGCTAAGATTAGCGCATACCGATTTGCCATTAGGAGACCTCCATGTTTGTATTAAGCTTTATCCATCCTATATTCAACTACTAAAAGCTGGTGAATTTAACCCTTCATGTCTACCAGTAAGAACTCCACATACAAAAGGAAAATTCAGGGACCAGACTGCCAGTATTTGTCCGATTCTGCTCACTAACAATCAGGGGTCAAACGAGCCCGCTAATTGAAGTTTCACTTTATCCATAATGAATATATCTTAAATAGCCATGGATTTCAACACTATTAGCTCTTCTAACTACAAAGAAAAGGGGATTAATGATGAGGAGATAGGTGGTAAAGATTGAATGTATTATGCTCTTTTTCTCGCAAAAAAAGAAGGCTAACCTGTTGTAAGATTAGACCTCTAGTTGTTTTCACGCAGGTTTATGGTTTAGGAAGCGCCCGCTTCTTCATATTCCACATCTTCTTCCCCTGCACGACGATATTCTTCTAACACAGCATCTTGAATTTTCCCGCGTGTTCCAGAATTAATTGGGTGTGCAATATCTCTGAACTCTCCATCCGGAGTCCGCTTGGAAGGCATTGCTACGAATAAACCGTTGTTCCCATCAATGACACGGATATCATGTACGACAAATTCCTGATCCAGTGTAATTGAGGCAATAGCACGCATTCTTCCTTCTGTATTGACGCGGCGTAATCTAACGTCTGTTACTTCCATGATGTTTCACCACCTTTTCCCATTAGAACTTAATTAACAAGTTCAACAAATAAAAGGAAAATCCTTCTTTTTATAAGAAAAAAATTTATTATTTTCAAAAAAAGCGGGAAAGGAGGCTTTGTCTGCTACAAAAATCGTTATTCAGAGGACTTTTCACCTATATTACCTAGCTGTACTTCGATCTTTTTACCCTTAATATCTACATTGGAAATTTTAATTAAGGAAGTATAGTTGTCTACCACTCGTTCTTCTTCCTCATCGTCCGCTTCGGCAAGCACTCCAATGGCTTTTACATTTGCATTAAATTCTTCAAGGAGACTTACCATACCGGTAATCGTTCCGCCAGCTTTCATAAAATCATCAATAATACAGACATTGGCACCTTCCTGTAAACTCCTCTTTGGTAGGACCATTGTTTGAATCTTACGTGAAGACCCTGATACATAATTTATACTTACAGACGATCCTTCTGTCACTTTTGGATCTCTTCTCACAATAACGACAGGGACATCAAGGAACGATGCTACTGCATAAGCTAGCGGAATCCCCTTTGTCGCTACCGTAACGACAACGTCAATTTTTGACTTTGAAAAGGCGGAAGCAAAGACACGACCAATCTCTTTTACTGTTTTGGGGTCTCCCAAGATGTCACTCATATATAAATATCCACCAGGAAGAATTCGAATTGGATCCTCTAGCTTTCTTCTCATCTGTTCGATAAACTGAAAGCTTTTCTGCTGGGAAAATTCAGGGATAAACTTTACTCCCCCTGCAGCACCAGTAGTACGATTTAAATAGCCCAGCCCCTCTTGCTGAAACACTGCGTCAATTATATCCATATCCTCGCTGACGGAAGCCTTTGTTGTTTGCAGAAGTTGGACAAAGTATGGTAATTGCACATGCTCTCTAGGGTTTTCTAAAAAAAAGTTAGTCAATGTAACCAAACGATTGCTTCTTTTCATTTCCACACCTCAAAACCGAATATTTCCCCACATTATAACATTAATATACGTAAAATCAAAAGTAGAGAGCGATTTGTATATATCAATTGAGAAAAAGTAAGCATGTCCTGCAAAAGAGTATACCGACAACGGGCGTAAAAACCGATTTACGAAGCAGCCTAGTTCGTGGAACTTATAGCTAGACGCTGTACAGCCAACCCATAAATTACTTTTGATAGTTAAGGATCTTTATTTCATTATTTAAAAAGGTCATCCTAAAAGTCTGACCAAAAAGACTTCTTCACAAAACCCTCGCATACTGTTGTAGATACGATGTGCTTTATTTTCTTGCATAACAAGACCATAAACAGTCGGCCCACTTCCGCTCATTAACGTTCCAGTAGAGCCAGCTTGTATCATTGCCTCTTTAATTTGACGCACTTCTGGATGTCTTTCCATCGTTATATTTTCTAGCGAGTTCCCCAAGTTTGTACACATCCTTGAAAAATCGCCTTCCTCCAGTGTCTTAATTAACTCTTTGGTAGTTGGATGAATAAGCTCATCCAACTTGATTTGTTGGAACACCATACCTGAGGATACACCTATATTTGGCTTGGCAAGCACCACCCAGCAGGCGGGTGGCGCTTTAAGCGATTTGACTATTTCTCCGCGTCCTGATGCAATCCCTGTACCTCCGTAGACACAAAAGGGCACATCCGTTCCAAGCTCCGCTCCCAAATTTGCAAGATCCGATAAAGATAAATTCATGGACCAAAGACGATTGAGGCCACGTAGCACAGCAGCAGCATCTGTACTACCACCGCCTAGCCCAGCGGAGACTGGTATGTTTTTTTCAATCTTTATATGAACCCCAGCTTTAATATCATAACGTTCCTTAAACAAAGCTGCAGCTTTATATGCTAAGTTCCGTTCATCATTTGGAACGAATCTACTCTCAAGGGAAATCGTTATCCGATCCTTTTTCATTTCATGAAATTCAATCCGATCAGAAAGGTCGATGGTGGTCATAATCATTTCAACATTATGGTAGCCATCATCTCGTTTACTTAACACATCCAGTGATAAGTTAATTTTGGCGGGAGCTTTCTCATAAAGTACCAACACCGTCACCTTCTTGTACATAGATAAACAAATTGTAACATATTAAAAAAACAGTGGCGACCTATGAGCCAAGCACGTTTAAATGCACTTATAAATTGAATTCGTCACCGATTATCATAGTATAACTATTGTCCAAAAAACCAAAAGGCAAACCCTATTAGGGCTTGCCTTTGGTTTGCATATTCTGTTCAGCCATTTCAATTGCACGTTTCACCATATTACCGGCATCTCTTGACTTGATACCGCCCCAGCCCTCTTGCTTTACTGTGTCGTAAAATCCTAACTCCTTTGCAATTTCTTCTTTCAATTGGTCTGACATCATTCCTCTACGTCTAGCCATGAAAGAACAACCCCCTTCTGCATGAGTTTTTACGACACCTATAGTTTATGCTATATTGGCCAACTCAACACCAAGCAGAAGTATGTAAAAAAGGAAAATTATACGCTGGGTTTTTTTGGATTGCAGAAAGGCTTTGAATAAAATAAAGCAGTAAACGTATGTCTACTGCTCCAACATTGATGCGATTGCTCGCTCTTCTGAAAAATTTAACTCTACTGTCTCTGTTAACACGTCCGCATAGCTGTATGAAACACGTTCGAATGCATTTTCTTCTTGGTCCAGCTCCACAATAAAAACTGAAGGATACGTCTCTGCTAGTACTCCGGACCGTTCAATCGTTTTCCTTCTACCACCGTTGGCTCTAAGCTTTAACCGCTGTCCAACGTGACCTTCAAGACCTTGCTTAATTTCGATTAATGTTTTAGCCACTATACTCCACCTCACTGTTAACATTGTAGCATAAGCTTGTTTAATAGTCAAATAAAACTTTTTATTATAACAAGATACCTTTTTTAATGTCAACAATTTATTTTGTCGATTTTCTTTATTATTTGTAAAACTTAACAATTTATGTAATGTTTTTTGAAAATAACTTCCTAAATCTAATGAATGCATGTCCGATTATAAGAAAGAGCAACACTTACCCTATAGGCAAGGTACTCCCTTACATTTCATTTTCGTCCCCCATATATGGCATCCCTGTACGCAGCAGACCTCTTGTTTCCACACCGCCCATTCCTTTTTCTCCACTTAAAGTGTTTCGTAGAGCCTCCCATACACTTACCTTCTCCATAAACGGCGTATAAGCGATTCTAGCAGCGATGTATACTGGATCCAAGGCATGTATGTTAACGCGCCGTGGTGAGCTCGCATAGTTAGCTCCTGCCCTAATTAAAGATTCAAAGTGAGATTGGCAAGCCCCTGCAAATATAACAAGCTGGTCTAAATGAGGCATTCTTTTTCTCGCCTCTCTAACCGTTTCTACAAAATACTTTGAATGCCTATAGGCCCGTAGATCGTTTTTTATGCCTTTATTTTTAGAAAAAGAATCATGACCTGTTATTACGAGGATGTCTGGCTGTATTTTTTCAATTAGAGATCCAATTTCAAGGGGCATGTCTTTCTCGTTCAAATGAATACCATGAACTTGTAGACCCATCCGTTGATACAGTTCAATACATTTCTGTAGATACATTTGATCTCCATCCAAATGAAGCACTTTTGCAGGCAGTTGAAAGATTTTAGCCTCATATTGATAGCCATCTGTCGATTGGTAGTCTCGCTTCTCTTTCAACAACTGATAGTCCTGGCGAAATAATCTATAGGAAAATTCCTCCTGCTCCTTTCCCTTCTTACGCCGCTTTTCCAGTTCCCGCTTTTCTACGGTGATTAGGTCCTCGACTGGTGCGTCAGCTTCAAGTCGAATATCCTCACCATACAACCCAACAATCCCTTTATCCACCCTATCGACTCTAAAGAGCAAATCATGATTATAGGATTTCCTTGTTACTAAACCGCCTTTTCTTACATCCATTTTGTCACAGCCTTCCATTATCCAAAACCTTGCTTATATAGAATATGAAGTACATGAAAGAACGTGCGGAGGCCGTGGGCAAATTCTCTGTAACCGCGAATTATACAGGCAAACAAAGCATGAGTTGGTATACCTCTTTTCACAATCTCTAATCTGTATATACTTTAAATGCAAACTTTTAGTTATATTTAATGTATGATTAGTGACGAAGAGGTGGGACTTGTAAGTTCGAAACGGAAGGAAAGTATTGTGTCCTCAACTTTGACAACGAACCACATAAATCTGCTGAAAGATTGGGTAGATAATTTTTATATATAGAGGGGAAAAGAAGAAGAAATGGAGCTAAACACAAAAAGATTAAAACTTGTCCCTTGTTCCAACGGTGCTTTATCAGCTTATTTTACAAAAGATTACGCGCTGGGACCTCATATTGCCATGTATCTGGAAGAATTAAAAAAAGATGAATCTTCCCTTGGTTGGGGAGTTTGGCTCGTCATCGATAGACAAACGAACAAAATTATTGGGGATATGGGATTTAAAGGTAAGCCTGACCTAGACAAGTCTGTTGAAATAGGTTATGGCATTACGCCTACAGAACAAAATAAAGGGTATGCAACAGAAGCCTTACATAGAATCATTGAATGGGCATTTAACTCTAATATGGTAAATACAATAAGTGCGGAATGCCTTGTGGGAAATACCTCTTCTATAAAAGTGTTAGAGAAGTTAAAAATGCAGAAAATACAAGAAGTCGATGGTATGCTGTACTGGAAGTTGAATAAATAATGGTTATTACAATCTGCGACTTTCATCGTAATCAAAAACACTTGGATTAATATTTTTCCAAGTGTTTTTGTTAATCATTGATAACCGATGACTAATATAGAAGTAATTATTACTCTAACTTAGTTGTGAAAACGCGTTAGCCATTGTAGCGAACTCCTGCATATCCAGGGATTCACCACGCCTTGTCCCATCAATACCTATACTTTCTAAGGTTTGGTTAATTACTTCTTTATCAATATTGCCTTTAAAATAACTTGTCAGGTTATTCCGTAGTGTTTTACGACGCTGGGCAAAACTTGCCTTAATTATGGCAAAAAAGTATTCCTCGTCATCCACTTCTACTGGTGGTTTGTCCCTTTTCACTAATCTTAAAATGCTTGAGTCTACATTAGGCTGTGGCATAAAAACTTTTTTCGGAACATCCATTACAACAGCAGCCTCTGTGTAATACTGGACAGCAATTGTTAAAGACCCATAGCTTTTACTATTCGGTCCTGCTGCCATCCTATCTGCTACCTCTTTTTGGATCATAACTGTCAAACTGGTGACCGGGAGATCCTCATGCAGTAGCTTCAGTAATATCGGCGTAGTAATGTAATATGGCAAATTTGCCACAACATGTACAGGTTGTGTTTCTGAAAAGTTTGCTTTAATCGTTTCTGAGACATCTGCCTTCAAAATATCTTCATTCACAATGTTTACATTGTCGTAATCAATTAGTGTGTCTTGAAGTACTGGTATCAATCTCTGATCAATTTCAAAGGCTACTACTTTGTCTGCATGAATTGCCAGTTGCTCGGTTAAAGCTCCGATTCCTGGACCTATCTCAATGGCTCCAGCTTGCTTATCAATACCGGCATGAGCAATAATGTTTTCCAAGACATTGCTATCAATAAGAAAGTTTTGCCCAAGGCTTTTTTTGAATGTAAATTTATATTTGTTTAATATCTCTTTTGTACGAGTAGGTGTTGCAATATACTTATTATTTGTCATGGCCATCCTCCTGTTGCAATTGCTTCATAGCTTCCTCAAATTGTGCTTTTGTAATTTGAAACATTGTCAAACGCTTTAAAAGTTGTTTTCCATTAGTATGCCCGATTTGTAAAAGCTCACCAAGTCGCTGTCGTCGATTGCTCGCACCTGTTCCCCCAATAAGCCCCTCTTTTACGAGATCTTCCTTTGTTATCTCACTTTGTTCAACTTCCTTTAATTCATACACATCTGCTAATGCTTGTTGGATTGCTTCCAAGGAGGCATGCTCAATCCCTAAGCTGCGTCTCCGTACAGAGTTAGCTCTTGCTTGATCTGGGGTTAAAAATGCATGTTTACATCCAGGAACAGCTTGGTTTACAATATGACGGATTCTTTCTCCAGGATAGTCCGGGTCTGTAAAGATGATGATGCCGCGTTTTTCCTGTGCATGCTTTATCTGTTTTAGGGTTGTGTTGTTTATTGCAGATCCGTTTGTTTCAATTGTATCGGCATTGACGGCCTGTAGAATCTTAGCCGTGTCATCTCTACCTTCCACAACAATTACTTCTTTTATTTTCATTATATTCCTCTTTCTTCTAACAGTATCTCTTTAACGGAATGGAGGTACAGCGAAATCTCCGCTCCGGACAGTCGCTTTCCGAGGGCGGCTGGTGAGCCACCGTGTGCTACGCACTACGGGGTCTCACCTATACCTTTTCTCCCGCAGGAGTCGACGGTCCTCCGCTTCAATTAATGTAATGCCAGGCTAGAATTACGCAATCCTTCAGAGGATTTACTCCTACTATTCTGCCATACCCCATTCCTTCTTACATAATGGAGTAAATGAGGCTTACTTCCAGTTAAGATATTTTCTGTTTATCGTTCTATATAAATAATGCTCTTACCACTATACCATGGTAAGAGCATAAATTTTAATCGAGAACTTTTACTGTTACTGTTTTTCTTCCCCAGCTGTATGCTGCGCTTTTGCTTGGGACGTGGACATCGATACGATTTCCTACGATGTGGCCACCTGTGTCGCCTGCCACTGCTTCTCCGTATCCTTCAACCCATACTCTCGTACCTAAAGGAATCACACTCGGATCGACAGCAATGACCTTCATATTAGGATTTGCGTTAAGGTTAATTCCCGTAGAAGTAAAGCCAGAGCAACCACTACATCCTGCTGTATACGCACTCGCACTCATTGTAAAAACCTTGCCCTCAGAGCTTGATTTCTTGCTCTTTTTCGGTTCTTCTTTAGATAAGGTTACTAGCTTTTCTTCTTTCTTTGGTTCCTGCTTTTTTACTACTTGAGGCTGTTGCTCTTTTGTACCAATTGCAACAACACGATTTTTTGATTCTTTCGTTACCTCTTCACTTACTAACTCTCGGCTTGATTCTTTTCCGTTCTCTTTGACGATCTCGTAAACCTTTTTAATTGTTCCTTCTTCGCCTTCCGCCACTACACGCTCTTCCCCTTTTGGAAGACTACTATCCTCTTGCTTCTCTGTCTCAAACGCAATTGCTTCGCTTACTTCTTCTTTATCTTTTTCAACGCGAACAATGGATATGGAGACCTCTTTAGAAAGTGCTTCATCAAGCTTTGGCTCAATTCTGTCGTCGCTCTCTGGATTAAATTCGATTCCAGCTTCCGCAAGTAAGTCTTTCACATTTCCGCCAGTCGTCCACTCCGTTATTTCTTTTTTACCATCTTGAATAGTAACTTGATATGCTTGTGTTACGTCAATATGTAGTCCATCTTCTAGTGCTGCCTGCATATCGTGAGATACTTCATCACGCTCGGCAAAAGAGAGATTATTCTCTTCCAGGAACGCTTCGATCGTATCCACTGTTGTATAATACTCTTTTTCTTCTCCATCTATTGTTACGATTATTTGTTTCGCTGTTTTGTAGTTAATTTCCATACCGTTTTCTATGGAAGCATCTGCTTTGTGTGATAACAAATCGTGTCCCCCAACGGTAATTCCTGCCTCTTCTAACAGTTGGTCAATCGTTTTTGCATGTGTTCTTACTTTCTGTTTTTCCCCATTATCGTTTAGTACAACCTCTGCCTTTGTGGCATCAAATAGCACTAAACCTGAAAATACAACAAGTGCTAAAACACCAATGCTTGAAATAACCAGCTTCATTTTCGACGCCGGCATTAGCTTTGAAATAATTCGCATGCTTCTGCCCCCTCTCAATGCATTTTTGATTATAGATACAGTTATATGCAAAGTCAAAGTAAATCCGATTACGGTTAAGTTACAATTAGATTACAACTATATCCTGCATGGGAAGTACGAAGCTTACAAGCAGCCAAATACCCCGGTATAAAAGGGCCTATCCTGATTTTTATTTTCAATAAAAAAAGCCTGGCTCTTGTGGCCAGACTCTCTTGTTCATTCCATTGTTTTCCTATATTTTAACATATTATGTTATTTGTTTTACAACCCTCATAATTCGAGCTTAAAAAGAGAAAAGGCGTTTTGTGTCGTAAACTTGCTAAGTTCCTCCAAACTAATTCCTCTTAAATCAGCTATTTGTTCCGCAACCAATTTTACATATGCAGGTTCATTTCGTTTCCCTCTGTTCGGGTGGGGGGCAAGAAATGGGGCATCTGTTTCTACAAGCAGCCTATCCCTCGGAACTTGTACTGCAACTTCCTTAGGTAGGGTAGCATTTTTAAAGGTTACTGGTCCTCCAAGAGAAATATAAAAGTTCATATCCAAACAAGCTTGGACATATTCAACCGAATCATTATAACAGTGCATAATACCACCCACAGATTGTGCATCCTCTTCTTGTAAGATCTCAATAATATCTGTGGTCGCTTCCCTGTTATGAATAATAATTGGCATTTGTACTTTTTTCGCTAATTGAATTTGCTTGCGGAAAACATCTTTCTGAACGTCCTTAGGAGACTTGTCCCAATGGTAATCTAACCCCATTTCCCCGATAGCCACAACTTTTGGATGTGCGGCTAACTCTTCAATCCATTTTAAGTGATCCTCCGTCATATCAATGGCGTCCACTGGGTGCCAGCCTACCGCAGCATAAATCGTCTCGTACTGTTCTGCTATTTCAATGGCAAGTGGTATGGTTTCACTGTCAAAGCCAACTACCACCATGTATTTCACGCCAGCATCAAAAGCCCGTTGGATTGTCTCATCGCGGTCTTCCATAAATTGTCTTGCATTTAAATGCACATGTGTATCAAATAACAATTCTTTTCATCCTCCTTAACAAACCTTACCTTACAGCAATTTTTCTCAAATATAGGTTGTAACTTCTTAAGCTATAGTTATAGAAAAAGGCCATATCCCACTAATGGGACCTGACCTTTAACGTTTATTTTACAACGGAACCATTCGGTAAATCTTGTTCTACAGAAGCAAGGACTAGTTTCCCTGTCTCGTCTTCACCACATAGAATCATACCTTCAGACTTTTCGCCTCGAAGTTTTACCGGTTTTAAATTGGTGACACAAATTACTTTTTTACCTGTTAATTCTTCCGGACTGTAATGCTGCGCAATTCCTGATACAACTTGACGTTTTTCTGTTCCAAGGTCCAGTTGTAATTTTAGCAGCTTGTCTGTTTTCTTTACAGGCTCTGCTTTTAAAACCTCAGCTACACGCATGTCTACCTTCATAAAGTCATCAAAAGCGATTTCCTCTTTTGCTTCATCTTCATGTTTTTCAGGCTCTGTTTCTTCTTCCTGGGCTGGACCCTGCATCATTGCTTTAATGGAAGCTACTTCCTTTTCGACATCAAGTCTAGGGAAAATTGGCTCCCCTTTTTGTACCTTGGTTCCTGCAGGGATGTTGCCTTCTTCATACACACTGTCCCATACATGCAAGGACTCGTCGCCCACATTCAACTGGCGGAAAATTTCACTTGGTGCTTCTGTTAAGAATGGCTGGAGCATAACAGCAGCCTTACGCAGGTATTCTGCTAAATGTGCCATTACATTGCCTAGTCGTTCTTTTTGAGATTCATCTTTAGCCAATACCCATGGCTGTGTTTCATCAATGTATTTGTTTGTGCGACTAATCATCTGCCATAGGGAAGATAAGGCTACAGAGAACTGCATGTCTTCAAGTGCATCCTCTACCTTTTTAATCGTTTCTTTCCCGAAGGCTTCTAGTGAAGCATCAACTTCTGTCTCGCCTGCCTTATAAGCAGGGATTTCTCCATCAAAGTACTTCGTAATCATCGCAACTGTACGGTTTAGTAGGTTTCCTAAATCATTCGCTAAATCGTAGTTTGTGCGTTCTACAAACCCTTCTGGTGTAAAGACACCATCTGAGCCAAATGGAACTTCACGAAGCAAATAATAGCGCAATGCATCAAGACCATAGCGATCTGTTAAACTTACTGGGTCCACTACGTTTCCTTTAGATTTGGACATTTTACCGTCCTTCATAAGGATCCAACCGTGAGCAAATACTTTTTTCGGTAATGGCAAATCAAGAGCCATAAGTAGAATTGGCCAGTAAATCGTATGGAACCTTACAATTTCTTTACTCATTAAGTGGACATCTGCTGGCCAGTACTTTTGATATTTCCCATCATCATCCGTGCCATAGCCAAGCGCTGTAATATAATTAAACAAGGCATCAACCCAAACATAGATAACATGTTTAGGATCGCCAGGAACTTTAACTCCCCAATCAAACGTTGTTCTAGATACAGCAAGATCTTCTAGACCTGGTTTAATGAAATTGTTTAGCATTTCATTTTTACGACTTTCAGGCTGAATAAACTCAGGGTTATCTTCATAGAATTGTACGAGCCTATCAACATATTTACTCATCTTAAAGAAATAAGATTCTTCTTTAACCTTTTCAACTGAGCCACCACAATCAGGACAGTGTCCTTGGTCCAGCTGGCGTTCTGTGAAGAAAGACTCACATGAAGTACAGTACCAGCCCTCATATTGATCAAGATAGATATCTCCTTGCTTTACAAGCTGATCAAATAGCTTAGCTAATACTTTTTTATGGCGTTCCTCTGTTGTCCGGATGAAATCATCATTGGAAATTTTTAGCTTTTTCCAAAGCTCTTGAATTCCTCCAACAATCTCATCAACATATTCCTGAGGAGTCTGCCCATTTTCTTCAGCCTTCTTCTGGATTTTCTGCCCGTGCTCATCTGCACCTGTTAGATACATTACATCATAACCGCGCATTCTTTTATAACGAGCAATCGCATCTCCAGCTACTGTCGAATATGCATGCCCAATATGCAAATTGCCACTTGGATAGTAAATTGGCGTTGTTATATAAAATGTCTTTTTATCTGATGGCATTTTGTTACCTCCTTCAATTGCTAACATCTATTATTAAACTATTCCTATTGTAGCTTTTCTTACGTATTTTGCCAAACCCCTTGCAAGAATCAGTATTACCAAATTCTATATATTCCATAAAGAATGACCTTTTTGTCGAATTATGTCGAAAAAAACAACTTTGTACTCCATTATAACTAGGAGATTTTTACCTAAATTTAAGACAACGTCGTAGCCTAGTATGTAAAACAAATCCCTTCATAACGGTTTATCAAATTTTCCCACTAATTTTATTTTTAGGTAAATATATATTGACAGGCGTGGTAAAGGTTGGTATTCTATTGCTTAGAAACATGTCGAATTATGGCGATTTATTTTCGGAAAGATTGTCCATCACACACTATATACCTTTGTGATTGAAGATACTTTCCAACCTACGAGGGGGAGAAAAATGAAGTCTACTGGAATTGTACGTAAAGTCGATGAGCTTGGCCGTGTGGTAATCCCAATTGAACTCCGTCGCACACTTGATATCCATGAGAAGGATGCAATGGAGATCTATGTGGACAACGATAGAATTGTCCTGAAAAAGTATAAACCAAACATGACTTGCCACCTAACCGGGGAAGTATCAGATGATAATCTTTCATTAGCGAATGGCAAACTAGTTCTTAGCCCTGAAGGCGCACAAGAACTTGTAAACGAAATACAATCACGCTTCAATAAATAATCGTTTCTTTATAGAAGCAATTAAAAGTTATAAAAAGGGCTGACGCTTGCATATGCACGTCAGTCCTTTTTTTCCAGCGCTTTACGCTTTTCTTTTAATCAATGTGGTATGCTTGGTAAACGTCGCGCTTAGGCATCTGTCTTTCTGTGGCTACCTTCTTGATCGCGTCTTTACTCGGTAAACTCTCTTCTTCTATATAATACGTGACATGTTCACGAACAGGAAGATGGCTCCACCATAAGGTGCTGCTTTCTTCTACGTCACCACTACTTCCTTCTACAACTATACAGCATTCTCCCTTTAACTGTGTTTCTGTTACATATGTCAGCAATTCCTCAATTGTACCACGACTGTATTCCTCAAAACGCTTCGTCAGTTCTCTTGCAATAACAGCCTGCCTTTGACCCAATTGGTCATTCATTGCTTTTAAAGTTTCCTTCAAACGATGGGGAGATTCGTAGAACAGCAAGGTGTCCCCCAATCCTTTTAATCGCTCTAATTCCGTTTCTTTGTCCTTCTTTTTCCTTGGTAGAAATCCGTAAAAATGAAAAGAAGTGGCGGAAAGGCCCGAGCCTACTAACGCACAAAGTGCTGCATTAGCACCAGGCAGAACGACTACCGGTAAATCATGGGCAATGGCAGCTTGTACGATTTCATACCCCGGGTCAGAAATGGCTGGCATTCCGGCATCACTCACTACAGCTATAGACTCACCATCAAGCATTCGTGAAAGAAGCTGTTCCTCGCGCCCTAGCTTATTATGCTCATGGTAGCTAATTAAAGGTGTGCTGATTTCAAAATGGTTCAGTAGTTTTTTCGTATTCCTAGTGTCTTCAGCAGCAATTACGGCAACTTCCTTCAATGTTCTAAGTGCACGAAATGTGATATCCTCCAGGTTACCTATCGGAGTCGGTACTACATAAAGGGTGCCCCCTCCCGCTTCTTCATAACTCTTTTGTATTTTCAACTTGCACCCCTTCTTTCAGCATGTCCCGTATTAAAGAGAATTTCTCCTTACGGGATAATTGTTTTATTTGATACTCTTTTTGCATTGCCAATTCCTTTGTAGAAAAGTGCTCCCTATAGACTACTTCAAATGGGCCTCTACCACGAGTATATTTAGCCCCTTTACCTTCTGTATGCATTTGAAGTCGTTTTTTTAGGTTATTTGTATACCCTGTATATAATGAATTATCTTTACATTTTAATATATATACTGTGTGCTTTTCCTCAGCCATAAATGATCTCCGCTGCTTCTTTGGTATATACACCGTCATCATTATAGACATATAGCGGTGGTAAAAATTTTAATCCTGGTTTCCCGTCACGCGTTCCTTCTACAAGCAGCATATTGGCTTCCTTGTGGTTTTTTGGGTAGACAAGCTGCACACGTTTTGGCTCCAACTTGTACTTGCGGAATAATTCAATGATATCGACAAGCCTGTCGGGTCGGTGTACCATTGCTACTTTCCCACCAGGACGAACATATAACTTACAAGCTTTTACCACATCTTCAAGTGTACAATAAACCTCATGCCTGGCAATGGTGAGGTACTCATTATGATTGTGTTCATTCTTAGATGGGGTTTTAAAGTAAGGGGGATTACATGTGACCACATCAAAGCTGCTTTGTTGCAAAGTTGGCCCAATATCCTTTAAATCTGCATGAAGTACGTCCACATTTTCTTCCAAGGCGTTAAGTTCTATATTACGTTCTGCCATGTGGAAAATACGTTCCTGAATTTCTACTCCCGTTATTTTTGCCTGCGACCTTCTCGATAAAAGAAGGGGAATTACACCATTGCCTGTACACAAGTCTAGAATTGATCCTCGTTTAATCGGAACATATGCAAAATGTGCTAGTAATACGGCATCGAGAGAGAAGGAGAATGCTGTTGGGCTCTGAATGATCTTCATACTCTCATCTGCTAGTAAATAATCTATTCGTTCATCATCGTATAAAGCTACCATTGTCTTACCCTTTCTATGTAAAAAATCGTTATTATATATATTAACCAGCCGCTTCAGCAAAATAAGTGTATCTCCTGTTGTAAGAAAGGCTGCCCCATTGTTGGGACAGCCGCTCTTTAATTGCTATTTTTTCTTGTTTAAAAAGTCGAGGCAAAAGATACAGTCTTCATTTTGCCTCGGGCTACCAAATTCGAGGTTACATATGTGAAATCCTTCTTCATACAGCCTCGCCAGGTTATCATATCCCTCTCCAGGAAAACTTTTGGGAGGCTTGTCCTCGCTTGATTCCGTGTTATTTTGCTTATCAGTTTGTTCTAGATGGTTGCGCAAATTGTGATTCTCCGCAGCAAGCCTGTGATTTTCTTCAAGCAAATCACGTAAGCGTCCTTTTAGATCACCAAGCTGCTCATATAATTCTCCAATCTGCTGTTCCATATCCGATACTTGATCAAAAATCTCTCTCTTTTTCACGCCTAACTCACCCCATTATTCTGTGGCTTGCGCTAATATACCTTCATCAATTAGTTCATCTAAAGTATATTCAATAACACGTTCTTTTTCTGGAATTTCGATTTGGATTAGTCTCTCCAGAATGTTGAGGCCAACTACTTTCCCTGTACCATGCGGTGTCTTTATAGATTGCCCAATATCAGGAAGTTCACGCTTGGCCGTTTCATAATCATCGTTTTCATATTTCAAACAGCACATAAGCCTTCCACAGAGCCCAGATATCTTTGCAGGATTAAGAGATAGGTTCTGGTCCTTCGCCATTTTTATGGAAACTGGTTCAAAGTCACCTAAAAAGGTAGAGCAGCAGAGCATTCTACCACATGGCCCAATCCCTCCAAGCATTTTCGCCTCATCTCGCACGCCAATTTGCCTAAGTTCAATGCGTGTTTTAAACATTGCTGCTAAATCTTTAACAAGGTTACGGAAATCAACCCTGCCATCTGCTGTAAAATAAAAGATAATTTTATTTCTATCGAATGTATATTCTACTTCTACTAGATTCATATCAAGCTTATGTTGGATGATTTTTTCTGTACAAGTTTGAAAAGCTTTTTCAGCATGCTCCTGGTTTTCCACCACGCTCAATTTATCTTTCTCATTCGCTACACGTATTACTTGTTTCAGGGGAAGTACAACATCTTCCTCATCCACTTGTTTCTTAGCAATTACTACCTTGCCGAATTCTATGCCTCTGACTGTTTCCACAATCACGTAGCTGTCTAGGAGAATTGTATGTTCTCCAGGGTCAAAATAATATATTTTACCCGCCTTTTTAAAGCGGACTCCAATTACATCTATCACATAATCACCTCTGAATCTGAAGTGTAAGTTGTTCCATCACTAATGTGGGATTAACATTTTGCTTCAATTTTCTTTTTGCCTGCATAATCGCATTTAAGTGTCCTAATAATTCCTCTTGAGAAAAGGAAAGAGCTACCTTTTCAAGCATTTGCTCCTGATTAGAAAAGAACACCATTTCGGTCTCGTTTCCAATATGGTAATAGAGTACATCCTTAAATGCTATAAGCAGTAAATCCAGTCCTTCTTCCTGCTCGTTTCGTTCTTTAAAATGTCCCACCCAATGGTTATGAATAAATAAATAAACATCCTGCGGGTTATCGGCAAACATTTCTATTAATTGTACCACTATCTTTCTAGCAGTGGCAAACCACTCATCATTACTTCGAGCGATCGCTTCATCCAAGTTATTCGTAAGGGCACCCATTAATCTGGCCGTACTCTCACTTACCTCATTCTCCATTAATTTCTGTTGAAATTGAATGACATTCAATGGCTGTAAATCAATAATCTGGCACCTAGAGCGGATGGTTGGTAAAATAGCCTGACTATTCTCTGTAAGCATGATGGCCGTTGTTTGTTTACTAGGCTCCTCTAAAAACTTCAAAATACGGTTGGCTGCGTTAACGGTCAGTGTCTCTGCACCCTTTATGACATATACTTTACGGGTTGATTCCATACCAGAATAGCTAAATTCCTTTTGCAGATTACGGATCTGCTCTATTTTAATGGATTGCCCTTCTGGTTCGATCCAATGAACATCAGGATGGTTCCCAGAGGCAATTCTCCTACATGCATTACATTGATTACAGGGTTCTACACCTGCCAGATTTTCACAAAATAAGTTTTTTGCGATTAATTCTGCAATTGCTTCTTTCCCCGTTCCACGTGCCCCATGAAGCAAATACGCATGAGAAATACGGTCTTTTTTTATGCTGTTGGTAATAATTCTACTAGCCAGTGGCTGTATTTCAGCAATGTCAGACCAGTTCACCATTGTATTCACTCCCAATCTACGGCATACCTTTTACTTACGTATATATGTTAATCAATAGTCCTTTAATTTCTCCAATTAAGCCAAGGATATCTACTGTCTTTTTTTCTCGGTTCATTATTTCTTCTGTTAGCTCTACTAGTTTCTCGTCTACCTGCTTCACAATTGCCAGCTTACGATTTTGTCCATCGAGGCTGAAGCTGTGAGTATGTTCAAGGTCAAGACCACTCGACACAGTCTCTTGTAAAAAGCTTTTCACCATTCGCTTAAATTTAGCAAGATCTCGAAAGGACCTAAACCGTGCGAGCTTATTTCCCTGTAGTGTAATATGCTTCATTAATTGCTGTAGTTCCTGCTGTTTCAAACTTTGGGTTTGGGACCGAAGGCTTTGTTGAAACGTATTAGACTCTACTACATTAGTCCGGGTATAATTCGGCTCTGTCTGTGTCCGTATTTCCTGGCCAATTTTCATAAGATCAGTCCCTTAAACGAATTTCCTTGAAGTATAGGTTGCGACCAGCATCAACATCCTCATCTGCTGGCCGCCTTTTTTATTCATTGTGTTAAAATATTTCTTTATCTAGCTGAGTCAGTGTTCGCTACCATTAGATTAAAATTGATAAAATGACTCAATCGGCAGAATAAATACTGTTGCGCCACCAACTTCAACCTTAACAGGTTTCGGAATATACGAATCTGCATTTCCTCCCATTGGGGAAATGGGTGCGACCATTTGCTCACGATGGGAGCAATTGTCTTTAATAATTTGCAATGCTTCGTCGATATACTCATCCTGACAACCGATCATAAGTGTCGTGTTGCCTTCTTTTAGAAATCCTCCTGTTGTAGCAAGCTTGGTTGTTTTAAAATTCTCTTCACCCAAAGCATCTACTAGACGGTTGGAATCTTTGTCCTGAACTACCGCGATAAGCAATTTCATTATACGTACCCCCTTTACGCTTTATTTTTTAGTAATGTACCAATACGTTCCATTGCCTCAACTTCAACAATTTCCATAGGCTGGTCTGCATTGATTGCCTGGATACGACGTGGAAATCTTTTCACTAGAATATGATAGGCTTCATAAACTTGTTCATGAAATTTTAGATTTTCCAAATCCAGACGATTTCGTTCTCTATCTTTATTCGCCGCAATCCTTGCCAATCCCTTGTTTGGCTCAATATCAAAAAATAAAGTAAGATCAGGCATACAATCACCAATGGCAAATTGATTAATCGAGAAAACTTCGTCGATACCGAGTCCTCTAGCATGTCCCTGATAAGCTAGGCTACTGTCAATGAAACGATCACATAGTACTACTTTTCCCTCTTTGAGGGCAGGTAATACTTTTTCAATTAGATGTTGGCGTCTGGAAGCTGCATACAATAAAGCTTCTGTCCGCTCTTCCATCTCTGTATTGACAGGGTCGAGTATTACCTTTCTAATCTGTTCGGCAATCTCGATGCCCCCAGGCTCCCTAGTTGCCAATACGTCATACCCCTGGTCACGTAAATGCTTGCTTATACGATGAAGAAGGGATGTTTTGCCAGCTCCCTCTCCGCCTTCAAATGTTATAAAGATTCCGTCCACGTCATTCTGCTCCTTCTGCGGACCCTCTAAAGACTGCAATTCTTTTAGGATCCCTTTGCTGCAATCGAACTCCATTACGTTGGAGTTGGGTTATATGTTCAAGCTGTTTCTCTTTAATACGTTCTCCCTTAAGTATAAGCGGTATTCCCGGCGGGTATGGGATAACAGCCTCTGCCGCTATTCGTCCCACTGCCTCGGTGATAGGCACATGCCTTGTTTCCAACTGATCCATTTTTGTATAAGGAATCGCCAGCTCTGTTATGGATTCAAGCCCCGTTAAAAACGGTACTATATCTATTGTATCATGCCTTTGCCTATTTTTTAATTGCTCATTCACTGTTTTTATAGCTTTTTTCAATGTTTCTAAACGACGAAAAGGGGCTAGTCCGTGGATAAATAAAATCTGTTTTTCTGTTTGAAGTTCTGGAAAAATATGCTGTTCCTCAAATAATCCTGCTACTTCCTTGGCAGAATGTTTCACGTGTAACGTTATTTTTAATGGGTCTTCTGCAGGTATGATGCTCCAGTTTTCCGAATCCTCAAATAGATTCTTCACTTCTTTCACGCTTTTCATCACAGCTTCCATCTTATCGGCAGACATTGTGGCAAGAAAAGCTCTCGCGATATCTAATGAAGCCATCAACGGATAGGATGGACTACTTGATTGCAAGAGTTGCAGATAATGCGAGATTCTCTCCCTCGATACCATGGAGGAGTTGTGGTGAAGAAAAGATGCCATCGTCATTGCGGGTGCCATCTTGTGGGCCGATTGGACAACAACATCTGCTCCTAGACTAATAGCAGAAGCAGGAAAAGGTTCACCTAGGGAAAAATGCACACCATGTGCCTCATCAACTAATACAGGAATATCATAATAGTGTGCTAGATCAATCATTTCTTTTAATGGAAATGTCCCTCCGAAATAATCCGGGTATGTCAGCACCACCGCCTTCGCATCTGGATGTCTATTCAAAGCTTCTTGTAATGTATCTTGCTCGGGGTTGGTGAAGCGACCGACACTTTCCTCATATGCTGGAGAAATAAAAATCGGATTAGCTCCCCTTAACTCTAAACCATTCATTATCGATTTATGGCTGTTTCGCTGAACAATAACTTTATCCCCACGTGAACAAGTAGCCATGATCATGGCTAAATTTCCTGCTGTACTCCCACCGACAAGGAAATAAGTATGTGCTGACTGAAAATAACTTGCTGCAAGACGTTCAGCATCCGCAATTGGTCCCTCTGGGGCATGCAGATCATCCAATCCTGTTAGCTCTGTCATATCCATTTTTAAAACAGCATTATAATAGCCGCTTGCCTTTTCAGGAAAAACAGCTCCATTTTTGTGCCCAGGTACATGAAAGGAGACTGGATTATGTTGTGTAAATTGCTGCAATACTTGAAATAAAGGGGTTGATTGCTGATCCATGGTGGAGAACTCCTTCTTTAATGTTTTATAGATTCATAATCGTTCGGATTTGTTTGTGCTATTTTACTATAAAAAAAGCCTTTGCAATAAGCAAAGACTCAAATATCTATGAATATAATTTTGGTTTCGTTGCATTCTTTAATTTTCTAACATAATAATTATATTTTTCTTCACGTGGCTCTGTGTGAATCATATTGTGCTCACATTCTGTACAAATGAACGTCGTGTACAAATGGATGCCTCTAACCTTATCTTCTTCACAGATACCACATCGCTGGATATAAGTCGTTTGTTCCATCTCCCCACCTCCGTTAGAAACTAGTATCTCCCAATCTAACGAATAATATACAAACAATCTTTGAAAAAAATGGGAAGCTATTAATCTATTTTCCTTAAAAATTGCTTGGACAGGAATACGATGTACAGAATGTGAATAAAGATCCCCAAAATCCCTATTATAAGAAGCATACCAAAACTAATGTCACCCACTAAAAACAGATTTGCTGTCCAGTATGTCGGCAGGATGCTTCCAACCAACTGCCATGGCAGTGGTACAAAATAAATGATAAAGGGTACAAATACCACCAATCCAACACCTTTAGATAAAGCTAATCCCTCAATCTTATTTGCAGCAAGGGCAACGAGACACAGGCATATAATAGGAGCCTCCATTGCTAACATTACAATTACCAGCAATGTATCCAATGCGGCTAGAGACTCTGGACTAGCCCACTCCACAAATACAATTCCATAGAAGATGGTTAGCACCCCAGGGAATAGCAAACGATAAATAAGGTATCCTATTTTGCTTAAAGGGGTTACGGCAAAATAGTCTATCATCTTGTCATCGCGTTCATCAAGCATGATAAAGCCGGTCATAACGCCTAATAATAAAGGAATTAATAGAATGAAGAAGCTTGCCAAAAGGACATTATACGATTCTATCGCGAAATGCGCTGTGACAAAAGGTACAATAAATCGAACTAAGAGGATTAGCAAGATAGGGCCAACCATGGATATGAATAACATTGGATCCCTATATATTTGCCTCATGTCGCCTCTAATTAAATGGAAGACAGCTTTCATAATGTCTTCCCCTCACTTGCTTTGAATATAATCATTTTATAAAAGGAACGTCTAGCCCACCAAAAAGCAACGAGACTCCAAAATAGTAAAATACCTATAGCATATATCATTTCCAGCATATTTATGGGACTAAACGCTGTGCTAATTAAAAGAAGAGCGCCTTTTGTTGGAAGCAGCATAAATAAACTATAATCTATTCCAACCAACTCTAACAAGGGAAGACAGAAAATCAAACTGTAGCTAGAAGACAAGAGAAAGAAGCCGTTTAGTGTATGACTTCGGACAGCTACCCCCAAACCAAAAATGGTGAAAAACATGGAGGTCAAAAAAACTCCTATTAGAAATAGGATCATACCAAAGGAAAAGCCAAATACACTAATATGGATAGCATAGCTTGAGATAATTGACAACACGGTTAGTGAAAGAGCTTTTGAAAGAATATACTCCTCTACTTTGTATGGTGTAATGAAAAGGTTGTCTAATATATTCTGGTTTCGCTCTAATAGGACAAGCCCACCAATAAAGAAAAAGCCTAAAACCCCAGGGTCAGAAAATGTAATGAAAACCCCAACCATTTCTCTATACTGTTCCGGGATCTGATAAAGAGCAATGATATAAAACAGACTAACAAGGATATAAACAGCATATAATCCATGCCGAATTTGAATTTTAATATCATAGAAAAAAGCAGTATGGAATCTCAATTCAATCCTCTCCCTGTAACATTAATAAATATATCCTCAAGTGTTGCCTCCTGTGTATGTATTGTCTCTATTTTGTTAGATCGTAGGAGAGTTAAAAAGTCAGGGTTTGTACCAATTCCCTGTAAGTCAAATTCATTTATTTTTAACCCGTGATCCTTTTCTCGAGATTCCACCTGAACCTTTTTTTCATTATGGCGCACTTTCAAATTTCTAGGGGTATCAATTAGTTGGATCCTCCCATCTACAATAAATGCAACTCTGTCACAAATCTCATCAGCTGTATTCATATTATGTGTTGTAATTAGAATCGTTTTTCCTTCTTCTTTTAAACGTACTATTTTATTTTTAACTTTCTTAGCATTAAGGGGATCCAACCCCGATGTTGGTTCGTCCAGGAAGAGAATATCCGGTTTATTTAATAGTGCTCTACATAAGTTTAACCTCATTTTCATGCCTTTAGAATAAGCAGACACTTTCATCCGAGCAGACTCATTTAAACCCATTTCCATTAGTAACTCCTCTGGCGCCACAGTTTCTCCTGTATACAGGCTACGAAATAAAGATAGGTTTTCCATTGCCGTAAGTCTTTGATAAAAATTAGGAAATTCAAAAGCAACCCCAATTCTTTCATAATAAGAACGTTTCACCTGGCTAACCTCTTGGTCAAAAATACGAACTCTACCCTGATAGTTTTTAAGCATACCAATTAGGATTTTCTGTGCCGTACTTTTTCCAGCACCTGAGGGTCCGAGGAAACCAAAAATCTCTCCCTCATTTATCGTGAAATCCATCCCTTTTATGGTGGGTTCTTTACGCCCAGGATAAGTAAAGTGTAACTTCTCCACGTCTATCATTAATCCACCTTCTTCATTAAACCAGTTGAAACAAATGTGATAAGTAAATCCATCGCTTCTGCAAACCGCTTTTCACCAATCTGCTTTTTCTGGAGAAATAACAAGAAAACCATGCGTAGCAATTGGGTAATGACCTCTGGTTCTTTGTCTATTATGGCGCCTTCCGATTGCAATTTCCCAATTAATGGTGTGAAAAAATCCACATCACTACTAGCGAGTTTCGCTACTTTTTCCTCTGGTAATTTCCTAAATAGTGATTCCATGATTCCCTCGTCAAACAACTGTCGAATAAATTCATTAGACTCCATTGTAGAAAAAGCCTCCATAAGGAAGGATTTAAAGCTTTCCCTCGTAAAGGTATCTGACTGAAAAAATGGTAGAACAAGCTGTTCTCTAATCTTTCCTTCCTCCTGCTCTAAAATCTCCAAGTAGAGCACTTCTTTGCTTTCATAAAAGTTGTAGAAGGATCCTTGTGCGATCCCGACTGCTTTCGTGATATCCGAAATACTCGTTTTCTTCAATCCCCTTTTCACAAACAAGTCCCTCCCCTTTGTTAGAAGATCTTGTTGTATCCATTCTTTCTCCTTCTGCCCAAACTTTGGCATCGTGGCACCCCTCTTTTTTGAATATATGAATTAAATTATTTTATATTCATATAATAATCAATGCGACAAGATTGGTCAAGCTTTTAAGGCAAAATAAAAACTGTCTTGAGAGAATGACTCCATGCCTCAAGACAGTTTTATGTGCTATTTTTCTATTGTTAACGCATTTTATGGTAGGACAAATAAGTGAATGGCAGCTAAAGACGCCATTCCAAACAACCCTAAAAACCCGGATACAATAACCGTGAATGCATTGATTGGGATGTGCAGCCCAATTGCTCCCCCAAACACATTGAAAAAAAATAAAAATAAAATCCCAATTCCTAATTTAATCGTCCCTTGTGCCAAGAACCGCATTGGCTTAATGGGGGCTCCTACCAATAACAAAACAATGATAAGTGCAACCATTATGGATATGACTATTGTAGAACTCATCCTAATCCCCTCCTTGTCCCCTTTCTAGTACATATGAATAAAGGAAGGAAAAAAGAACATTAGAAATCATTACACTCACTCTTCTTATAGCGAATGTGTATGTTTTTCTTTTACTTTGGACTTCAACATTTCGACTGCATCAATTGTTACCCAAAATAAAAAGACAAGGCGCCCATGACGGTGTCCTTGTCTTTTATCGAACGAAATTGTAAAAAAGTTTTGCTCCCAGAGATTCTCTGTGGTTAACGGTAGCTCATGGCACTTACTTTACGATGCCTTGCCTCACGAAGTAAAAATAAATAATTCGCTTGCGCAAGCGCCTCTATATTTACTGCGTGTGCCGGTCGATCAATGCTTTGTTCAAGCAAAGAAGAGATCTGCTTCCATTCGCTTTCCAATCTAAATATTGAATTTAATAATTGCTCATCCATATCGCTTTTTTTAATTTTTTTGGCCATGTGTCCCACCTAATCTCTACAAATCTCTTCTACCTTCCAACGCCTTCGATAATGTTACTTCATCTGCATATTCAAGATCGCCACCAACTGGTAGACCGTGTGCGATACGAGTCGTACGTACTCCTGACGGCTTCACCAGACGAGAGATATACATTGCTGTTGCCTCTCCCTCAATATTTGGGTTTGTAGCAAGTATCAATTCTTTTACCTCTTCATCTTTGAGGCGATTAATTAAATCCGGTACGTTAATATCCTCTGGACCAATCCCGTCCATTGGAGAAATGGCACCATGAAGTACATGGTATTTGCCGTGGAACTCTTTCATCTTTTCCATTGCTATAACATCTTTCGGATCCTGAACCACACAGATGATTGACGCGTCCCGTGAAGTATCTTGGCAGATAGAGCATGGGTCTTGGTCCGTAATATGCCCACATACAGAACAGTGTGTTAATTCACGCTTCGCATTTACAAGTGCCTTGGCAAAATCCATGACGTCGTCTTCATTCATATTCAAAACAAAAAATGCCAGTCGGACAGCAGTTTTTGGTCCAATCCCCGGCAATTTTGTAAAACTGTCAATAAGTTTAGAAATTGGTTCTGGATAGTACATCGTTTTCCTCCTAGAAGCGACACACAAGTAAGAGTTGGACAAACATTGTTTTATCCAACCCTCTTGTTATGTGGCCAGCATGCTGCCTCCCCGCTTCACAGGTGGCAGTGCTGATGTGAAACTAGAACATCCCTGGCATATTCAGCCCTTTGGTAAATTGTCCCATCGTGTCATTCGTTTTATCTTCAATCTGCTTAATTACATCATTGGTAGCTGCAAGAATAAGGTCTTGTAGCATATCAATATCGTCTGGATCTACAACTTCTTCTTTAATTTGTACATCCGTAATCTCTTTTTTACCATTTGCAGTGACAGTAACCATTCCCCCACCTGCAGACGCTTCAAACGTCATCTCATGGAGCTCATCCTGTGCTTGCATCATTTTTTTCTGCATTTTTTGCATTTGTTTCATCATTCCGCCCATATTTCCCATACCTTTCATGGAAAACGCCTCCTTTAAATTAAACTTAGCTTTATCTTACCAAACTTTACTGTAGCTAATCATGTATTTCAATCAGATCATCTCCAACGAGCTTTCGTGCTTCTTCCACTAGTGGATCAACCTGTTGTTCCTCAGATTCATTGTTTTTTTCTTGGTTATTTATATAATCTGTTCGAATTTCGGACCAATTTACTTCCGGTATTGGAATAATAGTCAGCTGTTTGTTCAGCACACTCGTCAGTATTGACTCTACTGTTTCCCTGTTATCAAGAAATAGTGAGCAGTGGATCTCATACTTAAATGCCACTACAATCGCCTGCTCTGAAGCTGCTACAGGCTTACTATCCTGGATTGTAGCATGCGCAGGCGCATTCGATGATTTGAGCCTTGATAGAAAATTGGCCCATTGACTGTGCACGTTTTTTAGGGCTGTCTTTTCCGCCTGTTTTAGTACCTCACGAATACGCTCATTAGGAACCTTGTAGCTGTTTTTCGTAGCCCTTGTCTGTGGTCTGCGCGGCTCTCTTGGAGCGGCAGATTGCCCAGCAGCCGGTGGGTTTTGTTTTAATGCAGCTACTTCCTTTTCCAGTGCAGACAGTTTACTAGTCAGTTTCATAACAGCTTCAGAATCATCGTTTTTTTCTGTTACCTGTGCTGCTTCAGTTTGCTGTTGTCCGTTCGTAAGAGACAGAATGGCTATTTCAATAAATACCTTGGGACTGTTCGTCCACTTCATTTCCTGCTGACATTGGTTTAATTCCATGATACATTGCTGGATCCATTGAACGGAGACAGCTTTTGCCAAAGAAGTGAAGCTTTCATCTGTTCTCGCTCTCTCCAATAACCCTTCAAGAGACGGCGCACTTTTGAATAACAAGAGGTCACGCAAGAAGTAGATCATGTCATAGACAAATCGGCCCGGGTCTTTTCCACGACTAATCAATTCATCCAGCTGCTTTAATGCATGTTGGACGTTTTTTTCGTGCATGGATTGTACCATATCCGTTAAAATCTGTTGCGAAACACCGCCAGTAACTGCGAGGACATCCTCCAGTTCTACCTTTTCTTCACTATAGGATATTGCCTGATCCAGTATACTTAGCGCATCACGCATTCCGCCTTCTGCAGCAAGTGCCACTGTTTCCATTGCTTCTTGAGAAACAGAAATACCTTCTGCATCGATAATCGACTGCATACGTTCCACAATCGCTGCATTGGAAATTGGCTTAAAATCGAACCGTTGGCATCTTGAGAGAATCGTTAATGGAATTTTATGTGGCTCAGTTGTCGCAAGAATAAAGACAACATGCTTCGGTGGTTCCTCTAACGTCTTCAATAAGGCATTAAAGGCATTCGTAGAGATCATATGCACTTCATCGATAATATATACTTTATAGGGAACAGAGCTAGAAGCGTACTTCACCTTATCCCGTATGTCACGAATATCCTCCACACTTGTGTTGGAGGCAGCGTCAATTTCAATTACATCCGAAATCGACCCATCCTGAATTCCGCGGCATGCCGCACATTCATTACAAGGTTCCTTTGCGGGTGCCTGTTCACAGTTTATCGTTTTGGCGAAAATTTTTGCAGCACTCGTTTTCCCCGTCCCTCGTGGACCGGAGAATACATAAGCATGCGAAAACTTCTCCTGGACAATCGCATTTTGCAATGTACGTGTAATATGTGTTTGTCCGACTACGTCCTGAAATTTTCTAGGACGCCAAACGCGATATAATGCCTGATAGCTCATAATACAAAATCCCCTCTATGATCTCTTTCTAATTATACTCTATTTACAGGGTGAATGTGAACCATAGCGTGTGAACAATTTATTTAAATCAAAGGCACAGAGCACCGTTTAGAAATGTAACAACTGGAGTGAATCAACTGAGATAAAAAAATCATGGTGAGCTTCGCGAACCAATGATGCCTTATCGAAAGGCGATTCGCGAAGTTGTCTAGTTTCTGGTGCTCGGAGCTAGACGATCAAAGGCGTAGAGGAGCTTGATTAGAAATATTGGCTGATTTACTTCCTATCCTAAAAGTGAGTTCTATTTTGCCTCAATGCTTTTTTCCTTTATAATAAGTTAAAAAACGAGCATAAGGAGAGTAACAATGAGTCTATTAAATGATATCTTAGCCCATAATGAAGAATTTGTAGAAAAAAAGGAATATGAAGCGTACCAGAAAGGCAAGGTTCCCAATAAGCGTCTCCTAATCCTATCTTGTATGGATACTAGGCTAGTCGAGCTCTTACCAAAGGCGATGAATGTTGGAAATGGTGACGTGAAAATATTAAAAACAGCAGGTGCCCTTGTCTCACATCCCTTTGGCAGTATAATGAGGAGTATTCTAGTTGGTGTTTACGAGCTTGGTATTGACGAAATATGTGTGGTCGGACATCATGACTGCGGTATGTCCGGCGTTGAAGTAGATAAAACGCTACAGAAAATGAAAGAGCGTGGTGTGACAGAAGAGAAACTGAATACGCTTGAGTTTTCCGGTATTGACTTCGAACAATTTCTACAAGGGTTCGATAACGTAGAAGACAGTGTAAAGCATAGTGTCTCTACTGTAGATAACCACCCCCTATTGCCAGATGATGTTCCAGTACACGGACTTGTGATCAACCCCGATACAGGAAAACTGGATCTTGTTGTTGACGGATATGCGACTAAGTAAGGAAAACAGGCTGTGGGCTCCCGAATTATGGGAGTCCAGCTGTCTACCGTGATGTTATTTGTCTTATGAAATGCACTTTGGAAGAGGATTTCAGTCTAAATGACGTTCATTCGCCTTATGACGTGCAGTTTGAGATAGAACTCCAGGCAAAATGATGTTCATTCGTCTTATGACGTGCAGTTTGAGATAGAATTCCAGGCAAAATGATGTTCATTAGTCTTATGATGTTCAAACAGACCAGACGAACGTCCTTCATTCACACTATCAAAAGCAAAACAGAAAAAAACCTTCAGCCCGCAATGGACTGAAGGTTTCTTTTATGTATGCCGTGCACCCACCGTCGATTTGACGACCCTATGCGTTACCTAATTTCATGGCTCGGCCCAGGCGTCCCCGCGGCACACGGAGATAACCACTTACTGCTGCTTCCTTCCGGACCTGACAGGATTCATGGGTCTCTGTTGCGCAGGACCTGGACGTCAACACCACTCCGTTAGGGCAGACCATAAAGTCGCCAAACCTTGGGTGGGAATTCGGCCTCGCTATAGCGGATTGCGAGTACAGGGCACCGCTACCTCCCCGCTTAGCACGACATCGTCTATTATAACGACTTTTTTCATAGAATGCAATGCTTGTCCCTTTCAAAAATATGGGAACAAGAGCTAGAGGCTTATTTAATCAGTCTACAATTCATCCCCGGTTTTCTTTTTTCTTCTCAAATCCCGGAAAAAATCGCGTAACAGGGCACCACATTCTTCTTCCAAAATACCACCTGTCACCTCGACTTGATGGTTAAATCTTTCTTCATCTAATAAATTCATAAGGGTTCCAGCACATCCAGCCTTCGGGTCAGGCGCGCCATAGACAACCCTTTTGATCCGCGACTGAACAACTGCCCCCGCACACATAGGACATGGCTCTAAGGTAACATAGAGTGTACAGTCTTCTAAACGCCAGCTTCCTATTTTTTTATTCGCTTCTTCAATTGCAAATAGTTCTGCGTGCGATAAAGTTGTTTGGGAAGCCTCCCGCTCGTTATAACCAGTAGCAATAACCTCATCTCGAAAGACAATTACAGCACCGATCGGAACTTCTTTTTTATAACTAGCTTCTTTCGCCTGTTCAATTGCTTGTCTCATAAATTTATCATCTGTCTTCATACATGTCACCTTCTTAAGTTTGAAATATATTAAATAGGAAATAAATAAAATATGACGTTAAAAAGGAGTTGCTAGCATGAAAACGCCACTTGATAATACAGCTGTGTTGTTTGTAGATATTATAAATCATTTTGATTTTGACGGTGGAGATGACTTACTCGCCCACACCACAGAAATCTTACCGAACATGAAAAAGCTACGTCAATATGCGAAAGACAATGACTTACCTATTATTTATATTAATGATCATTATGGCTTATGGCAGGCTGATTTTAAAAAAGTAACAGACTTTTGTAAGAATGAGAAAAGCCAAGAAGTGATTGATGCGATTGGTCCAGACGACGATGACTATTTTCTAATTAAACCACAGCACTCTGCTTTTTTCCAGACTCCCCTACAATCCCTATTAACCGAGCTAGAAAAAACACACTTAATTATTTCTGGTATTGCGGGAGATATTTGTATTTTATTTACAGCTAAGGATGCGTATATGTATAAATTTGATTTACAAATTCCTAAAAACTGTATGGCATCTGAGAACAATCAAACTAACGACTATGCCCTACACCTAATGAAAACAGTAATGGAAGCCGATATTGAAGCATTCTAATGACATAAATTGAACCTCTCCTTCATAATTTGTCAGTAGGGACATCTATGAAGGAGGGGTTTTTTTGCAAATTCACGTGGTCGAACAGGGACAGACCTTATTTGAAATAGCCAATACATATAGCACTTCTACTACTGCTCTTACGGAAGCAAATGAATTAGAGACACCTAATGAACTAGTAGTAGGGCAGGCACTGGTTATTCCTATCATTGGGCGATTTTATTTTGTTCAGCAAGGTGACACCCTTTATTCCATTGCACAACAGTTCAATATGTCGCCAGAGGAGCTTGCTCAGATCAATCAATTTCCAATCGGCAATATTCTGCCTGTAGGGTTCCGGCTTTATATACCCCAGCAGCCTCGCCGTTCTATTCAATCGGCTGCATATATCGAGCCCCGGGGAGACGCTGTTTCACAGACATTAAAAAATGCTGCAACCAAAAACTCGCCATACCTAACATACCTTTCTATCTTCAGTTATAACGTAAATCGGGACGGTTCACTAACGCCCCCGCCACTGAACGGATTAACCGAAATTGCTCAAGAAAATAATACCGCCCTTATGCTTGTATTAACCAACCTAGAAGAGGGATCTTTTAGCGCAGAGCTTGGTCATATCATCCTGACAGTGCAGGCAGTGCAAAATACACTATTGGATAACATTATTAACGTGGCAGAAGAGGTTGGCTATACGGATATTCATTTTGATTTTGAATTTCTTCAAGCCGATGACAGGGAAGCATATAATGAGTTTTTACGGAAAGCGAAAGATCGTTTTTCTCAGGCAGGATTAATGATGTCCACGGCACTTGCTCCAAAAACGAGCGGAACTCAGACAGGTCAATGGTATGAGGCACATGACTATGCTACCCATGGTGAAATTGCTGACTTTGTAGTGCTCATGACTTACGAATGGGGCTATAGCTATGGACCACCTTTGGCTGTTTCGCCGATAAATGAAGTAAGGCGTGTTGTGGAGTATGCTTTAACCGAGATGCCTGCAGAGAAAATTATGCTTGGTCAGAATTTGTATGGATATGACTGGACCCTTCCTTATGAAGAAGGAGGAGAGGCAGCCCGCGCGGTAAGCCCCCAACAAGCTATAAACATTGCGCGTGAGAACAATGCTGAAATACAATTTGACCCAGGCGCACAGGCCCCATTTTTCATTTATACAGACAGTGAAGGAAATCAGCATGAGGTATGGTTTGAGGATGCGCGATCCATACAAGCAAAGTTTAACTTAATTAAAGAACTTAACTTGCGGGGAATTGCGTATTGGAAACTAGGTCTAGCATTCCCGCAAAATTGGCTATTGCTAAACGATCAATTTGAAGTAGAGAAGCTAGTTTAGTAAAAATTTATATCGATGAACTAGTATCAAAATTAAAAAGCCGAATGGAAATTCGAGACTTCTTAAGATAGAATCGAATCCATTCGACTTTTTTACATTTTACATATACTTAAAGTTTATAAGGCTCTCTTCTTTACTGCCCTTATTTTAAAAGATTTAGAGACTCACGGTTAAATGCCGGAATATCATCAGGTTGACGGCTTGTTACCAGTTGATTCTGGCATACTGCCACTTCTTCATCAACTACTGTTGCACCAGCATATTCCATATCAACTTGAATGGATTTAAAGCCTGTCGCTTTACGTCCCTCTAAAGTCTTCGCAGTAATTAATAGCTGTGGACCATGACAGATTGCAAATACTGGTTTCTTTTCATCCATAAAATGCTTCGCAAATTTCACAAAGCGGTCATCAGCACGTAATTGGTCAGGTGAAAAACCACCTGGAATGAATAACGCATCGAAATCGCTTGGATTAACGTCATCAATACCATAATCTACAGTTAACCTTTCTTCGTTATTCTTTCCTGTTACTTTTGCGCCTTTTTCTTTTTCAATTGTAACTACTTCATGACCAGCATCTTTAAATGCTTTGGCCGGATCAGTATATTCCACATCTTCAAACATGTTTGTAAGCACTGTTGCTATTTTTTTACCCATGAATTATCCGCTCCTTTTAGTAGTATTACATAAATATGTGTTCCCACTATGGCGAAAATAAAACATCCCTCTACCATTATTCACGCTGAAAAGGCCACGAAGCGAAAAATGCTCCGTGGCTTGTTGTACATTTTCCAAACTAATTACTCTTCCAAAGTCGATGTATCGCCTGTAGGAAGGCCGAGTTCCCAGGACTTAAGCAGCCTACGCATAATTTTACCACTGCGTGTTTTAGGAATGGCGTCCTTTACTTCGATTTCCCTCGGTGCAGCATGGGCACTTAACCCATTTTTTACAAACTGACGAATATCCTCAAGCAATTCTTCAGACTCTTCATATCCAGCGTTTAGTGTAATAAACGCTTTAATGATTTCACCGCGTTCCGGGTGTGGTTTGCCTATGACGCCTGCCTCGGCAATCGCCTTGTGTTCTATGAGTTTGCTCTCTACTTCGAATGGCCCCACTCGTTCCCCAGATGTATTAATAACATCATCCAAGCGACCCTGGAACCAGAAATAACCGTCCTCATCTTTATAGGCGCTATCACCGGAAACATACCACCCGTTAATAAAGTAGCTCTCATACTTGCTTTGATTATTCCAAACCGCCCGCATCATAGATGGCCACCCTTGCTTTATGGCAAGGTTCCCCATTTGCTTCGCTGGAAGCTCGTTCCCTTCATTGTCGACAATCGAAGCTTCAATCCCGGGAACGGGTTTTCCCATAGATCCTGGACGGATTTCTTCTGCTGGTATATTCGCAATCAGGATGGCACCCGTTTCCGTCATCCACCACGTATCATGAATTCGCAGGTCAAATGCCTTTAATCCCCATGTTACAACCTCTGGATTTAACGGCTCTCCCACACTCAAAATATGACGCAGCGATGATAAAGCAAATTTTTGGACCACATTTTCCCCAGCACTTACGAGCATACGAAGCGCTGTTGGTGCTGTATACCAAACGCTTACTTCATGTTTTTCAATCGTGCCATACCAATCCTCCGGAGAAAATCTACCACCTCTAATTACATTAGTGACCCCATGCAGCCATGGGGCAAAGATGCCATAGCTTGTTCCCGTAACCCAGCCTGGGTCAGCCGTACACCAGTAAATATCATCCTGCTTCAAATCAAGCACCCATTCAGCTGTTGCATAATGCTGAATCATAGCATTATGAACATGATAGACACCTTTTGGTTTGCCAGTTGATCCTGAGGTGTAATGCAATAGCATACCATCCTCTAGATCCACCCACTCAATTGAAAACTCGTCAGAAGCCTGCTCCATTTCTGCTTCGTAGTCCACATATACAGATGAGCTTTCTTCTCCTTTTCCAACTAACACAATTTTCTCGAGGCTTGGTAAATCCTGTTGAGGAACACGTTCTAGCAAGTCAGGTGTTGTAATTAATACCTTTGCCTCACTATCCTGTAATCTATCCCTGACGGCTTGTTCCATAAACGCTTCAAATAAAGGTCCTGCTATCGCCCCTACTTTTAAAATACCGAAGAATGCAGCATAGAATTCAGGACTGCGTGGCATAAAGAGAAAGACCCTATCCCCTTTATTGACATCATGCTTCTTTAGGACATTCGCAAACCTGTTACTGTAATTACGTAAATCTTCAAACGTGTGCTTCTCCTCCCTGCCCGGAGCAGAATATAAAAGGGCGGTCTTATTCTTCTTCTGAGGATCTTCCGCATGACGGTCAATCGCTTCATAAGCAGCGTTTACTTTTCCTGTTTCATTCCATGAAAAGCTACCTTTTACTTTTTCCCAGGAAAAGCTCTCCTTCACCTGTTTATAATCCTTTAAATTATGATCCCCTTCTCTTGACGGTACTTTCTGCATATCCATCCAATCACCTCAGCATTCTGTTTTTGTAAACGATTGCATTTTACGATCCAAATTATTGAAAGATTTAGGTAACTAACCCTATTTTAGAACATTTGGGCGTAATTTTAAAGCGATTAGACACAAGAATCTGTTAAATAGTGCATTAGAAGGATAGCATTAAGAGGTGCTTGCTTAGAAAAAGCAAAAGCACCTACCGCTTTAAAAATGTCCTTCCTAAGAAAGTCATTTTCTTTCACGATAGATGCTTATGTCAGGTAATTTTGGCCTTTTCTTCTTTTCTACGTTCATTCTCTGAAATGATATATGCACAGGCTGCGTCCCCTGTAACATTAAGCGAAGTCCGTAGCATGTCGAGCAAACGATCAACTCCAATAATGAGGGCAATTCCTTCCACAGGGAGATTGACTTGGTTTAGTACCATCGCTAGCATGACAAGCCCGACCCCCGGAACACCAGCAGTACCAATGCTTGCCAGTGTCGCTGTTAAGATGATCATGACAATATCATTCAAACCAAGTGATGTGGCATAAACCTGTGCAATAAACACGGTAGCGACTGCCTGCATAATGGCGGTGCCATCCATGTTTATCGTTGCACCTAATGGCTGTACAAAACTACTGACAGACTTTCTAACACCTAGGCTTTCCTGCGCAGTCTTCATGGCAACAGGTAGTGTTGCACTAGAGCTTGATGTACTAAAACCTAGTGACATCGCAGGGAAAAATTCTTTATAAAACTTTATCGGACTTCCCTTACCAATTCCCCAAATAGCGAGACTATAGGTAATAGCGCCATGTAGTAGGAGTGCTAAAATAACTGCAACCATATACATCGCCATTGGTCCTAGAGCATCCAAACCTGCATCACCAATTGCAGAGGCAATCAACGCAAAGGCGCCATATGGAGCCAGTTTCATAATTGCGTTTACCAGAAAGATTAATAGATCGTTAGCCTGTTCGAACAATCGATATATGCCAGCCGTTTTTTCACCTAACACTGCTAACGCAACACCTATGAATATAGCAAAAGCAATGATTTGCAGCATATTTCCCGAGGTCATGGCTTCAATTGGGTTTTGAGGAATAATATTTACGAGTGTCTCCATAATTGGTGGTGCTTCCTGAGACTCGTACTCTACATTACTTGTATCAAATGTTCCTGCTTTTCCTGGTTCCAGGATATAGGCTACTCCTAGCCCAATAATAAGCGCAATTGCTGTTGTAACCATATAGAAAAGAATCGTTTGTATACCAATTTTTCCTAATTTAGCCGGATCACCAAGTCCAGCTGTGCCTAGTACAATGGAAACAAATACAATTGGAACAACAATCATCATAATTAAGTTTAAAAATATTTGACCAACCGGACCTAATAAATAAGTATCTAGTGGACTGTATAAAGATGATGGTGCAAAGCTTAGGCCAACCCCTGTAATGACACCAAGAATTAGGGCAATAATAATTTTCTTTGTTAGACTCATAGCCTTAATCTCCTTCTATGTTTATTCTTTGTTGTGTTATGGAATGTGTAATTCTGTGTGTGAGGATAATAGAAATGAAAAAAGATTGGCATGCTAAAGCAAGAATGAACCTATCGTACAAAGTATAGACTACCAGTATATGTTATTTTACCATATTCTTTAACTTCAGGATATGGTAATAAAATCCCATATTTTTTATTATGTGTTAGAATTATTAGATAATAAAGGGAGGGATAGTAATGAGTGACGATAAGGAAACTCCCGAAAGAAGAAGAGAAAAAATGAGACAGGAAGAGTTAAAAAGACCTTCTAGTAGTAATCATGGGAGTGTACTTTCTGATTTAGTAGGTGCACTAAGCTGGAAGGGGACTTTACTCCTAATTATCCTAATGATAATTGTCTTTTTTGTCGTATCGATATTTGTTATTTAAGTAAAGCCCTCGCGAAGGATGGCTTTACTTATTTTTCTTCAAACAGAATTAATTATTATTCTCAAACTCTATACCCAAGTATGAAAGTCCGTCCTTTACTGTAGCCATTGTTGGGATATTAGACAAATTGAGATTAAAATTAGTTGCTACCATAGCTAATTCAGGTCGTAGCCCTGTGATAATGGTTTGCACGCCAAGCAGGGATAGTACCTTGTTGATTTTAAAAAGCTGATTCGCTACAACATTATCAAGATTATAAATACCAGAGAAATCAATAATTAAAGTGCTTATATTTTGATCTTGAACCTTTGCTGGTACAATGTCTACAAGCTGTCTTGCTCTTTGATCATCAAAATTCCCTACTAATGGGAGAATAGCTAATTCGTTAAGTAGAGGAACAAGTGTTGCAGATAATTCATTTACTTGTGCAACCATTTCTAATTGCTTCTGCTCAGCCTGTTTTCGTTCTGTAATGTCTCTTACATATGTCTGAATAGCCTTTTTACCCTCGACAACTATTGGATGACAATATAGTTCAACATCGACTGTCGTTCCGTTATTTCTGAAGATGATCTCCTCAATAACCTCAGCCGGACCACCATAGGCAGATTTTATTCTTTTCTCAATCCCAGCCTTTGAAGACTCTTTGAAAATATCTAAAGGATTAGAGCCTATCACTTCATTTTTCTCTGCGCCGAAAAAATCTTCAGCTGCACGATTTATGTAAATTATTTTATAATCAGTATGGATGATGATGGGGTCTAGAGAGTATTCCATCACTTCAAGATAATCAATTTTTGATATTTTGTTACTCACATTATTCACTCCCATACAACAAAGATTTACTTTAGCCAGTAATTTAGCCATTATATCAGAGTGTATATACGAATGAAATGAATAAACCATTATAGGATTTCCTATATGCCGGTGATTGTTTTCCTTCAAACAAATAATTTCCTTTACGACTATCTTTAAACAAAAGAAAAAACGCCTCCTCTAGAATTAATGTCAATACAGACAATAAAACGAAAAAAGACGCTTACGGTTTATGTTTATTTTGAGATGGAAACCATGTCCCCCTCGTTAAGCTAACGAGAAAGACAAATGGCTTCTGAACGTTGATAAATCAACATTCCCCTTACTAGTAATGCCCCCGGCAGGATTCGAACCTGCGACACACGGTTTAGGAAACCGATGCTCTATCCCCTGAGCTACGAGGGCCCGGTGGACTCGGGTCATGCCGACGTTGCACCAGGACGGGCATTCTAGTCGGCGTCCCCTTTAAAACGGGCGCTAAGTTTTCACACGGTACAAATCATTATACAAAATGGAGACCCATTTGAAAAGCGAAACATTTTTTACACATGGAATGGGTTACCGTTGTGTGGTAAAATATATACATCTGTTCAATGGAATATAGATTGGAGGAATAGCCATGGCAGGAGTTCCTTTTATCGCAATAGAAGGACCAATTGGGATCGGAAAGACATCCCTAGCTAAAAAACTTTCTGTTCATTATGACTTTCACTTATTAAAAGAAATTGTTGAGGAAAATCCTTTTCTAGGTAAATTCTATGACGATATTGACGAGTGGAGCTTTCAAACAGAAATGTTTTTTTTATGCAATCGATTTAAGCAGCTCGAGGATATCGAGAAGAAATATTTAAACGAGAGTAAAGCCGTTATGGCGGATTATCATATATCGAAAAACATGATCTTTGCAAAACGTACATTACAGCCAGATAAGTTCGATAAATATGAACAAATTTATCATATCTTGACACAAGATATGCCTGTACCTAACATGATGATTTATTTGCATGCAAGTCTCGATACCATTCTTGAACGGATACGGATGCGAGGTCGTGATATTGAGCAAAACATTAAAGCTTCTTATCTTGCTCAGCTTGCACAGGACTATGAAGATTACATGAATGAGTTTGAATTGCTTCATCCCAACATCCCAGTGATCCGAATTGATGGAGATAAAATAGACTTTGTAAAACATCAAGATGATCTGGAAGGGATAATTGCTCAAGTGGACAACCAGTTGCAAAATTTCCGTGCAATGAAACGATAAGCAAAATTGTAAATAAGAAAAAAGGGGAACTACCAATGAATTTAAGAGAAAAATACCTAATACCGAATGACAGCATCATTACCATTGCTGGTACGGTTGGTGTTGGGAAATCCACGATGACAAATGCCCTGGCGAATGCACTGCAGTTCAAAACATCATTTGAGAAAGTGGATACCAACCCATATCTGGAAAAGTTCTATGCAGACTTTGAACGTTGGAGCTTCCATTTACAAGTATATTTCTTAGCTGAACGCTTTAAAGAGCAAAAGAAAATCTTTGAATACGGTGGTGGCTTTATTCAGGATCGTTCCATCTACGAAGATACTGGCATTTTTGCTAAAATGCATTACGAGAATGGGACAATGTCAAAAACGGATTATGAAACCTATACAAATCTTTTTGAAGCAATGGTCATGACACCATATTTCCCACATCCTGATTTACTTATTTACCTAGAGGGCTCATTTGATGAAGTCGTGGGCCGCATTCAGGAACGTGGTAGGGAAATGGAGAAAAGCACACCAAATTCGTATTGGGAAGAAATGTATAACCGTTATACCAATTGGATCGATAACTTCAATGCTTGTCCGATCTTGCGTATTAATATCTCGGATTACGATTTAATGAAAAAAGAAGATTCTATTGAACCAATCCTAGAAAAAATCGGCCATTTCATCCAGCAATCCAGACGCTGGAAGTCCAGAGAACTAATGAAATAAACGAACACCCTATTGAGTAGATTTCAGACAAATGCTTCTGCTCAATAGGGTGTTTTTTAACCTAGCTATTCTTTTTACCAAGCTCTATCGAACGATCTCTTGCACTCTCCACACAGCTCTTCACAATCTCCTGAAAATCATTCCTTTTTAATGATTCAATACCTGCCTGTGTTGTTCCTGCTGGGCTAGTGATTTTCTCTCGTAACACTTCTGCTGAATCACCTGACCGCTTTAACATTTCCCCTGCCCCACGCACGGTTTGGGTAATCAAAGCCTTTGCTATTTCCTGATCAAGCCCTGAGTCGATAGCAGCCTTTTCCATAGCTTCTACCAAATAGTAAATATATGCAGGACCGCTTCCAGAAATGCCTGTTACAATGTGCATATCCTCTTCTTCTACAATCACGGTTGTTCCAATTGTATCAAACAGCTCCTGTGCCGTTACAATATGTGCTTCTTTCGCAAATGCCCCAGCCGAAATGGCCGTTGCAGAGTATCCAATGGAAGCAGAGGTATTGGGCATGGCACGAATGACTGGAATATCTTGACCAGTAAGGGAGGCGATATAGTCTGTGGAAATTCCGGCTATCACAGAAACAAGCAACTGATCTTGCTTGATGTGTTCCTTAATAGAGTTAACTGCTGCCTCTAGATCGTAAGGCTTTGTTGCTAGAACGATAACATCAGCATCCCTCACAACGTCCGCTTTATCTTGCATGCTTGTAATTAGATACTTTTCCTCAAGACGCTCTACTCGTTCTTTATTACTTTTATTCGTTACGATAATATCATCATTTTCCAATACATTTGCCTGTACAATGCCAGAAATAATGGACTCAGCCATTGATCCTGCTCCGATAAATGCAATTTTTTTCATTTTTTCTCCTCCTTTAGTTTTTCGTAATCTAAACTAAAAAACTCATTCCATCCTGAATCATTTCAGGACGGAATGAGTTCCGCGGTACCACCTAAATTGGCATATTCATGCCCAGCTTTTTATTGTTAACACAGTTTAACTGCGGTTAGCGTTTAACTAACGACTCCCAGGCAGGTTCATATACACTGTCCCCGATGGAATTTTTCAGCCGATGAATTCCAATCTCTTTCAGGCGTTAATATATTACTGATCTGATCAACGTCAGGTTATCAATTTTTATTACTATATGTCTTCACATCAAAAAAGTCAAGGTTTCTTACAAAGAAAGTGCTATATGGCTAGGTAAAGAAAAAAACCGCTACTAGGTAACGGTTTTTTTTATCTCCAAATTTTATGCGCTAATTTAATTAATGGAGGAGGTAGAGGGATTCGAACCCCCGCGCGGTTTGACCCGCCTGTCGGTTTTCAAGACCGATCCCTTCAGCCAGACTTGGGTATACCTCCGTGGCAACAGAATATAATATATCATGCTGAAAAAAAGATGTCAATTATTTTTCTACAAAAAATTAAAGTTTAAAGAATGACCGAGAATTTTGAAATTTCTTCGCATAACTGGCAGGAAGACTCCTACTTCAGAAAGCGAGTTTATTTTCAAACCGTATATATAACTTCTGATGTAAATACAGTTCATATGGCTGATGAACGTCAAAAGGAGCACCTCCTCTGGTGAAAACGCAGTTCATAATGTTAAAATTCTATAACGAATTATTTTCGGATTATAACTGGGAAAAAAACTCCTCTTTAAGTATAGAGTACATCTTTAAGTCCTGATGTTCTCCTTTTACTACCATCCCTTTTCTAAGAGTACCTTCATAAGTCATCCCTGTTTTTTCCATAACACGTGCTGACCCCACATTTTCATTAAAACATTTTGCTTGAATACGAACTAAGTCCATATTTTGAAATCCAAATTTTATTACTTCATTCGCTGCTTCTGTGGCATTCCCTTTCCCCCAATAATCAGAGGAAATTACATAACCTATTTCGGCGGCACGATGTCTGGTTTGCCATGTAACAAAGTCAATCGTCCCAATAAATTTACCATTTTCTTTATACTCGATGCCCCATGGAGCGATACTTTTATTCTCATATCGGCTTAATACAAAATCAACATACGCTTTAGTATCTGATAATGTTCTATGTGTTTCCCATGTTACATATTTAGATACTTCCTGATTGGATCCATAGCTATAAATATCTTCCATATCATTTAATGTTACTTTTCTTAATAGTAGCCGTTCTGTTTCTAATGTTGGTAGATTACTAAATATATCTTCAATCTCCATAAGACCACCTCTATTATTTTAAATTATCCTCATTTTATATAAAATATTTGGAAAGTAAATAAAAAGTAGCATTCATTTATAAAAAAAATGCTACTTTTTCCACCTAATGTGTATAGATTAGCTTTTAGATAATACTTTAACGTCCTGTCCGCTCCGAAAACTCTTGTTTAATCTCCTCAAACAATGCAGAGTTAGTCAAAAGCTGAAGAGCCGTGAGTGCGGAGGCCTTCGCTCCTTTAATAAGTGCTTCATCCCCTTGCTCGGATCTTGCAGCTTCCCGAAATGCTACTGTATGACCAATTAAATCACTTGAACCAATTTTGATGTGTGGATGGATGGTCGGTACTACCTGGCTAACATTTCCTGCGTCTGTAGAGCCAAGTGCTTTTCTTTCCTCCGTATTAACTTCCTCTCCCAATTCTTCTGCAACTTCCTTAAATACGTTATCAAACCGCTTATTGACAATAAAGTTATCCACTTCATTTTGGAAAGCGATCACTTTCACATCAGCACCTGTAGCCAATGCAGCACCTTCTGCAATACCCTTCACTTTCTTCGTTACTTCGTTTAAAAGCTCTCGAGAACTTGCTCGGATATAAAATCTTGCCTTGGCGTAATCTGGTACTACATTTGGCGCATCTCCACCATCTGTAATGATTCCATGGATACGAACCTCTGACGGAAGATGTTGTCGGAGCGCATTAATTCCATTAAAAAGCTGAATGACGCCATCCAGTGCATTTATTCCTTTTTCCGGATGTGCAGAAGCATGTGCTGGCTTCCCGTAAAAAGCAAAATCAAGTGGATCTACTGCAAGACTTGGTCCTGTTAGATTTGTCTCTGCACCTGGATGGATCATAATGGCTGCATCAATATCCTCGAGCAGCCCTGCCTTTACAAAGCTGCCTTTTGCACTTCCATTCGGTCCGCCTTCTTCCGCTGGTGTACCCAGAACGACAAGCTCTCCCCCTACTTCATCTAATACTTTACTTAGTGCAATCGCAGCAGCAGCGCTTGTTGTGCCAATCAAGTTATGTCCGCAAGCATGACCAATTTCCGGTAGGGCATCATATTCTGCGAGAAAACCAATCTTTAAGCCCTCTTTTTCGCTTTTCTTTTTCGCCACAAATGCTGTCTCATGACCAGCTACCCCTTTTTCAATTATAAATCCTTCCTCTACAAGCAATTCAATTAAGCGACCAGATGCATAGTACTCTTGGTTACCAATTTCCGGGTTACCATGAATGTCATGACTTGCTTGAATGTACTTCTTTTTATTTTCTTCCACATTATCCACGATAATCTTTTTCACTTCTTCTAAACTTTTAGCTACAACACTCATTTACTCCACCTCTTTTTTATTTTTAATCACCGAAACGTTCTTTTAATGGCCGATTTCACTTAATGGGACAAATGTTGGGATAGAATTTCCGTCACGCTCTTCAATAATAAAATCTGCTACATCATCTGACTGGTAAATTTCTGCTAATTTGTTTAGAGTCTCATCGTCTTTATCCTTAGATTGAGTGGCAATAATATTAATATATGGTGTTGCTGTTTCATCCTCATGATAGATAGAATCATCTATTGGGCTAAAACCAGCGTCCACAGCAATCCCGTTATTAATAAGGGAGGCATCAACATCTGGTAATACCCTTGGTGTCTGTCCGGCAACAATCTGTTCAAATTTTAAGTTCTTTGGATTTTCTACGATTTTATCAACTGAACCATTTCCGTCAAAGCCTTCTTCCAATTTAATTAGTCCTGCTTCTTCAAGAAGTAAAAGGCCACGGCCCATGTTCGTTGCTTCTTTTGCTAAGGCAATGGTTCCACCTTCAGGAATGTCTTCAACTGTTTCATGCTTTTCGGAATAAAGCCCCATGGGCGCAATGACAGTAGTTGCAATTGGCGTCAAATCAAGGTCATGCTCTTCAATGAATGCGTCAAAATAGGAAATAGTCTGGAAAGCGTTTGCGTCGATTTCTCCTTCTGATAACGCTAAGTTCGGTTGCACATAGTCAGAGAAACGGACAATTTCTACTTCAATACCTTCTTCTTCAGCCTTTTCCGATACATAATCCCAAATGGTCGTATCGGAGCCACTAATTCCCACTTTCACCTTTGTAGCTGCATCACCACTAGAACATGCGCTGATCACCAAACTAATACTAACGAGTAATAAAAATAAGCTTACTTTTTTCATGTTGAGTCGTCTCCTTTTGTTTCATTTTTTATACGTCTAGCTCCAGCTCCCAGCGACTAGCGTGACTTCCTTCTCCTCCGTGCGATGTAGAAGACTTGCCGACTGGTGGCAACCAGAGGCCTAGTCGCACTTATACCCGGAGGGTGAAAGTCAATATCAGCTTCTGGAAGAAAGGAAGGTCGACTAAATTCAGCCTTGTCGGCCAACGCCGACATACTCCTTTTGCAGGAGCATATTTCCTTTATCTCCTTTGGAGAAGTCCAGTCCGTACGTAGGCCCGGAGGATCCGGGTCATGCTGGCGTTGACCCAGGAGGGGTCGATCTTAGTCAGCCTTCCTTAATACGGGTGCTGTCGCTTTTGTTGTTATCTTCTTCTGATTTTTTTGGATAAGATGTTTCCTGTGGATTGTAGTCCTTGGACCATGACGACTAGAATCCCTACAGTTATTAGCATTACGATGGTGTCAAATCGTTGATAACCAAAGGTAATGGCCAAGTCTCCTAATCCGCCACCACCAACTGCTCCTGCCATGGCTGATGCACCAACTAATCCAATCGTTGCTATGGTAGCCCCTAAAACAAGTGAACTAAGTGCTTCTGGTATAAGAAAACGAATTATAATTTGCCAAGGCGTTGCGCCCATCGACTGGGCAGCTTCCATGACACCAGGATCTACTTCTAATAGGGAATTCTCTATTAACCTTGCAATGTATGGCCCTGCAAATAATACCATTGGTACAATAGCTGCGGCCGTACCTATCGAGGTTCCAACCACAAGTCTAGTGAATGGAATAACTGCAACCATCAGGATAATAAAGGGAATGGAACGAAATATGTTTACTATTGCATTTAAAACCGTAAAAATATACTTGTTCTCCCATAAGTGCCCTTTGCGTGTTACCACAAGAATAATTCCTAAGACTAGACCTATAAGGGCTGAAAAGAAAAGGGATACTGCGACCATCACAACCGTTTGCCATAATGCTTCTATAATTTGTTGCCAATCAACCAACATCTTCTAACACTTCCTTTACACTTACTTTTTGCTGATGAATATGCATAATGACACGGTTAATCTCTTTTTCTTCTCCTTCAAATTGAACAATGAGATTACCAAACGGGACGCCCTGTAATTCTGTGATACTACCAAATAGAACATTTACCTCCACCTGATATTGTTTCGCTATTTGAGATAACAGCGGTGTACCAGTAGATTCACCAACAAAGACAATCCGATAGATCTTGTTTTGTGCATCCTGTTTTTGTAGCAGTTCATACACAGAATTTGGTATTTGATCATGCATCACCGTGCTGACAAAGTTATGAGCTGTGGTTGTTTTTGGCTGGGAAAAGACATCAAACACTGAACCAGACTCGACTACCTTTCCGTCTTCCAGCACTGCAACCTTATCGCAAATCTCTCTGATCACACCCATTTCATGCGTAATAATCAAGATGGTGATATTGTATTCCTGATTAATTTTCTTTAAAAGCTTCAAAATGGCATTTGTTGTATCCGGATCAAGTGCCGATGTCGCCTCATCACATAATAAAATGGATGGCTGTGTTGCAAGAGAACGAGCAATCCCAACACGTTGTTTTTGTCCGCCGGATAGTTGGTCTGGATAGCTGTCAGCTTTGTCACGTAAGCCCACAAAATCAAGCAATTCATATACACGCTTTGTTACTTCCTTTTTAGGTGTCTTACTTAACAGTAAGGGCATTGCGACATTGGTAAATACAGTTTTGGAATTAAGCAAATTAAAATGTTGGAAAATCATCCCAATGTTCCGTTTTGCCTCCCGAAGCTCTTTTGGCGACAGTTCCTGTAAATTTTGCCCATTCACTGTCACAGAGCCTGAGGTTGGTTGTTCGAGTAAATTCACACAGCGAATTAGTGAACTCTTTCCAGCCCCACTAAATCCAATCACACCGTAAATTTCGCCCTCTTCTACGTGAAGATTCACCTCATCCAGTGCTTTTACACCTTCCGCCTTTTCGCCATATACTTTTGAAACCTGATCAAATGTAATCATCTGCTTCCTCCTGATCGTCTATTAATTTTAAAAACCCCTTCTTATAAAATAAGAAGAGGCAATATACGAGTATCCTCTTCTTATCTTTACAGACCTTCGTCTGTTGGAATTGGCACGTTGCTTTATAAGCACGCTGCCGAGGTATCAATGGGCCAGTCCCTCCACCTCTCTGGATAAGAAGTAATGCATATTTAATTTTAGTGAAGAAGAATTATTTCGTGTGAAATTAAAAAACCCCTTCTTATAAAATAAGAAGGGATCAGCTATGTACGATCATCCTCTTCTTATTTTTCAGGCTCGCATTCGCCTGTTGGATTTAGCACAGTACTATTAAAAGTCCGCTGCCGAGATATCAATGGGCCAAGTCCCTCCATCTCTCTGAATAAGAAGTAATGCATATTTAATTTGTTGTTGCTATTTACAATACTACCAGACTTTTATTCTGTCAATTGTTTTTTTAATAATTTTCTAAAATTCGTAACAAAAGCCTAGTATTCGTTCCAATCTCTTTTTAGTAAAGAAAAGGAATAATGATCATAATATTTACCCCTGAATAAATGCTTATCTCTATATATTCCTTCCTTTACAAACCCAAGTTTTTCTAATAACTTTATAGAATTTAAATTATCTATAGCGACGTAAGCGTTAATTCTATTCAAATTCATATGATTAAATCCACTTTCTATTGAACTAATTAATGCCTCTTTCATATATCCTTGTCCCCAATATTCATGCCATAAATCATATCCTATTTCTGCAATATTGTTTAATCTGTCCCAATTATCATATCCACAGGTACCAATTTTCTCTTGGTTCGCATCTTTTTTGACCAGCACCCACCGGTTGTAACCCTTTTCTTCTGGATCTTTGTTCCATTCAACAAATTCTATGGCATCATTTTTACTTTTAAATAATTCTTCATCATATAAAAATTCACATACTCTTTCATCACTAAAATGCTTATAGATGAAATCAACATCCTCATTATTTACATTCCGCAATAACAACCTATCTGTCTCTATATTAGGAAATCTTTTATGTTCAAACATTTGGAGCCCTCCTAAATTACCATGACCCGTCAGTACACAGCTATTTCAATCTTTTCTTCAATTATTCCCCCAACAATACAGGGGGTTTTTTATTAACAGGTTCATTTGGATAAATCAATTTCAATGGTATCTTCTATATAGGTTTCTCCACTATCTTTTTCTCTAATAACTTCAATTTTTACATGTTCGTCGTTTTTCCAATAAACCATAAAGTTATCTGTTGTATATGTATCACTTGGGATATGTTCTTTATACTTTTCTAAAACACTCCCTCGTTCTCCATAAAATATTTGAAGCGTTGAGTATCGGGATGTGTCTTTAATTTTATTTACCTCTCTGAGTTCGATAATATTTTTAAGGTTGGGTGATTCACTTGTCTTAAATGTAAAAGAACCTAGTACTATTTCCTTTCCTTCAATTCCCTCAAAAGGGGGGGATTCTTTAGCATTAAATGTAATTACATCTGGATATTGTTCCTCGCCATATATAGTAATCGTAGCTTCATTATCATTATCCCAGTGGATTGCAAAATTTGAATCTTGAAGCATTTTCCCATCATTACTAATACTTCGGTCAATATGTTTTCCATCGTACTTAATTTTTACCGAAGATGGGCCAAACCAAGCAGGTTCCCCTTTCTCGACAACTTCAATGGTATTGATATCGTTTGGAGAATGACTAGATACGAGGGGTTTCTCTTTAAAAAACATTTCAAAGGAAAATATACCAATAAAAATAATAATGGGACCAACTATTACTATTACTGCCCAAGTAAAGAAACGCAATTTTTTCCGCTTTTTAGTATGCTTATTTTCCCGATTAGGAGCCTTCTCCATATCCATTCAGCTACTTAACCCCATTTCCATATTACATATACTGCCTTTTAGTTCAATAAGTTAGCTTGATTCTAACATTAATTTTCAAACAATTCATCTGAATTATTTAAATCTATTAATTATTTATGATCACTCTTTTTGCTAAACACCGTTTTTTATTTATTTTCAAAAAAAGCTGCCCTCGCGTTAACGAAAGCAGCCCTTTTTCAAAACTTAACTTATTTAATTACTTCTTTACCACCCATATATGCACGTAATACAGAAGGGACGATTACAGAGCCATCCTCTTGTTGGTAATTTTCCAGGATTGCTGCCACAGTACGTCCAAGGGCCAGCCCACTGCCATTCAACGTATGGACAAACTCTGGCTTCGCATTAGCTTCTCTACGGAAACGGATGCCTGCACGTCTTGCTTGGAAGTCTTCAAAGTTAGAGCAAGAAGAAATTTCGCGATACGTGTTTTGGCTTGGGATCCATACTTCAATGTCATATTTTTTCGCTGCTGTAAAACCAAGATCCCCTGTACACATGCTCATTACACGATATGGTAGCTGTAGAAGCTGCAACACCTTTTCCGCATGGCCTGTTAACGTCTCTAATGTGTCATAAGAATCTTCTGGTTTAGCAAAGTGAACGAGCTCAACTTTGTTAAATTGATGCTGACGGATAAGACCACGAGTATCACGACCAGCAGAACCCGCCTCAGAGCGGAAGCAACCACTAAAGGCAGCATATTTTTTAGGAAGATCGTCTACTGTCAAAATTTCATCACGGTGGTAGTTCGTAACAGGTACTTCAGCTGTAGGAGCCATGAAATAATCCCACTCTTCTAGCTTAAAGGCATCTTCTTCAAATTTAGGGAGTTGGCCTGTTCCTGTCATGCTGGCACGGTTGACGATATAGGGTGGAAGCATTTCCTCATAGCCATGCTCATCTGCATGTAAATCCATCATAAAGTTAATTAAAGCACGTTCTAGTCTTGCGCCAAGTCCTTTATAGAAAACGAAACGGCTTCCTGTAACTTTTGCTGCACGTTCAAAATCAAGGATATCCAGGTTTGTCGCAATGTCCCAATGAGCTTGCGCTTCAAAGCTAAAATCTTTACGTTCTCCCCAATTGCGTACTTCCTGGTTATCCTCTTCATCTTCCCCAACTGGAACACTTTCATGAGGGATATTTGGAATAGAAAGCATAATCGTGTTAAGCGTTTCTTCAATTTCTTTTAATTCTTTATCAAGCTCAGAAATGCGTTCTCCAACCTCACGCATTTCTTTAATGGCCTGGTCAGCATCTTTCTTTTCTTTTTTAAGAACAGAGATCTGCTTAGACGCCTCATTACGTTTCGCCTTCAACGTTTCTGATTCAGCAATGAGCTCTCTTCGTCTATCATCTAATTCCCCGAATTTGTCTAACTCGGAAAGGTCTTCTCCTCGGTGTGCTAATTTTTCCTTCACCTCTGTGAAGTTGTTACGCAAATACTTCATATCCAACATGTTATTTCCTCCTTTTATTTATTACACTAATCGATTTGACAGGAACGCAAAAAAACTCCCGTCCCTAAATATAGGGACGAGAGTTTTTTCCCGCGTTGCCACCCTTGTTGAAGAGAATACACTCTTCCGGCTCACAGCTTTAACGGTGCTACCGGGTTCATTTACTACCGGGGAAATCCGGGTTCCATTAACCAGTTCAAGGATGGATTCACAGCACTCCTTCATCGATTCCCACCAACCATCGACTCTCTAAAGGAGGAGATACTGTTACTGCTTCCTATCATAACAATCATTTATTCATTGAATTTATTATAATATATCATATCCAATTTATACATCGAATGCAACCCTAGTATGAGATGATAATCAGCGCTTCGGGAAATACTAGGCTGGGTGTCATCTCATAGCCCAATGTTTTAATTGCTACTTCTTACAACAAGACCATTAAGCCGTTGCTTTAATCGATGCTTCGACCATTGTGACAAAATGGGCAATGACACGATTATCATCCGTTAATTCTGGATGAAAGGCCGTACATAGGTAAGGACCCTGCTTCGCTGCAACAATTCTGTCTTGATACGTAGCCAATACTTCTACTTCTGGGCCAGCCTCCAACACATATGGTGCACGAATAAATACAGTATTAAACGCCTCGCCAATATACTTTACATCAATCTCTGCTTCAAAGCTTGCTACCTGACGTCCAAATGCATTTCGAGCAACTTTCATATTCATTAATCCAAGATGAGCATTCTCTTGGCCATCAATTTCACTGGCCATTAAAATCAATCCAGCACATGTTCCAAAAACAGGCTTGCCTTGGCGGCCAAATTCCTGAATGGCAGTGAAGAAACCGTAGCTGTCAATTAAACGGCGCATAGTCGTACTTTCCCCACCTGGAAGAATAATGCCGTCAATTTCATCAAGCTGTTCTACACGTTTCACTTCAACCGCCTTTGCACCACATGCTTCTATAGAACGAATATGTTCCCGTACAGCTCCCTGAAGAGCAAGAACACCAATCGTAATCATATAACATTCCTTCTTTCTATTCGCTGCGATCCTGCATACGGTCATGAGCCGCAATAGTGCTCATTTCCAGACCTTTCATAGCTGTTCCTAATCCTTTAGAAAGCTCACTAATTAATGCATAATCTTGATAATGTGTGGTTGCTTCCACAATTGCTTTCGCAAATTTTTCTGGGTTATCTGATTTAAAAATACCTGAACCAACAAATACGCCATCTGCTCCTAGCTCCATCATCAATGCTGCATCAGAAGGTGTTGCAATACCACCAGCTGCAAAGTTAACGACTGGTAGGCGACCTTCTTCACGGATTTGTAGTAATAATTCAAAAGGTGCACCGATTACTTTGGCAAATGTCATCACTTCGTCTTTAGACATTGCAGAAAGCTTACGGATTTCGGATTGGACTTCACGCATATGACGAACTGCTTCAACGATATTCCCTGTACCTGGCTCACCTTTCGTACGTAACATGGAAGCACCTTCTCCAATACGACGAGTTGCTTCACCAAGATTACGACAACCACATACAAATGGGACAGTGTAATCTGATTTATTAAGGTGATAAATATCATCCGCAGGTGTTAATACTTCACTCTCATCAATATAATCAACGCCCATTGCTTCAAGCACACGAGCTTCAACAATATGGCCAATACGTGCTTTTGCCATCACTGGAATAGAGACTGCATTAAGTACCTCTTCTGTAATGGTAGGATCAGCCATACGTGCTACGCCACCAGCTGCACGAATATCAGATGGAACACGTTCAAGTGCCATTACGGCTACTGCTCCAGCAGCTTCCGCAATCTTTGCCTGTTCAGCATTCACTACATCCATAATGACGCCGCCTTTTTGCATTTCCGCCATACCACGTTTTACACGTTCTGTACCTGTATTTGACATGAATAATTCCCCCTGTTTGTATGTTATATAATTTTAATTAGCTAAATAAACCTTTAACCCAGTCCACAACAGTTGTAAACAGGTCTGCAAAGAAATCGCCAATTGCGCCTAGTGTCAGCATAAACCAATTGGACTTCTCTACTGACTCATCTGCCACCAAGTCAATTGGACCGTCGGAACCTGTCATAATATACCCGTAATCATTTTCACCTTCATAAACGAGCTCGGCAGTTCCTACTACATCCCCTTCTTTAATGGGGGCAGTCAACTCTCCGTCACTATTTAGTTTTTCCTCGTCTAATGTATATTTGATACTATATGCATCAGATTCGTCTTTTTTTATCGGGAAAGAGACTGCTTGTCCAGTAGATACGGAGACTGCATCTTCTTTTCCTTTGGTTACTGGAATAGTGGATTGATCTTCAAGCTGATAACCTGCTGGGTATAGCTCTGTTGTTTCAAAGTTATTAAAACCATAATCAAGTAATTTCGCTGTCTGTGCAAATCGCTCTTCTTCACTATCGGTTTTCATTACAACCGAGATAAAGCGTTGGCCATCGCGCTCTGCTGTACCTGTAAAGCTATAACCAGCAAGATCGGTATAACCTGTTTTTAAACCATCTACCCCTTTATAGTAAAATTGCTTTAGAAAGGTGGTTTCATGGTTAAGCATATGGTTCCAGTTACGAATTTCCTGTCCATCAAATTCTGTGACTGGAATACCTGAAATATCTAGAGCTTCAGGATAATCATTAACGAGATGGTAAGCAAGTAGTGCAGATGACTTGGCAGATAACAAATTCGTATCATCTGGTTCCGTACCTTCAGGATAATTATCACCTAATGATGAGTTATCCAGTCCAGTAGAGTTTACAAATTTATAATCAGGGAGCCCCATTTCTTCTCCCTTTTCATTCATCATTTTTACAAATTCACTTTCTGAACCTGCAATCAGTTCAGCTAGTGCAATGGTAGTTGCATTATCGGAGTTAATTGCCATTGCTTCGTATAAAGACTTGACAGTATAATCCTGATTCTGCCTTAATCCAACTCCGGAAAAAGAGTTGTTGGCAGATATACTATATGGATAGTCACTAATCTGTGTTGTTGTATCCCAGCTGATTTGACCTTCCTCTATGGCTTCCCATACGAGGTATTCGGTCATCATTTTTGTCATGCTTGCTGGAGGCAGGGCTTCATCTACATTCTTTGCAAAGATAATTTTTCCTGTTGCTGCATCAACTAAAATAGCTGATTCAGCTTCGATATCTACATTTTCTTGAGCATGTGTTGCAAACGGCTGAACTAATACTGATGTAATCACTACCAAAAAAGCTAGTAGCATTGAAAAACGCTTTTTCATTTTGTGTTTCAACTTCCTTTACCTCCAACTTGTAGTTTAATCTTCTTGTTGTTGTTTTCTTGTGCACTTTGTTATTTTACCATAGAAAACCCTGAAAAAATAGACGGGGAATTCCCCCCGTCCACTAAATTTCATATTATTATTAACTTTTCTATTGTAAGGAGTAATTTGGTGATTCTTTCGTGATTTGGACATCATGTGGATGACTTTCGCGAAGCCCGGCATTCGTTATTTTAATAAACCGTCCATCATGACGTAATTCATCGATAGAAGCTGTTCCACAATACCCCATACCTGAACGCAGGCCACCTAATAATTGATGTATAGTGTCAGCGAGAGCTCCTTTATAGGCAACTCTTCCCTCAATTCCTTCAGGCACCAATTTTTTAGCTTCACTTGATTCCTGGAAGTAACGATCTTTAGAACCGGCCTTCATTGCTCCAACTGATCCCATACCACGGTAGACCTTATACTGTCTTCCTTGGTAGATTTCTGTTTCGCCAGGACTTTCATTTACACCAGCAAACATGCTGCCAAGCATTACTGCATGTGCTCCTGCCGCCAATGCTTTAACAATATCCCCAGAGTACTTAATACCACCATCAGCGATAACTGGGACATTATATTCTGCTGCTGTAAGGGCACAATCATGAACTGCTGTAATTTGTGGAACCCCGACACCTGCTACTACTCTTGTCGTACAAATAGAACCAGGGCCAATCCCAACTTTCACAATTGATGCTCCTGCTTCTATTAATTCTCTAGTAGCTTCTGCTGTTGCCACATTCCCTGCAATAATATCCAGCTCAGGGTGTGCGTTACGAACCACTTTAATCTGGTCGAGTACACCTTTAGAGTGACCATGTGCTGTATCAATTACGATAACATCAACACCTGCCTCAACGAGTTTTTCAATTCGCTTCATCGCATCGCCTGTAACACCGACAGCGGCGCCCGCAAGTAATCTGCCTTGTTTATCTTTCGCTGAATTTGGAAATTCAATTACCTTTTCAATATCTTTAATCGTGATTAGACCTTTAAGAATCCCTTCGTCATCTACTAACGGTAGTTTTTCAATTTTATAGCGTTGAAGTAGTTTTTCCGCTTCTTGTAGTGTCGTTCCTACAGGTGCAGTAACAAGATCTTCACTTGTCATCACTTCCGAAATAGATATGGAATAATCTTGAATAAATCGTAAATCGCGATTTGTTAAAATGCCAACAAGCTTCTGCTCTTCAATAGAGTTTACAATCGGTACACCAGAAATACGAAATTTTCCCATGAGATGCTCTGCATCGTATACCTGATGCTCAGGAGTTAAGAAAAATGGATTCGTAATGACACCACTTTCCGAACGCTTCACACGATCCACTTGTTCAGCTTGATCTTCAATCGACATATTCTTATGGATGACACCTAAGCCACCTTGACGAGCCATGGCTATGGCCATTTCAGCCTCTGTTACGGTATCCATTCCAGCACTAATAAATGGATTGTTCAACTGTAAGTTTTCTGTCAACTTTGTCTTTACTTGAACATCCTTTGGCAATACCTCAGATTTTGCAGGCATTAGTAACACATCATCAAACGTTAATCCTTCTTTAGCGAACTTGTCTTCACGCATGATATTTCCTCCTCCTGATTTGTAATATGTATGCAACGTGCAATCTCTGCACAAGCTATGCAAGTAGTACTATTTTTATATACAATACGTTAACATAATTGCTTTTTCAACAAGATCTTTAAACAAAATAAAAGAAAGTAGATTCAAAATTTTTAAACAGTTAGGGGGGAGGATGCGATATGCAACACATAGAGATGTTTTATACCTATCTGATGTCACAGCAAACAGCACAGCATTATTTGTACAACTGTTATAAAAGGATAGAGGGAGTAGATGCAGAAAGAAAAAGTTATGAAAACTGCACAGTATTTATCTCTTACTTAGAACACGGGCAGTTGTTTTATCAAAGTGGAAAAAATTCCTCTCCCATTTTGCAGCCTGTCCTTTATTTTTACGGCATGGCACATTTAATTAAAGCCTGCCTTCTGACTGTAAGACCAGATTACCCAGAATCAACGACCTTGCTTGCCCACGGAGTTACAGCAAGGAAACGTAAAAAAAAGGATTATTCCTTTTTGCATGATGAGGTAAAGCTTCAGCATAATGGCTTGTTTCCTTATTTTTCCGAGCATTTATTTAAAGTAAGTAAACTACCTTTTGAAAAATTAAGTATGAAACAACTTCTCTCCCTTATACCAGAAATGGTTCCTCTGCTTGGCTTTCATCAGGAAAAGGGATTATATCAGGTAGGAAAAACACACGGGAAGTGGCTAGAATTCCCACTAAAGATACTGGATGATTACTATACGACAAAAGACGGATTCGTTAAGAAAATTTCTTCTTATTTGCCAGATATAAAGCATATGGAATCAGATAGCCAGCATATCCAAATAGAACTGGCTATGCCTTTAACGGAACTTAAAGGCCCCTTCTTCTCAGATAAGACGCAAACCGCCATTTTTTTCCCAGCCAAAAGAGATCTGTTTTTGCCTTTTTCTGAGATTATGGTTCACTATTTACTTCTTTATAATCTTAGTATGCTATGTCGCTATGAAACGGATTGGTGGGGAGACTTGTTTACAGCAAAGTCAGACATAGATTATCCCTTTATAACTCAATTCTTGAAGGAATCGGCTAATAAAGTGCCGCTGTTACTGGGCTTAGAACTTTATAAAAAAAAGGAATGAATAGAAGGATATTTTGTTTATCTAAGTCTGGGACCTCATATCTTTTAGTAAATTGCACGTCACTTCAGTTATGAACTACACTTTCAGCTGGGGACGTTCTCTTTTTAACGTTCCTCACCCTTATGAAATGCATTTTTTAGCGCTATCACCTCATAATGTGACGTTCATCATCATAATAATAACAACGCTCACCTCCTTAACAACGAATCGAATTAACTTCTTTAATAAAAAAAGCCAAAATCCGTATTATTGGATTCCGACTATTTCTTCGATAAACATTTCTGTTTTTTGTAAAGCTATTATATCCTCATTACCTTCCAGTCGTACCATTGGTCTTGTTGGATGCTTGGCATCAATAAATACAATTTCACCAAGCTTGTTATTAGACAGACGTATTTTAGTTCCGATAGAAAAGTGGGTCATGCTTTCTACAAAGCTAGTAACGACTTCTGGATCAAGGGTTGAAAACTGCTCCTTTTGTAGTTCCTCTATAACAAGAAACGGGGATTGCTTTTCCTTATAGATTCTTTCACATGTCATGGCATGGTACATATCGCAAACAGCTATTATTTTGGCAACCTTATGTATTTTTCCGCTAGTAAGGCCAAGTGGATAACCGCTACCGTCTGATCTTTCATGGTGTTGCAAAATCGCCAGCTTTACGGACTGCTTAATGGTTGGGATTTGTTCGACCATTCGATAAGAATAAGTAGGATGTTTTTTCAAATCGTTCATCTGTGCTGTGCTTAATGTACCTGCTTTATGAAGAAGGTTATGTTCGACCTTTGCCATACCTGCATCACATAAAAAACCGGCGATTCCGATTTGTAACCAATCACCAGAGGGATATCCCATTTTTCTTGCAAGGAATGCTGATAGGATACCGACCGCGACGCTATGGTAGAAAATATAATCCCGCTTGTTTGAATAATGGTGCATGGTGTAAACAGCAGAGGAGATATCGTCCATTCTTTTTATTAAAGGAATTATTAATTTGCGGACGTATGGCATATCTAACGGCGCGCCATTTTTCCAGTTTTCAAAAAGTTTTTTGTATGCTTGTACGGTTTGTTCATAATGTACATGAAAAGGTGGGAGATCTACGTCTTCTTTCTTTGCATCAGGTTGTTGTACCTGTTGTACTTCCTCTATTTGCTCAGGTGTATATGATTCTCCTTCAGCAAGCTTTGAGGAAACATCAACACTTTCCACAAGATACTTTTTTATTACGGTTATATGTCTTTCTGTTAGTACGGTGCCTTTTGGGATAATAGCTCTATTTGTTTTCCCTTTTATTTCTCTAAGCAATACACATCCTGGGACAAGCTGCGAGGCTTTTACCCTCATATCATTCTTCCCCTTTACCATATTAATCAGGAAGGGACCAAGGTCCCTTCCTGCAATTTTATTCCTCTGTATTCTCCTCTGGTGTTTCTTCTGTTTCAACGGTCTCTGTTTCTTCATCGATTTCTTCTTCTTCATCCTGGTCAACTCTTGCTACTGTTGCTACTTCCTCTTCTTCTTGTAGCCTAATAAGACGTACACCCATCGTATTTCGCCCAGTTTCCGATATATCTCGAACTGGAATTCGAATAAGAACCCCTGCTACAGTAATCAGCATAAGATCTTCATCTCCCGAGACAGCTTTCACAGCCACTACATGACCTGTTTTATCTGTTAGGTTACATGTAAAGATTCCTTTACCGCCACGGTTCGTTATACGGTATTCCATCTCAGGGGTTTGTTTACCATAACCTTTACTCGTTACGTGTAAGATTTTGGAGTTCTCCTGCAGGATTTCCATAGATACGACTTCATCATCTTCCCTTAGAGAGATACCTTTCACACCGGCAGCTGTTCTACCCATAGAACGGATTTGATCTTCAGGGAATCGGATAAGATAACCATTTTTGGTAGCGAGCATCATGTCTTTCTCACCATCAGTTAGACGAACAGATATTAATTCATCTTCTTCTCGCAATCCTAACGCAATTAATCCGCCTTTACGGATGTTAGCAAACTGTGAAAGGGTTGTACGTTTAGAAATACCGTGCTTGGTAGTAAAGAACAAGTAATCTGTATCACTAAATTCATTTACAGAAATAACAGCATTAACCCACTCGCCCTTTTCAATCTGCAAGAGATTAATGATAGGAATTCCCTTCGCTGTTCTGCTGAACTCAGGGACTTCATAGCCTTTGGCCTTGTAAACCTTCCCTTTGTTCGTAAAGAATAACACTGTATCGTGCGTGGATGTGGAAACAAGATGTTCTACAAAATCGTCTTCGTTTGTACCCATGCCCTGTATACCGCGTCCTCCGCGTTTTTGTGTTCTGTAGGTAGAAGATGGCAGACGTTTAATATAACCTTGATGTGTTAAGGTAATGACAATATTCTCCTCAGGGATTAAATCCTCATCCTCAAAGAAGTCAACGCCGCCTAAAACAAGCTCTGTTCTTCGCTCATCATTAAAACGTTCCTTTACCTCTGTAAGCTCTTCACGAATAATTTCTAGAACTTTTTCCTCGTCTGCTAAAATAGCTTTTAATTCATCAATTAACTCGAGAAGTTCCTTATATTCATTTTCTATTTTTTCACGTTCCAGACCAGTTAATCGCTGCAAACGCATATCTAGAATTGCTTGTGACTGTTTTTCCGAAAGTTCAAAGCGTTCCATCAAACCGTCTCTAGCAATATCGGCTGTTTTGGAATTACGGATAAGGGCAATCACTTCATCTAAATGATCAAGGGCAATACGTAACCCTTCTAAAATATGTGCTCTCGCTTCTGCTTTACGCAATTCAAACGCGGTTCGGCGTTTAATAATAACCTTTTGGTGTTCAAGATAATATTCAAGGCATTGTTTAATCGTCAACACTTTAGGTTGACCATCAACAAGGGCTAATGTATTAATTCCAAAGGTTGTTTGTAATGCCGTATGTTTGTATAGGTTATTTAGCACCACATTTGCATTAACATCACGACGTAACTCCATCACAATACGCATTCCATTACGATCTGATTCATCACGCAAATCGGTAATTCCTTCAATTCGCTTGTCCCGGACATGCTCTGCAATCCGCTCAATTAATTTCGCCTTATTGACTTGATATGGAAGCTCTGTCACGATAATCGTTGCTTTGCCGTTTGCTTGCTCTTCAATGTTTGCTTTTGCCCGTACGGTAATCGAACCTTTACCTGTTTCATAGGCTTTTCTAATTCCACTTTTCCCTAAGATTTGACCAGCTGTTGGGAAGTCCGGGCCATGAATATAATCTTCCATCAATTCATTAATGGTGATATCAGGATTTTTACTGATCGCTAGCACAGCATCAATGGTTTCCCCTAAATTATGTGGGGGGATATTCGTTGCCATTCCTACTGCAATCCCCGATGTTCCGTTCACAAGTAAATTAGGAAATCGAGCTGGAAAAACGACTGGTTCTCGTTCAGAACCATCATAGTTATCTGTGTAATCAATTGTGTCTTTATTTATATCACGCAAAAGCTCCATTGATATTTTGGACATTCTTGCCTCTGTATAACGCATCGCTGCTGCTGAGTCACCATCAACTGAACCGAAGTTCCCGTGTCCATCAACGAGCATATAACGATAGCTGAAGTCTTGTGCCATCCGGACCATTGTTTCATAAACCGCTGAGTCACCGTGTGGATGGTACTTACCAATTACTTCCCCGACGATACGGGCCGATTTTTTGTATGCTTTATCTGAGTGCATCCCCAGGTCATTCATCGCATATAAAATTCTTCGATGCACAGGTTTCATACCATCCCGTACATCTGGCAATGCACGTGATACGATAACACTCATTGCGTAATCAAGGAAGGATGTGCGCATCTCATTACTAATATTTATTTCCTGAACGTTTGGACGTTTTTCCTCTGCCATTCTTATACCTCCTATCACTATTTATCAAAGAAATAGTGATTTGCCTCAAATATTACATATATTAATGTGAATTATATATCAAGATTTTTAACGTATTGTGCATTCTCTTCAATAAAGTTCCTTCTTGGTTCCACTTTGTCTCCCATTAGCATATCAAATACTTGATCTGCTTCGATGGCATCGGCTAAGTCAACTTGGAGGAGTGTACGTGAATCTGGATCCATTGTCGTATCCCAAAGTTGAGTAGCATTCATTTCTCCTAGACCTTTATAACGCTGAATCCCTGGCTTAGGTAATTGTGGAAGTTCTTGAAGCAATTTATCTAATGCCTTTTCGTTATAAACATAATGAACAGCTTTCCCTTGCTTGATTTGATACAAAGGTGGCTGCGCGATATAAATATAGCCATATTCAATTAACGGACGCATATAACGATATAAAAAGGTTAATAGTAATGTACGTATATGTGCGCCATCGACATCGGCATCTGTCATGATAACAACTTTATGATAGCGGGCCTTAGAGATATCGAAATCTTCCCCGATACCTGTACCAAGGGCAGTAATCATGGCACGAACTTCATTATTGGATAAAATTTTATCAAGACGGGCTTTCTCTACATTGAGAATTTTACCACGTAGTGGCAAGATCGCCTGAAAATGACGGTCACGACCAGACTTCGCTGAACCACCAGCTGAGTCACCCTCTACGATATAAAGCTCACTTATTTTTGCATCCTTAGAGGAACAATCAGCAAGCTTACCTGGTAGATTTGAAATCTCCAGTGCACTTTTCCTTCTAGTAAGCTCTCTAGCTTTTTTCGCAGCTAAACGTGCACGCGAAGCCATAAGCCCTTTATCCACGATGATTTTTCCAACAGACGGGTTTTCATAAAGAAACTTGGAGAACATTTCACTGAAAACAGAGTCTGTAATTGTACGTGCTTCACTGTTTCCAAGCTTTGTTTTTGTCTGTCCCTCAAATTGTGGATCAGGGTGTTTCACGGATACGATGGCGGTCATGCCTTCTCGAACATCATCACCAGATAGGTTTGGATCGTTTTCTCGGTATAAATTATTTTTTCTCGCATAATCATTAATCACTCTTGTAAGACCTGTTCGGAAACCAGATTCGTGACTACCACCTTCATAGGTGTGAATATTGTTGGCAAATGAGTATAAACTGCTAGCAAACCCTTCGTTATACTGAATTGCAACTTCTACAGAGATTCCTTGATCTTCTCCCTCTGCATAGAATGGCTCATGCAAGACTTCTTTTGTGCGGTTAATAAATTCCACGTAGGATTTTATTCCACCCTCATAGAAGTAGCTGACAGGTTCTTCATCCGTACGCTTATCTTCTACGGTAATGGTAATACCTTTATTTAAGAATGCCAACTCACGTAAGCGCTGTGTCAGCGTATCATAGTCATATTCGGTTGTATCAAAGATTTCAGGATCCGGAGAAAAATGAGTAACCGTTCCTGTTATGTCCGTTTCGCCAACGACCTCAATTTCTCCCTGTGGAACTCCTTTTTTAAACCCTAAGTAATGGATTTTATTATCCAAGTGAACATGGACTTCCAAGTTTGTTGAGAGGGCGTTTACTACAGAGGCACCTACACCATGCAGTCCACCAGAAACCTTGTATCCACCACCGCCAAATTTCCCTCCAGCGTGAAGGACTGTCATGATAACTTCTAATGCGGGTCTACCCGTTTTCCTTTGAATGCCAACTGGAATACCTCGGCCATTATCTCTCACGGTGATACTGTTATCTTTTTCAATTGTTACATCAATCTTGTCACAATATCCAGCTAATGCTTCATCGATACTGTTATCAACTATTTCCCATACGAGGTGATGTAAACCTTTCTCGCTCGTTGATCCAATATACATGCCAGGTCTTTTTCGTACTGCTTCAAGTCCTTCTAGTACCTGAATTTGATCAGCACCATATTCGGATTGAGTATTCGTCATATTGTCTTCCATTGCCATGTTCTCACTTCCATTTCCTGTTACTTAAAATGTATCGAATTAAAAACAGTATGCTATGCTTCTTCTGCTTCTTCTTTAAGTTCGTCGGAGAAATCATCCAGCTTGCTGATCGTGGAGATCATACTTGCACGCTTTTTCAATGTTGATACAGAAAGCGTGCTATAGTAAATAATCTCCTTTGTAATCATGACAGACTTTGCATCAACTGTTGGTCCTACTAATTTCTTTTCCTTGCCAGCAGTCTCCATCATTTCCTCCATGATGGTAGATGATGAGATTAAATTATAATCAACGATTGCAATAACATCCCTGGAACGGATGACATTATCATTCCCGATATGAATAAACATGTTAATTCCCCCCTAATCTATTTTTCCACTTCACCATTACAGACACGGAACAATTCCGCTTTATTCAGGGTCTCATGATTTATTCCATCAACACTTGTGGTAGATACAAAGGTTTGAACCTTCCCTTGAATGGTATGAAGTAAGTGTGATTGTCGGTAATCATCCAATTCACTTAACACATCATCGAGCAGGAGGATTGGATACTCCCCAACTTCATTGTAGATAAGTTCAATTTCTGCCAGCTTCACCGACAAGGCGGTTGTACGTTGCTGACCTTGTGATCCATAGGTTTGCACGTCCTTGCCATTTACATAAAAGAGGAGATCATCACGATGTGGCCCAATTAGACTTGTGCCACGTTCAATCTCTTTTTCTTGTATTTGATGAAATTTATTTAAATAGATACTTTCTATTTTCCCCTTATTATCATCTTCTGATACTTCGATTGTCGGAGAATACTTTATTTCAAGCCTTTCCAGCTCACGGCTGATACCGTGATGGATGGGGCTAGCCCATTTCCTTAATAAATCCAAAAAAACAAACCGTCTTTCCAATAAGGTAGCGGCATGTTCTACGAGTTGGTCTGTTATGACTTGTAACATGGTCCTATCTTGGCTTTTTCCACGTTGCAATTGTTTCAACAGGTGATTTCGCTGTTTTAATATTTTTTGATATTGCCCTAAATGATAGATATACCGTGGCTGTATCTGTCCAAGTTCCATATCGATAAAACGCCTGCGTATTTGAGGTGCCCCTTTGACTAATGTCAGATCTTCCGGGGCGAACATCACCACATTAAGCGCACCTATATAGTCGCTTAAACGCTTTTGTTCCAGGCGATTGAGCTTTGCTTTTTTACCTTTTGCTGAAAGGATAATTTCCAGCGGAAAGTTCTGGTTTCTTTTTGTAATCCTGCCTTCTATTTTTGCATATTCCTTCTCCCATTGAATCAACTCTTTCTCTCTAGGAGTTCGATGCGACTTTGTAAAGGCAAGTAAATAGATTGCCTCCATCAAGTTCGTTTTGCCCTGGGCATTTTCCCCGATGATGACGTTAATTTTATTATTAAATTCCATTTCCAGACTGTCATAATTGCGGAAATTTCTTAAATATAGCTGTTCTATGTGCATGACGAATCCTCTTTTTTTCGGTTCAGTTCAGGAGCACTTGCTAAGCCGTCTTTCAAGTGATTCAAGCTTTTATCACTTTAAAAGATCCAATGCCTTCTAATTCGACATTATCTCCAGGATATAGCTTGCGCCCACGCCGATGCTCCCGTTCGTTATTTACTAAAACACCCTCATCCTGCAAAAAAGCTTTTACCATCCCACCAGATTCCAAGACATTGGCAAGCTTAATAAATTGGCCTAATGGAATATATTCCGTCGTTATTTCAATTTCTTCATGCATGTTATCACCAAGTTTCCTACTTTATTGAAAATACATTGAACTACCTACCAAAAAAGGTTCAGATAATCAAAGTATTAGTAAAACGTATCCACCCTCTTATAGGTGATTTTAGATTTTAAATGTTAATATTATTAGTTTTAACCTGTAAACGTCTTGTATACCTATTTTACTAAAGATTTGTCAATAAGGAAAGGTATCACCCCATATTTACATTAAAAACGCCTATTTAGGCTTAAAATCGTTTTTAAAAAGCCTTTAACTTTTTATTATGGGCTATCCAGAACAATTAAAAGGTCCCTATCTTTTGAGATAAGGACCTTCTATGAAAATTTTTTTATTAGAGAAATGAATCAGGTGTTCTCACTTTTCTTTCTTAATATGTTCTGACAGGCAGAATTAATTGTAGAATTGGATCATCGTTTGCTGGGCGAATGATGAATGGTCGCATTGCCCCTGTAAACTCAACTTTCACTTCTTCGTATTCGATTGCTTTTAGTGCATCGATCATATATTTGGAACTAAAAGAGATTTTTAGTTCTTCCCCGCTAATCGAAGGAACGGTAATTTCTTCTGCTACAGTACCTACTTCAGGAGAGTTACTCGTAATTTCAATTAATCCATTTCCTCTTGTGCTCAATCTTACTACATTGTTACGTTCTTCTTTCGCCAGTAGTGAAGCCCGGTCAATTGTGCTTAAAAGCTCCTTCGTTTTTACATGAAGAACTGTTTTGCTTTGTTCTGGAATTAATCGTGAGGTTTCTGGATAGTTTCCATCAAGCAATCTGGATAAGAAATTTAGATTTTTTGTACGGAACAGTATTTGATTATTTGTGACACTGATTTCAACTGTTTCTTCCGTATCGTCTAAAATTTTATTTAATTCGTTCAAGCTTTTTCCTGGTACCACGACAGTTGGCAGTTGACCTGGTGCCTCACTAACAGGGATTTCTCTTGAAGCTAAGCGATGACTGTCAGTCGCGGTAAAGACAAGATTGCCGTTTTCCAGTTTTATATTTACTCCTGTAAGAATTGGGCGAGTTTCCATAGTAGATACAGCAAATACCGTTTGCTTTATTAAGCTTTTTAAAAGGTCAATTGGTAATTCAAAACTATCGTTTGTCTGTAATTTAGGCAGTTGTGGATACTCTTCAGCATCTTGTCCATTCAAATTAAACTCTGCTTTCCCTGATCGAATGGTTACCTTTAAATTTTCATCGGCTTCAATTTCTACTGTTTTTTCAGGTAGTTTTCGGACAATATCGGGGAAATATTTTGCTTGTAAAACAATACTTCCTTCTTCAATTTGTTCTACATTCACATTTCCATTTTCTTCAGCTGGAATAAAAGATTCGATTGAGATATCAGAATCACTTCCTGTTAAGGTAATGCCACTTTCTTTCGCTTCGATTTTCATTCCGGTCAATATTGGGATAACAGTACGAGAAGATATAGCCTTCATAACATCTTGCACACTAGCTATTAATTGATCTCGTTGAATTATAAATTTCATGAATAAATCCTCCTAATGGAAGTTCTTTTATATTTATTATTTTTATAAAAATACAGTATTAATAATAGTAAGGGCTGTGGTTATGTGGATAAGCGTGTAAAACCTAGATCACTAAAAGTTATACACATGTGGATAAACTGTTTGTAAGTTTGCACCACTATTCACACTGTGCACAGGTCTAATATAGGAAATCAATAAACAAAAAGGAAATCTTTCCTATAAAAAGTCTTTAAAATGATTTTAAGCTTTCCTTAATTTCATCGATCTCACGTGTTAGTTGTGTGTCATTTTCCATGAGACGCGCAATTTTTTCATGGGCATGGATGACGGTCGTATGGTCACGTCCTCCAAATTCCTCGCCAATCTTCGGTAAGGAGGAATCCGTTAATTCCCTTGATAGATACATGGCAATTTGTCGTGGGAATGCAATTGACTTTGTACGTTTCTTTGCAATGAAATCTTCTAGGCGTATATTATATTTTTCCCCAACAGCTTCCTGGATCCGTTGAATACTTATTATTTTAGGCTTACTGCTAGGAATGATGTCTTTCAATGCATCAGCAGCTAGCGAAGCGTCAATATCCTGGTTTACTAAAGAGGAATAGGCGACCACGCGAATTAAAGCGCCCTCCAACTCCCGAATGTTGGTATCAATCTGGTTGGCAATATACAGCATTACCTCATTCGGAATATCAAGCCCTTCTGCCTTCGCTTTTTTCGTTAATATTGCAATTCGTGTTTCTAAATCAGGTGGCGTTATATCAGTAATTAGCCCCCACTCAAAACGAGAACGCAAACGATCTTCCAGTGTTGGGATTTCCTTAGGTGGACGGTCACTGGAGATAATAATTTGCTTGCTTTCTTCATGTAACGTGTTAAAGGTGTGGAAAAATTCTTCCTGTGTCGATTCTTTTCCAGCAATAAATTGAATATCATCAATTAACAAGACATCGACATTTCGATATTTATTGCGGAAGTTTACCGTTTTATTATCCATAATGGCATTAATAAACTCGTTCGTAAATTTCTCTGACGATAAGTAAACCACCTTCGCACTAGGATCGTGATCACGCACATAATGGCCAATTGCATGCATTAAGTGTGTTTTACCTAATCCAACACCACCATAGATAAATAGTGGGTTATAAGCTTTTGCTGGAGCTTCTGCCACTGCAAGTGATGCTGCATGTGCAAATCTGTTGCCTGCCCCAATGACAAAGGTGTCAAAGGTATACTTTGAATTTAGCATAGACTTTGGAGTTTCATTATTTGCCTCATTTGCTGCATTCTGCTTGGGTGCGATTTCTGACTCTTCAACCGGTGGGGTTGAATCTGGAATAATAAACTTTGTAGCCAACCGAGAACCAGTAATGTCGAGCAAAATATCAGATATGAGTGCAGTGTATTGGTTCTCAAGCCAGTCTCTAGCAAATTCATTCGGCGCTGAAATAACAAGTGTATTTTCTTCTAGAAATTCAGCTTTCGTATTTTTAAGCCAGGTGTCGAAGCTTGGTTTACTAATTTTTTCTTCGATTTTTTCTAGGGTTGCGACCCAAAGTTCTTCAATGTTTTCCAAGCGTTTATTCACTCCTTCCTGGTTTTATATCATGACAGAAAAAGCCTCTCTCAATCATAAAGATGGACAGGCATTCATTCATAAAAGGCGTTTATTTAGCCTTAATTAGGCATGCTGAAATGAACGATATAATAAAATGACTTGTGGATAGTTTTGTACAGATCAATAATGCTTTTAGAACGCTTATAAACGTTATTAACATTTCTGTGGATAACGTTGTAAACGAGGGTGTGAATAAATATCCACACGATATCCACAATCTGTGAATAACTTAAATCACTAAAATCAATTTACACAAGTTAAACACAATTATAATATCAAAAAAACCCGTGATGTGCAATGATGTTTCGACATTTATCCACAAGTCCCATTGGTTGTAGACAACATCTATCCACACTACTATATTTTGTGATTTTCCTGTCGATATGTGTTGTGGATAGTATTTTTTTGTAATAAAACAGTGAACAATGGGGTGTGGATAGTGAAAAATGAGTAATAGTACATAAGGGATAGAGTGTTGAATGAATAATACGGTGAAAGTAATTACTGGACACAAAAGACACCAAAACTATCCACAATAAATTTTCTTTTGATTTTCAAGAGGATCTATTAAATGTTTTCATAGCAAAGTAGGTTGTGTTGAAAATAGGTCACATAGATGGTGTAGTAAGCAATTAAATGAGCTATTAACGAGAATAAAGTTGACAGAAGGCATAGTTATTACTTATAATTACAAAGACTGTCTTATGATAAGATTTTTAAACAGGAAATTTCATCCCTTGGGGAGGTGCATGATAAATGAAAAGAACGTTTCAACCAAATAACCGTAAACGCAAAAAAGTACACGGCTTTCGTACGCGTATGAGTACTAAAAACGGACGTAAAGTTTTAGCTCGTCGTCGTCGTAAAGGAAGAAAAGTATTGTCTGCATAGGCCACTGATAAGTCAGTGGTCTTTTTTCCACTTAAGGCCATTAATTGTTTTTAAGCAGTAAATCGGGTTCACCGGGTTTCGATCCGGGGGCCGATACATAGAAATATGAAGGACAAGCTGGATATGTAGAGTAGTAAAGGTGATCATGATGAAAAAAGAGTATCGCATCAAAAAAAACGAAGAATTTCAACAAACATTCAAGCATGGAAAGTCTTTTGCAAATAGACAGCTTGTCATCTATTATATAGAGAAAAAGGATCAAGATCACTATCGCATTGGCCTTTCTGTCGGGAAAAAGATTGGAAATGCGGTAACGAGAAATCGTATTAAGCGATACTTACGTCAGGCCTTTCAGGAGATGGATGACCGGATAAAGTATCCTTACGATATTGTTATTATTGCCAGACAACAAACGAAAAAAATGTCATTTGAAGAAATGAAAAAAAGTCTCAACCATTTACTATATAAAGAAAGACTACTAAAAAAATAAAGAATTTATATAGAATCCCATATGGATTTAGGATAAAATACATATAGGAAAATCTGTATAAGGCTTATGTTAAGCGTTTGCGCTTTTCATATAGTTAGGAGGAAACATTTTGCGTAAAAAGTATTTACTGCTTGTGACACTCATTATGTTGCTGGCAATTCTTTCTGGTTGTACAGAGGTTAACCAGCCAATCACACCGGAAAGTGAAGGATTTTGGAATAGTTACTTCGTATATCCTTTATCCGTAGTTATTACCTATTTTGCTGAGTTATTCAACGAAAATTATGGTCTTTCCATAGTAATTGTTACAATTCTAGCTCGTTTAGTCCTAGTACCGTTAAACGTAAAGCAATTAAAAAGCTCAAAGGCGATGCAGGATATTCAGCCAGAATTAAAAGAAATTCAAAAAAAACACAGCTCAAAAGACGCGAATACACAACAACAACTGCAACAAGAAACAATGGCGTTATTCCAAAAGCATGGTGTTAATCCGCTTGCTGGTTGTTTGCCTATATTCATTCAAATGCCAATCTTACTAGCGATGTATCATGCCATTATGCGTACAGAAGAGATTAGTACCCATAGCTTTTTATGGTTTGAATTAGGTTCACCGGATCCAATCTTCTTGTTACCATTAATTGCAGGTGGCGCGACATTTATTCAACAGAAGCTTATGATGGCAGGAAGCCCTGCAGCAAACAATCCACAAATGGCTGTTATGCTCTATGTTATGCCAATTATGATTGGTGTGTTTGCTATTTTCTTCCCAGCAGCACTAGCACTTTACTGGGTTGTAGGTAACGTCTTTATGGTGATACAAACTATTTTTATCCGTAAACCAATGATGAAAGAAGTAGTTGGAGGAGACAAAAAGTGAGAGAAATAACTGCGAGTGGACAAACAGTTGATGAAGCCGTCCAGTCAGCGTTAGAGCAGTTGAACACCACGAAGGATCAGGTAAAAGTTGAAATAATAGACGAGGGCAAGAAAGGCTTGCTCGGTCTATTCGGTTCTAAACGTGCCTTTGTAAAAGTTACGTTAGCAAAGAACAAAATAGAAGAAACAACGGAATATCTTAAGAAAATTATTACAAATATGAACATCGAAGCAGAAATTACAGTGACTGTGACAGGAAATCATGTGAACTTTGAACTTAGCGGTGAAAATATTGCTGTTCTCATTGGAAAACGTGGTCAAACGCTAAATGCGTTGCAGCACTTGCTCCATCTTGCAATTAATAAAGATGGTAAGCAATTTTACACAGTGTCTCTTGATGCAGAAGGATATCGCCAACGCAGAAAAGACACGTTAGAGTCGCTTGCAGCAAAAATGGCCGATAAAGCAGTGCGAATGAATAAAAAGGTTGCACTGGAACCAATGCCTTCATTCGAACGCAAAATTATCCATGCCGCACTGCAGTCAAAAAAAGGAATTAACACCTATTCCGACGGTGTAGAGCCACACCGCCACATCGTCATTAAACCTTAATTGAAAACAATTTGCATAGCGAAATGTTTTTTTAAAGCGACATATAAGTTTAATAGTAAAAATGTAGATAAATCCGTTTGGTTTTCAAGTGAAACCAAGCGGATTTTTTGCGTTAGAAAAAATGTACCAGTCTAGCAAATTCAATCTTTGGCGAAAGTAGAAATAGAACAACCTCTATCCACAAATAAAGAACACAAAGCGTGAAATTATTTTTACGAACTATACACATGTGGATAAAAACAGGATTAATAGAGATAAAAAACTGTTGTGGATAACTTTATTTTTAGGTGAAGTTGTGTTATTCTATTAAGTTAGTGGCGATAAAAATATAATTCGTTATTAATATAGATAAAAAGCACGTTTCTGGAGGTGAAATGTAGTGGAGACAGATACAATTACTGCAATATCCACACCTATTGGCGAAGGAGCGATTGCCATCGTCAGGCTAAGCGGTCCTGAGGCAATCTCCATTACCGAGCAAATATATAAAGGGAAAAGCTTAAGAGAGGCTGATTCCCATACAATACACTACGGCAAAATTCTTGATCCCCAAACTCAAGAGGTTGCCGAAGAAGTTATGGTTACCTTAATGCGAGGACCAAAGACATTTACAAGGGAAGATGTTGTCGAAATTAACTGTCATGGTGGTATGGTTTCCGTCAACCGTGTGCTAGAAATCATCTTAAGTAAAGGGGCACGCCTAGCTGAACCAGGGGAGTTTACAAAGCGCGCCTTCTTAAATGGTAGAATAGATCTATCCCAAGCAGAGGCAGTAATGGATTTGATCAGAGCGAAGACTGACAAAGCGATGTCTGTTGCCTTAAAGCAAATGGACGGCAGGTTATCAGGGCTAATTCAAACATTACGGCAAAATTTATTGGAAACAGTAGCGCATGTAGAGGTTAACATTGATTATCCGGAATATGATGATGTAGAAGAAATGTCCAAAGAAGTAATGCGTGAAAAGACAAAAGAAGTGCATCGTGAAATTGAAAACCTTTTGGAGGTTGCAAAACAAGGGAAAATTTTACGTGAAGGGCTTGCTACCGCGATAATTGGTCGTCCCAATGTCGGGAAATCATCCTTAATGAATGCATTAGTACAGGAAAACAAGGCCATTGTGACAGAAATTCCGGGGACAACAAGAGACATCATTGAAGAATACGTAAATGTTCGTGGAGTTCCGTTGCGCCTTGTTGATACAGCAGGTATCAGGGAAACGGAAGATATTGTTGAAAAGATAGGGGTAGAGCGTTCGCGCAAGGTTCTGAAGGAATCTGATCTGATCTTATTTGTTTTAAACCATAATGAAGAACTGTCCGAAGAAGATGAAAAACTTTTTGAAGCAATTCAAGGACTTGAATATATTGTAATTATAAATAAAACAGATCTGGAGCAAAAATTAGATCTTGAGAAAGTAAGTGAACTGTCAGAAGGAAATCCAATCGTCACCACCTCACTATTAGAGGAAGCAGGCATCGACAAGCTTGAACAAGCAATAGCCGAAACGTTCTTCTCCGGCGAGATTGATACAGGTGATCTAACCTATGTTTCAAATATTCGTCATATCCAGCTATTAAAACAGGCGAAAGAAGCATTAGAAGAATCGATGCAGGGATTGGATATGGAAATGCCACTTGATATCGTACAAATAGATGTAACACGCACATGGGAATTTTTAGGTGAAATTATTGGTGATACAGCTAGTGATAGCTTGATTGATCAATTGTTTTCACAATTTTGTTTAGGAAAATAATCGATGCATGTTAGAAAAACATGTACTTTAAATAATAGGAAGGATGAAAAACAATGACATATGATGCTGGGCATTATGATGTAATCGTAATTGGTGCAGGGCATGCTGGTGTTGAAGCAGGGTTAGCGTCTGCTCGAATGGGTGCAAAAACTTTAATGCTTACACTTAATTTGGATATGATTGCCTTTATGCCATGTAATCCATCTATCGGTGGTCCGGCCAAAGGAATTGTTGTCCGGGAAATAGATGCACTTGGTGGCGCGATGGCTAAAGTGATTGATAAGACGCATATTCAAATGCGTATGCTAAATACAGGAAAAGGGCCAGCTGTTCAGGCATTACGTGCACAAGCTGATAAGCCTTTGTATATAAAAGAAATGAAAAACATTATTGAAAACGAAGAAAATCTTACAATAAGACAAGGCATGGTAAATGAATTAATTGTTGAGGATGGGGTATGTAAAGGAGTAATAACCGAATCAAAAGCTGCATATAGCGCAGAAACGGTTATTATTACGACAGGTACGTTTATGCGTGGAAAGGTGTTAATGGGAGACTTGGAATACGAAAGTGGCCCAAACAATCAACGCGTTTCTGTAAAACTTTCAGAGCATCTAGAGGATCTAGGCTTTGAACTGACTCGCTTTAAAACCGGAACACCACCACGAGTAAACAGTCATACCATTGATTATTCCAAAACAGAGATTCAACCAGGGGATGAAAAGCCACAAAGCTTCTCATATGAAACAACGGAGTATATAACAGATCAAATCCCATGCTGGTTGACTTATACCAATGAATTTACGCATGAGATCATTAACGAAAATCTATCCTTGTCTGCAATGTATTCAGGGATGAAACGTGGTACGGGTCCACGCTATTGCCCATCTATTGAAGATAAGATTGTACGTTTTAACGATAAACCACGTCACCAAATCTTTTTGGAGCCAGAAGGAAGAGATACGGAAGAGGTTTATGTACAAGGGTTATCGACCTCGCTTCCAGAATCAATTCAACATGATATGGTACGTAGTGTAGAAGGTTTGGAAAACGCTGAAATTATGCGTGCTGGTTATGCCATTGAGTATGATGCAGTGGTTCCAACACAGCTATGGCCAACATTGGAAACAAAAAGAATTGCTGGACTATATACAGCTGGACAAATAAATGGGACATCTGGATATGAAGAAGCTGCTGCACAAGGAATTATGGCAGGAATCAATGCAGCAGCGAAAGTACTCGGAAAAGACCCAGTTATTTTAGATCGTTCACAAGCTTATATTGGTGTCCTGATTGACGATCTTGTTACAAAAGGGACGAATGAGCCATATCGACTTCTAACTTCCCGTGCGGAATACCGCCTGTTGCTTCGTCATGACAATGCTGATCTACGATTGTCAGAAACTGCAAATGAGCTTGGGTTGATTACGGATGCTCGTTACCAAACATTTGTAGAGAAGAAACGACTGGTAGAGGAAGAAAAGAAACGGTTGAATAAGCTTATTATTAAACCAAGTGAAGCCATCAATCAGGTTATGGAAGAAGCAGGAGCAACACCATTAAAAGAAGCAGTAAAAGCGTATGATTTATTGAAGCGACCTGAACTATCTTATGAGATTTTAGAGAACATGATAGAACCTAACCCAGATCTCTCAAATGAGATGAAAGAACAGGTTGGAATTCAAATTAAATATGAAGGTTATATTAAAAAGGCCTATGAGCAAGTTTCCAGAATGCTAAAAATGGAAGATAAGAAAATTCCAGATGACATTGATTATGATGCTATTGGTGGGATTGCTACAGAAGCGAAGGAGAAACTTAAGAAGGTACGTCCATTATCCGTTGGGCAAGCGTCTCGAATTTCAGGCGTTAACCCGGCAGATGTTTCGATCTTGCTTGTTTATATTGAACAGGGGAATATAGCACGCGTAGCGAATTAGGCTTATAGCAAGTATTTAGAGCTAAAGGGGTTAGTGTGCAACGCCCCCTTTCTCTTTAGGTGAATAAAAAATGGAAAACGAAAGGGGAGTACTTGTCGGCGCAACGAAAGGTACTACTCTTCTATTCAATTGCACAGTAAACTTCTAACATGGTGGGTTAAGAGATGCTGTAAGGCAGCTCTAACTCCCACCATGGTACATAGTACAAATGTAAATTACGTAAAGGAGATTCCATTATATGAATCCAGAAGAGTTTGCAACGGCCTTGAAAGAAAAGGGGATAGAACTCACTTCATACCAGCTAGAACAGTTTGCCACTTATTTTCAAACCTTAATAGAATGGAATGAAAAAATAAACTTAACAGCGTTGACAGACGAAAAAGATGTTTATTTAAAGCATTTTTATGATTCCATCTCTGCTGCTTTCCATTTCGACTTCAACGGACCAATGCATGTATGCGATATAGGAGCAGGTGCTGGTTTTCCAAGCATTCCAATCAAGATTTGTTTTCCGGAGTTAAAGGTGACCATCGTGGATTCATTGCAAAAGCGTATTGGCTTCTTAAACCATTTAGCTTCACAACTAGAGCTTACAGATGTAGCGTTCTACCACGACCGCGCAGAGGATTTTGGTAAGAACAGTAATTTCAGAGAGAGCTTTGATATTGTAACAGCTAGAGCAGTAGCAAGAATGTCTGTTTTAAGTGAATTATGCCTGCCCTTAGTCAAAAAGGGAGGCGTCTTTATTGCTATGAAAGGGTCCCAAGCCCTTGAAGAACTATCCACAGGTAAGGCAGCAGTTGAGTTGATGGGTGGAGAAATGTCCGACACATTCTCTTTTACTCTGCCAAAAGAAGATAGTGAACGCTCCATTGTTGTGATAGATAAAGTACGAAAAACTCCCAAAAAATATCCTAGAAAGCCTGGTACCCCTAACAAGGAACCAATAGAATAAGTTTTCAAAAATTCTATAGATTAGAGAATATATAGATACAATTAATTACTTTATCAGGCTTTAATATGGTAAAATAGAAGTAGAGACTGCGTGAATTCGATTATTTTTTAAATATAACTATTTGTTCGATTAATCCTTTATTTAGGCTTGTCGACAAGACACATTGGCGAATTCTATCATTGGCAATCTTCCAAAAGTACATTTGTCTTAAAAATCTAAATGTTTCACGTGAAACATTTTTTACATAGCTCCTCTCTATTAAGAGTAAAAGAAAAACGGTCTCGCTTCTGTAGGAGAAAGCGTTTTTTAAACTAGTAAATCAAAAGGTGGTGTCTGATGATGGTAAAGCCTTTTAATAAAATTTTTGGTTTGGGGGAAAAGCCCGCTTCTGACTCTGAATCAGAAGTAGAAGCCTATCATCCGGATGAAGTGGTTCAACTTCTAGTCAGTGATATTGAGCCCAATCGTTATCAACCAAGAACTATTTTTAAGGAAGAGAAAATAAAAGAACTCGCACAAACCATTAATACGCATGGAATGATTCAGCCGATTGTTGTACGCAAAGTGGAAGGTGAAGAAGGTAAGTACGAGCTAATTGCTGGGGAAAGACGCTGGCGAGCTGTACAATTTTTAGGCTGGGAGAAAGTTTCTGCTATTGTTAGAGAAATGACCAATACTGAAACAGCTTCCGTTGCGTTAATAGAGAACCTTCAGCGTGAAGAGTTAACAGTCATTGAGGAAGCAAAAGCGTATGCTCAACTTTTAGAACTCCATTCCTTAACACAGGAAGCATTAGCACAACGTTTGGGGAAAAATCAATCAACAATTGCTAATAAATTGCGATTATTAAAGCTACCTGAAGAGGTTCAAGAAGCTTTGCTAAACAAAATGATTACAGAGCGTCATGCCCGCGCGTTAATCAAATTAAAGGATCCAGAAAAACAACTTCTAGTTCTTAAGGATGTATTGGAGAACGAATTAAATGTAAAACAGACAGAAGAACGGATTGCGAAGATGAATGAACCAAAAGACACGCCACCTAAGAAGAAGGCAACTCTAAAAGGGTTTAGTAAAGATGTTCGCATAGCAATGAACACAATCAGGCAATCCTTAAGTATGGTTTCAGATACTGGAGTCGACGTGGAATCTGATGAGCAGGAAATGGATGATTATTACCAAATAACAATTAAAATACCGAAACAGAAATAATTTTACTACTTTATTCCAAATAATACATACCCATCTTTAAAGGAGATGGGTATTTTTCCAATAGAAGTGATGCAATAAAAGGCGGTGCAGAAAAACGTACGCGAAAAACAGCAATCATTAAATAAGAGGGTCTATGGTCCCATAATATAGCACCTCCAATTACTTAATTCATCGATTCTCCTCCTCTTTCTTCTTCAGCTAATTACAAATTCTTAACAAAAGTGAAAATTATCTCGTCCTTTTATTGCAATTAGTGATAAAATAAAATGTATATCGTTAGGTAGGTGTCAACATGGGAAAAATAATCTCCATCGCAAATCAAAAAGGTGGCGTAGGGAAAACAACTTCATCCGTTAATTTGAGTGCATGCCTTGCCCATTTAGGTAACAAAGTGTTACTTGTCGATACAGATCCACAAGGGAATGCGACAAGCGGGGTAGGTGTAAATAAGGCAGATGTTAAGCACTGTATCTATAATGTACTTGTAGAAGACATGCCTGCAGAAGAAGTTTGCATTCCCACAAGTGTAAACAACTTAGATATAATACCTGCTACCATTCAGCTTGCTGGAGCAGAAATTGAGCTTGTACCGACTATTTCTCGAGAAATACGTTTGAAAAAATCATTAGAAAGTCTAAAAGAAGACTATGATTACATTCTTATCGACTGTCCGCCTTCACTAGGTCTACTAACATTAAATGCGTTAACATCATCCGATTCGGTGTTAATTCCTGTACAGTGTGAGTATTATGCATTAGAGGGTTTAAGCCAATTATTAAATACAATTCGTCTTGTTCAAAAGCATTTGAATAAGCATCTTATGATTGAAGGGGTTCTTCTGACCATGCTGGATGCTCGAACAAATCTAGGTATCCAAGTAATTGACGAAGTGAAAAAATACTTCCAAGACAAAGTCTATCAATCTATCATACCGAGAAATGTAAGATTGGGAGAGGCGCCAAGTCATGGACAACCCATAATAACGTATGATCCTAAGTCTCGAGGTGCAGAAGTATATCTTGAATTAGCGAAGGAAGTGGTGGCCAATGGCGAGAGGGTTAGGTAAAGGGATAAATGCTTTCTTTCCTGAGATTGAGGAAAAGGCCAATGAGAAAATAGAAGAAATTGCAATTACAGAATGTAGGCCAAATCCTTATCAACCTAGGAAGACGTTTCATGCAGATGCGATTGAAGAACTTAAAGAATCTATATTGGAATATGGCATTATTCAACCGCTTATTGTCCGAAAAAGCATTAAAGGATATGAGATTGTAGTAGGGGAGAGAAGGTTCCGCGCTGCAAAAGAGGCTGGCCTAGGAACGATTCCTGTAGTCATCAAAGAGCTATCTGATGACAGGATGATGGAACTAGCTTTGCTTGAAAATCTTCAGAGAGAAGATTTAACACCAATTGAGGAAGCACATGCTTATACCAATTTAATGGCCGAGCTAAAGATTACCCAAGAAGAACTTGCGAAAAGACTTGGAAAAAGCAGGTCACATATAGCTAATATTGTTCGACTGCTTTCCTTACCAGAGCAAATTATTGCATATATAAACAACGGGGAAGTTTCCATGGGACATGGAAGAGCGCTTCTAGGCTTAAAAGACAAAACAAAAGTAATTCCTCTTGTAAATAAAATTCGTCAAGAAAAATTAAACGTAAGACAAGTTGAACAACTAATTATTCAGCTGAACGAAAAACCAGTAAAGAAAGAAGCGGAAAAACCTAAAAAGGATGTTTTTTTACAAGAGAGAGAATCCTTTTTACGAGATCGCTTTGGTACAGCTGTAACCATTCAACGTGGAAAGAAAAAAGGGAAGATTGAAATCGAATTTTATACGGATGATGATTTACAACGCATCATTGAAGTATTAGAAGATTAAATTTTAAAAGACTGGCGTACGTATCGTCAGTCTTTTGCTATGGAAATTGTTTCACGTGAAACAATCAACGATATTAGAGAGATTTTACATACAGGAGAGGTAGCGATGGTATTATACGGAACACTAGTTAATGGAGCACTTATTATTATTGGGAGCATATTAGGTCTATTCTTCACCAAAATACCAGAGCGTTATAAAGAAACAGTTATGCATGGGATAGGGTTGGCTGTCTTGCTTATTGGTTTACAAATGGCATTCACAACAGAGGTTATTATCGTCGTGTTGTTAAGTCTACTAACAGGAGCGATCATTGGGGAATTACTAAGATTAGAAGAAGCATTAAATCGACTAGGCAATTGGATAGGAAGTAAATTTACGACAAAGAATGACAATTTTAGTGTAGCACAGGGCTTTGTAACGTCTTCTCTTATTTTTGTGATCGGTGCCATGTCAATACTAGGTGCGCTAGATAGTGGTATCCGTGGGGATCATGAGGTACTTATAACAAAGGGTATACTAGATGGTTTTGTAGCATTAGTGCTTACGACAACACTGGGATTTGGTGTGATACTGTCTGCCATCCCTGTCATTCTATATCAAGGGGCTATAGCATTACTTGCGACACAAATAGAGAACTGGCTACCAGAAGTTTTTCTAAATGGACTGATTGTTGAACTAACGGCTGTAGGTGGATTACTAATAGTAGCCATTGGTTTAAATCTATTAAAGCTAACAAAAATTAGAATTGGAAACCTGCTTCCATCTATTTTGACAGTAGGTATCATTTATTCTATATATTATCTTTTTTAAAAAGCAAAAAGAAGCTGGAACATAAAAAAATTAAACAAAAAAAACGGACGCTCAAACGAAGTATTGTAGTAAAAGTTTGAATACTTCCGGATATAGTCCTGATTTTTTTGTATCTTAACCACACATTAGCAAAGGAAAATGCGAAGACTCCTTGAAAATGCATTCGCATTTTCTGCGTGCGATGAATCGCTGACGAAGTCTTACTTGTCCTGTGGGAACAGCACGAGTCTGAAGGCCCCGCAAGGAAAAGGAAGAAAGGCTAAGAGCGCCACGTCCTGTGGCAACGCCTTTGTGACCAACATCCTGTTGGCCCGAGGCCGTGCCCACGGAAAGCGTAGTATTTTCCGAAGCGGTAATAAAGCAGTCTCTTTTCTTATTTTATTGTTCGTGTTGCATAGAGCTGGGACGTTATATCCGAGCCCTTTTTAATTATCTAAGATTGTGGAGCAGATGTCTTCATTTCTTCTTTAAACCTCAGCACGACAGAGGGTTTAGGATGGTTATACGTCATCCGTTGGTCAATTTGATCCAATACACCAGAAATTTTTACTGCCATGTCCATTACTACCGATAGTCGTGTGTTTTGGAGGACGGAATGCTCCATAAAGCCACTTATGTTCACAACACCAGTAATATGTACATCTCCTACGTCAGGCAGAGGCTTGTTTAAGGCCGCTCCTGGCTTTATTGGGCCTGTCCCTGATATGATCTGACCTACTGATGAATTCTTCCCCAGGCAGGCATCTATGGCGATAATAAAAGGGTCACGGTGTTGCTTGTTTATTTGTTCCATATATTCTTGCAGATTGGTTGCATGAACTGGTTCGTGTAGTGTTCCATATACTGTCATATGCTTAGGTCTCGTTTCGGAGAAAAGGGTACCAACCAGGGGGCCGAGTGAATCACCAGTTGAGCGGTCTGTCCCAATACAAATGAGAACATAATCTTTTGGGATAGCTGGAAGCCAGGAAATAATCTTTTCGCTCATTGTCGGGTATAGGTTGGAGTCTGTATGGTGCATTCGAAAATTTTCTTTATTAGGGCTGAAACGGCTTTTTAGATTCATAGCTTATCCTCCAATTACATATTGGTATAGTATACGGAAATTCCAAGGAATCTATACATACAATATGGATATATGGGGGACAAATTATGCGAGCAGGAATTAAATGGATGTTTTTAATAATTGGAACGACAATTGGGGCAGGCTATGCCTCTGGACGAGAGCTTTGGCAGTTTTTTGGCCATGAAAGTGGACTTGCTATTCTATTGTTTGCTATATTCTTTTCCCTATCATGTGGGGTCATTATGAGCCTTAGCTATAAACATCAGTCTATACATTATTTGCCGGTATTGCGTATCATCGTCGGGAAAAGAATGACGGCTATTTATGATGTAATGATCTTTCTATATCTCTTCACTACAACGGTTGTTATGATTGCAGGAAGTGGTGCTACAGGACAAGCGTTTAATTTTCCCTATTGGTGGGGTATATGTATTATGTTAATGGCATTAATAGCCTTGTTTATGAAAGATATAAATGGACTTCTTTCAATTAATCAATTTATCCTACCGCCTCTGTTAGGTGGTTTGGTGTTCGTTCTACTATTATTTACGGTGGATCAAGATCTTCAACTGTTCTCCCACTGGAGAGAGCAAGGAAATTGGACTGCGGCATTTCCATTCACCGCATTGAACATATTACCACTGATCGCTGTACTGGGGGCGGTTGGAAATAAAGTAGAGTCAAAAAAAGAAATTTGGGTGGCTTGTGTCGGCAGTGGTTTTCTGCTTGGAAGTATCTCCTATATTTATAACAATAGCCTTATCCAAATTGCAGACGAGCTTCTCGTATTTGAGATCCCCTTATTTGCCATTCTTCAGCATTATCCAGTACAAATGATCATCTTTATTAGTATATTATTATGGTTTGCGATCTTTACAACAGCTGCTTCCGGAATTCTCGGCATTGTGACGAGAATTCAAAGCTATATAAACAAACCATTATGGTTGATTGTCGTGGTTACCTTGGTTACAATGATTCCATTAACAGCATTAGGATTTAGTACACTGGTTAGTTATTTATACCCGATCTATGGGATATTGAATTTATACGTGTTGACTAGATTACTGCTATTTCCATTATGGTACAAAGAAACGTAGAAAAAAACATAGCAACATGATTAGGAGGAGAAGTAGTGATTAATTTTGAAGATACTTGGAATTATCTTAAAGGCCCAGATTTATGGTTGTTAATCGGGGGAAAGATTTTGGATGCTATACTAATTATAGTATTGGCATTAATAATAGTCCGGGTTACAAGAAAGCTCGTGAATCGTCTCTTTATGAAAAGAGAAAAAGGTCCAATTCGCATAACGGAAAGACGAGAGAATACGCTAAAAAAATTAATTAAAAATGTGGTTGCCTATGTAGTATATTTTATTGCTATTATTATGATCTTGGATAATGTATTTGGCTTTAATGTTGGGGCATTACTAGCAGGGGCTGGCGTTGCTGGACTTGCTATCGGGTTTGGTGCGCAAAATCTTGTGCGTGATATTATCTCAGGATTCTTTATTATATTTGAAGACCAATTCTCAGTAGGGGACTATGTTGGTGTTTCTGGAATTGAAGGTACGGTAGAAGAAATAGGACTTCGTACGACAAAAGTACTGAGCTGGACTGGAGAATTAAACGTGCTGCCAAACGGCAATGTCACACAGGTTATCAACTATTCTGTTCATAACGGTCTATCTATTGTAGATGTTAATATCCCTTATGAAAGCAATGTAAATGATGCAGAAAATGCCATTAATGAAATTGTCGCTACACTACCAGATAAGTACGATTTCATTGTTGGTGTTCCAGAAATTATTGGCGTACAGAATCTGGATGTATCTCACTTTACGATTCGCATCATTGCTGATACACTTCCTGGTTTCCAATGGGCCGGTGAACGAAATATCCGAAAAGAAATACAAAACCAACTGTACAATGCAGGTATCGAAATCCCTGCTCCACGTATTGTAATGTACTCTGGAAATGATAAAGAAAAATTATTAGATAAAAATCGCGAGCGTGGCGAGTAATTTCCCTATATAATAGAGCTATTAACTTTAAATAAAGGAGAAAAGGGAATGGCGGAGAAAGATTTTAATTTACATGATGTTGTGCAAATGAAGAAACCTCATCCGTGTGGAGAAAATCGATGGAAAATAATCCGAATGGGAATGGATATTCGAATTAAATGCCTCGGGTGTGATCACAGTGTAATGATCCCGCGAAGAGATTTTACAAAGAAAGTGAAAAAAGTATTGGAAAAAGCCGAAGATTGAGTTGTAGTTCATTTTACATTCGCATAAAGTTTTTTGGGATGTAAAATGGACGATTCTCTTGTAAAAATGGTATTATGAGAGTAGAAAAAGATAGTGTTAGATAAATAAATAGAGTTAAATATGAAAATAGGCATTCTCAAAATGCCTATTTTTGTTTTTTGTTAGCTTGTCAATTGTTTGTCTACTATCTATAATTAGGATAACTATCACGTTCATATGAATGGAAATCCTTAAGGAGTGAAGGTTGTATGGCTTTAACAGCAGGAATCGTCGGACTTCCGAATGTCGGAAAATCAACTTTATTTAATGCAATTACCCAAGCGGGAGCAGAAGCTGCGAACTATCCGTTTGCCACGATTGATCCCAATGTAGGTATTGTGGAAGTACCCGATGAGCGCTTAGATAAATTAACAGAACTAGTTAAACCGAAAAAAACCGTACCAACTGCATTTGAGTTTACCGATATTGCTGGAATAGTGAAGGGTGCAAGTAAAGGGGAAGGTCTTGGGAACCAATTTTTATCCCATATTCGCCAGGTGGATGCGATTTGCCAAGTAGTCCGCTGTTTTCAGGACGAAAACATTACGCACGTTTCTGGAAAAATTGATCCAATTGATGATATCGAAATCATTAACCTGGAGCTTATTTTGGCTGACCTTGAAACAGTAAATAAACGGACTCAACGTGTAGAAAAATTGGCAAGACAAAAGGATAAGGAAGCTGTGGCTGAGCAGGAAATACTTGTGAAGCTAAAGGCTGGACTAGAAGAGGAAAAGCCTGCTCGGGCAATGGACTTCTCTGAGGACCAATGGAAAATAGTAAAAGGCCTGCATTTACTAACAGCAAAGCCGACATTATATGTGGCAAATGTTAGTGAAGAAGAGGTTGCAGACCCTGATGGTAATGAAAATGTACAAAAAGTAAGGGAATTTGCAGCGGCAGAAAATGCAGAGGTAATTGTTATTTGCGCAAAAATAGAGGAAGAAATCTCTGAGCTAGACCTGGAAGAGAAGGAAATGTTCTTTGAAGATCTTAACATTTCTGAATCAGGACTTGATAAGCTTATCAAAGCTTCCTATCATTTATTGGGATTAGCTACTTATTTTACTGCCGGAGAGCAGGAAGTACGAGCTTGGACGTTCCGTGAAGGGATGAAGGCACCGCAGGCAGCGGGTATCATCCATACAGACTTTGAAAGAGGCTTTATCCGTGCTGAAACGGTGTCTTACGGTGATTTGGTCGAGGCAGGTACGATGGGGCAAGCAAGGGAAAACGGTAAAGTACGCTTGGAAGGTAAGGAGTACATCGTTAAGGACGGCGATGTCATCCATTTCCGTTTCAATGTATAAAAAAACATCTAACGTAAAAAGGATCTCTCGAAACCTTGTTATTTCAAAAAAGATTTGGTATAATACACAATTGTGAGTAATTATTATTACGATTACTCCTTGCCCTTGGTGAGGAAGGCTTCTTGCCTGACAAAAAATAAGGGCCGCTAAGACCAAAAGGAGGTGTAACGGATGAGAAAATACGAAATCATGTACATCATCCGCCCAGACATTGAAGAGGATGCTCAAACAGCTTTAGTTGAGCGCTTTAATGGTATTCTAACTGATAATGGCGCGGAGATTGAAAAAGTTGATGAAAAAGGCAAGAAACGTCTTGCTTATGAAATCAAAGACTATCGTGATGGATATTATGTAATCATTAATTTCAGCGGTGATGAAAATGCAGTAAATGAATTTGATCGCCTAGCTAAATTCTCTGAAGACATTATTCGTCATATTGCAATTCGAGAAGAAGATTAATAATAGGGAGTGGTTCTGATGTTAAATCGTGTCGTACTAGTTGGCAGGTTAACGAAGGATCCTGATTTACGTTATACACCCAACGGAGTGGCCGTAGCCAATTTTACTATTGCAGTTAATCGTCCTTTTTCTAATCAGCAGGGAAACCGTGAAGCTGATTTCATTAACTGTGTGGTCTGGAGAAGACCTGCCGAAAACCTTGCGAACTTCATGAAAAAAGGAAGCTTAATTGGTGTGGATGGCCGTGTGCAGACACGTACATTTGAAGGGCAGGATGGTAAAACGGTATTTGTAACAGAAATTGTTGCAGACAGCGTTCAATTCCTAGAATCAAAAGGTTCTTCCCAGAATAAAGGGCAGGATAATTCAGGTTTCCAACAGGACAGAAACCAAAACCAGTATCAACCTAATCAGAATCAAAATCAGAACCAGAACCAAAATCAGGACGACCCATTTCGAAATAATGGGGAGCCTATAGATATATCAGACGATGATTTACCATTCTAAAGTAAAAAGGAGGGTTATCAATGGCAGCTCGTCGCGGACGCGCAAAGCGTCGTAAAGTGTGTTACTTCACAGCTAATGGAATTACACACATCGATTATAAAGATGTTGACTTGCTAAGACGTTTCATTTCAGAACGCGGAAAAATTCTTCCTCGTCGTGTAACTGGAACTTCTGCAAAATACCAACGTAAATTGACTATAGCAATTAAACGTGCTCGTACAATGGCATTGTTACCATTCGTAGCAGAGTAATTGTTATTTAAACCTCTAGACCGGTATAAGGTCTGGAGGTTTTTTTATGTGTTAAAACATTGGCTAAGTGAAAACTAGCTTACCCTCCTCCTCTTTACTAGATTCTAAATAAAGTGAATCTTATAGTTATCAAAGTCGTATTATATACAATACGATAAGTTTGAACGGGGGTAGTGAATATGCAACCTGTTGCAGAAACAAGCGCACCAAGAGAGGGAATTAAGAAGAAAGAGTTTATTGAAATTAATGGGCTGGTACAGGGAATGTTTATTGAAGGGGAGGATATTGCAAACCCCTTATTACTTTTCTTACACGGAGGACCTGGCTATCCAGGATATCCCTTTATAAAAAATAGCCATTTGAAGTTAGAGAAATATTTTACAGTGTGTTATTGGGATCAACGTGGCACAGGGATGTCCTTCCATAAAGGAATGACAAATAAGAAGCTAAGCTCTAAACAGTTAGTCGAGGATACTGCTAGTATAACAACATACCTTTGTGAGAGGTTCAATAAAGAGAAGGTCTATCTATTTGGTCATTCCTGGGGGAGCTTTTTAGGATGCTTAACAGCTGCAAAGTATCCCCATCTTTTTCATGCTTATATGGGATCTGGACAAATAGGCAGCCAGGCAGACTCAGAAAAGGAAACATTACAATTTTTATTACAGACGGCAATAGACCGTGGTGAAAAAAAGGCACAGCAAGAAATTTCCCAAATAACACTTGATGAAAACTACTACAATAACACGAAGTATGGAAAGATTTTATTTAAGTATTTAATTAAGTATGGAGGCGGTATGAAACGCGACAATTACTCCAACCTTAAGCAAATGAAGGAATTACTATTTTGTAAGTCGTACTCTCTTAAAGAGAGAATGAATATTTTAAGGGGATCGAACTACTCCTATTCTTTATACAAAGAGTTAGCAAAAAACGATTTAACACAGATAGTTCCTAGCATGGAGATACCGGTTTATATATTTCAAGGAAAGCATGACTACCAGACATCCTACCAACAGGCAAAACGTTTTTTTGATAACGTACAATCTCCTAAGAAGAAATTTTTCACCTTTGAAAACTCCAGCCATTCCCCATTTATTGAGGAAGTAGATAAGTTTTGTTCGATCGTAGAGAATGAGATTTTAGTAGGCACGAAGGAATAACTTCGGAATTACTCCCTGTTAAAGCCATGCTTCTCTAAAATATCGTTTGCAGTATCACTATGCAGGAATTCGATAAACCTTTCTGAATCGGTCTGGTTTGTACTATATGTCGTAATCGCTGCGGGAAATTCAATGGGATCATGTAATTCTGGATCAACAGGGAAAAGTACTTCCAGGTGATCAGATTCAATGATATCTGAGTAATAAACAAATCCAGCCATCACTTTTCTTGATTCTATAAAAGTGACTACTTGTGCAACATCTTTAGCATAAAAGAAGGAGTTTGATAAAGCATCCCAGACACCTGCAGATTGTAGTGCTTGCTGTGCATAGGTGCCAACTGGTGAAGTTTCAGGTTGTCCTAAAATAATCTTTTCAAATGAATGTTGTTTTAATTCCTCAAAAGATGACACCTTCAAATCTTCTCCGGCAGTTCCGGCAAATACAAGTTTATTTGTTGCGAAATTTTTTCTGGATTCAGGTACAATCATAGACTGATCTGCCAGCATATCCATCCATTCCTGGTTCCCTGATAGAAATAAATCAACAGGTGCCCCCTGCTGAATTTGTTGAGCAAGTTCTCCAGAAGGACCGTAATCTACAGAAATGTTAATATATGGGTTATCTTCTTCAAATTCTTCCACTAATTCTGGCAAAGTGCCAGATATACTTGATGTCGATGCTACAAGTAAATGGGTTTCCTCGGTTGATTTAACAAATGGATCATCAGAGCAAGCAGTTAGGCTAACTAGGCCAATGATTACGAACAAGATATACCTCATAGATAATAATCTACTCCTAACTAGATTAATTTTGCTTCCTTCGTTTCGGATAGATACGAATGATAATAAACAGCATAAATATTATATACACAAAAAAAGCACCTAATAAAACATCATCTACAGGAAAAAGGAAAGCAATGATGGCATATATAATAAACGGAATCGTAGCAATAAATACGCTCATTTTCCAAAGCAGGGGGAACTGTAGCTTCCGATCCAACCCTTTTGCCACCCATACTCCAAGATAAGCGGTGATGGAGATGCCGATACAGACAAAAACTGCTAAAGGCAGATAGTAAAAAATGAAGAAATAGATAATGAGGAAGAGAATATTCAGTTCTGCTGACACACTATTATTTTCGGCAATGCGATCAATTAAAGCAGGAATAGAGACAAGTATGAGCAGAATAAACATATAAATGATGGTAATATCCATGCTAACACGATTAAGCGAAAAGGTAGCTTTTTTACTTGGGAGTTTGAGGCTTTGCAGAAATACATGATGGATTTTCATATTCTTCATCCTTATTTAGTAGTCTATATCTATTATAAAGGAAAACAGTCATACATGAATTAAAAAACATGACATTTTTGTAAACTGCAAGCAGGCAACGATTAAAACGGTTGTAATCGTTACAGGTTATAACAGAATATTACCCGGGAAATAATATTTTCTACTGTTTTCGACAAGCCTTTCATTTAAAAACATGTTATCATAATAACAAGGTAATTTTTTGTCCGCTTTGATTTAGTATTAGGCGAATGAAGCTTCCCCCTACTTTACTGCTTACATCTTGCCGAGCAATAAAGTGGGGGGATAAATGTTAAAGTGGACTAATATTTGTTTAAAAATTAGATGGGGTGCACAATGAATCAATCTAAAAAAATAGTAGACGGAGCTATCCTGACAGCTGTATTTGCAATCCTATTACTTGTTAGTGTATTTGCTCCTGTGATATCCATTATAGGAATGGTATTGTTACCAATCCCGTTCGTAATTTTTGCTTCAAAACATGGTGGGAAACCAGCATTGTTGATGTGGCTTGTAACAGCATTAATTTCCATGCTTATAGCTAGCCTTTATTCCTTGCCTATTGCCGTTTTAATGGGTAGTGGTGGAGTTATGATAGGGCACGCAATATTTCGCAAGCTTTCTGCCCACGAAACATGGGCCAGAGGTACCTTAGGATTTATTTTTGGACTTCTGTTTGCTTTTGTCTTTACACAGGTTGTCTTTCAGGTGAATTGGACTGAAGAGATTGAACAACAAATGAATATGTCAATGGACTCAACCTTTGAAACGCTGAGCGAATTTGGGTTATCAAGTCAGGAGCAGGGTGAAGAGGTGCTAGTTCAGACAATTGACCTACTTGTAAACTTATTGCCAGTACTACTCGTAGGGGGAGCAATCGTTATGGCGTTTATCAGTCAATGGCTTAGTTATAAGGTGATAAACAGGCTGGACAAAAAAGACTTGAGATTTCCACCGTTTCGAACACTAAAGTTTCCGGCATCCTTAATATGGGTATATTTCTTTGCCTTAATAGCATCATTTTTGGTAAGTGACACAACAAGCTTCTTCTATACAGGAGCACAAAATATACTTGTTTTAACAGGATTACTGATGACCCTACAGGGATTTTCATTTATATTCTTTTATGCACATCACAAGAAAATGTCAAAAGCACTCCCTATTTTCAGTGTGGTACTCACTCTGCTTTTCCCAACACTCTTTATATTCCTTGTGCGCTTTATAGGAATCTTTGATTTGGGATTTGGAATGAGAGACCGTCTTGCCAAAAAAGATGAATAGTCCTCAAATTATGGTTTAGGCAGTAGGAGCTGATGTAAATGCCAGATGGAAAGAAGAACCCCGTGTTAAGCAGTCATTTATGGATTATTTATTTACTCTCGATCGTATTACTTGTCGTAATATGGTATTTCCAATGGGTGCTTGGCCTTATCATGACATTATTACTTGGGGCATCCTTTTTTTACAGTATTCGTACTGAGAAAACACTGCAGGATGAAGCGGAACAATATATATCAACATTATCGTATAGAATTAAACGGGTCGGGGAAGAGGCCCTGTTAGAAATGCCGTTTGGTATAATCTTATACAATGAGGACTATACCATTGAATGGGCAAATCCTTATATGAATCAATTTGCAGAAGATAGCCTTGTTGGTGAGTCACTCCAGCAATTATCTGAAGACCTTATCCCTATGATTAAAGAGAATAAAGAAAATGTATGGTTTCACCTAGAGGGTTATGAGTTTCAGACAACAGTTAAAAAGCAAGAGCGATTGCTTTATCTTTTTGATCGTACTAAGCAAGCTGAATTACAGCAGTTATATCATGATGATCAAACAGTGTTAGCCTTTATTTTCTTAGATAATTATGAAGAAATAACGCAAAACATGGATGACACCAGTAAGAGTCAACTCAACTCCAAGGTAACAGAGGTACTAAATAAATGGTCCACTTCTTATGGCCTTTATTTGAAGCGTACATCCCAGGAGAGGTTTCTAGCAGTTGGCACAAAAGATATACTAGAAAAGCTTGAAAAGGTGAAATTCGACATTCTAGATGAGGTTCGTGAATTGAACGGAGAGCAAAATAATCCTGTTACACTAAGCATTGGTGTAGGCCAAGGGGATGTTGATTTACCGACGTTAGGGGAGCTAGCACAATCAAGTCTAGATTTAGCCCTAGGACGTGGTGGTGACCAGGTGGCAATTAAGGATGATGCTGGTAAAGTTAGATTCTATGGTGGTAAAACAAATCCAATGGAAAAACGAACAAGAGTTAGGGCTCGGGTGATATCCCATGCCTTAAAAGAGTTGGTGCGTGCGAGCGACAATGTTATCATCATGGGGCATAAATCACCAGATATGGATTCACTCGGGGCAGCGATCGGGATATTGAATATTGCTAAATCCAATGATGTAGAAGGATATATTGTGTTTGATCCAGATGATGTGGACACTGGTGTATATCGTCTAGTGGATGCCATTAAAGAGGAAGAAAATGTTTGGCAGCATTTTATTGAACCAGAAGAAGCAGAGTCCATTACAGGCAGCAGGAGCCTTGTTGTTGTAGTTGATACACATAAACCATCGATGGTAGTAAATGAAAGTTTGCTTCACCAAACAGAATATAAAGTTGTCATTGATCATCACCGAAGAGCAGAAGAGTTTATAGATAATCCAACTCTTGTTTATATGGAACCATATGCTTCTTCCACTGCTGAATTGGTCACAGAACTTTTAGAATACCAGCCAAAAAAATTGAAGCTGAAAATGCTTGAAGCGACTGCATTACTTGCAGGAATTATTGTGGATACAAAAAGCTTTACTTTACGAACAGGATCAAGAACCTTTGATGCAGCCTCATACTTAAGAGCAAAAGGTGCGGATACAGTACTTGTTCAGAAATTCTTGAAAGAAGATCTTGATTTGTATGTTGAACGGAGTAAGCTAATAGAGCGAGCAGAGGTTTATCGCGAGCATATTGCAATATCAAAAGCTGATGAAGGCAAGGCTTACGGTCCTGTGTTAATTGCACAAGCTGCTGACACATTATTGACAATGAGTGGAATTAGCGCATCATTTGTCATTTCCGAGCGAAAAGATGGTAGAATAGGAATAAGCGCCCGATCGTTGGGTGAAGTAAATGTCCAGGTAATTATGGAAAAAATGAATGGTGGCGGTCATTTAACGAATGCCGCAACTCAAATAGAGGATACAACTATTGATGATGCAGAGAACCTGCTCAAAGATATTTTACAAGAGTACTATGAGGGGAGAGAAGCTGAATGAAAGTAATTTTATTGCAAGACGTAAAAGGTAAAGGCAAAAAAGGTGATGTGAAAGATGTTTCCGATGGCTATGCACGCAATTACCTACTAAAAAATAACTTGGCAGAGGAAGCTACCAATGCTAATATGAAGGCTTTAGAGGCACAAAAGAAAAAGAATGAGCAGCTAGAGCAGCAAGAAAAAGAAGAAGCAATGGATTTAAAAGACACATTAGCAGAGCTTACGGTTGAATTAAAAGCCAAGTCTGGTGATAGTGGTAGACTGTTTGGTTCTATTACAAGCAAACAAATTGCAGAAACCTTGCATAAAGAGCATGGCTATAAAATAGATAAGCGAAAAATTGAGCTGGATGAGCCGATCCGAGCTCTTGGATATACGACAGTACCGGTTAAACTCCACCCAGAGGTTTCCGGTTCTATTAAAGTACATGTAGCAGAAAAATAAACATTCCTATTGTGTCAGTCTAGTAGACGAGGTGCTTTAGGGAACATGGTATCTTTTTAACAAATTTTAAGGAGGCTCACTTTCAAAGTGAGCCTTCTATCATGAAAGAAAGGAGGCGGGGTTCATGAGCGACACATGGAGTGATCGTAGACCACCACATAATATAGAGGCAGAGCAATCCATTATTGGTGCTATATTTTTAGACCCAGAGGCGTTTTCCACAGCTTCAGAGCTGTTGGTGGCAGAGGATTTTTACAGGGCTTCACACCAACGCATTTTTGCGGCAATGATGAAGCTTGCTGATAGAGGTGAGCCAATTGACGTCGTAACGGTTACCACGTATTTGCATAATGCGAAACAGCTTGAGGAAGTCGGAGGTGTTACGTATCTTTCCGAGGTGGCTGAAAGTGTCCCAACCTCCGCGAATATAGCGTACTATTGTAAAATTGTTGATGAAAAATCATTGCTGCGCCGGCTGATCCGCTCCGCTACAGACATTGTTACCTCCGGATTTGAACGTGAAGATGAGGTAGAGGATGTATTAAACGAAGCAGAGAAAACAATTTTAGAAGTATCCGGCCAAAAAAATTCGGGTGCCTTTAAAGCAATTAAAGATGTGTTAATCGATGTCTATGATAATATTGAACAACTACATCACCAAAGCGCAGATGTAACGGGGATACCGACAGGATTCCGGGATTTGGATAGAATCACTTCCGGGTTCCAACGAAATGATTTGATTATCGTTGCGGCCCGCCCTTCCGTTGGTAAAACGGCCTTTGCCTTGAATGTAGCGCAAAATGTGGCCGTTAATACGGATGAAAATGTAGCGATATTCAGTCTGGAGATGGGAGCAGATCAGCTTGTTCAACGTATGCTCTGTGCGGAAGGGAATATTGATGCACAGCGGATGCGTAATGGACAGTTGGAAGCAGATGACTGGAGTAAGCTAACGATGGCAATGGGAAGCCTGTCCAATGCAGGTATTTATATTGATGATACACCTGGTATCCGTGTTGCGGATATCCGCTCCAAATGTCGTAGATTAAAACAAGAGCATGGACTTGGTATGATTTTAATTGATTATCTTCAGTTAATCCAAGGTAGTGTGAACTCAAAAGAAAACCGACAACAGGAAGTATCAGAAATATCTCGTTCCTTAAAAGGGCTTGCCCGTGAGCTAAATGTACCGCTAATTGCGTTATCCCAGCTGTCACGTGGTGTGGAATCCAGACAGGATAAACGCCCAATGATGTCCGACCTTCGTGAATCGGGTAGTATTGAGCAGGATGCCGATATCGTTGGCTTCCTTTATCGTGATGACTACTACGATACAGAATCAGAGAAACAAAACATTATTGAAATTATTATTTCCAAACAACGTAACGGTCCAGTAGGTAACGTAGAGTTGGCATTTGTGAAAGAATATAACAAATTTGTGGACTTAGATCACCGCTACTCAGAGAGTGACATCCCCCCGGTCCCGGTGTAATATAAATTAATTAGCAGTCTTTCCCTAGGAGAGACTGCTTTTTTACAATTTAGGACAGTATATAAAGTAAGAAGGTTCTAGGTGGTGGAAGTATATCCCGATTTAACAGCTGCCCCAGGAAAATGGAGTATTTCCTGTAGCGCAATTAGCAATTTTCCAATCAGTAACCTTTAAGCAGTGGGAATAAACCAAACAAAAGGGAGACTCCGTTATTACGAACGTTGAAATTTATTTATATAACATTGTTCGTATTTCGGATTGACTGACATAAGAAATATTGGTAAACTTACTATGGTAATTAAAGAAAACATATAATATAAATTTTGTGGAGGTGCACTATGTCCTCAGTAGTAGTAGTTGGAACACAATGGGGCGATGAAGGAAAAGGAAAGATTACAGACTTTCTATCGCAAAATGCCGAAGTAGTTGCCAGATATCAAGGTGGAAACAACGCCGGCCATACAATAAAATTTGATGATGTTACGTATAAACTACATTTAATTCCATCCGGGATTTTCTTCGATGATAAAATTTGCGTGCTTGGTAACGGAATGGTAATTGATCCAAAAGCATTCGTAGAAGAGGTTGCATACTTGCATGAGCGCAATGTCTCAACAGATAACCTGCGTATTAGCAATCGTGCACATGTCATTTTGCCATACCATTTAAAGCTGGATATCTTACAAGAAGAAGAAAAAGGTGAAAACAAAATTGGGACAACCAAAAAGGGGATTGGACCAGCTTATATGGATAAAGCAGCACGTATGGGAATACGTATTGCCGATCTTATGGATAAAGATGTTTTCCGTGAAAAACTTGAGCAAAACCTGAGGGAAAAGAACCGTCTCTTTGAAAAAGTATATGAAGTAGATTCTGTACAGGTGGAAGATATTCTAGAGGAATATTATGAATACGGACAGCAATTGGCAAAATACGTTTGTGACACATCCGTTGTTCTTAATGATGCCCTTGATGAAGGTCGTAGGGTATTATTCGAAGGAGCGCAAGGTGTTATGCTTGATATCGACCAAGGAACGTATCCATTCGTAACCTCCTCCAACCCAATTGCTGGTGGTGTAACGATAGGTTCTGGTGTTGGTCCGACTAAAATTAATCATGTTGTCGGTGTCTCTAAAGCTTATACAACCCGTGTAGGCGATGGCCCGTTTCCAACAGAATTGCATGACGAAGTTGGAAATCAAATTAGAGAAGTAGGCCGTGAATATGGTACAACAACAGGTAGACCACGTCGTGTTGGCTGGTTTGACAGTGTGGTGGTTCGTCATGCCCGTCGTGTTAGCGGAATTACAGATTTATCGCTAAACTCCATTGATGTACTCACAGGAATTGAAACATTGAAGATTTGTGTTGCTTACCGTTATAGAGGGGAAGTCATCAATGAGTTTCCTGCGAGCTTAACAGCACTTGCTGAGTGTGAGCCAGTCTATGAAGAGATGCCAGGCTGGACAGAAGATATTACTGGTGTTCAAAGCTTACATGAACTTCCAGCAAATGCCCGTCATTATTTAGAGCGAATCTCCCAGCTAACAGAAATCCCGCTTTCAGTATTTTCTGTTGGGCCAGATCGTAGTCAAACAAATGTAGTACGCAGTGTATATAGCTAAGTAGTAATTAAAATATATAGTCAGCCATAAAGGGAATGATTGCCTATAAGAGGCCCTCCCTTTGTGGCTGTCTTTTTGTATTTCAAAATGTATTCCTTCCTTTTAAGGGAGTAAAAGGCAGGTAAAGACATTTACCCGAAAATACGATAGAATAGAAGTAGTGTTATAAAATGAGGATGAATATGTCTTAAACAGTAAAAGTGGATATGTTGCTTTTTACTAAGGATGATAAATCCTCTTGCAAGTATGCGAATAAAAAAGGATGTGGCAAAGATGAGTCAAAAGATTTTAGTAGTTGATGATGAACAGCCAATTGCAGATATATTAAAATTCAACCTTGAAAAAGAAGGCTATGATGTGGTACTTGCTCATGATGGCGATGAAGCTATCCAAGTAGCAGAAGCAGAAAAGCCTGATTTAATATTATTGGATATAATGCTTCCAAATAAAGATGGTAATGAAGTATGCCGAGAAATCCGAAAGACACAAATGATGCCGATTATTATGCTAACAGCAAAAGACGCGGAAATTGATAAGGTCCTGGGATTGGAGCTTGGTGCAGATGACTATGTTACCAAGCCGTTCAGTAACCGTGAAGTGATTGCCCGGGTTAAAGCGAACCTACGCAGACAACATGCTGCACCAGACGATACAGTAAAAGCAACAAAGGATATTGTGATCGGTAGCCTTGTTATACACCCAGATGCCTATGTTGTTTCAAGAGATGGAGAGCAGATAGAGCTGACACACAGGGAATTCGAGTTGCTCCATTACCTGGCTCGCCATATTGGGCAAGTAATGACAAGAGAGCATTTACTGGAAACCGTGTGGGGATATGACTATTTTGGTGATGTCCGAACGGTGGATGTTACCGTACGTCGTCTTCGTGAAAAGATTGAAGAAAACCCGAGCAATCCCGTATGGATTGTAACCCGAAGAGGTGTTGGATATTATCTACGTAACCCTGAGCAGGAGTAATGTAGAATGAATAAAGTTGGTTTCTTTCGTTCGATACAGTTAAAGTTTATTATTATATATATTCTGCTATTATTAGTAGCTATTCAGGTTATTGGTTCTTTCTTTACCACAGAACTTGAATCCCAGTTGGTAGAAACCTATCAAACCTCTGTTGATGATCGTTTAAGACTACTCTCACACAATTTAGAACAAGCTTTGAGCAGGGAACTCACAGGAGCCGAAGATGAAGTAACCCCTGAGGAAGAAGTGAGAGGTATTGTAGCTGAAGTAGGTTCAGAGGATGGCATGGAGCTACAGATTATAGACAATCAAAGCAGAATTATAGCAACGAACGATTATCAGAGTCAAAGTGATGTTGGGAAGAAAATATCCAATGAACTTGTGCAAGGCGTTCTCCAAGGAGGAGAGACTGAGAAAAAAGTAGTTCAGTACAATAGAGAACAGATATACGTGATTGTTCAGCCTCTCTATAAAGAGGGAGAGGATGATGTAACGGTTGGAGTGCTCTATGCGGAAGCCAACATACAGATGGTTTATGAACAGCTGGATAATATTAATCAGATCTTTCTAAAAGGGTCCATACTCGCCATTGCGGTATCAGCCTTTATTGGTATATTAGTAGCCCGAACGATCACGAAACCAATAATGGAAATGCGTCGTCAGGCACAGTTAATGGCAAGAGGAGACTTTACTCAAAAGGTAAATGTTTATGGAAGAGATGAAATAGGCCATCTTGCTGACACATTTAATGACCTGAACAGTCGGCTTAAACACTCCTATGCGACGATTGAAGAGGAGAGAAGAAAGCTTAGCTCTGTACTCTCTAATATGTCAGACGGTGTAATCGCAACAGACAACACAGGTGCCGTTACCTTGATGAATGAAGCGGCGGGCAGGTTAATCGGCCATGATCCAGATGATATTATCGGAGAATTATTAATCGATGTTTTACAACTCGAGGATAAAATAGTCGATATAACAGAACTACAGGATAGCGGCTCCATGATTATTGATTTTAGTAATGAAGAAGAAGAGTTTTTAGTAAGGTCAAATTTTTCCACTGTTGTGGATGATGAAGAAGAGATAACTGGGTTTATTACTGTAATTAGTGATGTAACTGAACAAGAAAAGGTCGAACAGGAACGAAGAGAGTTTGTTTCTAACGTATCGCATGAGTTGAGGACCCCATTGACAACGATGCGAAGCTATATAGAAGCATTAAATGATGGCGCGTGGAAAGATAAAGAGATAGCACCTAGGTTCCTGGAAGTTGCACAAAATGAGACAGACCGCATGATAAGAATGGTTAATGATTTATTGCAGCTATCTAAGATGGATGCAAAGGAGTATCCACTTCAAAAAGAGCGGACAGAGTTTGTTAGCTATTTCCATCAAATAATTGACCGTTTTGAGATGAATATTCCGGAGCATATTACGTTAAAACGGGATCTGCCGCGAGGGAAATATCTAGTTTGGCTTGATAAAGATAAGATGACCCAAGTACTTGATAATATTATCTCTAATGCTATTAAGTATTCTCCAGAAGGTGGAACCATTCAGTTGAAGGTAGAAAACAACCGGCATCACTTGCTGGTGAGCATTCAAGACCAAGGAATGGGAATTGCCTATGATAAGCTGGAAAGGATTTTTGAACGTTTCTACAGAGCTGACAAGGCCCGTACAAGAAAGCTTGGTGGTACAGGACTAGGTTTAGCGATAGCCAAGGAACTCGTCGAAGTACACCACGGAAAAATCTGGGCGAAAAGTGTGGAAGGAAAGGGCACAACGATATTCTTCACACTGCCACTTATGAATAAGATGTGGAGGGGCGAGCGATGAGACTGGAAACAACCAAATCATTTTTATTAATTGTCCTAATTGGTGTGAGTTTACTACTCAGCTTCGGCCTATGGACATATCAACCCTCTGAAAGTGAGTCATTGGGTGGCGAGGATGTATACTCACAAGGTGATCTCGGTGGCACAGAGGAATCTGTCCGCTCGATTATTGAGCCGACCTCTATCTTGTTTCATGCAGAAGAAGACACACATTATGGCTTTCCCTCTCCTCAGGAAGAGCGTGAGTTTTATGAAGAGCTTCAGACATGGACAATGAGCAATTTTCGAGAACATCAAATTATAAACGAGTCGAATTTTGACATGGAGATGCGTTTTCCTGACGCTTTACCAATGACACTTGCAAACAACTTATTTAGTCTTGATGAAGTGGCAGAGAATTTACCAAACTGGTCATTTGAAAAGATTGTATTAAATTATAAAGAAAATAATCGGTTACTAGAGGTTACCTTTATTTCTGTAGACGGGCAACACCGAGCGACGGCCACCATAAATGATGCAAGTAGTTTCGAATTGTTCCAATCAAAGCTTGTAGGAAAAGAGGGTTTAATTCAATACGTACATTTTTCTGAAGGAGCAGAAGAAATTTATTTGCCCAGCCAAGTGGAAAATGTAGAAAACTATACCCTTTCCACTAGGGACCTTAATGTACAAATGCTCGTTAACTCTCTATTTCGGGATCCAAGGATCGTGAGTCGGTCTCTTAATCCGCTTAATGAACCCTCTTATACGGATGCTATCCGTGAGTTAAAAGTGATAAAGAATGGCCGGGTCATGAGTTTTATTAACCCCCAATCTAGTGATGGGCTCCCATCGCAGAAACAAGAGCTACTTGAATATAGTATGGATAGCATTTCCGATCATGGTGGTTGGACAAATGATTACAAGCTTCTTTCCATTGATAGACGATCAGAAAGAGTTCGTTATCAAATGTACTATAAGGACTATCCAGTTTTTGATAAAGGGTTAACAGCAATCGAACAAAAATTTGGCAGTGGGACCCTTTTAGAATATAAGCGTCCCTTGTTCAAGGTGACTTCCGAAATAACACCAGAGCCCACTAACCTTGATTCTGGAGAGGCCATTATAGCTTATTTAAGGGAACGTGGTGAAAAGGATATTTCCTTAGAAAATGTTGAAAATATTCGTATCGGTTACGAACTCGCCTATATTGATAATGCTGACTATCTTAGTCTCAGAGCAAAATGGTACATGAACTATAATGGTTCTTGGCAACCAGTAAAGGAGGAGAACAAGGATGCAATGGAGTCAAATTAAAACCCTGTTTATCCTCTGTTTCCTCATTTTAGATATATATTTACTCGTACAGTTTATAGATAAGCAGGACAGGGCTGATCAATATTCAGGGGATGAGAATCTTACCCTTCAAGAAGAGTTAAAAAGGGAGGGAATTACGCTCGGAGATATTAAAGTAGGGGTCGAAAAAGAATCTCCTATCACGGTTTCCCCAATAGAATTCACAGAAGAGCAAAAGGAAACAATTGATGAGCTTGATAATCAAGAAACTGTAATAAATACAGACAACTTAATTATCTCTCACTTCGATGATCCTATCCCGATTTCAGAGGAGGCAGATGGAGCGGAAATCTCTCAAGCAATTAACGACTATGTTTACCGTGCAGAAAATTACAAGTTTTGGGAATGGGACAAGGAGTTAAATGTTATCCTTTTCTTTCAAGAAAAAGAAGGTGACCCGATATACTACAACCAATATGGATTATTGCTTGTCTTTTTGAATGAAGATAATGAGATAGAATATTATACTCAATCCATTCTTGGTGATACCGATGCCTCGCATGAAGACAATTTACGGACATTAATTAAGCCAATGCAGGCCATTGGAACGTTGTATGAAGATAATTCCTTGTTTTTTGAAGACCATGTAGATGATGTAGAATTCGGTTATCATACTTGGATTCCTCCTACTGGTGGAAAACAAGTTTTTGCTCCTACCTATAAAGTGTCTGTAAATGAAGAACGAGATTACTTTATAAACGCCATTGAAGGGCAATTGTTTACCGATCCTGAAGAAAATTTCACCCGGGATATGATCATGGAAAATTTTATGGATGTGCAGGTTATCCCAAATGATCTTGATTGGAAAGATGACATGATTAACAAACTTAGGAAATTGACACAAGCAGAAACAAATCGGAGTGAACTACCATGACGTTACGTTTTAGTGTGCTTGCATCAGGAAGCACAGGAAATGCGTTTTATATAGAATCAGAAAAGGAAAGATTGCTTGTAGATGCGGGGTTAAGTGGGAAACAGATGGACAACCTGTTTAGCCAAATTAACATCGACCCTGAAACTCTTACAGGCATTCTTGTTACACATGAGCATAGTGACCATATTAAAGGGCTAGGTATTATGGCTAGAAAGTACAACTTGCCGATTTTTGCGAATGAAAAAACATGGAAAGCCATGGAGCACAGTATTGGCAAAATTGGGGTAGATCAAAAATTTCATTTTAATATGGAGCAAGTGAAACAATTTCAAGATCTGGACATCGAATCCTTTGGGGTATCACATGATGCTGCAGAGCCGATGTTTTACACATTCCACCATGAAGGAAAAAAGGTAGCACTTGTTACAGATCTTGGCTATGTATCGGAACGAATAAAGAAGACAGTCGAGGATGCAGATGCCTACATCTTTGAAGCGAATCATGATGTGAGCATGCTGCGTATGGGAAGATACCCATGGAATGTCAAAAGAAGAATACTAGGTGACTCAGGCCATGTATCCAATGAGGATTGTGGTCTGGCGCTTACTGATATTATTAGTAATCGGACAAAGCGGATTTACTTGGCACACCTTAGCTTGGATAATAATATGAAGGATCTTGCGCGCATGTCCGTAGACAGCGTCTTGCAGGAAAGAGGTATTACCCTTGATTTGCGTGATACTGATCCGAAATCACCAACATCGTTATACGAAGTTGTGTAGTATGAAGCTATAGGCATTGACATTAGCTGTACGTTAGTTTAACAAGTAAGGTATTTACGCATCCCTACAAATAGAATAAACATTTTTGTTTATTCTATTTGTAATGAAGGAATACTATACTAGAGTGTTTAGACCTATTTAGGATAGAAGGGGATAAAGCTATGGGCTATTATGATGAGCATTACCCACCAAACCCTCATCGCCACCGGAAAAATAGAGGGTGGCTTGTTCCTGCATTACTTGGTGTCATTATCGGTATTTTATTAGTTGTTGTTGCATTACCAGCACTACAAGAGAATAATTTACTCCCAGGTAATTCAACGGAACAGAGTCAGCCAGGAAACTCCAGTATGAATGATGGGTCCCAAGGGACGGCTAACGCAGTGAATGTCGATGTCACCACCCAAGTCACAGACGTGGTAGAGCAGGTAACCCCTGCGGTGGTAGGTGTTATTAATATTCAGCAGCAAGGTGACTTTTGGCAACAACAAGAGTCGAATCAAGCTGGTGAAGGATCAGGTGTTATTTATAAAAATGAAGATGGCACAGCCTATGTGGTAACAAACCATCACGTCATCGAAGGTGCTGATAGCGTAGAGGTTGTCTTATATGATGAAACCCACATAGAAGCCGAGATAGTTGGAAGTGACGTGTTCTCGGATTTGGCTGTCCTGAGAATGAATGGAGAACAGGTCGAGCAAACGATGGAACTGGGATCCTCTGAGAATGTAAAAGTTGGCGAGCCTGCCATTGCTATTGGAAATCCACTGGGCCTTATGTTTTCAAGTTCCGTAACACAAGGAGTTATTAGCGGTAAGGAGCGTACGATCCCACAGGATTTTAATCAGGATGGCCGTGCAGATTGGCAAGCAGAAGTTATTCAAACAGATGCCGCCATTAACCCAGGTAATAGTGGTGGAGCGTTAATTAATATTAACGGACAACTGATTGGGATTAACTCCATGAAAATTAACCAAGCCGCAGTTGAAGGGATTGGGTTTGCAATCCCGATTGATTCAGCTATGCCAATTATAGAGGAGCTTGAAACAACAGGTGAAGTTAACAGACCGTTTCTAGGTGTGGAGATTTACTCCTTGGATGAAGTGCCACAAGCTGAATGGAGAGATACCCTCAGTTTGCCTAATGAAGTAGAAGGTGGCGTCTATGTATGGAGTGTCGAGCCTTTATCTCCAGCAGACCAAGCAGGCCTTAAAAGATTGGATGTCATTACCGAGTTAGATGGCAATCCAGTTATGAATATGATCGATCTTCGTAAAGTTCTTTATCAAGATAAAGAAATAGGTGATGAAATAACCGTCACCTATTACCGTGAAGGCGAAAGAAATGAAACAACATTAACATTAGGTACACAGGAGTAATGTTGAAGCTATCCTTACTTAAATTAGGATAGCTTCACTGGTTATCCACATAATTTAAAGGTTATGCACAATCCGTGGATAATTATTTTGCCGGAATCTATATATAGTATAGAAAAGTTGTTCGGCAACAAAATAACTACGAACACTTGTGCATATGTGCATAAGTTTGTGGATAACTACTTGTTTTCCACAAACAATAGCAAGGTTATCCACCCCTTTTCAACAGAAAAGGGGTGTAAACATGTGTATAACTTTTTTAAAACAAAGATTTGAGAAAAAGAAGCCCTATGCTTACCTTTTTCTAAAAAGCTATTTTACCTCTAACATGCTGCCAAACTAAAAGTAAAAGGATAAACATGACGATATCAAGTCTTGCTTCAAATGCGAAGGAAAGAAAACCTTTGTTAAATAAAGTAGGAAGCTTTGAGAAATAAAGTGCACCAAGCATGATTAGCAATAAGGGTGGTACAGCGAGGTGAATATAGAGCCTAGCCACAATTAACACGCCGCAACCAATTTCAACAATGGCTACAAGAAATAAAGTTGCCTCTGGAAATGGTAGCCCCATATTAGCGAACATTCCTCTAAAATCACTAACTACAAGCTTCATAATTCCTGAAGTGATAAAGACGTAACCAATCGCATAACAAATCCACTTATATGTCTGCATAGATAATTTTATCTTCATTTAATCACCCCCCAGATATCTAAACTCCTATATATGATCTATATGCATGAAACTGGACAACCTTGCCAAGCATTTAACTAGGAAATCCATTTTTCATGTCTAGGGATAAGGATGAATAGATTGCCAAGTCTCTAAATTAACCTTATAATTTCTTTTAGACTGTAAAAAAGGAAGTGAAGAAGTGCTAAGACGATTTTTCTCTTACTATAAACCGCATCGACGGTTATTTATAATTGATTTCACCTCTGCCTTTTTCGTTGCTATCCTGGAACTGGCATTCCCAGTGGCGGTACAACGATTTATAGATGATCTTTTACCAAGTGGAGATTGGAATCTCATTGTAACCGTAAGTATCTTGCTTTTATTGGTATATATCATTAGTACGCTCATGCAATTTGTCGTCGTTTATTTAGGACATAAGCTTGGGATAAATATTGAAACAGATATGCGTCATGATCTTTTCCACCATGTTCAAAGGCAATCATTCCGCTTTTTTGATAATACGAAAACAGGGCATGTCATGAGTAGAATAACGAATGACCTATTTGATATCGGAGAGCTTGCCCACCACGGGCCCGAGGATTTCTTTATTTCGATTATGACCTTTATTGGTGCATTTCTCATCATGTTTACAATCAATGTGAAACTTGCACTGATTATTCTAATCGCAGTGCCAATTCTTATTTTCCTGATTACATTCAGCAATATTAAAATGAATAAAGCATGGAAGCAGATGTATGAAGAAATTGCTGGAGTGAATGCTCGAGTGGAAGACGCCGTATCAGGTGTACGTGTTGTACAATCTTTCACGAATGAGAAGTTTGAAATGGAGCGTTTTTCCAAGGATAACAACAACTTCCGTATAGCTAAAATTGGTGCTTATAAAGTAATGGCATTTGTGCATTCCAATATTTATATGATGATGCGCTTGATTACTTTGCTAGTACTTGTGGTCGGTGCTTGGTTAACCTATCAAAATGAACTGCAATACGGTGAACTTGTCAGCTTTGTCTTGTTTGTAAATGTATTGTTTAACCCAATTCAAAAAATTACTGCATTACTGGAGCTATATCCGAAAGGTATGGCCGGCTTTAAACGGTTTATGGATCTAATGGATGTTGAGCCAGATGTCGATAACAAGCCAGATGCGAAAGAAGTGGAAACGTTAAAAGGAGATATCGCCTTTAATGATGTTACGTTCGCTTATGAAAAAACCCAGCGGCCTGTATTGAATGATCTAAGTTTTTCAATTAAAGCGGGGGAAACGATTGCGTTTGTTGGGCCATCAGGTGCCGGTAAGACGACGATTTCTTCCCTAATTCCTCGATTTTACGATGTGGACCAAGGTAGTATTACCATCGATGGGCTAGATCTTCGTGATATGACGAAGGAATCCTTGCGTGCCCAGATCGGTATTGTGCAGCAGGATGTCTTTCTATTCACAGGTACGTTAAGAGAAAATATTGCCTATGGAAAGCTTGATGCTACAAATGAAGAAATAGAAAAAGCTGCTCGTCAGGCTCATATGGAGGATTTCATTAAGGAACTTCCAGATGGCTATGAAACACAGGTAGGAGAGCGTGGATTGAAATTGTCCGGAGGCCAAAAACAACGTATTGCGATTGCCCGGATGTTCTTGAAAAACCCACCTATTCTTATTCTTGATGAAGCAACATCCGCCTTGGATACCGAAACGGAAACCATTATCCAAAAAGCCTTAACAGAGCTTGCGAAGGATCGCACCACATTGGTCATTGCGCATAGGCTGGCAACCATTAAAAATGCTGATCGCATAATGGTGGTAACAAAAGAAGGCATTGAAGAAGAAGGAAGTCATGAAGAATTATTAAAACGAGATGGTATTTTCGCTAACTTGCATAAAGTGCAGATGCGGTAAAAAGAAAAAGGCGTTTAAGCTAGTGAGCTTAGACGCCATTTCTTACTAATTTATACACATAGATGTTTAAGGGACGTTTCACATGAAACATCGGGATTTGTATCACTTATTTAGAATCGTTTGGTAGCCAGAGGAGAAGGGCTGGTTAGACAAGATCTCCAATAACTGTTGTGCCATATGTTCTGGTGTATACTTAAACCCACCTTTTACCCATTCAAAGATCATACCGAATAATGCATGGGATTGGTAACTTGCTTGTAAATCCACATCAATGGTTCCCATGTTATGGATAAACATTAAATCTTGTATAGAAAGCTTTTTTAATACCTCACATAATCTATTTTGAAAACCAGGCAAGACACTTGGATGCAACATAATAACACGATAAAAATCAGCATTTGCAGCGACGTGTTCAAAGAGCTTTATTTTAGAAGCAGAAAGATCTTTCATGGTAAATGTCTCCTTATTTAAATAAGGATGTCGGTATGCTTGTATAAGACTCTCTATCACTTCATGTATAGTCGCTTCCAGTAAATCATCCTTCACTTCGTAATGCTTATAAAAAGTACCACGATTAACATCAGCTTCTTTTACAATTTCCGTTACCGTAATTTGCCGCATGTCTTTTTCTTCCATTAACTTTATTAAAGCTGATTTTAAAGCTTTTTGCGTTTTATCGATTCGCCGATCATGTTGGGTCATTTACACTTTACCACCCTTCTGTTCATTATCCTCTTTCGATTGAACAAATCCTTTATAATTGTTGATTTAACAACATTTCAGTGGTCTTTTGCTTATTGCTACCTTAAGTATAGTACATTATACTTAGCGTATTCAAATGTATATTTTAAGGCATTTCCTAGACCTATATTCTAAAATAAGGGGAGATAGAAATGAGACTAGAAGGAAAAGTAGCGATTGTAACGGGAGCAGCATCCGGGATGGGACAGGCAATTGCCACCCGTTATGCGGAAGAAGGAGCAAAAGTGGTTGTATCTGATATTAACCTAGAAGGCGCAGAGACTGTAGCTGAAGAGATCAAGGCAAATGGTGGAACAGCCAAGGCTATCAAGACAAACGTGGCAGATAGAGAAGATATTGACCATTTAATTGATTCAACAGTTAAGGAATTTGGCTCATTGGATATTCTCGTTAATAATGCTGGAATTATGGATAGCATGGAGCCAGCAGGTGATATTGAGGATGAAAAATGGGAGCGTATATTTGCTATTAATACTACCGCTGTTATGCGCGCAACACGTAAAGCATTGCCTGTTTTCCTTGAAAAAGGGAAAGGAGTTATTATTAATACAGCATCAACTGGCGGGTTAAATGGTGCGCATGCTGGTGCGACATACACAGCTTCCAAACATGCTGTGATCGGTTTTACGAAAAACACTGGCTACATGTATGCCGAAAAAGGGATTCGTTGTAACGCCATCGCCCCAGGTGGTGTGGCAACAAATATAGCAGCAAGCATGAAAAACCTCAATGAATTCGGTGCATCGAGAGCAGGAAAATCTCAAGCTGTTATGCCACGTGCCGGAAAATCAGAAGAAATAGCGAGTGTAGCTTTGTTCCTAGCATCTGATGAAGCAAGCTTTGTAAATGGTACCGTGATAACTGCAGACGCTGGTTGGACCGCAGCGTTTTAAGGGCAAAAGCGCAAGCGCCTAGTTTCTGGGCGCTGAAGCTGGACGTGGAAACTCCGCTAAGAACTTTAGCGGAGTTTTTTAAATGCTTGGACCATTTCTTCAAAAGCTTCTGCTTCCTCAAGAAAGGGATTATGATTGCTTTCATGAAAGCAGTAAAAAGAAGAATGCTGTAACAGCTTGTGGATTTCTTCTGAAAAGACAAAAGGGCATTGCGCGTCATGTTTTCCGCAATAGACTATGGCATGGACCTTTACATTTTTCAATTCTTCTCTAATATCATAGCTTGGTAACTCTTCGTAAGAGTAATAATCAAGCCGTTTTTGCACGACGCTTCCACTGCTTGGTTTAGAAAAATAATGATCGAAGTGTTGTGGTTTGTACAGGGACATTTCCATCCACTCCCTATATGCGACAACGCGTTCCTGTCTAATTTCAGATGTTTTTATAATGGATAATAATTCTTTTAATCTTTTGTTATGAGGATTTTTCCTGCAATAGATGCTTTCTTCATGGTTCATATAATCTTTAGATGCGGTAGCTCCACCGGAAATTATCTTTGTTAAGGAATTAGGAAAGTGTATTGCATACTCTAATGCCAGCATTCCTCCTGCTGAATGCCCACCGAAAGCCCACGTTTTATAGCCTAGCGCTACCCGTATGGATTCTATATCTTTTACACTTTCAAGCATGCTCAACTCTTCATCTGAGGTTACCTTGCTAGAATTACCTGCGTTTTTAAGATTTACCAAATATACTTTAAATTGCTCTGTGAATGGATCCGCAAAATAATAGCCTTTTTCATTAAATTGACTATATAAATGCGTAATACAAATTGGTTCACCTTCTCCTTTAAAGAAAATTTCAAATGTCCCTCGATTTGTTTGTACGAGTTCTTTTTTCCACAAGATAATCTCCCCCTCTGAGAGCAACCTTTCTAGACTGACTTTTTACAGACGTAAATCATACTTGACGCCTCAGTAGTTAAAGGCGTTTCCTTCCAATCCTGATAAACTCCTTCAATGGTAAAACCATGCCTTTCTAAAAGACGCTCCATTTCTAAAGGGAAGACGAAGCGCAAATTAATAGCTGATCGCTTTTCCTCTAGCAATTTTCCATTCTCATCAAAAGACCTTCTTATCGTGATATTATGTTGTATTTGGTTGAGCGGGTCATATTGGCTTATATAGGATACATGGACAGAATGCCTGCCATCTTTATAAGTAAAACCTGGCTCCTCATCTTCCGAGCAGCTTAGCTCGTATGTGCTGGGGAAGCGTGTATCAAACAGAAAGCGACCTCCTGTAATAAGATGGCTTTGAATGGAGGCCAGTAGCCTGTCCTGACCTTCATTGGTTAGAAAATGTTGGAATGAGTTTCCGACCATGAAAATAAAATCACTTTTCTGGCCTAGATCTAGCTTTGTGCAATCCTGTTCGGTAAAAGGTATAGAAACCCCCTCAGCAGCTGCTTTTTCCTTTGCGTGCTTTAACATTCCACTATGTAAATCTACACCTAATACCTTGTGGCCAGCTTTTGCTAAAGGGATGGTGGCTCTCCCCGTACCGCAACCTAAATCGACAATGGGGCCATTGAATTTTTTTGCCAGCTTTAGTATATAAGCGATATCCTGATTGTAAGAATCATTTTCTTTGTCATATTGAATAGGATCTTGATATTCCTCTAAATTCTCTTTTACCATGATGTTTCTCCTAGTGTTTTAAATTTTCTGTTATATATAAGTTTATCATTATAGTTCATACAAGTATAATAGAAATGCCAATAATATTATGGCACCTGTTACGATATAATGCTTTCCATTGTTTTTTCCATAGAGAACTAAACCATTAGTCAGTCTTGAAAGGAATACAAGGACAGCGGCAAAAGGCACTATGAAAGCTTACATTTATTAAGTCCCACAATTACGAACAGTCGAAGAGACTATAAAGAAAAAGAACTTGAGGATTTCATGGCAATAAAAGAAATGCAGGAATTGGATTTATCTTTAAAGGAGATTAAAGCTATCTTTGATTTGAAAGAAAGCGATGGTCGTGGTTCAAATGAGTTGATTAAAGAGATTACCCTTTCCCTAAGAGAAAAAGAACAAAAGTTTATAGAAGAAGAGGAAAAAATCCGTAGAAAAAGAGAGAAGATATCCGAGTTAAATAAAGGGTTATCGTTATATAAAGAGAATCAAATTGATGAAAAAGAGGCTTAGTGAGAATTCTACTAAGCCTAGTGCAACAAGTATTTAATTTTGTAGTAGAAAATTTCATGATGATGTAGAATTTGTTGAAGCGATGGAGTGTATGTGAATTACGTAAAAAACGCTAGCTAATGTGGATAACATCACAGAATTTTTCCCCTATTTATTATTATTTTTAGGCCCAAACGCCACATGAAGAAAGATACAAAAGACAGCACTTATTCCTAAAATTATAAAGTTACTTACTTTTGGTATATCAAGAATAAGAATTAAAAGTGAAAGTACAATTAGCACTATAATAAACCCGAAGTAGTCTTTTTTATTCTTTGACATAATACCACCTACATTTCTGTCTCCTTTATAGAATCTCTATCGTGAGGGGCTCTTTCGGTAATTCCACTAATATCAAGACGTTAAACCTAGTCCATCTGAAGGTTAAAGCTTCCCCCTCATCCTAACCACTTTTCCATCAAGCTCTGTTTTGATTTGTTCCATACCAATTTTCCGATAGAACGTTAAAGCACGCTTGTTTGAAGGAGATACTCTTAGGTGATAATGTTCTACCTTAGATTCAAGGAAAAATGCTTTGGCATAATGGAACAGATCTACGCCCCGACCTTTTCCGCGTTTTTCAGGGACTAAATAAAAAAGATGGATATACCCAATCGATTCCCCTTTATAATCCTTGATGGATAACTCGAGTTGTCCGATGTATTCACCATCTTCCAATACCATCACAAAGCCTTTAGGAAATGTGCTAATCTTTTCTCCTAGCCAATGTAAATAATCATCTTCATCCCCAAAACCTGCAGTATCGCCAAAACTAGCTTTAAACGAGTCTTTACGAAATGCAATAACTGTTTTTTGATGTTTGGTTAAATCCATTGTCTCAAATGTTAGCATGATCTCCTCCTTATGAAAGGTGACTTAACAAAGAATTGGCTGATAATGAAACTAGACGCTTTCGTTTAAATGCTCAATTTGATTGTAGTTCAGCACTTCCCACTTCTCCTGTTTGTAGTGAATATTACTAATACAAGCATTCATAAGTTTTGTTTTTCCAGAACCGATTTCTCCATTTGAGACAGTTGTTAAAATGGCATTAATTACTGCACCATGTGCAACAATAAGTACGCGCTTATCCGGGTATTTTCGAATAACCTCATTCACACCACTCATTACACGATTGGTGAAATCTTCTGGTTCTTCCCTGTTAGGATAGGCTTTATCAGGATATTGTGTAGTTCTTTCTTCAATAGTTAGCCCTTCCGCATCACCAAAAGAACATTCTGCAAAGCTTGCCATCTCCTCATATGGAAGATTAAGGGATGTGTTGATAATCTCTGCCGTACGTTTTGCTCGCTTCATTGGACTAGCGACCATTACATCGTAATCCTCTGCGTTCAAGTGGGCAGCACTCTTTTCAGCCTGCCGGATGCCTGTATCATTTAGTGGGATATCTGTACTCCCTTGCAACTTTCCTTTTAAATTCCAATCCGTTTCTCCGTGTCGTATAAGGCAAATTGTCGTCAATATTATAACCCCCTGTTTTGCTTTATGCATGTTAGTAAAATAATAACAGATTTCGCTCTATCTGCGGGCGGTCAGCTGAATAAATCTGTCCCAATGTCACAACCTAGTTCTAAAAGGAGTGTACGACATGCAAAACTTACTTATAGCAATCAGCCTAGGCCTATCCGCTTTTATCGGACAAGCTTTACCACCAGCAGATGTGGAACCACAACAGGAGCAAGTACAAACCCCTGCTTATGCGAAATGGGGAAAAATTGCTATGAAAGAAACGAAAGCAAAGTATCCTAATGCTGACATTATTGATTACCTTCATGAAGGCAGCAGGAAAAATGGAGATTCAGAAGTAGAAATGTTTAAGTTGTGGCTTAAACAGGATAACAAAGAATTCGGTGTATATGTGAACATTGAGTACAAACCAGAGACAGAAGAGGTAACCTCCATTACATTTAAAGAGACAGATCGATAGCGGCGATGTTACGTGATCCCGGCAGCAAGTCACGTGAGGTCGGAGCAAAGTCGCGTGGCCTTGGCGAAAAGTCGAGCGTGAGCAACTCCAGCCAAGCGTCACGCACCACACAGGAAGAGTCACATTCCCCCTCTTCCTTTTCCTTCAATCGACAATATTTGCCGCACTGGTAAATGGAAAGCAGCTCAGCTTCACATTCACGTAAGCCTAAAGCCACAAGCTCTCCTTCTTCCTGGCCTCATTTCTAGGAAATTCCGCTTGTATTGTGCATTAATCTATCCTAAATATAACGAACAGCTGTCTCACGAAATTTGTTTTTAGGCATTATTATTTATTTTTCAATTCTATCAAACTAGCGAATTCCTCTTTAATGAACCCTATGTATGAGTAATAGAGCTTTTCCACCGCTTATTGAAAAATTTCCCAATGCTGAATACCTATAAGCAACTAAACAGTTACTAGTACTTCCTGGTTATTTTTAGAAATGCATAAATACGCCAACAGGCTTCGACACATCTAGTAGAAGGGCACCCCTATAATAGAGTTACAAGAATAGCAGGCTGGCACCAAGGTGATTTCCAAGACAATGGAGGTGAAGGGTCACTGCAAGCGGTCATGCATGGTTACGGTAGATAAAACAAAAATGAGGAGGAACGGGCATGAAATTGAAAAAGCAGTTAGGTTTGGCTTTAGCATCAAGTGTACTCGGGGTGGCGCTAATTGGTGGAGGAACCTATGCCTACTTTAGTGATCAAGAAGTGGCGAATAGTTCCTTTGCTGCGGGCACGTTAGATCTATCGATGAACGAAACAGCGCTTATAGAATTGGAGGATTTAAAGCCTGGCGATACGATGCTGCGAGAGTTTAGTTTAGCAAATGAAGGGAGCTTAAAGATAGAGAACGTCTTCTTGGAGACAGCCTATACTGTAACGGACATACTGGATGACAATACAGATGATTATGGCAAGCATATAAAGGTGAATTTTCTTTGGAACTGGAATCAGGAAAGTGAACCAGTATTTGAAACGACATTATATGATTTACAGCAAATGGATCCAGATGTTGTGAAGCGGGATATTTGGGATCCATTATGGGAGCAAAAAGGTGGGCTTGATTCAGAAGAAGTACATGATTTTTGGGTAGAATTTGAGTTTGTTGATAATGGAGCAGATCAAAACATGTTTCAAGGAGACTCTCTCTCATTGGAATGGATCTTTAATGCGACACAGGGAGATGGAGAGGAAAAATAACAAATAAATTCACAGGAAGGAATGAGGGGAATGAAATTACGCCAAAAAATTGGCTTTTCTACCATAGCACTGTCGCTATCAATAGGGATTGTTACACATGGAACAATTGCTTCAGCAGAGGAGTCCAACATCAAATTAAACGAGACCTACAATACACCATCTTATATTGTGGAAAAGTGGGATGCGCCAGGGGGAATGACCAAGCAGGAGATTGTCTTAGCTTATTTTTCTCAGAATAAAGAAGACTTCCAACTACAAGGTAACAAAAATGTAGATTTTGAAATTATAGAGGAATTAAAGGATGACCAAACAGATAATTCCCACTTTAAAGTCCAGCAAACTTACAAAGGAATTCCTATTTATGGAGCAGATCAAACTGTAAAGTTAGATGAAAATAATAATGTAACCGCATACTTTGGAGAAGTAATTCCGGATCTCGATAAGAAAAAAATAAACATGCAAGCAAACCTATCAGAATCCGATGCGATTAAGCTTGCAAAAGAAGAAATTGAGAAAAAGATTGGTAAAGTGAAAGACTTTGATGGACCACTAGAAGCAGAACCTTATATCTATGAACATGACGAAGACTATTTTTATACGTATCTTGTCACAGCATCGACTACCCAGCCAGAGGTTGGTTTTTGGCATTACTTTATCGATGCAACCAATGGAAAAGTTATTGACTCCTATAATTCGGCGCACGATGTTACGGCCTTTGGAACGGGGGTGTTCGGCGACAGGAAGAAGTTTGAAGCACAAGCTTTTGAAGGAATGTTTCGCTTGTTTGATGAAAGCCGAGGAGATGGTGTTATCACATATGATAATACGACTGGAATCAACTTAGATGTATTTAGTATAAATAAAATGTTCAGCGATGGATCGGCAGTAGATGCGCATGCTAATGCACAAATTACGTATGATTATTATCAGGAAACATTCGGGAGGGATTCCGTTGATGATAACGGGCAGATCTTAATTTCAGCTGTCCATGTCGGGGATAATTGGAATAATGCGTCCTGGAATGGAAGGCAAATGTCATATGGGGATGGAGATGGGATCCGTTTCCATCCACTTGCAGCAGGGCTTGATGTAGCTGCCCACGAAATGACTCATGGTGTTATTCAACATACGGCCAATCTTATTTATCGAGATGAATCAGGTGCACTAAATGAGTCCTTTGCTGATATTTTTGGCGCAATGGTGGACCGGGAAAATTGGTTAATCGGGGAAGATATTATGGCAGATGGTACCTTGGCATTAAGGTCAATGGAGGATCCAACAGTCTTGATTGAACGGAGAACACAGGAACCATATCCAGATCACTGGAGTAGAAGGTACACCGGCAACCTTGATAACGGTGGTGTCCATATTAATTCGAGTATTAATAATAAGGCAGCATATCTCGTTTCCGAAGGTGGGGAACACTTTGATGTAACCGTTAATGGAGTTGGAAGGGAGAAAACGGAGCAAATTTATTACCGTGCACTATCACTCTATTTAACTCGCAGCTCTGACTTCAGCATGATGCGTGAAGCGGCAATACAGGCAGCGGGAGACCTTTATGGTAGCGATTCGGATGCAGTGACTGCAGTGGAGCAAGCATATGACGCAGTAGGAGTTTACTAACTTGATAAGAACCCAGTTACCTTAGTAGGTAGCTAGGTTCTTTTTTTTAAAACTAAAAAAAGGAATTTCGGAATAATTGTCGAATAGTAGTAGAGTATAGCTGAAAGGAGAGATTTAATAATGGAGAAATGGTGGGCGGACTCTTCAAAATAAATATTTTTTTGAGGAGGAATAAAAGTGAATTTAACCATACAACATGGTAAAAAGATTAATACAGAACAGGTAATGAATTTATATAATGATGTAGGGTGGGCTGCTTACACGAAGGATGCTAACCTGCTACAAAATGCGATAGAGCAGTCCTTAGATGTCATAACCGCATGGGATGGAGAAAAGCTAGTCGGCCTAATTCGTGTCGTAGGCGATGGGTTAACAATCCTCTATATCCAAGACATCCTGGTATTGAATGCTTATCAAAATCAAGGAGTTGCCACACAATTAATGGAGCAAGTGTTGCAGAAATATGAACACGTGAGGCAAAAGGTCTTGTTAACAGAAGAGGCACCAGACGTGAGACATTTTTATGAGAAAAATGGCTTCGAGTCCTGTGATCAGGGTTCATTGGTGGCTTTTGCAAAACTAGAAGGATAATAAAAGTGCCGGGAGCCATTAACGCTCCCGGCACTTTTTCTTCAATTTAACCTGTTCTTAAGATGAGGTCCAAGCGCCACCATTCACATGGATAGCTTGTCCTGTAATATAAGAACCTTCATCCGATGCTAGTAATACATATGGTGCTGCGTGTTCGGATGGATGTCCAGGGCGACCCATTAACGTATCCTGTCCGAACCCTTCTACGCCATCTTCATCAAAGGAAGACGGAATAAGTGGTGTCCATACTGGCCCTGGAGCCACTGTATTAGCGCGAATTCCTCTATCTGCAAGGCTTTGGGCAATGCTTCGAGTAAACGCCGTAATCGCACCTTTTGTTGCAGAATAATCCATAAAGATTGGATTCCCGCGATATGCGTTAATGGAAGATGTGCTAATAATAGAATCTCCTTCCTGCATATGAGGGACTGCTGCTTTTGTTAAATAGAACTGTGAGAAGAAGTTAACTTGGAATGTTTCTTCAAACTGTTCATCTGAAATATCTTCCACATTTTCTCGAACAAATTGAATAGCTGCATTATTAACGAGAATGTTCAGTTTGCCAAACTCATCGACTGTCTTTTGTACGAGATCTCTACAATGCGCAGCATCTTTAATATCTCCAGGAAGTAGCAGGCATTTTACACCTTCTGCTTCGACTGCTTTTTTTGTTACTTCTGCATCGTCATGCTCATCTAGATAGGAAATGGCAACATTTGCCCCTTCCTTCGCGTAAAGCATTGCTACAGCGCGTCCGATCCCGCTGTCGCCACCTGTAATTAAGGCACTTTTTCCCTTTAGTTTTTCGGAACCTTTATATTCTGTTGGCTGTTTCGGTAGTGGGTTCATTTTTGACTCAATACCTGGTTGTTTCTCTTGTTTTTGTCTAGGGGTACTACCCTTTTGCATCTCTTTCGGATCCATAAGTGACATTACCTCCTTGAATAATTGCTATTTTTTGCGTCACAATAGTCTATTCCACCCCATGGTGACAGACAAACATAAGACAGCGCTTACGATTAATATTAAAAAAATTCATTTTTCCTTCCCTTTGTAAAAGCAGACTCATATGGAACCATTCTTCATTTATCTATAGTTTTCAAAAGACATAGAATAGGGTATACTATGTATAGATCTTCATATAATAAAATAACCGCTTGGTGCTGTTACACCAAACGGTTAAGTGCAGTAGCCCTTCAAGGGGGCAGCTCACTAATAAGAGTGATAAAATAACCACCACTTAATTAGCTTGCTAGGCTGGGGTGGTTATTTTTTGTGATTAAATGACAGGATCGCCACAATTAATGTCCCAAAAGAGGTCATTACCATTTTATCAATACCTTTTTTATAAAAAGTGTGAATTAAAGATGTTCTTTCATTTTATCCATGTATTCAATGAATAAATTTATACCCCGTTCTCCCCCTAATTATTAAAGGGCTATTGTGTCTTCGTTATGCCACAAACGCGCCCGTTTGTGGCATAGTCATAGACGTGATCAATCAAGATATTTAAATTAACTCTTATGGCATATTCTTTACCATACGTTTTTTCTTGTGGTTCCTCCACTCAATGAATGGCTATGCTTACTCCATTTCCTAATTACTATGGAAAGGAAAGGAAAATTCTGTCTTGTACTTAATGTCTATTGAATTAATCAAGCTTAGTGCAATACTCTTTGCTGATTCAGGTGTGTCGCCAACCGTAATGATATACCCTAATCGATCATCAGAGCTTTTCGGGGTGTATACTTTCTCACCGGACTGTACATTTAATGTCGTTCGAACAACTCCTTGATGATTAATTAAGATTTCAGTATTAGTATATCTTTCTAAACGCCCTTCCTTCTCTGCGGTCAAGAAAGCAACTGATGCTCCTTTATTTTTGGTTGCTTTTAAATTAATCGGTATATTTAAATAAAAATCAATAGTGACATCAAAAACATTTATTCCCTTAGCTTGCATTAATAAATCTGAAGCTATTTGATCGCCTCCAGGTCTACCGTTAACTTCAATGACTTTTGGCCCCTCCGTTGTCATCTTTACTTCTACATGGCTCGGACCATTAATGAGTCCAATGGCGTGGAGAGCTTGAACAGCAGTATTGACAATTTTTTTCTCTGCATCTTTATCAATCATTGCAGGCATGATATGGGCAGTTTCAACGAAATAAGGCGGGGGACTGATAGTTTTCTCCGTGACAACACTCATAAGTGTGTTACCCTCTTCTAGAAAAAGCTCAATACTGTACTCTTGGCCTTCAAGGTATTCTTCCAACAAATACTCATCCCTTACGGCAAACCCAAGATAGCTTTGTTTGAACAATAATAGTTTCTTTAACGCACTTTTTAATTCCTCTTCATTCTTTACTAAATATACCCCCTGGCTGCTTGCCGCATTCGTTGGTTTAATAACAGCCGGATATTTTATATATTGAACAGCCGTTAGTGCCTCTTCATAACTTTTTATTATTTGATACCTTGCACAAGGAACGTAATTATTAATAAAAGCTTCTTTGGCCAAATCTTTATTTCTAGCCTTTACTGCGGCATCATAGGTGACATTTCTTAAGCCTAGACTCTCTGCTACCATTGCCGTAATATGTGAGGCAAAATCAGTAGCAGGTATTAAAGCATGCAATTTTCGATTATAGGGCGACTCCTGAATTGCTGTAATTATAGATTGCGCATCTCGGATGTCTGCCATAATGAGATCGTGATAATATCCTTCGTAACCATATTTATTAGGGCTTTTTTCGGAATGAGTAATGACGACAACTTTATGACCTTTATTGAAAGCCGATTTTACAAAGTCAACTCCATAAAAGCTAGGTTCAACTAAAGCTACCACTTGTTTCATTTTTTCTTTCACAACAATCTCTCCCATCGTATATAAATTATGACTGTGACTGTACAACAGCATTTTCTTTCACTTTTGAATTGGACATGGAATGATGGACAGCGATAAATAAGACAATGCCTATAAGCATCAGGCCACCCATTAAAATAAATCCAATACCTGCGTGCATGAGGTCAATTGCGAGACCAATGCTATAAGCTAAAACCGATTGTAATAAGAGGGAGATTCCCATCCAGACGGACATCGATCGCCCCATGTACCTTTCTGATACTAGTTCCATCAGGAGTGCATTCGTGTGTATTCTTATAGATGAATTAGAAAGACCAATCAACATACTTCCTAAAAACAGCCAAATAACATGATGCTGAAAGGCTAGAGCTATCATTGTCACGGTTGCAAGAATGAAGAACATCGCAATGGTATAGGGTTTAGTTAATTTCTTAACAATTGGTGCAGCTAAAAACCCTGATAGCAATCCCCCGATTCCATAAAACATATCTGCCGTACCGAAAACTACAGAATCGGCTTGTAATAAATCTTTAACATAACCCGGCAATATAACATTGAAAACCATGGTTGTAGTTAACGGGATGATGGAGACTATTCCCAATAGGAATAAGATTGGTTTGCTTTTTAAATAACCAATTCCACCTTTGAAGCTCTGTATAAAAGATTCCTCTTCTTCCTTAACATAGACTTTGGTGCGGTAAACGACACGCATTAAAAAGATACTGCTGAGCATAAATGCAGATGCATTCATAAGCAGAATGAACTCAAAACCAAAATATTTATAAAGAATTCCAGAGACTGCACCTGCTAAAAACATTCCGACTTGCAAACTAATCTCTATCAACGAATTGCCATTCACAAATTCATCTTTTGTTAAAATTTCTTGTGTAAAGCTTCTCGAAGCAGACATATAGATTGTCCATCCAACACCATTAATGATGGTAAAAAGATAAATATATATCATGCTAAATCCATCGATAAAAAATATAAACGTGATGGTAAAGATTAAGATTGCACGTATAACATGTGCTAAGAAAATGATCTGTTTTCGACTAAAGCGATCGGTTAGGTAACCGACAAGAGGAAAACATAGAAATCCTGCCAAAAGATTGAGCGCTAATAAAAATCCGACTGCTGAAGCTGAACCTGTTTGATCAAGTACATACCAGTTTGCGCCGATCGTACTCATTCCAACACCGAATCCTTGTATAATATCGGAGATGAAAAAGTTTCTGAAATTCCTGCCTTTCAACATGTTAAAGAGCATTGCTTTCTTCTCCTTTGATGATATGACGTTGGAGGTGATCTTGTAATTGACTTGTATACTCTTTTAAAGGTAGATTTTTCATCGCTGAATAGATTGAAAAAGTCGGTAAACGATTCAAACCACAGTATTCAAATATTTTATATAGGGGAAATAATACTTGATCTGGGGAGTACCCCTCTAAAAAACTATCTTGGCTTCCGTTAAATGCGTTTATATGTGCACCCCATGTAACGGAAAGCATGTATTCTTTTTGAGTAAGTAAACCACCTCGACCAAACTCCTTTGCTTTTGTAAAAAATACATCTGGCATAAACACGTCATCAAAGTATTTTTTAAAAATGCCCGGAATACTAAACCAATAAATAGGTGTTTGTATGAGCACAATATCTGCCCATTGAAATTTTTCAATTTCTTCTTTGATGTTATAACCTTTGTAAATAATTGTTTCTTTCAGTTCAAAATGGGGACTTACTTCCTCCCTAATGAGATCAATCATGTGATCTGTTAATTGACCCTTTGCTCTTTGAAGTACGTCATGACCATTAATAAGTAATATATTTTTCATTTAGTCTTCCCCTCTCTCATATTGTTTTGGATCTACATAGAGTGTAAACTAAGCTTATCGATTATAAAAGGTGATAATTTTGATGGTATCAATCAATAATTTCGATTACAGAGAGGGAGAACTATATGGAATATAAATACTTACAAACATTTTTAGTTGCAAGCGAGACCATGAACTTCACGAAAACCGCTGCCAAACTCCAATATGCTCAGTCTAGTGTCACGGCTCAAATCAAATCTCTCGAACAAGATTTGGAGACTCCTCTTTTTGAGAGACTTGGGAAGAAACTTGTTTTGACTCAAGCGGGAAAGCAGTTAAAACGGTATGCCTACCAAATTGTTCATTTAACAACTGAAGCACGTACTGCAATTGGTGCCGGAGAGAAAACAGGAACAATTATAGTAGGGGCACAAGAAAGCCAATGCACATACCGTTTACCTGAGCTTCTTAAAAACTTTAAATCAAAATACCCACTTGTGAATTTGATTTTTAAACCTGCTCATTCTGATGAAAGTGCAACAGAGTCTTTGCTGCAGGGAGAATTAGATCTGGCTTTTATTATGGATACAAACAAACCAAATCCATATTTAGAGCCAAATCCTTTATTACAAGAGAAATTAATATTAGTTGCTTCGCCATCGAACACATTAGTTTCAAAACCTACAGTATTACCGGATGATTTACAAGAAGAAACGGTCTTATTGACAGAGAAAGGCTGTTCGTATCGGATTATGTTTGAACAAAAGCTTCACGAATATCAAGTATCACCGAAAAACACGCTTGAATTTGTTAGTCTTGAAGCTATCAAAAAATGCGTAATCGCCAATTTAGGGGTTGCAATGCTTCCAGAAATGGCCGTTGCGGAGGACTTAGAAGAAGGATTATTAATGGAATTAAACTGGGATGTAGAAATGCCCGTATTAACTACACAAATGGCTTTACACAAAAACAAATGGCTCACACCTCAATTACATGATTTTGTAGAGCTGACAAAGGCACACTTTGCTACAAAAATTGATCATTCATCTGAGGGTGACCAAAAGCCACTAACCTATTGATTTATGCCAACTGATATTACATTAATGGCTCTTATAAGCAAAAGGGGCGTTGATCTTTATTAAAGAATAGCGCCCGATTACGGAACAGAGTTTACCGTTTTAAGAGGCATGCAAACGAGGACCTTCCTATATTTGAACATTTGATTTACGAAAATGGTATAATCAGGTATAATCAGTTTCATAAAAAGCAACTCATGGAGGGTTCAAATATGTGTTCTAGCATAGCAGTAGTCGATTTTACTTTATCTCATTCATATTGAAAAAATGGAAAGGAGATAAAAGTATGGGAATTTGTTCTATATGTGTCGTTAATAGAGTTCATTATCAACCAGATCAAAAATAAATTGGTTATAATGAACTTTTAATGTCAGTTCATTATAACCAGCAAGGAGAAGGTTATAATGAACCATAAAAACCCAAAGGACACTCAAAATTTTATTACTTCTAAAAAGCATGTAAAAGAAATATTGGATCATACGAGTATCAATAAACAAGATCACGTAATAGAAATCGGATCAGGAAAAGGGCATTTTACCAAAGAGCTTGTCAAAATGAGTCGGTGGGTGCATTCTATAGAAATTGATGAGGACTTGTGTCAAGTCACCCAAAAAGTGGTGAAGCCTTTTCAGAATATAAAAGTTATCCATACGGATATTCTGAAATTTAACTTCCACAAAAACAAAGACTATAAAATATTTGGTAATATTCCCTTTAACATCAGTACTGATATTGTCAAAAAAATCGCTTTTGAAAGCCAGTCGAAATTTAGTTACCTTATCGTGGAGAAAGGTTTTGCAAAACGATTACAAAATACTAAACGAGCTTTAGGTTTGCTGTTGATGGTTGAAATGGATATCAAAATCCTCACAAAAATGCCTCGAACTTATTTCCATCCGAGGCCAAGCGTGGATTCTGTATTAATCGTCCTTGAACGCCACGAGCCATTGATTTTAAAGAAAGACTACAAAAAATATCAATCGTTTGTCTATAGGTGGGTAAACAAAGAATATCACGTCCTTTTTACTAAAAATCAGTTCAGACAAGCCTTGAAGCATGCAAAAATAGATGACTTAAATAACGTTAACTTTAAACAATTTTTATCTCTTTTCAATAGTTATAAATTGTTTAATAAGTAGTGTTAAGGGGATTGCTTTATTGAGAGCAACCCCTTAAACTTATTTCCCTTAGATACTTTGTTAGACTCAATCTATTCACGCATTATATTCCGCAATCTGGCCCGATTGCTGAAGACCTTTACGTTGTATATAAGCATTTTTCTGGTGTACCAACGAAGAAAACATCTATCTAGATTTAGTTTCCTCAACCAGATGAATTTCAGAAAAAAGCTTCTCCAAATCCCCAAACACATGGTGCACACCTTCAACGAAATAAAAACTGGATGCTTCCTCTGGTGAAAACCCCTTTTCACTGTAGATAAAAACTTTTTTATCATAGGCCAATGCCAAACCAAGCTCAACATGACTGCCTTTCCCACCTGGTAAATATAGAATGAAAAAATCACAGTCCGCCACTGCCTGTTTTTCTAATGTGCCAATCCTTCCAAGTTGTTCAACAGTGTCTGCGCGTTCGTTCAATGTCCAATCATATGTATTCACATGCCCCCTAGAGGAAAGAAACTGGCTGACAGCTTGGACGCTTGTCTTATTTTTAAAACCTGATGCAATATAATATTTCATCTTGTGTCTCCTTCATTGTTTATACGGTATTTGCCTTAATTATACCACAATGTCTAAATATTCAATTATAAACAAAAGTTTATAAAAATTGTAAGCAATTTAATTGTTTAAAAGCGATTGCATCCTATATAGTAAAAAGATGTGTAAAGGTTTTTTACATAAAAAACATACGTTCTTAGATACAAAAAAGGAGAGGATATAACATATGGCTACATCAGATTTACCAAAAGGCCAAAAGGTTGCCATGATCGCGGCATTGCTTGTTGGGGCGTTTATGGGGATTATTAATGAAACGCTTTTAGCGACAGCACTTCCAACGATTCAGCATGCCTTTCAAATATCACAAGCCCAGGTTCAATGGCTGACTACGGCATTCCTTATGGTGAATGGGATTATGATCCCTATTTCAGCATACTTTATTGAACGATTCACGACCCGTGGACTGTTTTTAACGGCAATCAGTCTTTTCGGTATAGGAACCTTAATTGCGGCAACTGCCCCAGTGTTCCCTGTATTACTATTAGGAAGGGTTGTTCAGGCTTCCGGTTCAGGGATTATGCTGCCACTCTTAATGACAGTGTTGCTCGCAATCATCCCTGTAGAAAGACGCGGCACGACAATGGGGCTAATCGGAATTGTTATTGCGTTTGGACCTGCAATTGGCCCTACCTTATCTGGATGGCTGCTTGAGCATTTCCATTGGAGAGCACTTTTCTTAACCGTGCTACCGATTGTCGTTCTTACTATTATTCTCGCAGCGTTGTTTTTAAAGAACGTTACAGATCTTGGTCGCCCAAAACTGGATGTCCTGTCCGTTGTGCTATCTTCACTAGGGTTTGGCGGATTCCTATATGGGTTTAGTATCGGTTCAGAGCATGGCTGGGGAAGTCCAGCTGTCATTATCGCAATTGTCGGGGGAGCGATCTTAATTACGCTATTTATCCTTAGACAATTGAAGCTTAAAAAACCGATTCTTGAATTTCGCATTTTTAAGTTTCGCATCTTCGCCCTTGCCATTGTAATTACGATGGCAGTCATGATTTCTTTAATTGGTGCAGAGACACTGTTACCACTATTTATGCAAAACACACTTGGTTTTAGTCCACTCGAATCAGGGCTGATGCTATTACCAGGAGCCATCGTAATTGGGATTATGTCTCCGATCACAGGCTTTCTGTTTGATCGATTCGGTGGTAAATATCTAGCAATCACGGGTCTTACCATTGTTACCGTAACGACCTTCTTTTTCACAAATCTATCGATGGAAACATCATTTGCCTACTTGACCACGGTATATGCCATTCGGATGTTTGGTTTATCTTTCGCTTTAATGCCAGTTATGACATCAGCATTAAATCAGTTACCGCCAAAATGGTATGCGCATGGATCTGCCATGGCCAATACGATGCAACAAATTTCCGCTTCGATCGGAACGGCAATTCTTGTAACGTTAACTACAGTTGGTGCCAAGCAATTCACACCAAGTGCGAATGAGTCAGTAGATACAGCCGGTCAGCTTGCGCAAATTCAAGGCTTTGAATGGGCGTTTACAGGAAGCACGGTACTAGCATTCGTTGGTCTAGTGCTCGCATTCTTCCTAAGCTCACCAAAGAAAGAAAAAGAAATGACACGTAAGATTAACGAAGAAGGTGCAACGGAATAAATAATAAAAGCTCTTCCTATTTTGGGAAGAGCTTTTGTATAAAATAGCAGCAGAAAGGTTGGAAGTAGTATGTCTATCTCAATTGTGAAACCTGAAATTTCTCATACAGCAGCTATATCTGCCATATGCACAGCTGGGTGGAAGCAGACAGTAGAAGGCAAGCTTAGCGAAACGTTTCAGGAGGAGAATGTTGCTAAATGGTATAACTACGCTAGAGTAGAAAACGATATTTTATCAGAAAGCTATACACATGTTGCCTTATTTGATTCCGAAGTGGTTGGCGTAATTGGAGGCGGAATAACGGCACCAGAGACCGGTGAACTGTTTGTGCTTTATGTAAAAGAAGCACACCGTTATAAAGGCATAGGAAGGCAGCTCCTTGACGCTCTAACAAGGCGACAGATTGAAAAAGGCGCAAAAGAGCAGTGGGTATCTGTTCAAGAGGAAAACCAGTATGGTATTCCTTTTTATGAAGCGAGGGGATTTATCTATCAAGAGAAAAAAGAAACTCCAACAAGTACAGGAGAAAGACAAATCTCATTAAGGTATAAACGAAAAGTCTAAAAAGACAGGGGTGCTATGCCTCCTGTCTTTTAGCTTCTTTATCTAGCTTGGCTTGTTTATGGACGGTATGCTTTGTTCCCCATTCATGCATTGCTTCTAAAATCGGCTCTAAGCTTCTTCCATAATCGGTCATGGAGTATTCAACCTTTGGAGGAACTTGTGGGTACACCACACGGGCAATAATATCCTCTTCCTCCAGCTCACGTAATTGTTTGGTTAACATTTTTTGGGTGATTCCGGGCATACTGCGCTTAAGCTCACTAAATCGTTGTGTCCCCTTTTGTAACAGATGGAGAAGGATAATTGGCTTCCATTTACCAACCAAAATACTTAGCGCATCCTCTACCCGACATAAATCTGGTGTTTTATCCATGCTTTTTCCTCCCTTAGTATCTTTTTGTATACTATACCACCTAAAAGTGCGTACTTCAGGAAATACTCATTATACCTTACAATAGCATTATAATGAAAAAATAGAAAGCCAGTAGATATAGATTATGTAGGATAGAAAGGTTGATAATGAAATGGAAAAATATCGAATAGATCCTAGCAAAGGAATGGAATTCGGACTATACACACTTGGTGACCACCTGCCAGACCCGCATACGGGAAAACGAATTCCTGCACAGCAACGCTTACAGGAAATAATTGAATTAGCAAAACTGGCCGATCAGGCAGGAATTGATTTCTTTAGTGTAGGCGAAAGCCATCAGGATTTCTTCGCTACCCAGGCACATGCCGTTGTTTTGTCAGCAATTGCCCAAGCTACAGAGAATATAAAAATTGCCAGTTCCTCGACGATTATTAGCACATCAGATCCCGTGCGCGTTTATGAGAATTTTGCTACAATTGATCTAATTTCTGGAGGGCGTGCGGAGATAGTTGCCGGACGAGCATCAAGAATTGGCTTGTTTGATCTTCTCGGCTATAATGTTCGCAATTACGAAGAGCTTTTTGAAGAAAAATTTGATTTACTAAGACAAATTAATGAAGAAGAGATTGTAAACTGGGAAGGCGAGTTTCGTGCCCCGCTAAACAATGCGAAAATATTGCCGCGCCCACTTAACGGCTCGTTGCCAATCTGGCGTGCTGTCGGTGGTTCACCGGGCAGTGCAATCAAAGCAGGCTATTCAGGTGTGCCAATGTTCCTTGCCCATTTAGGTGGACCGGCTAGCAGTTTCAAACGTTCAATTGATGCGTATCGCCAAGCAGCACAAAGCCGAGGATTTGATACAGACCAGCTACCCGTTGCAACTGCTGGATTCTTTTACGCAGCTGAAGATATGCAAACGGCTCTTAGGGATATGTATCCACATATAAATGAAGGTATGAAGCGCACTAACGGACAAGGATTTCCGAAGCAGGCTTTTGCACAAGGTGCAGACCCGCATAGTATTATAAATATAGGAAGCCCAGAGCAGATCATTGAAAAGATGCTATACCAGCATGAAATGTTTGGCCATCAGCGCTATATTGCTCAGATAGACTTTGGTGGTATGCCGTTCGATAAGCTACGTAAAAACATTGAAATCATCGGAACAGAAATTCTTCCGGCAATCAAAAAACATACAGCAAAAAAATAGAGGTGAATACAGATGAAGATTGTGGGACTATCCGGCTCAAAAGTTGGCTCCAAAACAAGAACTGCTATGGATTACACGATAACTAAATTACAAGAAAAGTATCCAGAAATAGAAACAGAACTACTCGACCTAGCTGATTATGACATCCAATTTAGTGATGGGCGTAACTACCTTGATTATGAGGGTGATACCCGCTATGTGACGAAAACGATCATGGAAGCAGATGCCGTCATTATAGGAACCCCTATATTCCAGGCTTCCATCCCGGCTACTTTAAAGAATATCTTTGATTTACTCCCTGTTAACGCATTTCAAGATAAGATCGTGAGTATGGTTGTGACCGCGGGATCTGCCAAGCACTTCCTAATCGCGGAACAACAGCTGAAGCCAATTCTTGGCTACATGAAGGCCCAAATCGTGCATACCTATGTATTCATTGAAGAAAGTGACTTCTATCGCAAAGAAATTACCAATGATGACGTCCATTTTCGAATTGAAAGACTCGTGGAGGATACCGTCGTATTAACCGAAACCTATACCAAGATACGAGAAGCAAAAGAAGCGGAGTATGATTTTTAAAATATATTGAGCGACGCAGGATTTTAGTAAAGAGACGCCATACCGATGAAACTGACACCTCAGCGGTAGAAAGTGAAACGATAACCAGTAAAGTGACACCAAAACGGCCCAGAGTGACACCACATGCCCGAAAAGTGAAACCAAACCGTCTCATAGTGACATATAAAGTAGAAAAATTATCTAACCAAAAAAGCAGGACAAGGGGCTTATACCAGCCTTGTCCTGCTTTGGGTTGGAGAAAACCTTAAAACCTAAAAATCTTAATAGCCTACTTCAACTGCTGCATTCACAATATACATTAAGTCATTTTCATCGCCTTTGTCCTTAAGGGTAATTCCACTGGATGTGGCCATTCCCCCATCTGTAACATCTACCGATACAGAGCCATAAGGGATTGCTTTTTTAACGCTTTCCTCATCCAATTCGTCTCGATCAAGCGGTACAGCTAACTTCACTTGAACTTTCATATTTTCTAATTGTTGTTCAGGAAGGCTTTTTTCAATGCCTGGCATGGAGTTAAACCATATTGCATTTTCCACAGCACGGACAGCTGCCTTCGTTATATTCTGTCCATGAACGTCGATTCCAGTTCCTGTTTGAATAAATAGAACTTGATTCACTCTAAAACTCCTCTCTATGAAGGATTTATCGTTCATATTAGGCGTTTCCCGAGGTAGAGCGGAATCAAACACGGGATTTTATGAAATGAGCATGTAGACTAAATATCATATAAATAGTGGACTAGATTAGTGATAACCCTTCTATAGTATGATATAGGCTTATTAACTGGGCCCATTGATCCCTTTTCTATTAGAGCTCTATTATTGATATATATATTACTGTATACTTTAAATATTCAAAATTTTATTGAATATGAAGGGAGAAGATGTTAACAATGCGTTTGAAACGAATCCTGCTCTTAGTAGTTATTGCTGTCCTTGCAGTATTTCCTTTGCTTGGACAAGAGGGAAATCAAACGATTACAGCATCCAATGAGATAACAGAAAAAGAATTTGCCGAATCTAACCTAGAAGAAAAGCTGCGCATCCTCCTAGAGAATGAACAGCTTGACGGAGCGGTAACTGGAGTTAGCATTATGCAAGCTGATACTGGTGAACAGCTCTTTTCACAAGACGGGGATATACGTCTCCACCCAGCATCCAATATGAAGATCCTGACAGCAGCGGCAGCTTTGGAAACGTTGGGTAAAGATTATAAGTTTTCTACAGAAGTACTAACAGATGGTGAAAAACGTGGAAAGGTTCTTCATGGAGATCTCTATTTAAAAGGAAAGGGAGACCCTACACTATTAAAAGAAGATTTCGATCAATTTGCGAAAGAGCTGAAGGCACAAGGAATTCAAAAGGTGAAAGGCGATCTAATTGGAGATGATAGCTGGTATGACGATGTACGGCTTTCACAGGATCTAAATTGGTCGGACGAGCCTTTCTATACAGGTGCTCAAGTTTCGGCACTAACTCTATCTCCGAACGAAGACTATGATGCAGGTACAGTTATTGTAGAAGTAAGTCCTGCTGATGATCCTGATGGCAAGGCTGAGGTCAATCTTAGCCCTGCAACAGATTATGTCACGATAGAAAACAAGACAAAGATGGTTCCTTCAGGTGAAAGGAAAACCATTTCCATAGAACGCGAGCATGGCACCAATACAATCGTAATAGAGGGAAATATGCCGGTGGATGGATCCAATTCCCGTTCTTGGGCCTCCGTATGGGAGCCAACAGGCTATGCGCTTAATATCTTCAAAAAGTCATTGGAAGAAGAAAATATTCGCTTTATCGGAAAGTCAGACGAGAAGTCTGGTGTGACACCAAAAGGCGCCGAGTTGCTAACATCTAAGCAATCGATGCCATTACATGAGTTGTTGGTGCCATTCATGAAGCTCAGTAACAATGGGCATGGAGAGGTGCTGACCAAAGAGATGGGAAAAGTGGTTTCTGGTGAAGGAAGCTGGGATGAGGGGCTAGAAGTCATCGAGGACGTAGCCGCCAAATATGGGATGAATAAAGATACGATCCAACTACGCGATGGTTCCGGTATGTCGCATAAGACGATGATACCAGCTCATGATTTGTCTCAATTTTTATATGAAATTCAAGCAACGGAATGGTTTGATGCATTTGAATACTCTCTCCCTATTGCTGGTGAATCAGATCGATTTGTAGGAGGGACACTGCGTAATCGGATGACAGAGGAGCCTGCTAAAGGAAATGTAACTGCCAAAACAGGATCCCTTTCTGGCGTATCCACCCTTTCTGGTTATGTGACCTCTGCAAATGGAGAGGACCTTATTTTCTCTATTTTAATTAACAACTATCTTGGATCGAGCTCAAGTATGCGTGCTATAGAAGATGACATTGCAACGACGTTAGCTGAACACGAGTTTTCGGAGTAATCTAGCTAACGAGCCACCTTCCTAAAGGAGGGTGGCTTTTTTAGTATTTAGGCTTGCAAATAAGAGCGAGTTGCCCCAAGCAGGCAAATGAGTCGAAAATGGCCAAGGAGAATCGTCATCAGATGAAAGTGAATCAACAGCACTGCGAAGTGAATCGAGAGAAGCCAAGAGTGAATCGTCATCGCCGAGAAGTGAATCGGGAGCAGTGAATCATCAACCCCCGCAGGTGAAGCGAGCTAACACTTAAGCCTACCCCCACGCAAAATCTCCCAAAAGGCAAACAATTCTGTTAAAATAAAGAAAAAAGAGGTGGGCCAATGCGTCTCGACGAATTAACGGCATACATAAAAAGCATGGAATTGAAGAGAGACCAAATACCAAGCTTTAATTGCTTTCCTTTTGACCTCCCTGTTATTCGCAACCTAGACAAGCTTAACTTTCACCCAAATGTCACCTATATCGTTGGAGAGAATGGTATGGGAAAATCAACCTTGTTAGAGGGCATAGCAGTTGCACTTGGATTCAATCCAGAGGGTGGCACACGAAATTTCAACTTCTCAAGCTATGATTCTCATTCTGATCTCGGCTCTTATTTGCGAGTTGCAAAAGGGCCAATATTACCAAAGGGCGGCTTCTTTTTTCGTTCGGAATCGTTTTATAATGTTGCAACAAATATTGAAGAAGTAGGTGCAGTAAATTCCTATGGTGGCAAATCACTTCATGAGCAATCACACGGGGAAGCCTTTTTCTCCGTATTTCTCCACCGCTTTTCAGGCGAAGGAATATACATATTGGACGAGCCAGAAGCAGCCCTTTCGCCATTAAGGCAAATGTCCATGCTCTCACGCATTCATGAGCTGGTAAGTGAAGGGGCACAATTTATTATTTCCACCCACGCTCCTATACTGATGGCTTATCCGTGGGCAAAATTAATTGAATTGACTGAGGACGGCATGAAGGAAATGGCGCTTGAGGAAACGGGACATTATCGCTCCATGAAACAGTTCTTTGAAAATAAAGAGAGACTGCTACACCATTTGTTTGAGGAGTAGGGTAAGCTGGCTGTCTTATACGTCCAACCCTTCTCCATCTTCTAGGCATTAAGACAGAAGTTAACTACTCATTTGGTCGTAATCTCTTTACGAGGGACAGTGATCATCCTGTCATTCTCCGAGATGGTAGTTTTATTTCAGAGGAGTACATTTATAAGAATAATGTTTGCTACGGAAAAGAAAATGGACAGGAAGTAGACATGCAAAATTGTGAACCATACTTAGATGTGGTAAAGCAGGAGTTGGCCCTATCATATGATATTATTTTTGGGGATTTGTTAACATTCCTTGTTGAATAAAATGGATCAGCAAGGTAAAGGAGATTCTTAAAGTGCTTACAAGGATTGAATTTACTAACAGAGTGGGGAGTAATGATATATGGAAAGAGTAAATGTGGTTTATGTTCTTTTATATGACCATAGTGAAGAAAGAATTTTGATGGTAAAAAATAAAGGAATGGACTCCTCTTACTATACACTTCCAGGAGGGGCAGTAGAAATTGGGGAAACTTTAGAAGATGCAGCTATCCGGGAGGTTATAGAGGAAACAGGATTAAGCGTTGAACTGGATGGAGTCTTGGCAGTAAGTGAAGCATTTCTTGAACAACGAGGACATCACGCAATCTTTTTTACATTTAGAGGTAAGGTCGTTGGAGGTAAAATAAATATTATGTATCCAGAAGAAATCGAAGAAGTCACGTGGATGAATGCGGAAGAAGCATTAAAATATGCCTCTCTCTCAACTGAAGGAAATGAATTAGTTAATAGAAATTCCACCATCCCCTACGTACTCCGTGGAAAGGTAATTCATAAAAATTAATTATTACAATTTATCATTATTAAAAATAGGAGATCAACCACTGGATACAACTCCCCATAATAGCAATGCATGGGATAAAAAAGTGGAAGAAGGCCCTATTATACTAAACCTGTTAGCAGTGAGGCATTTAAAAAAAGTAAGGCCGGCGAATGGGAAATCACGGTTACAAAGGAAAAAAGGTGCTCTGTTTAGCATCGGGGGGAGGTCAACAGGCACCTATCCTGTCTGCTACAGGTGCAGATGTAAAGGTAATGGATATTTCCACATTTATAGCCACAAGATCCATAAAGTTAAATGTAGATTAAAATATGCCTTATTAACATACATACTGCTATTAAAAGGATTGTCTCAAGACAATCCCTTTTCTTTTCATAGACATTCTTAATTCCAAAATCAAAGTAAAAAAGCACTGTAACATTTCTTTCGGTCAAACGTGTTTGTAATGTGGATGGTAAAGAGGGGGGCAAATGCGAAATCAACTAAAATTAGAAAATCTATATAAACAGTATGCAAAGACGCTCTATTTTTATTTACTTAAGCTAAGCGGTTCAACGCAGCTTGCAGAGGATTTAACGCAAGAGACCTTTGTTCGTGCTACGGTTCACCTTCATACATATGAGGGTGAAGAGGCACGAGCCTGGCTTTTTAAAGTAGCACGTAATGCTTACCTAGATGAATGGCGAAAGCAAAAAAGAAGAAGAACACTTCCACTGTTCAAAATATTTTCGGTAAAAGAAGAAATGATTAGTCCTTATGGGCTTCCTGAAGACGCCCTTATAACGAAAGAAACACATGAACAACTTGAAGATTTATTGGAGTTTTTACCAGAACAATATAGGTCAATTATTTATTTACGTGAGTTTGAGGAATTTAGCTATAAAGAAATGATGGAAGCATTACAGCTTACAGAAGAACAGGTGAAAGTAACACTCCATCGAGCGAGGACACGGCTAGCAAGCCTTGCTAAGAGGAAAGGGTGGAATCATGACAGAATGGAATAAAGATTTAGAGAAGAGAATATTAAAAAAGTCAAAATTCACTTTAGCATTTCGGGTCTTACGAATGCTAATAATCCTGGTATTTATTTATGTTTTATACATGATGATTACGAATATTTTAGTTGATAAACTTGATGTTGGGAGGGAAAATAAATATTACTCCAGTCTTGCGCTTGATTGGACTGTACCTAATGTCAGAGCTGACTATGATATAAAAGAAGAAGAACTGAACGCTTTCGGTACAAAAAGTTTCTCCTACAACTTACTTAAAACGGTAGGAAGTGAAAATAAAGTGGTAGGTGAGGCAAATGTAACGAAGCATCTATCCAGTAATCTATCAAGGGTCACCTATTCACATCCTGGCTTACAGCAATTAAGTGATTTTTCCTTTTCGCTCCCTGAAGATCCAAGAACTGATAAAAAGCTAGAGGCAAATACGTCGCCAAATGTATGGGAAACATTAGAAATGCTTCCTCAAGGGACAGTAGGAGAGTTAGCTTTCTCCACGACAAGTTTTATGGAATCAGAACAATTAGTCGAGTCTCTACAACCATACGATATTAGGGTTTTGTGGATGCCATTGTACACTGGAGAATTTGTAGAGTATGAGCCGAATATGTGGAGTGCAAGCGATAATACGATCATGGTAGATAATCGAATTGGTTTGACAGGTGGTGTTAACCATGATAAACGCTACCATCAATCAATGAGGATAAACAGCCTGGATGAAAGTACGGTTGGTGAAAGCCAGAAGTTGATGTTGGAGAACATGGAAGAAGTTTTGAACAAATCAGAGAGCTATTATGAGCAATTCTTAGGTCTTGCCCATTTAGATGAGAGATATCAATACGTAAAGGAAGAAGGTTTTACTGTATATGGTGCTGTTGTAACTGGTCCAGTGAAAGAGTTATTAAAATTAAGAGAATCTGAACTTGTTCAAGGGGAGCAGCTAGGTGAAGTAGAACTATGGAACTGGGAAGAAAGGTGACCAAGTTGAAGCACCCAATTTCGGGTGCTTCCCATTAATATGAAGAGGAAAAAAGCTCCCTAATTGTTTTTCTCGATTACAGTTTTCAAGTCGTTATTTATCATGATCCCAAAACTAATGAGTAGTTTATCCATTATACGACTCCTGAGTACATAAAGTGAGGCCTTACTATAGCCGATAGTCTGAGCTGTTTTTTCAATGGAATAGTTTTGAAAATATCTTAAGTTAATAAATCTTTGTTCAAGAATATCTAAGTTTGAAATAGCATTTTCAATGGAATTTTCTATCAGGAGTGTTTCGTTTAACTTTTTGCGGATGGTCATAATCTTTTCTTTTTCATCCGAGTTAATAGAGAGGTAGCTTTGATTTTCATTTGGTGTAAGGTACTGAAGCTGTCTTTGTAGGTTATCATTCGCAACTTTAAATGTTGTGTAATTTTTCAAATAGTACTCTATTAATTTTATTTTATCTTTTTTTTCTGTCTTGGTTCGTTCCATTTTCAAACTATATCCCTCCTAAAAAAATAGAACATACATTCTGTTTTTATATTGTACCACTGTCTCCTGTGAATTAAAAGGATATTTTTACCAATTTGTAGGTTTTAGAAAAACACTGTACTTTATCCGTAGAATCGGTTGAGCTTTCTTGTATCAACTTTTTATTAGGTTAAGACTTCTTGCTTCATGGAATCCTTTAGAATTGATAGTAAGAAAAAATAAGAAGGCGATATATTAAGGAGGGATGCATATGAACGGGAGTAAGAGGAAGGCAGAAAAGGATGATATAAAGAAGCTAGAAACCCATTTAAAAAATTATAAGACATATAAAGCGGCAATTAGAATTATAGTGAAGCAATTAAATCACCTGGTTCCTGGCTTTGTTTCATGTTTTGAAGTAGGGAATGTATTGGATGGTAGAGTTACTATAGAATCCTTAGGTAAAGATATGGATAGATTATCAAGCGTAAAATTTATTAAGCTGTACGAAGAATTGTTACATTACAGTATAATCGTTGCGTCTATTGATGAAGCTATTGCGGAATTGGATGAAACAGAATATCAATTTATAACATCTCGCTATTTAAAAGGGAAGACAATCGTGCAGACTTCTTTTGATTTGGGGTATAGTGAAAAGTATGTCTTTAACATAAGAAAAGCAACGCTAAATAAACTACTAATCTCCCTTAAGTGTCTTATTTTTTTATAGAGGTAAATAAGTAATAAGCCACCTAAAAATCAGTAAACGCTAAATTTAGCAAAAATTGTAACTTTATCTGGTTATGAGGCGACTAATCATGCAGGTAGATTCATTGTAATTTAAGTTATTCTCCCAATGGAAAGAACATCTACTTGCTAAAGTCAACTTGACTCTAAAGTTTAGTGTGATATCTTTTGATTAAAGAAAGGAATGATTTGATGACAAGGCGTACAAAAAACTACTATTTTAGCTTCCTTTTACTTTTGCTCGTTTTATTGCTAGCTGGATGTGGAGGAGGTTCAGATGAAGAATCAGATTCAACAGAAAGTGACAATGCTTCACAATCTGAAGAGCAAGCGAATGAGGCAGATGAAAATGAATCTGATGTTGAGGAAGAGTCAGAAACGGCTACTACAGAAGCGGACGACGATTCTAATGATACTTCTTCTACAAAGGAAATAGGAAACCAAGACAAAGAAAGTAATTCTGAAGACAGAGAAGAAAAGGGTAAGTCACTTTCGAATTATTCTTCTGAGGAAATTGAATATGCTCGCGTTTGGCTAGAGCTTGGACCTAACCAAGAGATCGATGAATTAAATGTTCGGCATATTGCTGCAGGAGAGCCGATTAACCCGAACGATGAAACCAGTGCGAATTATCCAGAAGATGTCATCCAGCTAGCGGGCTCTCGCTTGGTTGATGGTTCGGTTACATATAGTGGTAATGGAGATGGCACAATTAATGTTTACAATGTACCTTTACGTTGGGATAGCAGTGACGCTGAGGTAGATGAAGACTTCATGAAAGAGTACACAGAGAGTTTAATCGAAGAAACAGAGCTAGTGAAAATTGATCCGGGCAATGACGAAGAAATTATAAAGCTCATAGACATCATGAAAATTCACTAGAAAGAAATAAGGGGCGGCTCACTAATTTGTGAGCCACCCCTTGCTGTTATTTCAGATTGATTTTATTCGCTTAAAATACTTGAAGGCACCGGTTATAATACATTCTTCGATCCTCTAATCCATTGTAACCACCATTGACTCTTAACGTTACGGCCTCGACTGATGGGTTCGTATCACAAAGTGCATTCATATTGTTTAAGTCCCACCAGAATCCGGCACTTGTCCAAGGGTAATTAGCAGCAACGTAATCTACACCTTGGTTTACAATCTCTGGATCACCGATGTCATTGGAAAAACGTGTATAGTTATAGCGACCTGTTAATTGAATATATCCCCCGCCTTTAAATTTCGGGCCATCACCAGGTTGGGTGTTCCCTAAATCTGTTCGTCCTTCATAATCCCAACCGGATGCTAGTTCTTTTGTCCATCTGCCAGCTCCTGACTCGTGGCTACATTGACTAATAAAATGGCATAGTCGAGATCTGGTTGTAATATTATATCTTTCTAAGCATCTATTTAAATCCTCCAAAATGGCGTTTGAAAGATAGGCGCTAGACCAGCCAATTTGATTTAGTTGGCTTTCTGTTACATAAAGATCACCATCACCTGGTGGCAAACCACTATCCCCGTTATCATAAACGAGCAACTCTTGCCCAACCTGAATAAGATCAGGGTTACTAATGTTGTTTAGTGCCATAATTTCATCCAGTGTCATCCCAAAGCGCTGTGCAATCCTTCCCAATACATCCCCTGGCTGGACAATGTAAATGATCGTGTCAGGGGTAGATCCGCCATCATCATTTCCGTCACTATAAACGAGTAGTTCTTGTCCAACTTGAATGAGATCAGGGTTACTAATGTTGTTAAGTGACATAATCTCAGATAAAGTCATTTCAAAGCGCTCCGCAATCCTTCCCAAAACATCTCCTGGCTGGACGATATAAATGATCGTGTCAGGAGAAGAGCCGCCATCGTCATTCCCGTTACTATAAACGAGTAGTTCTTGTCCAACTTGAATAAGATCAGGATTACTAATGTTGTTAAGCGACATAATCTCAGATAAAGTCATTCCAAATCGTTCCGCAATCCTCCCCAACACATCTCCTGGCTGTACCACATAAACGGTGGTACCCGGGTTAGACCCGCCATTACTATAAACGAGTAGTTCTTGTCCAACTTGAATGAGGTCAGGGTTACTAATGTTGTTAAGCGACATGATCTCAGATAAAGTCATGCCAAACTGCTCTGCAATCCTCCCCAATACGTCACCTGGTTGAACAATGTAAACAGTTGTACTTGCAATTGTTGTTGTCATAATGTTATCCCCTTTTCTTTTTTTAGTTTTCCTTGTCTACGTGCACGTAGATAATCGTTTCTACTAATCTTCATGAAGATTATGTACTTATAATAAAGGTGGATGGCGTTTTAAAACTGCATATTAAGTAAGCTAAATGTATTGTAAAATTATAGAGGAGATAAGCGGTATAAAATACTGAGGCAGGGACAAAAAATCTCCTGCTTCCCATAAATCAATTAGGAAGCAGGAGACTATCTAGCTTTGCAATTTACTAGTACCACATAAAAGTTATTTCTTTTTCTTAACGCCCGACTGTCCAGCCACCATCAACCTTAATTTCTGCACCTTGCATATAATCTGATTCATCAGAAGCTAAGAAAACGGCAACAGATGCGATTTCTTCTGGCTTACCAGCCCTACCTGCAGGGATGTCTTTTAATCTCTCATCTTGAATGCCCTCCGTCATAGGGGTGTCAACAAACCCAGGTGCAATTAAATTAGCTTTGACTCCTTTGCTGCCAAAATCATAGACTAATTGTTTTGTAAATCCATTAATAGCAAATTTGCTTGTAACGTAAGTATTGCCACCTGCTCCAGCAACAAATGAAGATTGAGAGCCGATGTTTATAATATTTCCTTTCCCTTTATCCAAGAATATCGGCAATACGGCTTTAGTAGCGAGGTATGGACCCTTCACATTAACTTCCATTAATTTATCAAATGTTTCTTCATCTGTATCCAATACGTTTTTATAGGCATCATGGACACCAGCTCCGTTATACAAGATATCAATCGTGCCATATTCATCTACCGTTTTATTAACGCATTCTTCAATGGATGCCTGATCTGTTACGTCTATTTTTACAAATGTAGCTTCCCCATTATTTTGTTTTATTTCCTTAACAATCCGATTCCCTTGATCATCATTTGTACCACTCACAATCACTTTAGCTCCTTCTTTAGAAAACGACTTAGCTGTGGCTTCTCCAATACCTGAAGTACCACCAATAATCAATGCCACTTTATCATCTAGTTTTCCCATTTCTTATATCCTCCTTTAGATCGCTCTATATACCCCTTTCTTCCCTACTTTTCCATAAAAATAAACAAAGCTTACTATTTCTAAAGGCGTATTAGCAATGTTATAGGCTGAGGATAACTTGTATGGAAGGACGTTTAGTATTAGGCAAGGTAGTGGGATAACTAGGTTGTTTATTAATTGGATGTTTATGGTAAAATGGACGTTGACTAGTATGTATTTTGGTTGGTAAAAAGAATAGATGTGCTAGGAGGTAATACATGATTAAAATATGTTAATTGGGGAGAAGGAAAAGTAAAGTTAACGTGGAACCGTAATAATCATCTCCCACCAAGAGAACAAATAACGAGTGTTCATGGGTTTTGTTTTAAAGATGATAAATTGGTATTAATTAATTTAAGACATAGAGGATGGGACTTTCCGGGAGGTCATATTGAAGAGGTGGAGACTCCTGATGAATGTTTAAAGCGTGAAGCATATGAAGAAGCTTATATAACAGGGAGTTGTTCTCTTTTAGGTCATATTGTGGTCGACCATAATGAAAATCCAAATTGGGATGAGAATAGCCCTTACCCTTTAGTTGGATATCAAGTTTTTTACCGCATGGATATTGACCAATTACATGAATTTAAAGCGGAGTATGAATCAATTGAAAGAATTGTAATTAATCCCGATAATGTATCAGAATATCATCATGGCTGGGGCGATATGTACCAAGAAATACTTCATTGTGCTTTGCAAGCATAGTTTACTTTAACCAAACCGTGCTCCGTTAGGGTAGGAATTGAATTGTAATTCAATAAGAAATTTAAGAAGAGAATTCATTACATATGTTTTAAAAAGGAGATTTAAATGGTTCAAATAATTTTAACTGTCATACTAATAATCGCTCTTATCTTTTCTGTTTATGTTGTTATCCAAAAGAGAAAAAAGTCTGGTATAACAGGGGTGAGAAGTGCTATTCCCTCAATTTGTTTTTATCTTATCGCGATAACCCATCTCTTAGCTTATTGGTTACAGTTTATGGGGATATTAAGTTGGTCAATAACAATAATTTTGCTAATAATAGGTGCTTATTTCACAAGATATATGCCAGAATATACATAATGAAAAAGTAGCACCCAATATGGATGCTACCTAGAAATCTATTAATATCGTACGGAATCTAAAACATTAATTAACCCGTAACGCACATAATACCCAGTGCCACTAACACTATCTGCTGTGTTTTGTATAGCTGCGCGAACCTGAGCGTTGTTCTTGCCTTGACCAGTCAATAATGCCGCTTGACCAGCAACATAAGGGGATGCCATCGAAGTTCCTGATAGATAGGTATAACGATTTCCTGGATAAGTGGAAGCAATATCGACACCTGGAGCGGAGACATCTACCCATGTTCCATAATTAGAGAAGCTTGCTTTATTATTATTCCGATCAACAGCGCCAACTGCAATGGCATTTGCATAAGATGCTGGCTGGAAACGTTGTGATGTACCATCATTCCCTGCAGCTGCTACCACAACCGATCCTCTATTCCATGCATAGTTAACAGCAGACTCTAATGTTTGCGTGTCACATGCGCAGCCTAAAGAAAGATTTATCACTTCTGCTCCTTGTTCTGCAGCGTAACGTATCCCATTGGCAATGTTAGAAAGGGAGCCTTCACCCCTTGCATCTAGTACACGTACAGCTAATATTTTTGTATTTGGAGCCGTACCAGCGATTCCAATTCCATTATCTGTTTCGGCCGCGGCAATCCCTGCTACATGCGTACCATGGCCATTAGCATCAGTAGGAGTGTAATCCCGGTCTACAAAATCGTAGCCACGGATCGTTTTTCCTCTTAATTCAGGATGGTTATAATCTACTCCTGTGTCTAATACAGCAATTTCCTGAGAAGAACTTCCCCTTGCATGATCCCATGCATGATGTGCGGATATATTAAATAATCCGTATTGATAGGATGGGCTGAAATAAGTATCGTTCGGAGACCATGTCGCTTTTAAAATGTAATTCGGTTCTGCATATTCTACATTCTTATTCTGATTTAACGTTTTTACAACGCTATCCACATCCCCAACCTCAAGGACTACAAATGGGGATTTCACTACGCTTGGGCTTGGTTGAACTTTTGCATTAAGTTCGTTTAAAATCTGTTCCTGACTGTTTAGAGAAATGCTATCTTTAAATTTAACAATCACTTCTCCTTTAACGTAGCTCCCCTTTTCAATGCTAACGTTAACCGGAACATTCTCCTTTGCTAAAGATGGACTCTCACTCTCCTCAGCAAAACTCACCAATGGAAATACCATTACCAAAAACATAAACAAAATGGAACCAAAAAACTTCTTCTTCATCCTTTTCCCTCCCTTGATTTAACACTCTAACAATATATGGGAGTTCGGATAGGATCATGTGTGTATCCAGGCACTGTCGCTATTGGGAATAATAGAGGGAAGGACAATGTCTTAACATTGTTTTAAGGCCTACCTTTTTCCTTAAAAAGGAAAAATTAGTGGGAATTTGTTTTAAGAGAATGAGAGAAGTGTTGGAATAAGAAAGAGGCCTCTCATAGCACCAAACATAAAAGACCTTTTAGAATAAAATTGTTTTATCGTTCATTTTTTAAAGCTAGGAACAATGTTCCATCTATTTGTACCTGTCCAAATAGCACTTCTGATATGGAGGCTATGTTGCGTTGCTGTAATTGTTGCTGAATCCAATTATTATCAAGCTTTAACTTGCTCAAGTTTTCCGTTAAAATTCTGCCGTCTGAGATGACTTCAGTTGGAATGGGGAAGGCTTTTGGCGTGGTAGGTACATTCATATCGAATTTCGTAACCGGCTTATTGTTGTCTTTAGGAAGAACTGTTAATTTACCATTGGTTTCTAAAATAGCATAGTCAACCTCAGCAATAGAAAAGATATTCTTTTGTCTAAGCAAAGCAATTAGTGAATCCAAGTCTAATCTGTGTGATTGAAGCGATCTGTTGACGAGTTTCCCTTCCTTGATGACTACTATAGGGGTTCCGGAAATGACTTTTCGCGCCTTTTTTGATTTTAGCTCCACTAACTCCAAAATAAACGTAATAATTGCCCATCCCACAACAGCCAACACACCATTTAAAATGCTTAAATTCTGGTTGACGACAAGGTTTGCTGTAATGGATCCAATGGAAATAGCTGAAGTGAAATTTACAAAGGTCATTTGGCTAATTTCTTTTCTCCCAAGCCATCTAGTCATTGCAAATAGTACAAAAAAGCCGATAATGACTCTTGCTATTAACTCACCAATCTCCATATGTTATGCACCACCTATCTCGTTTTCACGTTATTATGTGCAAAAATTTAAGGAATAATCATCCAATCAGGGGTGTTAGTTAGCCATAAGAGTTGATTAATCTCTAAAGCAGTAGGGCATTTTAATGGGGAAGGGAGGAGTTTCATAATGGTTAACACAGATTTTGGAAAGTTCATTAAAGCTCAAGGGAAAGACAGATCCACCTATCTAGGTCATGAGCAACGTTCAAAGAATACTGATCCGAAAACCAATAATAGTAAAACCTCAAACCAACACCCAGGTGCTTCAGGGAGAGAGTTATAATTAGCCACAATATAAAAAAGGCCACACAAATGAAAGTGTGGCCTTAAAGTAGAATTTTCTTATTCTAAAGATGATTTAAATACAAAACTAACTTTGTCATAATCCATTTTATCTTCATAAAAACGATGTGCTTCCGTTCGCTGTAGTCCAGAAGATAATGCTACACTCTCATAATTGTTCTCCTTAGCCCATTCATGAACGTATGTAAGTAGCTTTTCTCCATATCCCTTTGAACGCCTGTTTTTATCTGTTACAAGGTCGCAAACCCAAACAAACCTCCCATAATATAAGGTTGTCATAGGCTTGAACCCTGTTACGGCAACAATTTCCCCTTCATCAAATAATGCAAATAGTTTATACCGGTCTTCTTTTTTAGCTTCTATAACGAGGTCTAGGTATGTTTCTTCCGTGAGGTGTGTTCGTAATTGTTTCATAACTGGGAAGGCTTGCATTATCTCACTTTCTGATTGAAGTTCTTTAAATTCTACGGTCTCCATAGCAAATCTCCTTTTTATAGTAAGTATATCGGAACAATTATCGAACAGCACTAGTGAATATTGCATATGATTAAAATTTTAAAAATGCATGAATCAACCATACAATACAACTTACTATGTTAAGTAGAAAATTATTATACAAATGGTTATTGTTACTATAAAAAGCTCGATGATAAAAGATTTTATTAATCTATTATAAATTTTATAATTTAAAAACGTTTGAATAACTATCAGCAAAAAGAGAAATACACTTAAAAAGTAAATCATCTTATTACTTATATCCACAAATGCAATAATTAAAAGAAGCGTGGGGCCAAACATCATTTTTACTTTCAAAAGATAATCATCTACAATTTCATACTTACTTTTTTTATTTTCCCCTTTATCCAATAAAACACCTCCAAATATATACTGACCATATATTAGATCTTCTATCTCTTCAACCAAAAATAGAATCATTTTCTAGAATACGGTTAGTTATGAAGTGCTCAATTTAAAATGAAACAGCCACTCCATTTTGGAAGAGGCTGTTTTTCAGGTCTGACAAGTATTAAGAAAGTTTAGGGAGACCTTATTAGTAGCACCTTAGGTCATCAGCCAGATTTGTTCCCTCACTTTTTCTTCAACACATTAATCAATGTGGAGCCGGCATGGAGACATAAAGCAACGAGTAAAACAGCAGTAATCACGTTAAATTGATAACTTTCGTGAAAGTGAATGTAATCCTCAACTTGCTTCAAAAATGCTGCAGCATTTTCCCCACCGGCATTAAGTTTAAAAATATGCCAGGCATTGTAATCACCGATAGCAAAAAATGATAGCTGTATAATTAAAAAAATACATAGATGAAGGATCAGACCAAGCAATGCCTTATGATCCTTCCATAAGTTAATACTACTAACTTCCAACTTATTCTCCATCATAATCCCCCTTATAAATCATGCGTGAGAGCACTACCGCACGGCGGTACGCCCCCACTACAGACCCGTTACACTCTAATTGAAACACGTTTGGTTAAAACACGGATTAAGTAAAACATGCCAAGAGGAATAATGAATAGGGCTGCAATAGCGATTCCTTCGGGCATTGCAAGAAACGCATATCGATTAGGAATGGGCAGGCTCAAGACCGATCTAAGGAGTACATTTTCAACTGTTAGAAGAACGATTGATATTGCAATAAATCCAATTCCTATAACAATCGAAAATCGGTAGAAAGCCAAAGCCGCGCTAATTAACCATCCAGCCAAATAGTAGACTAAAATCTTTAAACTAAAGATACCAATCGCCAGAACCCAATTACTCTCAGGCTCCACAAATGGTGTTACAATTAGAAACTCAACAATATTGCCTATGAAATTACTATCGTCTATAGATACTTCCATATTAGGTTCTCTAAATGAAAAACTCGTAACATTTTCAACAACAAACTCTGTTAAGACGGAAATGCCCCACGCGACAAACGGAAGCGTAATTGCCATACCAATCAAAGCAAGAGAAGCCCCTTTAAAGTAGTCTTTTCTCGTTACACCATGCCCTACATAGTGTGGGAGAAAAGAGGTGGCCATAATTCCAATAACAAAAAAGAAGAAAGTAGCTACAACAAAGAAGGAATTATAGAAATTATCTTGCCCATTTGCTTGAAATTGAAGGACCAGCCTAACAATGCCAATGATTAGCATGACCCCCATAACGCCAAATGCCCAAAATAGTTGTATGAAGAACATATCCGTCATTACTTTTAGATAATTATTTGATGATTTCATTCGACTCCCTCCTCTGTTAAGTGGACAAATAGTTCATGGAGTGAGAGTGGAGCAATCTCAAGGCCTTTAGCGAGTGCAGCCTGTTTTTCCTCTTCGCGTAACGCACCATAAACCATGACCGATTTGGTCCCACCTAATTGCGTTTCATGTATCTGCTTCATGTCTTTAACAAACTCCTCCACGGTCTCCGAGCTACCTGTAATAGAAGCGCCCTTTGCAAGAAGGGAATCGTATCCCTCGTGAAGCAAAAGCTCCCCCTTGTTTAATAACAGGACGTCATCGAAAAGGTAATCCATCTCAGATACAAGGTGTGTCGAGAGGATAATCATTCTTGGATGTTCTTGCTGATCTGCTAATACTTCTTTATAAAAGATGTCACGTGATGGGGCATCCATACCAAGGTATACCTCATCAAAAATAGTAATGGGGGTTCTGGCCGCGAGACCAATGATGACATTGAGAGCAGATTGCATCCCTTTTGAAAAGTATTTAACTGCTTTATCTTTGGGCAGTTTAAATTTTGCAACAAGTTCTTCTGCATAATCCATATCAAAATTAGGGCGGTAGCGCTGAACATCTTGAAGTAAGGGTACTACCTTATCTGATTCGTCCTTATAGTCTCTGTCATATAAAAAGGCGACCTGCTGCATGATCTCTGCATTTTCAAATGGAGTTATCCCGTTAATGGTAAGCGATCCACTAGACTGTTCACTAAAGGATGCCAAAATGGATAGTAGACTTGTTTTTCCAGCCCCATTTCTGCCAAGCAGTCCATAAATTTTCTTTTCCTTTAAGGAAAAGCTGACATTATCTAGTGCAATATGATTGCTATAATGTAAACTCAAGTTTTCCACTTTAATTGTCATGTTGATCACGACCTTTTACTTTTTTTATTAATTGAATGATCTCATTCTCTTCAATCTCCAGTTTGTCAGCTTCCTGAACTAGTTTGACTACATAGTCCTCCATAAAGGAGAGCTTACGCTTTTCTTTCAACTTTTCCTTTGCCCCAACGGCGACGAACATCCCAATCCCTCTCTTCTTATAAAGGATCCCTTCCTCCACCAGCGGATTAATCCCTTTCGTTACGGTGGCATGGTTTATCTTATAAAAATCCACCAACTGATTTGTAGAAGGTGCCTTTTCCTCTTCTTTTAATTGATTATTTAAAATCTGATCTTCCAATCTTTCACGCACTTGGACATATATTGGTTTGTCTTGCGTAAATGCACCTCTCATGTTATCTCCCACAATCCTTTTTCGTCTTATACACTTATATGGTTATATACTTATGTGTATAACCATAACAGGTAAATTTTTTTAAGTCAATATGGAGTTTGAAAAATGGGCAACGGAATGAAAAAAGCCACACGTGGCCTAACAGGCTGGACGTGTGGCAATAACGGGATAAGGTTTATTTAACTTGTGGAGTAAGACGTTTCTGAGCAGATCTTCGTTTAGGGTTAATTGGAAGATGGGGCATGGCTTTTGCCAACCCGTACTGTGGCATGTTTCCATAAACAGATTCATAGTTCCCTTGCTTCACCACATAGGTTTCATGGTAGATGCCGACTGCGGAATTGTCCCCAACTTTTTTGTTGAAGTTTTTCCAAGCCTTTAAATGGTTGCTCCCTTTTGCATAAGCAAGCAGGTCCTCGGTTGAACGCCAGTATTGAATCATGACAGTTGTACGAAGCCCAAAGAAACTTTCCATAGACAAGAATCCCAGCTCCTCTTGGTTCGTATAAAGCTCTCTTATCATAGGTGGCATAGATTTCATAACAGGGAGCCACTTATGGACAGCCCTTCGCTTATTAATCCGCATGCCAATGATAAATACAACAAGGTCTTCCTCATTTTCTGTCGTGAATCTTCCACTGAAAATCGCTTTCCCCATCTTATTTCCTCCTTTTAAATAACATTTATCGGTTTTGGACAAGAAGACTCCATCCTCAAGCCTAGCTAGGGTGGAGATGAATTGTCTAACTTTCCTGTATTAATTATAATGCGAACGGGTGTGCGTATGGTTGTTTTCTGATATAATAGATGTAATATTCCTGTGAGAAAGTTGTGAAAACTATGTCTATTCACAAAGCTTATAAGTTCCGTATCTATCCAAATGCATCACAAAAAGTCTTCATTGCGAAGACGATTGGTTGCTCTCGTTTTGTGTTCAATTATTTTCTGCATCAATGGAATGAAGCTTACTCTAAGACGGGAAAAGGCTTGACATACAAGGCTTGTTCCGCCCGCCTTACACAACTCAAAAAGCAACTGGTGTGGCTCCAAGAAGTGGATAGCATAGCCGTGCAGTCAGCGCTTAAACATTTGGCTGATTCGTACAATCGATTTTTTAAAAAACAGAATAAAGCGCCACGTTTTAAGTCAAAGAAAAACCCGGTTCAATCTTATACGACGAAGTATACGAATCATAATATTGCGGTGGTTGGGAACAAACTCAAATTGCCCAAATTAGGTCTTGTCAGATTCGCCAAGAGCCGGGAAGTTGAGGGACGCATCATGAGTGCTACGATAAGACGCAATCCGAGTGGGAAATATTTTGTTTCGGTTTTAGCTGAAACGGAGGTACAACCGTTAACCAAAACAGGTTCTACTGTTGGAATTGACGTCGGACTCAAAGATTTTGCCGTTCTTTCGGATGGAACAGTATATAAGAATCCGAAACATTTTCGTACATTAGCGTCCCGGTTGGCAAAAGAACAGCGTATTCTTTCACGGCGTAAAGAACTGGCGATAAAGCAAAAACGAGCCTTACAGGACGCCAAGAACTATCAAAAACAAAAACGAAAAGTGGCGCTTCTCCATGAACGTATCAGCAATGCACGGCATGATTACTTGCATAAAATTTCTACTGCTATTGTCAAAAACCACGACATTATAGGTATCGAAGACTTGCAGGTGTCCAACATGCTGAAAAATCACAAGTTAGCAAAAGCCATTAGTGGAGTGAGCTGGTCACAATTTCGACAGATGCTAGAATACAAAGCGGCTTGGTATGGAAAGCACGTGATAACCGTTGCCAGGAATTTTCCGTCTAGTCAGCTTTGCTCCACACCAGATTGTGGCTATCAAAATAAAGCCGTTAAAGATCTCGGATTGCGCCAATGGGTTTGTCCTTATTGCGGCGCACAACATGACCGGGACCAGAACGCAAGCTTGAATCTTAAAAACGAAGCGTTACGACTTCTAACTGCGGGGACGCAGGGATAGCCTAATAACATAACTTTCGGTTACGAAGGTGTTCTTAGGAATCCCCCACTTCAAACGTTCGTTAAGTGGGGGTCATTCAACGTAGCATCACACCAATCGATGGCAGCTGCGGTAGTTCGCTTTCCATAATCGAGTGTGAATAACCAGTAGCGGGCATCTGGATCGTTCGCATGATTCGTCCGAATTGCTTGCTCAATTGTAGTGTATGTCTGGAAACGCCCCTCCAGCTTGAGTTTATAGTCCTCCAGCTGTGCGAGGGTTTTTTCTGTGGGCTGATGTCTACCGAAAAACAGCTTTAGCAACACTTCATTTCGTTCCACTGGAACCTGCTCAATCGGTTGTGTGAGCCATTTTTCCAAAGCATCTATTCCTTTACTGGTGAGCTCATACTCTTTTCGGTCCGGCTTTCCATCTTGAGAGGTAGTCGTAACTGTAACCAATTCATCCTCGGCAAGCTGTTTTAAAGTGGGATAAATTTGGCCATAGCTAATTTTCCAGAAGTGATTGAGGCTTTTATCCATAAGCTGCTTGATTTCATATCCTGATGTGCAACCTGTTGTTAGAATCCCGAGAATCGCGTAGGTCGTATTATTGTATTTTTTCATGAAGTCCATCCTATCTTTATGTTATATATCATTTAGATATATGGTACATGATAAATCTAAGAAAAGGAAGCAAATTTTTAAAAAATTTACATAAAGATTCGGAATTGGACAGTTCAGTTTGTTGAATAGTCTGAAACAATGCTACTATACAAATACATAGAGTGTAGGAAATTCTTATAGAAAAGGGGTACTATATGAGCAATGTTCACGATGAAACGACATGGCCGGTATGGGCTATTGAAGAAGTTAAAATTGAAGAGCCTAAACAGGAATGGTTAAAAAAGGAGAACGAGAAAAACAGTTACTTCTCAATCTTTTAAACCCTATAGGAATAAATCAAGTAGAACACTATGGAAGTACCTCTGTCCCCAACTTACCATCTAAGCCAATTATCGATCTAATGGCGAAGGTTGATTCCTTTAAAATCGTAGAGGATGAAGTACTATCTATATTAAGTAATCATAGCTGGCACTATGTACATCCAGATTTAGACCAGCGACCTTGGCAACGGTTATTCGTAAAAGTAAATAATGATAAACGGGAAGCGCATCTACATTTATTGCTAAAAGGTGATGATAGGTGGGATAAACAGCTATTGTTTAGGGATCGATTACGATCTAACCAAGATCTTGTAAATGAATACGCAAAACTTAAAAGGGAATCGGCCGAAAAATTCAAAAACGATAGAGAGAAATACACGAAGTCTAAAACAGAGTTTATAAATTCTATCCTAACAACATGATTAATGGAATTTTACGTGCAACCTGCAACTATTGGGCGTGGTCTTAATGAATTACAGTTAGAAAACGATCAAAGTTTATTCGAGTACCTGGATTTAGCTATACAAAAACTACTGATATTTAAGGAGGGCCTTTATGAGTCGAAATAAATATGACCGTGAAAGAGAAGATCATCAAGATACATTCGATAGAGCTTTCGTAGGTAAACCAGGGTTTATGATTATCCTTACTTTAGTAGTCATTATCGGTAGTATTATATTCAATTATTTTAAATAGGCATCAAACACTACCAACCAACATTGCAAACGCAGCACTTACTCTTTATCATGTCGTTAGGAGGCGAACGACATGAAGAAAGAGATTTTACAATCCATCCTTTTTAGCATAATACTTTTCATAGTCCTTTCATTCTTTGATTATCTACAGAATGGTGAGCTTGATTGGGCGAGAAATATAGGGCTGGCATTGTTTTTTGTGGTCATTATTAGAATTTTCCTCGGCATGGATTCTTTATTTAAAAAGATGAAGAAGAAAAAGAGGACCAAGTAAACCCGCTTGCCTTTCCCGATAATGCAGCCCCTTACATAACCAGTGGTTACAGAGGCCCCACAAAGGGTACAACCTACTACAAGTGACTAAAAGGATGTGAACACATGACAGAAACAAAACCTGTCGTTGCAGTAGCCGGGGCGAGCGGCTATATTGGCCAGAACCTGCTTAAAAAGCTGCAAGGACGTGCAACCTTCATTGGACTTTCGCGGAATGGAGATAAACGGGAGAACACAGAAGATATCACATGGCGTTCCTGTGACCTGTTTTCCCTAAAGGATGCCGAAAAAGGGCTACAGGGAGCGGACATTGCGGTATATCTTGTGCACTCGATGATGCCTTCAGCCAAGCTTACCCAAGGCCATTTTGCAGATATGGATGTGATCCTTGCTGATAACTTTGCTCAGGCAGCAAAGAAGCAAGGTGTTAAGAAAATTATCTACCTTGGCGGCATTGTGCCAGAAGGGGTAGAAAAACTATCCGCCCATCTGAAAAGTAGATTGGAAGTGGAGCGCATTCTTCGGGCATATGGTACGCCGGTGACTGCATTGCGTGCAGGTCTGATTGTTGGGCCAAAGGGTTCATCTTTCCCGATTTTAGCCAAGCTGGTTAAGCGTCTACCTATTATGATTCTACCGAAATGGACACGGACAAAGACACAGCCCATCGCCCTTCCAGATGTACTCAATTCTCTGGATGCGACGGTGACCGACGAAAAGGCAGTGAACGACTCTTATGATCTCGGTGGACCAGAAGTCATGACCTACCGCCAGATGATGGAACAAACAGCTGAAGTCATGGGTGAAAAGCGTGTCATGTATAATGTTCCTTTTTTCTCCTTGTACCTATCCCGACTATGGTTACGCCTAATTACGCAAACACCAAAAGAAACGGTTTACCCACTGCTGGCTAGCTTGAAGCATCCGTTAACTGCACAAAAGGATGAAGAGGGAATCAGCCATGGGACAATTACCTTTAGAGAAGCGGCTGCGTATTCATTGGAGAACGAAGAAGGCACGAATAGTAAGCTATTGCCGAAGCCGGAAATCGGGCCGCTGAAGCGCGACGTGCGCTCCGTACAACGCATTCCACTACCGGAAGGATATCGTGCGGATGAAGTAGCAAGGTATTACGTGCAATGGCTGGAAAGGTTCCTTAATCCATGGGTGCGGACAACCGTTGATGAGGATCTTAACTGTCAGATTGGCTGGATTGGTAATAAAAAGCCAATGCTTGAGCTATCGTATGCGCCTGAACGCAGCACAGAAGACCGTGCACTTTATTATATTACGGGTGGCTTTTTCTCGGATTCTCAGCACAATGAACGAGGACGGATGGAATTTAGAAAAATCCCGGGGGCGAACGAGGCAATCATCGCCATTCATGATTACCTGCCATCCCTACCATGGTTCATCTATAAATACACCCAGGCCAATGCACATCTGTTTATCATGGCCTGCTTCCGTCACCATATGAAGCGGCTTGGTAAACAGCAAATGGATAAGCAGCTGGCATGATAAAATCAGTATCGCTTAATCCCTTAATTATATAAACAAAGACCGTTGAGCTTATCCCAACGGTCTTTAAAATGTCAATCCTATAAATTTTCTCCATTACTGGCAATAACGTCTTTATACCAGTAGAAGGATTTTTTCTTTTTACGCTCTAATGTTCCACTTCCATCATCTTGTTTATCGACATAGATGAAACCATAACGCTTGGAGAATTCTCCAGTCGATGCACTTACGAGGTCAATACATCCCCAACTCGTGAAGCCCATTATTTCCACACCATCTTCAATGGCATCTGCTGTAGCTGCAAGATGGCTACGTAAGTATTCAATACGATAATCATCTTGAATGGAACCATCTTCTTCTAACTTGTCATAAGCTCCTAAGCCATTTTCCACAATGAAAAGTGGTACTTGATAACGGTCATATAAATTGTTCAACACAATACGTAATCCAACTGGGTCGATTTCCCATCCCCAATCACTCGCTTGTAGATATGGATTTTTAACCCCTTCAAGTAAATTACCCTGGATCATCTCTTCTTCTAATTTATTTTTCTTCTGTGTAGAGGACATGTAGTAGCTAAGGCCAATATAATCAACCGTATTCTCTTTAATTAGCTCTAAGTCGCCTTCTCGGATATCAAGGGTAACATTGTGTTTTTTAAAGAATGTATTAGCATAAGCAGGATATTCTCCTCGTACTTGAACATCCCCACAATAGTAATTAAAAATACGTTCCTCTTCTAAAGCAAACATAACGTTTTCTGGATTGCTATCATAAGGATAAATTGGTGCAGCTAACAGCATACAGCCAATTTGCGCGTCAGGAATGATTTCGTGACATGCTTTTACCGCAATACTACTTGCTACAAATTGGTGATGAAATGCTTGGAAAATCGATTGATACTTGTCTTCATGGCTTTCAATTGAGAAGCCCATGCTCATAATTGGGAAATGGAGCGCACTGTTAATTTCGTTAAATGTCATCCAGTATTTTACTTTATCTTTATAGCGATTCAGAATAGCATTTACATAACGTTCAAAGAACCCGATTACTTCACGACTTCTCCAGCCACCATATTCTTTTACGAGAGTTAATGGCATTTCATAGTGTGAAATGGTTACAACAGGCTCAATCCCATGCTTGTGCAACTCATCAAATACACGATCATAGAAAGCAAGTCCTTCTTCATTTGGTTCGGTTTCATTGCCATTTGGGAAAATACGTGTCCAGGCGATCGACATACGATAAACCTTAAAGCCCATTTCAGCAAATAAGGCAATATCTTCTTTGTAACGATGGTAGAAATCAATACCTTCATGGTTCGGATAGCTATATTTATCATGATCAATTTCGAAGTTGAAGCCAGGCTCTTTTAGGATTCTTAGTCGTTGTTTTCCACCAGGTAGGACATCTGCAATATTCAATCCCTTATTGCCTTCATGGAAACCACCTTCCATTTGGTTTGCTGCTGTGGCGCCTCCCCATAGGAAGTCTTTTGGAAATTTACTGTTTGTTGTACTCATTACGTTGCACTCCTTTACTATTTAGCTTTAAGGGGGGAATCCCCCCACTCTACGCTTTTGTTTAAATTACCAATGTCAATAGATCTTCTTTTGCTTCAATGCTTTGTTTTTCAGTTGCTGCTATTTCAAGATAACGGTCTGTGTTTGTGATGATAACAGGGGTAGTAAGCTCGTACCCTGCCTCTTTAATTTCTTTAATATCAAAGTTCACTAGCTTGTCGCCACGTTTCACGACATCTCCAACTTCAACTAGTGGTGTATAATGCTTCCCATCTAGTTGTACGGTGTTAATTCCAATATGGATAAGGATCTCTGCGCCACTATCTGACGTAATGCCGATTGCATGGCCTGTAGGGAACACAACTGTTACTTTACCATCAACAGGAGAAACTGCCTCTCCAATAGTAGGCTCAATTGCAATCCCTTTACCCATCGCTTCTGATGCAAAGGCTGCATCACTAACTTCACTTAGCGGTTTCACGTCACCTGTAAGTGGGCTTCCCACAGTTTCCTTTCTTACAAGCGGTTCCGCATCCTCTTGAACAGTTTCTTCCTCTTTATCTACCGTTTTTTCTTTGTCAGCTGCTTTTGTTTCATAGCCAAAGATCATGATGAGTACAACGGCTACTACAAAAGATACAAGGATACCGATGCAATATAAGATAATAGGTGTGTTAGCTGGAATGGCAAGTAAGCTTGGGAATGCAAAGGACATTGCTTGTGAACCAAGGACACCATTTATGGCACCACCAATCACACCTGCGATAACAAGGATGACGAGTGTTTTTCTATACCTTAAAATAATTCCATATAGTATAGGCTCTGTTACACCAGCGAATAGACCTGGAAGCATAGTCGAACCTGCTAATGTCTTCACTTTCTTATCTCTTGATCTAAAGAAGATACCTGTAGCTACCCCAACCTGTGCAAAAACAGCAGCGGAGATCATAGGTAAAAGTGGATCTCCTCCAGCACTAATATTTTGCAGAATGATTGGTACAAGACCCCAATGCAAACCGAGTAGGGTTAAGAACGTCCAAGCCGCACCCATTACTGCACCTGTTAGTAATCCACTTTTATCTGCTAAGAATTCGATCACAGTAGCAATGCCCTCTCCTACATACGTACCAAATGGCCCGAAAATAAGGACAGTTAACGGCACGATGACAATTAAAGATAACATCGGAACCAAGAATAGCTGTAAATCTTTATGGATAACTTTCTTAATGGCTTTTTCAAATAATGCAAATATGCACACTGCGATAAATACCGGGAAAACAGTTGATGAATAATCCACTACAATTGCTGGAATTCCTAAAAATGAGGAACCCGTTTCGATTAATCCCGTCAAATTTGGCTCAAGCAATGCGGCACCAATCGTACCACCAACATATGGGTTAGCACCAAGCCTGCTTGATAAGGTTATTCCTATGAAAATAGGTAGGAAGTAAAAGATTGCATTGGCAGCGGCCGATAAGACTAAATAAGTGCCACTTTCTTCTGAGAGCCATCCTATCATAGTTAGAAGTGCTAATAATGCTTTAAGCATCCCAGCCCCTGCTAATGCAGGGATTATAGGAGAAAAGGTCCGTGATATAACATCGAATATTTGGTTCATAATGGAACCTTTTTGTTTATTGAAAGTCTCCTTGTTACCACCATCGCCTACATTTGCGACATTGCTAATCTCTTTATAAACCTCTGATACGTGAGAACCAATGATAACCTGGAATTGGCCTCCGCTTTCGACAACATTTAAGATGCCATCCATATTTTCTAATGTTTCTTTGTTTGCTTTACCATGATCGTCTAATGTGAATCTCAATCGTGTTGCACAGTGAACAAGACTGGCAATATTCTCTTCACCGCCAACATTGTCGACGATTTGTTTTGCTAACTTCTCGTAAGCCATTGTTTTTCCTCCTTATACTGCGTGAATAGTCCCTAACTCGTTAAAGTTAGTATCCTGTTCAGCTAGCTTTTTCATACTGATACGTTTTTGAGCAAATAAAAAACCTAAATTGACTCTTTCTATCGGAAAAAGTCAATTTAGGTTTTGCCTCGCAAGTCACAATCCTAAATGGATGTTATTTAATTTTTAACTACTCGCTGGATATGAATTGTGAGGTAAAGCATTTCTTCCTCTGTTAATTCATAACTATATTTGTTCTCGATAAACTTTTTAATCTTTTCTGTACACTTATACGCGTCAGGATACTTACTTTTTATTACGCCTAAAAGGTCATCCTCATCGTTTTTCTTATAATGGGTGCCTTTCACGAGCCTGTGCGCGAAAAACTTCAAATGTGTAACGAAACGATAATAGTTCAATGAGCTTTCATCAAACTCCATCTTCAAGTGATACTTCACAATGGTTAAAATATCTTGGATTACTTCCGTCATATCCATAATATTTGTCATATCTTCATTCAATTGAGCATTCACAATATGCAGGGCAATAAAAGCAGCTTCGTCTTCGGGTAAAATTACATTAAATTGATCACAGATCATGTTCAATGCTTCTAGCCCTATCTCAAACTCCTCTTTATATAGATGCTTCGTTTCCCAAAGCAGCCCATTTGTAATCGGCATATTGTCATTATGTCGCTCAATTGCGAAATGAATATGATCTGTTAACGATATATAAATACTATCATTCAATTTTTTGCCAAGTTTCATTTTAGCATATTGAATGATTCTCTCAGAGAGTTCCATGTATTCCACTGGAATATCAGAGATGAGTGTTTTGAACTTCTTTGTAATATCGTCTTCCAAAGTGAAAATTTTATCGACTTGTTCCGAATTGATTTCATCACCAGAACGCTTGTTAAATGCAATTCCACGGCCCATCACGATAACTTCTTGTTCTTCCTTTATCGATACGACCACATTGTTGTTTAATATCTTTACGATTTCCACTTCTTCACCTCCGATAACAAAAAAGCAAAACCACCCCTAATTTTAAAAAAGGACTCGGTTTTGCCTGATTAAACAGTTACAATCCGTCATGTATACGCTTTACATACATAGTACTATATTCTTATTTGAGATGCAACGGTTTTGTAGGAAATTGTCGAATCAAGGGTCGGTGATGGCCGAATGACAGCAGCAAATACAAGGAAATACTTTATAAAAGTGTGAATAAAATGTAGTAAAGGAAGAGAGAGGGATTTTTTTGAATGAATGGTCAAAAGCTGTAGCAAGATTAATGGAGATCCTTGCCATCCTGATAGTCGGTTTGTTTTTCACAGTGTATATTTTAGAACCCATATATGAACACTTTGGAATTAAGTTTATGGGGAATGTATGGGTGAATTGGTTTGGCGTGTCTTATATTCTATTTGCCTTATACACGTTGATTGCTATATTCCTATTTAAAAATAGTTTTATTTGTAAACACCGGCTTAAGTCGGTCTTATTTTGGCTTACCTTTATTGCAGCCAATTATGTGGTGTTTGTCCCTTTTGTCAAAGGGGAGAATCCTTTCTGAGTTTAGGTTAAGATATTGAAAGTAAAAAAAGAGCTATCACCTTAAGCGCCATACAGCTTAAGATGAAGCTCCTTTAAGTTATCCTGGATAATTGCTCGAATACTATTACGATATTCTTTAAACCCTAATTGAAAATAGCATGTTTTCATAAAGGTAGAGATATTGAACTTCACTCGGAAGTACTTTAGGGAAAAGCCTTCCTTCTCGTGGATCTTCTCCAAGTCATTAAAAACATCAAGCACCCACTTTTCCAATTCCCCTTCATTCACACCTTGTTCGATGAGTGCTTTGGTAACAAAAACCAATCGCTCATCTTCATCATCAATGTAGGTAGCCTCTTTAAGTAAGCAATTATGTATGGTATCGAGGACAACAGTATAATTCTTCTTGTTACACGTTGGATGGTTAACGAGCGAGACCAGTAAATCAGCGCCGTGGGCAATACTGTGTGCCCACCCCTTTTCCTCAACAAATCCTCTAGTGTCCTGCTCGAACTTTAGATAGCTGATGCATCTATCAAATGTTTCCTGTATCTCTTCCTCAGATAAAAGCCCAATCTCACTGTCCTTTGTTAAAAGCCCAGCAATAACTAAAGATGAAAAAGACCTGGTGAAAACAGAATCTGTTTCTCTCTCACCTAATCTAAAGGAAAGATGGTGTTCGTCTAAACAAGTATTTAACATATGGCGAAACTGCTCCTTCGTCAGCAAGTTTTCATCTATTATTCTAATAAATGTTTGGTAGATAAGATTGTCCCTTAATTCAGGGTCAGGTGCCCCAATATGATCTATCATGTCAGGCAGCAATAATGCTACATCTTTCCGTTCGATACTGCCTTGCGCTAACTGTTTCAAACGAGCTTTCAAGTCCATTTTTTAACCCCCTGTTACCGAATATCCAACCCTAACATGGAAGCAAAGTAAATCGCCTGATGCTGGGAAACGATACAGTCTTTCAAGTCCTCCATCTTAACCACTAGGGATTCGAAGTGAGATGTACTAATATCAATTCCTTTTAACTTGGTGCTGTCAAAGCTAACCCCATCCAAATCACAATAGGAATAAACGGTTTGTTTTAATTTACAGTTGAAAAAGTCTGCACTCTGCAGGTTTGATTCGATAAACTGTGTTTTTTCAATCTTAGAATCACCGAAATTACACATGGATAGCAAGCAATTTTCAAACGTCACATTCCCAAAGCGCCCCTCGACAAACTGCACACCTAATAGCTTACAGTTCTTGAATGTAACCCGATGGATGCTCGCTGTGCTTAAATCAGCATTAGATAGATCGCAATTCTCAAAGACTACGTCTGTAATATCGATGTTCTCGAACCTCGTATGGTGAAACGTCGAGTGCTTGATCACCATTTCGTTTAGATGAACGCGGTCCAGTACCTCGTTATCGAAATAGGACCCCTCAATTTCCATGTTGCTTAAATGTGGATCTTCCTCATTAAAAATGTCATAAAAATTTCCTTTTGGTAATTCTGCAGGTATGTTTGGTTTTACTAATTTCATATATATCACCTTCAATTATGTAATAGGAGAACAGAGATTCTTCTCTTCTTTTTAGTATAACAAAAGTCGCGTGTCAATCCCACGAAGTCGCGTGCCAGCCCGGCAAGGCCGCGTCTCAACATGACAAAATCGCACGTCAATATCAGTTTTAATGCTTTCTTAAATTTTTTTTCAAAAAGATGCCCCCCTATGCGCATCTTTTTCGATTGTAGAAGTGAAGAGGTTTCAAGTATCTAATGGAAGGAGGGAGAAGTATGCAGAGCACGATATTAAGTGTACGAGAAGTTGCTGCCTATCTTAGCATACACACGGACATGGTGTACGTATTGGTGAAGCTGAATAAACTGCCACATTTGCTTATTCATAATAGCATCATCTTCACCAAAGAATCGCTGGACGTTTGGGCTGAAAATGAAATTTGAAAGTAAATTTTCACCTATAGCTTGATAAAAAATAAAATACCGCACGCAAGGTGCCTGTCTCACCGTCATGGGGTAGAGGAGCCCTTTCGTCTGCGAATAAAAAGGATGTATAGATATGAATTATATTGTTAAAAATCGTAACGAATCTGGCTACGTTAAAATTGATAACAAAGTAGTGCAAGAAGATTTAAAAGATTTGGCAGCAATTGGATTACTTACACACATTCTGAGTCATGCCCCCACTTGGGAAATACATAAATCAGAGCTGCATAGGAAGTTCACTCGGCGTAAGGTGGATAGCTCTTGGAAGGTTTTGCTGGAGCATCGATACATCATGGGCTTTTTTTGTCATGTGAATGGACACCATAAGTATTATTATAAGGCAGCCGATCATCCTTTCTCACAAACTGACTTTGAAACATTTATTGAGGAACAGAAAAAAGAGCTCGAAGAAGAAGGAAAAGTGGTGTTTAATATTAAAGTGATCAAGGACTCGCCCTTTGTTGTACCTGATTTTTTTTCTGATTTACAAAATGTACAATTCAAAGCGGACAGTGCAAAAAGTGCTACTACAAATGAAAAAAAGACAAAAGAAACAGGTACAAAAAAACATTCATTAGCAACTGTTAACAAGCCAACCAACAAAATGGAGCAAATTATTGAGATTGCCAATGAATTTTATGCAGAATTCGCTGCTGGACGTTGGGCAAAGGAAAAGTGGCACAAGATTATCGAAAAATACGCAAGAGAGTTCGTGGACAATAATCGAAACGTTCCTGACTACAGGCTAAAGCCATACGTATACGGGTCGCTGAAGAAAATAGCGGACCATCACGACTATAAAAATTCTAAAGAGTATGCGGATTATTTAGCGGTCATGCGGGAAATACATGTGGATAATGTAGTTTAATGGAATGGGAGGTGCCAAGTTGAGCTTCATTATAAACGCAAAAACCCCATAAAGGGGCTTTTGCAGTAGGTAGGAGATCTCCAATTTCATACACTATTTACTTCGCAACGGCTGTTTTCTTCACTTTCACATTTCCTTCAATGGCACGAGAATATGGGCAAGCTTCATGTGCTTTCTCCATTAGTTCCTCTGCTTCCTCTTGTGTAACGCCTTCCATTTCAGCCTTTAGCTTCACACTCAAGCCAAAACCTTTCAGTTGTTTTTCAATGCTAACTTCTGCTGTTACTTCTGAGGTTATTTTTTTCTTTGCTTTACCGGCTACCATTTGTAGTGCGCTATCAAAGCAGGCGGCATAGCCAGCTGAGAAGAGCTGTTCTGGGTTTGTGGTGCCTTCTTTTTCATTTCCACCCAACCCTTTAGGTAAAGATAAATCTAGATCCAATGTGCCATCAGATGATTTAACCGTTCCTTGACGGCCCCCCGCTGCAGTTGAAGACGCTGTGTATAATGCTAATCCCATAATTAAACACTCCTCTTTTTTTAATTGTGTACAATTAGATTGTACACAATTAAATAGCGAGACGTCAATTATTATAATTTTACTTCCGATCTTGCTATAATGATTCCAGGAGTGATCACAATGACAAATGAAATATTAAAATTAGATAATCAAATATGTTTTCAACTATATGCAACAACCCGCGAAATGACAAAGCGGTATCGTCCACTACTAGAGGAACTAAACGTCACCTATCCGCAATACCTGGTGTTACTTGTCCTCTGGGAAACTGATCGAATCTCAGTCAAAGCACTAGGCAAGCGTCTACTACTGGATTCAGGTACGCTAACCCCTATGTTAAAGCGAATGGAGGAGCATGGACTCGTGCAGCGATCACGCTCAAAAGAGGATGAACGAGTCGTGGAAGTCGTCTTAACAGAACAGGGGAGAAAAGCAGAGAAACAAGCAGAACAAATCCCTTTAAAATTTGTTGAGCAAACGAATCTAAATGAAGAAGAAGTGATCCAGCTAAAACAAACCCTTTCTAAAATGCTTGCTCAGTTGGATGAGGCATAGAAAAAAAGAGCCCAGGTATCAATAAAAGGATGCCTGGGCTCTTTATCTAGCATAAAACAAAACGATTTGTAATTTCACCTATGAATAGCCTGCTAAGTCATATACACTGGAAGGAGCCTGTTTCCTTATTGGGAATGGAGCGAAGGAAAAGTCACTTTGATACCGACTTTCTCGTGGTGTTTATTACTGATTGTAATTCTCCTTGTCCCTCTAACCGTCATCATACTCATTATTTCAGCAATCGCTCTACAATTTACTTCCAATAGTTCCATTCTAACAACAATTCCATACAGCATTTAAATTAATCGAAAGAAGGTGAATCCCTATTTTAAGCGAAAAAAATAAAGGTCAGCCAAGCAAAGCTCGTGCCAATAAATCGACTGGATTACGTGCTAAGAATAGTTATACACCTTTGCAATTAGAAACAGAGGTTCAAAAAGGTGACGACGCCTTTCTGATTACAGATAGTTTTTTATATTTCTCTATGGTTGAATGTGATGTGAACTGGTTAATGTCACAGGCGAATATTGTGGTTGATAATGCAAATGGCTTTATTGTTCAAGACGTTTTAGCATATGTGTTAAATAAAATTTCTACTGTCGACCCAGAAAGTGTTGATAAACAAATCCTTAAGAGACTGTTTAAGAACCTAAAGGACGTGACAGATAAAGAATAATAAACGGGCCGGAGGGATTTAGTGACCGGCGGGGATGTTGCGCTTATTATGGTTCACATCTTACAAATGAAAAGGCCATTACTCTAGCAGGTAATATCTATATAAGTTGTAAAAAGACTCTATTTAGTGGGAAGGATCAACAATTCTCGCTAAATGGAGTTTTTTGCGTATGAGTAAGTTAAGAAAACGTAATGCAAGTTGCGATGAGGTTTGGAGTATAAGGACAGCAATGTTTTTTTAAAACCACAACAAATTCAGAATCATGAAATTTTTTATGGGGAAAATATGGAAAGTATTATAAACTAGAAGTAGGTCCATTTCCTTAGAATGGGAGGGAGCGTTATGAAAGATAAACTTATTTCAGTTATTGCTTTTTTTATGATTTTTTGGATTTTATTAAAAGTGTTTACATACTTCTGGGGACTATACATGCCATGGACCCCTGTATCCGATTTATGGGCTTTAGTGTTGCTTTTTATTTTCTTGGTCCCTTTAGCTTCTATATTAGCAAGATTACTCGTGAACGCGATGCGGCAATAGCTACAGAATAACTGTGGTAAACTATAGGGAACAAAAGACGACAAAGGATGTAGCTACAATGAAAATAACCCTCGTATCAGTTGGAAAATTAAAAGAAAAATACCTCAAGCAAGGCATTCAGGAGTATATGAAGCGGCTGAGTGCGTATGCCAAGGTAGATATTGTGGAAGTCGCGGATGAAAAGGCACCAGAAAATATGAGTGAAGCGGAAATGTTAGAAGTGAAACGCAAAGAAGGCGAGCGCATCCTCTCCCATATTAGCCAGGATACCTATGTCATTACGCTTGAAATCAATGGTAAAATGCTAAGCTCCGAACAGCTCGCAACAAAAATGGACGAGCTTGCGACATATGGGAAAAGTAAGATTGCTTTTGTGATCGGTGGATCTTTAGGGATTAGTGATGAGGTTCAGAAGCGAAGTGATTTGGCATTGTCATTCTCGAAGATGACGTTTCCTCATCAGGTTATGAGGTTGATTTTGTTGGAGCAGGTTTATCGGGCGTTTCGGATTATTAGGGGGGAACCGTATCATAAGTGAGGGAAAATTATTAAAGGAAGAAGACTTCCTTATGTTTTTATCCTTTGAAAGAATGCAAAATGAAAGCAAATACATTTAGGTTGATAATTCTTGAAAAGCATTAAGGAGGAAAGAAAAATGTCTTATGTAGTAAACGGTTTATATCATTATCAGGGCAATCAAGACATTTTAGAAGGGATGTCTGTTAATAAACAAAAGAAAGAAATTAGTTCTTTTATAAAAAAGAGGTTATTAACTAATAACTTAAATTTCCTCTTGGGTTCTGGATGTTCTTTTTCTGCAATACCCTCCATGGGAGATACTTTTAAAAAAATTAAGCCAGAATTAAAAAAATCTGCTATAGGAAAATATTATGAAGAAGAGAATGATAATATTGAGGATTATTTAAATTGGTTAAATACAGCTCTAAAATTTTTATCTGATTCAGGTGAATCAGATAAAAACATTAAAGATTATCAGGATAATTTCTTAATGACCAAAGAGGCACTTCTTAAAAGTATTAATATTGACTACAAAGCAGAAAATAGTGTTATGGACCTTTACATACAATTTTATAACGAGATATTTTCTGTTAGAGATAATAAGGACTATACACCAGTGAATATATTTACTACCAATTATGACCTATTCAATGAGGTAGCATTAGAGAAAACGAATATCAGGTATACTAATGGCTTTAGGGGGATTATAAATAGAGCATTTGACCCTTCAGAATTTAATTATAGATTAGTAGACGATATGAACAGATACAAGGATAAATGGAGTATCGTACGAAAGTTTGTTAAGTTGTATAAAGTTCACGGATCTATAGATTGGTTTTATGACTCTAATACTCAAAAGGTGATGCAAACGTCTAATTCTCACCATGATACTCAAAACGCTCTAATATATCCAACAATTAACAAACATATTGAAACACAACAAACTCCTTACTCTGAATTGTTTAGGGAATTTACTATTAACCTTCAAAAATCTAATAGTACTTTAATAGTTTTAGGTTATGGTTTTCCGGATCAACATATCAACCAGCTTATCTCACAAGCACTAAGCAATGAGGACTTTACTTTAATAGTTTTTGCTAATCTTGGCGAAGAGAAAATAGAGGCTTTTTACAGTAAACATAAAAATATTAAAAATATTCATGTTATAGGTGGCTGTTTTTCAGAAGACACTTCTTTTAGTGATGGACATCATTTTGATAACATCATTAGATTTATGAAAGGTGTTGGTATGGATGACTAACCATGCATTCGGTATAATCACTAAAGTTTATTTTAATAAAGTAGTAATTGAAGTTCCTGATACCACATTAATTCAGCATAATTATTTAGGGGATTTGTATACATTAAATGGGTTAAACGACTTTGTAACAATTTATAAGAACGGCTCGCACAAGTACATTTACCAAATTATCGGATTATATGAACAAGAAAAGCCATTAAATGTAGAAGAACAGTCAAAATTCAGCCAAAAGGCTTTTTTTGAGGCTGCCCCTGTGGGAGAAATATTATATGATAGGTTTGAGTATGGTTTGTCTACTTTTCCGATTATTGGTGAAGAGGCGTTTTTAACTGATGTTAATGATATAAACACCATGTTACTGTTGTCTGATAGCAAAATGTCGATTATGTTGGGCAAGTTAACCACCCAAGATTTAATGCCTAAGATTAGTGTAGATAGTATTTTGACCAACCACATGAGTATATTGGGGAATACTGGTTCCGGAAAATCTACTACAGTTAGAAAATTACTAAATGAGATAGCACGATGCAAAAAGGATCCTGAGATTGATATTTCTAAAGCAAATTTTATTATTTTTGATGTTCATGGTGAATATACAGATTTGCCACCAAAGATGACAACATTAAAGAAAGTTAATGATATCTCTATAAATCTAGAGAGACTAACAGTAGAGGATTGGATGAATTTACTACAACCTTCGCACGCTACACAAAGGCCTGTTTTACTTAATGCATTAAAATTAGCTAATCATCTCAATTCAAATAATAATGATGTTTCCTGGATAAAAGCTTTTTGTGCATTAGAATTGTTTAATAACCAGTCAACCGATGCTGTTCCAAAAAGAGCTAAAATTAAGGGCTTGTTAGAGGGAATAGATTCGGAAAAAATTAATGAATACCTAAAACATTATAATGCCCAGTTTGGAAGCTTTAATCCGCCAAATATTGATGATACATTTAGAAGTGAAATTAGAGCTTATGTTAAGGATAAAACTGGTTATGAATATGAAGATGCTCACTCATATTTAATTAGTTGTTTAGAATCCACTAAATGTAAGACTAAAACTATTAAAGATTTAAAAATAGCTGTTGATTTAGTACTACTTTTAGAAGAAGCTAAGGGCAATAATCAAATTAGAACTTTTTGCTCAACTTTAATTACGCGGATGGACAATCTCGATGCTACATATTCTAATAACCTTTTCTCTGAAGATTTGACACGGCAAGAAGAGTTGGAAGGTATGTTGTTAACTAAACAGGCATTTACAGTATTTGATTGCTCTTTTATTGATGAAGACGTTCTGCTATTTTTCACAAGTTATGTATTAAGAAGTATTTTTAATGCACAACTTGAAAGAAAAATGATAACTGGACATGTAACAAAAAGTTATAACTTTGTATTTGATGAAGCCCATAAATATATATCTGAGAAAAATGAGGATAACATTGTAGATTACTCTAAAATGTTTCGAACAGTTGCAAAAGAAGGTAGGAAATTTGGTGTTTTCTTGATTCTATCTAGTCAAAGACCAGGAGAACTTTCTAAGACAGTGTTATCGCAATGTAATAATTTTATTTTACATCGCATTCGGAATAATATAGATTTAGATCAAATGAGAAAGAGCATTCCATATATAAACGATGGACAATTAAATAGATTATCATTCCTAAGAAGAGGTGTCGTACTAATTGTTGGTGATTCTTTTGCTATCCCTATGGAAGTGAAAATAGACGGGGAGGAATTTGGTGACCCATCAAAAACTGTAATACCGTCAGAAATATGGAAGCAAGATAAACCAACTAATTTTGTGGACTTAGAAAGGGGAAAAGAAGTGGTAATAGGTGAATAGCAATAGTCGAAGGATATTTGCTCCCCTACCTCATCTGTTCAACGTCTTTATGAATAACAAATGAGGAGTGGTGGAAATAATTGCTAATCTAAGCTTTAAGTAACTATTTGACCAAAAAAAGAACAATGGAGATGAATTTAATGAACCTTTTTCAAAATGAATATATTAAAATATTCCAAGAATTTACTGACGAGAGTGAAGAAGTAGACCATGAAAAAGTTAATGAGAAATATCAAAAGGGAGAAGTACGGATAGTAACAGAACAAGGTAGGTTTCAACTTACTACGGTCCAGTCTATAGTTGAAAGTGAAGATTATATTTTAGATCCTGAATTTCAAAGACGCCACAGGTGGAGTATTGAAAAGAAGTCTAGGTTATTAGAATCTTTTATTATGAACGTACCTATCCCGCCAATATTCTTATATGAGGTAGATTATTCTGTATACGAAGTTATGGATGGCTTACAAAGATTGACTGCACTATATGAGTTTTATAGCGACGGTTTTGCATTGGAAGGTTTAGAAGAATGGCCAGAATTGAATGGTTTAAAATATCTTGAATTGCCATCACAAGTTAGAAGAGGGATAGACCGCAGGTATTTGTCTTCGATGATATTATTAAAAGAAACAGCTCGCTCTGAAATTGAAGAGCAAAGATTGAAGCAACTTGTGTTTGAACGAATAAATAGTGGCGGTGAGCGTTTGGAGGATCAAGAAAAAAGAAATGCCCTATATAATGGGCCTTTAAATAGGCTTTGCTCTGAATTATCTAGAAATGAATACTTTTGTTGGATGTGGGGGATTCCTCAAAGAACCGATGAGGAATTAGGAGGAGAGATTTCTAAAGAACTAACTGAAAATCCTCTGTATAGAAAAATGCAGGATGTAGAGTTAGTTCTAAGATTTTTTGCTTTTAGACATATTGATCAATGGGAGAGGGTATCCCTAACAAGGTTTTTAGATTTATTTTTGCAGAAGGGGAATTTATTACCTAATGACGTATTTAAGCAATACGAGGAATTGTTTAATGATACCTCTAAGTTAGCGTATCAACTATTTCAAGAGGAGGCTTTTTGCCTTTATCGAAAAAGAAATAATAAATGGATTATGTACAATAGACCTACTAAAGTAGTTTACGATCCGATAATGTATGTCTTGAGTAGTTATATTGCTAATAAGGAACATTTTATTGAGCAACGAGAAAAAATTAAAGAAGATATTCTAGAATTTTACCAAGAAAATTATGAGACGTTTGGTGGAAGAAATACTGGAAAAAATGATGTATTAACCAGAATAAAGTTATTTGATGAATTTTTTAGTAGGTATATAGGTTAAGGTAAAAATCATGATATTAAAATACTCGGTAATCGAATTAAATAAAGGCTTGGAAAAGATAATGGGCTATATAGAGGGTATGAAGAAGCATAGAGAATTATTACTCGATATCAGAGAACACGAGAAAACGTCAGGTGAAAATAGTGAGAACTTAATAAGTAAGGCTCAAGAAATACTGATTTCACACCTACAACCTGATAATAAAATATTTGAATATTCCAGTGTAATAATAAATTTGTATGGGCTCCTAGAAAACTATATTGAAAACCTAATGAAGGAGTACCTTGATTATTTATCAGGATGTATTCCCAAATACAATAACTTACCAGACGCCATCAAAAGTAATCACTATGAATTGTCCGCTAATTTAATAAATAATCTATCGTTACCAAAATATAAAGATAAAATAACTAAAGAATTTATTATAAATAATTTATATAGTTGTGGAAATTGCAAGGGATTAAAAGAATACAAGATTAATAATGATGCTTTTACTCAGCATACTTACAATTTTAAGGAACAGTCAATCAACGAGTTTTTCAAAAGTGTGGGTTTGGCGAATATAACGTCATTAATGAAAGGTAATAAAGTTTTCAAAGAATATTTAGAATCAGAAGGTATAGAGTTAGAAAATGCCTTCCATATATTAAATGATCTGGCAGAAAGGCGAAATAGAATATCGCATGGTTCTGAAGAGAATGATATTTTAGATTTAGATGAGTTATACAGGTATTCAAAGTTCATTAAGGAGTTTACGAATTCATTGAATACTGTATTAATTGAACAAGCTTTGCCTTTTATTATACGAACTGGAGATAATATTGTTAAGATTGGTAATCCAATTGCTAGAATAACAGATAAAATAATAGGTTTAGAAATAAATAATGTTAAATTGTCTCAGGGTGATACCATCTTATTTGAAAAACCTGAAGGGAAATTTGGGTTTGGAGTTGTACAATCTATACAAATAAATAATGAAGAATATGGGGAAATTGATCCAAAGGGTGAAGAATATCAGGTTGGGGTGTGTTTCGATTCTAAGGTAAAAGATACATATACACTATATTCATTTGTTTAATCCGTACAAATTTTCAATTAATTATTGAGGGTAGCAGTAGGTCGGATTGCTACCCTTATTAGTTGGGAAGCTATTCTTATAATAATCTATTTTGGTATGTCAACACTAAACTGGAAAAAAATTATAAGGGCAGTCGCTTGTATTCCCTTGGTGTTAAATAGTCTAAAGTTCCGTGAATTCGAATATTATTAAACCAATGAACATAATCATCAAGTTCAATAGCTAGCTGTTCAAGAGAAGAGAAATGAGCACTGTTAGCGAATTCTGTTTTGAATACCTTAAACATTGCTTCAGCCACGGCATTATCATAAGGACATCCTTTCATGCTCAACGATCTTTTGATGCCAAATGTCTCTAGTGCTTCGGAAAAAAGCTTATTACCAAACTCTTTACCACTATCTGTATGAAACATTTGAACGTCTTTCAAGTTACCTCTAATGCTCAATAAAGCCTAGTAGACAAGCTCTGCATTTTTATTAGCACCAGCACTACGGCCAAAGATTCACGGTTAAAAAGATTAACAAATAAGCATACTTAATGCCATTTTGTTCCAACACGGACGTAAGTTAAATCACTCACAATGACAGCCAACGGCTTGTCTTGTTCAAATTGACGCTGTAATACGTTTTTTATCAATGCTTCATTACATGATGATTTATGCGGTTTATACTGTGCTACCGTATAGTTTGATACAAGTCCAAGCTCAGTCATTAAACGGCTAATCCTACGCCGTGATACGTGTTTTGGCTGTGGTAATCTACTTAATTCTTTCTTAATTTTGCGCGTACCATAATTGTTTCGGCTTTCTTTGAAAATTCGAGAGATCTCCTGAGAAATCTCTTTATCTTCCGTTTTTAGCACACGTCGGCCATTCAAATTGGCATGATAGTAATACGTACTTTTGGGAATCTGGAGGACCTCACACATTGCTGATACCGAATAGATGTGAGCGTTATTTCGAATCACATCTATTTTCGTCCCATGATCAGCGCTGCTTGCTTTGTAGTAAGACTTAGCATTTTATATGCTTAGTCGCATTTATACCTTTAGGTGCAAATATCATTTTCCATCTGAGACGTTGATTTTCCTTACGTAACTGAGCTAGTTCATTCTCTTCTTCAGAACGATTATCCTTGGTGGCAAATGAACCTGTTTCTTGATGATTTTTAATCCAGTAATCTAACGCAGAGAGGCGTGATATCATACTCTCTCGCAATATCTGCACGCGATTTACCATTTTCATAAAGCTTCACTAATTGCAGTTTAAATTCGGTTGTAAAAGTTCGACGTTGACGTGTCATTGTAGTCACGCTCCCTTAAGTTATAGTCTAAGTTTACAAGCCCTCATTTTATCTGTCCAACTTAGTGTAGCCTATCCACTTGTTCAATTAACTGTACGAGGATTAATATAAGCAAAAAAAGGATTTAAGAGCATGGGTTAAAAATTCCATGCCCTATTTATTCTATATATTAATTAAAGTATATTTTATCATGATAAGGACCTGGTTCCTCCTCATTATCTGGAGGGGAATTTTCGATTTTATTAATTCGCTCCAATTTAGAACTATAATAGAAGTCTGTATGAGCTGTGAAGAAAATTATTGAAAGCAAAGAGAGACAAATAAATAATCTTTTCATGATTAACACCCCCTTATTCACAATATACTCTGCCAAGTGTAATATTAGCACTTCTATAGTAATCTGCTGCTAATTTGTATCTTTTCTTTTTATAATAATACTCAGCTAATATTAATTCATAGGTACGTTTCTCAAAAAAAAGTTTGCGCTCTTCCATAAATGGAAATACTCTATTAACTATTAATTTTTCTAGTAAAGGGCTCTCATTATGTAGTAGTAACTGTTCATATACTTTAAATTCTAACAAATAAATAGAAGCGTTTGGTTCCATGTTACTAGATAAATCTATTCCTTTACTTAACCAAAAAATTGCATTAGGGTGATCTCCCATTTTGTAATATTCCTTCATTATACTAGATATGGGAACAATTAATCGGATCGGTTCTTCTGTTCGTCGTAGTTCATAGCTTTGATTAAAATAGTTTATAGCTTTTTCGTGCATCCCTATTGATGAATAGAGACTACCCATATTTTGATTATATAGATACAAAATTTTATTATCCTTAATGGCTTCCCCGATGTGTTTAGACATTTCGTAACTACGTTTTGAATTCTCTAAATCATCAGACCTCCTATATGAGATACCTAACAAAATGTGACATTGAGCACATTTATATAAATTATATTTACTTTGATAATACTTTAGAGCTTTATAAGTATAAACCAGAGATAAATGAACTTGTCTTATTTTACTTGCAGTTAAACCAATTAAATAAAACAAATCATTTTCTTCCTCTTCTTTAAAATATATTTTATCATTTATCAACTTTTCAGCTTCTTGGAAATCAATAAGCGCTTTATTATATGACTGTTGAAAGAATTTATACTCTCCTTTAAATTTCAACCAATAATACTTCTCTGTACTGGTGAATTTTTTTGCCTCTCTATTTAGCACTTTTATTTGGCGGCTTGCTAAACCCTCTTGTTTAGTAAGCATATAAAATCTTAGTTTATTTAATTCTATTAAATTGCCAAGTAATTCATATGTATTAATAGTGGAATTATTTATTATTTCATCATATAGAATTAGTGCCTCTTTTTTGTTACCCTCCAATATCTTTTTAAACCAATTTTTACAAATTTCTATCTCAGAATCAAAATCAGCCAATTGAGGAGTTATTTTGAGTTTATTACATAAAAGTGCAATAATTTCGGGGTCTACAGAAGTACCCCCATTTTCTATTTTTGATAAGTAAGAGTGAGATATTATACCTTCTGTTAATTCGGCTTGTGTCATACCTTTTTGGATTCTATAGTACCTAATTTTTTGGCCAATATTTTTCATAATATACCTCCTCCTTAGTAGAATTATAAGACAACTATTACTTGTAAATCCATTAATATTTAGTTTTTTTAATAAAATTAAAATTTTCTTTACTCCACTAAACTATCTTCTTCTCTAAATCAATAGTAATCGAGTTATTGGAAAATTTTCCAATATCGAAGCTAAAATGATACACCTTTGTATTTTAGTAAGGGAGGGGGTTACTCTAAAGTTTATACTTAGCACTCTAGTATTACCGATCATTTAACTCGTAAGCTTTGGATATATTGCAAAAGAGGGCAAAAAGAAGTCGGTATGACGAGCGTAATTTAGAGATAGGGGAAATATATAGTAATGCAATATAAGTTGAGGGAAAAATACCCAGAATATTTCAAGTCATAAACACCAAGGATTAGAAAAAATCTCAATTAAAATGTGGTAGTATAGGATAATTAAAAAATAATGATTTTATCAAGTTTCTCGAAGAACTTGTCAAATAAAACCTTAAATATCGATTAAATTTTCGAGTCAAGAATATTTTCTAACAAACCATCTTTTTAAATAAATTAGACTAAGTAAAGGGGTGTTATTAGTTTTTGCCAATTTTTTGAAAGATAGATAAGATTAAGGCGTACTATATTTTCTGAACCTTAACAACATTTTGACCTAGCATATTTTTTCGAGGTTAGATAGGAGGTGTTTAGTTTAATTACATCTATTACTATCTAGAGAGTAACTTGAATTTTCAGTGCTAAAAATACTTGTAGAGGGAGAGTTATTTTATGAAAAGGTTGTTTAGTCTTACAATTTTTGTAATGGTTTTAAGCTTATTCAGCATTCAGACAATCTATGCTGATCAATCAACGAATATGTTTGATTTTGAAAAAATTGAAGGGGAAACAGTACGAGATAGCAATGAATTGCAAAAAGAAAGCAGTTTTTTACTAGATGGATTAAACATCCAACAAAAAGAAGGAATTATTAATGGAAGTGGAACCATCATTCAAAACGGTACCAAAAGTGAACTCTCAATTAAAGGAGAGTTATACCCTGTCCTCGGTAAGGGATACTATGAAGGTAATTTAGTATTGGGAGACATGGATCCCACAGAGAATTATAATGTAATACAGTTTAAAATAGAACATAAATCCGAAGATTCAGTAAGCAAAAACGCCGAGTCTGCCAATGCAACAATTGTTTTGGAAGATAAAGTAACAGGTGAATGGATACGTTTTAACCAAGAAATAGGTAAACAGACTTTTGAAAAGTTCTACCAAGACTCTACATTACTGATAGAAAATAAAGAGGTAAAAGAATTAGAGGTAGCAGAGAAAGTAACTAACTTATTAAACATTCATAATAAAGCCGAACATGGAGAGAAAATAGGTAATAATATAAAAGTAGAGGATAGTGGTATAGATGATACTAATGGCAACAGAACAGTAGATGAACCAATTTCCACTCAAATGGATGACATTAGTGTTAATTTTAGAGAATTGGATAGAATGTTTCAGGACTTAAAAGATCCTTATACTGATTCTGTAAACCTATCAGATTATAATTTACCTGAATCACTATTTAAGGGGTCCGGATGGAAAAAGAGTGCTAACCTAAATGTGAATCCTGGATGGGGATATTATGCTGCTGGATCTGACCAAGGTTCTTTCACATTAACTCAAATAACTGCCTTTCAATTTGAAGGAAGGTTTGGAGAATGGGTAAGTGGCACTAACGATTATACAAATATTTGGAAAATAAAACATGGGATGGTACTAGAATATGACCACTATACCAAAGATATTAAAGCTTTTTTCTATAATCTTGGTATAAATCAAAGAAACTTTCATTTAGCGCAAAATTTAGCTGATGGAGCAGGCGAAGTTAGCGTTTATACACGTCAAGATTTACAAGGGCAAGGACTTACAGAAAGAAGTGGTTCACCTTTAATAAAGTATGTTGCAGGTTTAATTCCATATGGGGATAATGTAAATAACGTCTGGGATACACTAAGTAAGATGTCCCCTAAAAATAAGGACTTAGGTACTGCTGAGGAATTTGTAGGAAAAGATTTTGAATCTCAAAAAGAGGTCCATCATGGCAAAGTATACCGTGTAGTTTCAGGAAGTTTAAGAGATTATGATATTAGGAATGAAGAAGCTTATGTAAATCTTAAAGGAGACATTCATTCAGGTGATGGCAGTATAAGTTTAACTTGGACCTATAGAACAGATTTAGGAACAAACTTATATTAGTATATCACGCCTAGGTCTATTTAGACCTAGGCGTGATATTTTGAACCTTGATAGTTGGGAGTCTTTAATATGATAAAAAATAATTTAAATGCATTAAATATTTCGCTAATATGTTTACTTCTAATTAGTCTTTTTTTAAATTATCATCTATATAGCGAGAACCAAGAAAAGAATAGGTATTATACTGTATATTATATTGAAGACTTTTTCAACGAAATCAAAGAATCGATATCATTATTAGATTCAATGATTGCCCGGGGAGAGACTGATTATCGTGAAATTTCTTTTCTTGTAGAAAGATTAAATTACCTGGACTATATGCTGAGAAGTGTTCCTTATTATTTCGATGGTATGGGAGGAGGAACAAATTACATTGGTTACGCTGCAGTTGTTATGAATCGTGGAGTAAGTTATGAGGGACTTCAAATACCGCCATTTTTTGAGGAGCAGGAGATCGATCAATCAGAACTAGCTTTTTTGAAGTTATTTAAAGATCGTTTAACATCAGTGTACGTACAGTTAGAGTCGGAAGATACTAATAATCTTTCCAGTAATCTCACCAAAAATAAATTTGAAAAAATTATAATGAAAGATGTTTTTATTATAGGAGCAGAACGAGAACTGCTAGAAGAATACTTAAAATATACAAATCCTGAATAAAGTAAATATGAATTAGAATTTGAATCATTGGAATAAAAGAAAATTAAGTGTTGTTTGAAATTCAATCTCGCCACTGGTCTAAGGCTTATGAGGAACAACTTAAAAATTGAGCTTTCTTTTCGAGATAAAAGATGTAATTACCCTCCTTTGGTGCTCCCGCTCATCCTCTTAATTATAGACTTCTTCATAGTCCTGCTTTCCATCTGAAAGCGGGGCTTTGTTTATAAAATAGTACTTAAAAATACCTTTTCAAACTTGCTTACATGTAAAGTTCATTCCAAGCATTTTGCTGGCATGTTGCAAATTAAAAGAATGGGGCCTTACGAATAAAATTTATCGAGATATACATTTCAATTATTACGTGTCCTCTTCGTATCGATAATACGAAACCTCATAAGCGCTAAAACCGTACAATAGGAAATACTTCAGTAATAGTATCCCACCAAAGGAAGGGTGTTCTTATTTTGAAACAATTCTTTATAAAACAAAAAGTGATGAGTTTTAAAGACAAATTCACGATAAAGGACCAGCAGCAGAATGATGCTTATTATGTAGAGGGAAGTTTTATGAAAATCCCAAAAACGTTCTCCATCTTAGATACAGCTGGAACAGAGGTTGCACTTATAACGAAAAAGGTGATGAGCTTCCTGCCGAAATTTTATGTTGAGGTAAACGGCCAAGAGGTATTAACGATTAATAAAGAGTTTTCTTTCTTTAAAGCACGCTATTCTATTGAGGCTGCGGGGATAGAAGTGCATGGTAACTGGTGGGATATGAACTTTGAAGTATTTCAGTATGGGGAAGCTGTAGGGAAAGTGAATAAAGAATGGTTTACATGGGGAGATAGCTACAAGGTTCAAGTACTGAACGAAGAGATGGAGACGATCTTAATTGCACTCGTCATAGCCATTGACTGTGTGAAGGCTGACCAAGCATCATCTCCGCCAGATACGACATAACTTCTGAATTAGCATTTAAGCCAGGTTCTGTATCACATCGTTACAGGCCCTGGCTTAAAAGTATTATTGTTTTTTACTAAATGCCAATGTTTTATTTAACAGAAGTGGGGCGTAAAAGGCGACTGTATCGCTTAATGGAAGTAGTTCGTCGCTAATGGATAGATTCAAAACATCTTGTAAATAGCTTCTTCTCGTTTGAATTCTTTCCCATACTTCTGGATAAGTGTTTTTAATTTCTGATTGCAATGCTTCATCTGCAATGGCAATTGGTTCTTCACATGATGCTCCTGCATAGCCTGGCACACTTGGAATAATATCAACTTGATACATTTGGCCGCTTTTAACGACAGCTGTTGAGTCTTCTGTGAATGGAGAAGCCAGCCATTCTTCATCGCTTGTAAAGTGTCCTGGGTTTAAGGACCAGCCATAGTCCTTCTTAGGCAACACCTCTTCTATGATCGCATACATATCTTTACCTGATTGACCGATTTTGATGGATACTAACCAAGTCACATAAGCAGTAAAGTAAGGCTTTGCTAGTCGCTCAAGATAGTCTTTTTGCTCTTCAGGTAATTGCTCGGGCGCTTCCACTACATAGCCCACGCGGCTACTTAATCCACCCTTATAGCCTACGGTTATGGAAAAGTTATCTTTATAATGGATTGCTTTATCCCTTGGGTAGATTATAGCGTTTGTAAATCTAGCACCTGCAGCAGTAATGGTCGTTACAGAATTCGGCTGTCCATCCGCCGCCAGTATGGAAGCAATTTCTTTTTCCGTTTTTCCCACCTCAAGGTTTTGTAGCGCTTGATATAAACGAGACCCAGCTAATGATGCTCCGTATTCATAATGAGCAATTTCATTCGCATTATTAATAGTGCGAACCCCCTCAAGTGGAGAGAGAAGGGCTGGCGAAAAGTTGAACACTTTTCCTTGTGTCACATATTTTTTCAATTCATTTACAACAAAATAAGGAATGTCAAAAAGGTCGCTATTCTCATAAACAGTGCTCGTAAACATCTTCCAACCAATTAACCCAACTTTGGAGTCTTGAGAAATATCGGCTTCTTTAAAATATTGAGCTAGTTCCTTTTCATTTTTCATCGGTTGATTAGGAAGGGAAAAGTAAGGAACATGAATGGCTTCTGCCTTCACCCGGGATTTACTCGCTAGTTTTAAATTTTCATTTCCTAACAGTAAATAGCTTTTTCCGTTGCTGTGCAAAACAAGGCAGGCCTCTTCAAAGCGGGGAATAAACCCTGTGAAATATTCGAAGTTGGCACCATGTTCACGATCTGCATAAATAATCGCTGTATCCACTTGGTGTTCTTTCATTTTTTCCAAGAAATTTGTGTGACGTTGGGCTAATGTTTCGTCTGTTAAGATAACAGATTGCATATTATGGTGAATCTTCGGTGGCGTAATCTGAGTTAATTGTATATCCATTATAATTTCTCCTTCTATTCTGCAACTGAGATGATGTTGGTCACTTGACTTATTTCTTTAAAGCTCTCGTGATCCTTTGGTAAGTCGGTTATAATTACATCAAAATCCTTCACTTCCCCTGCCTTATAAAGATGGGAAATGCCAAACTTTGTCTTATCGGCAACTAGCACTACTTGCTTGGCCTGGTTGATAATCGCCTTTTTTGTAAATGCGTCTATTTCGTCTGGTAATGTGACACCGTGTTCAAGTGTAATCCCTTCCGTACCTACAAACACTAAATCGAACTGAAAGTCTTTTATATAATCAATTGTTTGCACTCCCAAAAAACCTTGAGATAAATCTCTGTACTCTCCCGGAACGCTAAACAAAGAGATGTCTTTATGTTTTGATAAAGTGGAAAGGACCATTAAGGAGTTGCTATAAAAGGTGCAGTTCCTTGTTCTAAATATTTCGTGAGCCACAGCTAAAGTGGTTGTGCCGGTTTCAATAAATATGGAAGAATAGGGTTTTACAAGCCGCTTACAGTATTCCCCGATTAGTTTCTTGCCATAGGCATTAACTTCTCTTTTAATCGTCATCGGATATTCGGATAAATCCGTTTTTTTGTAAACAGCACCTCCATAAACCAACTCTAGCTCACCATTTTCGGATAATGCTTTCAAGTCTCGATTAATGGTCATTAAAGATACGTTGAGTTCCTCGGTTAAGTCTTTAGAATTAACCTCACCATTTACTTTTACTTTTTCTAAAATAAACACATGTCTTTTTGTTTGATTCAAGCTTTTCCACTCCATAGCATAAATTTCTTTGCCTGATTAACTCATCTCTCATAACACAAGATTGTATGAAATTAGTATTGCTCTTGTTTGTCATTTTGGGAATACAATAACATTTAGTAACAAAATAATCAAAATCAAAGCAACTAAATAACATCATATAAACATATATGTTATATAATGTTAAAAATTAGGTTTTGGAGTTTGTGGAAGATAGGTGAAGTTTCACTATATATTGTGTGAGACAATCAATTTCTACGAAGTAGTAAATTCAAATTCGAGTCATTGCCATTATCATTCTTAATGGCGATACCCAGCCGTTTAAGGTGTAAACAGTACAGCTAAAAAAACTTTATACTTGAATTAAAGCGTACTGTTTCTTATAATGTAATTGATCAATAAATAACTAATAACAAGCAGGTGTTTGATATGGGTCGGCCAAGTGGGGGAAACCGTAAAGAGGAGATACTTGAAGCGGGATTAGAAGTATTTGCAAAGAAAGGTTATTATAATACAACTACCGCACATATAGCAGAAAAAGCGGGGATATCGCAGCCATATGTCTTTCGGTTTTATAAAACAAAAGAGGAATTGTTTATTGCTGCGCTAGACCGCGCATTTGATAGAATCCTCGATACTTTTAAAAATGTAGATGCTAGTGGAGAACAACTTGTTGAGAAAATGATTGACGCTTATGATAAACTTTCTGAACTTCATCCTAATGAAATCGCATTACAGGTTATAGGCATATCCGTTACAGAAAGCGCAATCCGAAATGCAACGCAGAAAGGACTATCTAATATTCGCAGTTACACCTTAGAACGATTTAGAGATGCGGGAATAGAAAATGTTGAAAGAGAAGTTACTACATTCTTGGCCCGAGGGATATTGTGCAATATATCTTATTTCGTAGATCTCCCAGAGCTTATAGATACAAAAAATAAATAATGTAGCCTAAGCGAGTTATTTATTTTTTATTCTTTAGTTATTGATGAATCAATAACTAAAGAATAAGGAGGTGAAAATATGAAGCTAAGTAAAATAGACTTCCTTTCAATAGGCATCATTGTGGTGTGTATTATAAGTTGGTGGGATTGAACCTACTAAAATCAAATATAGTCAGGGAGGTGTAATGATGAATAATAAGAAGACGCGTGTTTCATATTTATCTATTGGATTGGGGATTATTGCAGTTGTGATCGTTTTATTCACATTTTGGGACTAATAACAGCATGCTATGATGCGAATAATTCCGGTGGAAGGGTGAATAAGTGGTGTTTTTTTAATTTAGTTATTTATTGATCAATCAATAATAAAAAGAGGTGTTATATATGAAAAAAGCAGTTGTATTAGGAGCGACTGGTGGAACAGGTCAAGTTATTGTCTCAGAATTATTGAACAGAGGAATAGAAGTCATGGCTTTCGGGCGTTCTCAAGAGAAATTAAATGAATTAATGCAAGAACATGATAACCACCCCAAATTAACATACAAACTGGGTAATATATTTGATTATAAAACCATTATAGAAGCTGCCAAAGATGTAGATGTTATTTTTCAGTGTGCGAATGTCAAGTATCAAGAAATGAAATCAAAGCTATTATTACTTGGAGAGAGTGTAATGAAAGCAGCTGATACTTTAGAAAAAAAGATTGTTTTTGTAGATGGAATTTACGTGTATGGGCACCAAGTTGCAAAAGGGGATGAAAATCATCCACAACAGCCCCATACGAAAAAAGGTAAACTTAGAGTGGAATTCGAGCAACTGATTTTCAGTCCTAAATGGAAAAGTGCTAAAGCATTAATTGTCAGGCTACCAGATTATTATGGTCCCACGTCACAAAATTCCTATTTACAGCCTACCCTAGAAGGAATAGCTGCCAATAAAGCCTCTGTTTTTATTGGAAATCTAAAAACTCCTCGTGAGTATGTCTATTTGCCAGATGCGGCGAAGATGATTGTTAATATAGCAGAAAAAGACGATTCTTATGGAGAGAATTGGAATATACCAGGGGCGGGATTAATTTCGGGGAAAGATATTATTAAAATAGCTCGTCACGTATCGGGGAGCCAAAAGATAATTATTCCACTTTCTAAAAACACCATTCGTTTTATTGGGTTATTTGATGTATTTATGAGGGAAGTTGTTGAAATTATGTACCTTACGAAAGAAGGGTTTGTTTTAAGTGGTGAAAAATATGAAAAGCGAATTGGTCCCATCCCAAAAACTCCTTTTAAACAAGGCATGGAAGAGACATTACGGCTGTTGATGTATAAAGAAAATTTGGGTTAAGGTAAAAACAGGGGCGGTTATCGGTAGAAGTGGTTAAACCGCCCCATGCTTTGTTATCATTTTTGGACATTAATTATGGAATTATATTAACTAATAAGATTAAAACCAAACCTTCCTTACTGATAATTAATAATCGCCGGGTTAGGATCAAGCTTCAAGACCTCTTCCGGACTCAATACAGGCTCGTCTTTGTTATAAAAGATTTTAAATCCTCCGTATTGGACTGCTTCGTTGCGCACGAACTTGCGATAGAGTGACATTTTGGTGGCAGAATCGCCCCACCCGTCATAGTTCAAGGCCACTTCCACATGTTCGGTTGGTTGGATGGCTTCTTTGTTCGTTAATGCTTCGTCCATAAACTGATGGACGAGAACAATTTTATCTGGTAAATTATTTTCCTCAACCATTTCCGTTAAGTAATCTACCGCTTCTTGCACTTCAGCCCCGTCTACTTGCCCAAGGTCAACACCTGGTGTTTGTCCCTCTTTTACATGAAATTCGGTATCAATAGCTAGGTGCACATGAGGCATCTTAAGCCATTTCTCAAGTGATTTAACTTGATTGATGACGGAATCTGTTCCGAGTTGGACATCCAGCATAAGTAACGCATCATTTTCTTCCGCGAGTTTGGCATATTCGTCAATTTTCTCTGGTGGAGTTGGATGGACGTACGTCCCTTCAGTCCCTGGGTCACGCTGGGCTACGGTAGAAATGAGTTCAATCATTGGCACTGCAGGGCGTGAAGGATCTGCATCTGAATATGCTTGTGTCTGCTCTTTTAATTTTTCCATTAGTTCATCTGGTTCCATTTCTCCCAATATCCCCATATTGGTAGAGTTCGGATGTCCGTAATAGGCTACGAGTCTATGATCTTTTAATAGGCCTTCAGTTTGATCTTCGGCTCCTTTTACCAATGTTTCTCCAACTGGAACCATCCTAGTACGATCCCCTCCGCCAGCTTCAGCACTAGGCATTTTTTCAATCTCCTCTTCAGATAACGTTTCTTTTAGAGCGGTGGCATCTTCTGTTGGTTCCATCGCTTTGTAGGGTTGAGGAGGGTTCTCTTCTTCCTTCTCATCAGCAGTGTCTTCTTCCTGTGCCGGTTCTTCATCACTTTTTTCACTCTCATTAGTAGTAGTGGTGTCTTCTGAACAAGCGATCAGGAAAAAAAGGAAAAGTGCTCCTGTGAATAGCAATGCTAGTTTTTTCATGTTGTTCACTTCCTTATGTATTGATGTTCTAGATATATACCCTATATTCAATTAGGTTAACATAGAATTTTTCATAGCTAGCTAAAGTAAGCTTTAGGAGGTTTATAAAGAATTTATTTTCTTCAAAGCTATTGATGCGACATCCACTCATGAATCACGTTCGCAAAAATCCCTTTTAATTCATATTCAGATAGGGGATATGATTAAAAAGGAGGCGTTATGAGTGAATAAAATAACCAAGTTAGCCGGAATGGCTACTATCGCTATTTTACTTGTTGGTTGTCAAAATCCTGAAGAAGAAACAGTACAGGATGCTGAGTCGGTTGATGAAAGTCAAAATGAAAGTGATCCAGCTGATCAGGAAGAACAAAAAACGGGAAATAATGCAGATGAAAACAGCAATAACAAGGATACAAATGAGGAATCATCAAACGAAGATGCCGATAACGATTCAGGTACTTATGGAGGAACTCAAGAGACTCCTAATTACTTCATAGATTCACAAATCTTTAGTTCAGAAAATAAGTTTTATACAGCATACACCATTGAACGTGATCATGAGGGAGATATGCCACTCGAAGATAGATTAGAGGAGTCTCTTACAGAAAATGATCCTTCTGAGCAGGATATTCTTAGCTCATTCACTGATATGACTGTAGAGTGGCCAAAGCTTCAAGTAAACTTTACTGAAGAGGGAAATCAATTATCCGCTACCTCTGCACAAATGATGTTATTTTATGATTCGTTGTTTGGAATTAGTGATTTATATGGGATTGAAGAAGTTTCATTTTTTAATCCTGATGGCGAGGAAAACATCACGGTAGCAGAAAGATTGGTTGATGAGCCTATGCAAATTGAAGACGAAAGAGGTCTTACGCGTGGGTACTACACCGTCTACGACCAAGACCTAGAGCAAACGTTGTTCCTGCCAGGAGGGGAATTAGAGGAGCAGGTTACAAATGACAACGAAGAGCCATTATCCTTCCCGGAAACAGTTGAAGCGATGGCTACAGTGGATCGCGAAGATGCCTTTTACTCTTCGGCAATGGTAGAAGGATTGGAAGTTGTTCACGCATCCATTGAGAATGGTGTTGCTACGGTCCAATATACGTTGGATGAAGAGATTGTAACGGAAGATGATCGAACTGTATTTGAAAATGCCATACAGCTTGCAGCCCTAGACTTCAACGCGTGGGAGGTCCGTTTAATAAATGACACGTTGCAAGAAATCATTACGTATCCATTAGTTGGGCAGTAAATTAAAAAAGACAGATAGTCCTCCATTAAATGAGGGGTCCATCTGTCTTTTAAGCCTAGGGATTGATAAAAACCTTTTTTAATAATTTTTTTCGGGCTTTAATTCGTAGTTATCCTTCCTTAAACGCGTGCCTTGCGCTTTTGTCCTTAAAGAAACAACCGCACATACTAAGGAAATAATAACAAGCACGCCACCAAACCAAGCTGTACTGGAAACATTTCCGGTTTGATTTAACACGAGTCCACCAAATCCTGACCCAAGCGAAATCCCAATTTGTAATGCTGAATTATTAAAGCTTTGCTGAATATCAGATGTTGCAGGATCTGTTTGAATCAAATAGCTTTGTTGTGGTGGAGCTAGACTCCAGCTTAATGCAGCCCAGATCATCATAACTGGTAGGAATACAATAAGTGAAAAAGTTGTAAATGGCAGTATAAATAGCACTACAGCAAATGAAATGATCACGGTAATAATGCTTTTTGGAGCTCCAATCGAATCGGAAAGAAATCCTCCAAATGCACCGCCACTTACTGCTGCAATCCCAAATAATAGATAACAAATGCTGAGCCAACTGGAACCCAAATGAAGTTCTGTTTCTAAAAATGGCGTGAAGTATGCATAAAGCGTATAATGCCCTGCTAGCATAAACATGGTTGCGAGATGTGCACTACCTAATTTCACGCTACTCACTGCTTTTAGTTGTTGCGTGAGTGGAATCGCGTTCTCGCCAGGGAATCGGTCTAAAAAGATGGAGATAAGTACAAAAGAACCTATCGATAACAATGCAATTCCTAGGAAGATAACGCGCCAGCCAAATTGATCGGAAATCAAAATTCCCAGTGGCACTCCCATAACAAGCGAAGAACTAATCCCCATGTAAACAAGGCCTAGCGCCTTTGCTCGATGTGCCGGTGAAACCACCTTTGAAGCGATGGTTAAGGACAGGACTACGATCAGTGCTGTACTCATGGCGGTAATGACCCTTGCAATCATCATAAAGGTAAAATTCGGACTGAAATAAGTCATAATATTCCCAATGAAGAAAATAGACAAGGAAATAAGATATAACTTTTTGCGCTCCATTTTGCTCGTTAGGACTAATAATACAGGACCGGAAACAGCATAGATAAGTGCGAAAACCGTGATTAATTGTCCAGCGGAGCTTAAGGAGATATTTAAATCGTTCGCTATAGTTGGAAGAATTCCACCAACGACTAATTCAACAAGTCCAACGGCTACTGTAGATAATGCGAGAATAAAAACTTTTAAATTCATCTTTCTTTCCTTCCTTTCAAATTAAATAAAAAAATCCTGATTACAAAAAATGATTCACTCATTTTCTGTAATCAGGATTTTAAGGTTCCTGGTAGAGACCCTCAAGCCATATTCCTGAGGTTATACAGGTTATTTAAATTTAATGTAATCAAGCACTTTGAATAGTTTACTAGCTTTCATCTAGTTTATCAAGTAGTAATTTTTAGCTGTGTTACACAAATAGTTAAATCCCCCCTGAGTATAAAGGGGGGATGATTGACAGAACCGTATTAGCTGTAACGAAGTGGATAAATATTCTAAGTCATTCCTCTACAAAGGATTCTCCTTCAAACATCCTCACACTCATCAGAAGTAATAAAATAGCGGATGAGCGTCTCTTGTTCGAAGGTTTTTCCTGTGGAGTCCTTGTATTCAATCTTAACTGCATCAGTGGAACCCGTTTCAGATGAAGTAGACGTTAAGGCGAATACAAGATTCCGCATCTCATTCGGCTGAACTTTCGCACCTATCGCTTCTACTCGATTATCCCAATTTTTCGGCAGTGGGAAATCTGTGGAGTCTGTTGGTGGCCACTCACCAAACCCAAGAAGTGCTTCATCAGAGTTGAGCTTCACTAGCACCGACTCTTTTAATTCCAAGCCGTCAGCGTTAACGAGAGAAATATCAGTAATGGTAATTTCCTCATCTCCCTCATGTATGAGAAATGTATCTCCAAACATTCTGCTCGCTCCATTCTCACCAGGTACACAGTCCATCCCGGTTGTTTCACCAAGGTTCAAACTGCTTCCCACTGCATTAGTGTCGGAACAACCAGTGAAGAATAAAAGGAAGGTAAGTGAAAAGAGAGATATTACTCGTGTCATAAGGACAACCTCCTTTAAATTTTTTTAATATATATATGGGACTGCACTTAGACCATTATTTAGATAGAAGAGAATAAATTACTGTTCAGCTGACATACTAGATAAAAATTATGTATGGAGGTCTTTATGGAAATTGCTGTTTTCTTTTTTCTATCCTGGCTAGCAATATCATTGTTCACGGCTATAAATAAAGATCTAAGTATTGTTACAAACACTTTTATTTTTCTAATCATACTTATTGTGAGTATTAATTTTTCATGGATTATTAACGATGAATTGAATTTAATTACGTTAAGAGAAGAATGGACGCCGTACACAGCATACTTGTTGAATCGCAGTATACTTATACCTATTCTTGTCTTGTTACAGGTAAACCTTTTTATAAAAACTCATTCATATATTAAGAAAGGAATTATCCTGGTTTCTTCCATAATAATTTTGCTCATGATTAGTTTTATTTCAACCCAATTAAACATAATAGAATTCAAAGAATGGAGCCTTTGGTTAGAAGCAATTTATCTCATTTGCTTAAATCTTATTGGTCTTATTTCATACACCTTATTTAATAAAATCAAGGGGGTTCAAGAAAGTAAATGATGTTATGGGAGTCTTTTGATAAAAATGAAATATATACATTAATTTTACTGCTTGGGGGTTATGCTGCAGTCTTTATTTCCCCTAAAAAGTTGCCTCTTCCTATTACTGTTTTGTTTTTAACATGGGGTTTAGCTACTGCAATGTTAGTCGATTTTACTATCGGTGGAGGGATGATGGACTTTTATAAAATTAATGATGCTAATGGCTATGAGTTTGCAGATTTTTTAACCTATCTTCAGTTTCCGATTTTTAGTTACTTCTTTATTTATTTTTATGAAGTGCTAAATATCAATAAAAAACGTTTTATTTTTTATGTTATAGGATGGGTTATAATCAGCTTATCCATGGAAAAATTATCAGTATTTATGGGAGTAATTCATTATCAACATGGATATAATATGTACTTTTCATTGCTTGTAATTTTATCTGTTCAAACAACTCTAGCTTTGTATTATGAATTAATTAAGAAAAAAATGATAAACAGAATGCCATAGAAACGATAGTTGATGGTTTCTATGGCATTTGATGTATATTATTAAGCTCGGCACGCAAAGGACTAGTCGAGCTGCTGTTCAATAAATTCAAGTATTTTCTTCTGTTCTTGCTCCGTACTTGAATACTGTTGTTCCAACGATTCCAAGTATTCTCCAGCCTTTTTCAGCTCTACAACACCTTTTTTCATATAGGATTTGTAGTGGTCATTTACTTTGTTAATTTTATCTGCATATTTTTCATCTGTACCAGGAGTGACAGCTCCTTCGTATAAATCAATGACTTCATCTTTTTCCCTTGTTGGAAAAAATTCATGCGGGTCCGTGCTATCAAAGAGGCAGAAATTTAAACCGGGTACAACTACCATATCAATACTATTTGGATCGAAACTACAATGATAAACTTCCGTATCATAACCGTGTTGGATACAAGCACTTGCTACTTTTTTCATGAATGTTGACTTGCCTGTTCCGGCACGCCCTTTCACATAAAAAACATGGGAGAGCTTTTCCGTAATATGGGGGATGACATTGACAGGTCCATCCACGGTTGTCGTACCAAAGAGGCGGTGATATTCATGGGCATCGCGGGTCTTCTTTGGTTGCCCTTGTAATCTTTCTTGAATAAATTTACCTGTCATTTCATTCGCCTTTTCAAAATGCATCTCTTTAATATAGATCTCTTCCAGATCATCATGAATGCGCAATCCTGTTTCAAAATCCTTATATGCTTTTTCGGTGTGATGCTTGAATTTTTCTTGTAGCACAATGTTATTTACTAATTTTTCTGATGTAAAGGCACTTAAATCGAGTTCGATTACGCTCTCCATACCATGGGGGATGGCGGAATCATTTAAAAACGCGATACCTTTTTCGCGAATAATAACCCCATCCAAGTAACCCTCACCTAACGGACTTTTTAACACTTCCACTGCATTAGTAGTTTCATATTTTTGTATTAAATGCTTTAAAATCTGTGATTTTACCTTTTGGGAAGCATGTTTCAGACTAATGATCTGCTGCAAGCCTTCTATATTGGAGGATAGTAAGTTAAAAAATCCCTCTGCTGTATTTGCCGTGACATAATAATAATTTTTCAAGGAGTCACTTCCTTTAATCAAATTTTGTTATTTTGCCTTTCACCAAGGTGGACGATTAATGTATCTTTTCACTTTATACAGTTTATGACAGACCTTTGTTATGGGTGAATGTAACGGTTGCCGTCACTAGTCTTCTAAAACGTGTACGTCTAGTGTTCATTAATAGCTGGTTTCTTTCAAACATTTTTTGCTTAAAAGACTAAAACGTGTATAATGATTTCTAGTAATAGAAAGAAATGGGGTAGGTCAAATGGTCCAGTCTCTTAATACAAAAGTAGATTTAGTTATTAATGCAACCTCACATATAAGAATGACCGATTATGGCAAAATTATGATTGGCGACAAAGGGTTTGAATTCTACAATACTCGTGATGCCCGAAAGTTTATTCAAATTCCGTGGAAAGAAGTGGATTCCGTGATTGCTTCTGTCATGTTTAAAGGAAAGTGGATTCCGCGTTATGCAATTAAAACAAAGAGTGATGGGACATATACATTTTCTTCTAAGGATCCAAAGAAAGTATTGCGATCCATTCGTGAGTACGTTGACCCGGATCGGATGGTTCAATCATTAGGCTTCTTTGATGTCATTAAGCGGGGTTTTAAAGGTAGATTTAATAAGTAGCTTTTTGCAGAGGTTCTTAAACGTAATTAAAAAGGTTCATAGTGAAAAGGTACTGAGCAAAAATAATTAGCTTATTCTTGAAACGAGTAAAATGTAGTGTTATAATACTTTTGGATAAACTCATTAAGCATTCTAAATGCTTAATTATTTTAAGTGTGATTGAAGCGTTTGCATAAAGTGAATAGATTGTACTTATTTTTTACGTGTTACTGATTCGATCAGGCATGAGTGGGAAGTATAGATTAAAACGAAGTAAAAGGGGACCTACTACACCTCTGCCTTGTTTTAGTCTGCTTTTTACTCGTGTCTTTTTTATTCTTTTTTTGTGTTTGCAAACGCTTTAGAGGGAATGGGGAGATAGTGGTTAACGAGTTATCCATAATTTAAGTGTAAAAAAACGAATACTAATAGGAGGTAAAAAGATGGTAGGAATTATCATTGCTACGCATGGCGAATTCGCAGATGGTATCTTGCAATCTGGAGCGATGATCTTTGGAGAGCAAGAAAATGTGACAGCTATTACATTGATGCCGAACGAAGGACCTGTTGATGTAAAAACAAAAATGGAAAAGGCAATCTCCTCTTTCGACAATCAAGATGAAGTATTATTCTTAGTCGATCTTTGGGGCGGTACTCCTTTCAATCAGGCAAGCAGCTTGATGGAAGGTAAAGATAAATGGGCAATTGTTGCTGGTTTGAATTTAGCCATGCTGATAGAAGCATATGCTTCGCGCATGTCTATGGACACAGCACATGAAATTGCGACACATATCCTAGGTACAGCGAAAGAAGCCGTTAAAGTAAAACCGGAAGAATTAGAACCAGCGGACACTGCGAAGGCTGATGCCGGACCAGCAAGTACAGGTGCACCTGGTACATTTGACTATGTGCTAGCTCGTATTGACACGCGTTTGTTGCATGGACAAGTAGCGACAGCCTGGACAAGGAATACACAGCCTACGCGTATTATTGTTGTATCAGATGTGGTAGCAGAAGATGAGCTTCGTAAAAAATTGATCCAGCAGGCTGCTCCCTCAGGTGTTAAGGCACATGTCGTGCCGATTCAAAAAATGATCGAGCTTGCCAAGGATGATCAGCATTTTGGTGGTCAGCGCGCGTTACTGCTTTTCGAAAACCCGCAGGATGTGCTTAGAGCTGTAGAAGGTGGCGTTCCATTAGAAACCATTAACGTTGGTTCGATGTCACACTCTCCTGGTAAAGTCCAGCCGAATAAGGTGTTGGCTTTTGATCAAAACGATATCGATACGTTTCGCAAGTTAAAAGAGTTTGGTGTGGACTTCGATGTACGTAAAGTTCCAGCTGATCAATATGGCAACATGGATGACATTCTAAAAAGAGCACAAGCTGAGTTAGATAAACAGAAATAATTATTAGGTGAAAAGGAGGATATATCATGGATTTGACTATTATTCAGATAATACTAGTTATTATCGTAGCATTCTTAGCTGGTGTCGAAGGGATATTGGATGAATTCCACTTCCATCAGCCAATTATTGCTTGTACGTTAATTGGTTTAGTTACAGGAGAAATAATACCATGTCTCGTTTTAGGTGGTACGCTTCAATTGATTGCTTTAGGGTGGGCTAACATCGGAGCTGCTGTAGCACCTGATGCCGCGTTGGCATCCGTAGCATCTGCCATTATTTTAGTTTTGGGTGGTCAAGGCGAAGCAGGTGTATCTTCAGCAATCGCGATTGCTGTTCCACTTGCAGTAGCAGGTTTATTATTAACAATTATTGTTCGAACGATTGCAACAGCATTTGTACATTTCATGGATGCCGCAGCGAGGGAAGGTAATTTCCGAAAGGTTGAGATGTGGCATATTATCGCGATCATTATGCAAGGTTTGCGTATTGCTATTCCTGCTGCATTAATTGTAGCAATTGGCGCAGGTCCTGTTAGAGAATTACTTGAATCGATGCCGGCTTGGTTGACAGACGGCATAGCAGTCGGTGGTGGAATGGTAGTAGCGGTTGGTTTTGCGATGGTTATTAACATGATGGCTACAAAAGAAGTATGGCCATTCTTGGCAATTGGTTTCGTAATAGCAACCATTCCATCTCTTACCCTTTTAGGTTTAGGTGGTATCGGTGTAGCACTTGCACTTATTTATATTGCATTATCAAAACAAGGTGGCTCTGGTAATGGCGGAGGCGGCGGCAATACTGGTGATCCGTTAGGCGACATTATTGATAACTACTAAAAGGAGGAGGCTTAAAAAATGGAAAAAGGATTGAAATTATCAAAAAGAGATCGTATAGCTATTTGGTTCCGTTCCATGTTCATACAAGGTTCTTGGAACTATGAACGGATGCAAAACGGTGGTTGGGCATTCTCCATGATCCCGGCCATCAAACGATTATATAAAACAAAAGAAGATCGTTCTGCTGCATTGCAGCGTCATTTAGAGTTTTTTAATACACACCCGTATGTAGCTTCGCCAATTATTGGTGTAACGCTTGCGCTTGAAGAAGAACGGGCAAATGGTGCCCCGGTTGACGACAAGGCTATTCAAGGGGTTAAAGTCGGTATGATGGGTCCATTAGCTGGTATTGGCGATCCATTATTCTGGTTCACGGTAAAACCGATCCTTGGTGCATTAGCTGCCTCGCTTGCAATGAGCGGTAATATACTTGGTCCAATTCTTTACTTCGTCTTATGGAATCTGATTCGTATGGGCTTCATGTGGTATTCACAAGAGCTTGGTTACAAAGCCGGTTCTAAGATCACGGATGACTTATCTGGCGGAATACTTCAAGATATCACCAAGGGTGCCTCGATACTCGGTATGTTCATCCTCGGTGCCTTGGTTAATAGGTGGGTAGCTGTATCGTTCACCCCAACCGTCTCGGAAATCCAACTCGATGACGGTGCTTATATTGATTGGGAGAACCTACCATCCGGAGCAGAGGGAATTAAAACGGCACTCGAACAACAGGCCGCTGGGCGATCATTAAGTGAATATCAAGTTACAACATTACAAGACAACTTAGATAGCTTAATTCCTGGTTTAGCTGGCTTGGCGTTAACCCTTATTTGTATGTGGTTGCTTAGAAAGAAAGTTTCTCCAATTATTATGATCCTTGGATTATTCGTTCTAGGTATTGTCTTCCACGTAATTGGCTTAATGTAATGCTAAACTTTATTTAAATAGTGAAGTACCTCCTAGGATGACATCTGTTCATCAAAGGAGGTACTTTTACATAATGTTATAAAAGGAGATTACTATGCTTACTATTGGTTATATCGGAAATGGAAAAAGTACAAACAGGTACCATCTGCCATTCGTACTGCAAAGGGAAAATATAAACGTAAAAACAATCTATCGGAGAACGCCTGCAAATGATAGCTGGGATAAGATTGCGGGTGTCCATTATACTTCTGATTTACAAGAATTACTTCATGACGAGGACATCCAGCTTATTGTGATTTGTACAAAACATGATAGCCATTATGAATATGCTAAACAAGTATTAGAACATAATAAACACTGTTTGGTTGAAAAGCCATTTATGGAAACTTCGGAACAGGCTAAAGAAATATTCGCATTGGCAAAAGAGAAGGACTTAATTGTGCAGGCATATCAAAATAGACGTTTTGATAGTGACTTCTTAACTGTTCAAAAGGTGATTGAAGAAGGAAAAACAGGGGACTTACTGGAAGTTGAAATGCATTATGACTACTATCGCCCCGAAGTACCTGAGTCTGCTACCTCTTTTGATCCAGGATCATCCTTTTTATACGAACATGGCTGTCATACACTAGATCAGGTCATCAGCTATTTTGGCAAGCCAGATGATATTCATTATGATGTGAGGCAGATTTTAGGACAAGGTAGAAAAAATGATTACTTCGATTTGGATTTATATTATGGTGGAGTCAAAGTATCGGTAAAATCTAGTTATTTCAGAGTGAAAGAGAGACCAAGCTTCGTCGTTCATGGTAAAAAAGGGTCCTTTGTCAAAGAAACGAAAGATCGTCAGGAAGAACATTTGAAATTATTCTACATGCCTGATAACAAAGACTTTGGTGTTGATACAATAAACCACTATGGTGTGCTGACATATATCGATGAGGAAGGCACAATCCATGAAGAAACAGTGAAATCGGTAAATGGTGATTATGGTCGGGTGTATGATGATGTATACGAAGCGATTATAAATGGTAAGGAAAAAACTATCACAGACGAACAAACACTGCTGCAGATGGAGATGTTAGAAACGGGAGTTAAGCACCTGAAATAAAAGTACGTGTTTGGGATATTATTTAAAAGAAAAATCCGAAAGATATGCTTTTGAAAAACCGCTCCAGAAATATACTACGCTTTCCATGGGCGGCTGGTGAGCCTCCGGATGCTTCGCATTCCGGGGTCTCACCTAGGCCTTCCCTCCCATTGGACAAGGAAGACTTCGACAGCATTGCATCGCACGCAGAAAATCGTTTTTGATTTTCAAGGAGTCTCCGTATATTTCTTACGCTTGTTATATCGTTTATCCGTCTTTTGGCTAATATGTCCTAGCCTCGTTCAGGGCTTTTTAAATTCGACTTTATTTATACGCTACTTGAATTAAAAAATCCCCCTCACTTTTTTGTGGAGGGGGATTTAAGGTTTATACATCTATTACTTAATTGCTTTGCTTACTTTTAACTTCTTTCCTTTGATCGTCGTATTCTCCATGGCTTGTATAACGAGTGAGCCTTTTCCGTTCAGAATATCCACATATGACATGCGATCATGGATGGTTATAATGCCGATATCATCTGCTGTGACACCAGGGATCTTGGCGATCGTTCCAACAAAGTCAACAGCACGAATCTTCTTCTGTTTACCACCGTTGAAATGGAGTTTCATAATATCTTGATTGATACGGGCAGTTTTATTATTTCTTACAATTCGCTTGTTGCTAAGTTTTTCATCGAAAGCAGCTCTTCCGCCAGTTACTTCCTGAGTGCTGGGAGCCTCTATAGTCGGTATTTCAAAGCCGATGTACTTTTCAATTGCTTTAAGAAATTTTTCTTCAAAAGGTGTCGAAAATGTAATGGCCTTTCCTTTATTTCCAGCACGACCGGTTCTCCCAGTTCGATGCACATAGCTCTCTTTTTCCATTGGAACATCATAGTTGATAACAAGTGACACATTATCAATATCAATCCCTCTGGCAGCTACATCGGTGGCCACCAGATAGCGGAAGTTCCCCATTTTGAAACCTTCCATAACAGCGAATCGGTCCTCTTGTTCTAGTCCCCCGTGGAGTCTCTCACAAGGATATCCAGCTTTATCTAGTTCGCTGTACACTGTATCCACATGTTCTTTCGTTCGGCAGAAAATGAGGCAGCTGTCTGGATTTTGTACAACTGTGACATCTTTAAGTAGTAAAATTTTTTCTTCTTGTTTCGCTTCGATTAAGAAATGTTCAATGGAATCGGCTGTTACCCCAGTTGATTCAATCTCAATCTGAGTAGGGTTTTTCATATATTTATAGCAAAGATTTTCCACATCTTTAGGCAAGGTAGCAGAAAAAACCATGGTAACGCGGTTTGAAGGCAACGCTTTAATGATCGATTCTACTTCATCAATGAAACCTCTATTAAGCATTTCATCCGCTTCATCTATGACAAGGTACTTTATTTGATTCAAATCTAGGGTTTCTCGATCAATATGGTCCATGACCCGTCCAGGCGTACCAACGACTACATGCGTTTTTTGTTTCAATTCATCCTTTTGTTTCGCAAAAGGTTCTTTTCCATAGACGGCCACAGCTTTAATACGTTTAAACCTTCCGATATTCGTAATATCTTCACGGACTTGAACTGCAAGCTCCCTGGTTGGGGTAAGAATTAAGGCTTGTGGCTTTTTTTCCTCCCATTCAACCATATCGCAAACAGGTATACCAAAAGAGGCGGTCTTTCCGCTCCCTGTTTGAGCTTTTACGACAAGGTCTTGATTTTCCATTGCTAGTGGGATGACCTTACTTTGAACTTCTGTTGGCGTTTCGTATTTTAGCACAGCTAGTGCTTTTTTAATTTCTTCGCTTACATGATAATCCGCAAAACTTCTTTTACTCATTTTTTAACCTCATTTTTTGTTTTTTCGTCATATATATAGAATTCTCTCCAAGAAATATCATATGCATGATCTGATTAAGGTTCATTATACTTGAAAAGTGCGGGAGAAATCGAACTTTATATAAAATTTTATCTGTAGCTGCCTTCAGCTACTAACAAGGTGCTCTGTATTCACAATAAATTTAGCAATATTAAGGAAGGGAATTTGAATGATCTTAAAAATACTGCTAATTTGAAAAGCAAGTTGTTCCATTATTTATTTACGTAAGATGGAATTCGTAATATTATGTAATGTAGGTCGAAAGGAACATTGTTGGGTTGTTTATTCATTTTTAAGAAAGGTATATATACCTAGTTATGAAGAGCTGTCAAGATAAATCATACACTGGATATAGACTTCTAATGACTGTAATTCGAAAGTATTAACAAACTTTTTGAGAGTATCATATCTATCAGGGGGAAAACAGCTATGAAGAATGTGATTTTACCATTTACTATCCTTTTTCTAATAGTAAGTGGATGTAGTAATAAGGAAACGGGAGCAAGTAATACGGAAGTGGCAGAAGAGAAGGCTGAAAGTGAAGAAGTTGAACATAGTAAAAGAAAGTCTGAAGAAACAACTAAAAATGAACATGAAGAAGATATAGAGGAGGATTTAGTTAACAACCTAGAAAACTATGAAACGGTTGTATTGGAAGAGGTTGAAGAATTAAAAGAACTAACAATAGAGTATCCGAAATTCTCCTATGATCCTTTGGATGAAATTATATCAGGCGAAATGGAGAAGGAAGTTGAACATTGGAAGAGCGTTGATGCAACGGTAGAATCTTATGAAAATCCTTCTGTAGATCTAAGATATTTTATAACTAAAACATTTGAAAAACCAATTATAACGAAAGAGTTTGTATCTATATATTTCGAGGACCGTATTGCCATGGGGGGAACTGGTCATTCTGTTAGTCATACAATGACTTTTAATTTGATGGATGAACAGTTAATTACCTTGAATGACGTTTTAAAAGAACACGAAACTTCTTTAGAAGAGATCGCTGAATTAGTGGCTCAAGAACTTATTTCGGGTGAAAAATTTGCTGAGTATCGAGGTGATTCTGCATCAGAAAATTATAAGGAAAGAGTATATGAAGAGACAGAGCCAGTGGAGAGTAATTATGAGTCATTTACCTTAACAGAGAAGTCGATTACTTTTTATAAACAATATTTCAGTATTTTTCCTAACGCCGCAGGAATTGTAGGGGTAGAAGTCACATGGGATGAACTAAAAGAATATCAAGAGAGTAATATGGGAAAATTCTCAGCCACAGAACTAAAACAGGACAATAAAACGTATGAGTTTGGATCTTCTGTGGGCCCAACAACTACTTTAACTTATATCGATAATGATTATGGTTTTTCTATGAAATTTCCGAAATCATGGAAAAATAAGTATAAAGTAAGAATAAGTGAAGACTACTATGAACATTTGATTAAAGATCCATCTAAATCTATTGTTTTCAGCATGGTTGAAGATGGGGCGTTCATTGGGGATTTATTTTCCATTGAAGTCCTTGAGGACATAGATGAAGGAGGAGTGGAAAAGTATTATGAAAATTGGCCAGGGTTTGAAGGGTACATTGGGGCAGGAAATGGTATTGTCTTAGTATATACTAGACCTGGGATGATGCCAGAGCAATTATATGACGAGCCGTACATAAATACAGGTAATCAATTTTCTCGTATGGTAGAGGAGGACATGCCTGACATATTAGAAACATTAAAATTTAAGTAAGATAATATTTCCTTATTAAATAGTTAGAATCCAAAGATTGGATCCAATAGTGATTCAGTCGAGACTGTAAACTATACTGTGTAAGTATGGGGGCGTACCCTCTTACTTCACAGTTTAGTTTTTTCATTGGAAGAATAAAATGATAGGAATGGAAAGCTATTTTACTGGCTAAATCTAAGCAGTATTCTAAAACAGCTGATTTAGGGAACCAAACACTAGTACCAACCAGAGAGTAAGATTGAACTTACACACATTATTTGAAAAACCAATATATATGTAGGTGTCTCCTTACCAGGCGTTATCAATATTGTATGATATCTAAACCATTTGTTCGTAATAACTCACTTAAGAAAACAATAATAATACTGCTGAACATGACCCCAATATAAATGTAGCTTAACTGGCAATAACAAAACAAACGTTTCTTTTTATGGATTTTCATTTCTTTGTTCTTTTATAAAATTCTTTACTGTAGAAGTTGGGTCTATGGTGTAGGTGTCTGCATAAACAAGTTCTTCTATGTAACATTTAGGCCCGATATGGACATTTGCACCTTTAACACACTTGGCATTGGTGGAATGAAGATGAATTTCTTCACCGAAAATGACGCTGCAAGTAAGCTTCTTCCCACTTAAAGAAAGTGACTTTTTTTCTACACTGACGGTAATATAGTTGCCTTGCAATGTTTTTACATTGCTTTTGCCTGTATTACTTATCTCGATATGTTTTGCTTTTAATGTGTTTGCTTTTATGACACCTGTTAACTCTATTCTCTCTGCATTTATTGCCTGTTTCACAGTTAGGTGCCCCATGCTAGTAAGAGTTGTTACAGTCCCTTCTTCAAGTTTAAGTGCCCCCATATTCATTAGTTCTCCAGCTTCTACAGTATGAAAAGAGGAAGCTCCATGATTGGTTAAACAATCTGCTTTCGTATTAGCTAGGAATTTGCCTCTTCCCCAAAGGGACAACTGCTTCGACTCACAGTCCTCGTGAAAAGTAACGGCGCCATATATTTTAATATCTTCGTACCCAACTGATTTTTCTTTAACTGTTCCATTTACCATTGTTAACTTTTTAACCTTCTCGATTGCGCTCACGAAAGATCTCCCCGTTCCTTTAACTTACCAGTGGTTAAAATATATCTCTATTAAAGGGAAAGATCAATAAAAATAAGTTGCTTATTGTATCTTGACACCCATTATTATATAAAAAATCGGAGGTGCTTTAATGTCATTCTAGCTGGGGTCCTCTTTACTTGATGCATGCGTCCTTGCCGTACTGGCGAAAGAAGATGCATCTGGGTATTTCCTTACTCAGCATGTGCGAGCAAGTATGGGTATATCAGAGTCGACTCTATATCGGGACTATCGGTAAAAAATAATGCTATAATTGCAACAATATAGTGTATTTATGTTATAGCCTAATTTGTTACGCTATTTGTAACTAAGTATGAGACAATTTAATAATTGGAGTGGCAGATCATCATAGATAAAGTACGAAGTAAAAGAAGGTAAGTTGATGAGCAAATGGTATAAAATCGATAATGTAGGTAAAGTATTTCATGCCGTAACAGAGGCCTCTAATTCCTCGGTATACCGTGTTTCTGTGCTAATGAAAGACATGGTAGACGAGGAGGGATTGCAGGAGGCGCTAGATAGCGTGATCAAACGATTCCCGACACTGGCTGTAAAGGTACGCAAAGGGGTATTCTGGGACTTTATGGAGAGTAATGAAGAAAAGCTAAGCGTTCAGAAAGAAACAACCTATCCTTGTCACCCGATAAATCCAAAGGAGAATAATGGGTATTTGTTCAAGGTTTTATACTTTAACAAGCGGATAGCTGTGGAAATTTTTCACTCTCTTACAGACGGAACAGGTGCAGTGGAGTTTCTTAAAACATTAATTTATCAATATTTAACATTGCGAGGGGAAGAAATAGCAGTAGACGGGGACGCGTTACTATTTTCGGACCAAGTGCCAAGTAAGTATGAAACAGAGGATAGTTTTGAAAAGTATTACCAAAAGTCTAATCGTAATTATCTGCAGGATAAAGTACAGCGAGCGTTTCAGATTAAAGGAACGCCATTTGACCCTAAAGGCGTAAATGTGATTCATGGCGTAATCAGTGCCTCTGCTCTAAATAATGTTGCAAAGCGAATGGGCGTGTCTATCACGGAATTTATTACAGCCTTGGTCATCTATGCCATTTATTCCGAAACAATGAAATATGGAATATACAAAGAAAATATCTCCATTGCAATCCCTGTAAACCTCCGCCAAAGGTTTCCTTCTGTCACGTTAAGAAACTTTTTTTCTGTAGTAAATGTAAGGGTGGATATCAATGGTGATATCACGTTAGAGGAGATTATGAAGGCGGTATCCGAGCAATTAAAAAGTAAGACAGACAAGCAACATTTACAGGATGAAATCAACCGCCATGTACAGCTACAAAAGAGCTTAAAAACAAGAATAGTACCCTTGTCCTTAAAGTATCCTGCAATGCGCTATGGATTTACACATTACGGAGAAATGGCAAAGACACTTACACTAACTAACTTAGGAAACATTAACCTGCCTGATTCCATGAAAGGTTATATTGAAAGAATGGAAGTTGCACTGTATCCTACTAAAAACAGTCCAATTAGTTGTGGAGTTGCTACCGTTAATGATCAAATGACCATTACATTTGCACGTTCGATTGTAGAATCTGAAGTCATTAAGTCGTTCTTCAGTCAGCTTTCTCGTTTAACAGGCCTTAATGTGGAAGTTTACTCCAATAATTGGGGGGAGACGAGATGAACTACTGTAATCATTGTGCCGTGTCAATCAACCACGTGACATGTCCCTTATGTCATCGTAAAGTAGCAGAGTCAATAGATAATGAGGTAAAGCTATATCCAGACTATATGACAATGAAAAAAAGAAGGACGTTTATTGCAAAAGTCGTGGCCTTTCTATCGATTACTATGGCAAGTACATGTTTTGTTATAAACCTATTAGTAAATGCCGACTACCTTTGGTCGCTGTATGTAGTAGGCGGAGCGGTTTATCTTTGGGTAACAATGAACCATACACTCCTTTCCTCAGCACATACTGGAGCGAAGATTATTTTACAGGTGATTAGTCTTTCTAGTGTACTGGTAATCATGGACTTCACATCAGGTTTTCAGCGGTGGTCAGTAAATTTTGCCATCCCTCTGATAATTATTATGGCTACGCTTCTGACAACCATTATTATTTTAAAAAAGCGGGTGCACTGGCGGGACTATATGGGCTATACATTCGTCATGTTTGTAATAGGCTTTATTCCAATTGGCTTGTATATTAGTGGGATTGCTACCGTTCTTTGGACATGTGTAGGGACTTCTCTTTATGCATTACTAACGCTTATTGGAATGCTATTATTTTCATACAAAACAATTAAGGAGGAGTTCATTCGTCGGTTTCATGTCTAAGCAGGGATTTTCCCTGTTCTCCTTAAGCAATTGACAGGAACTAATTTTCCTGTCATAATCTTCTTAATTGCATATGGTACCTTTAATTCAGTCCAGAGAGGCTGACAAGGACAGCGGATTTTTACAATACGCGAGGAGTAGGTGTGCTTTACCCTATGCTGGTGTACTGTATAGAAAAAGAGGCTAATTGTCAGGTTAACTGGTGATTAGCCTCTTTTTTGTATGCCGTGGATCTGTGATTTTTGGTACCGGAAAATCATAGTTGGGGGAATAATGATGAAAAAAATAGATGTTGAGTATTCATTACAAGCAGTACCACAGTCAGAGCGAAATAATTTTTGGAAGACATTATCTGTTATGCTCGGGTTTACGTTCTTCTCTGCAAGTATGCTAGCAGGTGGGGAATTGGGGGCTGGTCTATCATTCTCACAATTTATTTTAATCATGTTAATCGGAAATATAGCGCTTGGTATGTATACGGGATCGCTTGCTTACATTGCAGCAAAGACAGGCTTGTCTACACATCTTCTGGCTAAATACGCGTTTGGGGAAAAGGGATCGTATTTGCCATCATTCTTACTAGGCTTTACGCAGGTTGGCTGGTTTGGTGTTGGGGTGGCGATGTTTGCTGTGCCTGTCGCAACCGCCATGAATTGGAATGTCTATGCTTTAATCTTTATCTTTGGAGTTGCCATTACAGCATCAGCTATCTTTGGCATGAAAGCTTTAGTCGTTTTAGGATTTATTGCTGTACCTGCCATTGCGATTTTAGGAAGCTATTCTGTATTTGAAGCGACAGAGTACTTGGGTGGTTTTGATGCACTGTGGAGCTATGAACCTACAGAAACATTGACCGTGGCGGCGGCCTTAACAATTTGTGTTGGCTCTTTTATTAGTGGTGGGACGCTAACACCAGACTTTGCGCGGTTTGCCAAGACATCACGTTCTGCGGTAGTAGCAACGGTTATCGCGTTTTTCTTAGGAAACTCGTTAATGTTCTTGTTTGGCGCAGTCGGAGCAATGTCTTACGGACTACCAGATATTTCAGAAGTCATGTTTTTACAAGGATTGATGATTCCGGCAATTATCGTGTTAGGGTTAAATATTTGGACGACCAATGATAATGCCCTCTATGCCTCAGGTCTAGGATTTGCGAATATCACCAAGCTTCCTAAAAAGGTATTTGTTGTCACAAATGGCCTTGTTGGGACATTGCTCGCCATGTGGATGTACAACAACTTTGTCGGCTTCTTAAACATTCTGGGTGCCGCTATCCCTTCCATTGGGGCGATCATTATCGCAGACTATTTCTTTGTGAGAAAAAGGAAATATGGTACGTTTAAAGAAATGACGTTTAAAACAGTAAACTGGGTAGCGATTGGGGCATGGGCAAGTGGTGTGGCAATTGCACAGCTAGCACCAGGGATCACGCCATTAAATGCCTTAATCGGAACAGCGGCTGTTTATATCGTATTTATGTATCTAGCATCATTAAAAATAAAAAAAGAAGAAGCGCCTGTTTTAAGGAAGGCCGACTAGGCACGGCCATCCTGGGGGAATTGAATACATTATTAATTTTAGAAAAGGGAGATCTCAAATGCTCATAAAAAATGCAACATTACGCGGAAAAGAAGGACATTGGCATATAACAATAGAAGATGGCAAGTTTGCAACTATTTCACAAAACCTTGAGGAAGTGCAGCAAACAGAAGAGGTTATAGACGCAAAAGGAGCGCTCGTTTTACCACCTTTCATTGAGCCACATATTCATTTAGACACAACATTAACTGCCGGGGAACCGGAATGGAATCAAAGCGGTACCTTATTCGAAGGAATCCAACGTTGGTCCCAGCGTAAGGATTCGTTAACAGAGGAAGATGTGAAAACAAGAGCAACAAAGGCATTAAAATGGCAAATTGCCCAAGGAATTCAGCATGTGCGCACACATGTCGATGTAACAGATCCTAATCTTACAGCATTAAAAGCGATGCTCGAAGTGAAAAAAGAAATGGCCGACTTTGTTGACATTCAGCTTGTCGCGTTTCCGCAAGAGGGAATTCAATCCTACCCAAATGGAGCAGAATTGCTTGAAGAGGCATTGAAATTGGGGGCGGATGTTGTTGGTGGCATTCCTCACTTTGAATTCACAAGAGAATATGGTGTGGAGTCGATGAAGACAGCGTTTGATCTAGCAGAAAAATATGATCTTTTAGTAGATATCCACTGTGATGAAATCGATGACGAGCAGTCTCGATTTGTGGAAGTGGTAGCCAAAGAAGCATACGAACGTGGCATGGGCGAGCGAACAACTGCGAGCCATACCACAGCAATGGGCTCTTATAATGATGCCTATACAACGAAATTATTCCGCCTATTGAAGTTGTCGAATATTAATTTTGTATCCAATCCACTTGTGAACATTCATTTACAAGGAAGATTTGATACCTATCCGAAGCGCCGTGGTCTAACGCGGGTAAAAGAATTACAGGAAGCTGGCTTAAACATTTGCTTTGGCCATGATGATATCTTTGATCCATGGTATCCACTCGGAACAGGGAATATGCTTCAAGTCTTGCATATGGGAATCCATGCGTCACAATTAATGGGCTATGAGCAAATTGTAAACTCGATCGATTTAATTACGAAAAACAGTGCGAAGACATTGCATATTGAAGACAAATACGGAATCGAAGAAGGGAAGCCAGCAAACTTTATCGTTATGACAGCAGAGAATGAATATGAAGTCATTCGTAAGCAAGCAGCAGTACGGTACTCCTTCCGAAATGGCAAGCTCATTTCCCAAACAAAACCAAGTGAAACAGCTATCACGTTGGGAAATGCAACAGAAAGAGTTACGTTTGATCGATAAAATTAGAGATGAGGCACACTTTTTGATGGGTGTGTCTTTTTCGTATAGCGGAGCGTTTATTTCGCCAGGAATCTACTTGCGTATGAGGAAGGAATTATTCGCTATGCTTTGTTAGACTAGAGAAAAGAGTTCCTTATAACATATAGCTTAGACATATGGAACCTTCTAAGCTAAACTTTCTGTTGTCTAAATAATAGGTTTAATGAAAGATTAAAGTGTACAATTAAGTTTTCTTTTAGAAAGGGTATTTTATGAGTAGAAAACATATATCAACATTTCTAAGTATAGCATCTTACTTTATATTATTTAGTTTAGTATTTTTAGCGTTTACAGAAATTGATTTAAATAAATTTGTAGTCTTAATTCTTATTACTCTTGCTATGACTTTCCTTTTCTTGTCGAGTTTAATCGTAGAAGAAAAATCTTTAAAAACTACCTTTATCCAGTTATCTATATATTTAGCCTTGTTCTTTTTATTCTTTTTTATCGATAACGATTTTCTAAGTTTAATACCTTTATGGTCAATAGTGCTTCTCATGTATTTGTGGAAGCGAGACACGTGAAAATTTTTGACTATTTAATAAAATACATTGCCAACAGTCTATTAGTTTCATGATCGGTATGGAACATGCTTTCAGGTTTTAGGGGTGAATTAACGGTTTTCAGATTTAATTATGAAGATATATCAAATATGAATTATAAATTTGGTATAATGTTTGGGAAAATAAACGAAAAATTTTATCACTTTTTTTAAAGAAAAAGAGTTCACTTTATAATGATCCAAATGCCATGCCATTGGAAAGCGACTGGCAGGGTACGCCCCACCTTCTGGAAAAAATTAATGGTGATAATATACGGTTGAGGAAGTGGTTAGTTTGGAGAGAGATGTACACATTGCTACAAAAGATGAAGATACTCTGTTTTATGAAGTTCCGCCATTTCAAGTGAAAAAACGACCGCTTATCGAAGACAAAGTAGTTCGTTGGCTCGGATTAAAAGTCTTAGATATAGGTCAACAACATTATGCAAAGCGGCTAAGGAAAGCTTATTTATGGTTAACTGTGTACCTGTATATTATTTTAACAGGTATTGTGGCAGTTAGTATTATTACAGGATCCCCCAACATTTTCGTCTTAGGTATCGTGTTAGTTTTTGGTTTTTATAAACAATGGAAATGGCGCAAAAAGCGAGATGAAGAGATGAATAGCATGAGAGTTTCCAATACAAAAATAATGTATAGGTACTGCATAAGGTATTGGAACATGAAATTGAAATACATTATGCCGTATTTTTATTTTAAAGGGGAGGCGAATGTCAGCAAGGAGTTTCTCCACTACGGTTTTGAGAGCGACCACACTTTGAAATTGGAACGAATTCCGCAGTTTTCCAATGTACCCAACGATACTATAAGTTATATTAAGTATAAGAAAGGGCTCGATATTGAAAAAACAAATAAAGTAGGACTGCATTTGCGCCTCGTCCTTCCAAACCGGTTAGCCAAACGTCTAGGTCCCTTCTTGCTCGTACCTGCCGGGAATAAAGTGAAAATGAAGAAATACAAACTTCAAGAAGTGCTAGACACACATGACGTGTACGCCAAAAAGGAACTACCTAAAAAACGTCTACATGAAATTCTCTCGTTCCTCCAACCTCTTCTGGATAGAAATATTCATGTGGCTGTTAAATACAACAGAGAAATGGAAATATATATTCCCGACCTTCTTACACATGTAGACCCTATTATATCGGAAGAACAAATCGAGCAAATTTCTGACAAGATAAATTTTTGGTATGACTTCTATGAAAGAAGTTTAATTTGGCGATATGGACAGATACCTGCTGAATGGACAGAGGGAGAGAAGGAAGCGCTAGTACATTAAAAACAGGTGTCTGGTTTCATACGGGTGAGTCATGACTTCGCATTGTAATGGATTGCTGTTAGTTTACGTTATTTCCCGGGTAATGTACTAGCAGATAAGGTTTTCAAAGAAGCGCTTATTAAATATTTCCCTAACGAGAAATCCCACACCTTTAAATGTGGGATGGAAAGAAACGATTACACCAATTCAGATACTGTTGAAACAAAGGAAAGAATCATAAAGATTAATAAAACGCTAAATAAAATAACACGCTCTCTCCTTAATATGAAACACGTAAACAACGCAATAAAACTGATTTTATAAAAAAGCGCGAGGTATTCGTAACCAGATAGGAAATATGTAGCCATGGTAGCAATTCCAACGAGGGCTGCATATTTTTTTGATTTTGCTATATAACCTCGCCAACCGACTTCCTTTGTTTCCCAGGTTCCGAAATAGTTTTCCACACCAAGGGAGGTGTCTGGGAGGAGGTTTTCCATATCTATCTTTACATATGCTGGTTGAAGATAAGGTGCAGCTCCATTTAAGGACTCTTGTCCCCAGTAAAAGGCTTGATCGTTTACATAAGTAGGTTCCATCGCAGGGGTGTAATCTTTATTGTCACGATACCTTGGATGTAATCTTATTTCAGCGTCATGAGAAAAGACAATTCGCTGTCCTTCTGTTTCTCCAAAGTATTTTGTCCACCGCATTGTTCTTAAATCGCTATCCAAAAATCTAAGAGGCTTATTTTTTTGTAAATTAGCCATACTTACGTCAACAGCAACCCAGCCCTCGTCTTCCACATGAATTTCATTCCACGCGTGACCACTCATTCTTCCAGTGGACCAACTGCCAAACAATGTTCTTGTTGGGATTCCAAGGGATCTGCACAAGGATGAAAATAAAAATGAAAACTCTCCACAATCTCCAGATTTTGTTCGTAGGAAAGATTCTACTCCTCTACTCTTTGGAGGGTAATGATACTTATAGCTCGTTACGATATGTTGAAAAATGGCTTTAGCTTGAGCTTTTTTATTTTTTATTCCCTTCGTAATGTCCTTTGCCATTTTTAACGTCTCTTTGTTAACAGGGGAAAGAGTCGTATCTCTTAAATAGTATGTTATCTCTTCCTCGGTTAAATATTTTAGCTGTTTTGGTTTATACCATTTTTGAGTATATTGCAGATGTAATGTGTCATTTTTATGTAAGAGAAAGTATCCCAGGTCCTCGCCTGTAGGCAATTTATGTAGTTGGGTTGGTTTAAGTGTGGTACTCTTTTCTTCTGGTATAGGTATCCAAAGCTCAATAGTCTGGTCTAAGGTGTTTTTATATACGTAATTAACACCAATTGGGTTTTCCTTCACTTTCATCGCCTCTTCTGCAGTATAATTAGCCATATAGACCGATACGAAAAGGCCTTACGGTTTAGTTGTGTGCTGTCCGGTTTTTAAATACGGTAATACTCGCCCCATAAACCGTCATCATAATTAAAAGTAAAAGAAGCATGAAATCTCTATAGGTCTCCAGGGTCACTGCTTGAATATAACGATGAAACATATCAAGGCCTAGCCATCCTACTGGAAATAATGGTAATGAATAGAGAGATGCCTTCTTTAATACTTCTTTACCATGCTCTTCTTTAGCTTCCTTGCTCCAAGAAAACTTTAATGTCACATAGAAAAAAATTAGGAAAAAGGGCACGATGAATAGCCCAATAATAGTTAAAATACTAATGGTAACAACCTCCTATGACATAATAATTTTCTGGTTAATTTTATCACAAAATTCTGTTAAGGTAAAAAAAGGATATTCATCGCCGTTATGGTAGGATAAATCAGGTTCTCTCTAAAAATGTACGTTCCACAGAAAGGTGAAAAGAGTATGAAACTACCCAATGGTATAACAGGATTTTACGATTCAAAAAGTGAAGAGCCACCACGAGTTGATTGGAAGCCATTTAAGCAATTGTGCTATGACCTCGCCTTGCGATACAGCGGGAGAGTCATAGATTTTAATGTGGCACAATATCCAACTACATTTTATTTCGCCAGACTTGAGATAAGGGATGATTCATTTTACATTTTGCTGAACCAATATTATCCCTACCTCGCTTTCGCTTCAGAATTGAATTTCGAGAACATTGAGTTTATAGATCGACCAGATATCCAAGGGCAGCTTTCTTCTTTCTACCAGATAATTGAAGAGAGAAAGCTAAAAGAGCCTTTCAATCAAGATGTTATAAACCAGTCTAAATTAAATTCTGCTGAATTGGAGCAAATTGCTTATTGGAAGCCAGCGACAATAGGCCAAGTAATCTTTCATTACTGGGATTGATGCTTCACCTCACGCTTCTTTTTAGATTACTAGTGGTCAAACAACGAAAAGGCACTTATAATAAATTTAGGCACCTCGAGTAAACAAACGTTAGAAAAATTAGATTTGTTGAGGAGGTTTTAAAATGGAAGGATCTCAAGAAATTAGAGTGGCAACAACCGTTCAAGCACCGATAGATAAGGTGTGGAAGTATTGGACAGAGCCTGACCACATTAAGCAGTGGAACAATGCTTCAGATGATTGGCATACCCCGTTTGCAGAAAATGATTTAAAAGTAGGTGGGGCATTTGTTTCAAGAATGGAAGCCAAAGATGGGAGCACTGGCTTCGACTTTGGTGGGATTTATGACGAGGTAAAGGTACATGAAGTCATTGCTTATACGATGGCTGATGGAAGAAAAGTAAAAATCGTTTTTAAAGGTGATGACAAGGAAACAGAGGTCGTGGAAACATTTGATTCAGACGCTTCACATCCAGCAGAATTTCAGCAACAGGGTTGGCAGGCGATCCTAGAGAACTTTAAAAGCTATGTAGAAAAATCAACAGATTAAGTTAACTACTTACCAAATTTTTAATAGATAATAAAAAATGAATGGTGTATCTGATGTGAGTCCAACAGATGCGCCATTCATTTTTTAGTTGAATTCTGTTATGCATGGTCATCCTCTAATTCCACGATTTTGTTAATGATCAAGTCCTGCTCTTTTTGTGCAACCTCACTCGATATAATATCTTCCCTTAACAAATGACCAACTGCTTCGTGTTGCGCGTAGAGCGAATGCTTTAAGAGGGCAATTTCCTGTTTTTCCCTGAGGTCAGGGTGCTTATGGAAAAGCGCATTTATCTCGTTATGCAGTTTCGTACGTTGTTTTTCATATTCATCAACAACGGAATCTGAAACCAATTCTGTTATAAACAAGTTCTTTTTAACCTTGTTGATTTCTTCAATGCCTGTTTCGAAACTATGTGCTCGGGCAATAAGTGCTTCATATTCCTGATATCCTTCTTCTTTTTTGTTTACGCCAAGCCAAGAGATAAGCGGCTTAATGGAAAGGCCTTGCACGACAAGAGAGAACAATACGACACTAAAAGCAAGAATCAAAATTTCCTCGCGACCTTCAAAATCCCTCGGGAGGCTAAGAACGAGTGCTATAGATAAGGATCCTTTCAGACCACCCCAATTTAAGATGTGCTTCCAGGATAGTGGGATCTTCTTGATAAATAGAAGGCTGCCATAGACTGCGAAGCTTCTGGCGATTAGCACAATTAGAATTGCTGTGAAAATAAGCCCCCAATGTTCCGCAACATTAATTCGTGTAATTTCTAATCCAACCATTAAAAAGACCAGTGAATTAGCAAGCAGTGTGGCAACATCCCAAAAATTACTGATGTTTAATTGGGTGGCAGGGCTCATTCCAATTTTGGTACCATAATTACCGAAGATAAGCGCAGCAACTACAACAGCGATAACCCCTGACGCATCAAAGCTTTCCGCAAGCAAGAAGGCACCGTAGAAGAGAATAATGCTAAAAATAATTTCTAACGGATAATCATCAAAGTAACGCGTTAGACGTGAAAAGCCATAGCCAAGCAGTCCGCCAATGAGCAGGCCTAAGGAGATAACTTTAATAAATTCCCACAAGCCATATCCAGCACCTAATACCCCCATGTCGAGATAGGAGATCAGGGAGAAAGCGGAAATGTTAAATAAAACGACGGCTAGTCCATCATTAAACAGGCTTTCCCCTTCAATTACTGTAGCAAGTCTCCGTTTAACCCCAACACTTTTAAAAATGGATAAAACACTGACGGGGTCTGTAGCACTCATTAATGCTGCAAATACAAATGCTGCAGGGATGGATAAACCAAGTAGCCCGATGGAGGAAAAACCAATGATTAAGAAGGATAAAAAAGTCCCTCCGAATGCCAGAGCGAGAATAGGCTTCTTGTTTTCATTTAAATGGGAAAACGGAAGCTTTAACGCTGCTTCTCCTAATAAAGCAGGTAAGAACAATGTAATAATGACAAAGTTAAACACTTCTCCTTCGGTAATAAAATCCTTTAACGGCTCTAATACAGGAATGTTTATAAGCCCAATGATTGTCCCGACAATGACTAACGCAATGGGGTAAGGTTGTTTAAACTTCTTGGCGATTGCTGTAATCCCAGCCGCAATCATAACTAAAATAAGTCCGAGTTGAAAAATATGATGTAAATCTAGCTCATGCATGATGTGTTCCTCCAATAAGTGCGGTTTCTTATTCAGCCTTCCCTATTAGGAGAAAAACATAAACAGTCTCACTCGATAAAATTAAAAACAGACTTACCATACTAGATAAGTCTGTTCATAAGGAAATATCAAGCAGTTCCCACAGTCCCTTTTCTAACCTCCACTTTCCGGTAAACCAACGCAAGCAGCATGGCTGGAATGGTACAGACAATCATCCCAATAAACGCAAATCTTGGTTCGATTTCATATAAAAAGCCCCCGAAGATAGTAAAGACAGCAGTGCTCCAGCTAAGCGCTAGTGCAGAGTAGATGCCTTGTGCTTTTGGTATCTGTACTTCCGGAATATTGTTGATTAAGTATTTCATAAAGGCATAATGCGCCATAGCAAATGAAAATGCATGTAGAACTTGCGCGATACTAAAGATAATCACACTTGGGAAGGCAAATACGACGATCCAACGGACAGAGGAACCGATGGCTGCCAGTGTCAGTAAGGATCCTACTGAAAAATTACCAAACCTTCTATCGGCCATTGCAAAGAAAATAATTTCTGCTATGACAGCAATGTTAATAATGAGACCTATTAAGGTTATAGGTGCATCAATATCCTGCAAAAAGATATAGCCATAATTGTAATAACTCGCATGTGCGGCCTGTAGTAATATAACAATTAAAAGTACGAGGCTAAAATGTTTGATCTTGAAGACAGAGAATAGTCCAACTTTTTGTGTTTGATCCACTGGCGGTTTTACAGATAAGACAGCAGGTGCTTCCAAAAGGCTAAGCACCACAAAAGCTAATATCCCTATTAATAACGCCCAAAAAATGATCTCATCGCCAAACCTCGCTGTGAAAATGGTAAGGACCATACCAATTGAAACAAACCCGATTGATCCCCACTGGCGACTTCTCCCGTAGTGTTTTAATTGTTTGTTTTGTACAAGAACACCAGCAGCACTATCTAATGCAGGCATAAGTGCGGGATAGAAAAGGTGCAGGAGGATGGTAGCTACCATTAACCCCGAAAAGGAACCCGCCGGAATATAAGCGATAAGGGCAATGAATGTGCCGATTCCCGCTATGTTTAGTAGTCGTTTACTGCTAACCTTCTCGGAAAGGTAAGGAAAGGCAAATAGAGTAGACAGCCCCCTTGCAACTAACCCGACACTCATAATGAGACTAGCTTCTGAAACAGAGATGCCTTTTGTATAAATCATCCACCCGGCCCAGTAAGGTAGAAAAATGCCCCATGTTAGGAAAAAACTAAAAAACCGTATGCCCATCCAACGTTGTGTATTCATTATGTATCCTCCTTATTGATTGCATGATATCATGGTTGAATAAAAGAAAATATGAGATATCTCCTATTTTGAGGTGAATAATGGAAATATATAAAGCTGACAAAAAAAGTCTATATTTGGAAAAGCACTCAATTGAACATTTGTTTTCTGCCCCGGTAAAAGCGTTTATGGAAGTTCATGAATATCAGCGTGATGACTGGATTATAAAAGAGGGCACGAGACCTGACTTTCTATTTTTCGTAGTAGATGGGAATGCAAAAATCTATATCACCCATCAAAATGGGAAAGTATCGTTAATTAATTTTATCAATGCCAAAGAATTTATAGGGGAAATGGAATTACTCCATGATGTGTATTATACAAAAGGAATTCAAGCCTCAACAAAGACTATTTGTTTCGCTCTACCGATGCATCACTATCGAAAACAACTGATGGAAGATGCAAAATTTTTGCGTGAATTAACGCGATTTTTAAGTATTAAGGCAACGCAAATGGCTATGAAATATACGCAAAGTCTTGCTTTTCCACTTGAAAATAGGCTTGCCGATTTTATTTTGCAAACAGCAGATAATGGAGTGTATAAAGAAAAACATGTTACCGTCTGTGACTATTTAGGCGTATCCTATCGGCATTTACTGCATGTGCTAACACAATTTTGTGAAAAACAGTACTTACAAAAAGAAGGACGGAAGTATCACATTAAACAATATGATGCTTTGAAAGGTCTGTCTCAAGTGTTAAAGAATAAATAAGAAAAAGCCAGGCACTGCATTCGATGCAGTGGGCTGACTTATTGTGTTAAGTAAAGGAATTAAAATTTTGGCTTCATAATTTTCGATGGCAGAAATTGCCACGTCCAGCTCCAGCGCCCAGAGACTAGCGTGACTTCCCTCACCTCCGTACGATAAGTCAACATCAGATCCCTACGGTCTCCGTGTTTCCTTTATCTCCTGCGGCTCAGTCCAGTCCGTACGTCTCTAAACGGCCGCTTACGCTTTTGTTATTAAACTCCTGGGAACCAACCAGGCGTGTTTATGATAGTTTTCCAAAGTGGGTCTGGTACAACTAATTCTTCCTGCTTCTCTTTATCAATTTCCGTCATGATTTCACTTTCTCTTCCTTCGGCTATCTTTTGAACCCAATCAGGGTCAATAACGAGCTCTCTGCCTAGGGCAAGAAGTGGGACACCGGTATTGAATGCTAGTTTCGCATCTTCTGCAGTATAAATGGAACCTACACCGATTAAAGGTACACGCTCGCCAATTGTTTCTAGTAGGTGTGCGATTCTCGTTTTGTCTAGATCCTCCACACCTCTTCTTGGCTTAGAGAAAAAGTCCATTAAGGAAACATGCAGGTAATCTAAGTTTTTATCTGCCAACACATCGACTAAATGAAGTGTCTCTTCCATCGTAATCCCTGGTGTTTCCGGTTCTTCCGGGGAAAAGCGATATCCCACAATAAACGATTCGTCCGCATGCTCTGCAACGATGCTCTGCACTTTATCAATAATAGCAAGTGGGAGAGTCATGCGTTTTTCCAGGCTCCCACCAAACCGGTCCTTACGCAGATTGGAATGCGGGGAAAAGAATTGCTGGATTAAGTAGCCGTTAGCTCCGTGTATTTCCACACCATCATAACCTGCTTCAATCGCCCGGCGTGTCGTTTCACCGAAGGCTTCAATGATCTCTTCTACTTCTTCTTCGCGTAACGGACGTGGCTTCACAGCACCTTCTCTATTCGCTGGAACGTCACTTGCGCTTACAACATCACCATCTGGAACAAGGGCTTCTGGACTCATTTTACCAGCATGGAAAACTTGTAATATGGCTTTAGCACCTTGTGCTTGAATTGCTTTTGCTAGTTTGCTTAAGCTTGGGATCATGGCATCACGATCTGCCGCAAATTCATTAATAAATCCTTTTCCGTTGGGTGTAACATATGTTGTGGCAGTGATGACCATGCTTACGCCTTTAGAGCGGCGGGCATAGTAGCTCACCTCGTCATCTGTTACGGTACCATCGGGATTGGATGAAGAGTTTGTCATTGGCGCCATCACCAAGCGGTTCTTTAATTCAACACCATTTTTTAACGTTAATGGAGAAAACATATCTTGATATTCTGGGTTCATTTATTACTCCTCCTTGTTCTGGATATGATAATAGATCAGATATGCTTTGTATAATATTATGCTCGCTAATCGCTTTCATAGGAGCTTATAAAAAAAGCATGGGATCAGCATTATCTGCTGACCTCCACGCCTATGATTATAGAGCTTTAATTCATTTCACCTAACCGCGCTAACACCGCTTCTCTCTCTGGCATGCCATTTTGTGCACCGTAATGCTGCACGGAGAGGGATGCTGCTGCGTTAGCAAAGGAGACAGCTTTTTTAAGGTCCTGTCCTTCTGCGATAGCAGTAGCTAACGCCCCGTTAAACGTATCTCCTGCGCCTGTTGTATCCACTGCTTTTACAGGGAATCCTGGAATTCGAACAAGGGACGAGCCATCATAATAAACAGCACCTTTTTCGCCTTCTGTTACGATAAGTTTATTAGGAAAGTGTGATACTGCTTCTTCTGCGTTCATACTGAAAATTTCCATACACTCTGTTTCGTTGGGTGTTATGTAATCAACATTCCTGATTAAGCTTGCTGGTAAGGAATGAGCTGGGGCTGGGTTTAGAATAACCGTTGTTCCTCGTTTGTTGGCCATTTCCGCAAATGCCTCTACCACCTCAAGCGGGATCTCGAGCTGAAGCACCAACACATCACTCTTTGTGATCAGGTCGTCATATTGCTCCCATTCCTTGGCCTCCCATGAAAAGTTGGCACCTGGAACGACAATAATAGAGTTATCTCCTCCAGCTACTGTAATATTCGCAATCCCGGAAGGTCCTTCTTTTCTTTTTACATAATTTGTTCTGATGTTTTGCTCTTTTAAATTATTTAGTAGGGAAGTGCCAAATGCATCTGTCCCGACATGGCCGACCATGTTCGTGAGGTGATCTAGGCGAGCTGCAGATACAGCCTGGTTTGCTCCCTTACCACCAGGGTTGGTGTGAAAAGTTTTTCCTATTAACGTTTCGCCTCTGTTGGGCGCTCTATCTACCGAAACGACAAGGTCCATATTTATACTTCCAACTACTGTAATCATGTTTAACACTCCTTAGAGAAAAAGTCCTTTGGGTAAGGAACTCTATTAAAATACATTTATAACATAAACGGAAATCAAAATCGAAAGGAACCCTTGCTGTGATATGGCTTTTATTCGCAGTATGAACATCAAAAGAGAAGAGGATTTTGCTGAAACTGCACGTCATCGTCCTTATGAACATCAAAAGAGAAGAGAATCTTGCTGAAACTGCACGTCATCGCCCTTATGAACATCAAAAGAGAAGAGGATCTCGCTGAAACTGCACGTCATCGTCCTTATGAACATCAAAAGAGAAGGGGATCTTGCTGAAACTGCACGTCATCGCCCTTATGAACATCGAAAAAGAAGAGGATTTTGCTGAAACTGCACGTCATCGCCCTTATGAACACCAAAAGAGAAGAGAATCTTGCTGAAACTGCACGTCATCTCCCGTAAGACTCCCACTTCATGTTTTGAAGTGGGAGTCATACGGACGGTTGTTCCGGGGTAAAAATTATGAAGTGGCTCTTTCCTCTTCCAAAGAGCCAGCACTCTGTTAATTATATAACAATACTCTGAAGAATAACCTCACCTTATATCTAAGTCTTTGTAAAATGTGGGGCTTTAAAGTAGATGAAAAGCGCCACAATTAAACCTGCAATGCCAAAGGCTAATAATGTCACTTGCACAGTAATACCTAAAGCGATGAATCCACTCATAACTCCATATGCAATGGGATCAAATCCATTCATTGCAAGGAAGATGATACTCATTACTCTACCCATTAACCGATTTTCAGTAGTTTCCTGTACAGCTGTAAAAAATGGGATAAATACAAATGGCATTGAAACACCAATAAAAAAAACGAGTACAGTTAATAAAAGGAGGCTTGGTGCCTGACTGAATATCAAGAAGCTAAAAATGGCTGCAAATAATCCAAAGATTGAAGCTCTACCTCTTCGCTTAATCTGCACTCTACTAAGTGTAATGGTGCTGATCACCATTCCTACTCCTAAGCTAACTTCCATAGCACTTAAATTAATTGGACTACCACCATATAAATCAACAACGAGAGGTAAGGCTAAGTTGAGTGTCCCGAAAATGAAAAAGTTAAGCGTGATAAGAACAAGGATACCCGTTAATAAAAAGGATGAACGACGTATATAAGATATTCCTTCTTTTAGATCATCTAGCGGTTTATTTTGTTCTTGGTTTTCTACTTCGCCTTCTTTCACAAAGGGTGGGAAGATGATAATAGCGGAAAGAAACACCAAGATAGATGCGACAAAATAGCTTGTTGATACACTGAAAACTTCCATGATAATCCCTGCGAGTATCGGCCCAATGATAAAGGAAACCTGGTCGATACCTTGAAAGTAGGCATTCGCTTGTTGTAATTGCCGTTTTTCTACGACTTTTGGGATCATCGAAGAACTAGCTGGACCGAAAAATGCGTCAAGCATTCCAAACACTCCAGCTAATAATAGAAGTAAGGTAAGGTTCATATTGTCAGTAGACACCAACCAAAAGATCCCAAATAAAAGAAAACTTTGCAACAGGTTAGTCCAGAACATAACCATTGATTTTTTATATTTATCTGCAATAACGCCTCCAAATACCATCATAAGTAAGCGAGGAACCGTTGCTGCTATTAATACAAGGCCTAAAGAGCCGGCGCTTAATGTAGTGGTAACATACCAAGTTGTCGTAGTGAGGAACATACTGAATCCTACAATCGCAAAGATCCCAGCAAGAAGTAATATAGAGTATGTTCGATTTTTGAATAAAGACTGGTTAACCAATTTGTCTAACTCCTTTAGATCTTATGTGGAACGGTAGTAAAGACAGTTTAAACTTACGACCGTTCGGTAGGTACATGTTATACTAGAAGGAGAGTTTTGTAAAGGGGAATGTTATGAACACAAAAAATCAAATTCGACTAAGTAGCCAACTGCTTTTTGCAGAACTAGGATATGAAGGAACGTCTTTAACAAAGATTGCAGAACAAGTAGGTATTAAAAAAGCCTCTATCTACTCTCATTATGAGAATAAAGAAGCGATTTTTCTAGATGTAATTAAAAATATCTCGGAAAGCTATGTAGCGGATATAAGAAAATCGTTTAGTAACAAAGAAGGGGAAAATGTAGAGCAGCAGATGAAGCAGGCTTTTTTTAACTATATTGAGAGTTGGTCTAATGAAGAGGATGTTATTAATAAAATATATAACCGCTTAATTCAATTTCCCCCGGTAGAGTTAAAAGAAAAGATTAGAGAGTTTATTGAAGAAAGCGAGAGGTTAGTAGATGATATTGTAATCAGTGTTATCGTGAAAGGGCAAAAAGAAGGGATTATTCTTCCTGATATGGAAGCAAGTAAAATAGCATACACTTTCTTTAGTTTAATCGTTGGAATAATTTCTGAATCAAGCTATAAGCAAATACCAGATAATATGGTCCAAGCTACGTTTTCTTGGGAAATTTTCTGGAGAGGAATAAGAAACACATAAAACGTTCTAAAACTACACTGCAAGTACAATCTATAAAAAAGTTGGACGGTCACTGGAGTCCGTCCGACTTAATTTAAAGATAGAGAAGGTGCATCTAAAGGCCATGCAGGCTATCCATTCCGATTAGCTCGCATTAGCATAATACGGTATGCAACATACATAAAATAGATGGCCGTTAAGTAAAGGGCAACGATTGATCTTCTATCAAATAGTAATAGAACGATCCCTATTAGGATGGTAGCCATCGTTTTGTGGTTTGGTAAGGTTATATTTTTTAAACTAGGTATACGGATCGTACTTACCATCGCGTAACTGAGTAATGCAATGATGAGGAGATTCGCCATTGGTGGTAAGTGTGTATGGAATAAAGTGGTAATGGCCAATATTCCGCCAGCTGCAGTAATAGGTACGCCTGTGAAAAAGGAAGTCTCTTCAGATTGAGCTGAGTTGAATCGCGCTAATCGGTACCCACCACATAAAACAAACAGTCCAGCCAATGAAATATCGAGCCATCCGCCACCGATAGAATTTGTATAAGAAAAAAGAAGTGCAGGAGCGATGCCAAACGTGACGATATCTGCAAGTGAATCTAGTTGTGTTCCTAAATCACTTTTAACGTTCAATAGACGTGCTAATCTACCATCCAGTGCATCTAGAATTATCCCTATTATGATGAGCCATGTTGCGCCCTTATAAGAGTTACTGACAGTAAACCCTATTGATAAAAAACCACAGTACATGTTCCCGAGTGTTACACTATTCGGGATATGCTTTTTAACATTCATTGTGGTAACCACCTTTTACAAAATGAAGATTTTATAATACAGTTTCATATAAATTTATTGTTTACTAGGAGTTGCGTTGTTGTGTTAAAACATATATTAAAATTATTTGTAGAATTAACTGGAAATCGATTTGTTTCTAGTATATTGGCTAACTTTACAGCATCGAAATATAGCAAGTTCCTTGTCCCTGTTTTTGCTTCCGTATACAAGCTGAAACAGGAGGAAATGCGGGAGCCATTGCCCACCTATGGTTCACTTAAAGCCTTATTCACACGACAATTGAAGGAAGAAGTTCGCCCTGTTGATCTGACTAAGGCAACTGCCGTTAGTCCAGTAGATGGTGTCGTGAATGATTATGGTTCCATTCAAAATGGCACTGCCATTTCTGTAAAAGGAAAGACATTATCCATCGACGAATTGCTAGGTAGCAAGGATAAAGCTACCCCTTATCACGGTGGAAGCTATATTGTTCTCTACCTGTCCCCACAACACTATCACCGAATTCATAGTCCAGTAGATGGAAAGATTATGAATAGTTATTCGCTAGGTGGAAAGTCATACCCAGTCAATAAACTTGGGCTGAAATATGGGAACCGCCCACTCTCAACGAATTACCGGCGAATTTCAGAAGTAAATACCGAATTTGGTTATTGTGCTGTTGTAAAAGTAGGCGCATTAAATGTTAATAGCATCCACTTGACTTATAAAGATACTAATATGGTAAAAGGACAAGAAATGGCATACTTTTCTTTTGGTTCCACTGTCATCCTTCTATTCGAGTCACCTTTAGATACAGAACTTGCTATCGGCCACGAAATAAAAGTTGGAGAAAGAATTGGCTTAATGGCCTAGTTTCTTTCTTCGGCGACGAATATACAGAAAAACGAACAATGCGACGCCAACGAGTATCAAGGCAACAATCCCCACATTGTGGAAATAACCTTCCACTTCGGAGACGATAGTCCAGTTATTTCCAAGGGTGAAACCGAGAAGAATGAAAGTATGAACCCATATAAGAGAGCCTAAATAAGCAAAGAAAGCAAATTTACCAAACTTGAAATTTGAAATACCAGCCATATATGCTGTGACATGACGAATCCCTGGTAGGAAATAGCCAAAAGTAAGAAGCCAGCCACCATACCTGGAAAAATAAGAAGCTGTTATCTGAATTCTTTTTTCTGTTATATGAAATTTAGGTCCGTACTTTTTTAGAAAAGGCACTCCAAGTTTAATCCCTAACAAATAACTAATTGTTATCCCCATGAGAGAGCCTAATAGGGCCGCAAATAAAGAACCGCTCCATGTCATCCTACTAATAAAGATATTATATCCTACAAATGTAAGTAACAATTCGTCAGGGATCGGCAAGCCAACAATTCCCAGGACTAAAGCGATAAAAATACCATAATACCCATATGTTTCTATTAAACTTCCTAATACTTCCATCCTGTGTTTCCCCTTATTGTTAGTGAAGCCATGTATGCGCAATAATGTTTGTACTGGTGCCATGCCTTGTCATTAAAATGTTGCACCAATCTTCTAAGTATATCTATCAAATATGAACACCACAAGTGCTTATTAGAAATAATTTATCTCTTAAATTAGGAGGCCCTAAATTCTAAGGTGGTATATTCTTTATATCGGTATAAAGGTTTGTTTTTAAAGAAGGTGTACAAAGGGTTGGTTAGTGAAAAACTTAGCCAACTCTAAAATGAAGGTGATTAAAAATTAACTCTCTAAATCCAAAAAAACCCCTATCCATTTGGTAGAGGTTTTTGGCGTTTGGAAGACATGAATAGTCTCAAAATTTTGTTTATATCAATTAACGAATTGTTTTTAATGCAGTTGACCAAGGAAGGAGCTGATCAAGCATTTGGTTAACAGAATCTGCTTGAACAGCAGCTGGTTTGAAGTCTGCTCCGTTTTCAAAGTCTGTGAATAAAGAAAGAGCTGGGTGAACGCGAACATCTGCTACTAACAATTCACCAAGAATACCACGTAAGTGCTCCGTTGCACGTGCTCCTCCAACAGAACCGTAGGATACGATACCTGCAGCTTTGTTGTTCCATTCTGCACGTAGGTAATCTAATGCGTTTTTAAGTGATGCAGTAATAGAATGGTTGTATTCTTGTACGATGAAAACAAAGCCATCCTGTTTTGCAATTACTTCTGCCCATGCTGCTGCACCTGAAGCGTCTGCACCACTTTCACCTAATAATGGTAGTTTGTATTCTGCTAGATCAATAACCGTATAGTTAGCGTCCCCGCGCTGATCTGCCAATTCTTTTACCCAGTTTCCTACCTGTGGGCTTAAGCGTCCTTCACGTGTTGAACCTAAAATAATACCAATGTTTAGTTTTTCCATTGTTGTTTCCTCCTCTTTTTCTCTTCCAAAAAATTTATTAAGTAAACTCATTTCTTCCTCCATCTTAAAGCACTTATCTTGGGTTCTATTTGGTAACCCTAAGGGTAAATTTGCTTTAGTTAATTCATTTATTTTAAATTAAATTATCTTTAATTCAGTATAATAATAGCACTTACTTTTAGTAACGTCAACCTTTTAGTTTTTATTTTACAAAGCATTGGGCTGAGCGGGAGTCAGACAAAGTCGCACGAGAACTACTACATCATTTCCTAGGAGCGGCAAAATAATAAACAATAAACCGTCTACCCAGAGGATAAACGGTTTATATTAATTACCTAAGAAATATTTACTTTAGGAGTCTGTTGTCCTTCAATCTTCTTATCAGAAGGGACAAAGTTTAAGACGATCATGCCTATAATAAATAGGACAATAAGACTTAATATACCTGCATTTGACCTTCCAGTTATTTGTGCTGTTACCCCCATTAAAACAGGTCCTGTAACAGATGCAAACTTGCCAAAAATATTATAAAAACCGAAAAATTCATTGGCATTATCCTTGGGAACGAGCTTTGCAAAATAAGATCGGCTTAAGGCTTGAATTCCACCTTGTGATGTAGCAACAAGCATGGCGAGAACCCAGAAATCAAAAGCTGTCTCAAGAAAATACCCATAGATACATACAACTATATATACAAGGATTCCTATGTTTAACATAATTTTTGCGTTAAACCGATCTGCTAGTCTACCGTATAAGATAGCAAAAGGGGCTGCAACAATTTGAGTGACAAAAAGAACGATTAACAACACAGTGGCACTAACACCAACATCTGTCCCATATGCGGTAGACATGGAAATAATGGTGCCTACACCATCTATGTAGAAAAAGTAAGCAATGAGAAAAATAGTTAGATATTTATATTGTCTAATATTCTTAATCGTATTTTTTAGGCGGCGGAAGCTTGTACGAATTGGCTTAGCATCACGTTTGATCCCATGAACTTGCTTTACATTTTTTAACATAGGTATGGAAAATACTGCCCACCATACAAATGCGATAAAGAAGGCAATTTTACTTGCAGTCGTACTGGATATTGGAATAATTTCCTGCTGAGCCATTAAAATAATAGCAATACTGATTACAAATGGGATAGCACCACCAATATATCCGAGTCCGAACCCTCTGGCAGAAACTTTATTCATTCGTTTGTCTTCGGTGACATCTACTAAAAATGCGTCATAAAAGAGGTTTGACCCTGTTAGCCCAAGAGAAGCTACTGTGAAAACAATGAGTAATATTAGCCATTCGCCTTCTGGAACAAAAATTAGCGAGAAGGTGGAAGCTAGTCCAACCACTAAAAAACCGGTGAAAAACTTTTTCTTATACCCTTCATAATCCGCAATGGTCCCTAATATTGGTCCAATCATAGCTAATATAAACGTAAAGATGGCAATGGTGTACCCTAGATAGGCAGTAGAGTCTGCTGCTGCAACCCCTGCTGCAGTAGCTTGTGCCTTATAAAAAATTGGGAAAATAGCGGCAGTAATAATAATGGAATAAGCATTACTAGCCCAATCATAGAACATCCAACTCGTTTCTTGCTTCGTATACTTTTTTATTTTCATTAAGTTGTCCCCCCTTCCTTTCATTTTACTAAATTTTTCAAATAAAAGAAGCCGGCGGATAAAAAATTACAGAAATTTTATATTTATTAAAGAACTGTAGTACATGATAACTGAAATAGTTTCACATAATAAGGGTTGCATTTACCTAGTACTGAGCACGTAATAACCCTTTCAGAAAAAAGTTAGGTATAATTACTTAGGTAAATATTGTTAGGAGGGAAAATAAGAATGAAAATTAAGGGTGCCGTGGTACACGGAAATGGACAAGAATTCCAAATAGAGGAATTGGAACTTTCCGAACCGAAGGAAAATGAAGTCTTAGTAAAAGTTGTTGCAGCAGGGGTTTGTCATACAGATGCTGTTGCACGTGACCAAATGATCCCAGTACCACTTCCTGCTGTACTTGGGCATGAAGGTTCGGGGATTATTGAAAAAGTTGGAGCAGGTGTTAAAACGGTTGAGCCTGGTGATCATGTTGTATTATCTTTCTCATCCTGTGGAAACTGCGAAAACTGCTTAACAGGACACCCAGCCGCATGTATACATTTAACTGAATTTAACTTTGGCGGAAAAATGCCTGATGGTACAAATAGACTTTATCAAGGAGATCAAGAAGTTTCTACATTCTTTGGTCAGTCTACCTTTGGTACGTATGCTGTTTCTCATGAACGAAACGTTGTTAAAGTGGACAAAGATGTAGACCTTAACCTTCTTGGACCACTAGGATGTGGAATCCAAACAGGTGCTGGGACTGTGATTAATAAATTACAACCAGAGTTCGGTTCAACTATCGCGATATTCGGTTGCGGAGCTGTAGGACTAAGTGCCATAATGAGTGCGAAATTAATTGGCTGCTCTAAAATTATTGCAGTAGATATTCATGATAGCAGATTAGAGTTAGCTAAGGAGTTAGGTGCAACACATGTTATCAATGGTTCTGAAGTGGATACTCTAGAAGAGATTAGAAAGATTACGGACGGAGGAACAAACTACGCTGTTGAAACAACAGGCGTTTCACCAGTTGTTGTACAATCTGTACAAGCCCTGCGCAGCTTAGGAACAGTTGCTGTTGTCGGTGCCACTGGAGAAGTTACGTTGAACGTGCAATTAGATTTGTTAAATGAAGGAAGGTCTATTGTGTCAGTAGTAGAAGGAGATTCTATTCCTCAACTATTCATTCCTAAGCTAATTGAGTACTATAAAAATGGCCAATTCCCGTTTGATAAATTAGTGAAATTTTATGAGCTTGAAGAAATTAATCAGGCGTTTGAGGATTCTGGAAAAGGTACGACAATTAAACCAATATTGAAAATCTAATATAATTTATAGGAATTTCTATGCGAGGCGGTTATACTCATAACCGTCTTTTTTCTTGTGGTTTTTGTTAGAATAAAGAAAAAAGTATTATATTAGGGAGCAGGATGGCATGAAAAACATTTACGCATTTGAAAAGATAGAAGACTACCAAAAACACCAACCTATTATTGAACGGTTCAGTGAAAAGTTAAAAGATTACCAGCAGCTTCTAGAAAAAGACTATGCGCTAAAAAGCTTACCTGAAGGGATTGTATGGACATCAAAAGAGTTGGCTACAACGTCTTTTTCCAATGTACCAATTCCAGCTTTCACAAATAAAGATCTTATTTATTTTTCTCCTGATTTACAGAGTTGGAGGAGTCTTTTTATTAAGCAACTAGAGGGACGGGAAAACCCCAATATAAAAAACTTTTATGAAAACCTTTCGGAAGAGCATATATTTACAATAGTGGGTCACGAACTAACACACCACTCTGATTTGTTTCTCGATGAGTTTGATGAGCAAAGAGAAGATGGGATATGGTTCGAAGAGGGAATGTGTGAGTATTTACCTAGAAAGCTGCTACTAGATGAAAAAGTGTTTACCAACATTACGAATATTGAACAAGAGTTGGTAAACATGTTTAAAGATAAATATGGAAATCGTTCCTTAGAGGAGTTTGGAAGTGCTAGTTATCAAGGGAGTTTAAGCAGTATTATGTTTGATTATTGGCGTAGCTTTCTTGCTATTAAATATATCGTAGAGGAAAAGGCGAACCATGATATCCAGCAGGTTTTCCGTGAATACCATAGGTGGCATGAAGAAGGAAGAAAGGTTACCTTAGTAGAACACTTTGAAATCCAAAACTTATTTGCCTAGCAGCACTAGTAAAGATATGATTATGCTACTATATACATAAAGGTTTCACTACAAAAAAGGGCGTATAAACAAGGGGGAACTCACTTGAAGTTAGATAAAGTTCGTTGGGGAATGATTGGTTGTGGTAACGTAACGGAAGTAAAAAGTGGACCAGCCTTTCAAAAAGTTGAGGATTCCGAGTTAGTAGCAGTGATGCGACGGACTGGTGAATTAGCGAAAGACTACGCAAGACGTCACAATGTGCCAAAATGGTATGATGACGCGGATGCGCTTATTCAGGATCCAGAGGTAGATGCTGTCTATATTGCAACACCACCTGGATCTCACAAAGAATATACCTTGAAAGTTGCAGCAGCAGGGAAGCCGGTTTATGTGGAAAAGCCGATGGCAGTTAATTTTGCGGAATGCCATGAAATGATAGCGGCATGCAAAGCAGCCGGAGTGCCGTTATATGTTGCCTATTACCGTAGAGCGCAGCCCCGATTTTTAAAGATAAAAGAATTGCTAGAACAAAATGCAGTTGGAGATGTCCGTTTCGTCTCTACTATGCAGTATAAAAGAGCATCAGATGAGGTGAAAAAAGGGGAAAGCCTACCATGGAGGTTGCAGCCGGCATTGTCTGGAGGTGGACTGTTCTTCGATGTAGCTAGTCACACACTAGATATCTTAGATTTTTTACTTGGTCCGATTAAGGATGTACAAGGAATTGCGTCCAATCAGGCGGGTTATTACCAGGCTGAGGATATCGTGACAGGTACATATCAGTTTAATTCAGGTGTACATGGTGTGGGAAGTTGGTGTTTTGCTGCATTTGAGAATGTGGACATAAATGAAATCGTTGGCAGTGAAGGAAAAATCACTTTCTCCACGTTTGGTGATGATCCAGTTGTATTAACAACTGCAAATGGAAAGCAGAAATGGGCGTTTGAACGACCGCAGCATGTTCATCAACCTCTTGTAACAATGGTGGTAGAAGAACTAACTGGAAAAGATAATAAATCCCCAAGTACAGGCGAGAATGGTGCAAGAGCTAACTGGGTTCTAGGAGAACTAAGTAAGAGATGATGGGTGGTTCTCAGGCTGATGCCATGTATTAGCATTAGCCTGAGAGATTAATACCTATGCTTATGGAGCATTGTTACGATTACTCCATAAGACAACCGCTAACCAAATGCAGCTAATTGCTACCAATGCTCCATGAGCCACTCGTAATGGCTGGTCAAAGAAAAACTGTGGCAAGTAAAGACACATTCCTAGTACGAATAGAAAGCCAGACATTTTTGGTAATTTACTAGATTTCCAAATGCCAATTGCTAAGAGGATCGATGCGATCAGTAGAAGCAATAGACCGATCACAAACATTACTAGACCTGCCCCAGAACGAACGACGACGGCTTGACTCATAAGATCAGCAGATTGTTGCGTTAACGCTTCCTGCCCAATAGCATAGAGGCCGAATGTTTCCCCACCATAATAGGGCAAGATAAGCCCTACTCCGATGGCACTCAGGACAAAACCCCAATAAGAAAACGTAGCTCCAGTTGATCCTTCCAATGCTCGATGAATGCCAAATAATCCTAAAGGTAACAACATAAAGGCAATCATGCCAAATATATGGGAAAGTACCCACTCTTGAGAAGCGAATGCTTCTGCTCCCTGCAACGATTTCTCGTCGGAAAAAGGGCGTAACGCTGGATAAGTAACAAATAAAATGGCAGCTATGAAGAATGATAAAGCACTAACGTGAGTTCTTGCTGCTGTTGTTAAAGCCATGTTTTTTCCTCCTTTAACTTAATGAGTATCTGTCTTCATTTAGTTTACTTTGAGCATAGACATTTAATTAGAGTGTTTTAATGAATTTTATGTAATGTTTTATTTACATTAGAAGACTATAAAATTTATGGGGTGTCACCATGGCTTTGCTACACTAGAGCAAAAAACGGCTTTGGTTTTACCGATTAATATAAATGAAAACCTGGATCATGTCTTGAATACTTATTTTAATGGCATTAATCAGGCTTACGCAGGAAAACAAATCCCTTCCTCCCACCAAATCCCGTTCATTAGGAAAAGGGAATTTAATTAAATTTAGAACATTCAATTTTCCTGTTGATTATCTAACAAATTATGGTAAAATTTCTATTGTTATGACAATTTTTTCTAAATGTCGTTACCCCCAAGTGTGTAGTTGATAATGATAACTCCACATTTAAGGAAATTTACATCCTCTTAGTAAAACTCCACATGATCTCTTTCCTTAGAAAACCAACTTACAATTAAATATGAGGAAGAAGGTAATTCTTATGGCAATTCTAGCATTACATCATTTATCAAAGACCTATAAAAAGCAGCTTGTATTGAACAAGATTAGCCTGACAATCGATTCCCCTGGGATATGGGCGCTCATTGGACCAAACGGCGTAGGGAAAACAACATTACTAAATGTTATAACGAATATCCTCCCTGAGTCGTCAGGAACTGTGGAACTGTTGGGGGAATCGAATAAGGGACATAAGGTTTTTAAAAAGGTATCGTTTTTGCAAGATAATACCGTTTTGTTTGATTATCTAACTGGTTACGACCATCTTAACTATGTGTGCAAGGTACATAAGCTAAACAAAGAAAGAGTGAGAGAAGTTGCCGAACAAGTAGGAATGGAGAGCTATCTCAAAAAAAGAGTTGGCAACTATTCATTGGGGATGAAGCAGCACTTATTGCTTGCAATGTCTATTGTAAATGAGCCCGAGCTTTTATTACTCGATGAGCCATTAAATGGCCTGGACCCCACAAGTGCAATTTTAATGCGAAAAATACTACTAGAATTAGGGAAAAAGAATACTACCATTATTCTTTCCTCCCATAACTTAAATGAGATTGATCGTCTAACCAAAAATGTGTTGTTTTTGAAGGATGGGAAGTTACTAGAAGTAGATATGAGTGAACATGAGACAGTCTCTTACTATTTCACCTTACCGAACCCAAGTGAAGCTCATGCTATTTTACGAGAAAAGGGATACATTGTCGAAGAAACCGCTAATGGTATTGTTACCGAAATCCCAAGTAGTAAACTGGATATGCTTATTGATGAAATCAAAGACCACTCCATCGAAATAAAAGATATTCATAAAGAAGTTACTGGTTCAGAAAAACTGTATGAAGAAGTCTTTGGTGTGAGAGGTCAACAGAGATGAATCTATTATTATTTGAGTTCAAGAAAATTATTCGTACAAAGGCATTTCCGATATTTTTAATTGTTACGTTAGCTCTCATTACAGGTTTGTTTCTAAGGAATGTGATACTCCAAGATACGATAGTTGCGCAAAAAATTGAGCATTTTTCAGAATATGCCTCTGAAGTCTCTAGCGAAAATACAGGCGATAATATGACCTTGCATAGAGATGGACCTAACGCTGCTATTGAAGAAAGATTAGAAGTGGGAAAACTATTAGCTGACCAATTATCCCAGCTTTTGGGTGCGATCCAAAACAATCTATGGGAAGAAGAATTGCAGGTTGAGATAGAGGTATATGAAACGGCAATTACATATAAGAACATGAATGGCAATTTTCGAGCAAGCATTGCTGATATGGAGGACATTAGCCGACTAAATGAGGAACTGTTACGTGTTGGTCTGCCAAAAGAGAACATGGATTTATCTATACAGACATCTATCTTTCTAAAAAAGGTAGTATCCTTATTTCTTAGCACACCTGGCTTCTTAGTGTTTCTATTAGTGCTTGGTGTAAGCATAACAAGAGAATTTGAAGACCGGAATATCCAGATGGTGTATGCTCTCCCCATTGCGAGGTTGCAATATGTACTTACAAAGTTTACAAGTGTACTCCTTTGTGGTGTGTCCTGGTTGGCCGTCGTCTTTATTACGTCATACTTGTTACCGTTAGTTTTTGGTCATAATGAGGGAAATATCTTTCATTATCCCCTCTTTACTGCAGAAGGGAATTTTATAACAACAGGGGATTACGTGAAAAAGACTATCCTGTATAGTGCTCTATTTATGACGTTTACGGTATCACTACTCACCCTGCTTGGATTTTTGACTAAGAATACAATCGTGTCATATTTAGTAGGAATATTTGTGTTTGTTGGTAGTTGGATTGTAATCGAAAATGGTATGGTGTTTTCATTGAATCCTCTTACATACCAAAATATAGATGCTAGTTCCTTGTATCAGCAGGGTTATGATGTGAAAGGTATATGTGCACTGCTTATTGCTTCTGTTGTTTTGCTGGCTTTAACTAGTAAAGATAGTTGGAATTGGAGGTCGGCAAGGTGAAAACATTAGGATTTGAATTCTTAAAGGCCATAAAAAAAAGAACAAACATAGTTGCACTTCTTTTAACCCTACTTGCAGTTGTTAGCCTTTACTTCTTTAACTATACTGTGGCAGAAAACATCCATGAAGCCAATACTACAAGATTGCAAAATGATGTATTAAGAATAGAAGGATACGTCCAAGCGTTTTTAGAGGAAAAGGAAGCTGCGGAAGAAGCGAACAATGTAGAAGAAGCAGAAGAACTAGCGATGATGGTAGAAGAAAACGAGAATTTAAAGATAGCAACACAAGAAAGAGCGAGGGCGTTTGAAGAGGAAGATTGGCGGACCATATTAGAAGGTGATATCAGTGATTTACAATTTCAGTTCGATTCTTCATACGGTACTGATACACCTGGGCACGATATTGAAGGCCAAGATACGAATTGGTTTACATTTAGAGCTACCCTTGAAGAAAAACAGTTTCAACTGGAAAATAACCTCAATCCGATGATCCAGAATGAGACAGATATAGCTTTTTTACCAACCGTTTACGACAACTTCACTGGTAGAGCTTTAGAAGCCTGGGACAATATGACAAAACGTTATGGAACAACGGGTTATCTATTTTTATATCAAGTCATCCAATACCTATATATCCCAATCATCATCCTAATTGGCTGTTTTATCTTTGGGAATAGCATTTCAACCGAGGCTAGCATGAAGAGACGTGGCTTACACTTCTATGCAACGCTTCCTGTAAGAAGAGGTACGGTTTATCTTACTAAATTCACAAGTGGGTTCCTCTACACTGTGGTTTTTACATTCCTTATGTTAGGTCTTCCACTGCTATGCAGTTTGTTTACAGGTGGTACAGGGGGCTTGGATTATCCTGTGTTGGTGTATGACGGGCCTACTCTAAACCCATTTGGGGAAGAGTACACACAGCTCAAGGTAATGGAGGATACGTTTCATTTTATAACGCTTAAAGAATATTTTGGTTATATTGTTTTATTCACCATCCTGTTCGCGTTATTTATTTACTCTATATATTTTGTTCTATCCTTATTTGTTAAAAATCCAGGGATTACCCTTTTTCTAACTGCATCGATCTTATTTATCGGGATGCATTTTTTCCAAAGTCCTTATAGCCCGTTTAGCTATATTGATATTCACCAGATTATTAACAGAGCAAAATTAACCGAAACAATTAATTTAGATTACTCCTATAAGATTGGTATCATCCTTTTTCCCACCATTGGGATAATACTTGCTGTATTGGGATATATAAAATTTCGATTCCGAAAGCTAATTTAATGTGAAATTTTTTGCAGTGAGGAAGGCCATCTTGTGTAGATGGCCTTTTTTGTGTGGCGGGAGAAGTAGGTGATCAACCAACCAGAATTGCCAGAGAATCAACCTAGAATGAAGAGAAATCAACCAAGATAGCCAGAGAATCAATCAAGAATGAAGAGGAATCAACCAAAATAGCAAGACAATCAACCAAGAACGATGAGGAATCAACCAAGTCAGAGGAATTATCAACCAATCCCACACAACAATCAACCAACTCAACTACGCAATCGATCACACCAATTCACCCCCCCCTGCCAAAATTCCTACAAAACAGTGAAAACTTTGCGAATTCAATTGACAAATCAGACATATACCTATAGTATCAGTAGTAATGATAATCATTATCAATTGAGGTGGACATATGATACATGTAGAAGATGTGCAAGTCGGTTATGGCGACACACTTATTATAGATTCTTTAAACCTTAGCATTCCTAAAGGGAAAATTACGACGGTAATTGGACCGAATGGTTGTGGTAAGTCGACTTTAATTAAGACGATTGCCCGAATTTTAAAAGCAAAAAGTGGAGCGATTTATTTAGATGGAAAGGCCATCAGTCAAACATCCACCAAAAATATAGCGCGTAAAATGGCCATTCTCCCACAGTCAGCAGAAGCGCCAGCTGGGTTAACAGTGAGAGAATTGATTACATATGGTCGTTTCCCGCATCAGTCTAAGTTTGGTAAACAGAAGCAGGAAGACCTTGATGCAATTGACTGGGCACTTGAGGCTACAGGACTGAGCGATCTAGAGGACCGTCCGGTAGAAGCATTATCTGGTGGTCAGCGTCAGCGAGTTTGGATTGCTATGGCATTAGCCCAGGATACGGAAGTTGTAATTTTGGATGAACCAACAACCTACCTTGATATGGCTCATCAGCTGGATATATTACAATTGCTGGATAAGCTAAACAAAGAACAAAACAAAACGATCGTGATGGTATTGCATGATTTAAACCATGCTTCAAGGTTCTCACATAATCTTATTGCAATGCGTGATGGAAAAGTAATCCAACAAGGTGCACCACACGAAGTGATGACGGCGCCAAACTTGCAGGATGTATTCCAAATCCAAGCGATGTTGACAGTTTGCCCGTTTAGCCAGAATCCAATATGTCTTTCGTATGGCATGAAGGAGGCGTAGCCCATGTATGATGTAACCATAATAGGCACAGGTCCAGCAGGATTGTACGCAGCTTTTTATAGTGGATTGCGTGGAATGAAAACAAAGCTCATTGACAGCCAGGCAGTGCTAGGTGGCAAGCTGCATGCCTATCCGGAAAAGATGATTTGGGATGTTGGCGGAATGCCACCAGTATTGGGGGAGCAGCTCATCACCCATTTATCCGAACAGGCTGTACTTTTCGATCCAACGGTGGCTCTTAACACAAAAGTGGAAGGGATTTCACAGCAAGAGAATGGGTTTCTATTATCTACTGCAGCAGGTGAAAGCCATACTAGTAAAACAGTCATTCTTGCGACAGGTAGTGGGATTCTCACACCGAAAAAAGTTGGCTTATCGGGTGAGGAAAGATTTATTCAATCAAACCTGCATTATACTGTAAAGTCCTTAGCTCGTTTCAAAGATAAAGTAGTCTTAATTTCAGGTGGGGGCCACTCGGCAGTGGATTGGGCTAATACATTAGAACCAATCGCGAAAAAGGTTTATGTCACTTACCGAAAGGACCATTTTACAGGCCATGAAGCTGACATCCAAAAGCTGTTAGATAGCTCTGTTGAAGTAATCTATGAATCTGTCATTACAGGTTTAAATGGGACAGATGTGATAGAGAGTGTGACCTTAAATGACACAGACAAGCTTGCTGTAGATGAAGTTATCATTAATCACGGCTATGACACAGTAAACGACTTAATTGAGCAGAGTGATGTAACGATTAACATGCATCCTGAGTATGGAATACAAGGAACCAGCATGGCAGAGACCTCTGTTCCCGGAATTTATGCTGCAGGTGATGCCATTAACTATGACGGGAAAGTCAATCTAATTGCGGGTGCATTTCATGATGCGGCGAATGCTGTAAATCGTGCAAAGCAGTTTATTGAGCCTGCTGCTGTTAAAACAGCGATGGTTTCCTCCCATCACGAATCTTTTAAAACCAAAAACAAAAAAATATACGCGGAATTGGAGTTATAAGAAATGAAAAAGATCTTATTTATGTTATTAGTTGGTGTTCTTGTTTTAGCAGGATGTATGCAAAAAGATGAAGAGGATACTAGCTCTAACGAGTCAGAAAATACAGCAAGCGAAAAAATTGTAATTGAAGATGGCTATGGTGAACAGGAATTTGATCAGGCCCCACAAAAAGTTGTTGCAATAGAATGGAGTATTGTTGAGGAATTACTAGCCGTTGGTGTACAACCAGTCGGTGTTACAGATATTGAGGGCTTTAATAAATGGGTAACCATTGACGAAAAGTTAGATGACAGTGTAACAGAGGTTGGATTGAGAACAGAGCCGAATATTGAAGAAATTGCGAAGCTTGAGCCAGATGTCATTATAGGCATGAAGGGGTATCAAGGCGAACTGAAAGAAGAGTTAGAGAAAATCGCTCCGGTCGTTATGTATGAAAACACAACCGATGAAGCAATTGAGAATTTGTATGCTGATATGTTAAAAACATTTAAGCAAACCGCTATGTTGGTTGGAAAAGAGCAAGAAGCCGAAGACCATATTACGCATTTAGAGGAGCGGATGGCAGAAGGGGCTGAAAAAATCGAAGCAGCAGATTTACCGACGAAGGAATTTGTTTTCACACAAGCCTATACGGTAAATGAAGCACCTACCTTCCGCTTGTTTACAGAAAACTCTACTGTAAGCCATGTGTTAGAAGGTTTAGGACTTACAAATAAAATTCAAGATCAGGATCCTCAGTCAAGCGGATTTATTGAAGCAAATGTAGAAGGTGTATCAAATTATGATGAGGCACTCTTCATTCATACCGTGCAAGAAGATGATCCGTTATTCGACAATCTTGCAGATAACAGTGCTTGGAACGGCCTAAACTTCGTTGAAGAAGATGCGATGTATGATGTAGGTCCAGGAGTTTGGACATTCGGTAGTGTCCTATCTATGGAAACCTTAATTGAGCAGCTAGAAGAAGCGCTCGTGAATTAATGTTATGAATGTAAAAGCTACGCTATATTTCATTGGAAGTATCCTATTGTTTCTTGTCCTTGGGCTCATTCATGTGAGCCAAGGACAAGCTTCAGGTGGGTTTTTTGCATTTTGGACAGAGGTTTGGCATGATGAGCGTCAAATGAATTTCTTATTACATAGTCGGATGCCCCGCTTCGTCATTGGTTGTTTGGCGGGTGCAGCTTTAGCGGTAGCAGGAATGCTACTGCAAACAATGACCAAAAACCCCTTAGCAAGTGCGAGTACGCTTGGTATCCACGCGGGGGCCTACTTTTTCGTGGTCTTTTTTACCATTTTCTTTCCAGGTCTTACTGGAACTTCCCCCATTGCTGTAACAATGGCTGGGGGTATATTAGCGGCACTCTGTGTAACATTTCTTGTTGGAAAGTCACTGGATCCTGTTCGGATCGCGTTAACAGGGATGATTGTAACGATGCTGTTTTCCTCGTTTACAAGTGCGTTACAGCTGTTATTTCAAAATGAAGTTTCTGGACTTTTCTTATGGGGCGCAGGAACGCTCTTACAGCTAGATTGGGGTGGAGTACAGTTTGCAGCACCATGGATACTCATTACACTTGTTGTAGCACTAATTGTAAGCCGGCGATTTGATATTTTGTTATTAGGTGAGGAAACGGCGATTGGCCTTGGTCAAAATGTTACATTAAGTAAGTTGTTGGGTTGGGCAATTGCGATCCTGCTTGCCGCAGTTACAGTAACGGTTGTGGGACCAATCGGGTTTGTCGGCATTATTGCTCCCCATTTAGTAAGACTTATGGGATTTCGTATGCATCGAACAATGATTCTCGGTAATATCGTTGTAGGGGCGAGCTTATTAATTGCGGCGGATATTTTGGTTCGTATCATTTCTCAGACTTCTGAGCTACCAGTCGGGGCAATGACGGCTATTGTTGGAGCACCTTGGCTTGTTTACTTAGCATTAAAAATGAGCTCAAATTCGCGAGCATCAGGTAATGCTTTAGAAGGTAAAATACGAATAACAAAGCCCAAGGTTTTTTATCCTATTCTAGGGGTTGTAACACTACTAATTATTATTACGAGTTTGTCTTTTGGAGGCACAAGTTTTACGAAGTTATTCGCTTTGCCACAAGAGATTATGTATAACCGCTTTGTATGGGATTTACGTGTTCCACGTGTGTTTGTAAGTTTTGGTGTCGGGATGATGATGGCAGTAAGTGGCCTATTATTACAAACGGTGCTACGTAACCCGCTTGCAGAAGCTTCCGTGTTAGGGATTACCTCAGGAGCAAGTGTGTTTGCAATGGTGTTTATTATTGTTTTTCCTTCGGCACCTTTCGTATTCATTCCAATTGGCGCATTACTTGGAGCCCTTATTACGATGGTCATCGTTTTAGCAATAAGTGCACGAAGTGGATACCAGCCAATGATGCTTTTACTGATGGGGATTGCAATTTCGGCTGTAGGAGCTGCAATTATTCAAATATTGCTCGTAAAGGCAAATGTACATGCAAGCCAAGCACTAACATGGCTAGCCGGTAGTACATATGGCGTGGGCTGGAATGATTTTATCATTTTTATAATCACGATTATTCTCATTCTACCAATTATCATTTATCTCGCTACAACGTTTGATATCCTTTCCTTTGGGGATGCCATTTCGATTGGCCTTGGAGTGAAAACGGATCGTATGCGATTACTAATGGTTGTATTAGGTGTCGTCCTGTCAGCTATTAGCGTCTCTATCGTCGGGGCGATCAGCTTTGTTGGCTTACTGTCACCACATATTGCAAGGCAGCTTGTAGGTCCTAAACTGCTACGTGTACTCCCATTGACGTTAGCGGTTGGTGGTATCCTACTTCTGTCAGCAGATTTTCTCGGCCGCTTTATACTTGCACCAAAGGAAATACCTGCAGGGATCATCGTCTCCTTGATTGGAGCGCCATATCTTCTTTATTTATTAAAGAAAACAAACTCAGTTAAAGGTAAATAGAAAAGCATCCTGCCCTTGTGAAGGGTAGGATGCTTTTTAAAATAGGAGAAGGAAAGCTCTCCCGCGGCTTGTCATTAATTGCGTTTCTTATTAGCTCGTTTGCTGTCCACCATCTACGCGATACTCTGATCCTGTAATGAATTTACTTTCATCAGAAGCAAGGAATAGTACGAGGTTGGCAATGTCTTCTGCTTCCCCGTAGCGTGCTAGTGGAATTGCTTTCGTCTGCTCTTCTTTTGAACTGTTTGGGTCGTCCGGATTTTGACCTTTCTCGATGGAACGCATCATCCGTGTGTTAACTGGGGACGGATGAATGGAATTAACACGAACTCCTTTATCTGCGACCTCCATTGCGGCTGATTTTGATAAGCCAATAATAGCATGTTTGGAGGCAACATAAGGTGCCATACCTGGAAAACCGCCAAGTCCGGCAACAGAAGAAGTATTAATAATGCTTCCACTTTCTTGCTCTGACATGACAGGGAGTACATATTTCAACCCAAGGAATACGCCATCGCCATTAACTGCCATAACCTTTTGATAGTCTTCCAGTTTCTGTTCAGCTATTGGGGCAACAGTTCCCTCTATACCAGCATTATTGAAGAAAATATCGATAGAACCGAATTCTTCCTTCGCTTTATTTACATATCCTTTTACCTCGTCTTCGTCTGTCACATTTGCTTTTGCAACAGCTACTTCACCATATTGATCTAAGTTTGACTTCACTTCATCTAGAGCATCCTGATTCATATCTACTAGTAATACCTTGGCGCCTTCTTTTAAAAAGAATTCGGCTGTTTTCTTCCCGATACCGCCTGCGCCCCCTGTAATGACTGCTGTTTTACCTTCTAATCTAGGCATAAAGATACCATCCTTTCTTTTGAGTTTTATCAGAATTAGTTAATATATCCTATATTAATTCTGTTCCCGAAATAAAGGCAACGAAACATGAGGTAAAGATATCTTTACATACCTAAAGAGATTTGTTATTCTAAACGTAAAGATATCTTTACCATAAACGTGGAGGTCGAGCTCATGGGTGTGATCAATCATATTAAAAAGATCCGCAAAGAAAAAGGAATCACACAGATTCGAATGGCAGAGGATTTACAAGTGACACGCCAAACGATCAACGCAATTGAAAAAAAAAAATATAATCCAAGTTTAGAATTAGCTTTAAAACTAGTAGCCTATTTTAATGTTCCGATAGAAGAGATCTTTATCTTAGAGGAGGATGAAACATGAAAAAAACTGAAAGGAAAAAGTGGGGAGCGTTCTTCGAAAAATGGAGAGGATTTTTTATTATTGGATGCACTGCATTCGGTGGGATTTTGGGAGCGGTTCTCGTGTACCTTTTTAGTGGAGAATTTCCTTACGAGGTTGTACTTGGTAGTTTAGTTGGGGCAGTCCTATTAGTAATAATAGAAGTGATAAAGAAAAAGCGTAAAAAAGACAATGTACCTGAAGCAGATGAACGGGTAGCCCACAATGTATTTCGCTTTTTTGCATTCTCTTCCCATCTTTTTTTAGCCGTTCTATTTATAGGTATGACTATTTTTACTCTTATAGGAAGTGATAATATCCCGCTTCTCTATTTATGGATTTTCTTCTTTGCATATATTTGGATTACGGGGATCGGGTCTTTCATTGCAAAGCGAAGATAGTCGTTTTCTTTACACACTATGCAGTAAAGAGTATCAAGATATAGGCAAAGCTTGTGTAAAAACCCCACTCTTAATAGTTGGTATGCTACATTAAATGAAAAGAAACTCGCTTAAAAGAGGAAATCGTGCGGACAAGGCATTGTATATGGCAAACAGGATGGTCGGAATACAGTAAAAACTATAGCCGGGAAACTGATCTTGCTTCCAGATAGAAGGAAGGTCAGTTTCTAGTTTACCCTTTTAAAAGTGCCTTATCGTCTTTGGAAAGGGCTTGTCCGCCAATTGTAACGCTCTTATCAAGGCTGATCTTATCTCCAAGCATGGCATCTTCTGGCAACACACAGGGGATAGCCTGCTGTACGAGTTTCCCCTCTATGTCATAAAATAAATAGCCTTCCTTTTCATCTATAATAAAGGAATTAATTTTCATGTTGGGTGTGATCAGCAACGTAATTTTCTCTTGATCATTCCAGATGACTTTCAGGATGGTTTTCTTTTTTGTTTTCTTTTCAACAAATGCTTTTAAATCTCTTAATGAAACGGTCTCTTCCATAAATTAGCCTCCAAGTGTTCATCAGGTTATTCTTGCCCTAACTTTAGCATAAAATTAGTTGCGTGATAAGGAGATGGTTAAAAGGGGGAGAAGTTTATTTCGTAATGGGGGATGGGGTTTTCTGTATGGGCATTCCTATTGTTTGAAACAAAGAAGAGATCTTCCACGTATAAACAGCAAAGATAGGAGGTACTGAAGTGGGTGAAGAGAAACAGACAAGATCAGGGAAGCTACGAAGGAAATGGATAATCACCATCAGCGGTTTTGTGATTATGATGATTGTATTCGTTCTAATAGATGGCACATTCCTTGAACCAAACAACAATGTAATAGGTAACTTTGCAACTCGTATAGTAGAATGGAATTTTTTTTCCGATTATTTAACCTTTTATGGAAATGCGTTTTTTAATATCATTACGGTTCTTGCTATACTCCATATCATTTTTCATGGAATAAAGGATTTATTACTGGTTAGAAAACTGCAAAAGCCAAAGAATTAGAGGGGAGGTAACATTGTGTTTGAAACCACCATTGAAAAGTTCATTGTGCTTTCGTTAACAACTATTAGTATTACTTCATTCCTAATGTATGCAAACATGAAGAAGCTGTATCAACAAGAAAGGAAAAAGAATGACTTGTGATAACAGCTTCTATTCTTTTTAGTACTGAAATTTCACTTCCAGATTAGCACGGATTTCAAGCTCTCCTGGTTCAATCGGTGTTGCTGCAGCTTCTGCTGACAGAGCCATCTTTGAAAAAGGAATTGGCATCGTTTCTGATAGCTCCTTAATCCGAAAGGGAATGGGATTAAGGTTTACTTGCATGGAAGTAGCGAGCGCATTTGCCTTTCCTTGGGCATTGGCCAATGCTTCCTGGAGTGCTTGTTGTTTGTATGCATCACTATTTTGGACAGTGAATTGAATAGAGTTGACCTGGTTTGCTCCACTCTCTACAGCTGCATCTAATATACTTCCAATTTGATCAATTGCTGTTATGGATACTGAAATCAAGTTTGTCACTTGGTAACCTCTAAAAATTTGTTCTCCATCAACGAAATCATAACGAGGATTCACTGTATAACTAGTGGTTTGTATATTTTCCCTGGGTATGCCCAAACGTAGCAATGCTTCAATAACCTGGTTCATGGCCTCCGCATTTGCTTGTTGAGCTTCAAGGAGGGAGACGTTTTCTGTCATAACTCCTAATTCCACATTCGCGATGTCAGGCTGTACGGAGACAGAGCCATTCCCTACTACCGTCATAACTTGATTTGCACGGTTATGATCGTTGGGCGTGTTCTGCCTATAAACATTTACATAAGGATAATACATCATCAATTCCCCTCTCCGGTCTTTTTAAAATACTATGCCAGAACAGGAGAAATGATTAGAGTAGTTTATTAAAAAAAGCGGAGTTAGGTATTCATATCCATTCAATTGGGTAATAAAAATGAATAAGGAAGGTTACAAAAAGCATTGGGTCTCTAGCCAATGCCTTTTCATGTCATTTAAATACCTAATGTTTTTTTATATTCCTCTAAATATGGCATTTCAGAAGGGGAGCCTTGATCCATGGCAGCCATTACACGGTGCCAAAGTGGATAAATTGGTGCCGGACGTGCGACAGACTCAATTTTGTCATGCTCTTCCTTTGTTAGCTTGATTTCGTAGGAGTCGATATTCTCCCGTAATTGCTCTTCATTTCGTGCTGCGATGACTACAGGTCCAATATTAGGTCGATCTTTTACCCAAGAAAGTGCGATTTGCGGAACGCTCGCTCCGCGTTTTTCAGCTACTTCTTTTAAGGCATCGATGACGTTATATAATCTTTCGTCATCCATTACCCAAGGCTCTGGCCATCCCTCGCCCTGTCTTGTGTTTTTCGGCGCATCGTTATCGCGGTCAATTTTACCTGTAAGCAATCCCTCACCAAGTGGACTCCATATCATAGAGCCAATGCCCATTTCACTTGCTGCTGGTAGTAGCTCATATTCCGCTTCACGTGCTTCAGGAGTGTAGTAAATTTGCTGACAAACCGGTGCAATATAGCCAGGCTTTTCGGCAATTGATAGCGTTCTTGCTAGTGCCCAACCACTATAGTTGGAGACACCCCAATAACGAATTTTACCTGACTTGACAAGCTCAGTCATCGTTTCAACCGTTTCTTCAATCGGTGTACGTCCATCCCACAAATGAACAAAATAAAGATCGATATAGTCTGTACCAAGACGCTCTAATGATTGATCAATAGAGTTCTTTAAGTGAATCCGGGAAGCGCCCTGTTCATTTGGGCCATCCCCTATCGGGAAGCCAGTTTTTGAGGTTAATAGCACTTCATCTCGGCGCCCTTTTATTGCTGCGCCTAATACCCTTTCAGCATCACCGCGAGAATACAGGTTTGCTGTATCAAACATATTGATGCCAGCGTCCAATGCAATGTCGACCATCTTGCGTGCTTCTTCCTCTTTCACATCTCCTGCTGGCTCAAATCCATTTGTACCACTAAAAGGAATTGTACCAAGTATATATTTCGGTACACGAAGACCTGAGTTCCCTAGATTAATATACTCCATTATATCCCTCCATGTATTATTACGCTTTATTATAGAATTACCCTGGTTGGAAGGGAGAATAAACGTTAGGAGGCAATGAATGAAAAGATTGTGAAATGACCAAGTAGGTTTTAGCAAACCCCTGAGGAATCTATTTCACCACCGCAGTATAGTCATAAAATAGATATAATCATTCTTTCCCTTGTGCTTACTGCCTGTCCTATGAGTTAATAAGGGTGTCGGACCGACAGACTCTTGTGAAAGGAGGCTGATTATGAATTACGCAGAAATTGAGGTGATTTCCGCATAGCGGGAATCGCAACGTAAGGGGTCGCGTTTTGCGACCCCTTTTATTAACAAATTATTATTCGGAAAATTAGCATCTTTCGGTTGTGGAAGAAGTAGATTATACTTAAGGACAAAGGATCAAAAAATAAAATTAGAAGAAAGGAGATGAAGTCGCATGATTAATTGGAATCTGTACACACATCGAATCAATGGATACCTTTTAAAGGAGGACGTAAATCGTGCAATACAAAAATGGAAAAGAGGTTCTTCCCCCTAACCTGCTAAAAGAAATGCAGAAATATATCCAGGGAGAACTGATTTACATCCCTAAGAAAAAGAGTCAGCGTGCGGGATGGGGAGAAGTAAACGGTTCACGGGAGATACTTGCCCAGAGAAATGAAGAAATTTTTAAAATGTCTAGAGAGGGAACATCCCTTGAAGAGCTTGAGCAGATGTACAATTTGTCTGTAGACAGTATTCGAAAAATCATTTATAAAACGCGAAACATTTGTGATGGATCGTAAAAGAGTTCATATAAAAAGACTAACTTATAATTAGGGAAGCGTGGTAAAAGAGACATCTGATTACCACGCTTTTTAATTTTTCCAGTACAGAACAATTTCTAAAGAAAAACTTGTAAAGAATGGTTATAACAATTCTTTCCCTTGTTCGGCAAGGTTGTTTAGTGAGTTAATGAATATGTAGCGATAGCTAATGGTGAAAGGAGGCTGCAGTATGTTGAATGCATCAAATAAGGTGATTTTAGTATAGGTTGTTCAAAAAGTCCGGTAAAAACTTTTTGAACACGCACTATAAACAGAAGTTGAAATAATTGGTATTACCACCTGAAAGTACTCTTGATTAATATAAGAGTAAATTTCGGGGATATGTCTGTCACCATGCCGTCCTGAAGCCTTCCCGGTTGTTGAGAAAAAAGTAAAACAACGTAAGGGAGGAATCACCGTGTGTTATCATTTAGATATTTATAGAAGTATTACAAACGACCATATAAATAATTTAAGAAAAGAAGCTTATGAGAATAGAAGAAGAATGAGAGATAATGACGCAATGAATTGGTGGATGAATACAAACATGCTTTTCATATTGTTTTTTCGATCGGGGAAAGGCTAATTGAGTAAAAGGCAAAAGATGGATGTTACAGTCTCAAAAAGAGAATGGTTTAACTTGTTATAACAAATTTCAGTTTACTACGAAAATCATGAAAATGAAGATTAGAAAAAGCCAAGAGCTAGTTTGTTTACAGACAGACAGATTCTTGGCTTTTTATATAAAAATAAACTCCCCTAAGCCACTGCTTAAGGGAGTATTGTTTACTTTAATACCATTCTGTATGGAAAATTCCAGCCTTATCTTTACGTTCGTACGTGTGTGCTCCAAAATAATCACGCTGTGCTTGGATCATATTGGCGCCACTTTGTGCGGAACGATAGCCATCATAGTATGTTAATGAGGCACTAAAACAAGGTAAGGACATGCCATTTTCCATGCCTTTCATTGTAACCTGACGAAGCGATTTTTCGTATTTGCCTGCTTTTTCCTTGAAGTAAGGTGCAAGCAGTAGATTAGGTAAGTCAGGGTCAGCTTTGAAGGCTTCACTAATCGGATTTAGAATATCGGCTCGGATAATACAGCCGCCTCTGAAAATCAAGGCGATCTCATCGAGTTTCAATTCCCATCCATAGTGATCAGATGCCTGTTTGTATTGATGGAAGCCTTGCGCGTATGCCGCAATTTTTCCCATGAATAGTGCTTCCTTGACTAGGTTGAGCCACGTATCCTTGTCGATTTCCTCATTATTAATAGTCGGGCCTGCTAATTCTGCTTCCGCTAAAACACGTTCCTCTTTTAGTCCGGAAAGATATCTAGCAAATACGGACTCTGTGATGATGGAAAGTGGTACGCCGACATCTAAAGCATTTTGACTTGTCCATTTACCAGTACCTTTGGAACCGGATTTATCGAGAATGACATCAATCGTTGGCTGCTTCGTCTCTTCATCCACATGAGTGAGAATCTCGCTCGTAATCTCAATCAAGTAGCTTTCCAACTCTGATTCATTCCATGATTTAAATACATCTGCAATTTCGTTTACAGTAAGTCCCAGCTTTTCTCGTAGGAATTGATAGGCCTCTGTAATTAATTGCATGTCTGCATATTCAATTCCGTTGTGCACCATTTTTACATAGTGACCTGAACCTTCATTACCTAAATAGGTACAACAAGGTTTCCCATCAACCTGTGCAGCAATACTCTCCAAAATTGGAGCAACCTGAGCATATGCTGCCGGATCGCCACTCGGCATGAGAGCTGGTCCGTTAAGCGCACCTTCTTCACCACCAGAAACACCAACGCTTAAAAAGTGAAGTCCTGCATCTTTCAGTTCATGGTATCTTCTATTGGAATCTTGAAAGTTGGAATTACCACCATCCATGATGATGTCCCCTTTTTCAAGTAGGGGGATCATAGATTTAATAACAGAGTCTACAACAGGACCTGCTGTCACCATCAGGAAAATTTTTCTTGGCTTCTCTAAGGAAGCGATAAAGCTTTCTAGCTCGTAATGTGCCTCGGCATTATCATTTGGAAATTCGGTAATAAATTTTTCTGTTAGATCTGGCGTGTAATTATAAACAGCAACCTTCTCTTGGTGATTCACCATATTTTTTGCAAGGTTTGCTCCCATTACACCGAGCCCAAATACACCTATTGAATTCAATTTATGACACATCCTTTAAACAAATATACTTAGTAGTAAAATGAAGCCTAGTCCTACCACGGAAATAACCGTTTCGAGTAAAGTCCATGTGGAAAAAGTTTCTTTCATCGTTAGACCAAAGAATTCCTTAAACATCCAAAACCCTGCATCATTCACGTGCGAGGCGATGACACTACCAGCTCCAGTTGATAAAACCATCAATGCGAGGTTCACATCAGTCCCTTGCATCAACGGAATAACGAGTCCAGCAGTCGTCAATGCGGCCACGGTAGCTGAACCTAAGGAAATTCTTAAGATAGCGGCAATGATCCAGGCTAGTAAAATTGGTGACATACTACTACCCTCAAATAATTTTGCCACAGAATCGCCAACACCACCATCAATAAGCACTTGCTTAAGGACACCGCCACCACCAATAATAAGTAGCATCATACTAATGGAACGAATGGAAGCTTCTGCCGATTTCATGATATTTTTCATTGGAATGCTTCGTGCAATTCCCATTGTGTAAATAGCTAGCAATACTGATAAAAGCAATGCAGGAGTTGGTTCCCCAATCAGGTGAACAATCTCAAAAAATACATTATCAGATACGCCCCAGACATCTTGAAGCAAATCAATAATCGTGGCGAACGCCATTAAAATAACTGGGAAAATAGCCGTAAATACACTAATCCCGAATCCTGGTGTATCTTCTATTTCAAATTGTTTTACTTCGCCTAATGATTTAATATCCCCGGTTTTCTGGAAGGCATCCGGTACGAGTTTTTTTGCAACAATGGTAAACAATGGACCTGCCACAATCACAGTAGGGATCGCAATGATCAGGCCATAGATTAAGACCATACCGATATTTGCTCCGTATTGCTGGGCAATAACTGTCGGCCCAGGATGTGGTGGTAAAAATCCATGTGTTACAGATAATGCTGCAATCATAGGAATCCCTAAATATAGGGTAGAAACTTTTAGCTGTTTTGCAATCTGGTGAATGATTGGAACTAATAGCACTAGACCAACTTCGAAAAATAGGGCAATCCCAATAATAAACGAAGCAATAACAACAGCCCATTGGATATGTTTTTCCCCGAATTTATTAATTAATGTGAGGGCAATACGTTGAGCGCCCCCTGAATCGGAAATAAGTTTACCTAAAATGGCTCCAAAACCAAATATTAGTGCAATGTCTCCAAGTGTACTTCCCATCCCACCTTCAATCGATCCAACAATTTCATCAAGTGGCATCCCTAATGCTAGAGCAACGAGAAAAGCAACAATGATGAGGGAAATAAAGGTGTTTAAGTTTAGTTTCATAATTAATAGTAATAATACGACAACCCCTAACGCGACAATAAAAAGGGGTGTGAGATTTTCCATTACAGACATAACATGTTAGCTCCAATCTAGTTAGTAATTATTTACTTTTTTATTTGCTATCAGACGCACTGCGCTTTTCTTGATACTTGGCGATTTGCTCATATTCATACTCCAAAGATCTTGAGATGCGTATGAAAATAGCCATCAAGTCTTGATAAGATTCTGCGTTTGAGGAATCCGGCTCGTGTTTATGGGTAAAACCGATTAAGTCTTCTGCGACATCAAAGGAATCAATTTTCTCTTCTGCATATAAACCTAATAGACAGGCTCCCAAACAAGAGGACTCATGGCTTTTCGGGATGATGACATCCTGATCAAAAATATCTGCCATCATTTGCCGCCATAATTCAGATCTGGCAAATCCGCCTGTTGCCTTTATGGCAGTGACATCGGTATCCATGACTTCTACCAACGCAAGAAAGACAGAGTATAGGTTAAAGATGACGCCTTCTAATGCTGCGCGTACCATATGTTCTTTTTTATGATTCAAGGTTAAGCCAATGAAAGAACCGCGAACATTTGCATTCCACAGTGGGGCGCGTTCTCCAGCTAAGAATGGGTGGAAGAGTAAACCGTTCGCACCTGGTTCAACACGACTGGCAATTCTAGTTAGAACCTCATAAGGGTCGACACCTAAGCGTTTTGCTGTTTCCACTTCACTTGCTGCAAATTCATCACGAATCCAGCGTAAGACCATCCCACCATTATTAACTGGGCCACCGATAACCCAATGATCTTCTGTTAAGGCATAACAAAAAATACGTCCTTTAGCATCTGTTCTAGGTTTAGGAATTACTGTGCGAATGGCTCCACTCGTACCAATTGTGACTGCCACTTCTCCTTTTTTGATGGCGTTTACACCGATGTTAGATAGAACACCATCACTTGCACCAATTACAAAGCGTGTATCTGTTTTTATACCCATCTCACGAGCTAAATTAGCGTCACAGCCTGTTAGTATTTCTGTCGTGGATGCAAGGCGTGATAGTTGGTTAGCGGATATTCCTGCAACCTCCAAAGCTTCCTTGTCCCAGTCTAAAGATTCTAGGTTCATCATTCCGGTCGCTGAGGCAATGGAGTGATCTACTACATAGTCACCAAACAATTGATAAAAGACATATTCTTTAATACCAATGTATTTTTTCGTTCTCTGCGCTACCTCTGGCTTGTCATGTTGAAGCCACGTAATTTTACTTAACGGAGACATTGGATGAATTGGTGTTCCAGTTCTCCGATAAATTTCATGGCCATTTAGCTCATTTTTAATTTTATCTGACCATTGTGAACTGCGATTGTCTGCCCAAGTTATACAACGGGTTAGTGGCTGATCTTCTTCATCCATGGCAATGACACTATGCATCGCACTGCTGAACGATATAAATGAAAGGTTATCAGGATCAATGCCTGATTGGCTCATAATGTTTTTAATAGATAGTCGGACAGCTAAAAAGATCTCTTCTGGGCTTTGCTCAGCTGTTGAAACATCTGGTGTGTTAAGCTCATAGCCATTGTTTTCCTGTGCTATGATTTCACCTGTTTCTCGGTATAATACTGCTTTTGTGCTGGTTGTCCCAATATCGACACCAAGCATATAGTTATTTGGATTCAATGCTCTCCCTCGCAATCTTCATCATTTCTTCATTACTCCATAACTGTTCTACTTTATTCTGAACATCATTAAAATTTTTGTGGAACGCCTGATTTATCAAATTTGTATCCTTATTCGCAATGGACTCCAAGATTAATTCATGATTGGCAATCACACGCTCAAAGTCTTTATCGTTCTCTTCCAATCGATAGCGCATAGATAAAAGAATTAAACACTCCATAACAGGTTTAATATTCGACCAAAGCATCGAGATATAGCGGTGATTAATGGATCGGATGATCGTTTCATGAAATTCCAGGTCGAGAAACGAAAATTCGTCGATATCCTTGTACTTGACCGCGATCTTCATCATTTCAATTAATTTTTCAAGCTCGCCGACAAGTTTGTCGTTATCTTTATGGAGTAATCGCTCAAAAACAAAGGACTCCACCATTAGGCGTATATCATATATTTCTTCAATATCTTTTTCTGAAATTCCAACTACTACAACACCCATTCGCTCAGGGCGAACTAAATTTTCACTTGTTAATGTCCTAAGTGCTTCTCTGATGGGTGATCTGCTTACTTGGAACTCTTTGGCAAGTTGGTTTTCGGTTAAAACGGTTTCATCTTGGATAGCTTTTGTGATAATCCTCATACGCAACTCAGCCACGACTCTCGCGCCCATGGATGCATTTACTAGTCTTTTTTCTGGGTAAAGGGCTTTCATATATACTTACACATCCTTTAAATAAAAGGTGAATACTTGTATACAAGTATCCTAACATAAGTGTTTTTTGTTGTAAACGCTTGTATTATAATTGGAATTGCTAAAAGCTTGTTAGAGCTAAATGGATTTTTTCCTATTCATTAACTTGGTTGGGATGGCATACTAGTACTATAACGTTGGATTTTTGAAGAGTAGGAGGCGACAGGTAATGGATGTAATCAGCCAATTCATCGGTTTAACTTTCGTAATTGGGATCGTTATATTTGTATTGAGTTTACTTTTAAAAGAAAAGAAAATAATGCTTCCTATTATAACTAGCTTATTAAGTATGACTTTAATCGTTATCAGTTTCTTTAAAGGTGGTTTTGGTGGAATGGGTAAGGGTTACATTGGTTTTTCTGCTCTTATTGCCTCGATAATAAATACCGTGCTTATTGCTTTCATTATGTCCCGGCGAAAGATAAATTAGTATCTTGTTCACTTCATCCACTTAGTAAGATAGAACTACTAATAGAATTGACATGCAAAATCGATTATGGTATTAAAAATATAGAGGGATTAGCACTCGGGTGTAGAGAGTGCTAAAGATTAAATTAAAGGGGAGATACACATGGCAAAGATGGAATTTAAAGCAGAATCGAAAAAGCTCTTGGATATGGTAATTAATTCGATTTACTCCAAGCGTGAAGTGTTCTTAAGAGAACTGGTTTCAAATGCAAGTGATGCAATGGATAAAATTTATTATCGTGCTTTAACAGATGAACAGATTTCATTTGACCAAGGTAATTACTACATAAAGCTCATTCCCAATAAAGATACTCGAACTCTAAAAGTAATTGATACAGGAATTGGGATGACAAAAGAAGAGTTGGAATCCAATCTAGGCACAATTGCTCGCAGTGGATCCTTTACCTTTAAGAATGAAAATGAAATAAAAGATGGCCACGATATTATTGGGCAGTTCGGTGTTGGCTTCTATGCAGCCTTTATGGTGGCAGATAGGGTGACAGTGACTACGAAATCTATTGATAGTGAAGAAGCATACCAATGGCAATCGCAAGGCTCTGATGGTTATGAATTAACATCTGTTCAAAAGGACGAGCCAGGTACAGAAATTGTGTTAGAGATCAAAGAAAACACAGAAGAAGACAATTATGATGAATTTCTTGAAGAACACCGTTTACGCCAAATTGTTAAGAAATACTCTGACTTTATTCGCTATCCAATTAAAATGGATGTAACAGAAAGCAAGCTTAAAGAAGGTACAGAGGATGAATATGAAGAGGTAATCACAGAAGAAACACTTAATTCCATGGTACCTATTTGGAAAAAGAATAAGAGTGAGTTGACAGATGAGGATTATGAAAACTTCTATAAGGAGAAGCACTATGGTTTTGATAAGCCACTTAAGCATCTTCACATTAATGTAGACGGAAGTATTCGTTATAATGCAATTTTATATATCCCGGAAAGTGCTCCATATAATTATTACACAAGAGAATATGAAAAGGGCTTGGAGCTTTACTCAAATGGTGTCCTGATTATGGACAAGTGTGGGGATTTACTGCCAGACTACTTTAGTTTCGTAAAAGGAATGGTGGATTCAGAAGACCTATCCTTGAACATTTCCAGAGAGATGCTACAGCATGACCGCCAATTAAAGTTAATTGAAAAGAATATTAACAAGAAGATTAAAAAGGAATTAGTTAGCCTCATGCGTGATGACCGTGAGAAATATGAACGTTTCTTTAAGGCGTTTGGTCAACAGCTGAAGTTTGGTGTCTATAGCGATTTTGGTGCAAATAAGGAAGCATTACAAGATCTATTGCTATTCCATTCCTCAAAAGAGAAAAAACTTGTTTCGTTAGAGGAATACGTATCAAGAATGCCAGAGGACCAAAAGTATATTTACTACGCTATCGGGGACTCCATTGATCGTATCGAAAAGTTACCGCAAACCGAAATGGTCGCCGAAAAAGGCTACGAAATCTTATATTTCACCGAAGAAATTGATGAATTTGCCATTAAAATGCTGATGAACTATAAGGAAAAAGAGTTTAGGTCTGTTTCGAGCGGTGACTTGGGAATAGAAGATGAAGAAAATGAAGAAACAAAAGAAAAAGAAGAAGAAAATAAGGAACTTTTCCAGGCTATGAAGGAAGTATTAGCTGATAAAGTAAAAGATGTCCGCGCATCCAAACGCTTAAAATCACATCCTGTATGTTTGACTGCTGAAGGTGATATTTCTATAGAAATGGAAAAAGTCATTAACGCGATGCCTGATAACCAACAGGTTCAAGCAGATAAGGTGTTGGAGATTAATGTCGACCATGACGTGTTCCAGTCACTGAAACAGTCATATGATAAGGATAAAGACAAATTAAACTTGTTTACAAACCTACTATACAACCAGGCTTTACTAATTGAAGGGTTACCAATCAATGATCCTGTGGAGTTTACCCGTGATATATGTAAGGTGATGGTTTAAAAATTTTATACTACATCAAAAAGCCGAGCAAATTCGAATAATTGCTCGGCCCTTTTGTTGGTTTTTTAATGAGAAGTTTGTTTTTTGTTACCCATCCTTAGCAATGTTATAAGTTGATAAATACTTGATATACCAATAACAGATCCAATGATGACATAAGCTAATTGAAAGCCGTTGACAGCATAGGAATACACAATGGCTGCGGCAATTAGGGCGATAATAAGATGGAATCCTATTTGGAACTTTCTATAACCATCTGATTTTGACAAGTTTGTGTCCCCTTTTTGTTAATATTTTCCTTTGTTTGTATTATACCAAGCGGTTTACCTAAGGGAAAGATTTTAGTTTGTGAGGCGAACACCTATTCTTTTATTGCTATGCTACCTGTATGATACAATAAAAAGACCAACGTGTTCGGAATACGAAGAAAAGCAGGCGAGATGATGTGAAAATCACCCTAACAAACAAAAAAATTGCAGAACGATGCGGAGAAGTTTCCTTTAAGAAAGGGGACGCTTTTTATAATGCAGGGAAAGTAATGTTGGATACCGTCACATCAGCTCATTGTGAAGCCGTTGTTGCGGGCAAGGAAAATTTTTATGTAACGATTGAACAGGCAGAAGGAGAAAAACTGCAGACCTCCTGCACTTGTCCCTCTCTTGCCTCTTTCCAAAAGGATTGCCAGCATGTTGCAGCAGTGTTGCTAGCTTTACGAGAGCGGCATCGTGCGGAGCTTGCTACAGGGTTTATAAACCTGTTTGAAAATAAACCTGTTCGTACGAGTGGACAGCAGCGACATTTTGAGAATCGCAAGCCTCTTAAGGCAACCTTTACCCTTACGCCTACCACGATTAACACAGGGGAAACCCTCATGGGAGTAACGTTACAACTTGGTGTGGATAAAGTGCAGAATGTGCGAGAATTTTTAAAACAAGTGAAATTTGGTGGAGCCTATGACGTGTCTCCAAACCTTACATATGATACAGCAAGGCATTTCTTTGCTAGGGAAGAAGATGCGATTATTCAACAATTGGTCCAAGCTGTTCAGGATGAGAAGGTGTACTTGGAAGGTAACAACGAGATAACGGAGCAGGAAACACTACTCATTCCTGGTTCTTCTTGGAAAAGACTTTTGCCTCAACTCCTTGGAATTTCTTCGGTTACGATAGAAGATGGCGGACGAAGCTATACAGGGGTCCGTTTGTCAAAAGGACCATTGCCATTGCAATTTAATTTTTCTGAAACAGAAGGGAGCCACTATACGCTTGCTATCAACGGGTTCGAAGAGTTGACGATTTTACATGCTTACGAGTCTGTCCTAGTAGCCGGGAATATCATTGAGCTGAACAGGATGGATTATACCTACTTGATTGAGCTAAAGAAGATGCTCGAGAACGCAGGGACAAACCAACTCCCAATCCCGGAAAATCAAGCAGCCTTTTTCACAGACAAAGTTGCTCCAAGTTTAAATAAAATTGGCACAGTAAATATGGCCGGAACAGTTACGGACCATTTGCCTACAACCCCGTTAATGGCGAAGCTCTATTTAGATCGTGTGAAAAATCGCTTGCTCGCAAGCTTGGAGTTCCAATATGAAAACAATACAATTAATCCATTAGAAGAAGAGATAGAACCCCATGGCATTATCATTCGAGATATCGAAAAGGAAGAAAGTATTCTCAAGTTGATGGAGGAGGGGCAGTTTGCTCAAACTGACGGTGGCTACTTTTTACATAATGAGGAGCTGGAGTATAACTTTCTTCATCACCTACTTCCGAAACTGCAGAAGCTTGTTAATGTGTATGCGACCACAGCGGTCAGGACTCGAGTAATGAAAAGCCCAGCAAAACCAAGGATAAGAGTGAAGGCCCACCGTGAGCGAACAAATTGGCTGGAATTTAAGTTTGAAATGAAAGGTTTTCCTGAACGAGATATACGAGAAGTGCTAGCAGCACTAGAGGAAAAAAGAAAGTATTACCGGTTGCGGGATGGTTCTTTGCTTTCATTAGAAACAAGGGAGTTTGAAGAAATTAAGCGATTTTTACATGCGGTGCCGAACCAACATGACGAGATAGAGAATGGGTTAGATGTTCCGTTGCTTCAGGGTCTCCAGCTGCTTGATGTGGTAGATGACGATGTATTTACGAAAGAAGACTCATTTCGGCGTTTTCTTGAACAGATTTCACATCCTGAAGCTAGCTCGTTTTCGATTCCAGAGAGCTTGTTAGACGTGTTAAGGGAGTACCAGAAGGATGGGTACAGGTGGATGAAGACGTTAGCCAGCTACCAATTTGGTGGGGTGCTTGCAGATGAGATGGGATTGGGTAAAACGTTACAGAGCATCGCCTTTCTTTTATCAGAGCTGCCGCAAATCCGTAAAAAGCAGCAACCAGCATTAATTGTCTGTCCTTCTTCGCTTACCTACAACTGGTTACATGAACTGAAGAAGTTTGCACCGGAACTAAATGCAGCCATTATGGACGGAAGCAAAGCGAAACGTATTGCTAACAGACGACAAGTTATGGAAAAGGATGTTGTAATTAGCTCTTATCCACTATTACGTCAGGATATCCAGTGGTATGAAAAGCAAGCATTCCATACGGTGTTATTTGATGAAGCACAGGCATTTAAAAACCCGGTTACCCAAACAGCACGTGCCGTGAAAAAGATTCAAGCAGATTACCGGTTTGCATTAACCGGAACACCGATGGAAAATTCGCTCGAAGAATTATGGGCGATTTTCCATGTCGTTTTCCCAGAGCTTTTTCAAGGGTTGAAAGAATATAGTAACCTTACGCAAAAGCAGGTTGCCAGAAGAATCCGCCCATTTATGCTACGCAGGGTAAAAGAAGATGTTCTTGCAGAGCTTCCTCGGAAAACGGAGGAAGAAGAATCCGTGGAGTTGCTAGAAGATCAGAAAAAGCTTTATGCAGCTTACTTAGCTAAGCTGCGCCAAGACACTTTAAAGCACCTGGACAAAGATACATTAAGAAAAAACAAGATAAAAATACTTGCAGGATTAACACGTTTACGCCAAATTTGCTGTCATCCCGCTTTATTTGTAACTGGCTATAAAGGGAAGTCTGCTAAGCTGGAGCAATTAAAGCGGCTGTTAGAGGAGTCCCGTCTTGCGGGCAGAAGGGTGCTTATCTTCTCCCAATTTACGCAAATGCTATCCATTATAGGAAAAGAGCTAAGTCAAGAAGGCATCCCTTATTTTTATTTGGATGGTCAAACACCATCAGAGGATCGTCTGGATAGATGCGACCGATTCAATGAGGGGGAACGCGATATGTTTCTCATTTCCTTGAAAGCTGGCGGGACGGGTCTTAACCTTACAGGAGCGGATACCGTTATCTTATATGATAGCTGGTGGAATCCTGCCGTAGAACAACAGGCAGCCGATCGTGCTCACCGGATTGGGCAGCAAAATGCTGTGCAGGTAATTAAACTCGTTGCACGAGGTACGATTGAGGAGAAAATGAATGAGCTACAGGAGCGAAAGAAACAGCTGATTGAAGCAGTCATTGATCCGAAAGAAAAGCAAGTTGCTTCTCTAACGGATGACGATATACGGGAGATTTTGCAGGTGTAAGCAGTTGATTAGAGGAGCATGAACGATTGTAGCTTTTTATGCTCGTTTTTTAGCAAAACGCTTTCTCCTCATCCAAACACACATTATACTTAATGTAAGTATTTATCGGGGAGGGGAGCGAATGGTGAGCGATAACCAGATCATCTGTGAAAAAAGGAGCTATTCTAAAAAGCTGGATTCCCATGCACATGCTTTTGGCCAGTTCCTTTTTCCACTACAAGGAACGTTGGACATTGCGACAGATAGACAGGAAATTCATCTAGGCACAGATCATTGTTTTTATGTACCGCCTTATTATACGCACAGCTACCGTTCGCGGGACAGAAACGAGTTTCTTATCTTAGATATTCCTACCTCCTATTTACCTGTGGAAACAGAGATAACCTTGTCAGAGTTAGATTCCAAGTGGTCGGCTATCCGATCTTTATTACTGGAGGAGGCTAAGGAGCCTAGCAATATTTCTACAGGATTGCCAGAGCTGGTTAAATATGTGGGACAGAAGCTTCGCCGTGCGACAGCTCCTTCTATTGATTACATTCACCGACATTTTAGGGAAAGTATTCAGATTGAGGACTTAGCGGCAATGGAACATTATCATCCAGTGTATTATTCGAGTTGGTTTAAAGAAAAGACGGGAAAAACTCCCAAGGCGTATATTGCTGAATTAAGGCTGAATGAAGCAAAGCGCCAATTGCGGGGCACAACCCAGACGATTACTCGGATTAGCGAGGAAATTGGTTTTGAGAATTCTTCCTCCTTCACGCGCTGGTTTACAATGAAAGTAGGAACTTCCCCACAAAACTATAGAAGATATGAATAATGGCTAAAAAGAACCTTTATTTTGGTATAGATAACATTCAGTCGATTATCTATGCTAGTGACAAAGGTTCTTTTTTGTGTGTCATCAGAGCATGAATGGCTTTAGAAAGGAGAACGACGTTACAAGAGGAGGGATTAAATTGAAGGGGAAATTAGCAGTTGGGTTTGTTTTATTTGCAGCAATGCTCTGGGGGACAACGGGGACGGTGCAAACCCTTGTGCCAGAGGGCGCGCATCCTGTAGCAGTGGGTACTGCCCGTTTAGCAGTGGGAGGTATTGCACTAACGATTATCGTGTTACTAATGGGGAAATTAGATCTCAAAAGCTGGCCACTTAAGCCAACTATTTTTGCTGCGATCAGCATGGCTGCCTATCAGCCGTTATTTTTTACTGCAGTCACCATGACAGGCGTGGCAATTGGGACAGTAATCGCGATAGGTAGTGCCCCCATTTTATCTGGGCTACTGGAATGGTTGGTTTGGAAGCGGCGTCCAGTGAAGGTTTGGTGGATATCTACATTTTTAGCTATTCTCGGCTGCCTGTTGCTTTTCTTAAACCAGTCATCTGTGTATGTAGACCCACTTGGCATTTTATTAGCACTTGGTGCAGGGCTTTCCTTCGCAATCTATACGCTTGTCAGTAAGGAATTAGTAAGGGATTTCTCCTCCATCTCCGTAGTTGCGGTTGTGTTTACCCTTAGTGCTATCATTCTTTCTCCTCTGTTATTTATTTATGATATGACATGGGTGACAGAGTTGAGCGGAGCTGCGGCTAGCCTTCACCTAGGATTAATTGCGACAGCCTTGGCCTATTTTCTGTTTGCAAAAGGGCTCGTCCATATTCCATCTTCTACAGCAGTTACATTATCGCTTGCTGAACCATTGACGGCAGCGTTCTTAGGTGTCTTCTTTGTTGGAGAGGAGCTAAGCTTCATCTCTTGGATAGGCGTCAGCTTGCTTCTATTAGGAATCGGCTTCCTTATTAAAGGGTCTGAAAAAGAGGTGCCTCGTATAAGGGAAGTTAACATTTCAAAATAGTGAAAGCTCCAGATAGTGAATCGAGAGCGAAGCAAAGTGACAAGAGAACGAGGCAAAGAGAAAAGAGAGCAAGCCAAGCTGACAAGAGAACGGGCCAAAGTGACAAGAGAGCGTCCAAGAGTGAATAGAAACACCAAAATGAATCACCAATGAAAAAGCCGGCGTTACTCGACAAGTAAATTCGAGTAATCAGCCGGCTTCTATTATCTTTAAAATGTGTTCTAGTGTACAGTATTACCCTGCTGCGGAACAGTAGCATAGCTGTTAAGCATTTGTTGCATGTCTTGCTCCATTAGTTGTGGAACCTGATAGTAGCCATGCTTGTTCTGATACAGGAAGATTTCATAGCTGAGCTCAATAAAATTCGGAACACTATCAGCTACAACACGACGTAAAACGGGATTCGTGATTTCAAGAGCAGTCATGGCAAGCAGGGACGTTAATGATTTTGTGTTTCCGAGCATGTATGCGGAAAGGCCTTGATCGGAAAGCTGGCTGACAGAGCTGTTCGGCTTCTTTGGTTGCCCTGGCTTTATCCCGTATACCACTTCATTTTCCTGTGTCATCTGATATTGCTGCGTTGGTACAGAAGGGTCCTGTCCTGTTTTAAAGCAGTTCACCATTGTGTTGTACAATTGGGTGACAAAGGTGGATTGTCGCTGGACTATGCTTTTTAATTCGGGATCTTGTATATGCTGATCATACATTTGATATTGGTCAAGCATGCTAATGACACCTGCAAGTACTTCATGGGCGTCAAACATTTCATGGCCACCGTGATTTTTAGACATCGCTTGATTCATGGCAGCATTTGGATTAGGTTGTTGGTTCTGATTTTGCATCATCATGATGATTCCTCCCATTTATCAATATTTCTTATATATCTTCTCCCTGTAAGCCATCTTCATGTATGGATAATCCTACTAGGAAAGGTTAAAGATAAGAAAAAAAGAGGGGGATTGTTTCCGAGTGGTATTAATCAAGCCAAATTGCTGGTCAGAACATGGAGAATTAGAGGCGGTGCTGGTTTGTCCACCATCAATCGCAGACGTACCGACACTTAAGGTTGCAGAGGATGTGCAATGGAGCGCACCTGTTCAGTACGAAAAGGCAATGGAAAATTTTTTAGAGCTTCAAGGTGTCTTTTTGGATGCTGGGATCAATGTATTGGATTATTCGAATGAATTATCACAGGAAGAGCAATCACTCAGTGAGAAATTACTTAATCGGTTTTTTGTAAGAGACCTCGCCTGTGTATTTGGAAATACCATCCTACCAGGACATCCTTCTATTTTCATGCGCCAGCCAGAATATGTACAGGCTCATCGGGTCTTCAAGTCTTGGTTTGACACCTCCTTTATCCCTCAAGAAAAGGTAGGTATTCAGGCGTTGGAGAACGGGGATGTATTGGTCTTGAATAAGGATGCAGTGTTTATTAATGCAGGTTTACGTACTAGCTTTGAAAGTATTGAGATCATAAAGCATTATATATTTCATGCTGGTTTTTCGGAAGTTGCGGTCATCAGCCTTCCGAGAAGAGGCGATACATTGCATCTTGATATGAATTGTAATGTGGCGAATGAAGATTTAGTCATAGCAAAAGAATTTATGCGCCATTTTCCGGTACGTGTCATGACCGAAAAGGGCGACCGTTATGAGATGGCCCCGGCATTTCTGAAGCGACACGGTTTTGAGGTGTACTGGCTAGAGGAATACAATTCAGTGCCAGACATTAATTATTTTAATCTAGACCCAGAAACCATTCTGCTTAGTAAACAAGCCCATAAACAAATGCTCAAAAAACATCCAAAATTGGCACGTAAAAAATATATCGAAGTGGAAGTCACAGAGCTAGAGAAAGCTGGAGGCGGTATACGCTGTATGACTTTGCCACTAAGAAGAAAATAGTTGCCCTATTTTAAAATACTGGAGAGCTTGTTTTTCATTCTAGTGAACGGGCATTTAGTTGAACCTGTCTCGTCGTCACTTAAGAAATATTGCTTCCATTCATGGTTGCTGGTATCTCCATACCATTTCAAGTCAGGATGGATTGGGATATTGTCATACGTTGCTAATCGCTGGCGTATGGCTTTTTTGATTTTTTGACCGAAGGGAGTGCTCCCATTAATGTCTTTAAAAACCCAACGAGGTTGAAAGGCTATGAAAAAGCAGGGCTGATAACGGCTTTTTCGCACTTTGTGGGCAGGTGTTGCACAAAAAGCGAAATACGGCTCCCCGTTAAAGCAGAACTCCCAGTTAGGATGGTGAGGGTCTTCAGGAATGTTTGAAGGCCATTCTGTCTCGTCAATGGCTGTTACGCTGTTCATTAAGGTCCAAAACACACCCCGATAATCCTCGACACGGTATGTAGTAGCCATATCATCTGGTGTATAAAAAAATACTCCTAGAGAAGCGTACTTTCCTGTTTCGTGCGAAATGCCACCATAGGCCTTTAGCGTTGAAGCGAGCTGTTCTGCCGTTTCTGGTATACGAGGGTCACCAAGAAAACGAAATCGCAACTCGTTAGAAAGAAAGCCAATTCTTGCAGGAACACAAGGATATGCATTGTTATCTGTGAGCATGGAGGAAAAAGAGGTGTAGGCATTCTGTTGCCAATGTGGAAGCTTCTCCAAACTCCTTTCCAGCCACTCTTTGTCTAATATGGTGTCCATCGTACAGTCTCCCTTCTTTGTACCATACATTATGAAGGGAGAGCCCAAGGCGTGACTGTCTTATATACCATTTCTTTTAAAGCTTTTGTAAGAGTAACATGGCTTCATATCCAAAATATAATCCAAACCCAATTAAGCTAACACCTGCTGTTACGGTAATGAAGTAAAGAAGACGATCTGTCAGTATGGTGCGAAATGCACTAGCCAATCCCGCCATTAAGACATCCCACATGATAATCCCGATAAAGATTCCACTACTGTAGAGAAGGATTTGTATGCTACCTATGGTTTCACTTGTCTTTGCCAAAACTGCTCCGTAAATACCAAGCCAAAATACGATGTTAAGGGGATTAGATATGGCCATAAAAAAGCCTGTGCCAAATGATTTCTTTTTCGTAGAGTTCTTAGTAGGATTCGTTCCCTCTATCTGCTTTTTGGCTTTTGCAATGCTTTCTATCCCAGTATAAACCAGAATGAAAAAGCCAAATGACCAAAGGAAGGTTTTCATAAGGGGGGTCGTTAGAAAGCTAGCCAGTCCAAAGTAAATGAGAAGCATAAAGACTAGATCACCCAGCATTGCTCCAAGCCCAACCAGCCAGGCGTGGAAAAAACCGTGGTGAATTCCTCTATTCAATTGAGCCGCATTTATTGGTCCAACGGGAGCGGATAAAGCAATTCCTAATAAAATATAACTAAAAAAATGTCCCATTTCTAACCCTCCCCAATAGCTTGTACATCAGTTAATACTATGTAGAGAAGACTGGTAACATTACATTGCAGGAACAAAGAAAAGCGGCCCCTTATATAGGGACCGTTACTCGTTACTTTCTTGTCTTGTTTTGAATGCTTGCTTCTTCTGGGCTAGAGAACTTTGTTGTATCTGTCTTTTGCATGACTGTGTCACGTCCAGATTTCGTGCGGCTTGTTGCTTTTGCATGTTTATCTTGGTGGTCTTTATTCAATTGTAACACCTCCTAGAGGGAAAGATATCGAACAAAACTCTTCAAGTTAACTTGAAATTTTACTTATCATAATTATCCTTTGGATCAAGCTCTTCAGATACCTCTGTACCTAAGTTCATGCTCCCTGTTACATTGGAAGTCGAAGAGTCGTTCTCCAACTGCCTGCTCACATACTTATGGAAGAAAGCTTCAAATGCAGCCACGCCTATGGAAGAAATTAGAGCAGGCACCATCCATTCCCCAGTAGGCTCTAATCCTTCACTCATCATAAATATAAGAGCGAAAGCGAGAACAAAGTCAGAGATAGAAGCTACTGTGTTATTGGTTCGGGGAAGAATGAATAGGTCTCCAATCAAGTATGATACAACGCCTAAGGTTAAGGTTATGAACAAAACATCACCAAAAGGCATCTCATAGACAAGCCCTAATACGACAAATAGTAAAACAAGTGCGGCAATTACCTTTATTGCAATGGGTTTTATATGGTTCAAATCGACCCTCCTCTTTCCAGTTAGCATTTGTATTAAAGCAAAAGCTATGCGTTGGAGTAAAAGGATTTCAAGGGAAATGAGGGCCACCACTTTGTGAGGACCCTCGTACATCGGTTTACTTATGGCCGTCGTTTAATCTTCTGGCTTCTTCTGGACTAGACATTTTGGTTGAGCCGGTATAGCGTAACCCGGTATCACGATCGGATTCCACACGGCCGCTTGCCTTCAACTTCTTTTCTTGGCGATCTTTCCCCATAAATAGCACCTCCCAGACTTAACTTGGTTGTTTTTGCTCAGATTATTCGTAGAGAGAAATGAAGTTTTTGAAATGACAAGTAATGTCTATCATGGGATACTATAAAAAGGTAGCATTAAGAAAAAAGAGAGAGATGATTAGAATATGAAGAAATTACTTTTAGCCGGGGTGCTAATTTTGCTATTAGCAGCATGCGGAAACAATGATGACGAGAGTGCAAAAGACACAGATAATGTGAATGATAAAGACACTACAGCCGAGGAAACGGATAAGAATGCTGAGTCTGAGAGCAGTATGGATGAAGAAAGTGAGACAACAGCAACGGAAGAACAGGATGAGGAAAGCGAAGTAGCAGAAGAGGAGAAACCCAATTCTCCTGATATGAAAACAACCTATCGAAACAAGCTTGTCGATCTAGAAGAAGAATTGGCGGCTGAGGAACAAGAAATAGGCTCTACACAGCGAGAACTAACTGAATTTGCTGGGAAAAGCTTTAATATGTGGGATGATGCATTAAACGAAGTATATGCTGAATTGGAAAAGCAGCTTCCGGAGAAAGAAATGGAAAGCTTGAGAAAAGAGCAGCGGGAATGGGTAAAAATTAGAGATGCAAAAGCAGAAGAAGAGGCAGCCAAATATGAAGGTGGCTCAATGGAAACCATGCAATATATAAGCACACAAGCACAGCTAACGAAAGAAAGGTCTTATGAGTTAATTACGAAATATATGGACTGATACCGTAATCTACCAATAGAAAGAAAGGGATGAGACCATGCAACGATTAGTTTGGGAGCAGGCTTGGGATAAGACGATTTCACTTGGTGACAGGAAACAGATAGAAATAACATTTGAACAGGCTAATGAAGAAGCAACACCCATAAAGTATATTCCTTTTTGGCAGGCGCGAAACTATCGCGGAGAACTGCTAATAACGGTAATTGTCCAAAACTTTAGTGATGAAGCTATGTCCTTCACCCATTTGCCATTAAAGTACGTAGAAGAAGGGGAGCTTGTTGCCAGCCATACTTTTTCCTATTCTAATTTAGAGTTAGAGGCGAGAAGTAGTATGCCATGGACATTTATTTTTCCTGAAGAAGCCATTAAACGAGAACCTCAACTGATTGAAGGAATGTTACAGGATATAGAAGCCTAGCTCTAGAAATTTTAGGGTATAAGGTAATAGAGACAGTATTCAAAGGAGAGGGTTCTTATGTCAAAACGAAAAATGGTAGTAAATCTTGACCTTGAGAGACATTACATGGATGAAATTAAAGAAGCAGCTCCCGACTGGGAAGTTGTTTCAGGGAAAGATACGGATGAACTGCAAGAAGATTTAAAAGATGCAGAGGCCATTCTCCACTGGAAAAAAGCGATTGAGCATACGGTTTTGGAGCAAAACAACCAATTAAAATGGATTCAGACTTGGAGTGCTGGTGTAAACAACTTGCCACTTGAACAACTAAGTAAGCGTAACATATCCCTTACGAGTGCGAATGGTGTGCATGCCTATCCAATCTCTGAAACTATTTTTGCTTTAATGCTTGGGCTTACACGCAAAATTCATACATATGTCCGCCAACAACAGCAAAAGCAATGGGAACATGCAGATCTAAAATCGGAAATTCATGAAAAAACAATTGGGGTGCTCGGTGTTGGTGCCATTGGTCTGGAAACAGCAAAAATAGCGAAGGCTTTTGGAATGAAAGTGCTAGGTGTACGCCATTCTGGTAAAAGTACCGATTTTGTGGATGAGATGTACACACCTGATCAATTATCGGAAGTTCTACCACACTGTGATATTGTAGTCATTACACTGCCATTAACGGAAGAAACAACAAATTTATTTGGAACAGAGCAATTCAAACAAATGAAGAACAGTTCTATCTTAATTAATATTGGTAGAGGTCCAATTGTGCAAGAAGATGAGTTGATTGACGCACTTCAATCTGGTGAAATTGCTGGTGCAGGATTAGACGTGTTCGCGACAGAACCGTTACCAGAAGATAGCCCACTTTGGGAAATGGAAAACGTGATTGTTACCCCACATACTGCAGGGTCAACGGAACATTATACAGAGCGTGTTGTAAGGGATGTATTCATTCCAAATCTTAAGAACTACCTTGAAGGAGAAAAACCTTCTAAGAACCTAGTTGATTATAATAAAGGGTATTAATAAAGCTAATGGCATACGAAACGACGTATGCCATTTTTTTATAATATTCAATGTTAATGCTCTCTCTTCTCAACAAACAACAAAATGAGTGTTGCAAGGGGACCTAATAAAAGAGAAAGTAAAAACCAGTTTAATCCTGTTCTATTCTTCCCTTGTGCGAGACCAGCATTAATTAACGCTAGTGTACCCCATCCTACAAAGTATTGATCCATTGACCTCTCCCCCAAAAACTATGTTAGTGCACGACGCAAGGCTAACATGTAACTATAAACCGCCATAGTTGCGAAGAACCCAATTGGCGAATATCATTCCCCCAATTGTATTCACTACTGCTAACACCATGATTATCTTACTTTGCTTGCCTACATCATACCCTCTTTTCAGAACTAAACCTAGAAAGAATGCAAATGGTCCAAATGCAATCGGACTGAACAGATAAGGTAAGAATGTAGCTATCCAAGTAATTGTTAACAATATTACCTTACCGTCTCTTTTCTCACTATCAGTATGCACCGTGAAAACCCCTTTACTTAAACTATAGTGTAAATCAGTTTAAAGAACTCTATACAATGCTAACATAATTTTTAGATATATAGTTTTGCTAGGTAAAATTAGAAGAATGTTTTGTTGTTTTTTTTGATGCTACTCAATCTAAAACATGTACATATTCTATCCTAGCAAACTTATTTTCCCCCATGGAGAAGTTGATTAGCCGACTTTCCTAACCTTCAACACCCACCAAATCAACACAAATTGCAGGGGTAGACGCAACCATAATGCGAAGGAGGGAATATTGTACTGCTCTGGTTCTAACGCCATATAGATATTCACTGGGAAGATTAACACTAAAAATATTGCAATTAGAATTCCTGCTTTTCTCCGAGTGGGCTTGTAAAGCAAGCCAATGGCTAGTAGGATCTCGATGACTCCTGAAATATAAACAACTGCTGGGCGGAATGGAACCCAATCAGGCATAGCCCCTGTGAAAAAAGGTTCTAGCACAAAATGGGATATTCCAGCCAATATAAAGAGTATGGCAAATACATATAATGCTATTTTTTTCATGTTAAGACTCCTTTTCTGTGGCTAGACGATCTGCCATTCTATTCCCTTTATAAGCTTCCACTACACCAATAAATGTTTCTACGTTTTTTTTGCTTCGCATAACTGGAGAATAGATATAAGAGAGAGTCCTAGTAAAACGCAAATCTTCTACCTCCAGTACGTCGAGTGCCCCATGCATCTTTTCCCGGGAAATAACGCTACGAGACAATAGAGATAAACCCATTCCTCTCATCACGCTCTCCTTAATCCCCTGATTGCTGCTAATGGTAAGCATTGACTTCACAGAGAGGCCATTACTCCGAATGACATGGTTTAAATACTCTCTTGTCCCTGAACCATCCTCTCTTGTAATCCATGTCTGCTCATGTAAATCCTTAATCAATATGCGCTGTTTCCCTGCAAGTTCATGATCAGTCGAGCAAATGATGGACAGTTCATCGTTCATAAAGGGATGAACAGCAAGTTCCTTTTCATTACTCTGACCTTCAATCAACCCCACGTCAACCTGAAAGAGACGCACCTGTTCTACAATTTCTTCTGTATTTCCAATTACGACCTCTAATTCTAATGCTGGAAAATCATGCTGTAGTTGTTGTAGAAAAGTAGGTAAAATATATTCTCCTATTGAAAAGCTCGCGCCAATTTTTAATTGGCCTTGAATAGATTGGTGATGTGTTGCTATATCCTCTTGCGTTTGCTCATACATGGCAATGATTTGCTTGGCGCGGTCATAAAGTATCTCCCCTGTTGGTGTAATTTGAACAGATTTTGGTGAGCGGACAAAAAGTTCTGTGTGAAACTCCTTTTCGAGGTTTTTAATATGTAAGCTAACACTAGGTTGTGAAATATGTAATGCCTGTGAGGTTTTCGTGAAATTTCCCACGTCAGCAAGTGTTATAAAGGTTTTAAGGGCATCGTAATACATGGTCACACTCCTTATTATTAGTATTCCTAATCATAACAATAATTTATATGTATTTCACTAATAGTAGAGCTTTCGATAAAGTGAATGGAGAGTGAAATAGAGGACGTGATAGATATGGGAAGTTACTTGCAAAAAAATAGTCAAAATGGATTTATTGTGGGTATTGGATTAACACTTCTGCTTGCATTGTTGGCAGGCCTCTTCGCCAAACTACCTTTCTTAGCAATCATGGGGCAGCTCGTGATCGCAATAATTTTAGGAATGGCATGGCGAGCAGCATTTGGTCTACCTGACACATTACGGGCTGGAGTGACCTTTTCTAATAAAAAGCTTTTACGACTAGGAATTATCTTATTAGGTATGCGCTTAAACTTAGCAGACATTTACAATGCGGGTATAAACGTGTTTATTATCGCCTTTCTTAATCTTGTGTTCGCACTTATTCTCGTTTATTTCCTTGCACGCTGGTTCGGAGTGGGTCGCAACCTGGGAATCCTTACCGCATGTGGTACAGCCATATGCGGAGCTGCAGCTGTTGTGGCAATTGCCCCGATTATTAAAGCAAAAGAAACAGAAACGGCTGTGAGCGCTGGAATCGTAGCATTATTAGGTACCACTTTTACTTTGGTGTACAGTTTAATTTACGGATTGTTACCATTATCGTCAACAGGCTATGGCGTATTTGCGGGAGGTACCTTGCATGAAGTGGCTCATGTTGTTGCTGCAGCTGGGGCTGGAGGAGAAACGGCAGTTGATATGGCAGTACTTGTTAAATTAACACGTGTCGCATTACTTGTCCCTGTTGCCTTTGTTATTGGTTATCTTATACAAAGAGGAAATAAAAAAGCGGCAGGAAGCAAACCTACAATGTCTATCTTCCCATGGTTCATTTTAGGATTCCTTGCCATGAGTGGTTTTAATACATTAGGCATCGTTTCGGAGTCTGTAGCAAATAGTATTGTTATGATTGCTTACCTTTTAATCGCGATGGCGATGGGTGGTCTTGGGTTAAATGTGGAGGTCAAAACTTTCCGTAAGTTAGGAATGAAAGGAGTTGCTGCAGGTATCGTCGGATCTGTATTCCTAGCGATTTTTGGTTATGCGCTTGTGATGCTTTTTCAATTAAATTAAAGAAACATGAAACTTTTTAGCAGATGTGCTGTATGAATAACAGAGCACATCTGTTTTTTATATGAAGAGTTATAGGAGGTAAGAATGGATGGAAGAGACTTTTGTAAACCTGTTGACGTTGTTTGTTTCTGTTTTGTTTGTAGGGATGGCCGCCTTTCAAGTGCTTCTTTCGTTTGGACTGCCGTTAGGAGAATTTGCGATGGGAGGGTACTATAAGGTATTACCTAAAAAATTACGTTTAGTCAGTTTATCGAATGCTATTATTCTTCTAGGTATGTGTTTGGTTTACTTAAAAAATGCTAATTTAATAAGTGGCTTTGAGTTTTTACCAATTCCTATTTTGGTTTGGGTCATTAGTATCTTTCTAGGACTTAATACGATAGCAAATCTCGCATCCCGAAGTAAGAAAGAAAGGTATGTGATGACACCTATAGCAGGCGTTGCTTTTGTAATGTGCCTTTTACTGGCATTGAATTAACGCAGTTCTAAATACACCAATGAGCTTGTGCCACACTTGGCCAGGGGTGTGGTAAACTAATTGTATGTTAAAGGAGGTTTTACCTATGAACGAACTACCAAGTTGTCCAAAATGCCATTCAGAATATACATATGATGATGGGAATGTCTATGTTTGTCCGGAATGTGCCCATGAGTGGACGGGAGAAACAGAAGTGGAACAAGATGATGTGAAAGTGTACAAGGATGCAAATGGAACCGTATTGAATGATGGCGATGCTGTTACCGTAATTAAGGATTTGAAGGTAAAAGGCACGTCCTCTGTAGTGAAGAGAGGGACGAAGGTTAAAAACATCCGCTTAATTGATGGAGACCATGATATCGATTGTAAAATTGATGGTCTTGGTGAGATGCAATTAAAAACCAAGTTTGTGAAAAAGCTGTAACTTAAATCAATATGTACATACAGGAAGCCCCTTCTAGTTAAGGGGCTGTTTTAATTGGAATTATTGTCTTTTCTTCGTTTTTTTATTATTTAACTTTTCTTCGGTGGTAAGGGGTTCGTTCGCAAATTCGTGGTCAAATTGTTTTGATAACTTCCCTCTTACTGCTTGTTCATCACTCATACCAGCACGCTTCTTCTTTGAATCGCTTGGCATTCTCAACACCTCCTAGTGCTTATTATTCCAGTCTTTTAGTTAAGTATGTGCTTTTAGGGAGTTATAAAGGTTGTCTTATTAAAACCAGAGTATGTTTCCAAACTAGTTATAAAAATAGGAAGTAGGGTATAGGTTAAGAAAAGAATTTAATGCCAGTAAACCAATAAACGGAGGGATTACATATTTTACGAGTGGTTGCTTTGTTCTTGATTTTGTTCTTATTCGCAATACTAGACACAATAGGATTAGCACCTGATAATCCTATTACAACAACCCAGTTATGGATCTTCGTAGGTATCCTTTTTATTGCAATTGTCGGGATATTAACCTACAGAGCCTACCAGAGGAGGTCCGACCGGGAAGAAGATCAAAAGCCTACTGACATGGAACAGCATGATTTTGATTATGCATACCGTGAAAAGTACAGGGACGCATCAGAACAGTGGGTGTCCATCTTTGCAAGAGCTGAAGAGAGTCCCTATCAGGTCCGAGTATATTTTTTGAATGCTGTTCAACGATTTTTGGGTAAGTATTTAGATGTTTTCTTTTTCAATGCTGAAATACGGGGTGGGAATAGTCACTATACATTTAAACAGAAGCCCATTTTGAAAAACCTTTATACAAATCAATGGGACGTTTACCAGGATGATGCATACATTGGAAAATTCAAAATGAAGTTTAAGTTAAAAGAAATGCATGTTAGATATGAGCCAGTAGACCAACAAGAAGAGAGAATTTTTTATCAGCGCACGGTAATGTCCACTAAAACAAAGGCAACAGTAAGTAATGACAAGGTACTAGAAGCGGATGCTGACCGTTTTGCTATTCGGACAAATCATCGAGTAAACATTACTACGCAGGAGATAGACCCAGCCTTTTTGCTTGGTTTATATCATTTGACCATCCTGGTGAGGAATAAATAAAACATTATTGTGCAGACAAATTAGACAAAAAAGGCATGGGCTCTATAAAACCCATGCCTTTTGTAATAGACTTAATAAACTTTATCCCCGTTAAAAATGGAATTTTTCACGACAACGTAATCAACAGTGCGGATAGAATCAAGTGTGCTTCCACCAGCGTATGAGATTGAGGATTGTAAATCCTGTTGCATTTCAGTTAATGTATCGTCAAGAGAGCCTTTGTGCTCCACATACATTTTCTTGCCTTCAACGTTTTTCTTTTCGCCTTTTTGGAATTCAGAAGCGGAGCCGAAGTACTCTTTATAAAGCTTTCCTTCTTTTTCAATGGTCTCGCCTGGAGACTCTTCATGTCCGGCAAAAAGAGAACCGATCATCACCATTGAAGCTCCAAAACGTACAGATTTAGCTATATCACCATGTGTGCGGATACCGCCATCTGCAATAATAGGTTTTGTTGCTGCTTTGGCACACCAGCGTAGTGCTGCAAGCTGCCATCCGCCTGTACCGAAGCCTGTTTTAATCTTCGTGATACAAACTTTCCCTGGGCCGATTCCGACCTTCGTAGCGTCTGCTCCTGCATGCTCTAATTCTCTAACCGCTTCGGGAGTTCCGACATTCCCTGCGATGACAAAGCTTTTTGGTAAATGCTGCTTGATATGCTTAATCATGTTGATAACTGCATTAGAATGTCCATGCGCAATATCAATCGTAATAAATTCCGGAACCAGTTCTTCGTTTGCTAATTGCTCAACGAATTCATATTCTTCGTCCTTCACACCTACACTGATAGAGGCAATAAGTTCGCTTTTTTGCATATCCTTGATGAAATCAATTCGCTTTCCTGGTTCAAAACGATGCATGACATAAAAGTAACCGTTTTCGGCTAAATGCACGGCAACTTTTTCATCTATAATAGTTTGCATATTTGCTGGTACGACAGGTAATTTAAAGTTATATCCGCCTAGCGTAACACTTGTGTCACACTCTGAGCGACTATTAACAACACATTTTGCTGGAATTAATTGAATATCTTCATAATCAAATACATTTTCCACTTTATACACTCCTAAAACCGAATGTTATTTTGAAACGAATAATTATCGTTCGTCTATTGCTTAATTTACATCATTTTGGATTAAAAGTCAATGCTGGTTAAATTAAAGCCCCCTAAACCCAAATAGCCAGGCAAATTCCTAGTAATAGCTACGAATGGCTGCCTAGCTGTTAAGTAAACATTTCCCCCACGTTAACTCAGAGGCCGTTAGATTATTTTAACTCAATTTCTTGGTTTCTATCCTGATACCATAATAGAAATGCATCTGCCCATTCTGTTGGGATATCCTCCATGGTAGTGTGCAAAACAGGCTTGGCGCGGTTGACTGTTTCTAATGATGCTAAGCCAAGCTTTTTTTGTACAATATTACGTGAGACTTCAACCTCTATTACTCTACTTCGTTTGGACAGGAACAAGGACGACCCGAACCCCCCTCTTCTAAGTTGGATGAATGAGTCATTGATCGTATAACGGGTATGCTTATAATTCATTATTCGTGATATGACGACTAAAACGAGTAAGATGAGTGAAAGAACCCACCAATATTCAGAAAAGCCAAACAGGTCTGGTTTCCAGAAAAAAAGTACTGCAGTGGCGGTAATCCAGAACCAGCTTGGTGTTAGCATGCGCAACCAAAATGCTTCACGAGGAAGGGACTGCATCGAATCTGTTAGCCTGTAAGATGGCAATATTTCCTCTACGAGCTGGTGAGCTTTCTTTACTGGTAAAAAGGGATAAAGGCTATTAACGTCAGCCCCATCATCTCCTAGTGCCCCAGCAACCACCAGCTTCACTTCTGCAAGCCCGAGTATCCGTTTCATAAAAGACTGCTGAATCTGAATGGCCTGGACGTTCTTTTTCGTAATAGAAAATGCTGTTTCTTCCAGCACACCCTTGGTAATATCTATCTTCTCACTATCTGATGCAATTTCATATTTCCCATATTTTAAGAAAGTCCATACCATGCCACCGATCATTAATAGGGCAATTACCAAAATGATAGAGAGGGCAATCATCCACCATCGATCAAGAATGAATGCAAGGAACCCTTCTGCTTGCTGCTCAGTAGGAATAGCGTCGTCAAACTTATTTACCTGAGATCCTAAAATTGGTATTACAGCCAGGAAGCTTAACGATGTAAAGGAGGCTTTTATGACTTCCTTTTTCGTCGGACTAAAATGCACGACTCGATCTGATTTGCTTTCTGAACCTTGATGCGTATCCGTGTTTTCTATCGTCGTATTTTCAGGATCCGCTTCTGGTTTAACAGCAGTAGTTTGCTCATAAACCGTCTTTTCTAATCGACTTGCTTCAGCATGTGTTACGACATTAAATTTTACAGAGCTATCATCACCTTGAGAGCTCGTTTCAAACGTTATCGATGTGACGCGGAAAATGCGGTGAAATAATTTGGTTTCCCGTTTAACATGCTGGACTTTTGAATATGGAATCGTTTTTTTATTCTTAGAAAAGACTCCTTCAGTTAGAACGAATGCTGTTTGTGTCAGGGTGTACCTATTGGTAGACCATTTTAATATGAGATGAATGAGCTTAGCAGCTATTAAAACGTAAAAGGCAATCCTGCCATACGTGATAAACCAGGAATCTGAACCAGCTTGAAAAATAAATAGGATGAAAATGAAGAAGATGATGTTTTTGATAAACAAGAAAAAGTCATAGACGATTAGCAAGGGATGATGTCGTGTTGCTTCATTCATTACTCCATCTCCTCTACTTTCGCGTAATGGGCAATCGTATTTCTTAGCTCTGTCGCCACTTCCTTTTCGAGAGCTGGAATCGTGTGTGAAGAGCCCATTGTTTGTACCGTTACCGAATACAACTCAAATTTACGTAGCAATGGCCCTTGCTTTGTAGAAACGGATTGAATCTTTGTCATTGGTACAAGCTGATGTTCTTCCTTTATTGCGCCAGACTTTAACTGCAAAAATTCCTCGCTAATCCCAAACCTCCAATGCTTGTACAATAAAGCTGGTCGAGTATAGCCCCAAATTGCGCCCACAATGGTAATAACAACTAACCCGATAAGAATCCAGCCTATCCAACTAACCCAAGAAAAATAGTAATCCAGATAAAACAGTATTGCTAACACAATTAGACTAATGATATTGGAAATTGTTTCACTAAGCCGCCATACCTTTACTGCTTTCTTGGAAAGTTTTTGGTTAGGTGATAAAAGATTCTCCGACATATGTAACACTCCTCTTTCAACGATGTTGCACCAATATGGTTGGTCGATAATACTAATACGAAAAACTAGCCAAAATGTTTCAAGTTTTCATGAAATCTACACTAGGTATCGAACGAAATAGAGGCAGTCTTTTGTTAAAATAGAGGTAGTAGAGTTAGAGCCACGAAGCTATTAAGAGGGGGGAGTAAATGGTGAAATGGCAAGATAAACAAAGTTATATGGAAGCTGAATGTCCAAGCAACTATCAATTTGATGAGACACTCGTTTTCTTAAAGCGTTCGAATCAAGAAATGCATCGGGTCGAAGGAAGAATAGTGTATAAAGCATTAAAGGTAGACGGGAGTGCAATCCTATTTTCAGTGACGGAGGAAAACGATAAGCTTTACATACATGTTTTAAAGGGAAAAGCTGACAGTTTAACCAAAGAGTCCATCACTGTTTATGTAACGAAATGGTTTGACTTAGAGCGCGATGTAGCACCCTTCTACCAATTAGCACAGCAGGACCCTTATTTAAGTAAGCTTGTTCAGCAGTATAGTGGCTTACGTATAGTGGGAATCCCTGACCTGTTTGAAGCATTTGTATGGGCTATCGCTGGACAACAGATCAATTTGACGTTCGCTTATACACTAAAGCGCCGTTTCGTGGAGCAGTTTGGGGAAAAGCTTGATTGGGAGGGCGAGGCTTATTGGCTGTTTCCAGAGCCGGAAGATCTAGCAGATTGCACGATTGAAATGTTAAGAGTCTTGCAGTTTTCATCCCGAAAAGCAGAGTATATACTAGGTATAGCAGAGAAAATGCGAGATGGTTCTTTACAACAAGCATTAAGAGAGAATAGCTATCAAGAGTTAAAAAAAGAGTTGCTGTCGATTCGAGGAATTGGTGCTTGGACAGCAGATTATGTGCTAATGAAATGTTTTCGCATGCAAAACGCTTTCCCCATCGCGGACGCCGGCATACATCAAGCATTAAAGCAACAACTTGGTAGGAAGCCAACGTTGGAGGAAATAGCGAAACTGGCAAGAAATTGGGCTGGCTGGGAAGCATACGCAACCATCTATTTATGGAGGTCTTTAAATGAATAAAGTAGATTATAAATCACCGATAGGGATAATTGAAATAACTGGAACAGAGGAAGCGATCTATGACGTCTCTTACACCGAAAAGCAGGAGGTAGCTTATACATTTTCAGAAAGCCTCCCTCAGACGGTGAAGGATTGTTATACACAGTTAGATGAATATTTTAAGGGAGAGCGTTTGGAATTTGATCTGCCTTTTAAACTGGAGGGTACGCCTTTTCAGCAAGAAGTTTGGCAGGCACTAAGAGAGATCCCATATGGGAAAACAGGAAGCTACAGAGATATTGCGGTATCCATTAAACGTGATAAAGCAGTGCGTGCTGTTGGAAGTGCGAATAGCAAAAACAAAATTAGTATTATTTTTCCGTGTCACCGTATTATAGGGACAAGTGGAAAGCTAACTGGCTATGCGGGCGGTTTGTGGCGGAAAGAATGGCTGTTAGCACATGAGAAAAAGATAATGAATAAATGAATCTCCTATTAATAACTAAGTCTTAATGGATTTTATTATTCAGCTTTTTAAATGAAAATGGTAGATGAAGTAGCCGATGGAATGTATAATGCAATATGGGAAGAGTAATGAAATTGTAATGTACTTGATATATTCTATTAATAAATTGTATATTTTTAAGATTTTCTCTTCCGCTTACCTATAAATATAGTATAATCATCATAGGTAAAAACAACCAGAATCACAAAGGGAGAGAGAACCATTGAGAAACTATCTTTTACTGGCAGGTGCAGCATTACTAATTCTTTCCTTAGCTGCATGTTCCGGTGAACAGGGATTAGCTGAAAATCGTAAGCGCGTAGTTATGCAGGAAGATTCTACTAATAAAATTAAAGAAGCTGAAATCAACTTCTTCACATATAGTGAACAGGAATTATTAGATATTGCACAGACACTAAGGCAGAAATATCAAAAGCTTTTATACGCACAAACAGAGGAAGAATATAACTTAGTGAAAAAGGAATTGTTAACAGAGGAAATGTTGGAGCAAAGTGAATTTATACAATTCACAGGTCCAAAAACAAACCAAGTTACAAAAATAACAAATGAAGTTGTTACAAAAGCGACCTCCTATTTTCTTTATGACTTTGAATATAAAGAATCCTTTCAAGAATCAGATGGATCAAAGAGGCGTGAAGCAGGCTATTTATCATTGGAGATAGTAAAAGAAGGCGATGATTATAAAATTAATGCCATTCGTTAATTTCATTGTCTATTATGAGGTGATGGGTTAATGAATTTATTCCATACAATTAAAAGTCCGGGCAAATATTGGCTTGTTGACCAATTAAAGAAGAACGGTATACCCAAGGAAATGTATGAAGCTTCATTAAGCGAACTCGTAAAAGAATGGCAGTCGACGGAGTATGGGTTCATCTCTGTTCTTTTAGAGGAATCCTCTGAATCAGTGTTGTTAGATCGAGGATTTAACAAGGTATCTACCATTGTAGAATATACAAAGTCTTTGAATAGTATAGAAGAACAGGCTTTTCCTTTTTATTCGAACAGATTGAGTGAAGGGAACATGACTAATCAAGACTATGCTGGTCTCTATGAGCGATGCCGCTCCGGTTCAGCGAATAAGAACAAAAAACAGCCGATAGAGGAAGTGATGGGTTCATTAGAGAGCGAGCTTGGTCCCACATGGCGGGATTTTTGTTATTATTTCACCCTAGATGGAGAGGTATGTGGCATAAGCATCCCACACATTGAAGATGGAACAGCAGATGAGGGCAGGATGTTCTACTTTGGGGTTGTCCCAGAAATGAGAGGCCGTGGAGTAGGAGCTTCTATGCATCTAGCTTCCCTTTTACTTCTTAAACAGAAGGACGCAACCTATTATGTAGGTAGTACGGATACTAGTAATCAAGCAATGATAAATATTTTTATTAAAAATGGTTGTACACTTCGTGATCGTAAAGGAATATACCGGTTAGAGAAACAGGATTAGTAAAAAGGCTTCCAACATTGGGAGCCTTTTTTTAATGTCTTATGCAATTACTAGGGTTCTAAAATCAATTCTAAATCAAATGCCAGGTCTTTTAAATTTTGCAATACATGCCGCGCTTCCTCACTATATTCTGTTAATGGGCTACCACTACATAAAGGAACCTTGCTATATATCTTTCGAATGCTAATCGGATAGCCTTTCCCCGTTTTGTCTGAGTTGATCTTGATTCTATAAGGTTCATAATGAATGATTTTTAAGAGCTCTCTTGCTTTAGAAGAAGGAGAAGCGGCCAAAATGGCAAGAACATCCGCGTCTGTCATTTGTGCAAATTCTTCCCTATTATGTTCTGTTATTTTTCCCCAATGTAGCTTAACAGCTTCAGCTAGTAAACGGTCAACAGCAACCATGGTTGGGGATAGAAAAAGCTTATGGTCTGCCAGAATTAACTGGAGCAAATAGTTCCCGGTATCTAATGTGGTCTCAATGCCATCAGGGCTGCATTGGATGTCGCCTAGCAAGTCGCGAGGTAGCCTGCTGATTTGGCCAGCCATATAAGTATCACGCAAAAAACTATCTAAATGATCAAGTCCTAGTATGTTCCCAATTCCTGTAATGGCTGTGGGCTTATTCAGCAAGCTAACAACAACTTTTGGGTCGATGTTAGCCTCTTGTAAAATAGCTGAGACTTCCTGTTCTAGTATGTATTGCTCTGTTAATTTGTGATGATTAAAACCTAGTGCCTCTTCCATAGCATGGGAAAATGGTAAATGTCCTATATCGTGAAGCAATGCCGCCACTCTTAATTCTAAATCATTTGGGAAATAACGAGCTGTAAGTTTCCAAACCCCAACAGTATGCTCATAACGACTATGGACGACAGGTGATAGAAACGAAGCCCCGCCGAAATGGGATAAGTGTTTTAGCCTTCTTACAGGTTTGCTTTTAAATAATGCTATCTCCCATGGATGAGGCTCTATGTATGGGTAGAGTGGTTCGGAAATGAGTTGTTCCTGTTTGTACAAGTAGATTCCCCCTTATGTAAAATGCGATCGATAAGTAGTATAGCATTTTTAAGCGAAATGGTTGAATTGGCAGGCTTTTAACCCAGATAATTTAGCTCATCTGGGTTGTTTCTTTAGGAGACATGGAAAGAGTTTTTACAAGCTTTATTTTGTGTTCTTTAGCTCTTCATTCCACAGAGAAGCTTTTGCAAGTGCCATGGTGTCTTGTACCACTTCTTTTGGTTTATTTCCTTTGGCAATAATATAATCCGCAAAATCCATTCCCATATACTCACAAATTGCTTGAAACTGTAAGATTAAAGGAAGAGCAGCTGTCCTCGGGTGTGGATTTTCTCCTGCTGTGATGACATATATTTTTTTACCTTTCATTGCTTCTTTGAAGTTTATTCGTTTGTCCTGCATATATTGGCTCCATCTATCAATGAATGCTTTCATCTGAGCTGACATTCCGAACCAGTACAATGGTGTTACAAATATGATAATATCCTGCTCCAGAAATTCAAAGAATAACGTTTCATATTCATCCTCTACCTTATCGAATCCACCTGGTACATGACGTTGATCTATAATAGGTTCAATTTGTTTTTCACGCAAGTAGGTCTCTGTGTGTTTAATTCCTTCTAAAGCTTTATTAACAAGATACTCCGTATTACCATCCCTGCGTGAACTACCCAATAGTGCCATAATCTTCATAGATATATTCAGCTCCTTGTGTTATTGCTGATTCCATCATATAGTATATATATAGTTCAGTAAAACGGATGTTTTTGATAATAAAGTTCAACAATATTGAACTTTTGGAGGGGGATATAAAATGGAACTTAGACAGTTAATCACCTTTATAACGATTGTTGAATTGGATGGATACAAAAAAGCAGCAGATGAATTGGGGTATGCGCAGTCATCGGTTACTACACATATGAAAGATTTGGAGCAGGAACTTGGGAGACCTATTTTTGATCGCCTGGGTAGGAAGATGGTGTTAACAGAAGCAGGGAAGAAATTCCTTCCCTATGCAGAGAATATCGTCAGGCTTTACGCAAAATCAAAGGAAGCCATACAAGACACCTCAGAGCCTTCTGGACAACTGACTATAGGTGCAAGTGAATCGTTAATGATCTACTGGCTTCCTACGATTATCAAAAGATTTCGCGAAAAGTACCCACTTGTAGAGCTGACTATGAAATCTATTCAATATGATAATCTTACCGGCCAATTAAAGAAAGGTGATATAGATGCAGCGATTTTGGTAGAAACGTTAAACTTCAATCCTACTGAATTAGTAACAAACCTGATTAAACAAGATGAACTTATCCACGTTACAGCTGATGCTGCAACAATGCCAGATACCATGCTTGTAACGGAATATACGTGCAGTTGGCGGCCGTTAGTAGAGGAGTATTTAAAGGGAGGAGGACAAGAGTTTATTTCGCGAGTTGAGTTGCCCAGTGTTGAAGCCATCAAGCAAAGCGTACTTTGTGGTCTGGGAAACGCGATGCTACCTACCTTTACAGTGGAAAATTTCATGAAAAGTGGAGAACTGAAGGAAGTACACAACTCCCAACGTGAACAGGTGGGGATATTTACCGCTATGCATAAAAATAAATGGGTCTCTCCTTCTATGAGAGCGTTTTTAGAAGTGCTTGAGAGTTAACCCCAAGAAAAAAACAGCGCCATCGTTCGGTGCTGCTACTCAAAATACTAAAATTATCCCGGAGCAACCGTCCGTAAGACTCCCACTTCAAAACATGAGGTGAAACTGTGATGTTTAAGTAGGAGTAAACGGACGCTAACACCCCGATTCGTTCAACTAACAATCAGTGGGGGAAGAAGGAAAACCCCCATTGATTGCAGTTTCACTTTATACAACGCGCTTACGTAAAAATCCTGATATCATATCAACGAGCACGACCATTACGATAATGCCGAGTAGAATAATGCCCACTCGCTCCCAATCCCTTGACTGCATGGCGAAAATTAATGGTGTTCCAATTCCACCAGCACCGATGATGCCAAGAATACTGGCAGAACGTAGATTAATCTCAAAACGGTAGAGCGTATAGGAAATAAATCCTGGCAGTACTTGAGGGAGAACAGCTAGACGAAGTGTCTGGATTCTGTTCGCACCTGTAGCAGCCAACGCCTCAGAAGGGCCGGGATCAATTGCTTCAACTTCCTCGGAAAATAATTTTCCTAGCATTCCGATGGAGTGAAGTCCTAAAGCTAAAACCCCTGCAAATGAGCCTGGGCCAACTGCCTTAATAAACAGGAGTGCCATTACTAGCTCTGGGAAAGTACGGATAAAACTAAGCATAAATTTCCCAGTACCTGTCGTAAATCTCGCTCGATTCATATTCTTTGATGCCCAAAAGGCAAATGGAATACATAATATAGCTGAGATAAATGTCCCTAACACCGCAATGGCTAAGGTATCAAGCAGCCCGCGGAGCAAGTCTTCTCCATCAGGTAAGTAAACATAATCCCAGTCTGGTGAGAATATCCCACTGAAAATGGCTTTTGAAATTTGGCCAGCAGTATCCTTAAATCCGTCCATGGGAACACCAGAAAATGCCCATACGTAAAGTAGCAAAAGCGATCCATAGATTAATATATACAGTCCAATTTTCTTCTTTGGTTTTTGTGGTCGTATCATAGTAATTTCTCCCTAAGCTTTCCACTAAAGTAATCAATGATAAGCACGACAACTAATGTGAAGAGAATAATCGTACTTACCTTATCGTATTCTAAGAAACCAAGCGTGCGATCGTAGTAAAGACCAATTCCACCGGCTCCAACGAGGCCGAGAATTGCCGCAGCACGTATGTTTACTTCAAAAGTGTACAGTACATATGTAATAAAGTGAGCGGAAACCTGTGGAACGACCGCGCAGCGAATCCATTGCAGCTTATTTGCTCCAACAGCAGTCATAGACTCCAGTGGTCCTTTATCGATCGATTCAATCGCCTCGTATGTCAGTTTAGCGATGATTCCAACAGAAAAAATCCCCAACGCAAAAATTCCTGGTAATGGACCTAAACCAAAAATAGCTACAAAGATTGCAGCAAGTAAAAGTTCAGGAATAGTACGCACAAGGTTAAGTACAAAGCGAACCGGATACCAAATCCAAGAGCTTTGAAAAACATTGCTTGCCGACAAAAGCGCAATGGGGATTGCTAACACAGCTCCAATGGTTGTTCCTACTACAGCCATACGAATTGTTTCGAACATTGCTGGTGTGATGTTATCAAGATAGGCCCAGTTTGGTGGCACCATATCCACAAGGAGCCCCGTCATATTAGGTAGACCTGTAAATAACTCCGAAAAAGTACTATCGGTTTGATAAGCACTGGCAAAAAGGAAAAGTGCTAGTAAGAAAATGGTGAAGTAAAGCTTCAGTTTTCTTGGTGGTGTCGGACGTAAAGGTTCAGCTAGTTGCGACATAAGGCACCTCACTTGCTTCTTCGTCGGCGGTTTCTAACTTTTGGCCATAAATTTCTGCTAACTTTTGATCTGTTGCCTCTTCAACTGGTCCATCAAAAACAATTTCGCCAGCATTCAGGCCGATGATTCTAGTGGCATACTGGCGCGCGATATCGATGAAATGTAAGTTCACAACAGTCGTAATACCAAGCTCTTGATTGATCTTCTTCAAATCATCCATCACTTGTGTTGTGGTCAAAGGATCAAGTGAAGCTACTGGTTCATCAGCTAAAATCACCTTTGCCTCCTGGGCAAGTGTGCGGGCGATGGAAACACGCTGTTGCTGTCCACCAGAAAGCTGGTCAGACCTAGTATAAGCTTTCTCTACAAGGTTCACGCGTTCAAGTGACTGTAAGGCAAGCTCCGTATCGGCCTTTGGATAAATACCAAGCATGGTACGGAAGGTAGAATGATAGCCAACACGTCCAGACAGAACGTTATTTATAACTGTTGTACGTTTTACTAGGTTAAACTGTTGAAAAATCATGCCGATGTCACGACGCATTCTTCTTAATTGTTTTCCGTTTGCCTTCGTAATGGAAGTCCCTCCAACAAAAATTTCGCCTTCGGTAACTTCATGCAACCTGTTGATGGAACGTAAAAACGTGGATTTACCTGCTCCAGACAAACCAACGATAACGACAAACTCTCCCGGATTGATGGTGACATTTATATCTTTTAAACCTTTTGTTCCATTTGGGTAAGTCTTAGATACATTTTGAAACTCTATCATGATAATAAACCAACTTTCATTAGAAATAGGTAGCCAGGACGAAGGATCGCCTGGCTACGTTTTAAACATATAGGTGATTTTGGTGATATTCTACTCTGTTTTTACCTTTTCAGCATAATCACGAACGATATCAAAGTTGCTATCTTCTGATTCTACATAGCCTTCATGTGTATAAATCTCTTTAATAATCTCATGTCCTTCTTCATCTTTTCCAATGTCAATAAATGCTTCGGTGATCTTATCCACCCATTCTTGATCCATATCAGAACGTACAGATACGGTATCGTTAGGAATCCCTTCCGTAAATTCAAGGATTTCTGTTTCTTCAAATACTTCTGGGTAATCACCAGCTACCGTGTTACGTGCATCCTGGAAGACAACAGCTGCGTCTACGTCACCGTTTAACACGGAGATAATTCCTTGGTCATGCCCTTTTACTGTAATACCATCTACATCTTCAAGTGGATCTAACCCTGCATCCATCAGTGATGCTGCCGGCCATACATAGCCTGCTGATGATGTAACATCCTGGAAGGCAATTTTCTTTCCTTTTAAATCTTCAAGACTTTTAATACCAGAATCCTTCTTTACAACAAAGATAGATTTATAGAAATCAACAAGCTCATCTGTTGGTTGTCCAGTTTCATCTTCTACTCCGTATCGTTGTGCCTGGAGCATTACCTCTGCGGCACCTTTATCTTTAGCTAGTACGTAGGCTGTTGGTGGTAAAAATCCCACATCGACTTGTTTAGAGTCCATCGCTTCAATAATTGTATTGTAGTTGGTTGATACACTAACTTTAACTGGGATATCCAGTCTTTCGGAAAGCAAATCTTCAAGTGGTTTTGCTTTTGCTTCCAATGTATCTGCATTTTGAGAAGGTACGAATTGGACAGTTAATTCCTCTGGTTTGTAGCTACTTGATCCTTCTGCCTCTCCAGAATCTCCGCACGCACTTAGAATTCCAGCAGCTAGTCCGACAGTTAAACCTAATGTTGCAAACTTTTTAAGCATAATATACCTCCAACGAATGATTGTGTAGTGCCTCTATACTATAACAAGCAATTATTAAGCCAATTTACAATTAGTGTAAATAATTTGTTAAAAATTTCTAGAGGTATGAAAAGTGCATATACCTTCTGTTGCCTTATGGAATACCTTGTACAAAGGAGGTGGCAATGGTGAGAGGGAGGAATTGCAGGGGGATTTGTTTCCCAAAAGGATATAGGTACTGTGGTCCGGGGTGTAGCGGACCGGGACCGCCAATTAATGCGGTTGATGCTGCTTGTCGGGATCATGATCGATGCTATAAGCAACATGGTGGGCCAAACTGTGCCTGTGACCGGATGTTTATGAAACGTCTAGCTGAAGAAATAAATCCATATACCATAGAGGGACGAGATGCCCGGAGTATTCATCAATATATGAAGCTACAATATTTTGTGGGGTGTGGGTTTCGTAAAAGATAGGGCTACTACTTCGCTAAAAAGAAAATAAAAAAGAATCGTCTCCTTGATGATCTGGAAAACGATTCTGGTATTTCGTGCGATATAGGTAATCCTTTTTCGTCTTGGTCTTTCTTGTTTGCATATCTAGATTTGCAAATGGACTGCGAAGCTTTGTAGGATCCATTTTCCCTTCCCTCATCCGTTTCTGTCGCTGCTTTTGAGCTTTCGATTTACTCAATTTTATCACTCCTTTTTAATTCTCCCTTAGTATACCTTATATGGCTAGGTGCTGCACAAATATGCTAAAAGCAGCACCTCTACAACTATTTTGTTCGTTTTAATGAGAATAGAAGGTATGCACCAATTCCAGCATAAGTGATGATCGTGCTCCAAATTAGCATTGCTTCCTCTTCCATATTTATGAATCCAAGCAAGTATTCGGGCAATGTGAGAAAGGCAGCAACAATTGGTAAAATAAATGTTTTTGCCCATATAGAAACACCGATTAAGAAAATCATGGTAATGCCACCAGCAACCCATGTTCCAATTGTGCCGAATTCTATTACCGGGGTGGTGATCGATCTATCTGCAAACTCGATTCCAAAAAATAATCCTAAGGGAACAATGGCCAAAAGGAAGAAAAGTAAACCTTGAACCCCATAAGTAAGGGTTCGAGACGAAACGAGCCTAAATACCCAAAAGGTAAGCATAATAAAAAGCAAACTAATGACAAGAGAACCACCAATTTCTAGCAAGGAATATGAAATTGGACCATTGAGTATGTCACCAATAATAGTAATTGCAAAAACCCCGGCAATGATGATGACATAATACTTCAACCATGTTTTATAGTCTATTTTCATCTCGTTTGATAGTTGCTCCATGTACTTTTTCGGAGATTTACCGATAATATCCTCTGTAGACTTTCCTCTCTTTTCAGCTTCCATTAAATGACTTTCGAGCTCTGTAACGATCTCATCAATTTCCTCTTCCTTTTTTCCACTGGAAAATAAATATACACGTAAATCTTCAATAAATGTTTGGCTTCTTTTAGACAACTCAAACTCCTTCATATAAAAACCTCCTCCTTTATTACAACGTCTTCTTGTTAAACACATTATTAACCGTAGTTTGAAGATCGCTCCATTTTGTTTTAAATTGTTTAAGTTCATTTTCCCCTTTGGGTGTGAGGGAATAGTATTTTCGTTTAGGTCCTGCAGTAGATTTCTTTAATGTAGATGTTACTAGCTCTTCTTTTTGCATTCGCAGGAGTAGGGGATAGATTGTTCCCTCGCTAAAGGAATGAAATCCATATCCCTCTAGCTTTTCTGCGAGCTCATAGCCGTAAACCTCTTTCTCGCTAATAATGGAGAGCAGACATCCATCAAGAATTCCCTTCATCATTTGTGTTGTTGACAAGAAATTTTCACCCCATTCACATATCTTGTATTACAAGGTATGTGTTGATTATAAAATCATTTACCTTGTAATGCAAGAGTTATTTTTGTTTGGAACTTTGTACTTTTACTTGATACACTATAAAATTAAATAATTTTCAAGTATAATGAGAGCATACCGATTAAAAGGAAGGTAACCCATGACGGAAGAGAATATAACGCGAATACATATAGATGAGAAAGAATTTATCCTTATCGGCACGGCACATGTTTCTAGACATAGTGCAGAGCAAGTGAAGGAAGTTATTGAAAGAGAAAACCCTGATGCAGTTTGTGTGGAGCTGGATGAACAACGATACCAATCTATTCAAGATGAAAACCGCTGGCGCAATATGGACATTTTCAAGGTGATTAAGGAAAAGAAGGCTACCCTATTATTGATGAATTTGGCCATATCTTCTTTCCAAAAAAGAATGGCTAAACAGTTTGATATTAACCCTGGACAAGAAATGATCCAGGGCATTGAATCAGCAAAAGAGACAGGGGCAGAACTGGTGCTTGCGGATCGTAATATCCAGACCACCTTTTCTCGTATTTGGCGAGGAATCGGTATTAAAGGGAAGGCGATCCTGCTAATGCAGGTAATTGCCGGTATATTTAGCAAGGAAAGCATTTCAGAAGAAGAATTGGAAAAAATGAAGAATCAGGATACGATTAATACGATTCTTCATGAATTCACAGAGCATTTTCCAGAATTAAAAACCCCCTTGATTGATGAACGTGATCAGTATTTGTCACAAAAGATTAAGGATGCTCCTGGTAAGAAAATCGTTGCAGTGCTTGGGGCTGCACATGTTCCAGGGATTAAAGAGGAGATAAAGCGGGAGCATGATTTAAACAAGTTAACCGAGCTTCCAGCTAAATCACCGATGCCTAAAATCATTGGTTGGGCCATTCCATTTGTCATTTTAGCTGTTATTGCATACACCTTTATCGCTAATCCAACTGCTGGTTGGCAGCAAACGATAAGCTGGGTAGTCTGGAACGGCTCCTTGTCTGCGATAGGAACGACCATTGCATTAGGCCATCCTTTAACGATTTTAACCGCCTTTATTGTAGCACCGCTGACATCTTTAAATCCGCTTCTTGCGGCAGGGTGGTTTGCAGGTTTTGTACAAGCTTATCTTAAGAGACCGAATGTGGGCGACTTTGAAACCTTGACGGAAGATGTATTTACTGTGAAGGGCTTTTGGCAAAATAAAGTGACCCGCGTACTGTTAGTTATCCTACTAACCAACCTTGGTAGCTCACTTGGAACCTTAATTGGTGGAGTGGATGTTATCCGTCGATTTATTGAAAATATATAAAAAGTAAAGAGGCTGGACATAACTAAAGTTTCAATGCTTAAATGCGAATAATACTTTCTAGCATCACTTTGGCAGAACACTCCGCTTTCCACGGGCACGGCCTCAGCCTCCTCGTGGAAAGGGCACCACTGTGGGGTCTTCGACTCGTGCTGTTCCCGTTGGAGTCTCCGTTTTCTGCCTACGTTTAAATTAAAAATAACCCGAACTCTCCTTTATTCAAGGTTAGTTCGGGTTTTTATGTACCTAAAGCATCTTTGTCACACCCTCTTTTAGTTTGGGAATTTTTTCCTCACTCTCACATAATAGGCCCATGATCGAACAAAGAAGGAGCCAAATAAGGTGATGAGAACTAATTGAAGAAAGAAGTTCGTTACCTCTAATGTGGTGGAGGGAATCTGCTGCCATGACAATCTTTGATAGGTCACAAGGATATTTAAAAGCAGAACAGGTGAGAAGATACAGGTATTCATGATCGCTACTTTTCTAGCCTGTTTTTTAGCACCTTCCTGATCACTATGCATAATGGGAGGATCTTCGTTTTTTGAATAGGTCTGTCGCCAAATCGTCCATTCTGAAAACATGATAGTAGAGGTAAACATATCCTCCCAGCCGGCATCACGGTGAATGGACATGTAGCCTGTTTTCCCTGTTCCTCGGTAGTCGATTTGATACTTAATTAATCTCGGTTTACCCATTATAAAATAGAACTTAATACCTCTTGGACTTACTTTCTTAAGATGATAGCCTGCTGCTGCCATTTTCTCTAACCATTTCTCTAATTTATCCGGTGCATACATCCATCCAAATTTCCATTTCACTACGTATTGGCCTTCAACAGGCAATGGGTAGGAGGTTGAGGAAACCGGTGCCAATTCAGTAAGGATCCTATCATTTGATTTCTGTAGCTTGAAATAGGAATAAAGGGAAAAAATCCATGTTGACAGGTAAATTAAAAACAAAAAAGGAGAGAGCCCTCCAATTAATCCCGGAATTGTTACAGTGTTAGTCGATGCCACCAAAAGGAAAAGTAGAACATGCACGAAGGTTGCAAAAGACAACAGAAGTCCAAGCCCTCCAAAGAGATACTGAAGCTTATTGTTACGTGAATGAATAGCTGTTCGAACAGGCCAAGTTTGTACCTCGTTTCTTTGCGCAAACTTACAAAGAATAGACCAATTCCTCTTTTGTAAAGTAGTCTTCCATCCATCTTCCGTTAATGCGTTAGGCAGTGGGTTTGGCGATGGATCGTAGTTAATATGATAGGTTGCCGTGGTGGGATCGGATTTTTCAAAGGTGAATGTTCGGAAAAATAGGTTGATGGAAAGTAGCTTGAATCCATCCTGTGCCATTTCCTCTAGCCATCCTTCCGTTTTAGGTAAATCATAACTCCAAAAAGGTTTAAACAGGCGGATCTTCATCAAATACCCCCTTATATTTTTGACCATTGTTATGTAATTCCGCAAGCCTGTCGATTTCCAACGTAATAAGTTCTCTCCCAATAGAAGTGATTTCATAAATGGTTTTTCGTTTTCCATCGGCAGACACGGAGATAATGCCATCTCGCTGCATTTTGGTTAGCGTTCCATAAACAGTTCCAGAACCAAGCTTAATTCGCTCATTTGTTAGTTCTTTTACATGGTTCATGATGCCATAGCCATGACGTGGCTCTGTGAGGGATAGTAAGATGTAAAAAGCAGTTTCGGTCATGGGGATATATTTTTTAATGACATGGACAAGACTCATTGACATTCCTCATTTCAATTTATGTCATGGTGTGACTATATCACGGTGTGACGTAATGATCAATAATTTTCTGTAAATCTAAACATTTTGTATTTACTTTTCTCTCATTTGTAGCTAATATATTTAGGGACACGAAATAATAAGGTGGCGGACATCATACGATTTTTTCAGGAATGGTCAACACAATTTAAATCCTATAACAACAATATTAAACTAGCTATTCTGGCAAATATCTTTTCCCAGATTGGTCTAGGTATTTTTATGGTTGTTTATAACTTCTATATAAGAGAGCTTGGCTATAGTCAGAATGTAAATGGAGAAGTTATTGCGCTTACCGCACTTGCTACGGCCATTATCCTCGTACCAGCCGGTTTCCTCAGTGATAAAATGGGACGTAAACGTATTATGGGTTTCGGAATACTGGCTTCAGGGATAGTTTTATTTTTAAGAAGTATAATTGAAGTGGAATCTATGTTACTAGTAGCAGGATTTGCTACAGGGCTTTTCACTGCCTTCCTGCAAGTTTCCACGGTTCCATGGCTTGCGGAAAATTCCGCTTTAAAGCAACGTGTGCATCTGTTTAGCTTGCACGCAGCGCTTGTAACAGTTGCCAATGTTATTGGGAGTATCCTTGGAGGAACCTTAACGGATTTATTCTCTCTTCTAACAACAGATTTGCAGAGTATACGGTATACGTTGATTATCGGAAGTGCATTTTACTTTCTATCCTTCTTTCCTATCTTAAAACTGAGTGAAAAACGTAAACCAAAGATTGATAAAGGGCAGAAGATTAATATCAAGCAGTATGTAATCAAGAATAAAACCGGATTTAAGATTATTGTCCTTTTCGCAGTTGCACAGCTGTTAATTGGGTTTGGTAGTGGACTCGTTATTCCTTACTTGAATTTGTATTTTGCTGACAGATTTGATGCTTCCAATTCAATAGTGGGCCTTATTATTTCTATTGGGCAAGCGGCAACGGCAATTGCTATGTTTATTGGACCTTATGTTGTGAGTAGGATGGGTGAGGTACGTGCGGTTGTCACATTACAACTCCTTTCATTACCATTTTTACTGCTGACAGCCTATACGGAGAATTTACTGCTGGCAACCATTGGCTTCTTGTTCAGGCAAGCCTTGATGAATGCAGGGAATCCAATTCAATCCTCACTCATGATGTCACAGGTGGATGACTCGATGAAAGGACTTGCGAACTCAGTGAACCAGATGGTGTTTAATTTAGGCTGGGCTTTAATGGGCCCTGTTTCCACCTCCATTGTACTCAAGTATGGTTCCTATTGGGGGTATGCCAATGTGTTCACGATCACCGCAACACTTTATCTCATCGGTTCATTGTACTTCTATTTTGTTTTTCGTTCTATCAAGCGGACGAACGTCCCTGTAGAAAACAAACCGTCATGATGAATGAGCCTGCTGCATAAACTGTATAAACCATGCCCTAGATGGAGGGAATCTAATGGATATACTAAACAAAGTGAAGCAGTATCGCGAGGAAGAGAAAACATTAAAGTGGGAAGGCACGTTTGCAGATTATCTTGATATCGTGCGGGAAAGGCCAGAAGTTGCTCAGACTGCACATTCGCGTGTCTATAATATGATAAAGCACTCTGGTTTAAGTGAGCGAAATGGCAGGAAAATGTACGACTTTTTCGGCGAAGAGATATTTGGTTTGGAGGAGTCCATCGAGCGCTTGGTGGAGGAGTATTTTCACCCAGCAGCTAAACGACTTGATGTGCGTAAGCGAATATTACTGCTGATGGGGCCTGTTAGTGGCGGTAAATCTACTATTGTAACCATGCTAAAACGAGGATTAGAACAGTATTCAAGAACAGACGAAGGTGCCGTTTACGCCATAAAAGGCTGCCCGATGCATGAGGATCCTCTGCATTTAATTCCCAAGCATTTACGTGAAGACTTTTATGCGGATTACGGAATTCGAATTGAAGGCAGTCTGTCGCCATTAAATACAATGCGTCTCGAGAAAGAATATGAGGATAGAATTGAGAATGTAAAAGTAGAACGAATATTTCTGTCTGAGGATAAACGGATTGGGATTGGAACATTTAGCCCTTCTGATCCAAAGTCTCAGGACATCGCAGATCTGACGGGGAGCATTGATTTCTCCACGATAGCAGAATATGGATCCGAATCAGACCCTCGGGCATACCGATTTGATGGAGAATTGAACAAGGCAAACCGGGGAATGATGGAATTTCAAGAGATGTTAAAATGTGATGAAAAGTTCCTATGGCACCTGCTTTCCCTGACACAAGAGGGGAATTTTAAAGCCGGACGATTTGCGCTTATTAGTGCGGATGAATTAATCGTTGCCCATACGAATGAATCAGAGTATCGTTCCTTTATTTCCAATAAGAAAAATGAAGCACTTCATTCTAGAATCATTGTCATGCCAATTCCGTACAATCTACGGGTGAGCCAAGAAGAACGTATCTATGAAAAAATGATTAATGAAAGTGACATGAAGCATGTTCATATTGCGCCACATGCACTGAAGGTTGCGGCGATATTCTCTATACTGACAAGGCTGGAGGATTCCAAGAAGCAAAGTGTAGATATTGTAAAGAAAATGCGCCTTTATGATGGAGAGAATGTAGAAGGTTTTAGCCAGATTGATGTAGAAGAGTTGAAAAAGGAGTTCCCTGTCGAGGGCATGAACGGAATTGACCCACGTTATGTCATCAACCGGATTTCTTCTGCGATTATTAGAAAAGAAATACCTTCCATTAATGCATTGGATGTATTACGTGCATTGAAAGATGGCCTTGACCAGCATGCATCGATTTCAGACGAAGCGAAAGAAGACTACATGAATTATATCTCAGTGGCTCGAAAAGAATACGACGAGATCGCTAAAAAAGAAGTCCAAAAGGCGTTTGTTTACTCTTATGAAGAGTCTGCAAAAACATTGATGGATAACTACTTGGATAATGTAGAAGCATTTTGCAATAAGAACAAATTGCGTGACCAGTTGACCGGAGAGGAAATGAGTCCGGACGAAAAGTTAATGCGTTCGATTGAGGAACAGATTGGCATTTCGGAAAATGCGAAAAAGGCTTTCAGGGAAGAGATCTTGATACGAATTTCTGCATATGCCCGAAAAGGGAAACGATTTGACTACAATTCTCATGATCGTTTGCGTGAAGCGATCCAAAAGAAATTATTTGCTGACTTGAAGGACATTGTAAAAATTACGACTTCATCCAAAACACCAGATGAATCTCAATTGAAAAAGGTTAATGAAGTCATTTCGCGTTTGATAGATGAACATGGCTATAATTCTGTATCCGCTAATGAGCTGTTGCGGTATGTGGGAAGTTTGTTGAATCGATAAGCTAACCTAATAAGATAGATGCGAAGAACCTCCTATTGAAGAATGTTCAATAGGAGGATTTTTCGTCTTTTATGAAATGCTCTCTATGTAATATGCTGAGGTTTTTCCAGGGTTTGATTCTCGAAGGTAATCACAGTATATTTGCACACTCTCGTTTATGGTGAGGGATTGAAAGATACGCTTATTACCAATATCCTGGTGCCTTGATACAAATATATGGTGGCTACTACGTGTGAAAAGGCTTGTTAATCGTTCCCAATTGTTGGCGGTTTCCTTGGCAACCCAAATACCGTCCCAGGATTTGGACACAACATAGCCTTCGATTATCATGTGTTGTTCTGGAATCTCTGTTGATGTAGCAATGCCTATATTTGATATACCTTCACTGAATGCCAAATAAAACGTCATAGCAAGTAAACTAGTCATTAGGAACTTTTTATAAGGTTGTTGGGTAACATGGTCCAAGCTTACCACTCCTTCTACTGAGTAGGGCAAAACAGCATTTCTGTAGCTTTTCAATTAAGTATAGAATACATAAGCTAAATAAATTTGTAAATATTCAAAATTTATATCGTTTTGCTATGGTATTACTGCAAAAGCCTTAACAAAAGAAATTCTAATTAATGTGTCCAAAAAGTTTAAAAAATGCAATAATTGTAGTCGGATTGCATAAGATAGAGAAAGTCATTATCGCTTTGAAAAGTAAATAGGAGGAGAGGTTATGCAGGAGAAAAAGGAAAGCTTTGTTGTCTCCCAGGAAAACTGGTCCCTCCATCGCAAAGGCTATCAAGATCAAAAACGACATATTGATAAGGTGAAAGACGCGATAAAAAATAATCTCCCTGATCTAGTAAGTGAGGAAAGTATTATTATGTCGAATGGCCGCGATGTTATTAAGATACCAATACGTTCATTGGATGAGTATAAAATCAGATATAATTACGACAAGTCAAAACATGTCGGGCAGGGAAATGGAGACAGTCAGGTTGGAGATGTCATCGCCCGTGAACCAAATAAGAAGGGGAAAGAAGCAGCTGGCCAAGGGAAGAAAGCAGGAGATAAGCCGGGTACCGACTATTATGAGGCGGAAGTTTCCTTGGAAGAGTTAGAGGAAGCATTATTCGCTGAGTTGGAGTTGCCAGACCTAGAGCAGAAGGATCAGGACAACATCATTACAGAGAAAATTGAATTTAATGACATACGGAAAAAAGGGTTGATGGGAAATATTGATAAGAAACGCACGATTCTTACTTCGATAAAGCGTAATGCTACGGAGGGGAAAGCTAGTATAATGCCCATCTACAATGATGATTTGCGGTTTAAAACCTGGAATGAGGTGACAAAGCCAGAGTCTAAAGCGGTTGTACTGGCTATGATGGATACGAGTGCCTCTATGGGGACATTTGAAAAGTATGTAGCACGCAGCTTTTTCTTTTGGATGACCCGTTTTCTTCGTTCCAAGTATGAAACAGTAGAAATAGAGTTTATCGCCCACCATACTGAAGCAAAGGTAGTATCAGAAGAGGACTTTTTTTCTAAAGGGGAGAGCGGGGGAACGATTTGTTCGTCTGCATATTACAAGGCCTTGGAGTTAATTCACGACAGGTATAGCCCATCTAGCTATAATATTTATCCTTTTCATTTTTCTGATGGGGAAAACATTACCTCTGATAATCCAACTTGTATAAGACTAGTTAATGAAATTATGGACTCTTCTCAGATGTTCGGCTATGGAGAAGTAAATAGCTATAACCGGCCCTCCACCTTAATGCGAGCATACAGCACCTTAACAGATGAAAAATTCCGTCACTATGTGTTAAAGGAAAAGAAAGATGTATACCATGCGATGAAGAGTTTTTTCTCTAAGAAGCCTGCATTAATATAAGCACAACTTACTGCCGCCAGCTCGATGTAGCTGACGGCAGTTTTTATTCGATCACTTCAATCGTATAAATGCCTCTGTCAGTTGTAAGCGAGAAGCGGGAACCATCAAATTGGTACAATGATGAGTCTTCAAGTGGGATTTCATATACAGAAGAAGGTAGCTGCTCCATATTAAGAGCACTATTTTCTACTTGTCCTGTCCCATTTAATTGAAGGGAATGAAGGGGTGTATATTCATCCAGACGATGGGGGTTTGATTCGTAGCTTACAGCCTGGAGGTCAATAATCATTTCATCACAGTCATCAATTTCCTGTTTGACTACCCTTACTTTTTTTCCGTTCCATTTCATTAATAGCTTATTAAATTTTTCGATCGTTAAGTATTGCTCCATTGTCATCCCTCCATTAACGTATTTTCCCCGTTTAATACAGAATCATACCTAAAAATGAAAGCGGTAGAATACTTGGATGGAGAGATCACGGATAAGGATTTCCTAATGCGGTTCGGATGAACGTCAAAACGCAAAAAGAAATCACTTAAAATGCAGTTCATCGCCACCAGAAGCACCAAAAAAACAGGCCCCGGTTATATTTCCACCAGAACCTGTTTTTGAATATCTAGGTTGACGTCATACGTTGCCGTTTAAAGACAAGCCCGTGCTTAGGGCTGAAAAGAAAGGCAAGCAGGAATAATAAGCCTGTTGCACTGGCCATTGAACCCGCAATGGAAACATTGAAGGATACTGCTGCACCGTAACCAATTAAAGCAGATAAAATGCCTATAGCTCCACTCATCCATATCACACTAAAGAACTTATCTGTGAGAAGATAGGCCGTTGCTCCAGGTACAATAAGCATCGCTACTACGAGGATCGCCCCTACACTGTCAAAGGAGGCAACCGTTGATAAGGAAACCATGGCCATTAGGAGATAATGGATAAAGACGACTGGAACGCCAATCAAAATAGCGTATTGTGGATCAAAGGTCGATATTTTAATTTCCTTGTAAAAGATCGCAATAAAAAGTGTGTTTAATACGAGTACCCCGCCAAGCATCCAAACGGCTATAGGGCCATAGGATTCCCCGCCAATTTGCAGCGTGTTCCATGGAACAAAAGCGATTTCTCCCATTAATGCATGCTGTACATCTAAATGAACTTGATCGCCAATAAAGGCTATGAGCACTACCCCAAGTGCGAAAAGAGAGGTAAACACAACGCCAATTGCTGCATCAGATTGCACACCAGAACGGTGCAGTGTCTCCACAAAAAAGGCGGTTAGTAGGCCAACAACTGCAGCACCAATTAGCATAGGGAGCCCATTAAGTGACTGTGTTACAAAAAAAGCACCTACAATGCCGAGGAGCACCGTGTGACTGATGGCATCTGCAATCATGGCCATTTTCCTCAATACAAGGATGGAGCCGGTAATACCGCATGTAAGGCCTACTAAACAACCAGTTATTAAAATCCATAATGTGTAGGTCATACTCCTCTAACCCTCCTTTGTAAAAATCCATTTTTCGTACCAAACAGCAAGGAGATAAAAAAGATTAGCGAAGCACTGAGTACAATAACCGGTCCAGTTGGCAACCCAACAACCGTAGTACTGATGACTGCTCCAGATACTCCGGAAATTGCACCGAATATGCCGGCAAGAATAGCCATAATGCCTAGATTCTCTGTCCAATACCTTGCAGCAAGGGGAGGTGTGATTAATAAGGCGGCGATCAGAATGACGCCAACCATTTGAATGCCTATAACAACAATTGCTACAACTAAAAACAACATAAGGCCATTAAGAAAGGAAACAGGTAACCCGATACCTTTTGCAAACTGTGGGTCAAACAGAGTCAACTTAAATTCTTTGAAGAGGAGCACTGTTATTACCACTAAGAGAAATGCACCTCCAGAGATTAGCTGGACATCACTCTTTACAAGCGACGCAGCCTGCCCGAAAATAAAGGAATCCAGTCCAGCCTGACTGCCGGAGGAATTTTGTTGAATATATGTTAACAAGACGATACCAAATCCGAAAAACACAGAAATGATAACCCCAATTGCTGCATCTGTTTTAATACGTGATTTGTTAATAATAAACTGAATAGCCTGGGTTGCCAGAAGGCTTGTTATCGCCGCACCAATTAAGAGAATGGGAACATTTTTTACTTCAAAAATGAGAAACATAATGCAGACTCCGGGTAATGCCGCATGTGCCATAGCGTCACTGATAAGGCTTTGCTTTTTTAGTAGTACAAAACTTCCAATAACACCACTGGCAAACCCTAAGAGCAAGCTACCCACTAGTACCCATTGGAAATTGGCATTACTCAGGCTGGTAAGAAAGGCTTCCATGCGCTGTCGGCTCCTTCGCTGTGCTCGGGGTCCTTTGTAGGAAAGCAATTTTTCCACCATAGGCTTTTTCTAAGTTCTCCAGTGTAAAAACCTTCTTTGTTTCCCCGAAATCGATTGTTTGTTTATTAAGAAGCAAAATATGGTCGAAATAATCTTCCGCAGTTTGTAAGTCGTGATGAACGACGATCACAGTTTTTCCTTCTTGCTTCCATTTCTTCATTAGCTCAATAATAGCCCGCTCTGTTGCAGCATCAACTCCGGAAAATGGTTCATCCATAAAGTAAACCATGGCATCCTGAGCTAGGGCGCGAGCTAAAAAAACACGCTGTTGCTGGCCGCCAGAAAGTTGACTAATCTGGCGCTGAGCATAATCTTGCATGCCCACTTTCTTTAGACATTCCTTAGCCCAAGCAACCTCTGCTTTCCCTGCACGTTTAAACATCCCGATATGGCGGTATCTTCCCATCAAGACGACATCAAGAGCATTTGTCGGAAAATCCCAGTCGACTTCACTTCGTTGTGGAACATATCCAATTAGTTGTTTTTGTTGCCCATATGGTTTTCCGTATACTTCCACTTCCCCCGAATTAGAGGGGATCAGGCGAAGAATGGATTTTATCAATGTTGATTTCCCTGCACCGTTAGGGCCTATAATGCCTGTAATAGAGCCGTTCGGGATGGTGAAAGAAACATTCTCCAAAACAGGATTTCTATCATAGGAAACGGTTAGATTGGTAACATTTATTGCCTGCATTTTTCGTATCCCCTTTTTAATTTAAGTTTACGTTATTTTAATGATTCTACGATGGTGTCCACATTATGTCTGAACATCCCAATATAAGTTCCTTCCTCTGTACCGGCTTCTCCCATAGCGTCTGAATAAAGCTCTCCACCAATGGCAACATCATGGCCAGCTTCCTTCGCACCTTCTACGACAGCATTGATCGATCGCTCGGATACACTACTTTCTACAAAGACCCCTTTAATATTCCGTTCAACCAGCGTATCAATAATGTGTTGTACATCATTTACTCCATAATCAGATTCTGTACTTAAGCCTTGTAGACCAATAACGTCAAAACCATACGCTTCACCAAAATAGTTAAATGCATCATGGGCAGTTACTAATACACGACTTTCTTCTGGTATTTCAGTAAATCTATCCTTTGCATAAGCCTCCAGATCATCCAGTTCGCTTAAATAGTTAGATGTATTTTCGTTATATATTGACTCGTTATCAGGGTCTAGTTCAATCAGCCCATCCCGTACCGCTTCAGCAGCTTGCTTCCATAAGCTAATGTCAAACCAGACATGTGGGTCACTGATACCCGGACTTTCAGGATCTGCCAAGAGCTCATTATCTGGAATAGTTTCCGCAACCGCGATCGTTGGTTTTTCTTGCTCCATATTTTCAAATATTTGGTCCATCTGTCCTTCTAAATGGAGACCATTATAGAAAATAATATCTGCCTCATCAAGCTTTTTAATGTCTCCTTGAACTGCATTATATAAATGTGGATCAACCCCAGGACCCATAAGGCTTTCCACCTCTACTGCTTCACCACCTATTTGTTCTGTTATATCTCCAATTTGGGCAATCGTGGTTACTACTTTAACTTTCCCTTCAGTAGACCCATCTGTGTTTTCTGCGTTTGTTGAGCAACCAATTAGACTTCCAAAAAACAAGAATACAAAACCAACAAAGAATAACTTTTTCATTTCCTTTTCCCCTCTCCCTATTTTGTTTCCTTAAGGCAAAACAATGCGAAAAAAAATCTACTGGCATGATATGCTGAATTGTTGGATGTTGCTAATGGAATAAATAATTTTATGATGGTTAAAAAGTTTCCTATAGGCAAATTATATTCGGGAAGCGAAGAAAATGCAATGATTTTATAAAAAAAATAAAAAGCCCCCAATTAGGGGAGCAAATTTTATTATAGGAAAGGGGGAAACGGATCTGGTAACATCGCCCAGTCCTCTGCCATTTCTTTTTCTGTTAAAACACATTGATTTAATGATTCAATTAAATCTATTTGATTAAGCTTCATACCGATAAACACTAATTCAGTCTTGCGGTCCCCGTACTGGGGATGCCATGCTTCTTTTGTTGCTAGGTCTTCTTGTAAGAGCTCGTCTTGCTCTGCTTTAGAAAAAGTAGCTACCCAGTTTCCGGCACCTTGGACGCTTAAAGATTTCCCAGCTTGAGAGAGAAGCCCAATTGCATCATTTCTACTAGCAAGCCAGAAAAATCCTTTGGAGCGCACTACTTCTTGTGGCCATTTTTCCAACCATTGAAAGAACCGTTCAGGGTGAAAAGGCTTATTCATTCTGTAAACGAACGATTGAATGCCATATTCTTCTGTCTCTGGTATGTGCTCTTCGTTTAACTCTTTTATCCAACCTGCAGAGCTACTAGCCTCCTCAAAGTCAAACAAGGATGTATTTAAAACGCTTCCTGGATCTACTTTTCCATGCTCAGTAGGTAAAATCCTTGCGGTTGGGTTAAACTTCGCTATAGTGGCGATTAATTTTTGTAACTCTTCTTTTGGGATTAAGTCAATTTTGTTTATTAAAATAACATTGGCAAATTCAATTTGGTCTATAAGAAGATCAGCGACTTCTCGTTCGTCACCAGGGACAGCCTCTTGCTGGCGGTCAAGCAGGTTTTCACCCGAGTAATAATCCTCCCAAAATTGAGCTGCATTAACAACAGTAACCATGGAATCAAGCTTGTAGTGCTGTCGAAGGTCGATGTCTAATTCATCTGCTTCATATGTAAATGTTTGTGCTACCGGAATGGGTTCAGATATTCCTGTTGACTCGATTAAAACATAATCCAATTCAAGCGTTGAAAGTTGGTCAAGCTCCACAATGAGATCTTCTCTTAGAGTACAACAAATACATCCATTCTGTAGCTCAACAAGCTTTTCGTCACTACGAATCAATCCGCCTTGTTTTACCATGGCCGAGTCAATATTAATTTCACTCATGTCATTAACCACAACGGCTATTTTGTATCCTTGTTTATTGTGTAGTAAATGGTTTAATACCGATGTTTTGCCGGCACCAAGGTATCCGCTTAATACAGTAACAGGTATTTTTTTATTCATCATGTCATCTCCCACCTTTGAGCTATATAGAGATGGAGGAAAGAATTGCTGCAGCCTTCCTAGCTCCTGATATATTGCGAGAGACTGGGCCAATTTCCAATTCTGCCAAGGGACCAGCAACATGCAGTCCTTTTTTCCACTCCAATTGTTTTGTCACAATAGGGAACCCACAATCTGCACATTGGAGACTTTCTCTATCAATGACATGCTTTAACCAGATTTCTTCTGGTAATCCTTGTGCTGAACCTGTAGCTAAGTAAATTCCCTCGAAGCTTTCACTCTGGTTACGTTTGAAATGCAATAACGGGTTAGCTAAATGTGTACTTACATCTTGTATTTCATCATCGATGCATTTCAATGAGCCATCTGCTTCTAGACGTTTTAATTTGAGAAACATTTCCCTTGGAATAGACCCACGGTTTCTTGCTTCTTTTATGGTTGCTCTTCTTTCAGGAAGAGAAATGATTTTATGATAGTTGTTTAAATATTTTGGGCCAAGCCATCCAGGATCGCTGTCAAAATCATGAACGCGGAAATCATGTCTTTTAATCAAGGTAACCTTCTCCACGCCTGGATTTTCACATAGTAATACTGCCATATGAGCCGCTGTCAGTCCGCCTCCTACTACACATACAGAGGAGGGAGGGGGAGAGTTCTCAGTAAATAAGTGCGAAACCTTCTTCGGATAGTGGGATTTGGCTTCAATGGCCCAACCTGGCCAATAGGGATTATCATTTACTCCCATGGCAAGGACGACTCTTTCTGTTGTAAATGTGTTTTGATCTGTTTCAACGCTCCACGCGTTTGTACCAACACTTTTAAGTTGGCGTACCGTCGCTTGATGCCAGCTTTTTGTAATATGTAATTGATCAAAAAGCGATTTGCAGTGATCATTAAATAACTGAAGCTGAGGCCGTTTATACCGACCTAGAAAAGGCTTGGTATAATCATTTTTCTCAGCGAAATCTTTTAAAGCAAAAGGTCTTGTGTCCATATGATGGACAAAGGGTGATCGCAGGTAGGTCATGCCAATTTTTTCTGTTAAAGACAACCATTTGTGCATGGGTCTAGAGTAGGGATCGATAATTAATAACTCTTGTGTTGAAACCTTACCTGCCTGCAAAAGTTGGACTGCAATGGTACACCCTTGGATACCGCCCCCTACAATAATCCATTTATACAATGGCTTCACAGCTCCTTCCACCGTCCATTACCAGCTTGATTTTTTCACACCTGGTAGTTGCCCTTTATGTGCATATTCACGTAAAGCAATTCGTGACATACCAAATTTACGGACATAACCACGAGGTCTGCCTGTTACCTGGCAACGATTTTTTAGTCGGGTTGGGGACGAATCTCTTGGGAGCTTTCTTAAAGCTTCATAGTCTCCTTTATCCTTTAACTCTCTTCTTAATTCTGCATATTTTTCAACGGTTTGTTGACGTTTTTTCTCTTTCGCTATTTTAGACTTTTTAGCCATGGTTATCCTCCTTAAAGTGTAATCATTACGATTTGCTTCCAAAAATAAAAGACGCTTCCCGCATCTGTAAATCGTAATCGTTACGTTTTAATCTATATTAACTTAGAATATGACCTTTGTAAATAGATATGTCTCGATATTGAAAGAAGTTTTTTTATAGAAAGGAAGTTCTAGCATTTCTTCTGCAAGAATAGGATGGATTGAAAAGGACATGCATGAATTGATAGGGAGGGAATCTATTTATGCTTACCAGGCGACATACACTGTTGGTTGAATTAACGGGTTTGTTCATCTTTGCAATCGTGATGACACTACTAACACTTAGTGAACAGGTTGAGAAAATAATAGAGTTACCTAAGTCCATCTATCATATGAATATGCTCTTTCTAAGTATTTTAATAGAAGCATTACCATTTGTGTTAATCGGTGTTCTAATAGCTGGGCTAATCCAAGTGTTTGTAACAGATGAGCATATACGTAGGTGGATTCCTCGGAATAAATACCTGGCAATCACGATGAGCTGTGTAGTTGGAGCATGTTTTCCGGCGTGTGAATGTGGCATTGTACCAATCGTAAGAAGACTTGTTGGGAAAGGAGTGCCAATTTATGCAGGTATCGGTTTTCTGCTTACAGGGCCTTTAATCAACCCAATCGTCATTCTTTCCACATACATGGCATTCGGAAATGATGCCAAAATAGCTGCTGCACGTATGATTTTGGGATTTGTCATTGCGATGGTGGTTGCGATTATTATAAGTTTTCTCTTTAAAGGGAACCAGCTAAAGCAAAAATTTCCTGTTCCGTCTATAAAGCATACGGGCTTGCAAGAGAAGGTAAAGCACACTTTTACTCATGCAGTAGATGAATTTTTTGATATGGGCAAGTACTTGATAATTGGCGCAGCTTTAGCGGCCTTTGTGCAGACGTATATTTCCTCAGGTGACTTAGTATCACTAGGCGGTGGAGTGGCTTCAGCTACCGTCGTTATGATGGCGTTGGCTTATATTTTATCCCTTTGTTCAGAGGCGGATGCCTTCATTGGTGCCTCGTTTAGAGGTCTCTTTCCAGATACGGCAATATTAGGTTTCTTAATCTATGGGCCAATGATTGATATGAAAAATACGTTCATGATGCTTAGTGTATTTAAGGCAAAGTTTGTTACGTTATTTGTGCTCATTGTTACCATCATTGTATTTCTAACATTAATGCTCTTTCAAGTAGGTTAATAAAGGAGGTGCGTAAATGCGTATACAGTTGCAGCAGGCTTTTCGAGCTGTTATTTTAATGACGTTTGTTGTTTTTCTCGTACAGCTGCATCAAACAGGCGATATTATTCACTATATTAATCCCAAATACGAATATTTAAGTATGATTGGAGCATGGCTTTTCCTTATACTCTTCTTTACACAAATTTTTAGAATCTGGGCCATAACCAAGGAATCTGTTCATAAGCAGGCACATGCGTGTCAAAACAATCACTGTCATGATCATGATCACCATCATCATGACCATGGTGATGGCTCGCTCACACTAAGGAAAATCTTCTCCTATGGTGTTATTATTCTACCGCTTGCGACAGGGCTTTTGTTTCCTGAGACTACGTTGGATGCGTCCATTGCTGAGAAAAAAGGGATAATGCTATCCTTGGGAAACAATGGGCAAGAGGGAAATGGAGGTGGCGCGAAACCAGAGGGAGAGCAAATTCCTCTTGAGCATACCGAACCAGACCCAAATCTACTAACTAATACGATGACGATGGAAGAATATGAAAGTAGTATGGAAGCATTGAGGAAAACGAAGGACATTACCATGTCAGAAGAATTGTATTCGGTATACTACCAGCAGATAAACCAAGAGCCGGAGGTATTCGTCGGTAAAAAAATAACACTTCAAGGGTTTGTATACAAAGAGGAAGGTTTTTCTGATAATGAAATGGTACTTTCCCGGTTTTTGATCACCCATTGTATAGCAGATGCAGGGGTAGTAGGATTCCTTTCACAACTTGATGGCGCAAATGAGTTAGCTGAAGATACATGGGTCGAGGCTACAGGAGAGTTAAGGCTACAGGAGTATGAAGGAAAAGAGATTCCTACTATTCATATTACGGATTGGAAGATTATCGAGCAACCTTCTCAGCCGTATGTTTATCCAATACAAATCCAATATTTATAGAGTAGGCTTGGAAATGGAATAGTAAGTAAAAAAAGAAGCCGGACGATACTCGAAACTAGTAATGAACTAGAGTTTGAGTAAACATCCGGCGTTTTTCCCTTTATTCAATCGTTTTTAAGTGACAGCGAAATAGACCTTTATACACACATTATTGTCTTATTTCAATGCTTTCTCCAAGGTTTCAAGATTTCTTCCCATTAAACTAAAGTAGTCTTCTTCGTTTTCCATATCTTCTTCCGTAAGAACGGAGAGATTGTGTAATTGCAATGGTTCTGCACCAATCTCGTTGCGGATGACTTCTGCTACTTTTGTCGTTACATTTTGCTCAAATATGACGTATTTCAAGTCTTTTTCCTTTGCAATGCTAATTACTTCTGTAAGTTCCTTCTGAGAAGGCTCTTCACTGGAAGATAGTCCAGCAATTGGAATCTGTACAACACCGTAGTTGTCTTCCCAGTAGCCGTACGCAGCATGGGAAACGATCATTTCTGGGTTTTCCTTTGAATCTATCAAAGTATGAAACTCACTATCTAGATTCTCTAAGTCTGCTTTCAATGTTTCAAAGTTTGCTTCAAACGTTTCTTCTTCTTCAGGCTTCAATTCCACTAGCTGGTCTTTAATATTTTCCGCAAGTTTAATCGCACGAATTGGATCTAACCATACATGTGGATCTTCATCGCCATGGTGATGGTGATCATGAGAAGCTTCTTCGTCACTCTCATGGTCGTGATCGTGTGAAGCTTCTTCATCACTCTCATGGTCGTGGTCATGTGACCCTTCTTCATCGCTCTCATGGTCGTGATCGTGTGAAGCTTCTTCATCGCCCTCGTGGTCATGATCATGAGACCCTTCTTCATCGCCATCATGGTCATGATCGTGATCATGGCTATGTTCAACCGTTTCAATGCCATCAGCTGCTTCTATTAAAGCAACATTTTCATCTTGTAGTGCAGAGGAGATGCTTTCTGCATAAGATTCCATGCCCATTCCGTTATAAATAAAGGCATCGGATTTAGCGATATCTACCATTTGCTTCGAGTTTGGCTCGAAAGTATGGGCATCTGCACCTGGTGGCATTATGCTTTCTACTTCAACAAATTCCCCACCTATTTTCTTTGTGAAATCTTCTAATGGATATAGTGTTGTATAAATCTTGAGCGGGTTGTCGGATTCTTCCTCATTGCTTTCGGCGGTAGTATTTTCTGACTCACTATTACAAGCAGTTATCAGTAATAGTGAAAAAAATAGTCCGATTAGAACTATGTAGTTTCTCTTTTTCATTTGTTCATGCTCCCTTGATTGAAGTTTCGCTTTATCTTTACATATCATAACGTAATGATTACGGTTTGTAAATAGTAATTGTTTCGATTTGTCTATTTTCCTATTGTAAATGAGATAAGAAAGTTGTTCATCATTAATTGCCCTTCTCATACACTATATAAAGCTTAATAGGAGGGATATTCGTTGACCGATACGAAAGCACTTAACTATGCCATTGAAGAAATCACCGAAATTGCATCTGGGTTTGGATTGGATTTTTATCCGATGCGCTATGAGATTTGTCCTGCCGACATCATTTATACATTTGGTGCCTATGGGATGCCAACCCGCTTCTCCCATTGGAGCTTTGGAAAGCAATTCCACAAAATGAAACTGCAATATGATCTTGGCTTAAGCCAGATATATGAGTTGGTAATCAATTCGAACCCTTGTTATGCTTTCTTGCTTGATACTAACAGCCTAATTCAAAATAAGTTAATCATTGCTCATGTTCTTGCCCATTGTGACTTCTTTAAAAATAATGTTCGTTTTTCAAATACGAGGCGTGACATGGTTGAAAGTATGACGGCTACGGCAGAGAGAATAGCAAACTATGAAATGATCCATGGTAAGGAAGAAGTAGAGCAGTTTTTAAATGCCATTCTTGCTATTCAGGAACATATTGACCCATCCATTGTCCGTCCAAAACTCCCCACTTATAATATGGAGGAGGAACTGGAAGAAGAACCTTTTAAAGCAAAGACAGCTTATGACGATCTTTGGGATTTGGATAATAAATCTGAAAAAGAAAAACGATTTGTGAAGAAACGTAAAAAGTTCCCGCCACAACCCGAAAAAGATCTTTTATTATTTATTGAAGAATACAGCAAAGAGCTCGAAGATTGGCAACGCGATATTTTAACGATGATGCGAGAGGAAATGCTTTATTTCTGGCCACAGTTGGAAACAAAAATCATGAACGAAGGCTGGGCTTCCTACTGGCATCAGCGTATCTTGCGGGAGATGGATCTTAGTTCAGATGACACGATTGAGTTTGCAACATTGAATGCAGGAGTCGTGCAGCCGTCCAAGCAAGGTATTAATCCATACTACCTTGGATTGAAAATCTTTGAAGATATTGAAGATCGATATAACAATCCAACAAAGGAAATGCGAGAGCTCGGCATAGAGCCAGGATCAGGTAGAGAGAAAATGTTTGAAGTACGTGAGATTGAAGCAGATATTTCATTTATCCGCAATTACTTAACGAAGGAACTTGTGCAGAGGGAAGATTTATACCTGTTTGAAAAAAAGGGCAGAGACTATACGATAACTGATAAAAAATATGAAGAAGTACGAGACCAGTTAGTGTCCATGAGAGTGAATGGAGGATTCCCATACATTACGGTAGAAAATGGTGACTACCTACGAAATGGAGAGCTGTATTTAAAGCATAGCTATGAAGGCATGGAGCTGGACATAGGTTACTTGGAAAATGTTTTGCCATACATTTACCAGCTATGGGGTAAGACCGTTTATATGGAAACCTCTGTTGAAGAAAAGCCAGTAGTCTACTCGTATGATGGAAAAAAGTTTTATCAACGTAATTTATAGGAATGATGCTCGAATCAAGGCACTCTAAAATATTTTTTTCTAGCTTTTGTTAAGAAGAAATAAAAAAGCAGCTTGCTTATAAGCTGCTTTTATTTTTTCTCTCTTGCAAGCTTTTCCCTATCTCTTGTTCCAGGTGGCTGCTCAAGCCAGTGGTTTTCGATCATAAGGTCTGCGCCACTTTTCGCGAGTTTAGCTACTTCCAGAGACAAGCGTTCATAATTTAGAGCAAGATCCAGTCTTTGGCTTGCTGCGGCAGCAGTAGCGTAATTCCCAATGCCAGCTGAAGTTAGTAAAGCCATATGAAACATAATCATTTTATCGGAAAATGTTTGCGTAGTAGAGCTGCTAACAGCTACATCAGGTAGTTGTGATGTTTGAATATTATTATCATTCAATATAGTGGCGAATATTTTATTATGCTTATTAGCAATATCCTTACATCTCAGCAGATATTCCTGTACTTCCTTTGTGGGGGAAGTTTGCGCAAATGCTAAAGAAAGCTTCATACCGACATAATTGGAAAGAACATTCATGTATAAATGAGAGATTTCAATGTCGTTTAATGGTCGTTTATCGCTAAAAGGATTCAATCCACCATAATATTGTTTGCTCCTAATATAATCTGTTTTTTTAGGTACCTCTACATTAGGAATGCGGGCGTTAATCCCTTTATTTGTTGCAATTTCAACGGTTTGATTGTATAGAGAGGCCGTTTCGTTTAATGCGTTGGTGAAATATTCCCTGATAGAAGGTTTTGTACTCATGGATAGTAAACTACTGTAGGAGAGCATACCAACCTTTGCCATATGGGATACGTAGGTTAGACAAAAAGTATTAGAGAATAGCCATGGGGCACCCACTTGTACATCCTTACTTGTAAACCCGTTTGGAACGGCGTATTCTTCCTCTTCAAAGATGTCTGTTAGCTTCTCTATATGGTCACTTGAGATATCTAGTGCGGTTTGAAGGGCTGGTCTAATTTCTGGGTCTTCCATATGTTGGATCATGAACTTTAAAATACAAATGGACATAGTATCATTTACATAGTTGGTCCATAGAGAGGCGATTTCCCCCGCATCTAAATAAAACTTTTTTTCGTTCATTAATTCTTCACTCCTGGCAAGTTTCTTTATATAGTAGCCTTTCCTAATAGCCATTTAATATGTATAGGTACATGAATACCTGATATAAATATTAGAAAATTGGTAATCGTTTTGTAAAAAAACAAAAATAGTCTGGACATATTTTTTCTTCATGGTAAACTTTTAGTAAGTATATAAAAGGGGTTCGGATTATGAAACTTTGGCTAAGAAAGGCGGCAGTCGTCCTCATCACAATAATGACGTTGGGAATATATGTCCCCCCAGCTTTTTTAAATGCTGATGAGAGTAAAGACGACTTCACAGCTAAAACGAATATAAAAGAAGATGTTTCCCATTCGCTAGCAGAAGCAGTTCCTTCAGAAGAGACAAGTCAGGAATCGGATGACTCCAATCTTGTCCAGTCAATGGCGAACGAGGCCCAGGCCCAAACACTGGATAAGCTAGGACCGAAAATATCATCTCAAATTGATCCTGCATTCTTAAATGCTATTTTATTTGGTGTGGAGGAAGCGGTAACCACTACAGTGGCTACTATTGATGAATCTGAATATCCTTATATCGGGATAACAGATAGCCCAACAGATGGTTGGGGAGAAAAGATATTTGACCTTTATGATGTGCGGACAAATAAGGCCATTGCTAAGTTTCATGTGCGTAGGGATAACCGCCCGCTGGAAGGACACTGGTTTAACTTTCATTACCATGTAAAGCATGATCAGTTTGAATCACACCGGGAAATTGGCGAAATATATTGGGGTAAAAATGATCCACCTAAATGGATGACATAATGTACTTAAAAGGAGCTGGATTAGGAATCCAGCTCCTTTAATATGTCTCCGATATTTCGTTTGTTTATAATAAGGTCTGCGTAAAAATCAAGACTTGTTTCCTCCCTGTTAATAATAACAAGCTTTGCTCCATTACCCTTCGCGATCAGAGGGAATTGATTCGCTGGCGTTACACTTAAAGAGGAACCGAGTACTATGATTAGGTCACAGGCTTGAGCTTCTTTATAGGCCTTTTGAAAAGCGTCTTGTGGTAGTGCTTCCCCAAATAATACAATAGAAGGACGAAGAATTCCGCCACATAGACAGTGATATTCCTTATCAATATACGCTTCACTACTATATTGCTTTTTGCAAGATTGGCAGTGCAATGTTTGTAGTGTACCGTGTAACTCTGCTACCTGTTTTGAACCGGCCGCTTGATGAAACCCATCTACATTTTGTGTGATAATGGATTTTATTTTACCTTGTTTCTCCCAGTCAGCTAAAATATAGTGGCCTTTATGGGGCTCATAGGTTTTCACACCAAGCACTCGCTGGCGATAGAATTCAGTAAATGCATGCACATTTCTATTTAATGCATCCGTACTTGCAATTTCGCTTGGGTCCAAGTTATTCCATAGCCCTTCGTTTGCGGAACGGAAATCAGGCAACCCACTTTCAGTAGACATACCAGCCCCTGTAAACACCACAGTATACGTTGCTTCATCGATCCATTGTTTTAGCATGTTTCACCATCCCCATCTCGCTTTTCCTGTGATTAAACATAAGTGTTTTGTCATTAGTGTATCAAATTTCTGGGTGGTGTCCCATAATCTTTGTCCTTGCATACGCTATACAGAAGAAAGGTAGAAAGGATGACAGGTATGGGGCTATATATGGATCGAAATAAGCACCGAACCTTGTATAAAAATAAGGAACATTTAACAGAGCCAAATCAAGGGATTTATATTAGGAATCATGTAGCCGAAATGATCAAAGCACAAAAGAAAATAAATCAGTCACTTCAACATCAACATATGAAAACGAATCAGATGTTTAATAGACAACAGGATACAACTGCTAAACAGTGGCGAGAAATGCTAACGGAGTTAAACGCATTACAACAAAATAATTCAATGCAAGACAGACGTGATGCAGAAATGATCCGCCTTTTGGAGCAAATGGAGGCAAAGCATACAAGAATGGAAAAGCTACTAGAAGATACACAACGAACAGATAAGGAGCTTTCCGTGAAAGTGAACCACCTACAATTGTCCCAGTCAGATATGAAGGCTCATATAACGTCTCGTGACAAAGAGGATAAGGATTTACGAGCTAGTTTGCAGCAACATTCTGAATGGCAGGATAAAATCGAAACCAAACTGACAAAACAGGAGGAGCATCAGAAGTCTGTCATGGAGAGTTTGGAAAAACAGGAGGCGTTAACTGAAAAGTTGACTAGGCAACTTGATCATATTCGATCTACCTTGTTCGAACGAACTAATCATTTAGCAGAAAAGATTGAAGAGAATTATCGTCTAACCACCGCATATATTACAAAGCTCTTCACTGGCTCAGAAAATCAAATAGCACACTTTAAAATGGATCGAAGGCAAAATAAAAAGTAGGGAAATTCCCCGTCGATGTGCAGCACATGGACGGGGCGGTTTCCCTACTAATGTTTTACTGGAACGGTTTCCGTTAGTCTGCTGATTTCTACCATCTGTTCATGATGCATCTCATCGAGTGGAAAGACAGTAGCATTGTCCCCATCTTCTGCAACAGACTGGATATAAACCGGTATCCCAGCATATTCAACTTGAATTAAATTTGGAGCTTCTAGGATTTCCTTTACCCTTTGTTTATCCATGGATGTCTCCTTAATGCCGCTTGTTTGGAAGCTTTTTGGCCGGGTCATTAAAACCTTGGCGCTTTTTATTTTGTATATCCTTTTGCTTTGTTTCATTAAACTTTTTAACAAATTCATTTGTACTCTCCATTTAATCCCCTCCTGAAGAAAATGTCCCCTTTATTAATTTAACCAGTGGAGGCGAAATCATGTGATGATTATTTTCGTTTTCCTTTTCAAGTGTAGGGTAATACTTTATTATATGGTTACTATGATTAAGTGCATTCATCCAAGGAGGAATTAACCAAGTGATTATTGCTATAATCATTTTAATATTTACATCGCTTTTCTTTTCCGGTAGTGAAACCGCATTAACCGCTACTAATAAAATGAGACTGCAGTCAAAACAGGATAAAAAGTCCAAAAAATTACTTGATATCGTTTCAAAACCTGAGCAGTTTATCACAGCTATTCTAATTGGAAATAATATCTCGAACATTCTCCTGCCAACTTTGGTTACAATGGTTGCTTTAGAGTATGGATTTAGCGTTGGACTGGCTTCTGCGATTTTAACCATCGTCATTATCATTTTTGCAGAGGTTATTCCAAAATCGGTTGCGGCAACGTTTCCTGACCGCATTTCATACCTCGTCTATCCTGCTATTCGTGTTGTGATTACTATCTTTAAACCATTAACGTTAATGTTAAATGCAATAACTGGATTTATTATAAAAATCCTATCTAAAGGACAGGACAAAGAGGCCTCTGTATCGAAGGAAGAAATACGTGCAATGGTGGATGTTGCCCGGACAGAAGGTATTTTTAAACAAGATGAATCCCACCGAATTAAAGGGGTTCTAGAATTCAATAATCTAAATGTAAAGGATGCCTTGAAGACCCCCAGAGTGGATCTTGTTGGCTTGCCAAATGATGCTACCTTTGAGGAGGCTAGGGATGTGGCGATCCAAAATCCTTTCACAAGATATCCCATCTATGAAGAAGATGTGGATAACATAATCGGGGTGTTTCATTCGAAGTATTTATTGTCCTGGTCGATAGACCCTGAACAAACATTGGAATCCTTTAGTGATATGGACCCGCTCATCGTGTTTGAATTTCACTCCATTGAATATGTTTTTCGTAAGATGATGCAAGAAAAGAAGCATATGGCTGTAGTGCTTGATGAATATGGAGGAACAGAAGGAATTATCACGCATGAGGATATCATCGAAGTGTTAATCGGGCTGGAAATTGAAGATGAGACGGATGTCATGAGTGAAGCACTCGTGGAAAAAGCAACAGATAAGGAAATCGTCTGCCACGGAAAAATACCACTTCACCGTTTAAATACTATTTTTCATACAAGCATACCTGAAGAGGAAGATGTGCTTGCTGGTTATTTAATTAAGGAGTTCAATTATTTCCCGGAAGAAGGAGAAACCCTAAGAGCGTCTGGATTAACCTTTAACATCTTGCGGACAGATGAACGAACCTTAAAGCGTGTTCAGATTTTGAAAGAACCAGAAGAGGAAATATAGATAGGAACAAGGCATGCTGCTTATGTAGTAGCATGTTTTTTGTTGTTGCGTATATAAGTATATAGTTATATACTTATGCAAAAGAGGTGAGGCAAATGGTAAAGGTAAGTGTAGAAATGGAGCAAGCAGCAGTCATCCTCAAATTACTCGGGGATAAAACGCGACTTACAATGCTAAAGCTGTTAGATGAACATACCTGCTGTGTATGTGAGTTTGTGGAGATCTTTCAAGTGAGTCAACCATCAATTAGCCAACATTTACGTAAGCTTCGAGACGTCGGTCTTGTAAAGGAAGAAAGAAAAGGGCAATGGATTTTTTATTCGCTGAATAAAACGAATGCGTACTATACCTTTCTTGTGCCATTATTAGAACAGCTTCCTGATCAGCGTTATCGTTTAAAGGAGCTTGAGGAGAACGGGACAAGAATAAATTGTTGTTAGGGGGAAATATATTGTTATCTGTCATCTTAGCGTTACTCATTTTCCTGGTAACCCTAATCTTCGTAATTTGGCAGCCGAAAGGATTATCCATTGGCTGGTCGGCTTGTTCCGGTGCAGTACTTGCTTTATTGGTGGGGGTAGTGGACTTCCATGACGTAGCAGAAGTAACCGGTATTGTATGGAATGCCACGCTTGCCTTTGTTGCCATTATCCTAATATCACTAGTGCTTGATGAAATTGGATTTTTCGAGTGGGCAGCTTTACATATGGCCAAAGCGGCAAAAGGCAAAGGGATTAGAATGTTTATTTATGTTAGTATTCTTGGAGCTGTTGTCGCGGCATTTTTTGCTAATGATGGTGCAGCGTTAATCCTCACGCCTATTGTGCTTGCTATGGTAAGAAATCTAAAGTTTAAAGAAAAAATGGTCTTTCCATTTATCATGGCAAGTGGGTTTATTGCAGACACGACTTCTTTGCCACTCGTGGTTAGTAATTTGGTAAACATTGTGTCAGCGGATTTCTTTAATATTGGATTTGTCGAATATGCTTCTCGAATGATCATACCGAACTTTTTCTCCTTAGGAGCAACCATTCTAGTTCTATTTCTATACTTTAGGAAAAGTATTCCTGCAACCTACGATGTCACGCAGTTAATGAAGCCGGAAGAAGCCATTAAGGATAAGGAAATGTTCCGTCTGTCCTGGTATGTACTTGGAATATTACTTGTTGGTTACTTTATTAGTGAGTTCATTCAGCTGCCTGTTTCAATTGTAGCTGGTGTGGTAGCCATTTTCTTTTTACTCATGGCTAAGTCAAGCAAGGCTGTTAATACCCTTGCTGTAATTAAAGGAGCACCTTGGGCGATTGTCTTTTTCTCTATTGGAATGTATGTGGTGGTCTTTGGTCTACGGAATGCAGGGCTTACGGACATCTTAGCCGTTGTGATCCAAACGAGCGCGGAGCAGGGGCTATTCATCGCGACAGTATCAATGGGGTTCATTGCGGCTATCCTTTCCTCGGTTATGAATAATATGCCAACCGTAATGATTGATGCGATTGCAATTGCCGAGACTGATACATCTGGCGTAATAAGAGAAGCACTTATTTATGCAAATGTAATTGGTTCTGATCTAGGGCCAAAAATTACGCCAATTGGTTCGCTAGCTACATTACTATGGCTTCATGTTCTTTCTCAGAAAGGCATTAAAATATCATGGGGCACGTATTTTAAAACAGGGATTATCCTGACGATCCCAATTTTATTTATTACATTAATTGGTTTATATCTAACGTTAACTTTTCTATAGGAGGAACAATATATGGCTAAAAAAATCATTTATTTTTTATGTACAGGGAATTCATGTCGTAGTCAAATGGCCGAAGGATGGGCAAAACAATTACTGGGTGAAGAGTGGGAGGTAAAGAGTGCGGGAATTGAGGCACATGGTTTAAATCCTAAGGCTGTTCAGGCGATGAACGAAGTATCAATCGATATCTCTGATCAAACCTCTGACATTATTGATCCAAAAATTTTAAACAATGCAGACCTGGCTGTAACATTATGTGGGGATGCAGCAGATAAATGCCCTGTAACGCCACCACAAGTTCGCAGGGAGCACTGGGGCTTTGATGACCCCGCAAAAGCAGAAGGAACAGAAGAAGAAAAGTGGCAAGTCTTCCAACGTGTTAGAGATCAAATAGGTGAAAGAATCAAGCAATTTGCCGAGACGGGAAAGTAAATATTTAAGAGAGACTGGTACACTTGATCTTGAAAGGTAGTGTAGAACTTTTAGCAACGCTGCGGAAAATACTTCGCTTTCCCGGGGCGGCTGGTAAGCTTCCGTGTGCTTCGCACTACGGGGTCTTACCGATGCCTTTCCTCCCCGAGGAGTCTGCGTATTTTCCTCCGCTAAAGGGCGTGTGAAAACCTAACCCAACGAATAGAAAGGGTAAACTAATTTCGAGGTTATAATGTTCGTTCGCCATTTGAACTATCAAACCTCTCTTATCCCACAGTCTCTCTTTAAGTCATGTTATTCTATCAAATCCATCCAGAGTTCCCCCACTTCAAGCTTGCTAAGTGGCGGGAGTATTCATGCCCACCACATGTCACCCATGGATTCTTTAACCATGACTGGCTTGAGGTTTTCTACTGCTTTAGTGAAGCCTTCGTCTATTGACATGAGGCCATCTTCATGTTCAATGCTAACCACATAGTCATAATTCATTAAACGCAATGTGCTCACGATATCTGCCCATGTTTTCGTATCATGGCCAAATCCAACTGTTCGGAAATACCAAGCGCGATCACGCATTTGGGAATAATCCGTCATATCTGTAAGTCCGTTACGGTTCATGTTAGGCTGGTCAATGATCGTATCCTTTGCATGAAAATGGTGAATAGCATTTTCACGTCCAAGTATCTTAATCGACTCAATTGGATCAATGCCTTGCCACCACATATGGCTTGGGTCGAGGTTTGCTCCAATTGCCGGTCCACACGCCTCACGTAGCTTCAACATGGTTGCAGGAGTATGAACAGAGAAGCCACCATGTAGCTCAAGGCCGATCTTTACACCATGTTTTTCTGCAAAGTCATTTTTTTCTTTCCAATAGGGAATGAGCTTTTTCTCCCATTGCCAATTGAATACCTCTTGGAAATCATGCGGCCAAGGTGTTACAGGCCAGTTTGGGTAAAGAGCACCTTCATGGTCACCTGGACATCCAGAGAAGGTATTTACAACTGGGACATCAAGCTTTTCGGCAAGCACGATGGTTTTCTTCAAGATCTCATCTGCAGGATCAGCAATTTTCTTCTGGGGGTGAAGGGGATTACCATGACAGCTTAAAGCACTTATCATTAACCCTCGTTCTTCCACCTTTTGCTTAAATTCGATAATTTTCTGTTCGTCATGTAACAGTTCATCAACCTTACAGTGTGCATCACCAGGGTAACCACCTGTTCCCAACTCTACAGCTTCCAATCCTTTTGAAGAAACATAGTCTAACATGTCATCAAATGACTTATCGGAGAATAATACTGTAAAAACACCCAATTTCATTTTAAAAAACCTCCTCTATTAATCTTAAACTTTGTTTTTTGTAATCCTTTACATTATTAAACATATATAATTAAACATTATAAATCAACCGTTTTATATATATTTTAATAAAGTATTGACAGAAAATTAGGACTGTAATATTATGGATTTGTAAACGTTTACAAAAGATGCGCTGGGAAAGAGGGAATACCTATGGCTAACATACATCACGTTGCAAAAGAAGCAGGCGTATCTGTAGCTACTGTTTCACGTGTATTAAACGGACAGAATAGTGTTACATACAAAACCAGACTTAAGGTTGAAGAAGCGATAAACAAATTAAATTATGAACCCAGTATGCTTGGCAGAAATCTACGAAACTCAGAAAGTAGAATACTTTTAATTTTAATACCACAAATATCTAATCCTTTTTACACAGAAATAATTAAAGGGATTGAGCAAACGGCAATTAGTCTTCACTATAATATTTTACTTTGCGAGACAGACTCAAATCCCCAACGTGAGGATATTTATTTTGAATTAGTGCGAAATAAGATGGCAGATGGCATTATCTCGATGGACCCAGCAGTAAATAGAGAATCGTTAGCTAAACTAGCTGAAAAGCATGCAATAATTCAATGCAGTGAATACACTCCGAATAGTGGAATTCCTTACGTAACGATTGATAATGAAGAGGCTGCTTATCGTGCTGTAAATCATCTCATTCAGATAGGCCACCGAAATATTGCGATGATTAACTCTGATGAGACATATCTTTATGCACAGCAACGTAGACAAGGTTATCAAAAAGCCTTAGAGGAGCATGGTATTACCTTCCGTTCTGACTATGTTTTACATACTGCAGAGCTGGGTTTTGATTATGGACAGCAGGCAATGAAAAAGATACTAAAACTAAAAAACAGACCAACAGCAGTTTTTGCTGTGTCAGACTTACTTGCCATCGGTGCACTAAAAGAAGTAAATAACCAACGTTTAAAAGTCCCGCAAGATATTGCTATCGTCGGCTTTGACAAGATTGATTTCTCCAACATGACCTATCCTACCTTGACGACCATTTCACAGCCCATGTATAAGATGGGGAAAATCGCAGCTAGTATGCTTATTAACCGAATTAAAGGAAATCCAGTTGAGAGCGTAATACTTGAACATGAACTTGTCATTCGTGGCTCAACAGCAGGATATTAACCTAAGACTAGCGCTCTGTTATTAAATAGGAGCTTTGATAATAGAGCGCTAGCCTTAGAACAAGCTAATTGTAATCGATTACAACGTGGCTGGTTTTTTACAAAAACAAAAAAGGGGTGTTTGATGTGAAGAGGTTTGGTTTGTTTTTGATGGCATTATTCGTTATTGGTTTAGTTGCTTGTGGAGAAGAGAGCAATGGAGAAAGTGAAGGTTCGGGGGACGGCGATCTAACGATTGGGATTTCCCTTCCTTCTGCAACACATGGTTGGATGGGGGCGTTAATTGATAATGCTGAGAATCAGGCGAAGGAAATTAAGGACTCAGAAGGTATTAACTATGTTATGACGAATGCAGCAGATCCAAACTCGCAGGCGAATGATGTGGATGATCTCATTTCCCAGGATGTAGATGTCATTGTTATGCTTCCTATCGAATCTGCAGCACTATCGCCAGTGGGGCAAAAGGTAAAAGATGCTGGTATTCCGTTAGTTATTGTGGACCGTGAGCTAGAGAATGATGCAGCTACAGTAGTCGTAAAAGGCGATAACGAAGGAATTGGTGTAAACGCCGGGGAGTACTTCATTGATAAGTTAGGCGGAGAAGGGAAAATAGTGGAGATTACCGGTCCACCTAGCTCTGTTACAGAACAACGTGGCGCAGGCTTTAAAGAGGCGATTGAGAGTACGGATGGTATGGAAATCATTGCATCGCAAAGTGGAGACTTTTCAACTGAGACTTCTTTAGAAGTGATGCAAAACATTTTGCAGGCACAACCGGAAATTGACGCCGTGTTTACTCAGGATGATGGAATGGCATTAGGTGTGGTTCAAGCAATTAAAGAAGCTGGACGTGAAGATATTCAATTTGTAACAGGCGCAGGTGGTGCAAAAGGAGTATATGAAAGTATAAGAGATGATGGTCTTATTTCAGCTACCTTCCTTTATTCACCAACGATGGTTAGAGAAGGTGTGAAGATTGCGGCGGATCTAGCAAAAGGTGAAGAGCCAGAAGAAACAATGGTTATTTTAGAAGCAACAGAAGTAATCAAAGACAATGTAGAGGAACATTATGATCCTGACTCTAAGTTCTAAATAAATGGCAAGGAAACACAATGTTAGCGTTGTGTTTCCTTTATCTCATTTTGTCTAGGCAATCTACGCTTTTGTTTATCCCGGAGCAACCGTTCGTAAGACTCCCACTTCAAAACATGAAGAGAAACCGTTAGTTTTTAGTGGGAGTAAACGGACTAACATGCCCGATTCGTTCAACTAACAATCAGGGAGAAAAATGAATCCCCACATTGATTGAGTTTCACTTTATTAGAGGAGGGATAGGTATGTCGAACGAGTGGATTGTACAAATGAAAAATATTGAAAAATCATTTAACCGAGTCCCTGTGTTGAAAAAAGTATCGCTTCAAGTAGATAAAGGGGAAATCCACGCATTACTAGGGGAAAATGGCGCAGGTAAGTCTACATTAATGAATATCCTCGGGGGAATACATCAAGCTGATGCTGGTTCTATTGCGATAGATGGAGAAGAAGTTACCATGACAACTCCAAAAGTATCTCAGGAACTTGGAATAAGTTTTATTCACCAGGAATTAAATGTCGTGGGCGATTTAAGAATTTATGAAAATATGTTCCTAGGTTCAGAACTGCGTAATAAGTTTGGTTTTGTGAAAGAGGATGAGATGTGTCGGCAGACCGAGGATATACTGGCTAAGCTGGGTGTCACGCTAAACCCAAGAGGGTATGTACGTGACTTGGATACCTCATACAAGCAGCTAATAGAAATATCACGGGCCCTACTACACAGATCCCGTCTTATCATAATGGATGAACCAACTACTGCACTTGCAGAGCATGAAGTGGAGAGACTGTTCAATTTCATGGCAAAACTTCGAGAGACAGGCGTCTCGATTATTTACATTTCTCATAAGTTAAAAGAAATTGAAGCTATTTGTGATAGATATACCGTACTGCGGGATGGAGAATGGGTTGGAACAGGAAGTCTAGAAGGAACAGAACTGGACCAAATTACCAACATGATGGTTGGAAGATCTGTATCAGAAGAGCGATTTGTACAGGACCATGCTTTCGGAGAAACGGTGTTAGAAGTAAAAGACTTAAGTTGTGAGGGAGCATTTAGCCCTGTTAACTTTTCCGTAAGAAAAGGGCAAGTGATTGGCTTTACCGGCCTTGAAGGAGATGGGCGAACCGAACTTATTGAAACGCTATTTGGCTATAGAAAAAAGTCCACTGGAAGTATAAAGATAAATGGAAAATCAGTGAAAATAAAACACCCTAAACATGCGCTTAAAGCGGGTCTGGGGCTCGTTCCAAAAGATCGTAAAGAAAATGCGATTATTAAAGATTTAAACGTTATTCATAACCTGACGCTTTCTTCCATGGGTCACTTTGAGAAGACGGGTTTTATTCAGGAAAAGAGGGAAAAAAGCAGATTCTCCTTTTATCGAGATAAGCTAAACATAAAACTGCATAATCCAACCGTTACGATTGATAAATTGAGTGGGGGAAACCAACAAAAAGTCGTCATTGCAAAATGGCTGGAGGTTGGCCCAGACGTGCTTATTTTTGATAATCCTACACAAGGCATTGATGTGGGGGCAAAAAGAGAAGTCTACCAGCATATTATTGACCTGGCTAAAGAAGGAAAAGCAATTATCATTCTTTCCTCAGAAGCCCCAGAAATAATGAAGGTTTGCCATTATATTCACGTCATGTATCAAGGAGAAATTACTGCTGGAATTAATGGGGAGGATGCCACAGAGGATTTGATCATGAGCTATGCAACCGGATCGAAAAGGGAGGTAGGAGAAGGTGGGAAATACAGAAATGCAGCCAAAGCAAAACAATAGGCAAGAGAGTTCCGGATTTAAAGAAAAACTATCCTGGCTGTGGTCGGATTACAGCGTTATTATAGCCTTTTTAATTATTTTTATCGCAGCATCTTTTATGAGTCCAAGGTTTTTAGATCTCAACAACCAGATGAATATTCTTATGCAAGTTTCCATAATTGGTATTATTGCCCTTGGAATGACTGTTGTCATGCTGTCTGGAGGAATTGATCTATCAGTGGGATCTGTTCTTGCATTGGTCGGTGTTATTGCGGTTATTGCATTAAATGCAACCGGAAGCATTATAGCAGCTGTTTTAACAGCATTTATTGTAGGCTCCTTTGCAGGACTTCTGAATGGATTGATGGTCGCTAAAGGAAGGATAGCCTCCTTTATTGCCACTCTAGGCATGATGGCAGCTGCTAGGTCAATTGCATTGTATATTGCAAATGGGGGAAGCATCTCGGGGGAAGTGTCTGGTTTTAGTGCTATTGCCAATAGCGAATTTTTCATGATTGATTACCCAATCATTATTTTTATTATCATGACCGTGTTTGTCTATTTGCTTATGCATAAAACGAGATTTGGGCGGTATGTCTACGCAATTGGAAGTAATGAAAAAGCAGCAATGTTATCGGGAATTCGGGTAGACAGAGTGAAAATAGGGGTATATAGTCTAACAGGGCTTTTGGTTAGTGTTGCTGCTACCATTGAAACCTCTCGACTTAATTCCATCTCCTCTTCCAGTTCTGGTGCTTCCTATGAATTAGATGCGATTGCTGCGGTTATTATTGGTGGAACAAGAATGACTGGTGGAAGAGGAAAGATAATTGGTACCTTCTTTGGTGTCCTAATTCTCGGGATACTAAATAATATGATGAACTTAATGAATGTATCACCCCACCTGCAAGGCTTTGTCAAAGGGTTGATCATCATTATAGCGGTAGTGTTCCAAAAACGTGAATAGAGGGAGCGATTAAAGATGAAAGCAGGTATTATAGGATGTGGTTCGATTGCTAAATTACGCCATGCTCCTGAATATAAGGAAAATAAACATATCTCTGAAATCGTTTTTTATGATCGCAATCCCGAACGGGCAGACCGTCTAGCCTCCATGTTTAATGGATCTGTGGTGAGGTCGGTAGACGCATTGTTAGAAGACCCTACAATTAAAGTGATTAGTGATTGTTCTTCCAATGAACATCATCATATTTTCACAACAAAAGCTTTATTGCATGGAAAGCATGTACTTTGTGAAAAACCTATTTCTTTAACTGTCGCGGATGCAATGGAAATTGTAGAAGCACAGAAGAAATCGGATAAGGTGTTGATGGTGGATCATAACCAGCGATTTACTCGTGCCCATCAAAAGGCAAGAGAGATTATTCAAGAAGAAGCGCTGGGGAAGGTTCTAACCTTTCGAACAACCTTTGGACATAAAGGTCCGGAACATTGGGGAGTGAATAAATCAAACTCTACATGGTTCTTCAAAAAAGAACGTTCAGGATTCGGCGTGGCTGGGGATTTGGGTATTCATAAGCTCGATTTAATTCATTACCTTCTTGATGACGAGATTACCAAGATCAGTGCTTTTCAGGGAGCACTTAATAAACTAGATGAGAAGGGTAAGCCAATTGAAGTCTGTGATAACGTAGTAGCTAGTATGCAAACAAAGAAAGGCTGTCTAGGATCGGCGTCCTTTTCCTGGTCTTATTATGGGGAAGAAGATAATAGTACTATTCTTTACTGTGAAGAAGGAATACTTAAGATTTACCATCACCCTGACTATCAATTAGAAATAATAAAAAGTAATGGGGAAAAGGTTCATTATCAGTTGGAGACAATCCAAACAAACGATAACCAAACTAATACAGGTGTAATCGATGCATTCATTGAATGTGTCAACACTGGAAAAAAACCAATTGCTTCTGGACAGGATGCCCTAGGATCTTTAAAAGTTGTATTGGCCATGTTAGAGGCAGCAGAAACAGGGACTGTTATTACAGTAGACCCTTTCTAAGATGAAGGGTCTACTGTTTTGTGTTGCGGTGCGCCCTCTCTCGTCCACTCCGACAGCTAAGCATTCTGCCCTTTTCTAATTGCCCTTATGTCTGGTAGATAGTAAGATGTAGGGGAATGGAGGGGTGTTATGAACCTTTTGGCAACACAGACGTATTTTAAAGTGGAACGGAAGGTAACGAGCATAGAACAAATTGATATTGAACACGAGCGTGTTTTAACATTATATGACGAGAAAATCACCACACAAAACAGAGAATTCCTCATGAAAGATATTATGGATATGTCTTATCGAGAAATCGGGGATGGAGGAGGTCTCTTGTACTTACATACTTCTCAGGGTATCTATTCATATACCGTTAAAGAATCCCCTATGGCGTTTATTGAAGTATATCGATCATATTGCCAAGCTTAATTGTGTCCATAAAGTTGAGCAATTCCTTGCTGAAATGTTCAATTATGAGAATAGTGAAGAAATGATCAGATTAATAATAGCCTAAAACCTTACCTGAAAATGCCTGTTTTAAGTATATAAACAGAGAATGAACTAGCACATTTGATGCAAGTCATGATTACAGTTACTATGTGAAACATTATGGAGAAATTCTCTAAAACCTGACAACAGAACAGGCGATGGAGAACTAAAAAATAGAACTAAACTTTCTACAAAGAGGACTTTGTAGATGATGCTGTTAGAATAAGTAAGTGAAAAGAGGCTGGGACATAAGAAAATCAAACAAGAAAAAAACGTACATTCAAACGGAGCAATGCAGAAAAAGTTCGAACGCATCCGGATCCCCCCTAATTTTTGGATATCTGAATCACACTTTAGCGAAGGATAAATGCGGAGACTCCAGTGAGAACAGCACGAGTCCGAAGGCCCCGCAAGAAGCGATTTTTGCTTCTGAGGAGACTAAGGCCGTGCCCACGGAAAGACCAGCTATGAGTTGTCAAGGAGATAAAGACATATTTTTATATGAATGTATTTAAAAAATCTCATGCCAAAATACACCTCTCTTTCAAGGTGTTATGGGGAACCTAAGTTCGTGAACATTTTATTTCACATGAGGCTCATATGGCTTTTGATCTCGTAAAATGGCAAAAATGATGTGTGTTAACTTTCGTGCTACAGCTCCTACAGCGACTTGGTGGCTTTTCCCCCTACTTTTTAACCTTTTATAATGCTGAGATAATGCCGGGTCACATTGGCTCGCAGAGAAGGCGGCATACCAAATAGCTCGTCGTAAATAAGGGGAGCCTCTTTTGGAAATTTTCACGTAGGAAGCCTCAAAATTACCAGATTGTTTCACAGCCGGGTCTAACCCAACAAACGCTACTAACTGTTCAGGGCGTTCGAAACGTTTTATGGACCCTATTTCTCCTAAGATTACGGCTGCGGTTGGATAGCCAATACCGTTTATAGTTGTTAAATGTGTATTTTGGTTATCTACAAGTTTCATCAGCTTTTTATCAAGCTCATCTATTTGTTTGTCCAATAAAGATATCTGTTCTAGAAGCAGATGGATTTGCATCCTAAAGGCATCTGTTGCCATGTTGATACCGAAGGTATCTTCCGCAGATTCTTTAATTTTAGTTGCTTTTTCATGGGCTCTACGCTCTCCATATGAATTCTTACTCGCATTATTTAGAAACTTAGCCAATGTTTCTGTATCAATAGCCTGAATATCTTCAGGCATAGGATAATGCTTAAGCAATTCTGAAGAAGATGTGCCAAAAACTTCTGAAAACATATCTTCATATTCTGGGAAGACTTGGTCCAAAAGAGCTATAATCTTGCGCTTAATATCTGAACTTTGGTCAACGAGAGAATAACGTAGCCTTTCTAATTGTTTTAATTGAAGTAAATCCTCTTCTAAAAAGGGCGTGGCATCAGGCATATCGATACGTATAACCTGTGCGATAAGAAAAGCATCTCGTGCGTCTGTTTTCGTCTTACGAATGAAGAAGTTCCGTAAAGCGTCCGATCTTAAGGGGTTAAATGCTGTTACTTTAAAACCAAGTTGGTTTAGGTATGTGAATATAGAAAGCCAGTAATGACCTGTGGCTTCTAACCCAATAACACAATTTTCTATGGTAAGTTGATGGTTGTTTATAAACGTTAATAGTTTCTCACTACCACGTTTAGAGTTAGCGAAGCGTAGACTTTTACCGATAGGTTTACCATTATTGTCAATAAGACCAGCTTCGTGCTCCTTTTTACTAATATCAATACCTAGATAATGCATACTAACACCGCCTGTATGAAAAATTAACCAGATAGTAGGAGAATCCTCCACTTCTTTATAGATCATCATGCTCGTTAGATATTCGACAACACGTGCCATCCAGCTAATTCGAGTATTCTATAAAGGGGAGGTGTCAAACTTTCCGACGAAGATTATACTTCAAGCGAAGCTACCGACACCCTCCATTTTTAATGTGTAGCTAGTTAGGGCGTTTACGCTGTTATTGGGGGATAGCGTTGCCTTTGAAGAAGTTCTTTTAATTAGTTGAGTAAGACCTTTGGTTAATGAAGGATACCTTTTCTTAGAAGAGGGTCGGGTTATTCATGTAAACCACCGTGACTTTTTCATTAGTCGCTAATTCTGCTTGAAGAACGCCTGTTCTTTAGCTAAATTATATCAAAAAATGACAAAAAGGAAAGACTTTTCACCTAAATTCATGCCCCTCTATATTTATATTGATTCTTATTTAGGTTGATAACATAGGATTTAGTAAAAAAATTGCCAACAGTATTCGAAGCTTTTAATAAAGAATCGAATACTGTCGGCCATACATTTGCTATTAAAGGTAGCGAATACCTAGATAGCGAAATCTCCTCGAGTATAAAGCACGTCTGCTTCGTGCAAAACCGTCAAATGTTAACAGGATGATACACTTAACAGCTATTTCTCAATGCGAATGATATCTTTTTCATTCGCTGTAATGGTCCCTTGTTTTTGGAGTGTAAGACTTTCACCCTCTAGAAGGTTTGTAAAGACCACTGGCGTTATAGTTGATTTGGCATTTTCCTTAATATAATTTAAATCGGCTTTTAGTAAAGGTTGTCCAGCTTCTACTGTATCGCCTTGTTCAATAAGTGTTTCAAACCCTTCACCCTTAAGGTTTACTGTATCAATTCCAACATGAATCAAGATCTCTCTACCACCATCCGATTCAATCCCGATTGCATGTTTTGTAGGAAACACATTAACAATTTTCCCATTTACCGGAGAAACAATCGTTCCATCAGTAGGGATGATTGCAAAGCCGTCACCCATCATCTTTGCAGAGAAAACTTCATCCGGTACTTCTGTAATAGAGATAAGCTTGCCTGGAAGTGGGGCATGAAAAGTTTCATCTGTAGCGAGTTCATTCTGCAATGCTTCCGGATTTACTTCTTCAATCTGCTGCTTCACTTCTTCTTGCTGGTTTGTTTCTGTCGCACGTGGTCTTCTACCTGAAATAATATCCTGCATTTGCCCCTTTATCGTTTCAGAACGAGGTCCAAAAATGGCTTGGATATTGTCTCCAACTTCTAGCACACCGGCAGCACCTAGTTTTTTAAGTTGGTTTTTGTCCACATCGTTAATGGAATTGACTGATACGCGAAGTCTTGTAATACACGCATCTAAATGTGCGATGTTTTGCTGTCCGCCCATTGCTTCTAATACATTAAAAGCAAGGTCGCCGGCTTCTGATTTTGTTTCATTTTCTACTTCTTCCTCTTGTTCCCGTCCTGGAGTCATTAAATTAAACTTTTTAATGAAGAAACGGAAGATAAAGTAGTAAATAACTGCAAAGATCAATCCGAGAATAATGGTAATCCACCAAGGTTCTTGGTTAGGTAGAATTCCAAATAATGCAAAGTCTATGGCGCCACCAGAGAAAGTGTACCCCACGTTAACACTAAACATGGTCATTAATACAAAGGATAGACCATCAAGTACAGCGTGTAGGAAGAATAATAGTGGTGAAATAAACATGAATGTGAATTCAAGTGGTTCTGTGATCCCAGTTAAGAAGGATGTTAACGCAGCAGAACCTAATAGACCCGCGACTAGTTTCTTTTTAGCTGGTTTTGCAGCATGATACATCGCAAGTGCGGCTGCTGGAAGTCCAAACATCATAATTGGAAATTCCCCTGCCATAAAATTACCGGCTGTAATATCTACACCATCTTTTAACTGGGCGAAGAAGATCGTCATATCGCCACGAACAACATTTCCAGCTTCGGTCGTATAAGAACCAAATTCATACCAGAAAGGTGCATGGAATATATGATGTAACCCAAATGGTATTAATAAACGTTTAATAAATCCGAAGAAGAATACTGCTAAATAAGTTCCTTCTTCAATTAACCAATAAGATGCACTGTTCATCGCAGTCTGCACAGGTGGCCAAATAAGAAGAAGTAACAAACCTGCTACAAATGCAATCGCAGCCGTCACGATAGGAACAAAACGTTTTCCTGCAAAGAATCCAAGGAATGAAGGCATTTCAATATCATGGAACCTGTTGTAACAGAATGCTGCTATGAGCCCAACGATTATCCCGCCGAACACACCTGTCTGCAGCGTTGGTATTCCTAATACATTGGCATAACCAGGATCTGCCTCCACCATGTTTGGTGTAACACCAACCCAGGAACTCATCACTTGGTTTAGTACCAAGTAACCTACGATGGCGGCAAGACCTGCTGCTCCGTCACCAGCTAATCCTATGGCTACACCGACAGCAAATATAAGTGCCAGGTTATCAAAAATAATTCCCCCAGCGTCTTCCATAACGGTAGCCAATAATTGGATCCAGTCGGCATTTAGAAAAGGCAGGTATTCTAGCATTGTTTCCTGTTGAGCAGCGTTACCAAAACCTAGCAACAAACCAGCTGCTGGTAAGAGTGCAACAGGTAGCATTAATGCTTTACCTACTTTTTGTAGGACGCCAAAAGCTTTTTTAAACATAGAAAAACACTCCCGATAGCTAATATTTTTAGCTGATCAAACTATAAAGACAAACAAAAAAGGCATGAACAGATACGATGAAAAAGCATGACAGGGATAGCCTTCCCGATCATTTATTTTCATAATCGTCTCTACTCATGCCTGATCGAATCAGTAACACGTATAATAATATCATTCCATTATTTAGATATAAGCCGTTGAAGGTGCATTGTTAAATATACCGCTTCGGCCTCATATACTGGCTTTTTCAACGTTTGCTGCATAATTTTAATCAGTTTCCAGGAAAGATTATAGCATGTGGGATATTCAGATTTCAATAGTAAAGCAATTTTTTCAGGTTCTTGCACAGTCTCGCCGTTAACTACCCGTTCAATGGTATAGCGCAAGTGACGGAGTAAACGAGCGTACTCCATACCTTCCCGGTCGATCGTCACATGTAACTGTTCTTCTATCATTTCAATTAGTTGGATAATAAGCTTGGAGTAACGATTGACATCTGAGACTGCTCTATCTGTCATCGCACTGTGGACGTGTAATGCAATAAAACCAATTTCTCCTTCTGGCAAATCTATGTCCATAGAGTGATTAATGAATTCTACCACCTCTGCAGCCACTTCATACTCGAAAGGGTATAGCGCTTTCGTTTCCGTTAAAAATGGATTTTTGATGGCCATTCCACTTAACAGTCTTGTAGTGGCGAACAGGATGTGATCAGTCAGTGCAACATGCACTTTTTCGCTAAGTATGGATTTTGTCCGTTTTCGAATAATCTCAATTGAAGATATTATAGTATTTAACGTGTTCTCATCTAATACAGGCATGAGGCTCTTATAGTGTTCCTGTTCTTTTTTATTACGCAGAACAAATAATTTTTCCACTGTGTTTTCTCGGATAACAGCATCTTTACTTTTGTTAAAGCCTATTCCTTTGCCGATTAAGACCACTTCACGTTGATTTTGATCTTGGGCGATCAATACATTGTTGTTGAGTACCTTTATGACTCGGTAATCACTCATTCCATATCACGTCCTTTAAAGCTATATCATAGCATTATAGTAGGGAGCGTGAAAAGAAATATATTTAGTAATTAATAGAAAAGGATAATAGACTACACTTCTTTTACTACAATAGCTTGGGTAGACTTCACTTTTTTACATTTTTCAAATGGTTCTTTTTCCACTAAACCTAATTTAATTGCCGCTTCCAGTTTTTCGGTGTCAGGTTTTTTTTCAATGAGAACAAAATCCTGAAGACTCGCATCCTCTAACATTTTAATTGTTAATTCAGGATCGTATGCAGTACTAGATCTAATTTGTCGTTTTAAGTTAAAATGACCTCGCGTGACATCTCCTGCTTTGTCCTCTCCTAGTTCTTCATCCAAATACGTATGAAATTTCTTTTTTAATCGATTCATTTCCTGCTCTAATTCTTTCTTTTGCTTATTTAAAATATCATAGCGTTTTATATCTTCTTCCGTAATAATTTGTGCCTTTTCCATGACTAATCCCCCCTGATTGAAGTTTCACTTTATGTTTATGAATTTAGCAATAAAATCATGCCAAGCAAGTAATTGTATCTGTATTTTGTAAATAGAATATATATTTTTCAGAAAAATTAAAATTACCATTTAAAATTAAAAAATTTGTGCTATGATATTAACTATACATTTTTTAAAAAAGGGAATATATGGTTAGGCAGGAGGTACTCATGAGTGAAATAGGGGATAAATTAAAGAAACTAAGAGAGGAAAAAGGGTATACGCCTGAAGAAATTGCAAGGGAACTACATTTTACTAAAAGTGTCGTTTGGAGTTATGAGCTTGGAAAGAGGGAGCCGAGTCATGAGCACCTTTGCCAAATGGCACAACTATTTGGTGTAACCGTCCAGGATATTCTTAAAGAAGAAAAACATAAAATCGTAATTGACTTGCAGCTAGATAAAACGTGGGAAGACTATAAACTCTTTATAGGGCATATGGAGGTTAGTAAAGCAGAGGTAGAAGATGCAATTTTACTTATTAAAGCCCGGCGTATGGTGAAAAACCAATCTGATCGAAAACTTCATGGTTCTTATGGCAGAAAGCACTAAATCATAAAGAAAACAAATATAATGTAAGAACTATAAAAAGGGGCTGGTTTATTGGAAAATCAGCTGCTTTTTTGTATGGGCGGATCTAAGATAAGAAGTTCATTTTATAATGTGTTTAATATTCTTGTCCAAATGGAATAATACCTATAGACCACCAAAGGGAGTGTATATTGATGAATAATCAAAGCGAAATTAAAAAAGAGGTCGAGCAAATACTTGATAATAGTCATGTTGGAACGATGGCGACCGTAAAGAACAACAAGCCACATTCTAGGTATATGACCTTTCATAACGATGGACTAAAGCTGTATACACCTACGAATGAAGATACAGACAAAACAGAGGAAATAGAAGAAAACCCTTATACGCATATTATTTTAGGTTATGAAGGAGAGGGGTTTGGAGACAGCTTTGTTGAATACGAAGGTAAAGTAAAATTTAATGATTCCGAAGAGGTAAAGAAGGCTTTGTGGAATGATCATATGAAGTTGTATTTTAATGGTCCAGATGATCCGAACCTCGTTGTTCTAGAAATTGAACCGACAGCAGTTCGCTTGATGAATAAAAAAGGACAGCCTCCGAGAGAGTTAGAACTATAAATTGTTTCTAAGTAAAAACGCCGAGTGAAATTCTAATTTTAGAAATTCGCTCGGCGTTTTTTAAAGATTAACATTCTACCTATGGTTATATGTTTGCTTCTATTTAAGATTTAATGAGCAGGTAGATGAAGTATATGCCACCGATTACGGAAACGACTAGCCCTACTGGGATTTCTGAGGGGGATAGAATGTTTCTTCCAACTGTGTCAGCGACAAGAAGCAATAGTCCCCCCATGAGAGCTGAAATGGGTAAAACAGCTTGATGCCTAGTCCCAACCATTTTTTTGACTAGGTGTGGGGTAACAAGGCCGAGAAATGCAATTCCTCCACCTACTGCAACACTGGAGCCTGCAAGGGCGACTGCAGCAAGCAATAGTAGTAATCTTTCCCTCTCAACTTTTGTACCCAGACCTTTCGCAATATCATCCCCTAGGTTCATAGTATTCAATGTATTCGCTTTTGAAAAAGTATATGGTAACAGAATTAGAATCCAAGGCAATAATGCATAGACGTATGTCCAATCTGTACCTGAGATATTTCCTGACAGCCAAACTGTAGCTCTTGTAAAGTCGTTTGGATCCATTTTTAATTGAAAAACAATAATCAAGGCTGAGAATGCTGCATTAATTCCGATCCCAACTAGAATAAGCCGTATTGGAGAAACACCATTTTTCCAAGAAATTGCATAGATCAAGGTAGCTGCAATGGCAGATCCTATTAAGGCTGCTGCAGGCAAAAGAAATACAGATGTAGTTGAAGCCGATAAACTACCAGACTGAAACAGGTAAATAGAAAGGACAACGGCAAAGCCAGCCCCTGCATTTATGCCAATAATACCAGGGTCTGCGAGTTCATTTTGTGTAACACTTTGAAGAATAGCCCCTGAGACAGCCATGCCTGCACCAATTAGAAGGGCAATTACCATACGTGGTAGACGGAAATCGAATAGGACTAAGCTACTTTGCGGAGTTCCCTCTCCGGTTAGCGTTTTCCACACTTCAACAGGGGAAATTTGCATAACTCCCAAGTTAAGACTAATGATAAGTGTAAGCAGGATAGCTACCATTATACTAATGGCAACTAGCCAGGCTAGCTTTGTATGGGTTAGCTTATTCATTGCTTCGTTCTCCCTTCACGGCGTGCAAGATAAAGGAAGAAAGGCACGCCAACTAACGCCGTAATTGTACCAACAGGTGTTTCAAATGGCGGATTAACCATCCGGGAAACGGTGTCTGCAGTTACAAGTAAGATTCCCCCAAGAATAGCTGAGCATGGTATGATCCATCGGTAATCTGTCCCGACAAGAAACCGTGTGATATGAGGGATAACCAACCCGATAAATCCGATGGTTCCCGCAACAGATATAGCTGCACCGGTTAGCATTAATACAACAAGAGTCCCAACAATCTTAATAAGAAAGGTTCTTTGGCCTAGTCCCTTTGCAAGGTCCTCTCCAAGATTGAGAACCGTAATCGCACTGCTTAAAGCTATTCCAACAACTAAGCCAACAATAACGATTGGTGCTAATAGTTGGACATGGACCCACTGCACACTAGCTACACCGCCTGCATACCAAAAGCTTAAATCTTTCGCTATATTAAAATGAATTGCAATGGCAGAGGAAATGGAACTGAGCAAAGCTGTAACGGCAGTACCCGCAAGTGCCAGTTTTACAGGCGTTAGGCCAGTTTTCGATAGTGAACCCACACCAAACACAATGCCAGCACCTATACCAGCACCAAGAAAAGCCCAAACCATGACGGTTACATTGGAAGCTCCTGGCATAACGGCGAAAGCGATGGCCATCATGAACGTTGCTCCTGCAGTTACCCCCATAATAGAAGGAGAAGCAAGTGGGTTACGTGTCATTCCTTGCATAATAGAACCAGATACTGCAAGGGCTGCACCAATTAAAGCGGCAGCTAAAGCTCTAGGAATCCGTAAATTGCGGATGATTTGATGAGATGTCTGTTGTGTGTCAAAATGCACTAAACTTTGCCAGATGGTACTTAATTTTATATCAGCACTCCCATAAAGAATGGAAGAGGCAATACAGAGGATAAGGAAAGCCAATCCAACCGTTAGGATGATCGTAGCAAGGACGGGCCTAGATTGCTTGTACCCCTTTGCTGCAGAGAATTTATTTAAGAAAGCCATAAAAGTATACTCCCATGTAGAACAAAATTAAAAACTGTTGCCATTATATTATAAGGGAAAGCTTACGACAATAATATAAGAAACACTCTTTACGTATCATTTCCTAATATTATTGTAAATGAGAATGAAAATTGCTATCATTAAAAAAGTTACAGAATTTATGACTTAAAGGAGAACAAAGACAATGAAACTAAATAAAAGCTTGATGTTCACTGGTATCTTATTCTTCATTCTTTTGCTCGCAGCTTGTGGTGGGAACGAAGAAAGTGAAAATGCAACAGAAGAAGATACACAAGAAGAAGCCCGCACATTGACAGATGCAGCAGGAAATGAGGTAGAGGTACCTGCCAACCCGCAAAATGTAATCGCTTCTTATCTTGAGGATTATCTAGTGGCACTGGATATCACACCAGTTGCCCAATGGTCGGTTCGGGATGGTGAAGACGTACAAGAATATTTACAGGATGACCTTGGAGAAATTCCGACAATCCCGAGTGACCTTCCATTCGAGGCAGTTGCAAGCTTTGAACCAGACTTACTAATTATGGATTCTGCCGAGATGGTGGAAGGAAATAAGTATAACCAGTATTCTAAAATTGCGCCAACCTATGTAATTGGTACAGCTCAAAATACTGAATGGAGAACGGAGCTTGAAGAAATAGGAAAAGTGTTTGGAAAAGAAGAAGAGGCTGAACAAATACTAGCAGATTATGAAGAGAAGGCAGTTAGCGCCAAGGAAGAGATTAACAGTGCTATTGGTTCTGAATCTGCAGTGGCCCTTTGGTTGTTTAGCGATACTTTCTACATCGTGAATGAAAATTTATCAAGTGGTGATGTGCTATACAATGATTTAGGTATAACCACACCGAATGTTGTAGAAGAAATTTCGGAGGATACTGTAGCAAACTGGTCAGAAATTTCACTGGAAAAACTAGCTGAGTTAGATGCAGACCATATATTTCTAGCAAATGATGATGCAGCGAATGGATCAAAGATGCTAGAAGATCCAATTTGGCAAAATATCCCTGCTGTGCAAAAGGGGAACATCTATGAATTTTCGGGTGACTCTGCTTGGCTTTATACAGGCCCAATTGCTAATTCCCAAATTATTGATGATGTACTTGAAAGTGTAACCGAATAAGCTTGAAAACACCCGCATTCTAGCGGGTGTTTTTTAATGGATATTTTATACTTGTACCTAATAAAGAGGTGAGGGATGTGCTACTATAATAGTAACTAACAGGAAAGACAACGGGCGCTTGGAAAGATTATATTCTACAGAGGGGCAGGTCGTATACATGTACGAACAAAAAACAAAGGAAAACGAGGCTAGTGTAGAAGAGTTTATTGAACAGGTAGAAAATCCGAAAAAGCGGAAAGATGCTTACAGGCTGTTGGAGATTTTTTCAGAAACGTCAGGGTATCCACCTAAAATGTGGGGGCCGAGCATGATAGGGTTTGGTTCATATCATTATAAATACGAAACAGGCCATGAAGGCGACGCGATGCTTGTTGGCTTTTCACCGCGCAAAGCAAACTTTAGTTTGTATTTTACAACTGGTGATACGGAAAGAGAAGCATTATTGGCTAAGTTTGGGAAGCATAAATCCGGAAAATCGTGTGTGTATATCAACAAGCTGGATGATGTCGATGAGTCTGTCTTAAAAGAGCTCATTAAACAGTCCATTACTTTTCTTGAAAATAAATATCCTAATGAATAGTATTCCTCGAGGCACCCACTGTTGGGTGCCTTTTTACTTTTGAACAAAGAAAAAAGTACCACAGGACCTTGGGCGAAAGTTCAAAATATTAATGAAATATCCAAATTGCTAGAGGTCAGAAACTCTGCAGTTTTTATGTGAAAATTTATAAGATCATAATGGGTAAGTAGTTTTTTAAAATGAAAACGCTTAATCATTTCCGCTTTATGACGGAAAATCAATGTGTTCAGTTGTAATCGTTCTTAAAATATACTTGACGTAGTAGAAAAACAAGGAGGAAGTAGCATGAAAAATATAATGCTAGCATGTTCAGCAGGAATGTCTACAAGCTTACTCGTTTCAAAAATGGAAGAGAAGGCTGCAGAGAAAGGAATAGAAGTAAACATTTGGGCAGTTGCGCAGGACAAAGTGGTGAAAGAAGTCGAAAACGCGGATGTGTTATTAATTGGACCCCAAATGAGATTTATGAAGAAAAAATACACGGTTGTTGCAGAAGAACATGGCATCCCTCTTGATGTGATTGATCCAATTGCATATGGGAGAGTGGATGGTGAAGCAGTATTAAACAAAGCTTTAGAGTTAATGGGAAATTAACAGATGAAGAGGGGGAACGATCATGAATAGTAAGTTCATGAATTTCTTGGAGAACATGTTATTGCCGATTGCAGACAAGCTAAACAATAATCGTTATTTATCTGCCTTAAGAGATGGGTTTATGGTTGCCTTACCACTAATCATTTTTGGTTCTATTTTTGTTGTAATTGCTAACTTTCCTTTTCTGGATAAGATGATCAGTGAGGAAGCATTTACTGCATATCAAAACGCGCTTGGACCAGCATCTGCAGCGACATTAAGTATAATGGGTGTCTTTGTAATGATAGGTATTGGCTATAAACTGACGGAACACTACGGTGGAGAAGCCATCTATGGTGGCGTTGTAGCATTAGCCGCATTCTTAATTATGACACCACAGGTTCTGGATGGGGTATCGGGTGTTATTCCTACCTCCGTTCTTGGGGCAGAAGGAATGTTTCTAGGTATCTTTACAGCGTTTATTTCAGCAGAATTATATCGCTATTTTGTGAAAAAAGATTGGACCATTAAAATGCCGGCAGGGGTCCCTGGTGCGGTGTCCAGGTCGTTTAGTGCCTTAATTCCGATCACGTTAACCTTAACGGTTTTCTTGTTAATCCGTATCATATTTAGTTATACAGGCTTTGAGACAGTACAGAACTTTATTTATAGTGTTATTCAACAGCCTTTGACTGTCCTTGGAAGCGGCTTACCTGCAACGATCGTAGCGGTTTTATTAATTCAGGTCTTTTGGTTTTTCGGATTGCATGGTCAAATTATTATCAACTCCGTATTTGACCCGATTTGGTATGCGCTTAATGATCAAAATCTTTCAGCATTTCAGGCGGGTACGGAATTACCGAATATCATAACCAAGCAATTTATTGATTCGTTTTTAGTGGGGATGGGCGGATCTGGTATGACGCTTGCTGTAATTATTTTAATCTTTATGATAGGGAAGAGTAGACAGCTTAAAGAACTTGGAAAGCTAGGGGCACCAGCAGGTTTATTTAATGTGAATGAACCCATTATTTTTGGTTTACCAATCATTATGAATCCTTTAATCATAATTCCATGGTTGGTCGCTCCGGTAGTCATAACGCTTATTACGTACTTTGCTATGTATACAGGCATGGTGCCACCACCAGCCGGTGTAATTGTTCCATGGACGACACCTCCTATATTAAATGGGTTCCTAGCTACAGGGAATGCTTGGCAAGGCGGTGTACTACAAGCCTTTAATCTACTCGTAGTAATCGTCATATGGTGGCCGTTCTTAAAGATTTTGGATAAGAATTATTATGAGACAGAGAGAAATGAAGCGAAGTAAGTAGGCTTCTGGATTATTTTTAAAAAAGTAAACATGAATACTAATAGACTTTCGAGGTGGATAGCTTGTGGAGAAGACAACAGAAATTGCTTTTCAAATTATATTATTTGCAGGGAACGGGAAGTCCAATGTTATGGAAGCGATTCAGGAAGCGAAAAAGGGAAATTTTGCAGAGGCAGATCGATTGGTAGAAGAAGCGGGTGAAGAGTTAGGAAAAGCCCATTCTTTTCAAACACAACTCCTACAAAAAGAAGCAAATGGAGAAGAAAACTTAATCAACGTCATGCTAATTCATTCGCAGGATCATTTAATGACCGCAATGACTGTACGAGATCTTGCGATTGAAATTATTGAGATATACCGGAATAAGTAATAATGCATCTTGTGAAGTAGGAGGAATAATAAATGGAAAAACAAACGAATTATTCATTCCCTAAGGATTTCTGGTGGGGAAGTGCAACGTCTGCTACCCAGATAGAAGGAGCAGCAAATGAAGGCGGAAGAGGTAAGAATATTTGGGACCATTGGTTCGAAACAGAAGAAAATCGTTTCTTTGAAGGCGTAGGGCCAGAGAAAACATCTGATTTTTACCATCGTTACAAAGAGGATATTGCCTTGATGAAAGAAATTGGCCATAACACGTTTCGCTTTTCCATATCGTGGTCCCGTCTCATTCCCGGTGGCCGGGGAGAGGTCAATAGAGAGGCGGTGGAGTTTTATAATGCGGTAATTAATGAATTGTTGGATAATGGTATTGAACCGTTTATAAATCTCTATCATTTTGACATGCCTTATGAATTGCAAGCCGAGGGTGGTTGGGAAAGCCGCGATGTGGTGGAAGCATATGTGAAGTATGCTACGGAATGTTTCCAGCTGTTTGGCGACCGTGTGAATACTTGGTTCACATTTAATGAACCAATTGTGCCAGTTGAAGGTGGCTATCTATATGATTTTCACTACCCGAATATTGTTGATGCTAAAAAGGCTGTCCAGGTTGCATACCATACGATTGTTGCCCATGCTAAAGCTGTAGAAGTATTTCATAGTTTACCAGGACATAAGGGAAAGATAGGTATCATTTTGAACTTAACACCTTCTTATCCAAGAAGCCAACATCCTGCAGACTTAAAGGCGTCTCGGATTGCCGACTTGTTTTTTAATCGTAGTTTTTTAGATCCTGCTGTATTGGGGGAATATCCTGATGAATTAATTGAGATTTTAAGAGAATATGGGCAATTGCCTCAAACCCTACCAGGAGATAAAGAGTTAATAAGCGCCAATATAGTAGATCTGTTAGGTGTTAATTATTATCAACCACGACGCGTCAAAGCGAAAGAGCATGAACCAAATAAAGAGGCTCCGTTTATGCCAGATTGGTTCTTTGATCTATACGAGATGCCTGGAAGGAAAATGAATAAATATCGTGGATGGGAGATCTATGAAAAAGGTATCTATGATATTATGATAAATTTAAAGGAAAATTACGGGAATATTGAGTCGTTTATTTCGGAAAATGGCATGGGGGTCCAGAATGAGAATCGCTTTATCGAGAGCGGAGAGATCCAAGATGATTACCGCATTGAATTTATTCGAGAACACCTGAAATGGTTGCATAAGGCTGTGGAAGAAGGCTGTAATACCAAGGGGTACCATCTATGGACTTTTATGGATAACTGGTCTTGGATGAATGCATACAAAAACAGATATGGTTTCTTCTCAGTAAATCTTAAAACGATGGAAAGAACGCCTAAAAAGAGTGCAAGGTGGTTCAAGGACGTATCTAGAGATAACGGGTTTTAAAGGTGTTTACTGCCACATTTGCGGCACGCTTGGGCTCTAAAAGGGCCGTTGTTTTTTAGGTATACATGAAGAAGAGTATAGAGGAGAGTCATGATCATGAACTCCAGAATGAAAGCGTTATTAAAGGAGCTTATGCAGTCGGAAACGTATGTAACTGGTAAGTATCTTGCAAATATAAATAAAGTAAGCACTCGAACCAACAGGGACGATATACGAAACCTTAATTTAGAGCTGGCAGATTACGGTGCTTTGGTAGAATCTATTATGAGCAAGGGGTATAAATTAGTTATAAAAGATGAGCAGCTCTTTCGGCATTTCCTGTCGGAGATGTCAGAGTATTTGTATGCAGGGGATGAGGTACACCCCCAGACACCGAAAGAGCGTGTACACTTTATTATGGTCCGATTACTGCTTGAGGAAATTTATATTAAACTTGAAGATTTGGCAGAAGAGTTGTTTGTCAGCAAATCAACCGTTCAGAATGATCTGAAGGATGTTAAAAGAATTTTGAGTACTTATGACATCAGCCTTGTTTCCCGACCAAACCATGGATTGATGATAAATGGTGATGAAGTAAAGGTCCGGTTTTGTATTGCAGAAATTATGTTTAATCGTACGCAAGGGGATGGGTTTAACTACCTGGACCCTCTATTTTCCTTTTTGACGAAGGCAGAATTAGACACAATTCAAGACATTATTTTAGCACAGATTAAAGCACATGCTATTACGTTATCTGATATCGCCATACAAAACCTCGTAGTACATATCGCTATTGCTTATGAACGAATTAAGAGCGGTAACCATGTTACATTGTACAGAATGGATACACAACAAATTGAGGAACAAACGGAATACGTTGTTGCTCACAATATTGTGGATAGTATTCAAAAGAAATTCCAAGTCACCTTTCCGGAAGAGGAAACAGCGTATATTGCCATCCACTTGTTAGGTACTAAGATGCTTACCTTTGATGCGAAGGGAGATAAGCTAGAGGGTGTAATGGAAGCGGAGATTCTCCAAACTGTGACCAAGATGCTTGAAAAAGTAGAACATGAATTAAGCCTTGGTGTGAAGGATGATCAGGAATTGGTCATGGCATTATGCCTTCATTTAAAGCCAGCGATTAATCGCTATAAATATGGCATGAATATTCGCAACCCTATGCTTGCCGATATAAAAAGGAATTACCCACTTGCTTTTGAAGCAGGGATATTAGCAGGATTAGTGATCGAACAACATACCGAAACGAAAATAAATGAAAATGAAATAGGCTATCTAGCACTTCATATTGGGGCCGCTATTGAAAGGAGAAAAATCACCTCAGGTCCATTAAGGTGCCTGGTAGTTTGTGCATCAGGTCTGGGGACAGCACAATTAATTTATTACCGGTTAAAAAATCGATTTGGGGAGAGTTTGGATGTTGTAGGCACTACAGAGTATTACAAATTAAAAAAGCGGTCTCTAGAAGGGATTGATTTTATTATTAGTTCCATACCAATCAAAGAGAAATTTCCAGTTCCAATTTTAGAGGTAAACGCAGTATTGAGCAGCAACGATATGGAAAAGGTTGATCGTTTTTTGGCAAAAGAGCAAAACAATACATCTAGGTTGTTCAAACGAGACCTGATGTTTCTGAACATGAACTTCAAATCGAGAGAAGAAACAATGTCATATATCGCCGAACAACTAATGCAGCAGTCTCTTGTAGAAGAGCCATTCCTTTCATCTATTTACAAAAGAGAGGAAGTAGCACCAACTTCGTACGGGAATCTGGTAGCCATTCCTCATCCAATAACACCGCAATCATCCCAAACGTTTTTAACAGTATGTACATTACAAGAACCGATAATGTGGAAGGATAAACCGGTCCAATTTGTTTGTGTACTTTGCGTTAAAAAGAATAGCCAGGAGGACCTCCAATTTATGTATGAAGCTTTGGGAAGAATTGTAGCCAGCAGGCCGCTTGTAGAAAGATTAATCAAGGCGAAAAACTACGACGAATTTATGGACCAACTAATACGGGAATCAGAGTTATAAAAAATCTATTCGAGTAGAATAGATTTTTTATTTTGCCTTAGGACAGTATAATATTAAGCCACGTGAAAAAGTGGAGATAGAGAAGGTATTACGGAAACCTAATAGTGGACTTCCTTCTATATTCATGCTATATTATATTTAATTAAGGATATATTAATTCAATGTAATTAACATATAGGAGGTATGGATGGTGAACGAATTAAAAGGAATCCACCATGTTACAGCAATTACGAGCAGTGCAGAAAAGAACTATGAATTTTTCACCTATGTACTTGGAATGCGACTTGTTAAAAAGACAGTGAACCAGGATGATATTCAAACCTATCATTTATTCTTTGCAGACGATAAGGGAAGCGCAGGGACGGACATGACCTTCTTTGACTTTCCTGGTATTCCTAAAGGGAGCCATGGCACAAATGAAATATTTAAAACGTCCTTCCGTGTTCCAGATGATGCCGCATTAGATTATTGGGTAAAGCGGTTTGATCGCCTGGAAGTAAAGCATACAGGGATTAAAGAACAATTCGGTAAGAAAACACTTTCTTTTGTTGATTTCGATGACCAGCAATACCAGCTGATCTCCGATGAACACAATGAGGGAGTGGCTTCGGGTACACCGTGGCAAAATGGACCAGTACCACTGGAGCATGCTATTACTGGTCTTGGCCCTATATTTGTACGAATTGCCAACTTGGATTACTTTAAAGAAGTACTTGAAAAGGTATTGCAATTTAAAGAAGTTGCTAGTGAAGGGGCCTTTCATTTGTTTGAAGTTGGTGAAGGAGGCAATGGTGCACAGGTAGTTGTAGAGTACAACCCTGTATTACCAAATGCCATTCAAGGGTTTGGAACAGTCCATCATGCAGCTTTCCGTGTAGAAGATCGTAATGTATTGGAAGAATGGATTAAACGCATGGGTGATTTTGGTTTCCAAACTTCCGGTTATGTGAACAGACACTTTTTCGAGTCATTATACGCAAGAGTAGCACCACAAATTCTCTTTGAATTCGCTACAGATGGTCCTGGTTTTATGGGAGATGAGCCATACGAAACATTAGGAGAAAAGCTATCACTCCCACCATTCCTTGAGCCACAACGAGAAGAAATCGAAAAAATGGTACGCCCGATCGATACTGTTAGAAGTACAAAGGATTTTGAAAAAGAGTAAGGTGAAAGAACCCCCTGGTGCAACTTTATGCCAGCGGGTTCTTTTTGTTTGTTTATTTATCCATTACATATCATGATTATATTGCCATCAGGGTCTTTTATATTAAAAAAAGCCAGGTCCTCATATCGCTCTATTGGTGACTCAATCTGATAACCTATCTCTTGTACATATGAATAGGCCTTCTCAATATTATCTGTGTGGAAGTTGAATATCGGATGTTTTGATGGGTGAACCTGTTGTTTCTCTCCGGGTGGCCCTGCGTCCAAGAGGAGTCCGGTATAATCATTAATTTCCATGTTATAAATTGGGTCAGATACCTTTTCAGCTACATACGTCTGACCTAGCAGGCGGCAATACCACTCCACAGACAAAGGTAATTCACTTACATGGACAAATACCGTATTCATTTGATTTTTAATCGGACTTTCCATTAAATCACGCTCCTAAATGAAATTAAAACACCTTTTTGGATCATTATAAAAATATTCTTTATTTATTACTATTTTCCTGCAATTTCATTATATAATAAATGAAAGCGGAAAGAATAAAGTAGTAGATAATGAAGTATAGTATTAAAAATAGAGGAGGACTGTATATGATGACAAAAAATCAGGAGTTTTTCAGGAAAATTAACCATGCTTTCATGACAGGTGACGTAGATACAATCTATGAAAATATGACAGAGGATATCACCTGGAATATGGTCGGTAATACTGTAATTGAAGGTAAAGAAGCCGTTATCAAAGAAATGGAGCCAATGAGAGGGTTTGAAACAGAACATCAGATAAAAGAGGTCATTACACATGGAAATATGGCAGTTATTGAAGGAACGATGACAATGGATGAAAATGGGGGAAATAAGAAGTACGCTTTTTGCGATATTTATAAACTTAATAAGCATAAAGATGGAAAAATAAAAGAAATCACAGCCTATTTAATAGAGATAGAATAGGGGGATATATGGAGACAATCATTTTTGTTCACAGTGCAGGGCCACAGGAGGGGCGTGAAGGTAGTGGGCCGTTGATCGACTACTTGAAAAAGGAATGTATTAATAGCCACAGTGTCATTCATCCTACTATGCCAACACCCATGGATCCTTTTTATGCAGAATGGAAGGAAGAGATTCGAAGAACACTAGATTTAATGGAGGGAGAAGTTACTTTAATTGGCCACTCATTAGGAGGATCTGTATTACTGAAATATTTAGCTGAAGAAAGGGTTAACATTCCAATTAACAAACTGATATCCATTGCCACACCTTATTGGGGCATTAATGGAGAATGGCAAAGAAAAGATTTCATCCTCACCCCCAATTTCTCAGAGAACCTTTCTAAAATCCCAAAGATTATCTTTTTCCACAGTAAGCTTGACCCCATTGTTCCGCTTGAACATATGCATCGCTTCACAGAACACATACACCAAGCCATAGTCCATGAATTGGAGGGAGATGCTCATTTGTTTACAGATGGATTGCCGGAATTAGTTGAGGTGTTGAGAGAGGTATAGCTTTTATGGGTTGTTCCGCCTTTGTTATTGTCCATTATTTGTCATTGTTACTGCTGTTTTTTTAACTCCTCCCCCAATATACATTTTAGTACCACTGCGAAGGTAAATTTGTCCTTGTATTTTCTGAATGATAATATAAAAACAAAGGTAATAGGTCTTCCTCTATCAGGGGGAAGGCCATTTTTAAAGGGAGGGGCAACAATGAAGCTTATCGCAATCGACTTGGATGGAACGCTTCTTTCCAGTAACAGTACGATCAGTGAAGGGAATGTAGAAGCTATCAAGTCTGCACAGGAAGAGGGCCATATTGTGGCAATATCCTCTGGAAGGTCCCTGCATGACACGAGGGAAATAATGCATCGCGCTGGCATTACATGTCCAATTATTACGGGTAATGGGGCTAAGTCATTTCATGCAGAAGAATATATTCATAACCTATACTTTACCGACCAGGTTCTAAAACTTATGATGGATGTGTTAAATCACAGTGGGCTCTACTATGAGATCTATACCAAAGATGGTGTTTTGGTAGAGGAAAACGGGAGAGAACAGCTTGAAAAAGAGGTAAGGGAGCTTGGTGAAGAGGATTCAAGCTGGGCCGAAGAAATTATAGAAATACAATACCAGCAGCATGGATTACAATTTGTCTCACAATATGATGATATTGATTTTACTGGTAAGCAAGTCTATAAGTTGTTTGTCATGTCCTTTCATAAAGAGGAACTAGAAAAACTCCGTGATCGCATTGCTGAACGGACGGATATTTCGATTACAACTTCTAGTAAACAAAAGCTAGAGATTGGCCCTCCAGAAGCGAGTAAGGGACATGCATTAGAGCTAATTGCTCAATATTTTTCTGTGCCTATGGAATACACCGTAGCAATTGGAGACAACTTCAATGATCTTTCTATGTTTGAAAAGGCCGGAATAAGTATTGCAATGGGGAATGCAGAAGCAGAAGTGAAGCAGCAAAGTACATATGTAACTGGAAATCACAATGAAGATGGCGTCGCTGAAGCACTAAAGAAGTATGTACTAAACGAACAATAAGGAAAAGGAGGACAGCATAACTTGCTATCCTCTTTTTCATTTTTAATCACTAATAATATACGCATCCCGTATACCAGCATTTCGAACTCTAGTTAGTTGGCTTTCTGCGTTGGTTCGATTGGAAAATGCACCAGCTTGGACACGGAACCACAACTCGCCAGATATCATTAAACTATCTAAATAGCAGCTAATTCCCTTTTTATTCAACGCTTCAATCCGTTGCTCTGCATTTGCTTTAGACTTAAAAGAACCAGCGATCACTTTATAAAGCTGACCAGAACCATTATCGTTGTCTTCCTCTTTCCGTTTAAGATTAAATGCTTTGGCTAGGCCATTAACATGACCTTGGGCTACCCGCTGTCTCCATGAAGCTGTTCGCATCAAGGCAGCATCCCGTTGATTGTCAATGAACCCATTTTCCGTAAGTAATGCCGACATATTAGATTCTCTTAGTACGTGAAAGTTTGCTTTCTTCTTGCCACGATTGCTCAGCTGATTGACTTTCATTATTTCAGTGTGTAACACGTTACGATATCTGGCAGTTTGGGATGAATCAGATAAAGTGTTGTGAATAAAATCTTCATATCCTCTAGCGTTTCCGTTAAATGCATTACAATGGATAGAAAGAAAATAATCCGCTCCCCATGCGTTTGCTTCATTTGTTCGTTGTTGTAGACTTTTGCTACTATCCGAAGTACGACTCATTCGGACATCAACACTACGATAATCCCCTATTAAAATACTCCGAATTCGTTGGGCAATATCTAGTGTAATATTCTTTTCACTCAAGCCATTTCCCTGTGCACCAGGGTCGCTTCCTCCATGGCCTGGATCTAAATATAGTTTCACTAAGAACGCCTCCTATCAATTATTGTAGCTCACTAACAGCTTATGAAATATGCCAGCATTACCATTGGACAAACACCATAGAAACGGCAAAATTCCATGTCTGCCAGCGCCCCTTTCCTATCTATTATCGAAAAATAGTGTGATCTTTGGGGCATGTAAAGATAAATACCTGTTAAAATGATATAAAAGCAAGTGAGATGAGGGGAATAAATGACAGAATTAGTAGATCTTAAGGAAATACCAGTCCTGGAAACAGAGCATTACATACTAAGAGGTATAGAGGTGCGTGATGCAAAAGAGCTGTTTCTCTTTATGGGTGATCGTGAGACGATGCAATATATAACGCCACACCCTGTAGAGACTGAAACGGCCATGCAAGAGGCCATCATAGGTTATTTAAGAAACTTTTCCGAGAAGAAGGAAGTTCCGTGGATCATTATAGATAAAGGGACGAAGGAAGTGGTTGGCCAGTTTCGCTTTCATAAACTTCATCCTTGGCATAGAAAGGCAGAAATGGGAGCGGTAATCCGCAAAGCATATCAAAGTAAAAGAGTTATGACCGAGGTGCTTGAGGCTGTGTTAGAATTCGGCTTCCACACCCTAAAGCTCAACCGTATTGTTGGAGATATATTTGCTGGAAATGAAGGTTCACGGAAGTTATTGGAGAGGTTTGGCTTTCAGAAGGAAGGTGTCCTACGACAGACAGACTACGATGGTATGCGGTACCATGATACGGTGGTTTATAGCTTGCTTCAAGAGGAATATAGATCAAAATGAGAAAGAGGCATTGCAATGGTACATATCTCCATTGCATGCCTCTTTTTCTTGAAATCAAGATTCAGGTAACTTTTTTTCTTTCTTTTTGCCGATTATAGCAGCCTTGGCCTTTTCTCTGCTCTTTTTGTGACTAAGAACGTAGAGAGTATCGTTCTCATGAATCACAGAGTTCCCTATAGGTGTGATAAGCTCTCCTTCTCGTATGATGCCAATTATTAATGTGTTATCAGGTAGCACCAAATCAATGAGTGAGGTATCCACGGCTGGTGAGCTATCTGTAACCGATACCTCAATAATCTCTGAATCGGTTTTGCCAAGATTAATGATCTCAAGGCTTGGCAGCAGGTTTTCCTTATCTCTACCAGTCAAATGAAGCTTCTCTGCCAGCCAGGATAGGCTGCTACCTTGCACGAGAGCGGATATTAAGACTACGAAGAAAACAACATTAAATATGAGTTCACTACTTTCTATACCAGCAATAATAGGGTAAGTAGCCAATACGATAGGTACGGCACCTTTCAAGCCTGCCCAAGAAATAAATAGTTGTTCTTTTATATTGTACTTTAGGAATAACATTGAAATAAATACAGCAATAGGTCTAGCCACGAACATTAAAATAATGGATAGGGCGATACCTTGCCAAAAAACATTTAACAACTGGCTTGGAAATACTAATAAACCAAGTAAAATAAACATAAGAATTTGCATCATCCATGCAAAACCTTCGTTAAAACGTAGAATAGTAAAGCGGTACAGGAGGTCATTGTTTCCTACAACCACTGCCATCACATACACAGCAAGTAGCCCGCTACCGCCAATTGAATCGGTTGTAATATAAGTTAATGTAGCCATCCCAAGGGCAAGAACAGGATAAAGCCCTGCCGTATCTAATTTAATATGATTAATTGTTAGTACGGTTAATTTCCCAAGCGCCAACCCGAGAAGTAAACCGAGTCCCATTTGTACAAAAAAGCTACCAATGGCTGTCCAGATAGATGCATCAGGAATTTGAATCATTTCAATAAAAGCTACAGTTAAAAAAACAGCCATCGGGTCATTTGAACCTGATTCTGCTTCAAGAGTAGATGTTAGCTTGCGTTTTATATTTTTGTTCCCCAACACAGAAAAAACAGCTGCAGCATCAGTTGAACCAACGATAGCTCCGAATAGCAATCCTTCTAGTAAAGAAAAGTTGAGGATGTACATAGCCGCTAAACCAGCGATAAGTGAAGTGATGAGGACACCGAGGGTAGCCAGGATACTTGCTGAACCAACAATCGGCTTTATTTGTGTCCATTTCGTTTGTGTACCACCTTCAAATAGGATAATAATAAGTGCCATTATTCCAATCAATTGTGTAATTTCCACATTTTCAAAGAAGACAAATTGATTCATACCCATACCAACAAGAAGGAATAAAACAAGTGAGGGCAATCCAAGACGAGTAGAGAATTTTGTGGCTAATACTCCCATGAGCAACATGGCAGTAAATAAGAAAATCATTGTTTCTATTGACATTATATGAACATCCCTCCGATGTAAAAAACATACATACCTATATTATATTTTAAACTTTTATTCAGAAAAAACAAAACATAATGCTTTCAATTCATTATATTTATATTGGGGTATAAATATATCTAAGAGTGAAAAACTAGTAGAAACTGAAAGAGGAGACTTGCAGATGGACGAAAAAAATAACCAATTTAAAGAGAATAAAAATCATGGTGAACATCGTAATGGACGAAAAAGTCAGTACAAAAATAGCAACTCAAAGGGCGGAGAAGAACCAAATCAGTTTTTATCAAAGAAGTAATACATTTTATCCCGGAGCAACCGTCCGTAAGACTCCCCTTTCAAAACATGAAGTGAAACCGTTAGTTTTTGTGGGAATAAACGGACGCTAACACCCCGATTCGTTCAACTAACAATCAGTGGGGGATATTGAAAACCCCAACTGATTGAAGTTTCACTTTATCATGCCTTTAACTTGTAGTAAGTCCCCGACCAATTAACGTTTCTTTATATTAGGTGATCTCATCCGGAGAGAGCAGGAGGAGATTACCTTTTTTAGCTGGAAAAAGATCTGAAATTCTAAATACAATCCCATTAGAATTAAAAAGGGTTGCATTCTATATAAAGTTGATGTAAGTTCTTTATATAGAACAATCGAGGGGGAGTGCAATGGGCAAAGTTCGATATATAGTGGCAACAATAGTTAAATTAACCATTGTATTAGTATGTGTGCTCTTCATTTTGAACCCACTTACCGTCAGGGCTGATGACGAGAGACTTGATGTATTAGTTGTTCTGCCAACCAATAATGAACAAACAGAAACAGAGGTTCACCAGCATCTTCTTGATATGCTGGTAGGCCATTTCACTACAAATGTTACCTTTAGAAACAGCGGAGAGGTACAATCGAAGGATGTTAAAGGCGTCTCACATGTCATTTATTATGGATATGTAAAAGAAGAACTACCAAATTCTTTTATTGAAATCATGGAAAATTATCAACAAGAAGTGTTAGTCATTGGCTATAATGTTGACCAGTTGTTAAAGGATTTTGAACTTAAAGAAGGGACAGAGAACTATACAAGTATTCTTTATAAACAAAAGGAATACGACGTAGTAAAGCAGGAACTCTTAATGATCGATGATAATAAAAACACAAACGTAATAGTAGAAGCGGTTACTGAACAAGGAAAAGTTCCGCTTTTCACCCAAAAGGGTAATAAATGGTATTACTCATCTACTAATTTATTTGCACCAAGCTCCAATATTTTTACTGAAGTTCTACATGAAGTATTTGAAGAAGACCACAAGACTTCGAGACAAGCTTACCTTAGACTTGAGGACATACACCCTGGAATAAATGCAAAAGAATTAGAACGTGTCGCAGCGTTCTTAAAGAAGGAAAAAATCCCCTATATGGTTTCCATTAGCCCGGTATATATTAATTCGAAAACAGAAGAACTCTATAAGCTCTCTGATACCGAAGATGTAGTGAAAGTGTTAAATGATATGCAGGATGATGGCGCTAGCTTTGTACTTCATGGTTATTCGGATCAATACGGCGATTTGGAAACTGGAAGTGGGTTCGAGTTTTGGGATAAAGAAGAAAACAAACCGCTCGATATACGTGAGAGAGGGACATACACTGATACTGTTCAATTCATTAAGCATGCAACGCTGCGGGAAAAGCTAGAAGCTGGAATTCAAGAGCTTGTCGATTATGGGATCTACCCTATTGCTTTTGAAGCGCCACACTATGCAATGTCTCAACAAGGATACAAAACCATATCCGAGTATTTTTCTACCTATGTAGGTCAAGTGCAACTCACAGACAATGATTGGAGAATGATGACAGAATCTCCTGTTATGACGAACCCTAGCTTTTTACATGGCATGACATTATTGCCGGAAACAATCCGTTATGTGCGTTATGATGAGCCGGAGTCCTTTAAAGAAATACAAAATAAAATAGATGAGATGCTTATTGTCCGTGATGGCGTTATTGGCGGTTTTTATCATCCATTTATGGGGATGGAACAGCTCCAAAAACTCGTCTACGAAATGAAAGACATTCCTGGGATCACGTGGCTTGACGTTAAAGAAGGCGAACATTCTGTACACATGGAAGATTACACCATTCAAATGGTTGATCAAAAAGCTGAACTCATTCCAACCAATAAGAAAACAGATGAGGAAACGTCAGGTGAATCTGGATTAAATCACTTTTTACGTCTTCTAAGTTCTCATTTTGGTTGGGTAGGTGTTGGACTAACGATAACAGGACTAGTTGCTTTCCTATCCCTATATATGGCAAGGAGGCGTGTAAGAACAATGTAATTTTTTTTTGGGTGTGATGTTCTGTATTGAGAACAAATGAAGGGAGGATAGGTAATGCAAAAAAGAGTCTGCCTGCTTTTAATGGTAATCCTAACAAGTTATTGCTTATTAAATGAAAGCTCTGTGTATGCAAAAAAAGGAGTGGACAAGCCTAGCGTTTTAGTAGTCTACTCGTCAAGCAGTGAAGATATAGATGAACATCAACGCATGCTCGATATGCTCCTAGGCCATTTTACAGACGAGATCATATTTAAACATAGTCATAGCTTACAAGAGGCTGATCTAGTAGGGGTCACCCATGTATTTTATTTCGGACAGGTTAGGGAACGACTACCGGAATATACAACTAGGGTCTTACAGAAGTTTAATGGGGTATTTACCGTGATCGGACACAATGCAGCCCAGTTTAAGAGAATGTCCTTTGTTAAACAGGCTGGAAAGGGCGTTTATTCCAAGGTTACATGGTCAGACGGTGATGAGGACAAAACGTTGCGCGTTAGACGACAAAGCTTACTTCAAGTTGAGGAGCCTGAGGAGACTTCTGTATTGGTAAAAGCTTCACATGGAGAAGAGCATCAATATCCGCTTCTTATAAAAAAGGAACAAAATTATTATTTGGCAGTACCCTCTTTGGAGGAACCTGTTTCCCTTATACTTGCTGATACATTGCATGACATATTTCAAACGAATGGTCCATATGAAACAACTGGATATTTGAGACTCGAGGATGTCCACCCATTGGCCGACCCCAAGAAGTTACGGGAGATTGCAGATATTCTCATGGAACGAAATATACCTTATATGATCGCTGTTATACCAGTGTATACAAATGAGGATACGAAAGAGCAGCATTTTCTATCAGATTATCCGGAAGTACTAGAGGCATTAAGCTACATGCAAGATAACGGGGGAAGTATCGTCATGCATGGCTATACTCACCAATTCCGTGATGATGAAACTGGAGAAGGATTTGAATTCTGGGATGTAGAAAACAATATGCCAATCTATCATGGGCCAACAGATGAGGTGGTTAAGAAAACGAAAGCAGATTTTCCAGATGCTAAAGCATACAACGACTATAGGGAAGATCAAAAAGCGTTTGAAAAGGATTATATAGATGAAAAGCTAACAAGAGGCATACAGGAGCTTGCTAACTATGGGTTGTACCCTTTAGCTTTTGAGGCACCGCATTACACGATGTCACAGAACGGTTATGCGGTGACATCGGACTATTTTTCTACTTATGTGGGGCAGGTCCAATTAAGTGATGAAGACTGGGAGACGATGAGTGGTGTGCCATACGTTACCAAGCCAACTTTTTTTAAAGGGATGGAACTTCTGCCAGAAACAATTGGCTATGTTGACCCGGACGATCCCAATGCAATTGAAAAGATGATAAAGCGGGCCAAGGAGCATTTACTAGTTCGAGATGGCATGGTAGCAGGGTTTTATCATCCCTTTCTAGGGACGGAAAAGCTAATGGAATTGCTGGATGAATTAGAGAAACTACCACCTATTGAATGGATTGATTTAAAAGAAAGAGAGAATGTTATCCAGGCGGAAAATGTTGAGATCGCATCTGAAAAGGGTGAAGTTTTAGCTGCAATTGATAAAAGGGGTCTGGTTTCTACCTCCTGGGATTTCCCTTTGTATCATGTGAAAACGTTCGTCACGAAATCAATCTGGGGAATAGTTGGCGCTGGAAGCCTGGCAATTTGCTTGTTTTTGTTCTATGCGCTAAGAACTACTCTTCGTTATAGGAGGGGTCGAATTGGCTGATTTATTCATGTATATATCTTTGTTCCTCATTTGGTTAATGCTTTTTTATCATATGTTTTTAATGCAGGGAGGGTATTTGCATTTCCTCCATTATAAAAAGTCCGAAAAGGAATGGCAGCAAAATAAGATCCCCTTTCCAAAGGTGAGTGTTTTAATCCCTGCCCATAATGAAGAAGTGGTGATTGGCAAGACACTTGATGCGATGTGTCAGCTGCAGTACCCGACAAACCTGTTAGAGATTATCGTTATTAATGACAATTCAAATGACCGAACAGGAGAGATTGTTGAGTCATATGCTAAACGCTTTCCGTATATATCCGTGATTCATACGAAACCTCCATATGGCGGTAAAGGGAAGTCCGGGGCATTAAATATTGGCTTCGGTCAATCAACAGGAGAAGTGATCTGTGTTTACGATGCTGATAACACTCCTGAACCTGATGCTATATATTGGCTGGTAATGGGACTGCAAAATGATCCGAAGGCGGGTGCAATCGTTGGTAAATTTCGTGTGATTAATGCGAATAAAAACCTGCTAACGCGATTAATTAATGTAGAGACGATAACCTTTCAATGGCTTGCCCAGGCTGGGAGATGGTTTTGGTTTAAAATGTCAACAATTCCAGGTACAAATTTTGCTATTCGTAGGTCCATTTTAGAAGAGCTTGGCGGCTGGGACCAAAAAGCTTTATCGGAGGACACGGAACTTAGTTTCCGAGTTTACAATTTAGGCTATTATATTAGATTTTTCCCCTCTGCTATTACGTGGGAGCAAGAACCTGAAAATTTAAAGGTATGGTGGAGGCAACGCACTCGCTGGGCGAGGGGAAATATCTATGTTATTGGGAAGTTTCTATTTCAATTCTTCAAGTTGAAAAATAAAAAGGTGGGTGTTGATCTCCTTTATTTCTTATTTACTTACCTTCTCTTCTTTGGTGGTGTCCTGCTATCCCATGCTATTTTTATCGTGAACTTATTTGTCGATTTAAAACTTTCTATTGGAATCGTCTCCTACGCCCTTCTAATTATGGGCTTTCTTCTATTTGTCACAGAGGAACTGCTTGCGCTCAGTATGGAAAAGAGGCAGTTGACCCTTAAAAATTTTTTAGTCGTCGTGTTTATGTATTTTACTTACTCTCAAATGTGGATATGTCTCGTAGTGTATGCTTCCTTCCTAGAATTAAAACGAATCCTGTTCAAGCAAGAGGTCACCTGGTATAAAACAAAACGATTCCAACAAGAAGATTTAATAAGGAAGGATCGATCTGCATAGTATTTGGTAAGTCAAAACTAGGAGAAGATATGAGGTGAAACCATTGCTAATCCAAATCTTTATTGCCATGATTATCGTTCTTATCGTTATAAATGTACTGATTAATCTTAAAAGCGAAAAACATAAAGAGCACAGCGAAATAACGGAGCAGTTTATCGTCAAATGGTTAAAGAATGAAAATGGTACGTTGGCAACATATATTAAACCAGATAAGCGTCTTGACGAAGATCTTGTTTCAGGTAGAGAGGCTCTTTCGGAATCTCTTGGGTTATGGATGCGCTATGCTATTGAGAAAGAGGATAAAAAGATGTTTGATCATGCATATATACAGCTGATTAATCGTTTTTTGAAGCAGGATGGTATGGTTTATTGGAAGCTTACAGAGAAAGGGAAGAGTGATGTGTCTACAAATGCGTTGGTAGACGATCTACGCATTGTTTCAGCTTTATTGGATGCCGACGAGATGTGGCCGAAGAACAGCTATCCATACAATAAAACGGCAAAGCAAATTGCCGGATTTTTAAGTACCTATAACAAAAGTGGAGATGTGCTGACAGATTTTTATGATAAAGGTATGCGGTATAATAGTGATTATCTTACCTTATCATATGTCGATACTTTGGCATTGAGGAAATTAAAGGAAAGTGGTCTCATACCAATTAAAATCTATGAAACCACCATGGAAGTACTATTGCAAGCACCTGTAATACATGGCTTTTTTCCAAAATCCTATCATGTTTCAAGTGAGCAGTATATTTATGAAAAGGAAGTGCACATGATTGACCAGGCCCTGACAGCATACCAGCTATCGTTGGAGGAAGTTAATTCTAGCGTGTTCTTAGAATTTATTGAGAATGAGCTTTCAGAGAATGGAAAAATTTTTGGTAAATATAATCGGGAGACAAAGGTTCCGACAGTCAATTACGAATCCCCTGCTGTATACAGTCTCCTTATTCTCTATTGCTTAGAGGTAGGGGAAAAGAAGGTAGCAGATGAGCTATATAATCGTATGGTTGAGTTTCGTAATATGGAAGTAAGAGATCCATACTATGGTGGCTATTCGGTTTACAAACAAAACACACATATTTTTGATAATCTTCTACCATTACTAGCAGAATTGAATGTATCTAGTTCAAATTAACTATTCTTTATATATAATTTACATTAGCTTAATACCCGCTTGATATACTTTTTACAATAGAGTATTGGGGGGGGCGGGGAGCACCATTGAGTAAAATAAAGCATACTATCTATTCGAAAATTAGGCAAGCTATGACAAAACTAAGTCTACGTGGCAGACTGCTCATCCTTTTTATAGCTATTTTCATTATTTCGATTACGGTTGTAGGGACCGTTTCTTACGTGAAAGCGAAAGATATGACAACGAAATCGATTGAGAACCGCTTATTAAGGGAAGCGGAGCTAATGGGATATATCGCGGATAATTTGAAGTTTCTGTATGTAAGTGATGAAGCATATTTCCAACAACAACTAGTGGCCAATATTAGAACACAACAAGAAAAGCTTTCTAATGAAGGAATTCAATCTGACTATTTTTACATAACTGATGGGGAATCGTCGCATTTTGAAACAGGGAATCAAGGGTTAGATGCTATCCCGGAACAGGTGATTTCTAAAATTACGGGGCGAAAAAATGGTATTTTAAATGGAGAAGTGAATGGGGAAAGTTATACGTTTACGTTCCAGGAGATGGATGAGATTGATGGCACATACGTTATTGTAGTCCCAGTGTCCTCCTATATGGACCCTGTACAAGAAATGGCTTATTCTACACTTCTTGTCATAGCAATAAGTGTAATTATTAGTATTCTGTTGATTGTACTTTTCGTTAGCAGTCTAACTAAACCATTAATGGTCTTTAGAAAAGCAATGAAAGAGGTAAGGGAAGGGGATTTAAAGCAGCAGGTGGTGCTACATACCACGCTTCCAGAATTTATTTCACTTAAAAAAAGCTATGATGCCATGTTGGAACAAATGGTTCAGTTACTACGAGATATTAGGAAAACAACGTTACAGCTACAAGATCACGGGAAGGAACTACAGGCCTCCTCAGAGGGTACGCTTGTTTCTAATCAAGAGTTAAATCAAGCAATACAAGTTGTGAAGGAAGGGGCAGAGCAAACTGCTGGAAGTTCGGAGGTCAGCGCTGAAAACTTCAGGGAGATGAAGCAGCAAATGGAAAAAATGCTAGTCAATATGGACTCTGTCTTTTCCAGTTCTGATGACATGCATGATTCCGCAGAGGCAGGAAACCAGTCGATGACCCAGCTTATTCAAACCGTACAAACTTTCGAGAAAGACTTTACTCAATTGACGGAAACAGTAAGACAATTACAATCCGATGCGAGATCAATTGGTGATTTAGTTGGCTTAATTCAAGGGATAACAGAGCAGACAAAATTATTGTCCCTAAATGCTTCCATTGAAGCTGCACGGGCAGGCGATGCAGGGAGGGGATTTGCGGTTGTGGCAGAGGAAGTCGGAAAGCTGGCAGAACAATCCTCCCATGCAGCTTCGAAGATTACCAATTCAATTTTTAACATGGAAAGTATAACCAATCATGCTTCAGACGAGTTTGAACAAATGCTACAAAAAACGCATCGTACATTGGAAATGTCAAACGGATCCCAAGCATCTCTTGATAAGTTGCTGAATGAAGTACATGACGTCGGCAGTAAATTGCGGGGAATGCAGGTTGAATTAAGTGGACTCAAACAACAATTACCATCAATGGAGCAAATTGCTGCCGAATTTTCTTCTGTTTCTCAGGAAACACTGGCCAGTGCAGAGCAGATGTTGGGGAGTAGTGAGCTACAGTTGGAATCGGTTAAAGCTACCCATAAAATAGGATTAAAGCTGTCAACTACCTCTGAATCACTATCAGCCAAAACACAGCGGTTTAAAATAGGATAGCTATAAACAAGAAACTGGGACAAAAGTTCTCTTAACACTTGAAAACCCGAACTATCATGCAACACCTTGAATAAAGGTTTGCCTAGTTCGGGTTTTCTTATTTAGCGTAGGCAGAACGCGGAGACTCCTTGAAAATGCTATAACATTTTCTGCGTGCGATGCGTCGCTGACGTAGTCTTTCTTGTCCAACGGGAACAGCACGAGTCCGAAGACCCCACAAGAAGCGAAGGAACAAAGGCTAAGATCGCCACGTCCTGTGGCAACGCCTTCGTGACCAACATCCTGTTGGCCCGAGGCTGAGGCCGTGCCCGTGGAAAGCGAAGTGTTCTGTCGAAGCGACGCTAAAAAGTATTATCCGTATTTAATCCTTAATAATTTAATTATGTCCTAGCCTCTTTTTCCATCTATTTCTTTGGTTGTGTAGCTTCCTGTTCATCATCTTCTAAAAGTTCATTTGTTGACCGTTTAAATTCGGACAGTGTTTTTCCGAAAGCCGCACCGATCTCTGGAAGTTTTTTCGGACCAAAAATGATAAGGGTGATAACCAGAATTATAATCAATCCAGGTATTCCTATATTGGATAACATTGTTCTCCCTACCTTCTTATATTGGCATAAACAAACAGATCTAGACTAATAATCCACCGTTCTTATGATATTTAACAATCCCCTCTGCAGCCCGGTAAGCTAGCGCACCAACAGTATCAGTTGGGTTGTATCCGCTGTTATGCGGGAAAGAGGAAGCTCCTACTACAAAAAGATTGTCCATATCCCACATCTGTGAGTAATTATTAATTGCAGAGGTCTCTGGATCCTCTCCCATAATTACCCCACCTGTATTATGAGTGGATTGGTAGGTCGTAATATTGTACGGGCCAAGCTCTTCCATTGTATCAATTTTATCTGCACCCATTTCTTTTAATATTCCTTCTGCCTTTTTAGCAGTGAATTTTGCAAGATTACGATCTTGGTCTTTAAAGTCATAGGTCATTCGGATTAAAGGATCTCCAAAAGTATCTTTATATACAGGATCGAGATCCAAATAATGCTGTTTATACGGCATACTGGCGCCCATTGCACTAACGGATAAGGTCTTGTTAATGTATCTTAAGGAGTTTTCTTTAAATTTCTTACCCCATGTCGGTGATTCCTTTGGAATAGGGTTATTTTGGATCGGTCGCTGTCCGGTTTGGGTTAAGGATAAGTAACCACCATGAATGAAATCAACGTCAGAGTGGTCAAAGTTGTCTCCGTTAAAATCGTCTATCACCATTCCTAACGCTCCTGCACCTGCAAAATTGTTAAACTTCTCGTCTTCAAAATAGCCAACTGCAGAACCTTTAACCACCTGATAGGCATAATTTTTCCCTATCACGCCTTTTCCTGTAGAAGAATCATAAGGTCTGCCAATTTTAGAATTAAGCAATAGTTTCACATTATTAAACACATAGCTCGTGACAACAACAGTATCTGCCGGTTGTTCTATCTCTTCACCTGTTGTAACATCCGTGTAGCGAACCCCTGTCGCCTTGCCATCCTTATGTAGGATTCTTCTAACCCACGAATGTGTACGTAAATCAAATTTTCCTGTCTGTTTTGCCACAGGGATTACAGTTACGACAGGGTCAGCCTTTGCACCATATTCACAACCGAAACGTTCACAAAAAGCACAGTACTGGCATGCTGCCCGAGATATACCATCCGGGTTTTCATAAGGCTCAGAAAGGTTAGCAGATGGCATCGTGTATGGATGGTAGTTTAACTTCTCTGTGGCTTCTTTAAACATTCTCATCTGTGGAGAATGCTTCATTGGAGCTGTTGGATACTTAGCTGAACGTTTGCCGCCAAGCGGATTTTCCTCTCCAGAGATGCCTGCCATTTTTTCAAATTTATCAAAGTAAGGCTCTAATTCATCATACGTAATTCCCCAGTCTTGAATGGTCATATCAGCAGGGATTTTATTTTTTCCGTAGCGCTCAATGGTTTTGCTGCGTATTTCAAAATCATATGGAAGAAAACGAAATGTTTGGCCATTCCAGTGAACACCGGCTCCACCTAGTCCGTCACCTAATAAGAAAGAACCGTATTGCCTCATTGGGAGGGCTCGCATCTTTTCATTCCCCCTAAATGTAAGCGTGTCTTTGGATAAATCCTGCATTAACTCATAACGGAGAGCGTAACGGAGCTCATCATGGACCATATAGTAGTCCTCAGTAGCACGCTCCTGGCCTTTCTCTAGGCCAACTACGTTTAATCCCTGCTTGGTTAGCTCTGAAGCGATGATGCCGCCAGCCCAACCAACTCCAACAATTACGACATCTGTTTTTGGTAGTTTTTTTACCATGTTCTAACATACTTCCTTTCTTGTTCATAGATTTCTACATTTTGAGCATGATGCACAGGATTGCATTGCATGTAATACATAAACAGAAATTTTCATTACATATGATCACGAAGACTGTTTGGTGGAATTTCTTTAAAATCTCCTTCAATAATCTCCGTATAATTCATTTGGTTACCTGGATAATCCCGCATTTTCCACCCATCCATATCTTTGTTGCCGCCATAAAGCGGATCACTATATACGCCTTCTAATGTCATCGAGCGCATTAATAGAAAGAAGTTACTTGGGGAAATGGTGGTAATGTTTACTTTTTCTTCGGCGAAATCTGTTAATACTTTATCTTGATCTTCCTCGGACAGTTCAGTAAATCCGCTATCATAATTTTGGTGGCTATAGTTCTGCAATTCTCTAATCCCAATTCTGTAAATCTCTCGGCGATTTAGTCTCCCTTGATAACCCTGTTCTTTTTCACCATGAAAGAATGGTGGCTGCATATAATCTCTGGCATTAAAGCCATACGAGCCAGCCAATTGGTGATCAATGTAAAACGCCACTCCAAGCTCTCGTGCGCCTGGCCCGTTGTCATCCTGAGGGAAAATACGCTCTGTGGCAGCTTCAATCGTGCGAAACTCTGATTGGTTGAAGTACATTAATGCATGATTATAATTCTTCGTTTCTTTCTGTTGTTGTTCACTATTTTCGGCAGTGTCCGCATTCCAGGGAATGACACTACCAATTACTCCACCAACAGCAAGACCTCCAACTGCTATACCTGAATTACGTAGAAACCTTCTTCTGGAAAGGTTCTCCTTTTCAACTTGATCATTATTCTTTTCTTCTGACATTATTTTACCTCCCTGCATATTACTAGGCATTATTATGTCACCATAAATAACCATTCATGCATTTTTTTTAATTGGGTATACTATCCCGTGAATAAGGAATGGAGGGTTATAATAATGAAAATGGTAAAAATAGGTTTGTTGCTTTTGATGATTACATGGGTTTTGACAGCTTGTACGGAAGAAAATAATGCAGAAGAAAGTACGGAACAACCGAATATGGAGGAAGTTAGCCATTCACATGAGAATTTAAATAATCCAGATATCATCCCAGGCGTGTCACGTGACAAAAAAGAAACTACTAACAATAATGGCACTACTTATAGTGGAATGGGACAAAATCTATACAGCACAATTGGGACGTCTGGTGTGCATGAAGGTGGTGTATCTTCCTTTTTTGAATCAATTCTTGAAGGGGAAGGCGTTACGGGGGTTAAAGTCTTTGTGGTAGATGATTCGGTAATTCTAGCAAGAAACAATGCGGAAAACACAAGCCACGAATATGACACGATGCAGCGTGATCTATTAAGTAATACGGAAGGAATGTCAGGAAAGGGAGAGCCTGATGGAGTGGATGGAGAAGATCAAAACTATGATAATTTAAATCAAGCGAAGAAAAAAATGGACGAGATGTTTAATGGGGACGTTAAGATCTTGACTGTAACCAATCCCGAAGCAGCAAATCTAATTGAAGGAATTAAAAAACATATACTGGATTCGTCTTATGAGGAAGCTTCTAGAGAGTTACTAGAACTACTAAACATGTCGGAATAAAGAAGTACAAATCGCTCGTTTTGACTTACAAGCGGGGTGTTACTATCTGCTCCTCTGTAAATTAAAAATAACCCTCTGCCTAGTTTAGACAGAGGGTTAATTTATATCGTTCAAAGGGGGAGAACAGGATATTGAAAACTCTAGCCAAAGCGTCCGGAAATATAATCTTCCGTTCTGCTGTCGGCAGGTTTTGTGAAAATGTTATCTGTTTGGTCAAATTCGATTACTTCACCATTTAAAAAGAAAGCAGTTCGATCAGAAATACGTGCTGCTTGTTGCATATTATGTGTAACAATGATGATAGAGTAATCTTTCTTTAGTTCCTGTACAAGTTCTTCTATTCGAAGTGTTGATTTTGGATCAAGAGCTGATGTAGGTTCATCCATTAAGATGACATCAGGCTCGATTGCAAGACAGCGTGCTATACATAGGCGTTGTTGCTGTCCGCCTGATAATCCATAGGCATTTTCTTTTAAGCGGTCTTTTACTTCATCCCAAATAGAGGCGCCACGAAGGCTTTTTTCTACAATTTCATCTAGAATTTTTTTGTTGCGTATTCCATGAATTTTAGGACCGTAAGCAACATTATCATAAATGGATTTAGGAAATGGATTTGGTTTTTGGAATACCATTCCCACACGTGTGCGCAAATCTTCTACTCTAAACTTTTTGTCTAGAATGCTCATACCATTATAAGTGATGGTGCCAGTAGTACGTACGGTTGGTACAAGCTCTACCATGCGATTAAGTGTTTTGATATAGGTTGATTTTCCACAGCCGGAAGGTCCTATAATAGCTGTAACTTCTTTTTCATAAATCGATAAGTTTATATCCTTTAATGCGTGCGTGTCACCATACCAAAGATTCAAATCCTTCGTATCATAGACTACTTTTTTATCTAAAAAAGTCTCTTGAGCAATAGGTGTGAAAGATGGCTTACTTTCTGTTTTAAGACTCATTACATTACCTCCTTTATATTTACACCAGAACAATATTTTAAAAATGACTAGTATCTTCGCTGAAATTTATTGCGGATAATGACGGCAATCGAGTTGAGGATAAATAGCATGAGCAATAATACAATGATGGTTGCTGCAGCTAGGTATGCGTATTCTTCCACAAGTACCGAATCAATGGTCCAGTAATAAATTTGCATTGGCATTACAGTGAAGGAGTCAAAAATACCTTCTGGGAATGGTATTAACAATGCCGGAATTCCTATGACCGTTAAAGGAGCTGTTTCTCCGATTGCACGAGATAGTGCAAGAATTGCCCCCGTAAGGATCCCAGGAAGTGCAGCAGGCAACACAATATTCTTAACAGTTTGCCATTTCGTAGCACCCATTCCGAAAGAAGCCTCACTTAAATGTTGTGGTACAGCACGTATAGCTTCTTGTGCAGCTACAATGACAATAGGGAGTACAAGGAGTGACAAGGTCAATCCTCCTGCAAGGACTACATTTCCAAATTCCATGGCCCTAACAAAGACGGTTAGTCCAAGTAAGCCGTAAACGATAGACGGAACACCGGCTAAGTTTGCAATGTTTGTTTGGATAATAGCTTGCAATTTCCCTTTTGGTGCATATAACTCTAAATAAATGGCAGTGGCAACTCCAAGGACTAGTGTAACGGGGATAACAACAGCCATTAGCCACAGTGTTCCTAAAATAGCGCCCATGATACCGGCTCTGTCAGCGTTGGTTGAAAGTTTGCCTGTAATGAAATCCATGTCTATCCAAGCAAGACCTTGTGTTAATACACGAACAATCAAGATGACAAGTACTACGATTCCAAACATTGTAGCAAGAGCAAACAACGTTTTTAATATGTTGTTTTTAATGAGTCTACTACTCATTTTATTCTGTACTTGTTCCTGGTCTATATATTTCATTTAATATTCCTCCCTAAACTTACGAGAGATGTATCTTGCCAGTAAGTTCATGATTAGGGTGAAGACAAAGAGTGTCATGGCGACAGCGTAAAGGCTGTAGTATATAGTCGATCCGGCAGGTGCTTCCCCACCAGACACTTCAACAATGTACGCAGTCATTGTCTGCATAGATTGTGTAACGTCAAAAGTAAAGTTCTTGGAGCTACCACTTGCAATGGTGACGATCATCGTTTCCCCAATTGCTCGAGAAATACCAAGAACGAAAGATGCAATAATTCCTGACAGTGCTGCGGGAATAACAACACGGAAGGTAGTTTCCAACTTTGTTGCACCAAGTGCTAAAGCACCTTCGCGCATTGCATTAGGAACAGAGGTCATAGCATCTTCTGAAAGGGAAGCGATCATTGGTATAATCATCACTCCCATCACAATTCCTGGGCTTAGAATATTGGTTGCTCCTAGTGAAGGGATAATATTTTCTAGCACAGGGGTAACAAAGGTGAAAGCAAAGAAACCATAGACGATAGTTGGTATTCCTGCCAACACTTCTAGTATAGGTTTTAGTATCCTTCTAACTTTATCTGTCGCATACTCACTTAAATAAACAGCAGTCATGATGCCGATTGGGCCTGCTACGAGCATGGCGATTAAGGATGAAATAATGGTTCCATTTATTAACGGCAGCACCCCGAATTCAGGGTTTTGACTTAACGGTTTTAAAACGGTCCCAGTAAAAAAGTCTACTATCGATATTTCTTGAAAGAACGAAATAGTTTCAGATAAAAGGGTATATAAAATACCAATTGTGGTTAATATCGAGACTGCAGCAAAAAGAAAAAGAACTACAGGAATAGACCTCTCTGAAAAATTAGAGATACTTCGTTTTTGCTTCTTTTGGTCTATTAAATCCCGGATAGAGCTTTCTTTATTTAGATTTCCATTAGGTGCCATGGGAAGACGATCACCCTTTCACATTCCAGATACGTTATGGTGTTACTTTCTTTTTATAAAATTATTTAAAAGTCACAATAAGATGAGAGCCTGTTTAGCTCTCATCTTATTGTGGTTGTTTAATTTTTAATGAACATTTTTATTTTAGTGCTTCTAAGTCTTCAACTAGGCTTGTAGCTTCTTCCTCAGGAATAGGAGCAAAGCCAGTTTCGCCAGCAAATTCATTCACGTTATTCATTACATAAAGCGCGTAATCAAGAACTTGCGGCTTTTCTTTAGCATGATTTACATTTAAGTAAGTGAATACTGGACGAGTAAAGTCTGCATAGTCACCATCTTCAGCAATTGTGTCTAATGAAGGCTCTACAGGACCGTCACCGAAGTCAACACTTACTGCTTGAAGTTTATCTTCGTTACTTACATAGTAGCCAAATCCGAAGAAGCCGATAGCGTTTGGATCCTCTGATACTAATTGAACGAGTGTCGAGTATTCTTGTTGTAAGTTGATATCATCAACTAGATCTTTTTCTTCTAGAATAGATTCATACATAAATTCATAAGTTCCATGGTTTTCGTTAGGACCTACAGGAACAATTTCTTCTTCAGGCCAATCAGGGTTAATATCGGACCAAGTTTCTACTCCGCCATCAGCAAGGAAGATGCTTTTGATTTCTTCTGGAGTCATTTCAGTAGCCCAGTCGTTATCAGGGTGGATAGCAATTGTTAAGCCATCTAATGCAACTTTAAGTTCTTTTACTTCAATGCCAAGCTCGTCTGCTTTTGCTTGTTCTTCATCTTTGATGAAGCGGGATGCATCATTAAAGTCTGTTCCATTTTCAGCAAGGAATTTTTCAAACCCAGCGCTTGTACCTGCACGGCTTACTTCAACAGATATGCCTTCTTGCTCAGTTGTCATATATTCTTCAGCAAGTCTTGACATTAGAGGGAAAACCGTACCTGAACCGTCAATTACGACATTTCCTTCTAGCTCATCAGATTCACCAGATGCAGTTTCTTCTCCACCTTCTGCGTTTGTCTCTTCTGAAGATTCGTTTCCAGAATCAGTGTTTTCAGAATCGCCTTCTCCCTCTGCGTCTGATCCACAAGCTGCTACAAATACAGCCAGACCTGCGATAAGTAGAACCATTAATAATCTTTTGAAATTCATTCGAATTGTCCTCCCCTTTATGAGCTAATTTATATTTTTGAAAGATTTCCTCTCTCAACTGCTAGTATAGTAGTGGAATGTTAAGTGAGTATGGTTATAATGTAAATGTTTTGTAAATTAGGTAATTAGTCCTCGGTAGATTAAAATACTTATAGGATTATAAGGGAATCAAAAGAACAAAATGAGGCACAGTGTGTATAATGGGGTTGCTACTAAAATCAATTACGAACGTGCTAGTTTGATAGCACATTGGATAGGGGAGTTAATAATGAAACTAATTGCAACAGACATGGATGGAACATTATTAAATGAAGAAGGTAAGATTAGCTCGGAGAATGTCAGGGCAATTAGAAAGGCCTTAGATCTTGATATTAAAGTTGTGATGGCAACAGGTAGGTCATACGAGGCAGCAAGTAAGCCTTTAAAGGAAGTCGGGTTAACAGCGCCGATGATTTGCCTAAATGGTGCCAATACATACTCGGAAAAGAAAGAACTGATAAGAAAAGCTCCATTAGATAGAACAACAGCAAGAGAGGTCCAACAGCATTGTGAACAAGAAGGAATTTATATTGAGCTATTTACAAACGAAGGAGTCTATTCAACAAGCAGAGAGCAATTTATTCAAGTAATGATCGACATTTTAAAAACAGCAAACCCTGATATGTCCGAGGAAGAAATTCGCAAGGATGCGCAGCAACGGTTCCAAAGTGAGGAAGTTCATTTTATTGATAGTCATGCGTCACTGTTCATTCGGGAGGATATAGAGATAAATAAGATACTTGCCTTTTCACTTGATGATAAAAAGCTGAAAGACTTGTTTATAAAATTTAATTTAAACCCTGGTCTGGCAATTACTTCTTCAGGAGCAGTTAACCTTGAATTTAACCATCCGGATGCACAAAAAGGTATAGCTTTGGAAGAGTTAGCTAAAAATATGGAAATTGATATGAAGGATGTCATGACACTAGGTGATAACTTTAATGATGTCAGCATGCTTACAATGGCTGGTCGTGGCGTAGCGATGGGAAATGCAGTAGAGGAAATTAAGGCATTATGTAAGTACACTACGAAAACGAATGAAGATAACGGTGTGGCCCACGCTATTGAAGAAATGTTAAAAGAGATGTAAAGAAGATAAGTTTGAAGGAAAAGAGGTGTGGTGATCAGTGCAACCATCTTATGTAACGAGTAAAGAAGCTTTAAGAAGGTTTCTCCTTGAAACCCAGCATCTTTCTCCCGAATCCAATGAGGAAATGTCTGTTATGCAAATGATTCGAGACTTGGAATGTGTACAACTTGATCCTGTAGCATCTGTAGAAAGGAATCAACATCTCGTTCTCATGGCACGTATCCCTAATTACCAGCCAGAGATGCTTCAGCAATTACTGGCTGAAGGAGAGCTTTTTGAATACTGGGCGAACGCAGCATGTGCGATACCTGTGGAAGATTTCCCTGTGTTTAAATCAACCCGTGGGCGTTTTCAAAAAATGGTTCAGCCTGAGCTTGATAAACTATCCCCTATTGTCAACCAAGTACTAGAAAGGTTTAAGTTAGAGGGAGAGCTACCTTCACGTGCCTTTCAATCAGCGGAACGGGTTCATGGCGCCTGGGATACCATTCAACCAAAGACGAAAGTTACATCACGTGCCTTAAATTTATTACTTGATGCAGGAATAATTCGCGTCGTCAAAAGAGAAGGATCAGAAAGATTTTTCCATCTTACAGAGGAGAGTCTTCCGCAATCCTTATTGAACCAGGCAGATAAGATAGAGGTAGAAGAGGCAAAGCGTGCATTGCTAGCCAAATATATTCGTGCATATCGAGTAGTTGATCCACGTGACCCTCGATTTGGTTGGCAAAAGCTTAAAGCAAAAGAAAGAAAAGAGATCATGGAGAGAATGGTGACCAGCGGAGATGCTATTCGCCTTACAATAGAAGGAATAAAAACAACCTATTATATAATGGCCGAGGATTTGGACCGCCTTAAAAGATATGAAAGTATTCCGGGTAAGTTTTCCCTCGAACATGATAATGTACGTTTTTTGCCCCCTTTAGATAATTTACTCTGGCGTCGTGAACGACTTGTGGACTTGTTTGATTTCACGTATAAATGGGAGATTTATACCCCAAGGGAGAAGCGGCAATATGGTTACTATGCTATGCCCATTCTGATTGGGGATCAGCTGGTAGGTAGAATGGATCCTGGTCTTGACCGTAGCTCGAATCAGTTACATATCCGACAACTCCGGCTGGAACCAACAATAAAAGTCACAAAGCAACTGTGCGGGAATATTTTCCAAGGACTCGAGAGGTTTGCTGCAGCCCACCATGCAAAAGGGATTACGTTGGATAAGGAAAAATGTGATATTTAGTGCGTTAAAAAGGTGGCTAAAGTCTTCTATTCAACACCCAGCACATATGGTAGACTGGTAGAAATAAAAAAAGGAGAAGGGGATAGAGATGGCTGACCAAGAAGCATTAGACAGGGCTACAGGAAGTACAAAAGTAAAGAGGTTAGAATTTCGATTGGGGGCATTTGGAGCAGCAGTACCGTTACTGTTTTTCGTAATATGGGCGATTGCGACAAGCGTACTTCAGCTTTCCTCAGAAATTGGTCTTGTTCTCGGTGCGGTAATAGGATTAACATTAGGATTATTATTATCAAAAAGTAAATGGGAAGATTATGCACAAGGCATGTTTGATGGACTTGCCCAACCTATTGGTGTTATTGCCATGGTGGCATGGTTTTATGCAGGTATGTTCGCACAAGTTCTCCAGGTTGGAGGACTTGTGGAGGGGCTTGTCTGGATCGGAGCGGTTACCGGTGTAACGGGTGGCTTGTTCGTTGCATTAACCTTTTTGCTCGCAGCAACCTTTTCTACGGCAGTTGGGACAGGCTATGGAACAACCGTAGCATTTTGTACACTTATGTTCCCTGCTGGTGTAGCTATGGAAGCAGATCCAGTTATGCTGTTTGCGGCAATTCTTGCTGGGGCAGTATTTGGAGATAACTTAGCACCAGTATCGGATACGACGATTGTTTCTGCAACGACACAGGAGGCAGATGTTCCAGGGGTTGTTCGTAGCCGTTTCAAATATGCGATTGGTGCAGCGATTCCTACCGTAATATTGTTTGCTCTTTTTGGCGGAGGAGAGAGCGCAGTGGCAGATCAGGCTGCTATTGGAGCAATGATGGATCAAACGAATCCAAGTGGACTATTCATGCTTATTCCGTTCGCACTTGTATTAATACTGGCCCTTTCTGGTCAACACTTGATTACATCCTTAACATGGGGAATTATTCTAGCTATCCCGGTGATTTTACTATTAAAACTTGGAACGATACAAGATATTATCTGGTTCAATCCAGATTCTGATAGTATTGTAGAAGGTGCTTTAATAGAAGGTATTTCCGGCTATGTAAACATGGCCATACTCATCCTACTCATTGTTGCAGCAGCCCACTTACTGAAGCTTGGAGGAACGATGAAGGTGATCACAAAAGGGTTGGTAAAATGGATTGGGAAATCTATTCGTAAAGCTGAGGTTTCCATGTGGGGAATTGTTGCGTTAATGAATAGTGCCATTACCATTAATACAGCTGCCGAAATAGCTGCAGCACCATTTGTTAAAGAACTTGGCGAAAAATATCGCATTCATAGATACCGCAGAGCAAATATGCTGGATGCTGTTACCTCAGCATTGGGATATATCTTCCCATGGGGAGCGCCTGTCTTATTAGGCTGGGGAACGATACGGACGATGAAGGAAACATATGAATGGTTACCAGTCGTTTCTCCAACAGAGGTTTTCCCGTTTGTCTTTCAGGGTTGGTTCCTTGTGATCGTTATGCTAGTCGCTGCTTTAACTGGTTGGGGACTGCGTTACGAAGGGAAAAATGGGGAAGAAGTAAAAGATAGACCATCTGAATAACTGTAAAAAGGGATGGCCTGAGACGAAAGTGTTTTAGTGAAAAGAAAATCCGAACGATGATTTTTAATCATTTAGTTCGGATTTTCTGTTGCTTGAAGAAATGGCATTCTAATCAGCGTAGGAAAAATACGAAGACTCCAACGGGAAGAAAGGCCTAGGTGAGACCCCGAAGTGCGTAGCACTGGGGGCTCACCAGCCGCCCGTGGAAAGCGAAGTGTTTTTCCGGAGCGGTAACTAAAGATCCATTCATGAAAGGGTGATAGGATGAAACCGGATATTGAGTACAGGCAGCCGAAATCTATTTTGAATAAAGGGAATGGATATCTCTCTGGCTATACCCATTCGCTTAACCCATATGCGGGATGTACCTTTGGCTGTTCATTTTGCTATGTTCGCAAGCTACCTGTTTCTTTATTTAAAGGAAAAGAGTGGGGAACTTGGGTAGATGTGAAACAAGAAGCAGAGAAGGTTTTAACAAAGGAACTGATAAGGGAAAAGAAAAAAGGAGAAGTAACCATTTTTATGTCCTCTAGTACAGACCCATATCAGCCAGTGGAACGTAAAGAGCGAGTTACAAGATTTTTACTTGAGACAATGGTAGAGAACCCGCCAGATTTCCTCTTCGTGCAAACGAGAAGTCCGTTGGTTCGGCGCGATATAGATCTATTAAAACAATTTGGAGACAAAGTACGAGTCAGTATGACAATCGAGACAGATGACGAAGCTGTCCGACAACATTTCACCCCTCGAGCCCCTAGCATATCCTCCCGGTTAAAAGCATTGGAAGACCTGAAGAAACACGGTATACGGACCCAAGCAGCAATTGCCCCTGTTCTGCCAAGTACAGAAAAATTCCCCTCCCTGTTAAATGGTATAGCGGACCGAGTATGTATTGATGATTTTTACATGGGAGATGGTAGTGGTGGCAAACGGACAGAAAGATTAGGGGTCTTTGACTTATTTGATGGTATAAATAAGAAGAATTGGACAGTAGACACGGCATACAGGATCGTGGAAAACAGAATGTATGAAGTTTTTGATAAAGAACATGTCCTAATTAGTCAGGATGGGTTTGCCCCATATTAGTCTATCGGCAGCAGATTGATTGTGTAGCCCATTCTTTTTATGAAATACTAATAAATATGAAGTTATTATAACGGAAAGGGGTTTGATGATGAAGCTATTTTTAATTGGAGCAAATGGGCAAATTGGCAATCACGTATTGGAGCAATTAAAAGCCAATGAGGAACATACGGTTAAAGCGATGGTAAGAAAACAAGAACAGGTGGAAAAATATCAAGACGCCGGAGTTGATGCCGTATTGGCTGACCTTGAAGGAAGCGTAGATGATTTAGCTAAGGCGATGGAAGGGTCTGATGCTGTCATATTTACTGCTGGATCTGGTGGCAATACAGGTGATGATAAAACCTTACTCATTGATTTAGATGGTGCTGTAAAAGCAATCGAAGCGGCAGAACAAAGTGGTGTGAATCGTTTTGTCATGGTAAGTGCCATGCAGGCCCATAATAGAGAAAACTGGCATAAAGATTTAAGAACTTATTATGTTGCCAAGCATTATGCAGATAGAATGCTACGCAACAGTAAATTAAATTATACCATTGTACGTCCCGGTCTTTTATTAAATGAGGCGGGTACCGGTAAAGTAAGTATTGCGGAAAACCTAGGACAAGGATCTATTCCACGTGAGGATGTTGCTAAGCTTGTTATAATGGCTGTGGATAACGAGAAAACCTACAACCGTTCCTTCGACTTAGCTTCGGGTGAACAATCTATTGAACAAGCAATGGAATCATTATAAGAGAGTAGAGGGGACAACCGAATGATGGGTTGTCCTTTTTCTATGTGCTCTTTACTGTGCTCTTTCCTTTCTGCCAAATAGAATACCTAAAGTTAGTACAGATAAGATGGGTGCGAGTGCTACCAGCGCTACCATCCCAAATCCATCAAGCAAAGGATTTGTTTCGCCGATTTCTCCCGCAATCCCAACAAACATAGACAGAATAAATGTAGCGGTCATCGGCCCAGTTGCAACTCCTCCTGCATCAAATGCTATGGAAATAAAGGCCTTGGGTGAGTAGCGCATCATTAGGAAGGCTGCTATGTAGCCTGGTAGAATGAAGACCCATAAAGAGATGCCGATAATAAGGCGAAACATGGCTAGTGCGACAGAAAGTCCTACCCCAATAGAAATTGTATACAGAAGCCATTTTTGCGGGATATATCCCCTCGAAGCCCGTTCCACCTGATGGATTAATACATTGACTGCTGGCTCTGCATAAGTGGCTACGAATCCCAACAGAAAGCCAATCGGAAGGAGCAACCAAATAAAGTCATAAGTCCCAAATTCTGCTCCGATAAGCCTCCCGATAGGTAAAAATCCAAGGTACACACCCTGGAGAAACAAGGAGAGACCTAAAAAGGTGAAGAGGAAACCAGTCATAATAGGTAAAATTTTTTTAATCGAAAGCTGGAAAAGTTGGACTTGGAAAATTAAGAATAAGAAAAGCAATGGAGCTAACGCTGCTCCAACCTCCAGCATCGTTTGCCCGAATCCTTGAAATAGATGTGAATTCATCCGTACACCACTCCTAATAAAAGGACGGCAATAATGGGACCAATGGAAGCGAGTGCAACAAGCCCAAACGCATCTTTGGAAGCAGTATTTCTTTTCATAACAGATGCTACTCCTACGCCAAGTGCCATAATAAACGGAACAGTCAGTGGCCCTGTGGTTACCCCACCGGAATCAAAAGAAATTGGGACGTAGGAAGGTGGAGTGATGCTGGCAAGTAGAAAAACTATCCCATAACCGGCTAATAAAAGATAGGCCAAGTTCATCTGAAAGATAATGCGGAGCATCGCAAGACTAATAAAGATGCCAACCCCAAGTGAAACAGACAAAAGTAATACCGGCTTCGGTATTGCTCCTTCTGAAACAATTTCGACCTGTGATGATAGGATCCGCACATCAGGCTCGGCGATCGTTACGACAACCCCTAATAAAAAGCCAACCCACACAACAACCCACACTTTATTCGTTTTAGGCAAGGCAGAGCCAATCATTTCTCCAAGAGGAAGCAGGCTCATATTAACGCCGATTAAAAATAAGATTAACCCCACACTTACCATCACGACGCCTAGAAGAAAGGGCGTAAATTGCTCAAAAGGAAGCTGGATTATCGTGACTTGCAATAGTGTAATGACTATCGTAATAGGCAGGATAGAGAGCAGAACTTCTTTTACGGTCTCTTTCATCGTTATCCCCCTGTCTATCTAGCCTTGTATTTTGATTCATCCCTCAAAAAGCAGGCATCTTTATTTATATTCATGGACAAGCAATTTATTACTGACTATGCGCTTTAAATACAGTAACCATTTAATCCATTTTGACTATTTTAAAAAAAACACCAGATTACTATTGAATAATTATCCATAATGTTGCATAATAATTCATAAGATAAGCAAAGTTGAAGGAGTGTTGAATAAATGGGTAAGGAAAAAATAGTTTTAGCATATTCAGGTGGATTGGATACTTCAGTAGCTGTGAAATGGCTACAGGATAAATATAATTATGATGTGATTGCTGTTGCGTTAGATGTTGGGGAAGGAAAGGATTTGGACTTTGTTAAAGAAAAGGCATTAAAAGTAGGTGCCATTAAGTCTTATGTTATTGATGCCAAGGAGCTATTTGCTAACCAGTTCGTATTACCTGCTTTGAAGTCGAATTTGCTTTACGAAGGAAAATACCCTTTAATTTCAGCACTATCCCGTCCGTTAATTGCTAAGGTCCTTGTAAACATTGCGGAAAAAGAAGGAGCGGTAGCTGTAGCACATGGTTGTACAGGTAAGGGGAATGATCAAGTGCGATTTGATGTTGCGTTTACTGCACTAAACCCAGATTTGAAAATAGTAGCCCCTGTTCGTGAGTGGGCAATGTCAAGAGAGGAAGAAATGAAGTACGCAAAGGAAAATGGTATTCCTGTACCAGTTGATGTTGATAACCCGTTTAGCATTGACCAGAATCTATGGGGACGCAGTAACGAATGTGGGGTACTCGAAGATCCATGGGCAGAAGCACCTGAGGAAGCTTACGATTTAACAGTTAACCCTGTCAATGCTCCAAATGATCCCGAGACCATTCAAATAACGTTTAAGGAAGGTACCCCTGTGTCACTTGATGGGGAAGCATTATCATTAGACAAACTTATTTTAAAGTTAAATGAAATAGCTGGAAAACATGGTGTCGGTCGTATCGATCATGTAGAGAATCGTCTTGTAGGAATTAAATCAAGAGAAATTTATGAGGCACCAGCAGCACTTACCCTGATTGCTGCACATCAGGAGCTTGAGGCACTAACATTACCACGTGAAGTAGCACAGTTTAAACCAATAATTGAGCAAAAGCTAGCACAAACTGTCTATGATGGACTATGGTATTCTCCTTTGACAAACGCTTTGACAGCATTTATTGAAGAGACGCAGGCACATGTCTCAGGTACAGTTAAGGTGAAGCTATATAAAGGCCATGCACAAGTGGTGGGGCGTGAGTCAGCACAGTCACTTTATGACTTGGACCTAGCAACATACAATGCTGATGACGCATTCGATCATGATGCGGCACTTGGGTTTATAAAACTTTGGGGGCTGCCAACAAAGGTACACTCTACTGTTAATCATACCTTTGCAAACAAGGATGAAGCGATAGAAAAGGCAATCTTAGATGTAAAAGAAGCTGTGAAACCATGAAACTATGGGGAGGAAGATTCACGAAACCAACCAATCAGTTAGTTGATGAATATACAGCTTCCATTCATTTTGATAAAAAGCTTGCCACTTATGATATTAAAGGAAGTTTAGCTCATGTAGCAATGCTGGAAAAATGCGCAATCCTTAGTGAGGGCGATGCAAAAGAGATAACTGCCGGGCTCAAGATTGTTTTAGAGAAGATCAACAATGGAGAAGCTGTGTTAAGTGAAGAGCAGGAAGACATCCATATGAATGTAGAAAAACTACTAATAGATGAGATTGGTCCTGTTGGCGGAAAACTACACACAGGCAGAAGCAGAAATGATCAGGTAGCATTAGATATGCGGCTCTACTTACGTGATGCTCTGATGGATATCAGTCAGTTAGTGGCTAACTTGCAAGGGGCGTTGCTTGAGCAGGCGAAGAAAAATATCGATACCGTATTACCTGGCTATACTCACCTCCAACGCGCCCAACCTGTCTTGTTTTCGCATCATATGCTGGCATATGTCTTTATGCTCCAGCGTGATGTTGAGCGGCTTGGTGATAGCTGGAAACGTGTTAATAAATCGCCACTAGGGGCAGGTGCCCTTGCTGGCACAACCTTTGGGATCGATCGGGAGTTTGTAGCAGATCAATTAGGATTTGATGGAATATGCGAAAATAGTCTGGATGCAGTTAGTGACAGAGACTTTGTTGTGGAATTCCTCGGAAATGCAGCACTTATTTCTACACACTTATCAAGGCTTTGTGAAGAGCTTGTCCAATGGTCCAGTGCAGAATTCAATTTTATTGAGCTAGATGATGCTTTTTGTACAGGCAGCAGTATGATGCCACAGAAGAAAAACCCAGATGTAGCTGAACTTGTAAGAGGGAAGACAGGCCGTATTTACGGAAATTTAATTGGCATGCTGACGACACTTAAAGGACTCCCATTAGCCTACAATAAAGATATGCAGGAGGATAAAGAGGGCATGTTTGATACGGTGGAGACGTTAAAAGGAGCCCTTGCTCTGTTTGCTCCTATGATGGAAACAATGCATGTAAAAAAAGAAAACATGTATGAAGCCGTTCGAAATGACTTTTCCAATGCAACAGATTTAGCTGATTATCTTGTTGGTAAAGGAATGGCCTTCCGGGAATCTCATGCGGTGGTAGGGGAGATTGTGCTTCATTGTATTCAGCATAATAAGTACTTGCTGGATATGAAGTTGGAGGAGATTATAGGATTCTCTTCGATTATAGAAGAGGATGTATTTGATTTCCTGACACCAGAGGCAGTGGTTAACGCTCGAAATGTAGCTGGTGGTACAGCAAAAAATCGTGTGGAAGAACAGATCTCGAAAGCGGAAAAGAATTTAAAAGAAACAGAGAATCGCCTTGCGGAATGGGCTGAACAAATTAATTAGGTATTCTCCATACCAAAGGATCGGTTATATACAAAAACCGGTCTGTTTTTTTCTACATGGTGAGAGAAAAATAAATCGATCAATATATTCATAATCTAAAAGCTAGCAGAGCCATTGGAAAAAAATCAATTAGGTTCTGCTTTGTTTTATAAAAGGGTATGTGCTAAAATTAAAGAAATTAAATTACGGACTCTCAAAGGGGAGTAGCGGGTGGAATAGGGCAACCTTTTCCATAATAAAGTCGTCATTACATGGCTATTGCCATCGGCTTTATTGACAGTTAATGTTCAGCGAGACCTTTGCCTACTTATATATAGGCAAAGGTCTCGCTTTTTTTATAAGCTTTTTTAGCAGAGGAAGCTACAACTTAGCGATACAAAATTAACAGTCATTTTTTTTCGTAACACGTAAATACTAGTGGTAGGAAGGAAGAGAATATGAAATTTTATCAGCAAAAATCTGAAGATGTACTGGATCATTTAAACACATCTGAAAATGGATTAACTAGTACAGATGTAAAACATAGGTTAGAAAAAACGGGATATAACGAGATAGAAGAAAAAGAGAGAGAACCTATTTGGAAGTTATTCCTTGAAACATTTAAGGACTCCATGGTTATTGTTCTATTAATCGCAGCTGGTATACAACTCTTGTTAGGCGAAGTAATTGAATCCCTCATTATTTTCCTTGTACTTTTAATCAATTCGGTTATTAGTGTGATACAGACACGAAAAGCAGAAGGTTCCTTGGAAGCTTTACGGAGTATGTCTGCCCCTGTTGCTCAAGTAATTCGAGATGGTACGAAGCAGACCATTGCTGCCCGGGAGCTAGTACCAGGAGATGTTGTGTTTTTAGAGGCAGGGGACTATGTTCCTGCTGATGGAAGGGTATTAGAAAGCGGCTCATTGAAAGTCGATGAAGGGATGCTAACAGGAGAATCGGAAGCTGTCGAAAAAGAGACAAAGGTTATTGATGAAGAAGTAGCTTTAGGTGATCGGAAGAACATGGTCTTCAGTAGCTCCCTGATTGTATATGGCCGTGGTACATTAGTCGTTACGGGAACAGGAAAGGAAACAGAGATTGGGAAAATCGCTGGGATGATTGAGACAGCGGAAGAAAAGCAGACACCACTCCAGCGTAAATTAGATAGCTTTAGTAAAAAGCTCGGTATAGGTATTTTGCTTCTTTGTATTATTATTTTTGCGGTACAGGTTGGACGAATATGGTTCGGAGATAGTGATGCAGACACGACAACAGCAATTTTAAATGCACTAATGTTCTCTGTAGCCATCGCGGTAGCAGCAATACCTGAAGCACTATCTTCCATTGTAACGATCGTTCTTTCTGTTGGGACAAACAAAATGGCAAGACAGCATGCTATTATTCGTAAACTCCCTGCTGTCGAAACCCTTGGTTCCACAAGTGTCATCTGTACAGATAAGACCGGAACGTTGACACAAAACAAGATGACGGTGATGGACCATTACTTACCTGGAAAGGAAAAAACCGAGCTGCCCACTTCCCCTAAGGAGTGGGATGAACCGCAGAAATTGCTCGTTTACACTGCTGTACTATGTAATGATTCCTATATTAATGAAGAAGGTCAGGAAATAGGCGACCCTACAGAAGTAGCGCTCATCCATTTTGGCAATAAAGTATATGGGGATTATGAAGCATTACGTAAAACGTATGACCGGGAAGAAGAGCTTCCTTTCGATTCAGATCGTAAACTCATGTCTACTGTCTATACCATTGATGGAACAAAGCGGATGCTAGTAAAGGGCGGACCTGATGTAATGTTTGAGCGGGCAGCCTATGTGCTTCTTGATGGTGAGGAAAAGCCAATAACAGACGAACTACTAAAGAGTTTTCATGAGGCAAATGAAGATTTCTCGAAACAGGCACTCCGCGTTTTGGCCTATGGTTACAAACGTCTGCAAGAAGGCCACGCACCTATTGGGCAAGAAGACGAGAAGGATTTTGTTCTCATTGGTTTGACAGCCATGATGGACCCACCACGTGAGGCGGTATATGGCTCGATTGAGGAATCCAAAAAGGCTGGCATTCGTACTGTGATGATTACAGGTGACCATAAAACAACAGCACAAGCTATAGGTCGCGATGTTGGTTTAATGGATCAAGATGATATTGCCGTAACAGGGCAGGAACTTGATGCCATGTCAGAGGAAGAGCTAGAGGAAAAGCTGGAGAGCATATCCGTATATGCAAGGGTTTCGCCAGAAAATAAAATTCGTATCGTTCGAGCTTGGCAAAAGCGAAACAGCATTACAGCAATGACTGGAGACGGGGTAAATGATGCTCCTGCATTAAAACAAGCAGATATTGGAATTGCAATGGGGAGCGGAACGGATGTTGCGAAAGACTCTTCTGCTATGATTTTGACAGATGATAATTTTGTTTCGATTGTTAATGCTGTTGGGGTTGGAAGAACAGTATTTGATAATATTAAGAAAGCAATTGGCTATTTGTTTGCCGGAAACCTCGGTGCTATTATAGCTATTTTGTTTGCTGTGATTTTTAATTGGGCAAACCCGTTCACAGCATTGCAACTGTTATTTATTAACCTGGTTAATGACTCCTTGCCGGCCATTGCCCTTGGAATGGAGAAGTCTGAGCCAGAGGTAATGAAACGGAAACCACGAAATATTGATGAAGGCATTTTTTCTGGTGGAACAACGCGTGCTGTGCTGACACGAGGTATTTTGATTGGAATCGCCGTCATCATTTCGCACTATATCGGACTACAGCATTCCGATGAAATGGGTGTAGCGATGGCCTTTACGACACTAATTCTTGCAAGGTCACTCCAAACGTTTGCAGCTAGATCCAATACCCAAACTGCCTTTGAAGCTGGTTTCTTCCGTAATAAGTATGTAATTGGTGCTGTAGCCCTTTGTTTGGTGCTTTATGGAATTACTGTCCTACCATTTGCGCGAGACGTCTTTTCTATCCCTGCAACGTTCGGCTTGCAGGATTGGGCAATTGCAGCAGGATTATCGCTAGCAGCCGTAATACTAATGGAAATACTGAAAAAAGTTGTGTACACCCTTAAGAAATAATTATTGGGTTAACAGAATGGAAAGGTGAGCAGTTATACACACTGCTCACCTTTTATAATGCTATAATGAATGTATTTCTTAAAAATGGAGTGTCAGTCATCATGTTAAATATCGGAAAGATAATTCTTCACACCATTGTGTTGATTGTATTTTATCAGGTTGGCATGTTAATCCAGAACACGTTTAACCTGTTCGTGCCTGGAAGTGTAATTGGGATGATATTGCTTTTTATCTTCTTATCTCTAAAGGTGGTAAAGATCACATGGATAGAAAATGGAGCCCGCTTTATTGTAGACAATCTAGCACTCTTTTTTATTCCAGTCACTGTAGGAGTATTAGATTATTATGAAGTATTTGCAGGAATAGGCTCCCTTCTAATTTTAATTGCCCTCATTAGTACAATGCTTGTGATGGGAATATCAGGAGCTACAAGTCAGTTACTGATTAAACGGAGGGCTGAAGAACATGATTGATTTTTTAATTGGTTTAACCGCTATTCTCGGTACTTGTATCACGTATGTTTTTTCACTTTATGTCCATAAAAGATGGAATGTTACCATTACAGCTCCAGTCATTATCTCTACCGTTCTCATTATTTGTGTACTTCTCATTTTCCAAATACCTTATGAAACATATATGCTTGGAGGACAATGGATTGACCATCTACTTGGCCCAGCTGTTGTTGCGTTAGCATATCCTTTGTACATGCAACGCCATACACTAAGGGAATTATTGATTCCCTTGCTGGTTGGGACTTCACTAGGAGCGGTGGTAGGCATTTCCTCTGGCGTTTTAATGGCCAAATGGGCAGGGTTTGAGGAATCGATTATTTATGCATTAACACCAAAGTCTGTTACGACTCCTGTCGCCATGGCAGTGACAGAAAACTTAGGGGGGATTATCCCGTTAGCTGCTGTGTTTGTCATGTTTGCGGGTATAGGTGGTGTCTTAATTCATAATCTTGTCTTTCGTCTGTTTCGATTGGATCACTATCTTGGAAGGGGTGTAGGTATGGGAAGTGCTTCTCATGCCATCGGTACAGCAACCTTAATGGAGGATAGCCAATTGGCAGGATCAGTTAGTACAGTGGCCATGGTAATTAGTGCGGTCGTGGTATCTGTAATTGCACCTGCTCTCATATTTTTACTATTATAATGAAAACCCAAGCCACTAATCGGCTTGGGTTTTATGTATGAAGACAAGAGGAACGAAGCACTGTATTATGCCGAGCAAGCTTCTAAATTAGTGGCGTTTGTTAAGCCATAATACACCGGATTTAGCTAGCCTTGGCAGGAGACCTGTCATTGGTTTCTGCATCATATTGCCGAAACCATCAGACTTCCCTAGTGATCCCAGTGTTCCTTTTAATTTAATTTCCTTCGGTTTACTCGGTTCTTTATCCCGTAATATTGCAAGCAAAACCTCTGCAATATGTTCACCTTGCTGTCCAGCCAGCTGAGCACTTGGTGAGTATTCAGAAGCTGCACAATCACCAACTACATACACATTTGGCTGATCAGGAACCTGGTAATAGTCATTCAGGATAATTTTATCTTGGGAATCCTTCGCAAATGGTAGCTCCCTTACTAGATAGTTAGGTTGTACTCCGGCTGTCCAAATGGTCACATCGTTTACATAGCAAACACCGTTATTACAAACACCGTCTTTTTCCACATATTCTACACTGGCATGATGCAAAACATCTACATCATTTTTTACAAACCAATCTGCCACGTATTCTTGAATTTTAGTGTCGAATGCTTTCAAAACAGAGGCTCCGCGATCAAGCAAACGGATGTTTAGATCTGGCCTGCTCTCCCTTATTTCTGAGGCGACTTCAATACCACTAAGTCCAGCCCCTACTACAGAAACTTTTCCGTAGGCTTTTAGATTACAGACCGCAAGACCTGCTCTTCTAGCCTTTTCAAAGGTCTGAACACTTTGTGTGAATTTTTCTGCCCCTTCGATGCCATGATAGTTATCTTCACAACCTAATCCAATAACTAAATAATCATAGGATAGAATTTTACTAGAATCCTTGAATAAAATTTGCTCGTTTTCCGTATCAATTTTTAAAATTTCCCCATAAACATATTGAACACGGTCATCCTCTGGAAAACTTAATCGCACGTCCTTTTCTGCAGATGTACCTGCAGCTATTGTATAGAATTCTGTTTTAATAGAATGGTATGGATTTCGATCTACCAATGTAATTTCAACTGATTCTGGCAACTGATGCTCCAATAATCCAAGAACTACTTTCAGTCCGCCATATCCCCCGCCTAATACGACCAATCGCTTCATAACAAACCCCCATCATTGTTAAAGAATAATTATGTATATTTCTATTTTAGCGAATATGAAAGCGTCTGTCACCATAAGACTGAATTCTACACAAAACGACAAGTGCTTTGTGCTATACTACTGAAAAAAGGAGGGGTTATGATGGAAGAACAAATGGGCATAGCAATTCAGGATACATATGATGAAAGATATTCTTGGTGTTATGGTTGTGGCAGATTGAATGAACAAGGATTGCAAATCAAGACGAGGTGGGATGGAGATAAGACGGTAACGAGCTACCTCCCTCGTAACGAGCATATGGCAATTCCTGGCTTTGTTTATGGTGGGTTGATTGCTTCCATTATTGATTGCCATGGCACTGCCTCTGCGGCAATGGCCTTACATCGGAAGAACGGATTTGAACCAGGGGAAGGCCCAGAACCTCCACGGTTTGTTACAGCATCGCTCCACATTGACTACCTGAAGCCGACTCCACAGAACGTCCCCCTTACTGTAATAGGTACCATTGAGGAGATTCATCCGAAAAAATGGCGTGTTACTGTTGGATTGTATGCGGAGGATACATGTTGTGCAAAAGGAGAAGTAATTGCAGCAGTCATGCCTAAAACCTTTATGAAGTCTGATGATTAACGATATATATATAGAAAGGATGTTTAGGTGCGTTTTCCTTATGAGGATAGTTCCATATGGAGGAAAAAGAGTAGGAATGGTCTTGGTGCAGCGTTCGCAGGAGTAGTCGTAGTATGTATACAGGTGTATTTTAGTTCCCAACAACATTATAGCCCAGGTTTTGGACTTATACTCATAAGCTTTTTGCCGGCAATTATTGGATTAATCCAGTATATCCATTATAGTAGGATGCCCATGAGAGACTATATCATTATAGAGGACGGCTTTATATCCGTATATCAAGGATTTCTAATGCCAAGAAGAAAAATTATGCTACAGGATATAAAACGTTATATTCCAGTCAGTACGCTCATTATATTAAAACTGGACGATGGAGAAGAATTTCAATTTAACACGGACTGGCTTTCAAGAGAGTCAATCCTGCAAATTCGCATGGAGCTTTCCCGCGTGGCGGAAAAAGGTATAGCAAGTGACAGAAGCGTCTAAATCACGTATAATTACTCTTTTAAACCATGTTAAAAGAGGAGTTTTCCATGACGAAACCAAATGCACTTCCGTTCACTGTTGCAAAGACAGAAAATTTCTTTGACCGGCTTGGAGATTATGTTGGAGATGTGTTTTATGATATCTTGCCGGAACAAGGCTATGAGCTACGAGATGAACAAATATATATGGCCTTTCAGCTTGAACAGGCTTTTAAAAATAAAAATTCTATATTCGCTGAAGCGGGTGTTGGGACCGGAAAAACCTTTGTGTACTTGCTATACGCTATATGCTATGCGAGATACAAAAGAAAGCCAGCAATCATTTCCTGCGCTGATGAGACATTAATTGAACAGCTCGTTAAAAAGGGCGGCGACATTGAAAAGTTAGAAGAAGCATTAGGCCTTAACGTTGATGTCCGTCTTGCCAAAGCAAGAGAGAATTACGTATGTATGAAAAAGCTTGATCCTATCGCAAATAAAACGGATGACGAGGACATTCTCCGAGTACATGATGAGATCCCTGATTTCGTATTTGATACAGGGGCATCCATGCAGTCCTTTGAAAGATATGGGGATCGCAAGGAATATCCTTGGGTACCTAATGAGAAGTGGGAAGAGATCGGTTGGGATCAGTTACAACAATGCTCGACCTGTGAATGGCGCCATCGGAGTGGTCAAACACTGAATAGGGATTATTATCGTCATGCTACAGATTTAATTATTTGTTCACATGATTTTTATATGGAGCATATTTGGACGAAGGACTCCCGTAAAAGAGAAGGCCAAATGCCTCTTCTTCCAGAATCAAGCTGTGTTGTGTTTGATGAAGGGCATCTGCTAGAGTTTTCTGCTCAAAAGGGTCTTACCTATCGCTTCAATTTTCACGCATTAAGCAGGGTGTTGACAGGTTATATGGGCCAAGATGTGAGGGAAGAGTCCCTGCTTTTAATTGAGGATATACTAGCCTTAAATGATGATTGGTTTGATTTGCTTGAAGAGAGTGCAGTTGCTGTAGAAGGTTCTGAACGTCATGAGATAACCTTCACTCCTAAGTTGAAAGAACTTGCTGAAAAGCTGCATACTAATGTACAAGAGTTGCTGGAGCAGCTTGTTTTTGATGCTGAACTCTTTACCATTGATGATTACCACATTAAAATCATCGAAGAGTATCTGGAGTTTTTCTCCTATGGATTATCAATTCTGTTAAGGGACGATGAAGGAATCTATTGGCTGGAAAAAACGGACAGTGAAACGAGTTTAGTTATCATGCCACGACTGGTGGAAGAAGTGTTAAGGAAAGAAGTGTTTTCACAAGATATTCCTTTCGTCTTCTCTTCCGCAACCTTGTCACAAGGAGAAGATTTCAGCTATCTCGCTGATAGCCTTGGAATTAGGTCTTATGATTCCTTCTCTGTAAACTCGCCATTTGATTATGAAGAACAAATGCAATTAGTTAGCCATGTTGAGGTGGATGTGCAAGAGAAATATGAATCCATCTATAAAGATATTATCGAAAATAACGGGAAATCCTTGGTTCTTTTTGCTACAGCTCAAGAAATGAAGGCTTTCCGTAAATGGGCAGACAGTCAGGCATGGGACTTCCCTGTGTTGTATGAAGGGGATAGGGAGATTAGCGAGACAGTCAAGGGATTCCAAGTTGATGAATCTGCTGTGCTCTGTGCCTACCATCTGTGGGAAGGACTTGACGTACCAGGAGAGGCACTAACTCAAGTTATTATTGCCTCCTTGCCATTTCCACCGAAGGACCCTGTTTTCCAAGCTAAACGTAAGCATGTGGAGAGTCCTGAAGCTGATGTGGACGTGCCGTATATGCTGCTTCGTTTACGCCAAGGAATTGGACGACTTATTCGGACAAGCACCGATCACGGGAAGATTCATATTTGGATGACAGAAGAAGATAAACAGAAATACTTTGCTGCGATACAAAAGGTAATGCCTGTTAAGATAACATGATTTTATTAAGCCACGCTTCATTGCGTGGCTTTTGTATTGGGCAATAAGAATAGATGATAGAAGTGAGTGACAAGACAAGCACTCAAACTGACAAGACAGAGATGGAGATAGACAAGACAAGGACCCAAGTTGACAAGACAGAGCCAGAGAGTGACAAGACAAGCGGCCAAAGTGACAAGACTGACCCCAAAAGTGAAACATCCACCACTCCATCCAAACACTTTTCCACGTATGTAAACCCTGCTTCAGATCAAACTAACAAAAAAGGAGTGCGTCTATAGAAATGAATCAAGCTGTATTTTTGGATCGTGATGGTGTAATTAATGAAGTACTAACAGATAGAGTGAAATTTGTGAATAAGCCAGAAGACTTTTATTTGCTAGAAGGTGTAGGGGAAGGAATAAAATTGCTAAAAGAGGCAGGCTATAAAGTTTTCGTCGTTACCAATCAAGGTGGAATTGGACTCGGGTTTATGAAGGAAAGTATGCTACATAATGTGCATGATCATATGCAAGAGCAGCTAGAAGTCTACGATGCACAAGTTGATGCAATTGCCTACTGTCCCCACAAACCACATGAAAATTGCCCTTGCAGAAAGCCCATGCCTAAAATGATCCATGATTTGGCTGAGGAGTGGGACATTGATTTGGAGAAGAGTTACATGATTGGGGACCGCGAGCCGGATATTGTTGCTGGAAGACAAGCAGGAACGAAAACCATCCTTGTTGGTACGCGTGATAAGCACAAGATAGAAGCAGACATGGTTTTTAATAATCTCTTGGAAGCTTCAAAGTATCTGACTAATAATAAAAGTTGAGCCTACTAAATCCTGAAAAACCTGCTGTAACATGTAGCGGGTTTTTTTATTTATCTATTCTAAATGTATTGAATAATATGTTCTATAAATGTAGAATTAATGAAAAGGAGGTCGGCGAATATGGATTTGATTAATGCAACAAGCAGGAAGAGGCAAACCTATCAAGTGAACATAAAATACTCGTTATTATGGGAAAGTGCACTGGGAATTGCGGCCATCACCAACACACCGTTGCTGGATTCCTTGGAACAACCCGAACAGTATTGGAAAAAGACGAGGTCATCTCTTTCCGATAACATGAAACAGCAGTTAAATTGGGTGGAAAAGCATAACACCTGGAAGGCATTACTTCAATTGTTACACCAGCAGGACTTTTCGTCTCTAGAGGAATTTACGGCTTTTATACATGATCTAAATAAAGAGGAATTTCGATACATTTGTATTCCTTTCGTGGGGAGCGAGGTGCAGGAAGAGAGGAGACATACAGCAAACGGGGACGAGAAAGCATTGGAAAAATTAAAAGAGAAGACGAAGGACAATCCATTTTTTCCTCAGTATATCGAGTATGTTTGTAAAGAAGAAGTAGATGTTCTCAAAAGCCATCTAATTGACGTCATGACGGGCTGGTATCTAGCGGTCATTTTGTCAGATGAAGAAAGAGTTAAAACAATCCTTCATACAGATATGCTGGCCAAGCTGTCAGCAAAAGAGAAAATGAAGCCTGAAGCGTTAGTAGAATGGGCGACTTCGGGTGTTCATTATGTCCCTGAACCGGATGTTCATCATGTGCTTTTGATCCCACATATGGTTTATCGACCATGGAGCATTGTTGCTGATTTGGAGGATACAAAGGTGTTCTACTACCCAGTCTCGAATGAAAGTATCGCTCCTGAAGATAAGTATATGCCAAACAACTTTCTTGTACTGCGGCATAAGGCATTAGGTGATGAAATGAGATTGCGTATGATCAAGCTCCTCTCTGAAGGGAGTCGTAGCTTAAATGAATTAACTGAACTACTGGATTTAGGGAAATCGACCATTCACCATCATCTCAAGCTACTTCGCTCAGCTCAGTTAGTAGAGGTCAAGGATTCGAGGTATGTGCTGAAAAAGCAGGCACTTTTATCTCTCGCAAACGAACTGGATTTATACATTCATCAAGATTAGGCATATAGGTTTATCCCGGCGAAACCGTCCATAATACACCCACTTCAAAACATGAAGTGAAACAGCGATGCTTAAGAGGGGGGGGAACGGACGCTAACACCCCGATTCGTTCAACTAACAATCAGTGGGGGAAAGAAAGCTCTCATTGATTGCAGTTTCACTTTATATGAAGGGTTGATAACTAGATGAATATATTTAAAAACACATCTTTTACACGAATATGGCTAGGTAATGCGGTCTCTGAGCTTGGGGGAGCTTTTGGAACGTTTTGCAATAGCCTGCTCATCTACACGCTGACTTATTCTACAATGGCTTTAGGTAGTATGTGGCTGCTTTATTTTTTACCATCCCTATTATTGCAGTTATTTATTGGTCCTTATATTGATCGGTGGAGTAGAAAGTGGATTATGATCATTGCATTATGGAGCAGAAGTTTTTTGTTTGCCTTGCTTCTTCTCTTTTTTGTAACGGATATACTTCAGGTTTGGCACATATATGGTGTTCAATTGGCAGTAGGTCTTCTTACACCACTTTATGTGCCTGCAAATCAGGCTATTTTACCATCCATTATCCCGAAGGAACAATTAATGAAAGCCAATGGATATGTTGATGGAACGAACCGCCTCATGATGTTTATGGCACCTCTTACGGCAGGGATGGTCATAGAATATATTGGTGTACAGTCAACCTTATTTTTAGTCTGGTCTTTATTAGGAATCAGTGGTGCATTACTGTTACCAATTCATGAAAAGAGGGTGCCGCAAACGACACGGAGCACCTGGCTGCAACAATTTTCAGAAGGAATACACTACTTTTTCCGGCAGAGGATTATTGTCTGGCTCGGTGTTTTTTTAGCGTTTGTACAGTTTGGGGTTGGTGTGACAATGGTGATCAATTTACCTTACATAACCACTGAGTTAAATGGGACTGTTGCGGAATATGGTTACTTTATGGCAGGTTTCCCTTTAGGTTATGTTCTCGGTTCCATACTCGTCGGTAGGATTAAAAAAGGAAGTAGAAGAAAGGTAATGCTGGGATCCTTAATTATAGGAGGAATGACGTTTGTTGTTTTAGGTTTTACCACATCTTTTCTTATGGCGTTCACGACCGAAGTCATCGGTGGAATTTCCATGGCTATTTTCAATGTACATAATACAACATTGTGTCAAAAATTAGTGCCAAACAACCTAATGGGAAAAGTGTTTTCAGTCCGTTTGCTCATTATTAGAGGGGCGATGCCTCTTGGTGTATTTTTAGGAGGTATTGGCAGTACATTATGGGGAGTGAGGCCGTTATATGTATTAATTGGTGGTGTCATTTGTATGGTAGCAATACTTGGAATTATGTTACCTTACTTTACCTTTATGGATGATGTAGAAATAGAGAAAAAGCGAAATGCATCCTAAATATACATGACACTTGTCATGTATGCCTCTTGACGTTTATGACTTATATTAACTGTAAGAAATTCTTATAATAGTAATAGATAAAATTCGTCATAAAAACGTTGGAGGGTATATATGAGTAAACAAAAACAAGCACAATTAAGAAACAGTGTAAAACCTTTTACAGGCTCGGATCGTAAGGCAAGTATTATACAGCTGTTGAACACCGTTCTTCCTTTCTTATTGTTGTGGTTTCTTGCTTATCAAAGCCTAGCTGTTTCCATATGGCTTACGCTAGCACTTGCTGTTATCGCATCAGGATTTGTCATACGGATCTTTATTATTTTTCACGACTGTACACACGGTTCGTTCTTTGATGGAAGTAAAGCTAATCGGATAGTGGGAACCATTACTGGCATTATCACCCTGTTTGCTTTTGAGAAGTGGAAAAGAGACCATGCGATACATCATGCTACAAGTAGTAATCTGGATAAACGTGGCACAGGTGATGTATGGGTCATGACTGTAGAAGAGTACAAAGCGGCTTCCGTTTGGGGAAGACTCGCATACCGCTTATACCGTAATCCGTTTGTACTGTTTGGTTTAGGACCTATTTACCTATTTCTTATTTCCAATCGCTTTAACCGAAAAGGTGCGAGGAAAAAGGAAAAAATGAATACGTATTTAATAAATACTTCAATCGTGTTGATATATGGGTTGTTAATTTGGGCGATTGGCTGGCAGGCATTCCTAATCATTCAGCTTCCTATCCTTTTCATTTCTGGTTCTCTCGGTATTTGGCTGTTTTATGTACAGCATCAGTTTGAGGATTCCTATTTTGAAAATGAAGAAGAGTGGGATTATGTGAAAGCTGCAGTTGATGGTAGTTCTTATTACAAATTACCAAAAGTTATGCAGTGGCTAACAGGCAACATTGGTTATCACCATGTTCATCATCTAAGCCCGAGAGTACCAAATTACCGTCTTGAGCAAGCGCATGAATCCACACCACCGCTTCAAAAGGCAACGACTATTACGCTGAAAACTAGCTTGCAGTCCATCCGCTTTCGTCTGTATGATGAGGCGACCAGGACATTCGTTAGTTTCAAAGAAGTAAAGGCTCTACTTAAAAATCCAAAAACCAATTTAAATATAAACACAGGTAAGACAAGCTTTCAGGAAGAGTAAACAAGCAAAGCCCTTCAAGATATCTTGAAGGGTTTTGCTTTGTATGGGAAAAAGGTATAAAATTTTATGAAACATACATTTTTGCTAATAGGTGAGAAGCGCTTAAACATAAACGGCTTATAGAAAGAAGGTACGGAGGTGGCATATATGCAAAATTGGTATCATATTTTTCCGAAGAGTACAGGGCTAAGTGCGTTCGCATGGCTTGTTTTTTGTCTGCTTCCTTTTTATTTTATCTTTCGCTCTACCTCACTCGTGGAAACATTGCTCGGAGTTGTGCTGATCGTGCTCTTTTTCACAACCTACCGTCTTTCCTTTATAAAGAAAGGTTGGACCGTATATGTTTCGATTTCTATTGAAATAGTGATCAGTATTGGGATGATTCTCTATTTTGCATATGTCTATTTCTCGTTATTCCTTGCGTTTTATATAGGGAATATAGAGAGTAAAGCAGGTTTTATCGTTCTATACATTGTTAATCTGGTCACCACAGTCTCAGCAGTCAGTGTTGGCTTTATAATGGATAGTCCACAGTTTATTGCTCAAACCCCTTTTATCGTAGTTAGTATCGTTGGTGTAATTCTTCTTCCTCTTACGCTAAATAGCCGGAACAAACGGGAAAAGTTAGAGAGGAAACTGGAAGATGCCAACCAGAAGATATCCAGACTAATGGTAATCGAAGAGCGACAACGGATCGCGAGGGATCTTCATGATACACTCGGCCAGAAGCTCTCCCTTATTGGGTTGAAGAGTGACTTGGCAAAAAAAATTATAGAACGTGATCCTGAAACAGCAAAAAAAGAAGTGGATGATATCAACCACACTGCGCGTATGGCTTTAAAAGAAGTGCGAGAAATGGTTTCAGATATGAAGCATGCAAAACTCAAAGATGAGATCATTCATGCAAAGCACATTCTTGAAGCTGCAGAAATTACATTTCATTTTAATGAAGAAAATACAAGCAATGATCTACCGCTTTTAGTGGAAAATGTGCTTGGTATGTGTTTAAAAGAAGCAGTTACGAATGTAGTTAAACATAGTAAGGCGACGATGTGCCATGTTGACATTAGCAATACCCAAAATGAACAGGTGCTCATTGTTCGTGATAATGGGGTTGGGGCTGTAGGAACGGGTGAACTGCGAAAGGGAAATGGCCTCCAAGGCATAAAAGAAAGGTTGGATTTCGTAAATGGATACTTAGCCGTTGATACACTGGGTGGCACAACCCTCACCATACGGATTCCTAAGGCGATCCAGCAAAAGGGAAAGGAAGGGCTTGAATGATACGAATTGTTATTGCAGAGGATCAAGGCATGCTGCTCAGTGCACTTGGTTCCCTGCTAAACTTGGAAGAGGATATGGAAGTAATCGGGAAAGCCAAGAATGGGGAAGAAGCAATCAAAATGGTGAAAAGTCTACAGCCAGATATTTGCATAATGGATATTGAGATGCCTGTAAAAAGCGGACTTGATGCAGCGGAACAGTTGAAGGGCGAGCCTTGTCATGTAATCATCCTTACCACTTTTGCTCGTAGTGGATATTTTCAGCGTGCGCGTTCTGCAAATGTAAGAGGTTACTTATTAAAAGATAGCCCTAGTGAGGAGTTGGTAGATGCTGTACGTACCATCATGGACGGCAGGAGGATTTATGCACCAGAATTAATTGATATGGTGTATCGTGATGAAAGCCCTTTAACGGATAGAGAGGAACAGGTAATTAAGCTTATTGCTGATGGGAAAACAACGAAAGAAATAGCCAAGGAGTTATACCTTACGAATGGTACCGTACGAAACTATGTATCCGTGATCCTAGATAAATTAGGCGTAAGTAACCGGATAGAAGCAATCTCCAAGTTTAGGGAACAAGGCTGGTTTTGAGCAAATAATGCAAACTAGAAAAAGCCTCCTCTTGGAAAGAGAAGGCTTTAGCTGATTTGAAATTAACTTAGACGGCGAATTCGTTCATTAAGATCTGGATGTGTAGAGAAAATGCTCATTTTACGTTTTCCATTAATTTTTAATGTCGAGACAGAGGTGTCATCACCGCGTACACGGTCAGCATATGTTTTCAATGATTCCAGCGCATGTTTCATTTTATCTTTACCTGCAAGGTCAGCGCCCCCGCGATCGGCATGGTATTCCCGGTGTCGTGAGTACGCGTAAACAACAAGGCTACCCAGTATGGAAAAGATAATTTGGAAGAAGATAATGGCAAGGAAGTGGACAATTGGTGCCAGTTCTTCCTTAACAAAACGCGTTACAGCAAATGCGGCAATTCGTGCCAGGAATACGACAAAGGTATTAACAACCCCTTGCAACAGTGTCATTGTAACCATGTCTCCATTTGCAACGTGAGCTACTTCATGTGCAATAACACCCTCAACTGCATCGTCATCCATTTCATGAAGTAATCCAGTTGAAACGGCAACGAGAGAACGCTTTTTAGAAGGTCCTGTAGCAAAAGCGTTTACCTCACGAGAATCATACATCCCTACTTCAGGCATGTGCATAAGACCAGCTGCTCTTGAAAGGCGGTGTACCTTTTCTACAACTTCTCGCTCAGATTGAGATAAATTCCCACTAGGGTCCAGTACACGTACGCCCATCATTTTCTTAGCCATCCATCTGGACATAGCTAGTGAAATAAAAGATCCTGTAAAACCGATAATTGCACTAAATATAAGTAATGTACCAAATTGAATTGTGCCATCTGGCCCAATATAGTTCCATGTGCCCGGTATTAGCATAAAAATAATTGAAATTGTTGCTAATACCAAAATGTTCGTTAGTAAAAAGTAAAAAATCCGTTTACCCACGTACTCACCCTCTATACTTTATTTTTATTGTCTTTGTTCGTCAAAATTTGTGAACTATTCACATAATACATTATACCTTTTAACAGGCTACTTATCAATCTAAACCCTACATACTTACTTATTATAAGCTTGTTATTTGACATCACCATTTATCTTTATTAGCATAGTGACGTAATGTAAGCAGATTATATGGGTGAGACTACCTTGCATAAAATGCAATGGCATGTGAAAAATATAGGCTGAGTACCTTACAAACACAACATATTTTTAAGGCAGAAGGAGACAGAACAATGGCAGACGTAAAATTAGCAGTAATTTACTATAGCTCTACAGGAACGAATTATCAAATGGCAAAATGGGCGGAAGAAGCAGGAAAGGAAGCAGGTGCAGAAGTACGTGTAGTAAAAGCACCTGAATTAGCGCCTGAAGCAGCGATCGCTTCAAACCCAGCTTGGAAGGAACATTATGAAGCAACAAAGGATGTACCAGAAGCAACTTCTGATGATATAGAGTGGGCTGATGCAATTATTTTCAGCATGCCAACACGTTTTGGTAATGTCCCATCTCAAATGAAACAATATATAGATTCACAGGGCGGACTTTGGGCAACTGGAAAAACAGTTAACAAAGCTGTCAGTGTAATGGTTTCTGCATCAAACGCACATGGTGGACAAGAAGCAACAGCACTTTCTTTCTATACTACTATGATGCACTGGGGTGCCATTATCGTAGCGCCTGGTTATACTGATGACTCTATTCCCGCAGCGGGTGGAAATCCATACGGAACAAGCGTGACACAGGGACAAGATGGAAAAATGGTTGAAAATGTGGAGCCTGCTGTGAAGCATCAGGTGAAACGTACGGTTGAGGTTGCTGCAAAACTAAACGCTTAAATCGAATAATGAAAAGGGCTGGGACATAACGTCCCAGCCTTTTTAAAAAACGAACAATAATAAACAAGTGCTTAATTACCGCTCAGGAAAATACTCCGCTTTCCGTGGGCACGGCCTTAGTCTCCTCAGAAGCAAAAATCGCTTCTTGCGGGGCCTTCGGACTCGTGCTGTTCCCACTGGACAAGTAAGGCTTCGTCAGCGATTCATCGCACGCAGAAAATGCGAATGCATTTTCAAGGAGTCTCCGTATTTATCCTTCGCTAAAGTGTGATTCAGATATCCAAAAATTAGGGGGGGATCCGGATGTGTTCGAACTTTTTCTGCATTGCTCCGTTTGAATGTACGATTTTTTCTTGTTTGATTTTCTTATGTCCCAGCCTCATTTTGAGTTTGTTTTTTAGCTCAGCTAAATCAACCAAGCATGGGTTGGAATCAACCAAAAGTTAGTGAGAATCAAAGGCCGTCCCGTTCACCACGAAAGCGGTCGTCGCATACCCCTTTTCCTACTGTATCCCACACTATCCGTTTCAGAATATCAGACATGGGTAAACTTAAACTATTAGAAAAATTTATTTTAGAAGGGGAGTGTAGTAGGTGAATTCAGGTAAGCAAATACCGCAAGAAAAAGGCTTGGATCATAGTATGGCGCTGCTTAAAGAAGGCTATCGTTTTGTGCCAAATCGCCTTCAGCAGTATCGTTCCCGTATATTTCAGACTCGTATGATGGCTGGAAAAAAGGTCATTTGCATCAGTGGTAAGGAAGCCACAGAACTGTTTTATGATAAGGAGTGCTTTAAGCGCGAAGGAGCTGCACCCAAACGGATTAAGGAAAGCTTGTTTGGTGTCGGCGGCGTCCAAGGCATGGATGGAGATGCACATCAGCATCGAAAGCATCTGTTTATGTCCCTGATGACTCGGGATAGTCTAAAGGAAATCGCAACAATTTGCCGAGAAAAATGGCAACAGTCTGCCACAGAATGGGTAACAAAAGACAACATTGAACTGTTCCCTGAGGCAGAAAAAATAATGTGTCGAACAGCTTGTGAGTGGGTTGGTGTGCCATTATGGGCTAAAGACCTCTCCATTAGAACGCAAGACTTAAGTGATATGATAGATGCCTTTGGTGCTTCGGGGCCTCGCCATTGGAAGGGGCGGGTAGCCAGGAATCGTGCTGAAAAATGGATTGAAGATATTGTGGAACGTGTCCGGAATGGTGAACTGCGCATAGAGGAGGCAAAGCCATTATATATCGTTTCATGGCATAAAGATTTGGACGGGAACCTGCTTGATACGCACACTGCGGCTGTAGAAATTCTAAATCTATTACGTCCAATTGTAGCGATCGCCCGTTTTGTCACATTTGGTGCCTTAGCAATTCACGATTTCCCTAAAACAAAAGCTAAGATGGCAGACAATAAAGGGGATTACGTTAAATGGTTTGTACAGGAAGTTCGTCGATACTATCCTTTTGCACCTTTTACAGGAGCTTTGACAGCAAAAGCCTTTGACTGGCAGGGGTATCATTTTAAAAAAGATACCTTGGTCATCCTCGATATATACGGAACAAATCATAGTCCTGAACTTTGGTCAGAGCCGAATCGCTTTAAACCAGAACGATTTGAAGATTGGGAAGGAAGTCCGTTTGACTTTATCCCACAGGGTGGCGGAGAGTATGATAAAGGACATCGTTGTGCGGGTGAATGGTTAACCATTGAATTAATGCAAACAAGTCTAGCCTTCCTTACGCAGGATATCGCGTATGGGGTTCCTGCTCAAGACCTTTCGTATAGCATGAGGCGAATTCCAACACATCCCAAAAGCAACTTTGTAATGGAAAACATTAGATTTAAATAAAAATTATAAAAAGCCTAGGGGACAAGCAACAGTTGCATGTCTCCTAGGCTTTTTAAATGTAATTTACTACTGTATTAAAACAAAATAGATGATGCTGTCGTAAGGCAGCATCATCTATTAACAGTTGTAAAGCAGTTATACCACAGAAGAAGGAAGTACTTTTTCTGCTCCGAGAACCACCCTCATTGCCTTTCTTGCTTCCTTCATGACATCTGATTGCCATACCTCGTCATTTGGGTAAAACATTTCTCGAAATTCATTTAAAATAAAGTTCCTATTAGAATTCTTTTCAGCGCCTTCCCAGTAAAGTTGGTTTTCTAGCACGATGGTCATAAGTTCTCTTAATTCTGCTTTTTTATCATCACCAAAGGTTCCAAATTCAAATAAAGCAGAGAAAAGCTTTTTATCCGGATAATGCTTCTCTTGTATTTGGTAGAAATGTTGATTGGAATCCCCCACAACTTTCTTATCTGAAAACTTCATGATATTTTTCAGTGGATAACGTGACTTTAATTCATCCTCGCTCTGTTCTTCATATGGTGGGACAACCATCGTCAATTCGTTACTGGGTCCTAAAGCAGTATGCCAGTCCATGTGGACGATTTGATTATATTGTTCAAGCAGGTCTTTTTGTAATGATCTTACGTATTGTGCATTTTCCTCTAATGCTTTTCCACCATAATATACGCCGCGTTCAAATTCATATTGACCCATGCTTTTAGCGTGTTTCATGTTAGCATAGCCTTCTTTAGCCAATGCCTTTGTTAAAGTTTTAAATAATCTGCTCTGCTCACTGGTTATATCTTTAATCTTCCCGTTTGGAAGGAAAAGTTCTTTTTCTTTTTCGTACTTTTTATTTACATCTATAGGTAAAGGTCCTTCTTCTTCAATATAATTTCGATTAAGGTCAATGTTGTTTTCCGTAACTCGACGGAAGTTTCTCATCCCCCATGGATTGATGGCATGTACAAGGCAAATACCAGTCGTTTCAGGTTGTAACTGCTGTATATATTCTTCGACAAATAGGTGAATACACGCTGCCCCGGCATAGCCCTCTATCCCATGCTCTCCTGATGAAAGTAGTGCAACCTTGTCTTTTTCACTTGTAGCGTCCGCACGAATGATATCAATTGTATTATCATTCTCTTCCTTTCCGATGTGTACTGTTTCAAGTGAAGCGTTAGGCCAGATTGATTTGACTTTGTCTAAGTGATTTCGGAAAACGGCTCTGGAAGTTTCATAGTCTTTTTGAAAATAAGATCCCACTTTCATCTTTCCTTTCCATCGATTTTCCTTTTCAATTCCCGTTTATACATATTTAAAACTAGAAGTGACAAATAAAGCCTGGCTAAGTAAAATAGGATTAAGAGGAGGAATACCATAAATGAAGAAAATAAAACAAACCTGTGCTCGTATTGCGGCTCACCCTTTGTTTTCAAGAGTGATTATTACATTAATTGTTTTTAACGCTATGCTTGCTGGATTAGCGACATATAGCTTCTTTGCTGATGAAGAGTGGATATACATAGTAGATATGATATTGATTTTTACTTTTACAGTCGAAATTATAATTCGAATACTTGGGGCAAAGTCCTTTGGGGCCTTCTTTAAAGACTTCTGGAATGTATTTGATTTTATCATTGTTTTGCTTAGTGTCGTGCTGGTAGGCTCACATTATATAACGGTCCTACGAATTGTACGGGTCTTACGGGTTCTGAGAGCTATATCTATTATTCCCTCCTTACGAAAGATAGTAAATGCGTTGCTACTTACGATCCCTTCCATGGGAACCATTATGTTATTACTTGGTATGTTTTTCTATGTATATGGGGTAATTGGTACAACGCTTTTCCATTCAATTGCGCCAGAATACTTTGGAACATTGCATGATTCATTATTAACTTTGTTCCAGGTGATTACGCTTGAGTCATGGGCGAGTGGTGTAATGCGGCCAATATTGGCAGAAGATCCATCTTCATGGTGGTATTTTGTCACGTTCATTCTAATTGGAGCATTTGTTATTGTGAATCTTTTCGTTGGTGTTATCGTGAATAACGTCGAGGAGGCACACAGGGAAGAGACGCCATCCCCAACAGACATTAAGCTTGCAGAGGTACAAAAGGAATTGGCCGAGATTAAGTCACTATTGAAAAAGGAGCAGCTGATAACGTACTAATCTCAAGTAAGGATATAAAAAATAAAAAGCCGGGAAGCTTCGCACATTTTTGCGCATGCTTGTCCGGCTTTTTTATTTGCTTAAACGTAATTATGCTTCATCCATAAGCTCTGCGACGATCTCATAAGAGCGAAGGCGGTCTTCCATATGGTAAATTTGCCCGCTAATAATCATTTCATCTGCCTGTGTTTCTTCAAGGAATGCTTCGATGCCTTTTTTGACAGTCTCTTTGCTACCGATAATTGTCGTACGAGGGTCAAGCGATTGCTCCACAGCTGCTCGCTCCATTGGCGTCCAAATGTCATCCATATTTTCTACTGGTGGCTGAAGTTTTGTCGGTTTCCCTTTACGGATACTTAGAAATTGCTGTTGCTGTGAAGTGGCAATATACTGAGCCTTTTCATCTGTATCAGCTGCAATTACATTTACTCCTACCATTGCGTACGGCTTTTCCATCTTCTCCGTTGGCTGGAAATTCTCCCGGTAAAGTCGTAATGCTGGTATTGTGTATGCAGGTGCAAAATGGCTTGCGAATGAGAACGCGAGTCCTTTTTCTGCTGCAAGGCGTGCACTAAAGTCACTTGATCCAAGTAGCCAGATTGGAATGTCAAGCCCTTGGCCTGGGACAGCTTTTACGCGTGAAACAGGCTCCTCTGAGAAGTAGTCCTGCAATTCATTTACTTGCATAGGGAAATCCTCTACACTCATTCCAAGTGTTCTTCTAAGCGCATAGGCTGTGGCTTGGTCACTACCAGGCGCACGTCCCAATCCTAAATCGATCCGACCAGGGAAGAGGGATTCCAATGTGCCAAATTGTTCGGCAATTACAATAGTTGCATGATTAGGCAGCATGATTCCGCCTGCGCCAACACGAATACGTTCTGTCTTCTCAGCAATATGCCCCATAATGACTGAGGTTGCAGAACTGGCAATACCAGGCATATTATGATGCTCCGCAAGCCAATAGCGATTAAAACCAAGCTTTTCCACATGTTGTGCTAACTGTACACTGTTTTGAAATGACTCTCTGGGAGTACTGCCTTCCTTCACTGCTGCTAGGTCAAGAACAGATAATGGTATATGTTTAAATGTTTTTGTATTCATTGTCATCGTATTCACTCCTCACGATTTGCTTACTAAGAAATATTACGTCTAAACAGTCCAAACGTCCACTAATTAGCTTACCAATTATATGGTAAAACGCTGCATTGGAATCTGGCCTTTAACTGGGATAGAAGGAAAAACATGGTTAATGTATTTTTCAAAAAAGAAAAAAATGTCGTAAAATTATCGTTTCTTTTGGATTTAAATTAAACAACCCTATAAACCTTGTCTTTTATGCAATAAAAACGCATACAAAAAATAAAGAACGCATATTTGGTAGCGTTTTCATTTACTGGATTTTTATAAAAATGCATGAACATGACTTATCTGAATTTTGAGTTAAAAAGTGATTTATGATATGATATTTCTACTATCCTTTTTTATATTTAGAAAAGTGTATATTTTTAGTTTTGTGGAACATTTCTTATTGCTAAATCTTAAATGTTCTAGATTCGCTAAAAGATGAGCGGACGTAGATTTCCTAAACTGTTCTGGTTTGATCTCCAATTCGTTTTAAGGTAGGAGATACCAAGAATGTTTAATGATAGAAGGGAGATGTAATGATGACGAGAAATGGCTTCCCGCAAAGGCAGGGACTCTATCATCCAGATTTTGAACACGAAGCATGTGGAATTGGAATGATTGCAAATATAAATGGAAAACCAACACATAATATTGTTCAGAATGCAGTTAATATTTTATGTAATTTGGAACATCGGGGAGGACAATCTGCCGATACAAGCACAGGTGATGGAGCAGGAATTCTAACTCAGATTCCAGATCGCTTCTTTCAAAAGCAATGTGCCAAGGAGAACATCACTTTACCTAAACAGGGGGAGTATGGCGTTGGTATGGTGTTTCTTCCACGTGATCATGAGGTAAGAATGCGCAGCAAAGAAGTGTTTGAAGAAATCATAGAACAAGAGGGGCAAACGTTCCTTGGCTGGAGGCCTGTACCAACGAATGAATCGTTTATTGGCAAGGTGGCTTCTAAAAGTAAACCTACAATTAGACAAATTTTTATTAAGAAGTCTGAAGATATAAAAGATCAAATAGCGTTTGAAAGAAAGATGTATGTGATTCGGAAGCGCATAGAACAAGAAATGGCAAAAGTTCCGGAGTATGAAGATGTATATATTAGCAGTCTGTCTTCCAGTACGATTGTTTATAAAGGAATGCTAATTCCTGAACAGTTAGATGCATTTTATATTGATTTGAATCACCCTGATTTTAAATCTGCATTGGCTCTTGTCCACTCTCGCTTTAGTACGAATACATTTCCAAGCTGGAAAAGATCTCATCCAAACAGATTCACCATTCATAATGGGGAGTTTAATACATTAAGAGGAAATGTGAACTGGATGCGCGCCCGTGAACAACTTTGCGCTTCAGAGCATTTTTCTGAAGAAGATATGGAAAAAATTCTTCCTGTAATTGACGCGGACGGCAGTGACTCTTCCATTTTTGACAATACATTTGAATTTCTTCACTTATCGGGGCGATCACTAGCACATACTGCTATGATGATGGTGCCTGAACCATGGGCGAACGATGCGTCCATCAAGGAAGAAAAACGCGATTTCTACGAATATCATAGTACATTAATGGAACCATGGGATGGCCCGGCAGCACTAGTGTTTACAGATGGGAACCAGATAGGTGCTTGCCTTGACCGTAATGGTTTACGTCCAGCTCGCTATTACGTCACAAAGAGTGGAATGATCGTGCTAGGTTCAGAAGTTGGAGCACTTGATATCTTTGCTGATGACATCCTGTATAAGGACAGACTTCAACCTGGGAAGATGCTCCTTGTAGATTTGGAAAAGGGCATTATCGTTCCGGATGAGGATATTAAGATGCAGGTTGCTTCAGAGCAACCTTATAAAGAATGGCTCAAAAATAAGATTGACCTTAATGATATTCCTGATGTTAGGAATGACCAGCCATCCTATAGGGGCAAGGAATTACTTGAACAGCAATTCGCTTTTGGCTATACAAGAGAAGAATTGAACAAAATAATTAAGCCACTCGTAGAAGATGGGAAGGATCCAATAGGTTCAATGGGATATGATTCACCACTGGCAGTGCTATCGAAAAAGCCCCAGCTTCTATATAATTATTTCAAACAATTGTTTGCCCAGGTGACAAATCCACCTATTGATGCTATTCGTGAGCAGATTATTACGATGGTCGAGACAACAATTGGCGCTGAAGGAAACCTTGTGGCACCCAAAGCGGATAGTTGTATGCATATCCGACTTGAAACGCCAATTATGACCAATGACCAGCTGGAGAAACTACGTGTACGTCAAATTGAAGGATTTCAGACTGCAACCATTTCCACTTTATTTAAACGTAGTAAACCAGAAGGAAATCTTGTGCAGGCAATGGAAAAGCTGTTTATTAAGGCAGATAAGGCGATAGAAGAAGGCGCAACCCTTATTGTTCTATCAGACCGTGGAGTAAGTAAGGGAAAGGTCGCCATCCCTGCATTGCTGGCTGTATCTGGATTGCATCACCATTTGATCCGAAGAGGGATTCGTACAAAAGTTAGCCTGCTTGTAGAATCTGGGGAACCTAGAGAAGTGCACCACTTTGCCACGCTAATTGGTTATGGTGCGGAAGGAATTAATCCATATCTGGCCTTTGATACCATTCATGAGTTAGTAGATAACCAGGAATTAGAGGCAATTACACCAAATCAAGCGGTAGATCAGTATGTGAACTCAGTGACTGATGGCATAATTAAAATTCTATCTAAAATGGGAATTTCCACCATTCAGAGTTACCGTGGTGCTCAGATTTTTGAAGCAGTTGGCATCCAAACAGATGTAATTGATAAGTATTTTACCGGTACAGCTTCTCGTTTAGGCGGCATCGGGATGGATATGATTGAAAAAGAAACGGTTATGCGTCACGAGAAAGCGTTCCAGGAAGCACGTGGTTCAAATTATGCGCTCGAAGCAGGAGATGAATTTCAATATAGAGGAAATGGTGAAGATCACCAATACAACCCTAAAACCATTCATACCCTTCAGCATGCTTGTCGTACCAATAATTATGATGTGTTTAAGGAATATACAAATCTTTTGACAGACGAAACGAACAATCTTCAATCATTACGTGGTTTATTAGCTTTCAAAAAGCGCACACCTGTACCAATTGAAGAAGTCGAAACAGTGGAAGAAATCTGTGCACGTTTCAAAACTGGTGCCATGTCTTATGGCTCCATAAGCCAGGAAGCACATGAAGCATTGGCTATTGCAATGAATCGAATTGGCGGACGAAGTAATACTGGGGAAGGCGGAGAGTCTGCTGACCGTTTTACACCCGATGAAAATGGCGATTCCAGAAGAAGTTCGATTAAACAGGTAGCTTCAGGCAGGTTTGGCGTAAATAGTCATTATCTTGTGAATGCTGACGAGATTCAAATAAAAATAGCCCAAGGGGCAAAACCAGGTGAAGGTGGTCACCTTCCTGGCAAAAAGGTATATCCATGGGTTGCTGAAGTCCGCGGTTCTACACCGGGAGTTGAGTTGATTTCTCCACCACCACATCACGATATTTATTCTATCGAAGACCTAGCAGAGCTAATCCATAACTTAAAAAACACGAATCCAAACGCAAGGATAAGTGTGAAGCTTGTTTCTGCTGTCGGTGTAGGTACTATAGCTGCAGGTGTTGCAAAGGGAAGAGCAGATTTAGTTTTAATTAGTGGTTATGATGGTGGAACAGGCGCAGCTCCACGAACGAGTTTGAAGCATACTGGTCTTCCGTGGGAGATTGGCCTTGCTGAAACGCATCAAACCTTGTTGCTAAATGGTTTACGTGATCGCATCGTGGTAGAGACAGATGGGAAGATGATGACAGGGCGCGATGTTGTCCTCGCCGCCTTGCTTGGAGCAGAAGAGTATGGTTTTTCTACAGCTCCACTTGTGGTGTTAGGTTGTGTCATGATGCGTGTTTGCCATATGGATACATGTCCAGTTGGAATTGCGACACAAAACCCTGAGCTTAGAAAGAAATTTATGGGGGACCCAGAGCATGTTGCTAATTTCATGCGGTTTATTGCAAGGGAAGCTCGTGAATTAATGGCAGAGCTCGGCTTCAGAACAATAAATGAGATGATTGGCCGTACAGATGTACTTGAAGTAAATGATGCAGTTGATCACTGGAAAGCGAAAGGAATCGACCTTAGCCCACTACTCTATCAACCAGATCTTCCAGCAAAAGTAGGTAGATATGCCACTATAAAGCAAGACCATGGAATAGAGAGAACATTGGACTATCAAGAGTTGCTTCCTCATTGCAGAAAAGCGATAGAAGAAAAAAGCCCTGTGGAGTTTACTACCGCAATCAGAAACATTAACCGGGTTACCGGTACGTTACTTGGTAGTGAAATTACCAAGCTATACGGAGAAGAAGGATTACCAGAAGATACAGTGAAGCTGAATTTTAATGGATCTGCCGGACAAAGCTTTGGAGCTTTCATCCCGCCTGGAATGACGTTGAGATTAATTGGGGATGCCAATGATTTTGTTGGAAAAGGCTTATCTGGTGGAAAAATCATCGTCCATCCAGATCCAATTGTGACATTCCCGCCAGAGAAAAATACCATTATTGGAAATGTAGCATTTTACGGTGCATCTCGCGGTGAAGCGTACATCCGTGGTATTGCGGGGGAACGATTTGCTGTAAGAAATAGTGGGGCAAATATCGTTGTAGAAGGTGTCGGCGATCATGGTTGTGAGTATATGACAGGTGGAAAGGTTGTTGTGCTAGGTACGACAGGCAGGAACTTTGCTGCTGGGATGTCAGGCGGGGTTGCCTATATTCTCGATGAAGATGATACCTTCCATTCTAAAGTGAACGCAGAGCTTGTTAACGTAGAGCCAGTGAAAGATTCAGAAGAGCTGCAGGCACTGTACCAGCATATTCAACAGCATGTTTTTTACACGAACAGTTCGCACGCCGAACGTATCCTAACTTATTGGGAAAAGTATATACCGCAATTTGTTCGGGTTATTCCAAAAGCTTATGTAAAAGTTCAGGATCGTATAAAAGAGTTACTAGATAACGGGTTAACTAAATTTGAAGCAGAAATGACAGCTTTCGAGGAAAGTAAAAAACCAGTAGAAAAAGAGAGAACAGAAGCAGTCGCTCTGCAATAAAACTTGTTGCACGTTAACATAAATGTTCCAAGTATTAGAGAGGGAGGGCCTACCGATGGGGAAACAAACCGCATTTATGGAATATGAAAGAAAGGTCCGGGATGAAAGAGATCCTGGAACCCGAATCAAAGATTGGAACGATTACACGATACCCATGACAGAAAAAGAAGTACAAATACAGGGGGCGCGTTGCATGGATTGTGGCGTCCCTACCTGCCATGTGGGGTTAGAGCTAAATGGGGTCACATCAGGATGTCCAGTTTACCACCTTATCCCTGAGTGGAATAACCTGGTGTATGAAGGGAAATGGAAGGAAGCACTTGAAAGAGAGCATGAAATGAATAATTTCCCTGAGTTTACTGGAATGGCGTGCCCAGCACCTTGTGAAGGAGCTTGTGTACTAGGGATAAATGAACCTCCAGTTGCAATTAGGACGATCGAACGATCCATTATTGAAAAAGGCTTTGAAGAGGGATGGGTTGTAGCTACTCCGCCTGAAAAGCGTACTGGAAAAAAGGTGGCTGTAATCGGTTCAGGTCCAGCCGGGCTGGCTGCTGCAGCGCAACTTAACAAGGCAGGTCACACGGTAACCGTATTTGAAAGAAATGATCGTGTCGGCGGATTATTGACTTATGGTATTCCGGAAATGAAGCTTTCCTATGATGTAGTGAAACGCCGTGTCTCTATTCTAGAAGAAGAAGGGATTACGTTTATTACCAATACAGAGGTAGGAAAAGACATATCAGTAGAAGAGCTCAAGGAATCTTTTGATTCCACTATTCTTTGCGGTGGAGCAACTGTGCACCGTGATATCCAGATAGAAGGAGGTTCGTTAAAGGGAGTACATCCAGCAATGGATTTCCTACATGCTAATACGAAAAGCCTCCTTGACTCTAATTTGGAAGATGGAAACTATATTTCAGCTGAAGATAAAAATGTGATTGTAATCGGTGGCGGGGACACAGGAACAGATTGCCTGGCAACCTCTGTTAGACATAATTGTAAAAGCCTTACCCAATTTGATATTTATGATAAGAAAGGTTTGGTCAGAGATATAGAGACAAACCCATGGCCACAGTACCCTACGATCCACCGTGTTGAATATGGCCATAAAGAGGCTTCAAGTGTTCTTGGGGAGGATCCTCGTGCCTATGCTGTTATGACAAAGAAATTTGTTGGTGATGAAACGGGTCATGTTAAAGAAGTGCATACAGTCAATGTTAAGCTTCGTTTTGACGAAAATGGCAATAAGGTACGAGAAGAAATCCCAGGTACAGAGAAAGTTTGGCCAGCAGACCTTGTATTAATTGCCATTGGCTTTAAGGGTCCAGAGCAAGACCTTATTAGTCAAATGGAAGTTGAGACAACATCTAGATCTACAGTGAAAGCAACGTATGGGGAATACACTACGAACGTAGAAGGTGTTTTTGCTGCAGGTGACATGCGCCGTGGACAAAGCCTAATTGTTTGGGCGATCAACGAAGGCAGAGAAGTTGCTCGAGAATGTGATCGTTACCTAATGGGAGAAACCGTTTTACCATAAAAAGAACAGAAAACCACAGCCTTACAGGGTTGTGGTTTTTAGTTCTAACTTGACAAGTTGTAATATAAGGAGTAACATTCCTTCAATTGGGTTTGCAAGAGATAGTGACATGAAGTAATATAGTATAGTAGGAAATATGCAATGCTTTTTAAGTGAATTCTTTCTTAGGAAAAGGACTTACTGGAAATGAGGGTTAATAAAAAAATGAGTAAACAATCCATTTATGGACTGACATATGATCAATTATCTGATTGGTTGATGGAACGCGGACAACAACGATTTCGAATTGACCAGGTTTGGAACTGGCTTTATAAAAAACGTGTTGGCCAGTTTTCTGAAATGAAAAACGTCAACAAACAGACGATTGAGCTTTTAGAAGAAAATTTTGTGCTTCACACTTTGGATGAGGAAATTAAGCAAGAATCGCAGGATGGAACAATTAAATTTCTATTTAAACTTGCGGACGGCAATTTAATCGAAACTGTTTTAATGCGGTTCAATTATGGCTTGTCTGTTTGTGTTACGACACAGGTTGGCTGTAATATCGGTTGCACCTTTTGTGCAAGCGGATTGCTGAGGAAAAACAGAGACCTATCAAGTGGGGAAATTGTAGAGCAAATTATGAATGTACAAAAGCACTTGGATGAACGTGGTGACGATGAAAGGGTTAGCCATATCGTGGTAATGGGGATTGGTGAGCCATTCGATAATTTCACCAATTTAATGGATTTCCTATATGTTGTAAACGACGATAGAGGACTTAACATTGGTGCACGTCACATCACTGTATCCACCAGTGGTCTTGCCCATAAAATATATGAATTTGCCGACACAGGAATTCAAGTTAACCTTGCTATCTCGATTCACGCTCCAAACAATGAGCTAAGAACGAGAATTATGAAGATTAACAAGGCATTCCCAATTGAAAAGCTGATGCAGTCTGTAGATTATTACTTGGAAAAGACGAATCGTCGTATAACTTACGAGTATATTATGTTACGGGATGTCAATGACCATAAGGAAGAGGCAGAGCAGTTAGCAAAATTACTGTATAACCATCGCCATCTAGCTTATGTGAACTTAATTCCGTATAATTCCGTGGATGAGCACAATCAGTATCAGCGCAGTGAATCTGCTTCTATTCAAGCTTTCTTTGAGACCTTGAAAGCAAAAGGCATTAACTGTGGCGTTCGTTGGGAAAATGGTGCAGATATTGATGCAGCATGCGGACAGTTACGAAGCAAGCAAATCAAGAAAACAAGTAAAGTCTAATAACAGCGAAAAGCCTTCGGGTTAGGGAACACTAACTAGAGCTAAATACTGATTAAAACAAAAGAGTCTGAGCGGGTTTTCACCCGTTCAGGCTCTTTTTTATACGCTAGGAGAGGATGAGTCTTAGCTCTTACTTAAATCGTGAAGTTAGTGGAAGGTTCATTGTACCGTTCTTTGCCGTGACTCGATTCTTCCCTGATTCTTTCGCCTGTAAAAGGAGCTCATCCGCGTAAACGTATGCCCGTTTAATCTCTGTTTCTCCACCCGTTTTATAGTAATACAATCCAAATGAAGCGGTATAGTTGATGGCCACATGATCAGATTTATATTCAGTTGGGACAGGACTGCATTCAACTTCCACCCTTATTTTCTCCAAAAGCTCCACACATTGCTGAAATGATCGATGTCTGAGAAATATGGTGAATTCTTCGCCACCACTTCGGATTAAGCAGTCTTTTTCCTGAAGGTTGTTCTGCAATGTAGCAGCATAGTGCTGAATTACATAGTCTCCGACTGCGTGATTATACGTATCATTAATCCGCTTAAAGGTATCAATATCAGAAACAATCACCCCAATACATTCTCCACTATTATTAAGCTCCTGCATAATTTTATCCATGTAGGTTCTGTTGTACACTGTTGTTAAAAAATCTGTATAAGCCATCTGTTCGAATCTATCTCGCTCCAGTTTGTGTTGAATTGTCTGTGACTTAAAAAGGAAAGAACGACTTACAAGATAATTTAGGAGGAAGAGTGCAATAACCATCTCCCATTGCTGTTCCATAAGAAGAAGAAACAGAAGACCATTAGAGAATGCAGTCTTTCCCATGTCAAGGATACTCCTGCTTTTGATGAAGTCTATCGCTTCCTTTATAGACATAATATCTTTGCTAATCGTAAATATAGTGATGAGATAGAGATCTGAAAGTAGTGAAACAGTGATAACCAATATAATGATTAATAGCCAAAAGCCAAAAGGTAGGTTCTGAAACCCAGGGTATAACATTTGAAATAAAAAGAAGGCGATAGAGTTATTTAATGTAAAGGCTCCGATATTATAAAAAGTATGTAGAAATTCGTCTGGGTCAGCTGTGTTGGAATATTTTCGATTAAAGTAAACAATAAAACGTTGAACAAATTCAAAAATAAATAAGCCAAGGGGACCAGCCAACAACCCAAACGAAAGACCATAAGATATTCCATAATCCATGTTTAATTTTCCTTTTTTCACAACAATGGTTAAGTGCGAATAAAGGGTGGAAAAAAGCCAGTATAATAGGATTGCTTTAAAAAATAATGATGAATCTACCAAAATTTCACCATAAAAGACTGCGACAGTCAGCGAAACGATGAAAATACTTATGATAAATACTATCAGTCGCATGGGTGATCTTCCTCTCTTGAACATAGGCAAAAATTCCTACTTTCAACTCAATTTTAGCACAGTTTTTTCCTGTTTGTTCAAAATATTTTATATTTATTCTGTTTGTTGATTGACAAAGGTTCTGTCTAGTAATTTTCAGCTAAGGTCTAGTTTCCCCACTGTTTAACATTTCCAGTACGCGGGTATTGATTTAGGGAAGTTATGACATTACGCAACTAACAATAAGGAGGGCTAACATGTCGGATGAACGTAAAGTTGATGGCAACAGTAAAAATGAGCAGCTGGAAGCTTATCGAGTCGATGACAGTGGCAAAAAGTTAACAACAAATCAAGGATTAAGAGTATCTGAGGATGAGTTTTCTTTAAAAGCGGGAGAAAGAGGACCAACCCTAATGGAAGACTTTCATTTTCGTGAAAAGATGACTCATTTTGATCATGAGCGTATACCAGAGCGGATTGTTCATGCAAGAGGGTATGCGGCACATGGGGAGTTTGAATTATATGAATCTATGAAACCCTATACTAAAGCTAAGTTCTTACAGGAACCTGGGTCTAAGACGCCAGTATTTGTGAGATACTCAACGGTAGCTGGATCTAAAGGTTCTGGTGAGCTAGCAAGAGACGTTCGTGGTTTTGCAACTAAATTTTATACAGAAGAAGGTAATTATGACCTTGTCGGTAATAACATACCTGTATTTTTCATTCAAGACGCAGTAAAGTTTCCCGACTTAATACACGCTGTAAAACCGGAGCCACATAACGGCATACCACAAGCTGCTTCTGCCCACGATACTTTTTGGGACTTTGTGGCAAACAACCAGGAATCAGCACATATGATTATGTGGCATTTATCAGATCGAGCAATTCCGAGAAGCTTTCGCATGATGGAAGGGTTTGGGGTACATACATTCCGCTTTGTGAATGAGGAAGGAAAAGCACATTTTGTAAAGTTTCACTGGAAGCCGAAGCTAGGAATTCATTCAACTGTATGGGATGAGGCGCAAAAGATTAACGGTAAAAACCCTGATTTCCACCGTGCTGACCTTTACGATGCAATTGAGAACGGAGACTATCCAGAATTTGAGTTTGGTGTTCAAGTCATTCCAGAAGAAGATGAATTTATATTTGATTTCGATATTCTAGATCCAACCAAAATCTGGCCGGAGGAAGATGTACCAGTTAAGATCATCGGCAAGATGACATTAAACCGAAATGTAGATAATGTTTTTGCTGAGACAGAACAAGTTGCTTTCCATCCAGGTCATGTCGTGCCGGGGATAGATTTTACCAACGACCCATTACTTCAGGGCAGGTTATTCTCCTATACGGATACACAACTGATCCGTCTAGGTGGTCCTAACTTCCACGAGTTGCCTATTAATCGGCCAGTTTGCCCATTCCATAATAATCAGCGTGATGGTTATGGCAGGCATACTATTAATAAAGGACAAGTAAGCTACCATAAAAACAGCCTTGCTCGTAACACTCCAGAGCCTGCAACTCCAAGCGAGGGAGGTTACGAACACTATCAGGAAAAGGTGGATGGTAGAAAAGTTAAAACGAGAAGCGATAGTTTCAAAGATCACTTCTCACAAGCTACACTGTTTTGGAATAGTATGAGTATAGCGGAAAAAGAACACATCATACAGGCATTTTGTTTTGAGCTAGGCAAGGTTCAAAACAAGGATATACAGCAACAGGTAGTAGATATGTTTGCAAATGTTAACTTGGAGATGGCTCAACAAATTGCAGATAGTATAGGAGTAGTGGCACCTTCTGAGGGTGGACAAACTATTACAAAGGTGTCCCCAGCATTAAGTCAGGAAAACAGTACAAAGTCTGTTGCAACAAGAAAGATTGCTGTATTGTTAGATGAAGGTTATGACGGAGATGCGGTAAGCGATATCGTGGATCAATTTAAAAAGCAAGGTATGCAGCCAGAAATCGTTGCCTCAAAGCTAGGAACAATTAAAACGGAAAAAGGTCCTCAACTCGAAGTAGATAACACGTTTCTGACGGTAGATTCTGTACTATACGACGCTGTATATGTAGTGGGTGGGGCCCATCAAAATGAGAGTTTCCAAGGTAAGGCAGGGAACTTTACAAAAGAGGCTTTTTCTCACTTTAAACCGATTGGTGCAACACACGAAGGGGAGAAATTGTTACAGGACTTTGGTGTTACTTCCCTCGCTGCAGGTGTTATAACAGAGGGAGATTCAGATGATTTTGTTTCTCGGTTTACAGAAGCTGTTAAGCAACATCGTTTTTGGGAAAGAGATGTAGGTTAATGATGAATATAAACTAAGGGCAAGCGACGCCATTCGTTTTAAAAAACAATAAAAAAATCCAGTTATCAAATTATAATAACTGGATTTTTTTATTGTATCAAAGTTGTGTTTCATTACGTAAATGCTCAAAATGTTAACGAACCGCAAAGTAAATGGGTGCTTTGTTATTAGTTTAGTAATTAATCTTTTTCTGTAAATAGCGTAACGCTTGGTTCTCCACCATTCTTCTTGTATAAGCGATATACGTAGTCATCTGTAATAGCCTTAACCTCTTTACTGAGGAATAACATAGGGATTACATTAAAGATGACGACAAAGGCAAGCATCAGATCTAGGAATTGCCAAACGAATTGTAAGCCACCAATTGCACCAACATATATTGCAATAAGATATACCATACGCATTGATTTTGCAGCAGTTAAGCCTGACAAGAACTCTGCCTGTTTTTCCCCAAAGAATATGAGAATTCCAATTGTCGTAATAACGAAAAATAGAAGGAATATAGCAACAAATATACCACCAAATGTTGAACCATAAAAATCAGAAAAGGCAACGGTAATCATGCTTGATGCATTCGCTGATTCTACTTTTGTCCATGCACCTGTAACAAGAACAAGAATTCCAGATACCGTACAAATCACGATGGTATCAATAAATACACTGAAGACTCCCCAGAAAGCTTGTTTTGAAGGATGGTCAGTTTGTGCCGGTGCATGAGCGATAGGTCCTGTACCTAGTCCAGCTTCATTGGAATATAACCCTCTGGCGATACCCCAACGAATAGCCTGTGCAATTGCTGCACCTGCGAAGCCTCCTGTTGCTGAGATAGGTGTGAAAGCATGTGTAAAGATTAAACTAAATACAGTCCCTAATTGATCTACATTAGCGAAAATTACAATTAACGAAAGGGTAAGGTAGGTTAAAACCATAAATGGTACCAGCTTATCGGTCACATTTGCAATACGTTTTATCCCACCAAATATAATGAATCCGATCACAATGAGAATTCCAATCCCCGTCACATGTACAGACCAGTCAAAAGCTCCCTGAAGCTGTGTGGCGATCGAGTTAGATTGCACCATTACACTTGGAATAGCTTCAAGCATTAAAAAGACAGCAAATAAGGTGGCAATTACTTTCCAGCCCAGAGCTTTGCGTATATAGTACTGAGGACCACCAACCCACTCACCATTTTCATTTTTCTCTCTGTACTTCATACCGAGCACAATTTCACTATACCTTGTTGCCATGCCTATTAAAGCGACCATCCACATCCAGAAAAGGGCGCCTGGTCCACCGAGTGAGATAGCCACTGGTACACCAACAATGTTCGTTGCTCCGGCCGTTGAGGCAAGAGCAGAAGTAAATGCTTGGAAGGGGGTAATTGTCCCTTTCTCTTTGTTCTTTTTAAATATTTGTCCAACTGTCTTCTTTAGTATGTGTCCAAACATCCGAAACTGAAAGAATTTCAAACGGAAAGTATACAATATCCCCGTTGCAATTAATAGAATGGATAATACATAAGTCCAAAAGAAATCGGATATGCTTGCGATTAAGTTTTCAAATCCTGCCATGTTGTCAGCTCCAATTTTTTATTTTATTTTTCTTTGATACCCGCTCAGATAAAAAGTTAGTCATTAATTTAGGAGGGGATTTTTGTATACGATTTTCGTACACTTGCAAACAATTACGTATACAAAAAGAAAACATTTTTGAATACATGTGTACAAATCCGATTGCAAGTTGATATAACAACGAATGCAAAATTGCACACATGTATACGTGAAAGAATACGACTTTAGAAGGATTGCTATTTTTGAACAAAACTATTAATCTAGTAGATACGGAAAATTAATGAGAAAAGTGGTATCGGTCGTGTTACGTAATGCAGACTAGAGCCCTCACTATTATTGAATTTTCCTATCTATTAAAGAAGGAGATTTTTCTATTATGACAAAATCAAGAATTGCAGCAGTGGATGTAGGAAATGATGCCTTGAAAGCAAACTTTGGAAAAATGGAGAATGAAGTCTATATTCCAAATGTGGTTGCACAGGACATGGAGGACCGACCAGTTATCGGGATTGAAGAACTGGATGATAAAAGTGTATTAGATAATTTACATATACGCGTACACTCCCCTGCCCTAGAGGAGAACAACGTCGTTTATCGTGTTGGTAATTTAGCTACAAAAACGAATAACTCAACAGAACTTGACATTGGAAGCAATAAATCCGAAGAGGACCAGACTCTTGTCATGCTATTTGCTTCCTTAGCATTGGATGCAGTAGAGTCAGGGGCCTTTAAAGCAGGAAAGAACGATGTAATTGATGCGAACTATACGCTAGGTACAGGGTTGCCATTACGTGAAGTGAAAGAAGGAAAGGATGTTGGTTACAGATCCCAACTTCTAGGTTCTGTTCATCAAATTGAATTTTTAATTACACCAAAACATCAAGGAAAGAAGATAAACATTAAATTTGATGAAGTAAAGGTATATCCAGAAGGCTTTGCGGCGTATGTTAACCTCATCATGGATAATGATCTTAATGTTATCAACAAGGAACTAATTGATAAGCAAATACTTATTCAGGATATTGGTGGGTTATCAACAGATATTGCAGTTATCCGTAACCGCAATGTGGATGATGATAAGGCACAAGGGTTTAATCTTGGGGTTTCCGAATCATTGGAACAAATTCGTGAAGAAATACGCATTAAGCATGGTGTAGAGCTTGATAGTCGTAGAGATGTTGTTGACATTATAACGAGAAATAATGACAGACACCATATTATGGTGAAGGGAAGCAGAACGAATGTACACGATATTACTGATCATATTCTGCTAGAACTTGCCAAAAAGGAATATAGATTCCTTCGCAATGTTTGGGCAAAAAACTCTCAATCAGAGATTTGCTATTTTGTTGGAGGCGGCTCTGCTGTTCTTAAAGATTACCTAAAAGCGTTAAATAATAAGCTTGATGGGTACAATATTGAGTTCTTTGAGGATGAGAATGAAAGTATCTGGATGATGGCTAATGCTTACTATAAGCTAATAACAGACTTTGCAAGAAAAACAGAAAAAGAGAGTGCGAAAGAAGAGACAACGACCACTACAAAAGCTAAATAGGGTGAGGGCATGACAAAGAAAACAATTGAAAGAGGGCAGTCCATCACATTTCGAGTGCCTTCAGATACACCTGATTATCTTTTAAAACAGCTGCAACAGCTAAAAGAAACAGCTCGCAGAAACTTTTCAAGTGAAATTGCACAATTTGTTTTAAAGGGGTTAAATGAGAATCCTACAAGGGAACGGGAATCGATTACCGTTCCCTTACCCCAAAGATTAACGAAAGAACAAAAAAGCTGGCTGAAACACGAACATTCTGAGGCATTAATCGGAAGTCTTGTGTATCAACTATTAAGTGATCCAATGCGGGCCACAACCTTGCTCGCTTCACTCAATCGGGATGCCTATCATTTAGAGGATGAGCCGGCACTGCATACAGAGCATGATGAGCCAGTGGAGACAATGAAGACAGAAGAAAAGGAAAGCCATGTACCAAAGAACTTGGAGATTGACTTAGATGATGTCGATATAGATGGCTTGGAGATAGAAACAACAGAGAGTGTGAAGCAAGAGCCGCAAGAGGAAGATCCGTTAGGTGATTTCTTTGCCAGTATGAATAAATAAACAACTGTCATGATAAGTGAGCATACTTATTATGGCAGTTTTTTTTATGTGGATAAGCACATGGTATTAAACAATAAGGTACATATCTGTGGATGAGTCTGAATTAGGAGTTGTATATAAAAAACTTTTCAACAATAAATTTGCGTGAGCAAAAACTTTTTAAGCATTTCTAAGGTATATAGAGTAGAACGTTTTTCAGAAGGAGGATTGGCTCTATTGATGGATCGAGAAAATAAGCTCATCAAGAAAGTAAAAAAAGGCGATCAGCGAGCTTTTAAAAAATTGTACGATATATATGCTGATTATTCTTATCGGACAGCGTATGGCATTACGAGAAATCAAGCTGATTCAGCAGATATTGTCCAGGAAACATTTATAAAACTATACCGAAACATTCATTTATTTGATATGAATAGAGCATTTAAACCATGGTTTTATCGACTATTAATTAATGAGGCAAGACGCTATATAGGAAAGGTTTCAAAGCAGGCGATCAGTATTGAATCCGAAGAATTGCTTGATTATTTGCATACAACTTCAGATGGTGAATTAAACTTTGACGAGCTGGATATAGCGATGGAGCAATTAGAGGAAAATCATCGCACTGTAATTATATTAAAATATTTAAACGACTTTACAGAAAAAGAAATAGCAGAAATTCTTGAACTAAATCTAAATACGGTGAAATCCAGATTATTTAAAGCGCGGAGGAAGCTAAAAATGATAATGGGGGGTGCTGCGGATGAGGAATAAACATGATTTTGATAATAAATTGCACGAGGAATTGCATAAACATACTGAAGTTGATTCCCAACTTAAACAAGAAACATGGGATAAGATTCAACAAGAATTATTCCGTGCTGAACGTAAACCCCGTAGCAAGAAAAAGAGCGCTATTGCGGCACTAGGCACTGTAGCAGCAATCCTGATCCTTACGCTTGGACTTATGACGAATACAGGTCAAGCTATGATTCAGAATCTTAAAGATATGTTTGTCGAAGAAAAGCAGGAAGAGATAGAAATAGAAGGCCAAAAGGAAGAGAGCGATACACAATTGGAAGCAAATGAAGCTTTGCGTTATGTCATCTACGTGGATGAAGACAGATACAAAATGGTCCAAGGTGAGGAAGTGGATCGAATTGAAACAAAGGAGCCACTCGGTGAAAGATATCCAGATGTCTTTATGGAAATAAGCAGGAGAGAGAATACCACCACAGAGAAAGTGTTACGAGACATTAAACGTGAAATAAAAAAGGATGGTTTAGAAGTAGCAAGACAGGAGAGTGTTACAGAACCAATAGAAGCAGAGGTAGTTCAGGGGATGGGTGAGGAAACGACGAACGAAGCAGGTAAGACAGGACATCAATGGGATACACCGATTCATAGATACTACGTGACAGAAACAAAAGAAAACCAAGTGTTCGTTATTAAACAAGCATATTTCTTAGAGGCAGAAGAAGGGCATGGGGCCCGTTTTCATTATATGCTTGAGAGCTTTGAGATAGTGGATTAAAAGGGGGGATATACCATGTGTGGTTTTGTTGGTGTTTTATTAAAAGAGAAAGCATTACAATTTAGTACAGATCATTTAGAAGACATTAAAGAGAGCAGCAATCTCATTAATCATAGAGGTCCAGATGAGGAAGGGTTTTTTAATGATTCATCCATCGCTCTTTCATTTAAAAGGTTAAGCATAATTGACCATGCTGGTGGTCAGCAACCATGGTTGTTTGGCGATGATCGCTATCGGATGGTGTTTAATGGAGAAATATATAATTTCAAACAACTGCGAAGCCAATTAGAGGAGAAAGGGCATGCTTTTTACACAACTTCTGATACAGAAGTAATTGGTGCCATGTTTTTAGAGAAGGGCGTAGAAGCTTTTACAGAATTACGAGGGATGTTTGCGATCATCATTTGGGATAGGCAAGAGAAGGCCTTATACGGCGCAAGAGATGCATTTGGCATAAAGCCATTCTACTATTCTGAGAGTGACAGCGAGCTTATCATGGCATCGGAGAAGAAAAGTATTACGTATTTAACACAACGGAAAAAAGTACATGAAGTGGCGTTACAGTACTATATGTCTTTTCAGTATGTGCCAGATCCAATGAGTCTAACGGAAGGGGTGCAACGTCTAGAACCGGGGCATTATTTTGTGAAAAAATGGAACAAACCAATAAGAAAACAGCGCTATTTCCATGCAACTTTTGAACCTGTTAAAGGTAATGAACAACAGATTATTCGGTGTGTTCGTGATGTAATGCTTGATTCTGTAGAAAAACATATGCAAAGCGACGCACCACTAGGAGCTTTTTTATCTGGTGGAATTGATTCAACCTTTATTGTTGGATTGGCAAAAGAAGTTGACCCCCACATCAAAACATTTTCCGTAGGCTTTGAGGTGGATGGCTATTCAGAGATATCGGTTGCAGAAAAAAGCGCGGAAGTAATGGGAGTGCAAAATTTCACCCGAAATATCTCAGCTGAAGACTACGTAAATGCATTGCCTAAGATTATGTGGCATATGGATGACCCCTTGGCAGATCCTGCTTCTATACCACTTTATTTTGTTGCACAGGAGGCAGGTAAGCAAGTGAAGGTGGTCCTTTCCGGTGAAGGGGCAGATGAACTATTTGGTGGGTATACAATCTACCGAGAACCAACTTCTTTAAAGTTTTTTGAGTATATGCCAAATATGTTACTTCGCCTATTAAATAAGCTGGCAGCTATTTTTCCAGAAGGGATGAAAGGGAAAAGCTTCCTAGAACGTGGAACCACACCACTTCAACAAAGGTATATTGGGAATGCCAAAATGTTTGAGGAAAAGGAGAAAGCGCAACTATTGCAACATTATGATAAGGATGCCAAGTACCTGAACTGGACTTCAAACCTTTATAAAAACGTACAGTCATGCCACAAGGTTCACCAAATGCAGTATATTGATATACACACATGGCTACCTGGCGATATTTTGTTAAAGGCAGATAAGATGACGATGGCGCATTCACTTGAACTAAGAGTCCCTTTCTTGGATAAGGAAGTGTTTGAGGTTGCAAGGAAGCTGGAAGTGGAGAGTAACTTTACTTCAGGTACCACCAAGGCAATTCTAAGAAAAGCAGCAGAAGGAATTGTGCCTGAACACGTTATAAATCGGAGGAAGTTAGGGTTCCCTGTGCCAATTAAGAGCTGGTTACGAAATGAGCTGTATTCTTGGGCTGAAAATCTAATAAATCAAAGCGAAACCAATTATGTGATCGATAAGCAGATTGCCAGGGAATTGCTAGCTAGTCATGCAATTGGAAAAAGAGACTACTCACGTAAACTTTGGACAATTCTAATGTTTATGCAATGGCATCAAATCTACGTTGAACAAGAATATGATGTATCCCCATTTAATCAAGTGAAGCAACGGGCAAGAGTGACATCCTAATAAACCAGCATAATAATTAGAGAAGTGTGTCAAACTAACTCTAATAACTGAAGGGTATGGGAGTTGTTAGGATGGAGTTTGATTGGATATGGAAATCTATTATCATTGTACTGGGTGGAACCTTTCTATTACGGTTAGCAGGTAGAAAATCGATCTCCCAAATGACGTTAGCTCAGACTGTAATTATGATTGGGATTGGTTCCCTTCTCATTCAACCACTAGCTGGAGAGAGTATTTGGGTCACGCTTAGTGTTGGTGCAGTACTAGTATTAACATTGATTGCAATGGAGTTCATTCAAATTAAAGGTGACTTTTTTGAAAACCTTATTACAGGTAAATCAAAGGTGCTAATAAAAGATGGTGTTATTCAAGAAGAGAATTTAAAAAAGCTACGGTTAACTGTGGATCAATTGGAGATGAACCTACGTCAGAAGAATGTGCAGCGTATTAATGATGTACAGTGGGCAACACTTGAACCAAATGGGCAGGTTGGTTTTACATTAAAGCCCGATTCTCAGCCTGTAACAAAGAAGGAGTTTCAGCAGCTGGCTGATGATATAAAAGCTTATTTACAAACGATGGCGCCGACGCAACAGGTCGAACAGCTGAATAATCAATTACAGACGTTGACAGCTCAGATTCAATCTAACACGAATTCAGAGGGATTATTTCAAGAAGTACAATATAAACAGCATGAGAATACTCCGCCGAAGAGGTTGCAGTAAAAGCACTTCCCTTTAGAATAACATCTTGCCATAATAGAAAGGCTCCCACCTTGGAATGGGAGCCTCTAATTCGTTAACGATTAAAAAGGGCTTTTACATCTACATTTTCTCTTTTTTCGGGTGGTGTCTCAAACATCGGTTTTTTAGTGAAACGAAAAGCACCTGCAATTAAATTTCGGGGGAAGGTAGAAATGAGCTGATTATACTTCCCTGTATGTGCATTGAAATTACGGCGTGCAGCTTGGATTTGTTCTTCAATATTATTAATGGAACGCTGGATGTGCAAGTAATTTTCATTAAACTTCACTTCTGGGTAACGTTCCATATTGACCATAATTGTAGGTATTTCTCGTTGAAGGTTGTTGTGGGCTTTAATTTTATCATCCATATTATGTGCATCAATAATACCAGTTCTTAACCCCGTTACATTTTCTAATACCTCAATTTCCTTATCTGTCGCGATACGTGCTGTTTGAATTAGGTTATCAAGTTGATCAACTCGTTTCATTAAGAAGGCGTCGAGGTCTCCGAAAGCATTCTCTACGTTTACAGCTTGTTTTTTCATCTTATTATAGCTTAAGACGAAAAATAAGATAACTACCATTGCAGCAACAATTAAAAAAATCATACTAGTCTCCATTTTATTTCCTCCTTGTTATGCTTTATTCCAGATTCTAAGATTTAAATTCAGTTCATCTACTAACTCTAATGCAATATTTATATCGTGAAAGTAACCCTTCATGACTTCTTTGTTTAATGGCAAATATAAGTTAAAATCAAAATGTTTTCTCTCCGTCGGAAGCATGAAATACATTTTGCCGTTTTTAAAAGCAAAATAAGGCGTTTTTGAAAATGTTGCTTGTGGTGAGTTTTTTATATTTAGCCCCATTTGAAATGCTTCTTTAGCTGTAGTAGGTGCCGGGCTATTGCTAGTACGGTCCTTTGTTGTAAAGGAAAGAAGCCTGTTCATGAAATTTGGGGTCAGGATATATCTTGCTGTAATCTGATCGGTTGTACGAACAAGAAATTCATCCATAAATTGAATGTCTTCCAGTTCCACATCCTCCAGCTTTCCCCTTTCTTGCGATTTTTCTCTTTTGGCAAATGTTCTATCTTTTTTGGGCCCAATAATCGTGAGGCCATCAAAATCTTTGTTGAATTCAGCAACAAAGAATAAGCCATTAAATATTGGTTGAATACGTTGTTTCGTTTTTCCATCCTTATCTTTATAACGTACAGCATGAGAAGCACTAATCTCGCAAAATGATAAATCTGTCTTGGGTGGATTTTTCTCTAGCCTCTCACTGTCTTCAGATTCACTGCCGACAGTCCCTTTAATCAAGTCCTCTCCTGTATATCGGTTTGGATTAATACCAAAGATATTAGAACGCATAAAAACCTGCTGTGATATGTATTTTCTAGGAGTGTAGGTGAAATTTTTGTTCAAAAATGTAACGATGTCTGTGACAATCTCTTCTTTTATCTTTTTAGCTAACTCCCTTCGCTTCCTTTTTACCTCCTTGAAGAGGTAACCAGCATAAAGAATGGTGGCCGCAAATAGATAGGCACTCACTTCAGGTAAAAGAAGATAGCACAATATAAGAAGGACGATCCCTGGCAACAGTTTCATTGCTTGCTTCTTTATTAGATCCATCGTATTTAATCTTTCCTCTTCTAATCGCTCTACCTCACTTCTTAAATTTTCTTCATAATACACATCAAATTCTTTCTCCGATTTTGCGAATCGCTCGAGTTGGTATACCTCATCCACTTTTTTCATCGAATACCTCTCCCATAATTTTCTATAGTTAGTATAGCAAATTATCCCAATAATCTAGGCAGGAATATGAAAAATAATCCAAAAGCCCTATGAGACAAGACGTGTTTATCTGGGTGGAAGCAAAGGGAAGTGATAAACAACAGTAAATGAGGAGGAGAGGACATATGAACCACAAGAATGAAGGGAGAAAAATGCCCTTAACATCTGTCGGGAGTGGAAATGTACAATTAGTAGCTGAAAAGGTGCATTGTTATACAAACCAAATTGTTAATGTATGTTTTGTAGGTGATAAAGAGGAATGGGTGCTAGTTGATGCGGGCATGCCAGGTTCAGCTGCAAAAATAAAGGCGGAAGCAGAGCAGTTGTTTGGAGAAGGAGCAAAGCCAAAGGCAATCATCTTAACACATGGACACTTTGACCATGTAGGTTCTGTAGTAGAACTTGTAGAGGAGTGGGGTGTACCCGTTTATGCTCATCCGTTAGAAGTTCCATACCTAACAGGTGAAACGCGTTACAATGCTCCCGATCCAAGCGTGTCAGGTGGCATGGTGGCAAAGCTATCTGCATTTTTCCCGAATAGACCAGTAGATCTATCAGGCCACATCCACAATCTGCCACATGATGGGACGATACCGTTCATGCCTGGTTGGCAATGGATCCATACCCCTGGGCATACACCAGGACATATTTCTGCATTTCGTTTTACTGATAGAACGTTAATTGCGGGGGACGCCTTTACTACAGTAAAACAGGAAGATATGTTGGAGGTTGTGCAACAGAAAATGGAGATTCATGGACCCCCAAGGTATTTTACGCCTGATTGGGAGGCTGCTGAAGCGTCTGTGAAAAAATTAGTACAGTTGAGGCCTCTTCATGGTGTAACAGGTCACGGTGTACCTGTTTCGGGTGACAAGTTGCATGAAGGGTTAACCCATTTAGCTGATAACTTTAAGGAGATAGCCGTTCCGAATTCGGGGCGTTATGTAGAGGATGATAAATAAAAAATCAGGAAAATATGCCGAATGGATTCGAAGCATACAGAGCATTGATCTATTCGGCAAATTTGATAGAATTGTCTCTCCCAATTATCTAGTAAAATTTTGATGGTTAAAAAATATTTTGTAGAAAGATACTGGCTAAAAAATGGCTGAAAAACAAAGATTTCGGAAGGAAAAATAGATAAATTAATGGTTTTTATGAAGTTCATTCGTTGGTTTATTTGCTTGATTTCATTTAGTCATTATGATAGTCTTTAAATACAAGATATTGGTGATTGTAAAGAAAAAAACACTATATATAGTGTTTTTTATAGTTTATACTATGTTGGCAACATGATTAAAAACATCGATAACGGCGCTAAAAAGCATAATAGCGCACGTTCTACTTTACCATAAAACACCGAAGAGAAGATAGTTAAATTTTATTGAACACAATTTTTGCTTAACGTTTTGAATTTCCGTGTGTACTCTCGGTTAGAAACCGTTCATTTTTAGTCTGATGAGCGGTTTTATATTGAGAAAACTAGGGGAAGTAATTACATAGATTAAGAGGAGGATTCATTTTGAATACCGTAATTCTATCCAATGAAGAAAAAATAATGCAGCTAATTGACGAGGCAGCACAAGGTTTGAATCTGAATACAGAGGCTTATAAGACAAAAGCAGTAAAAGCGATTCATGCTGAGATGTCAGATGAAAAAGTAACGGATACACTTGTTAAAAATGCATTAGAAAATATTGATGAAGCAGCACCAGCATGGACATATCTAGCAAGTAGAATCTATCTGAATCGTCTTTACCGTCTTGCAGCAGAGAACCGTCATTACGCTCCAGAGAAAAAGTACGGTGATTTGTATGAACTGATCCAGACACTGACGAATGAAGGTGTTTATGCATCAAACTTACTAGATAAATACAGCAAGGCTGAAATTGATCAGTTTGCTAACATGATCGCCCCCGAAAGAGACTTGTTATTTAATTATCTAGGTCTGCACACTATTGCAACTCGTTACCTTGCAACAGATCATGAAAAGAATATATATGAGTTGCCTCAGGAACGTTGGATGGTTATTGCGATGTATCTTATGCAAGATGAGAAATCCTCCCAAAGAGAGCAACTTGTTACAGAAGCGTATTGGGCATTAAGTAACCTATATATGACAGTGGCAACACCAACGCTAACAAATGCAGGGAAAACACATGGTCAATTATCCAGCTGTTTTATTGATACAGTGGATGATAGTCTACAATCTATTTATGATAGTAATACAGATATTGCCAAGCTATCCAAAAATGGTGGCGGAATTGGTGTATATATGGGTAAAATCCGTGGCCGTGGCAGCTCAATCAAAGGCTATAAAGGCATGTCAAGCGGTGTCGTACCTTGGATTAAGCAATTAAATAATACAGCAGTGAATGTCGACCAGCTTGGTACTAGAAAAGGTGCGATCGCGATTTACCTTGACGTTTGGCATCATGACATTGAAGCATTCCTTGACCTCAAACTAAACAATGGGGATGACAGAATGCGCGCACATGATATCTTCACTGGTGTCTGCCTTCCAGACTATTTCATGGAGCAGGTAGAAAACAGAGGTGACTGGTATCTATTTGATCCACATGAAGTACGTGAAGTAATGGGATATTCCCTTGAAGATTTCTATGATGAAGAAAAAGGCGATGGTGAGTGGCGCAGGAAGTATGAAGAGTGTGTACAGTCAGAGCTTCTTACAAAGAAACAAGTGCCTGCTATTTCCATTATGAAACGCATCATGAAGTCACAATTAGAATCAGGTACACCATTCATGTTCTACCGTGACGAAGTAAACAGACAGAACAGTAACGAACATAATGGCATGATTTACTGTTCAAACCTATGTACTGAAATAACGCAGAATCAGTCACCAACTGAATTTCTGGAAGAATATGTGGAAAATGAAGATACGATTGTTAAGAAATATAAAGCGGGCGACTATGTAGTATGTAATCTAAGCTCTATTAACCTAGGGAAAGCTGTTCCTGATGGTGTATTAGATCGTTTAATTAAAATACAGGTTCGCATGCTTGATAATGTTATTGATATAAACACATTGCCAATCAAGCAAACACAAATGACAAACCAAAAATATCGCGCTATTGGGCTTGGGACCTTTGGTTGGCATCACCTCCTTGCATTAAAAAATATGCAGTGGGAAACAGAGGAAGCTGTCCAATTTGCAGATGAGCTTTATGAACAGGTTGCCTATCTAACGGTGAAAAACAGCATGGAATTAAGTAAGGAAAAAGGCAGCTACCCAGCGTTTGCCGGAAGTAACTGGGAAACAGGAAGCTATTTCACGAAAAAGGGATATACCGATGACAAATGGACTGCATTAAAGGACGAGGTAGCAGAAAACGGAATGCGTAATGGTTATTTGATGGCTGTTGCACCGAACTCTACTACAGCTATGATTGCAGGTTCAACAGCGAGTATTGATCCGATTTTCAAAGCCTTCTACAATGAAGAGAAGAAGGACTTTAAAATTCCTACAACGGCACCTGACTTAGATCATAATACGTACGATATCTATCGTCGTTCTGCATATATCGTAGACCAGCGCTGGTCTATTAAGCAAAATGCTGCAAGACAAAAACATATTGATCAAAGTATCTCATTTAACTTTTATGTGCCAAATACGATAAAAGCATCTGTTTTACTTGATCTTCATATGCGTGCTTGGAGCGAAGGATTGAAAACAACTTATTATGTCCGTTCTACATCCAACGATGTCGAAGAATGTGAGTGGTGTGAAAGTTGAATGCACTAATAGCGTATCTTTCTTATAGTAGTAATACAAAAGAGGTAGCCGAACTTATTGGAGAACAGCTGGAGGCTGAAGGCCTTCAGCTGGATATTCACCGAATTGGTATCGATTCGCCCATAGATGCGCAACAGTATGATTTCATTTTTCTTGGGACTTTTACATGGGACATGGGTTCCACCCCTGACGAAGTGAAGGACTTTGTGCTCGAAGTTGGCTACAAGCCTGAAAATGTAGCTGTCTTTGGTACAGGGGATACCCAGTTTGGGGGCGATGAGCTGTTCTGTAAAGCAGTAGATAAGCTCACAACATTTTATCACAGTAAATGGGCCGGGCTAAAAATTGAACAATCCCCCCGTGGCAGTCAAGAACAAAAAGTAAAGAACTGGGTGGAAGGAGTACTTAATTATGCAAGAAGCTATGCTTAAAAAGGCCAAAACATTAGAGCCGTTAAACCCAAATAAATCGACCGGTATTTTTGGTGGGAAATCAAGTGGTATTTTAAACTGGAATGACATTGCCTATCCACACTGGTACAAGATGTACAAACGATTGATCGGAAACTATTGGCAAGCAGACGAAGTAAATATGTCCAGTGATGTAAAACAGTTTGCTTCACTAGATAAGTCTGAGCAAGATGCCTACTTAAAAATCATTGGCCTCTTGTCAACATTGGATGCGCCACAAACACGGACAGCGTTATTGCTTTCTTTGTATGCGAGTGATGCTTCCGTACAATCGATTATGGCGGTTATTGCTCAACAGGAAGCAGTGCATAATGAAAGTTATTCTTACGTACTGTCCTCTGTCGTTTCATTGGATGACCAAAATGAAGCATTTCAGTTAGGGCGAAAAGATCCAATCCTTTTGAAACGAAACGAAAATCTTGTTAAGCAGTATAACGAATTTGTGGAAAACCCAACGATAGAGAATATCTTAAAGACGATTGTTTACACTTCATTACTTGAAGGGATGTTCTTCTATTCTGGCTTTGCCTTTTTCTACAATTTGGCAAGACATAATAAAATGGTTGGAACCTCCACGATGATTAGTTATATTAATCGGGATGAGCTAGAACATGGCAAGTTTATCGCGGAATTATTCCGGGCTTCATTGGATGAAAATCCTTCTCACAATACTCCAGAGTTCACGGAATGGGTATATGAGCAATTTAAAGAATCTGTTGACTTAGAAATCGAATGGTCCACTTATGTCCTAAAAGATGTAGAAGGAATCGATTTGGACGAGATGGCAGGCTATGTTAAATATCGTGCTAACAAAATGCTTCGGATGCTTGGATTAAGCGAGATATATCCAGATAATCTGGAAAATCCAATGAAGTGGATTCGCGCTTATGTGGATAACTTTGATGGTACAAAGACCGACTTCTTTGAGCAAAAATCAAGACAGTATACGAAGACAAGTGACCTTAATGGATTTGATGATTTGTAAAAAAGGGTGACCATTAACAACACGCTTGGGGTTTAATCTCCAAGCGTGTTGTTAGCTGAATTAGTTATTAAAATTTCACGCTAAAGCTCTTGAATCGATGTATTCCGGTTCCAAAGCTTACTAGTTTCTTTTCTTCAAGGTCTTCAACTGCATTTCTAACATCTTCTAATATACTTGTTTCTAACCCTAGTGTATTATGTCCACCATAAATCTTTGTCACATTCGGTATATTAGATATTCTTTTTAAAGATTCGACTAATATTATAGGATCTGTAGTTGGAAAAAAAGCATATATAGGAGTAGTGTCATAAAGTAAATCCCCTGTAAACAAATAGCCTGTACTTTCATCTAAAATTGAAATATGTCCTGGGGAATGTCCAGGAGTATGAAATATGGTCAATGTTCTATTTCCTATCTCTACTTTATCTCCATCTTCCAACAAACCAGTTGGTTTGCCGGTATAGGGCGTGTACGTCTCCGGATTAAAATCTCTAGGGGTAGGGATTGTTATATCACGACTAACATCTTTTCTAATTTGCTGGATGGGAAGGCCTTTAATACCATTTACAATCCAATCTTCCTCGTCTTTATGTACAAATATATCTTTAAATTCTCCGTGACTACCTATATGGTCCCAGTGTACGTGTGTTGTTAGTACAATAATTGGCAACTCTGTAAGCTGGTCCGTAATTCTCTTTATATTATCAATTCCAAGCCCAGTATCAATTAAGGCTGCTTTTTCCTCACCAATTAATAAATAAGAATGCACCTTTTCCCAGTGGCCATATTCACTTATGGCAAAAGTAGTGTTATCTATTTCACTAACTGTAAACCATGGATCTTTGAGTTGCTCCATTCATGATATCCTCCTTTATAAATCAACAGTGAGCCGACTTCTTATTCTGCATTTAATGTAACAACGACTATTTCAGGTCGATTAAATACCCTTAACGGGAAAAGACTGTTACCAAGTCCTCTATTTACAATCATGGTCGTGCTGCTTGATTCATGTTTCCCTGAAGTATATTTCGGAAATAAACCTTGGTGGGGAGCAATTACCCCGCCTATAAATGGAATCCTAAACTGTCCTCCGTGAGCGTGTCCGGAAAATACCAAATCAAATCCATATTCACTATAATGCGATAACAATTCAGGTCTATGTGCTAGTAAGACTTGAAATGTATCTTCATCGTCAACTTTCTCTAAGGAACGTTCAATATCATCTCTAGTTGTTACGATGTCAGACACGTATTCTTCATTCTTTGATGGATCATCCACTCCTATTAGTCTAATTTTCTCTGACCCTAGACTGATTTCCTGTGATGTATTTCGCATAACCTGTACACCCATTTTTACGAGCTTATCTTCTAATACTTCAAATTTACCAGATCGCCATTCATGATTTCCTGTTACATAATATACTGGAGCAATTTCAACTAACTTTTCCATTAACTTGAGACTAGGTTTCTCGTCATAACGCCTTGAATCTATTAAATCTCCTGTAAATACAATGACATCTGGCTCTGCATTTTTAATTTTTTTAACTAGGTAGCTTTGATCATCCCCAAAAGACTTGTTATGTAAATCAGATAGTTGCACAATTTTATATCCATCAAACACTTCTGGCAGGTTATCCGATTGTTTAGTATGTTCGCTGATTACAATAGAATTGTTTTGATAATAAAAGAATACGATTAACAAAACTATCCCAATTAACACGTATAACCACCACTTTCTCAATATCTTCTTCATTGTGTATCTCCTTTGTTTTTTATAAAGTCTTGAAAGCTTATAAATATTATTCTAAAAGAAGATTATAAGCCCTTAGATATTCGTACAATCCTTTTTATCACGGAATCTACTTCTTCGGTATGCTTTATTACAAGTAGGTAGTCTGCTTCCCCTTCTTTAGGGTCTACGATGTCTTCTAATTGGGATTCAGCTTGTTGCCTTAGAAGCACTTCCTTAAAATTACTAAAAGCCCCTCTAAATACATTTGTGCTCCGCTTGCTTCGGAGAACTCTTTCCATGAGAACATCATCTGGGATGTCAAAATGAACAAGAATACGAACAAATTGTTTTTTATTTAAGAGTCCGTCTAGTAAACTCAATCGACCCTTTTGACTTCGGTTTGAGTTACAAACAATAAGATGTAAATCTGTATTTTCTATAGCATAATTAACGATTAACTGAGTGAGACTGTGTTTAAGTATGTTTGGCCCTTGTTTTGGCTGCAATTTAGCATAAAAAGTATTTAAGAACTCTGCTTGAATGTCTTGGTCCATTACGAAAGAGTTATCCAATTCTTTTTCTAAGGCTCTAGCAAATGTAGTTTTGCCACTATGTGTTTTACCAACAGTCATGATAACTAATCTTTTCATTTGTTCCTCCTTCATACATACATACGGAGAGTATTAAAATCTTAATTAGAACTTTTATATACTATTTCAACTAAAACATCCTAGATTCCTTCTATATAGTACCAGTGGTCTACCAATTAGCTGGGAGAGGGTGGGGTGATATAAGTAGTAAAAGGGACTAATTTTTTATTCCGGAGCAACCGTCCGTAAGACTCCCATTTCAAAACATGTAGTGAAACAGTGATGTCGGAGTAAACGGACGCTAACACCCCGATTCGTTCAACTAACAATCAGTGGGGGAAGAATAATCTCCCCTGATTGAAGTTTCACTTTATGGGATATATAATAATGGGTAATAGCATATGAGATAAGTTTTCTAGGGTTCCGCAACGAAAAACGTTGGTCTGGTCCGAGAGAAAACTCACAGCTTTGCTGTGTCACGGAGGGATAAAAGCCTGGGAGAAACGATTTTACATTTCTCTCAGGCTTTTTCCTTTTTACAATGTTAAGGGAGGTATAATATATATGGATAAAAACTGGGTTAAAGTATTGGTCGCAGCGTTATTTGAAGTTTTATGGGTTATTGGATTAAAACATGCTGACGGCTTTTGGGAGTGGATTGGCACCATAATCGCTATTTATATTAGCTTCTATCTCATGATTATGGCTAGTAAACAACTTCCTGTGGGAACTGTCTATGCAGTTTTTGTGGGATTAGGAACTGTAGGTACGGTATTTGCGGATTTTGCCTTTTTCGGTGTACCACTTCAATTAGCAAAAGTCGTTTTGATAGTCATTTTATTAGCGGGCGTTATAGGACTGAAGCTGGTCACAGAGGACAACGTTAAAGAAGGAGTGGAATCATAATGGCTTGGGTCGCTTTAGTTGTCGCAGGCATATTTGAAATGCTAGGCGTTACCATGATTAACAAGTTGCACAAGGATCGTAATCTACAGGCCTTGATTCTGTTAATTATTAGCTTTGCTGCAAGTTTTGGTTTTCTGGCCTATGCAATGGGGTCACTTCCAATGGGGGTTTCCTATGCCATTTGGACAGGAATAGGTGCTTCCGGTGGTGCAATAATAGGAATGATTCTCTACGGTGAATCGAAGGATTGGAAACGGATAGTATTTATCACAATGATTCTAGGTGCGGTGATCGGATTAAAGCTCGTATCTTAATTAATTACTATAAGTCAAAAGACCAAATCAAAACGATTTGGTCTTTTGCTTATCTATCCTTATAATTCGTCTAGTAAGATTACGTCACCAGTAGCTGCATCTACTCCGTAAGAGCAATCAACTTTACCACAAAGCTGATATGTCTCGCGGTTAGGGTCATAAACGTAAACAGGAGTAATCTCAATATAGCTGTGTAGTTTTTCAAATGCTTCGTCTTTTGTTAACACAGGAGATTTCGCTTCTTCAAAATGGTCAAACATCTCTAGGATAAACTGATTATCTGTAAAATTGAGTGGCATGTATGTTACTGGATCAATAAACAGCTTTATCTTATGCTGAATCACTTTTTTGTCCTGTACTTTAGGTCGTAGTTCTGCAAGTAGATAACCACGTTCGCGGGACAATGCGTGTAGGTTCCATTTTCCACTTTCACCTGGATATTTTTGTTGCATGAACACCGTAACTGCTTCAAAACTTTGTTGTAAATCTTCTGATGTTAAAGGATGCTTGTTTTCGTCTGGCTTATTTGCTAAGGCGTCCTCTAAAGAAACTTCATGTGATAAGTCGATCTCTTTAGCTACGAACGTATTTTCCGTAGCCTCACTGTCCCATTCTATATTCCTGTCTAATACTTCATAGCTATCCCGCATTTCTGCTTTTTCAAATGGTATAATATGCTGCTTGTCATTTGTTAGAAATGTAGTGGTTGTGCCGTAAACCGCCAGCCAACGTTCCTCTTCTTCGACTGGGATTTCAAGTAATTGAAATTGATCAAGGATAATTGGATCTACAATAGTGGGAGTGAGTGCAAATGGCTCCCACTTAATCTGCTCCTCTTCTGGAAAGCTTCCATCAATGGAGTAGTGGGAAAGCATGCCTTCTTCATTAAACGTTACTTCGATGGAGCCGACAGGGAAAACGGGGATATTATCAGCTGCGGCAAGAAAACGAACTCCGTCATCGGCTTCCTCTGCTAATTGGAACTGCCTTCCGAACTCTAAGCCGGTTTTCTCTTCAACCCATTCGATAATTGTCTCACTACCGTCCGCTAACTTTGGAAAGACCTGCTCCTCCGCTAAATTGACTCCATTCACGAAAGTGAAGTGTCGCAGCTTCTTCGACTGAAGTTCCACATCTACTACAGCCGTACCAGGAGGATTCAGCCCTTCCTCTATTTCTCCTTCTACAACTCTAGGAAACCATTCCATAGAAAAAAGATAATTATTTTCTAAGCTACTATTGTCATCACGGAAAAGATGGTATCTTTCTAAGTAATAGTTTTCAAGGCCAAAATCTTTTTGGCAGGAGTCAGCAATCTTCTTTAATAATTCATTCATTTTAAATCCTCACTTTGCTAACAATTTTCTTAAGTATAACACGGTGCAAACAGGGTAAAAAGAAAATGCTTTACCTTTCCGTTACGTTAACGTTTATCATAATAGACGAAAGGTTGTGAGACTTGTGTATATAAACGAAGTAGCCAAAAAACTAGAGACGTCAACTCGAACAATACGGTATTATGAGGAAAAAGGACTTATTGATCCAACTAAGGAAGAAAGCAATCAATATCGATTCTTTGAAGAAGAAGATTTAGTAAGATTAAGTACAATTCTCTCATTACGTGAGGTCGGTCTTCCTGTTGAAGTGATTCGTAATCTTTTAAAAGAGCCGAATATGCGGATGGAAGACTATTTAAATGTGCAACGAGGCGTGCTTTATGAGCAATGGTTAGAGCTGAAAGACATGATCGAGACCCTTAATCTAATGACAGAACGCGCTGGAAAAGGGGATAACGTGACCGGCGACTTATTTGGATTGGCAAAACAATTGAAAACACTGAAATCAATGCGGAAAAATTGGCATGATAAATGGAACTTTGATAGTCAAGCCCATGACTATGATCAAAGTATTAAAATGCATGGGTATAAATTTAACGTCCATCAAGATTATGAAACAGCGTTAAATAAAGTAGTTGAGACTGTTCACCTAAATCCGGGTGATGTTTGCCTTGATATTGGAATTGGGACGGGAAACTTGGGTTCACAGTTTACAGGATCTGGGGCAAAGGTGATTGGTGTAGATCAATCTGAGGAGATGCTTGCTGTCTGTAAAGAGAAGCATCCGGGAATCGAAACGAGGAAGGGTCATTTTCTAGCTCTTCCAGTAATGAATATGCAGGTAGATGCAATTGTTTCCAGTTATGCCTTACACCATTTAACCGATGACGAAAAGCTGTTAGCATTGGAAGAAATGGACCGCGTTCTGAAAAAGAATGGAGAGATCTGTATTGCAGACTTAATGTTTTTGAATGAAGCCCATAGAAGGGAAGTCATACAGGGCTTTCGGGAACAAGGCAATGACGAAGCAATCGGCGCGATAGAAGATGAGTATTATGCAGATCGTTCGCGCTTAATCGATTGGTTGCAGAAACATGATTACACTGTGGAAACGCATCAGTTTAACTCTATTTTAAGTATGATCTATGCAAGGAAGCATGCTGAAAATGAAAAGTGAAGCAATGGAAAAAGTATCATTACAGTTTTATTCAGCTGAAAATAAGGCTCTGGTGCAATCGTATCATCTAACGAAACAGCAATTAGATTATACCGCGCATCCAATCGATGCCCTGAAAAAATGTGATGAAGATACAACCCGGTACCCTGTATTGATTTTAACAGGAACCAGTCCTGCGGGATTTTTCGTACTTCATGAAAAGGAAGGGGTACAGCCATATTCGAAAAATCCTAAAGCTATTCTATTACGTGCCTATTCTGTACAAAGTGCCTATCAGGGGGAAGGTATTGCTAAAAAATCGATTCAATTGCTCCCATCATTTATCGCAGAATCCTTTCCTCAAATAGAAGAAGTTATTTTGGCAGTAAATCATACTAATGAAGTTGCACAGCAATTATATAAAAAAGCAGGATTCCGAGATACGGGAAGACGAATTGATGGTAGATCAGGAGAACAATATATCTTTTCTAAGTATATAAACTAAGACAAGCTGCCCTTTAAGGGACAGCTTGTCTGTTTTAATCGAAATAATTCACTAGACCATCTGCTATAGCATGAGCTGCCTGTTCCTGATAGCCTGTTGTTTGTATAATTGAAAGGTCACTTGGATTTGTTAAATAACCTAACTCTAGCAATACAGCTGGTGCATTGTTTTTCCTTAAAACGCGAAATTCTTCTTGATATAACCCTCTATTAAAAAGGGGAAGCGTATTGGATAGACTATCTTGTACATCCTCTGCTAAAGCAAAATCCTTACTTTTCGAGGAATAATAAGCCCCTATACCGCTAACTGTCTGGATAGGAAAAGCATTATAATGAATACTGATGAAAGCATCCGTATTATATGCATTACTGATCTCGGCTCGCTGGTCAAGGGAAAGAAATCTGTCTGATGTCCTCGTTTCAACTACAGTTGCTCCTTTAGCACGTAAGACGTTAGCCACCTGTTCGGCCGTTTGACTGTTTAATGTCTTTTCTTTTATCCCTTCTAACCCGATGGCGCCAGGGTCTTTGCCACCATGTCCAGCATCTAGTACGATAGTATACCCTTTTAGGGGATTGCTAGTGGAAATCCCTTTCACTTTATCTGGAACTGTCGCTGTTACCTTATTATTTTGATCCTTAGAATTATTTGTGTTACTAGGTTTATTAGTTAACCAGGAGGCAATCCATCCAGCCGAACCATCGTGAAGTTTAATTTTATACCAACCATTATCTTTTGCTACAATGTTGTATGTATCACCTACGGTAGTAGATCCGATAACAGAATAGTTTGTGCCTGGGCCTGATCGGACATAAACACTCTGACCTGTCACCTTAAGTTCCTGATTTTCAGCTTTTGATATTTTGTTTGGCCGATCTTTCATAATTAGGTAATGCGCGGCGACCCATGCTTCCTTTCCAGCATAATAGGTTTGAATCCAGCCATGCTCCTCCTTAAAGGCGATGACCTGATCACCCCTTTGTAATTTGCCAATAACAGTACCTCCACTAGATGGCTCACTTCTTACATTTAAAACGATGTCCCCAACCTCATAGACAACACCACTTTCAGCTTTCCCGTATTCTGGTAGTGCGAATAAGGTTCCGAGTAAGACAAGAAGAATTATAAGTGCTTTACTGATTTTCATGATTTCCTCCTTCTATTAAACTAGTTTATATTATGTCATAGTTCTTTCCTAGATTGCTAGAAAATAAACGTGTACGAAATAAAACAAATCAGAAGGACTAGAAAATAGTAAAGAGTGAGAAAAAAGAAGGAAAAAGAAATCTTTTCCAGAATGTTTGTAGGAAAGAAGAAAGTTTAGGTGAAAAGTACAAGTGGAATTACAGTGGATTTCTAATGGAATTGTTTACTAGGGTGGAAGCAGTAGGGAATTTTAAAACAGCTGTCCGGAGTGGGCAGCTGTTTTTAAGTAAAATTATTGAAGTTCACTAATTAGTGTGGAAGCAGCTTTTAGAGCACGGTGGTCGTTTACTATGGATCCAGGCTTCCGGGCTTCACCAATGACATAGCCTCCTACTTCTGTGCCATAAAATTGGCAGATATACGTCAATTGTTGTATAAGGGGTAATCCTTTAACTGTCGGCTGATCCCCACCAACTAGGACAAAGTATGCTTTCTTTTTACCAAGTTGTTCTCGAAAATGGCCATAATTAGAATCTCTCATAACCTGAGACCAACGATCAATAAAAACCTTTAATGGGCCAGCCATTCCATACCAGTAAATAGGGGTAGCGAAAACCAGGATGTCATGTTCGAGCATTTGATCAACCAGGTGCAACTGGTCATCGTGTATCTCAGGGAAGCCCTCAGGTGAATGGCGAAAATCTGTTATAGGCTGAATGTCATAATCCCTTAAGTAGATATGGGTAGCCTTATCCTTTGGTAACGCCTGATAGGCTAGGTATTCCGTATTTCCGTTTTCTCTTGTTGAACCGTGAAACACAGCGATTTTCATTCTATACCCTCCTTTTTAACAGCTTTGCTGCGTGCAATTCTACCATAACAGTGGTTGGAGGATAAGAGCCATGGGTTGAAGTATATAGTAGCGGTCTGTTTAAGTTTATTCAGCAAAAATACATTTAGAAGTAAAGTTCATTTATATTGGGGGTTATTATTCAAATGAAATATTCTAAAAAACAAAATATAAAACGGTTAAGTATTATTTTAGCCATTTTCTTCTTATCTATTATTATAATAACATGGTCATTCCCCTATGCGAGTCTTAGCTTCGAAAAAGCCTATACACTAAAAAAGGATCCTTTGGTGGTCGAACAGTATGTCGAGATGCTGGATGAATGGAAGAGAATGCTAGATGAAAATGAAGAGCAAACAAAAACGTATGTTACAGCATTAGAAGTCTTTGAAATGTTTGAACAATCAATAGTTGGAGATAAAGCGCAATGGAGAGTGACAAAAGATACTTTGGAAGACTTACTTTTTCATGTAGTTTCATACAGGGATATGCTCTTAACGCTTGTTTTCAGCGAATCTTACGATGAGGAGACGAAAATGTATTTAAAAGAGGCGGTGGATGCTGCTTTAGCTTTGGAGGACGACATTGTTTCTATCCAACAAAGCAAAGATCTTACAAGAAAGGACTTAGGTATTCGCTTAGGAAATCTGCATGGTGAGATAGGGAAGAACCTAGATCGTTTCATGACTTTTTACCGTGCCCAAACTGGCAGTATGTTCCCAATATAAGTAACTTAATTGTAATGAAGCATTCTAAGTGGGGAAGGTTGGGAATCATCCACCAAATGAAGGTTCACTTTATCAGCAGGCTTACAAATAAAAACGAGAGCGGGAGCCGCTCTCGTAATATAGTATTATGCTTTAAGCCATTTCCAGATCTCTCCCGGAGTGGCATTTTTTCCGTACATCAAGATACCAACTTTAAATATTTTTCCTGCTAGTTTCATAAATGCCCAAACACTTATCACAAGGATTGCTAACGAGATACCAATCTCAATCCAAGGCCATTGTTCCAGTGAAGTTAACCGAAGCAATAGGACGGCAGGTGATGTGAATGGAATATACGTACCAATTTGTGCCATTAGGCCATTCGGATCACTTAATACAGGTCCGATAAAGACAAATGGTAAAAATGGTAGCATCATAACAAAGCCTTGGAAATTCCCTGCAGTCGTAACATCTGCCATTGTAGCTCCGACCCCTACAAATATGGAAGCAAACAAAAGGTAGCCTAAAATGGCGATGAATACGTATAGCGCAAGCTCTGGAACAAGTAAGTACTCCAAAAGTGGCTGATCAAATCGCCACATAAGTACAGGTAATAATAACACCGTTGATACAAGTGTTTGAATAAGACCAAGGGCAAAATAGCCAATAATTTTTCCTTGCATTAATTCCGATGGCGTTAAAGAAGAAAGGATGATTTCTGCAATCTTATCCTTTTTCTCCTGAGAGGCACTTTGGAAAATCGCCATTCCTGTAAAGACAACAGATAATAGCACAAATCCACCAAAGATTCCAGGTACTAAGGTTTGGAGTGGGTTTTCTTCCATACTTCCCATGCCTTCTTCACCGGACTCTGCAGCCTCATTGATACTGCCGGCCTCCACAAATTGGACACCTTGGGAGATCCCAGCAAGCTGCTCCTCAGTAAGCCCAAGTTCCTCCATTTGCTTCGCTTGTACAGGTCCTGTTAAAACTTGAACCTCGCTCATAAAGAAAGAATCTATATCGTCAGAAGTGTATACGGCTAACGAACCATTTTCTAGACCTTCCTCATCAACAAAGACATAGGCCGTTTCTTCACTGTCTTCTAGTTCTTCTTGCGCCTCTGCTTCTGTTAAATCTGTTTGCATGAGCTCCCAATTGATACCCGTCTGTTCTATCGTACTTACCATGTCATCATAAACACCAAGTTCATCGTTCACAAACACTACAGTCGATTCGGACGATTCTTCATCAGAGTCATCAAAAAAACTACCTATTACCATAAATCCAATAATAATGAGAGGGGTTAATAATAGACCGATAAGATAGGATTTATTTTTCATGTTACGCTTAATTTCCCATTTGGCGACTTTCATCGTATTACGCATATACTTCACCTGCCTTCTTTTCCTGTAAGAGGTTTTTATCTGATGCTATATCGATAAAGATTTCATGCAAGGACACTCTGTTTATCTTTAATTCAAGTATTTGTAGATCTTCTGGTAGCTGTTTAAGCCATTGATTTGGATTAACCTCTTTATCCAAATAGAGGATGGTACTTCCTTCATTTACTTCAATTCGCTGAACCTGTGGTAATAACTCTAATTGTTTAGGATCATTATTCCCATGGATGGTGCATTTGAAGTTAGCATACTCCGTCTTCACATCATCCATTGTTCCATAAATCACTTTTTTACCGCGATGAATCATGAACAAACGATCTGCCATTTCCTCAACAAGGTTCATTTGGTGTGAAGAAAGAAGAATAGCTGTTCCATTCTTCGCTAAATTGCGAATTTCGTCTTTAAACAACTCTTGGCTTACAGGATCTAGTCCAGAAAACGGTTCATCTAGAATAAGTAACTCCGGCTCGTGGAGGATGGATGCAATAAACTGTACTTTTTGCCCCATTCCTTTAGATAGTTCCTCTACAGAAACTTTATCTTTCCCTTCTAGATCAAATTTCTTTAAGTATTCAAGTGCTCTTGTACGCGCCTTATCTAGTGGATAATCTTTGAGCTCAGCTAAATATAGAAGAATATCCATCACTTTCACATTTTTATATAGACCTCGTTCCTCGGGAAGGTAACCAATTCTATGTCTAGGAATCTCCTTCCCGTTAGTGCTTTGGAAATGGATATTTCCTTGATCAGGATACATGATACCCATAATATTACGGATGGTTGTTGATTTACCGGCACCGTTAGGGCCTAAGATTGCCATGATTTCCCCTTTGTGTACGTCAAAAGAGATGTTGGAAATTACTTGTTTATCTTTAAATGCCTTTCCAAGGTTTGAAACAGAGAGCATTTTTTCCATTTTCCTCTTCCTTTCTTTTTCTATTTATTTAGTAATAGGGTGAGGGTAGCTTCCAGATCCAAAGTTTGTTGGTTAACGATAGATAGTTGATGTTCGTCTAGGTATGTTTCTGTAGCCTCTGGTTTGTTAGTAATAAACTGCTTTCCTTCCCTGGAAACTTCTCCAGGAAAAGGTTCAGAAGGCAACGCATCCCTCATCCAGTACTGCCAATACATATGTTGCATTGTTTCTTTTTCATAAGTGCCCTTCCAATTCCCATCTTGTAATACGCATAAGTAGTCAGCAAGTTTCGTTATATCGTCAACTTGATGTGTACTCATGACTATCGCACGTTCTCCAGACTCCATCCATTCTGTAAGAAACTGCATTAGTTTTTGCTTCGAGGAGATATCCATAAAAGCTGTTGGTTCATCAAGAAGTAAGATGGACGTGTTTCTGGAAATGGTTAAGGCAAGTGATAGCTTTCGTTGCATACCTTGGGAAAGTTTAGCGAACCGCTTGTTTAATGGGATGGAAAAGGCTTGTATGAGTTGATTGAATAGCTCATCGTCCCATGCTGGGTATAAGGGTGCAATGAAATCCCTTAACGCTTTGCCTGTAAAAGCATCCCAACCAATCATTGTCTGTGGCTGGTAGGCGATGTGCGTTTTCCACTCTTCCTCAGGATCGTTTACCAACGTGTTTGCTATTTTTATATTTCCGGTATCAGCTTTTGCGAGATTCATCATTAATTTCAGTAACGTGCTTTTTCCGGAACCATTATTCCCAACTAAAGCTGTAATGGTTCCTGCCTCGACTGTTAGATCGAGGGGCCCGAGTGTAAATTCATCCACTTGCTTTTGTATTTGTCGTATTTCTGCAAGAGTCTTCATTTATTTGCATCTCCTTTATGACTGCGAGATTCTAATACTTCCTCAAAGATCTCCTTAATTTGCTCTACGGTATACTCGTAACTAATTGCGACATCTAGAGCATTTTCAAAAGCTTGGTATACAGAGGTGATCTTAACCTGCTGTTTCTTCTCCTTAGCTATTTCGGCAACGAAGGTTCCCTTACCTTGTTCTGTTTGAATAAAGCCTTGGTACTCTAAATTCTGGTAGGCACGACGTATTGTAATAACACTCGTTTCTAAATCCTTTGCCAAAAGTCTAATAGAAGGGAGGGGAGAGCCTGTCTGTAGATAACCACCTGCAATGAGTGCTTTTATCTGATTCTCGATTTGATGATAGATCGGTTCACGAGAAGTTTTTGAAAGCCGTATTGGTAACTCCATTGGTGACATCCTTCCTCTATAGGTAATCCAGTTTCGTTATTCGCTTTTGCATGTAGGAGTGTAAGTATCTTGTTGCCACTAAGGTAAGTAGCAGTGTGATGCAAAGAGACACAAGAGGCCACTTTTCTGCAGCTTCAATACTCCAATAAACAGGGCCTTCGCCTGTTAGAAAGTGAACGCTAGTAAGTACAGTAAACGCGACAATAAGCATGAGTATACCAACAAAAATACTACCGATAGTCGTCCTTGAAAGCTTACTTGAATCTCCAGCATCTCCTGTCACAAAGTAGCTCCCTAGAACTAATCCAATTAAGAGCCATAACAAACTAAATGCAAGATAATTGGCTAATCCCAGAGTGTCACCGATTGGAGAGAAGAGATAAAAAGCAATCAAGAAATACAATTGCAGTGGTGCTGAATAAAAAAACTGGATTATAAATCTACTCTTTACCAATACAGATCGCTTCACTGGAAGTGCTAACTGCATAATTAGGATTGGTGATGCTAGTAGATCCGCATTAACTTGAATCTGAAATTCTTTTGGTTTGCACCAAAGTCCACCAATAGAGAATAAAATCAAGTAGATGAAATCATAACCGACATAGCCGTTATCTAAATAAGAAGAAAGGGTTGTAATAAGAAAGAAGCTTACGAGTATAGTAATTACAAACCCAAAAACAATATTGAGTTTCGATGCACGTAACTCCAATGCTGCAGTTTGATAAGCTTGCTTCCATTCTGACATAATCTAAACTCCTTTACTGTTATACTGTGTATGTTTATATATACAGTATATGTTACTATCCAATGAGAAGTCAAGAAAGTTTTTGAACTTAGTTGACTTACACATAACACCACACTAATCCGTTAGCTTGATATTGTATGGTTAGATAAAAAAGACTGATCTGGTTGATGAGAGCATAAGTGTGCGTTTCTACCTTCTGAAAAACAGTGTTGACACAGGTTTGTCATAACTTTGTGTCTCAATTGTGAAATGGTGAGCAATAACCTTTTTTTCTTGGAAAAAGATGCTAAGATATAAGTGTAAGAAGGAAACACACACACAATATGTTGTGAAACACTGAGCAATCATTATTTTATAAAAATAAACGAAAAAGGAGTCGGTAAAAATGATTAACAACTTTATTAGAAAAAACAGTATTGCAGCAGCTATCTTAACATTATTGAGGGTGTATCTTGGGTATCAGTGGCTAACGGGTGGCTGGGGTAAGATAACAGGTGGAGGATTTGATGCAACTGGCTTTATACAAGGAGCTATTGCCAGTGCAGGGGGAGATCATCCTGCCGTGCAAGGGTGGTGGGCAACATTTTTAGAGACAGTCGCGCTTCCAAACGCAGGTTTGTTCAGCTTTATGGTTATGTGGGGAGAGGTTCTTGTAGGTGCAGCATTGATCTTAGGCATCTTCACAAACTTTGCAGCATTAATGGGTATCACCATGAACTTTGCCTTTCTATTTAGTGGAACAGTAAGCACCAATGCACAAATGGTCTTACTAACCGTATTCATCTTAGTAGCAGGGTATAATGCTGGCAGATTTGGCCTGGATAGATGGGTCAAACCTTTCTTGAAAAACCATACACCACGCAAAAATAAAAAAGAGAAAAAACAACTAGTCGTTGCATAATAAAATCACAGTAGGGACAAACGAACAGGTGAAATTAGAAGAAAAACCCGGGCTAATATACCCGGGTTTTGTCCTTGGTGGATGTCTTCTTGAAAAAATAATTAATCAATTACCCCACATGCAATTCGGTCACCAGCATCACCAGAGGGTTGTGATTCATAATCATCTGCACCTTCATGGATAACTAAAGCTGTTCCGTCATCTTGATATACCGAATGGTCCTGCCCTTTTTCAAGCGTAACCATATCGGCTGTAACTTCTGTATCTACTGTTCCATCCTCTGTTACTTCAATGTTTGGTAAATCACCAGCGTGGGGACCCTCTGAATCTTCCGTACCGTGATTATTGCCATGAGGATTGAAGTGCCCGCCTGCCGATTCAAAAGTAGGGGCATCGCATGCTCCAGTTTCATGAATATGGAAGCCGTGTTCACCAGGGGAAAGCCCGTCTCCTTTCAGGTGGATGTTTACAGAATTATTTTCTTGTGTGAGCGTTGCTGTTGCTACGACAACCCCATCTGCATCTTTCAGGGAAACCAATACTTCGTCTTCGGCTGTTGCATTATCGACCTCTTCTGAGTCATTGTTTTCCGTTTCACCAGAGTTCTCTTCGTCGTTACTGCCTTGGTCCTGGCTATCTTCATTCCCGTTGCATGCTGCTAATAAAAGTACCAATACAGCTATTAAAAACAGTATGATTCTTTTCTTCACTCATCATGGCTCCCTTCTCACGTATGTTACCAACATTTTTCACCGTTTGCGTAACATTTAAACGTAGAATTAAACTTTTCTCTTTTACATTTCTCTTAACGAGTTTCGACCCTAAAATGAGTCTCTCGTATTCTTCCTTTTGCCCAGCAACTCCTGTATAATATATTTCGAGTATCGAAGAAAGGGCGATCATGATGGGTACAAAAAGTGCGGCCAACGCACAGTCTGGTACAGAAAAAATCTGGACGAAGGACTTTTTTCTAATATGCCTAGCAAACTTTTTTATATTTCTTGGCTTTCAAATGACTTTACCGACACTTCCTCTGTTTGTTAACGAGCTTGGTGGAAGTGATCAGTTAATCGGCATTATTGTAGGTATTTTTACTTTTTCTGCTTTGTTGTTCCGCCCTTATGCGGGTCATGCGCTTGAGTCTAAGGGGAGACGATTTGTTTACATGACAGGACTTGCTATTTTCGTTATTTCGGTTGGTTCTTTCTCTATTATTACAAGTATTGCAGTGTTGCTGCTTATGCGCGTGGTTCAGGGAGTAGGATGGGGTTTTTCTACTACTGCGACAGGTACTATTGCCACGGATTTAATTCCTGAAAAGCGTCGTGGTGAGGGGATGGGATATTTTGGACTATCCGGAAACATAGCTTTAGCATTTGGTCCTGCATTAGGTTTACAACTGGCAGGGATCATTTCCTTTACACAGTTGTTTCTTATTTGTTCTGGATTGGGGCTTGTTGCCTTTTTACTATCAGCAAAAATTAAATATAAAAAGGTAGAAGAAGCGCCTGCCAAATCTACTACGGTGAAATTTGATATATTTGAAAAGACTGCGTTAGAGCCAGCGGTTTTGCTATTCTTTATCACGGTGACCTTTGGAGGTATTGCTTCCTTCCTACCATTATACGCTGAGGAGAAGGGAATTAGTGGAATAGGTACGTACTTCCTCGTGTTTGCTATATTCCTCATGCTGTCACGGACTTTCGCGGGTAAAATTTACGATAAACGAGGCCATATTTATGTGTTTTTACCTGGGACAATATTAATTTTTATTGCCATGCTTTTGCTGTCCTGGCTGCCTGGAACCTCGGCGCTGCTTATCGCGGCAGGTTTATATGGACTTGGTTTTGGTAGTGTGCAGCCAGCACTACAGGCATGGGCAGTAAATAAGGCTCCAGATAACCGAAAAGGAATGGCGAATGCTACGTTTTTCTCCTTTTTTGATTTAGGTGTCGGCCTTGGTGCAATTGTATTTGGGCAGCTTGCTTTTCAATTTGGATATGCGATTATTTATTTAACCGCAGCGGCTTCTGTATTACTTTCTATTATTCTATATATCTACTTACTGTTAAAGGCACGAGCGCGTTATGTTGAAAATTAATGGTTACTAGGGAGGCTGGGGCATAACGAGCCTTTATGAAACACGAACAATAAAATAAAAAGGACTGCTTCTTGACCGCTTCGGAAATACTACGCTTTCCGTGGGCACGGCCTCAGTCTCCTCAGAAGCAAAGATCGCTTCTTGTGGGGCCTTCGGACTCGTGCTGTTCCCACTGGAGTCTCCGCATTTCCTTCGCTAAAGTGTGTTTAATAAAAAGATTAGGGGATATCCGCAAGTGTCCGAACTTTTAATACATTATTTCGTTTGAGCGTCCGGTTTTTTCTTGTTTAACTTTCTTATGTCCTATTCTAAAAAAATAGTGGGTAAGGTCTTCCGTCGATAATCTTACCCACTAATCTTAGTATGTTTTTTATGATTAATACATAAGAATTTCTCCAGCAGTTTTCCCCTCTAAACCTGCTTAGGCAGTACAATTCGTTTGTACATTTGCACTGTAATGAAATAGTAAATACCATAGATTACGAAAAACAGTGTGAGTGGGATCCATATTTTTGTATAGGGTTCGATAATAATAAAGGAAAACATCTGCATACCTATTACTACATGGACAATTCCAACGATAGCTGGGAATAGGAATAATAAGAAGAGCTCGCGATAGATCGATTTTACGAGTAGTGTTTTTCTAACCCCAATTTTCCGTAGCATGCTGTAACGATCCACGTCAGCTCCAGCGCTCGATAGTAGTTTAAACATGAGAACACTTGCCATCATCATGAGAAAAGCAATTCCAAGAAAGATACCCATAAAAATAGTTCCACTGGCAAATCCTTTAAGCGCTACGTAATTACTGTATTTACCCCCTAGTTGTTCAACTTGATTACCAGTATACTTTTCAGCAAGTGTTTTTTGGCTTGCATTCAATAGTTCCAATTGTGTTAGATGGGCTGTGAAATCATCTACCTGTGCTAATATTACTTGATGCTCTTCTCCGTTTACCTCTTGATAGTTGGATGCCCCATAGACAAAGAGGCTTCTGTTTCCAAACATGGTGCCTGCCCCTAATTCTGTACTAATTGCTGTCCACCAGTTTCCTGGCAATTCAGGCATACCCTCTCCACCATATAATGTATACTCCTCCTCAGACAATGTTGCATTAGGAGTAGTAGGTGAAAAACCTTCAGATCCTTCTTCAAATGTCATGACCTCGGGCGGGTCTGATTCAAGGTCTGTCTTTAAGAAATAGACTCCCTCACTAGTAACTTTATAACGATATTCTTGCTGCTTTGTCACTTCCATGCTTGCCAACATCTCTTTTTCCGAATTGTTTGGTTCATATAGAATTACATCATTGGCATGAAACATAGAGGACTGAATCCCGATATTGTGGTAAAAGGATGTTCCAGCGGTCATTGCTCCTAATCCCAGTGCAATGAGCATAGCAACCGTACCAAGCACCATCATTAAGTTCAGCATGCGAAAACGTAGCTGTCCTAATGTAAAGGAGTTAATGCCTTTTTCATTTAAATTCCGATTCTGCTTCAGCTTTTTAACCAAGTATGGCAGTAAGGAGATGAAAATAAGGTAGGTCCCCGGTATGATGGTCACGGTTGCGAGTATGATACCGAACTCCATCAATTCTGCAATATTCACCATTGCATAGTAACCTACGGCGATAAGAATAACAGACAATACGACACCCAAGAAGGTACGTAACCCGCTTGTTTTCACCTGATCCTGTTGCTGACCTGAATGTAATAAATCCAAAACACTTTTTCTACCAATTCTCCAGGCATTTACAATGGAAGTAAGGAAGAATAAAGCGATATAGAATAGAATTGTTGTAACAAGTGATGAAGGGTATAGTGGCTGAAAGCCTCCACCTTGAAAATCAAGTTGCCACATGAGTAGCTCGGCTATTCCATATGACAGGCCAACTCCTACCACAATTCCAATAATGAGGGCAGTTAAGCCAACAAAAAAGGTTTCCATAAACATCAATTGGGTTATCTTGTGTTTCTTTGCACCTAATGTCATATACATGCCTAACTCCTTTTGCCTTAAAGAAAGGAGAAAAGATGTAGCATAGAAAATGTAGAAAACGGTTATAATCCCAAGAATAAATGTACCAACATGAAAGACAAAGATGATGGAACTGATAAGGGAGTTCGCTTCAAGAAATGCCTTGTTTTGCGCAAGGGTTTCAAACATATAAAAAATGGCAATGGAAATGGTCAGCCCAAACAGTAAAACCATGTAGTCTTTTGCTAACTTTCGCATACTTGATAATGATAGTTTTAGTAGCATAGTCATTTCCTCCCTTTAGCCCAAATCTGGGGAGGCAAATTGTGCAAGCACGTCGAGAATGTCCTGATGAAATTCGCCTCTTGTTCCATTTCTGTGGATTTCTTTGTATAGCTTCCCGTCTTGTATAAAGAGGATTCGTTCGCAATAACTTGCGCTTAATGGATCATGTGTTACAAGCATAATGGAAGTTGTATGGTTCTCATTTAAGTGCACCATTGTTTCCATCAGACTCCGGGCATTTTTAGAATCAAGTGCTCCAGTTGGTTCATCAGCTAGAATTAACGCAGGTTCATGTACCAGTGCTCTAGCTGCCGCCACACGCTGTTTTTGACCACCAGAGATAGTGACGGGATATTTATTCAAAATTGACTCAATTCCCAGCTTTGCGACGACACTCTCTACAGCTGGTTTGATTTTACGTACGGAAACACCTTGTAAGGAGAGAGGCAAGGCAATATTTTCGTATACTGTTAAATTCTCCAACAAGTTAAAGTCTTGAAAAATAAAGCCAAGCTGACTTGAGCGAAAGTCGGCCAACTGCCCTTGTTTCATCGTAGTGATGTCTGTTCCGGCAATTTTGACAGAACCGTTTGTGGCAGTATCCAGTGTTGATATGACATTAAGTAGTGTCGTTTTCCCAGCCCCAGACGGCCCCATCACGCCAACAAATTCTCCCTCAGTCATTGCAAAAGAAACACCGTTTAAAGCATGGAATTGTTTCTCACTTTTTTTCCCGTAAATTTTATTTAATTGATGTACATCAAGTACGGATTGATTCATTTCACTTACCTCCATTAATCTTTATACATTTCATTGTAAGGTTAATGGAAGTGTGGTGGTATGTATCTATCTTTCATGTATCTTACAGTTTTGTAAGGAAGGCTAGAGTAAAAAAGACAACGTAGAAGGTATAGTTTATGCGATGTCATCCTATCCTTAAAGAAAGGGAATAGTTTAAAAACAAGTGGAACTCGTTTACAATGGAGAGAAGAAGAACGTTGGAAGGTAGGTTGCTAGTATTTTGAAAAGTTTCAGCGATATTAACATCCAAAAGCTTTTTCCGGCCATTATATACAAACGTGGACTGGAATATTATAAACAAGGAAAAGTAATGGATCTCTTGTACGATCTTAACTACAAAGTTTGGACTGCTACTGTGAAAGGGTCTGAAGACTATTTTGTAGAGATAAATATGAGCCAATTTGCAGACGGGTCAATTGATACATATTGTGATTGCCCAGCTTTTGATACATTCGGATCCTGTAAACATGTGGCAGCTACCTTGATCAGTATTTCTCAAAAAGAAACGGACAGTCCGCCAGATATTCCGCAATATGACTACCAAACAACAAATCATTTTATACAAGCACTGACGAGTATGCCCCAGACAACAGCAACACACGACATACTTCCGGAAAAAAAGGAGATGCTTGTCCAATATTTTTGTAAATGGACCTTAGAAAATAGCCTGCAATTAGAGTTGAAAGCGGGGGAAAAACGTACTTATGTTGTGAAAGATGCGGATCAGTTTATAAATAATGTCCTGACTGGAAAGGAACATTATTTTACAAAGACGTTTACTTACAGCCCTGATCAACATTTCTTCCCTCAAGAGGACTTAGCAATCTTTGAGACTTTGCGAGAGATTATAAATAATGAGGAAATGTATTCTGAACAGAGCCAGTTTATATCACTCCGTCATAGTAATAAAGATGTTCGATATATAACGATTCCACCACTCGCCTCGAAAGCTTTGCTTGAAGAGCTAGTTAATCGCGATTTTACGGTGGATACAGGAAGGGAAAGTTATCACCCTGTTGAGATAGCCCGAGGCAAGTTACCATTTGAGTTTTCTTTGTCAAAAAACGAACGTAATGAATTAATTTTAAATATGCCTGAATTGCAAGGTGGGACATACTTTCGCCGATACCACATCTTGTTTTCGGATGGCGTATTTTATTTCCCATCTAAGGAACAAATTCCCGTCGTAGAGCAGGTAAGCCAATTTGGATTATCTGATTTACAATTACCTATAACGAAGCAGCAGGCGGATACTTTCTTATCTGAAGTATTACCTTCCTTGAAAAAAGTCGGAGAGGTGGAAATCTCTGAAAAGGTAACAGAAGAAATCATTCAAGTCCCATTAAGGGCGAAGATGTATTTGGAAGTGAACGACAACTGGATTGTGGGTAAATTAGAATATCATTACGGGGACCACTATATCGACCCATTTGGTGGCCGAGAAGAGCATGATATCATTATTATTCGGGATGTGGAGAAAGAGCAGCAGATCATGCAGCTTATTGAATATGCCAACTTTAAATATAATGGTAAAGAGCTTTATATTGAGGCGGAAGCAGAAGAAGATATTTATGAGTTTTTATACTATATCTTGCCGTTGCTTGATGAGCAATTGGAATTGTTCCTGACATCAGAAATCCGTAGCTTTATTATGGATAGTGAGCCGATGCCGAATACAAGCGTAAGGCTTGAGTCCTCTTCAAATCTTTTGGAAATAGGATTTGATATAGAAGGAGTCAAGGATGACGAGGTTTCAAGTATTCTACAAGCAGTGATTGAAAAGAAACGTTATTACCGGTTAGAAAGTGGTGCGCTACTCTCCTTAGAGGGGGAAGAATTTAGCTCCATGAAGCAATTCTTTCAAGACATGGATGTAGATAAACGGGATTTGAATAATGGCAATTTACAAGTACCTGTTTACAGAGGCACTCAAGTAGATGCATTAATTGAAACAAATAAAAACTATGATCCTTCCTTTAGAAAATTACTACATCAGCTTAAGTCACCAGAGGAGCAGGTTTACCCATTGCCAGAAGAACTTCAAGCAAATCTGAGGAACTACCAGCAAACAGGGTTTCAATGGTTTAAATCACTTAGTCATTACCACCTTGGTGGGATTTTGGCCGATGATATGGGCTTGGGTAAAACGTTACAAAGTATTGCTTATATTGCCTCAGAGCCTAGCGATGTACCACATCTAATCGTCGCACCTTCCTCTGTCGTTTACAATTGGAAAAATGAATGTGAAAAATTCATGCCAAACTTATCTGTAGCTGTGTTAACCGGAACTCCAGCAGAGAGAAGACAACGATTGGAAGAGGACAAAGAGAAGAATGTTTGGATTACCTCTTATGCAACATTGCGGCAGGATATCGAGTATTATAGACATCTAAGTTTCCAAACACTAATTCTTGATGAAGCACAATATATTAAAAATTATGTAACCAAGACTTCACAAGCGATTCGTGAAATCAAAGCGAGCAGAAGGTTTGCGTTAAGCGGGACACCAATTGAAAACTCGATTGATGAGTTGTGGGCTATTTTTCAAGTGGTGTTACCAGGACTTATGCCTAAGCAGCGTGAATTTAAACAGCTTTCTAATGATAAAATAGCCCTTATTACAAGGCCGTTTATCTTACGTAGGTTAAAGAAAGATGTATTAAAGGAATTGCCTGATAAAATAGAGTCCGTACACGTTTCAGAGCTCACTAAGGAACAAAAGGACCTCTATATCGGTTACCATAGACAATTACAAATCGAAGCGGCACAGTCTATGAAGGAAAATGGATTCCAGCAAAACAGAATGAAAATCCTTGCTGGCCTAACGCGTTTACGGCAAATATGCTGTCATCCGTCCTTGTTTATTGAGAACTATGAAGGGCAGTCAGGAAAGCTTGAACAACTTATGGATACCGTTCGAAACGCAATTGGAAATGGAAAGCGCATGCTGATATTCTCTCAATTTACCAGTATGCATGAGATTATTATTCAGCAATTAGAAAAAGAAAACCTGGATTACTTTTATTTAAACGGGCAGACCCCTTCGCAGGAACGTGTGAAAATGAGTGAAAGCTTTAATGATGGTGAGAAAAGTATATTCCTCATTTCCTTAAAAGCAGGAGGCACGGGTCTTAACCTGACAGGAGCTGACACGGTTATTTTGTATGACTTGTGGTGGAACCCTGCTGTGGAAGACCAAGCTACAGGTAGGGCACACCGGTTTGGGCAAAAAAATGTTGTACAGGTTATCCGTCTATTAGCAGAAGGCACAATTGAAGAAAAGATTTATGATCTTCAGCAAAAGAAGCGAGAATTAATTGATCAGGTGATTCAGCCTGGTGAAACAATGCTTTCTGGACTTAGTGAACAAGATGTCAGAGAACTATTGAACATATAGGAAGTATTTCCGAAGTCAAATGGTTTTTCGAATGAATTGGATTCGAGATCATTTGGCTTTTTTGATTTTAAATAAACAACGTATTATCCGGCGTTGTTGATTAAAACGTCTGATTAGATTGGCGAAAAGGGGGAATAGTTAAATAAAAAATGAAAGGATGTTGCCACTATGACTAAAAACTTTGTAGCATACTTTAAATCGGAGAACGATGCAGAAGCTGCTAAAGCTAAACTAGAAAAACTGCGAGTTTCTAATTTGTTGGTTGATGAAGTACCTGAAGGGGAGAAGCGTAAGGCTTTCATTCCGATCGTGGGCATGGGTACTCCTGGGACAATGAGTACAGGGGCAGGAGCAATGGGGATAATAAATACCTCAGAGGACAGCAGAGATGAACATGGGGAAGTCACCCATTTATTGGAAGGCAAGGTAGAGCAGGAAGACTACGATGAAGCAATTTCCCTACTATCAGAGAGTAAAGGTTATGAAAGTCAATAACGTAGTCTTTAATGCCTCTTAACAAAGTGCAAACAGTTTTCTAGGACGTCCCTTTTGGTATGGCTTCTCAGCTCCTGCTACCTTAATTATCTCTGCGGTTAATAACTTATTTATAGTCCGTTCTGCACTTCGCTTGGTAACGCTGTAATGGTTAGCCACATCATGTGAGGAAAATGGCTTATTATTTCGAAGCTTAATAAATTCAATAAAGTTATAAGATAGTTCATTGTTCAATTTTGCTTTATGAATCAAGGCTTGATATAAGAAAGATGGGTCAATTTGTTTTTTTACACCTACAGGTCCTATACTCACCTGGCTTTCGTTGACGATGTAGCATGCGCTTCCTTTCTCTTTAGCTGTCATCTCTAATGCAAGCATGGCATTCTGTTGGGCCTGAAGGTGTGTTAAGCCAAGTCCAAAGCCAATCTCAATTGGCTCCTGAAATTGTTCTTCAATCTGTCGAAGCAGTGGGAAATTCCCAAAATGATTATTCAAATAGCGTAACAGCTTTTTGGAACCAATTAACACCAAACCATGTTGATCTTTGTGTAAGGCAATGGCATCATGCTGTTTGGCAAATTTTTGCAGGATAACGTCTAAGCTTGATTGCATTCTGTAAAGAACCACCTCATTTAGTGCACCGGGCAAATGCTCAAGATGTTTAAATCGAAAGTATCCAATTACATGTTGTACAGTCGTATTATTGTGGAATGATATACGCTTTTCTACCTTGTCAAGATTATGTTTAAAGCAAAGGTCAGGTATAGTGATATGGCGTACCGGGATGTTTTCTTTTTGGAGGCATTTCGCGATTTCGCAGTATGCTGTTAGCACGTAATCAATTCTGCCCTCCTCCCAAAGTTTACGGTGATGTTCCAGGATGTTCTCAGCATTCCGAGCTGCTAATTCTTTCGCATAGAGAGGAAATAACTCTAGTTGCGCTTCTTTTATTGATGGTAGGACATGCTGAACCACTTCGTGGGTTGTTCCATCTAGTGAGATACGCTTTCTAGTTTGGTTTTCAGATAGGGCTTGAAGAAGTGCAGTAGTTAAAATGTATTCATCGCAATGAACTACAATAGTAGAAAGACGTCTCTTTTTTGTTTTATTCTCTACATAATGAAAGGCGATAGACTCGGTAAAAAGAAAGATATCACATAGAAAAGCTTGCTCTAGTAGGTCGGGGGTTTGATTTGCTTCTGTATAGATAAATGGGAGTAATTCGTAGTTGGTGGCTTCTTGTTTTAAATGTTGGATTCTGACGACTGTATTTGCTGGACCAAACACCGCTACTTTTGCTTTCATGTCGAACCCTCCTATTAAAAATTAGCTAGAGTAGTTTTTGAGTTGGATATCACGTAATCGATTACATGTTTTCCTATTTGAGCTATTGTGCGCTGTCCTTCTGCGTTAGATGGTAATTGATCACTAAGAACGGCAATATAAACTTTTTCTTTATTGGACTCTAGAAGGGCGACATCATGTTCTACACCACACAGTTCTCCAGTCTTATGGAAAATGGATACTGGCATACTAGGCTGTATATACTTAGCAAGCTTATTCGTTAGCTGTTGTTTGGCAAGTATATTTTTCATAAATTCTCTGCTTTTACTAGATATATATGAATTATGTCCCTCAGTTATTGCCTTCAATAAGGTGATCATATCTTTAGCCGTTGTATAGTTTTCTTGTCCGAGTCCCTGTGCTTCTGTATCCATAAATTTTCGTTGTATTACAGTGTCTTTAGCACCTAGTTTCTCTACGGTGTGGTTAACAGTATCTATTCCAACAGAATCAAGCAGTATATTGGCAGCAGTATTATCAGAAACGATGATCATAAGTTCAATTAAGTTCAAATAACTATATATATTGGAATTAGAAAGGTAGGAGATTATACCTGAACCTCCTACAACTTGTTCCTCTTCTATGTAAACGAGCTTCTCAGGATGTAACTTACCACTATCTATTTGGCGGCATACCTCAATTAAAATAGGAATCTTTGCAAGACTAGCGGCAGGACGTATTTTATCACCATTAATAGCCAAGCTTTCCCCCCTTGAAGTAAGCAAGATAGAGTATTGTGCCTGTGCTTCGTGTATTTCTCTTTGGATAGATGCTTTAAGCTTTTCTAGATTCATATAATCATTATCCTTTCCAAATTTATCCCGGAGCAACCATCCGTAAGACCCCTACTTCAAAACATGAAGGGAAACCGTAAGTCTTAGGGAGTAAACGGACGCTAACACCCCGGATTCGTTTAACTAACAATCAGTGGGGGAAGAACGAAACCCTCACTGATTGAAGTTTCACTTTATTGAATCAGGTAGAGAAGTGTACAACGATACTGTTAACGTTACCTATTAAACATACCCTTTATAAAAATATAAGGTATTTAAGGCCAACGTAAAATGATGAAAGCTGCGACAATAATCAATAAGTAGTTATATAGTATTGAATTTTCGAAAAATTGTCAAGAAAAGCTAAAAGGATTTATTTTGTCGTTTAGGGTGTCGATTTGTAGAAATAAAATCGTAGGAAGAAAAAGGCCGAAAGATTATCCGACCCATGAGACATAAGGAGTTGAATAACCATTCGGCCCTCCACAATAAACAGTTATGCAGTGTGTGAATCATAGCAGTTTTACTTCATTTGGTAATGTTCTTTAACCTGTTCCCTAAGCTGGCGTTTTAAGAATTTACCGACAGAAGTTTTGGGGATTTCGTTTAAAAATAAAATATCATCAGGTAACCAGTATTTGGCGAATTGTGGTTCTAAGAAAGCAAGTAATTTCTCCTTCGTACCTTCCTCTTTTATTCCATCCTTAAGTACCACACAAGCTACTGGTCTTTCCTGCCATTTTGGATCCGGAATCGCGATAACACTAGCTTCTAAAACATCAGAGTGACTCATAATAGCGTTTTCAATTTCAACTGAAGAAATCCATTCTCCACCACTTTTAATTAAGTCTTTCGTACGGTCAACTATTTTTATAGTTCCTTCTTTATCAACCGTGACGACATCCCCTGTGTGGAACCAGCCATCACGAAAGGCTTGTTCGCTGCGGTTATCCTTATAATATTCACTTGCTATCCAGTTTCCGCGTAAAAGCAATTCGCCCATTTCCTCGTCATTCCATGCAATATCTCCTGTTTTACCTATTACCTTCATTTCAAGACCTGGGACAAGAATACCTTGTCTTGATCGCTCTTTTATTTTCTCCTCCTGACTAAGCTCTTGCTGGTAGCTTTTTAAACGTGAAATGGTAGCGAGCGGTGTTGTCTCAGTAGCTCCATATGCATGATAGAAAGGAATATTATACTTCTCTTCAAAGGCACGAATTAATCCAAACGGCGCTGCAGACCCTCCACATAGTACTGCTCTTAAACTGGAAGTGTCATATTTTCCAGCCTCTAACTCTTGTAGGAGGGCGATCCAAATTGTTGGCACACCAGCTGAAATCGTCACCTGAAACTTCTCTATAAAAGTTGCTAATCTCTTTGGTGTGAAATGGGGGCCAGGCAGCACCTGTGTTGCTCCGAACCAGGTACAAGCGAATGGGGTCCCCCATGCATTAACATGAAATTGTGGTACAACAGGCATGGATACATCAGATTCAGATATTGCTGCTGAGTCTGCTAAACCTAGTGCTAAGCTGTGTAGCACAATCCCTCTGTGAGAATAAGTGACACCTTTTGGCTTGCCAGTTGTTGCTGATGTGTAGCACATGCCAGCAGGGTCATTCTCATCGATTTCTTTCGAGAAAGGAAATGTGGCATCGCCGGTACTGAGTAATTCTTCATAGGAGTACAATGGGTGTAGGGATGAATCAGGAAGTTCTTGTTTATCAGTCATTACAATAAAGGCTTCTACGGTAGTTAACTGATCTTTTATTCGTTCAATAAGTGGAAGGATATCTTCATCAATTAATAAGATTTTGTCCTCTGCATGATTAATGATGTAGATGATATGTTCTGGGGTGAGGCGGATATTAATAGTGTGCAGTACTGCATTCATACCAGGGGCAGCAAAGTAAATTTCTAAGTGACGGTGGTGGTTCCAGGCAAGTGTTCCAATTTTATCTCTTTTCTTAGCTCCAAGTTCTGTAAAGACGCTCATTAATCTTCTTACCCTTTCGCCAATCTCTCTGTAAGTTAACGAATGTAGCTTGTCATGTGTCTGGGAGTGCACCAGTTTGTTAGGAAAAAATTTCTCTGCATGCTCCATCATAGCTCCAACAGTCATCGGGACGTGCATCATTTCTCATCAACTCCTTAAAAGTGTTATAGTACTTCGTTAAATATATCATAATATTATAAAAATAATAATAATTATATAAAGAAAAGATATGTAGTGAGGTACAAATGTACTAATAATGTGAATTCTAGTTTTAAAATTTAATAGAAATTACTGGAAGGAAATAGGGGGCGTGAAAGGTGACAAACCTACTTAGAAAGCCAATCGTAAAGTAAGGAAAAAAGTCTCCGAGTTGGGAAGAGTTTGACAACTTTATAGATTCAAATGTAAAATATAATTCAATATAGAGTATAAGGGGGATTTTGTATGAAAAAGAAAAACTATCTATTTTCATTTGCTATGCTTTTAGTACTTGCCTTGTTCTTAGCAGCTTGTGGTGGAGATGATGAAGGCGGAAATGGCGATGGTGATTCCGCTGAAGGTGGAGAAACACCTGAGTTTTTACAAATGCTAACAGGTGGCTCAAGTGGTACATATTACCCACTTGGTGGCGAGATGGCCAAGATCATCTCAGACGAAACAGGTATGGAAACAGATGCGGTAACTTCAAACGCTTCTGCTGACAACATGGCTGCACTTCAAAATGGCGACTCTGAACTTGCTTTTACGCAAACAGATGTGGCTGCAAATGCAATTGAAGGTATTAATTCTTTTGACGGGAACCCTGTTGATAACGTTCAAGCAATCGGTTCCTTATATCCTGAGACGATTCAAATTGTAACAACTGCTGACTCTGGAATTGAGTCTGTTGAGGACCTTGCAGGTAAAACTGTTTCTGTAGGGGCACCTGGTTCAGGTACGTACGTAAATGCTGAACAAATTCTTGAGATTCATGGTATGACAATTGATGACATTGATGCACAGAACCTTGACTTTGGTGAATCCACTGGTGGAATTCAAGATGGTAACATCGATGCAGCATTTATTACATCAGGAACACCGACTGGTGCTGTAGAAGGACTTGCAGCTACTGTTGATGTTAGCATTGTTACAATTTCACAAGATAAAGTCGATGAACTTGTAGAAAAGTATCCATACTATGCTGCAGATACAGTTCCAGCTGACACATATAGTGGACAGTCTGAAGATGTTAACACCGTAGCAGTATTGGCAATGCTTGCAGTTTCAGATTCTCTATCTGAGGATGCTGTTTACGATATTACGAAAGCGATTTACGAGAATTCAGATGGAATGGCTCACGCTAAAGCTGAGTTTATTACAACGGATTCCGCACTAGATGGTATTGGGATTGATATTCATCCAGGTGCACAGAAATACTTTGATGAAGTAGGAGTAAGTGCAGAGTAAGGCATTTCATAAAGTTTACTTTATGACGAGTGGCCGACTGTGAGTCCTTTAGTCAGGAGTTGCTGTCGGTCGCTCCCTTTTTACGTTATATGGGATAAATTTTAGCTGATGTTTAGCTTGGAGTGCTCTAAGCTTTTCATAGCGATTTCAGGTGGCATGATGAAACGCAAAAAATTAAAAGTTTCAATTCTAATTATTTTTCTCACAATTATTTTTCTACTACTATTCGTTCCTTTCCGGACAGCACTTGTATTTTATAAGGAAAATACAGACAAGATTGAAGCCTTTCTTCCCATAAAGGAAAGGGACACCTTTCAAATCATTTTTACACACTCCATACACCTGACCGATGTTGTTGAAAAATACATTATTACGAATAACCATGATATCAAACAATATGAAATTGTTTACGAAGAGTTTGGAATTGGAATGCCATCCAATGCTCAAGAAGGGGAAACGTTTCGTTATGAGGACGGGAAGTACCATATAACGGAGCTTGATAACTTCTTTCCTTCTTTGAATGTGAGAAATGGTAAAACGGTTTCAGAAAACCGCCTTGTATGGGGAGAAAATGACGAACACCTCGTTTATTTTAACAAGTATTTTGAACCGGGAGCATGGTTTAAATTAAAGATTGAGAACCTCTCACTATGGCAATCTATGAAAGGAGTGAGAATCCATGAGTGATTCAACGAAAGAAAACCAAACAGAAGCAGCAAGACAAGAAGAATTGTTGCAAAAATATGACGCAGAATCAAACACTAGAAAACTAACTGGAGTAGCAGCAAAAGTTGTTTTCTTTGGGCTGCTTGCATTCTCCCTATTTCAGCTTTACACAGGGGCATTCGGGCAATATACGGCTTATATTCAGCGAACCGTTCACTTAGGCTTTGCACTAACGTTAATCTTTCTTCTGTTTCCAGCCAGTAAGAAAAAGGGAAATAAGAAGAAGGTTGCTTGGTATGATTATATACTCATTTTATTATCCATTATTGTTTGTGGGTACTGGCCAGTTTATTATGACACGTTAGTTCAGCAGATTGGTGGCATAGATCAGGTTCAAGTTATAATTGGTGGAATTGCTATACTCCTTGTGTTAGAGGCGACAAGAAGAGCTGTAGGACTCCCAATTACCATCATTGCAATTCTATTTCTTTCCTATGCGTTAATTGGTCCAAACATGCCAGGGGGACTGGCGCACCGTGGTCTATCACTTGAACAGTTAATTGGTTCGATGTTCTTTACAACAGAAGGTATACTAGGTACCCCGTTACAGGTATCCTCCACGTATATTTTCTTATTCCTATTATTTGGAGCCTTTCTAGTGCAGACAGGTGTAGGGAATTATTTTAACGACCTTGCCATTGCTTTAGCTGGAAGGCGTACAGGCGGACCTGCGAAGGTTGCCATCTTTTCCAGTGCGTTAAATGGTACGATTTCCGGGAGCTCTGTAGCAAATACTGTTACGACAGGTTCTTATACGATACCTATGATGAAAAAGCTTGGTTACCGACCAAATTTTGCGGGAGCAGTAGAAGCTGCATCTTCCACTGGTGGACAAATTATGCCGCCTATAATGGGAGCAGCTGCATTCTTGATGATAGAGTTTGCTGGTGTTGGCTATTGGGAAATTGCCAAGGCTGCAACGATTCCAGCCATTCTTTATTTCTCCGGAATTTGGATTATGACTCATTTGGAAGCAAAACGAGTGGGGTTACATGGGTTGCCTAAAGACCAGATTCCGAGTAAGAGATCTGTATTGAAAAAAATACATTTGCTCTTGCCGATTGTGGCAATTGTTCTTCTTTTGTTCCAAGGTTATAGTATAGAGCGAACAGCTCTGTTGGGAATTTTAATTACCGTTATTGTAAGTTTGTTTAGAGCAGATACTCGGATTACCCCGGCAAAATTTGTGCTTGCACTGACATCTGGTGCTAGAACAGCTCTAGGAGTGGCTGCAGCGACTGCGTGCGCAGGGATTATTGTTGGGGTCGTGACCAAAACAGGACTTGGTTTAAAGCTTGGAAACAGCCTTGTAGATGTCGCGGGTTCTATTGCAAGCTCAGCCAACACTCAATTGTTGTTGACACTTTTCTTTACGATGATCGCTTCAATCATTTTAGGAATGGGCTCACCAACGACAGCGAACTATATCATCACTTCCACGATTGCATTGCCTGCAATCTTGGCGTTGAATGATCAGCTCGAGGTAGCAATTCCTGTTTTAGCTGGTCATATGTTTGTATTCTATTTCGGCATCGTGGCTGATATCACCCCGCCGGTAGCACTTGCAGCCTTTGCTGCAACGGGTATATCTGGTGGGGAACCAATTAGAACAGGAGGAAATGCATCAAAGCTAGCAATAGGTGCATTTATTATTCCGTATATGTTCGTACTACAGCCACAGCTCTTAATGATTGACACTCATTTCTGGGAAATTATCTGGATATTGTTTACCGCAATTAGTGGAATGATTGCTATAGGGGCAGGTTTAATAGGCTTCTGGTACCGTAAATTGCATTGGACGCTACGAATTGTATCTGTAGCAATCGGGTTATTTCTTATCTATCCAGAAGGGAATACAGACCTATTCGGACTAGGTGCATTTATTGTCATGATTGTCTTACAGCTTGTTTGGAAAAAAGGAAATCAGTCAGGGGAAAAAGAGCAAGTTAGTGGTTGATCTATACCAAACAGTATTTAAATAGAAAAGGTGGCCGGTTGCATGTACCGGTCGCCTTTTTTGTGCTATCGTGTTCCTTTAACTTTACTGTTGCTGCGCAATTTATAGTAAAATAGATACGAAATGGGAAAGAAGACGGAAACAAATTGGGAAGAAGGAAGAAGGATGAAGAAACAGCATGATTTTACAAGTGGAAATATATTAAAACAGCTCATTTTTTTCTCGGGTCCTATCATGCTAACAAATCTTCTACAAACATCTTATCAGGTTGTAGACAGCTTATGGGTAGGGAATTTACTCGGAGCTAATGCGCTCGGGGCAGTCGCAGTATCCAGTACCATTGTATTTACGGTATTATCCTTTGTTATTGGGATGAATAACGCTGCGCTAACCATTTTATCTCAGCAAAAAGGTAAGAGTCATTCTACAGGCTTAAAAAAGTATCTCAATGCTTTTGTTGTGTTATTAACATTTCTATCAATGGGTTTGGGAATTGCAGGCTTTTTCCTGACAGATTGGTTACTTGCCATTTTGGGCACTCCCGAAGAAATGAAGGAATTGGCTGCAAGCTATCTACGAATTAATTTTCTTGGGATCCTGTTTTTATTTGGCTACAATTTTATCAGTACAGTATTGCGTTCTTTAGGGGATAGTAAAACGCCTCTATTGTTTGTCGTAACCGCAGTATGTCTGAATGTTGTTCTAGATCCATTATTTATTAGTGTTTTTAATTTTGGTGTTCAAGGGGCAGCATATGCAACCATTATATCTCAAGGGACTTCCTTTATTGTCGGGATGGCTTTCATTTTACACCGTAGGCTAGCGCCATTTACAATCCCTACATTTCCGAACTGGCAAGAAATAAAGCTTATTTTAAACTTGGGCATTCCTTCTGGGTTACAAATGGCGGTTATTTCTGCTGGGGTAGCAGCAATTATGAGTGTCGTAACAGGGTTTAGCTCAAATGTCGTAGCAGGGTTTAGTGCTGCACAAAGGCTCGATAGTCTTCTTATGCTACCTGCCCATGCGCTCGGTACGTCTGTTAGTAGTATGGCAGGGCAGAATATCGGCGCTGGCAACTGGGACAGAGTGAAACAAATTGCAAAGTACGGCGTTTTATATAATTTCACAGTGATGCTTATAGTAGGGTTCTTTGTATTTCTATTAGCTGATTTTGGTATTCATTTATTTATTAAAGACGAACAGTCAATTGCTTTTGGTACAAAGTATTTACAAATTATCGCCTTTTGTTATCCATTTCTTGGTATTAATTTTATTTTGAATGGTATCGTGCGTGCGGCAGGCGCAATGTATCAGGTACTAGTATTAAACATTTTATCCTTCTGGGTTTTACGCTATCCATTGACAGCCATCTTTTCAGGGCTGTTTGGAGACACTGGTATTGCAATTGGAATGGGAAGCAGTTTTCTAGTCAGTAGCCTAATTGCTTATTTATACTATCGGTTTGGTAAATGGCGGAAGAAGGAATTGTTTAAGAAAAAGCATGGAGGATAAATATGAAACGTCTATCTATCGTTTTAACTGGAATTATACCTGGAATTTTTTTAGGATTATTTTTATGGCTCGTACAAAAAATAACTGCTATAAAAGTATATACATTATTGATGAATGTTGATTATATACCGGTATTGAAGGAATGGAACATGCATGGTTTAACGGAATTTTTGTTACATCTCGTCGTGTCCGTTATTCTAGTTTGTGTTTTGTACACTATTTTCAAAAAGTGGGAAATGCAATATAGCGTGCTTCCTTATATTATTGCAAATACTATTATTGGATTATTACTTTACGGTACTACAGCTTTATCTTCGCGCACACCAGACTTGATAGATTTGACCGCAATATTTTATTGGCTGGTCGGACATGCGCTGTACGGAGTGGTAGTAGGCATGCTCTTTCGCTTTCTAGGAAGGCCGACTTTATGAAAAATAAAAAACGCCATATAACAGCGATTAAGAATACGGTAATTTTATTCCTCATGCTTAGTGGTGTATTCATTATCCTCTCTTTATTAACAAGTGAGAACAACGATATAACGGAAATTAGTAATGGCCCTGAAGTTAGTGAGGAAGTCAGACAGTATAAGCCATTGGTTGAAATGTATGCAGAAGAGTATGGGGTCGCAAGCTATATGGAAGTGATTTTGGCAATCATGATGCAGGAATCCGGAGGTAGAGGACGTGACCCAATGCAGGCCTCTGAAAGTTATTGTGGAGAGAGGAATTGCATAGGGGACCCAGAGCTCTCAATTGAACAAGGTGTTTCTTATTTTTCCGAAACATTAGAGAAAGCAGATGGAGACGTAAAGCTTGCTGTTCAATCCTATAACTTTGGTAGGGGTTTTATCGATTATGTAGAGGAACGGTCAGGTGAATTTTCTCAAGAAACGGCCATTAACTTCTCTCAATATATGTATGAACGTGATCCAAATAAAGAAAAATACAGGTGTTTACGTGAAGGTTCGCGTGAGTTGGATGCATGCTATGGAGACATTTATTATGTGGAGGCCGTTATGAGTTATCGAGACGTCATAAAGGCAGAGGCCCAGTAAAACATGATATGATGAACAGACAAGGAACAAAAACTTGTATTCTAAGGAGGCAATATTTATGGGGAAGGCTATATTTACGAGTAAGGCACCTGAAGCAATCGGACCTTATTCACAGGCGATAGAAGCTGGTGACTTTATCTATATTTCAGGTCAGATTCCAATTAACCCTTCAACAGGAGAAGTAGTAAAAGGTATTGAGAAACAAACAGAACAAGTTTTGCAAAACTTAAACGCTATACTAGAGGAAGCAGAGACTACATTCAAAGATGTTGTGAAATTCACGATATATTTACAAAGCATGGATGATTTTGCGACGGTAAATGAAATATACGGAAAATATTTAACTGAGCCTTATCCAGCAAGAGCTACTGTCGAGGTTAGTCGTCTGCCAAAGGACGTTCTTGTCGAGATGGATGCGGTCGTTTATAGCAAAAAATAGGAGGTTATAAATTTGGAAAACTTTACGTATCATAACCCAACGAAATTAATATTTGGTAGAGGACAGCTTGATGTACTACCAAACGAAGTCGCACAATATGGCAAAAAAGTGCTAATTGTCTATGGTGGGGGTAGCATTAAGCGTAATGGAATCTACGACAACGTTTTAACAAAGCTTGATGAGATTGATGCAGAAGTATTTGAATTACCTGGCGTAGAGCCTAATCCAAGGATTTCTACTGTTCGCAAAGGTGTGGAAATTTGTAAGGAAGAAGGAATAGAATTTCTACTAGCAATTGGTGGTGGAAGCACGATAGATTGTACAAAGGCTATTGCAACAGGTGCTAAAACAGATACCGATATGTGGGATATTGTGACTAAAAAGGAACATGCAACAGATGCATTGCCTTTTGGTACAGTTCTTACTTTGGCAGCAACAGGATCGGAAATGAATCGTGGTTCTGTTATTACCAATTGGGAGACTAACGAAAAACACGGTTGGGGCTCTCCATATACAAGTCCGAAGTTTTCTATTTTGGATCCAGCACATACTTATTCCGTTCCGCGAGACCAAACTGTTTATGGAATAGTCGATATGATGTCACATGTGCTTGAACATTATTTCCATCAAACAAAAAACACACCAATTCAGGACAGATTCTGTGAATCGTTACTGTTAACAGTAATTGAAACTGCGCCGAAACTGTTAGAGGACATGGATAATTATGAATACCGTGAAACAATCATGCTAAGTGGAACACTTGCTTTGAACGATATGTTGAGCATGGGCTTCCGGGGAGATTGGGCATCACATAATCTTGAGCATGCCGTGTCAGCAGTACATGACATTCCACATGGAGGTGGATTGGCTATCTTATTTCCAAACTGGATGAAGCATGTGATGGATGAGAAAAACGAAGGCCGCTTCAAGCAGTTAGCAGTCCGGGTGTTTAATGTAGACACAGATGGAAAGTCTGACAGGGAAATTGCTTTAGAAGGTATTGATCAATTAAGAGCCTTTTGGAATAGTATAGGAGCACCATCAACCCTTGCAGATTATGACATTGAGGAAAGCAGTGTTCAGGATATGGCAGAAAAAACCGTTGTGGCAAGTCCGGAATTTGGTAACTTTAAAAAGTTAACAAAAGAGGATGCTGTCGAAATTTATAAGGCTAGCTTATAAAATCCGACGAAATATTTCCCGGGAAATTGATTTGTCAGAATGTGTTTTTAGAAAGAACATACCTTGAAATAAAAAGAAGAACTGGCTGTTATTGATATACAGCCAGTTCTTCTTTTATTGCTACTCTTATTTTATCTAAACATTCTTCAGGTGTGTTACCGAAAATGCGTCTGTTATTAATAAGTGCATATGGTTTTACTCTGCACAAACCGCAAAAAGATAAACATTCGTTCATCAAAACGGCCACTTCTGGAAATTCTTTTTCTAAGATTTCCTCTATATTAATTGTAGTGATTGCATTTCCGTCACATACCTCGACGACGACTATACCCATACGATCACGTACTTTCTATTGAAATTCAATCCTAATATAGGACTCTGTTAGTTTTAGCATATATTCTAAAAGAAATCAATCTTTTGGTTTTGTAATGCATGCTCTATTGCTCTGTCCGATCGACAAAACTCATCGAAACCCAGTGGCGTTTTCGCCATCTCCTTAACATGAAAATGCCTCTTAGCCATTCATCTGCAATAAATGCAATCCAGATTCCGATAAGGCCAAGGTCTAAAAAGATTCCGAAAAACCAGGCAAACGTTACGCTAATTCCCCACATGGAAGCAATACCGATATAAACGGGGAATTTCACATCTCCAGCAGCCCTTAATGAGCTGATCATCACTAAATTAAATGCCCTTCCAGGTTCCAGGATAACAGTCATGAGTAATAAAAAGGCGCCCGTTTCTAGTATAGTTGGATTGTCTGTAAAAATGCCGAGTAACTGGCCGTGTAACAAATAGACTAGTCCCGCCGTACCGAGAGAAATAAAAATAGAAATTCGTAAGCTTTTTATGGCCCGTTCATAGGCATCCTCTATTTTACCTGCCCCGATCATGTGGCCAATTAATATCTGTGTCCCTTGACCAATTGCAATGGAAAAGAGAAAGATAAACATCATAATGTTCTGGGCATACACCTTTGTTGTTATAGCAATGGTGCCCATCTGTGCCACAAAGTATGTGATAACCATCTGGCTGGCATTATAGGAAAGCTGTTCACCAGCTGATGGTATACCGATTTGAAGTAAACCTTTAACATGCTGTTTCGGATAATGAAGAAAACGCGAAAAATCTAGCTCACCTTTTGTTCGTTTAATAAGGAGCAGTAATAAAACAATGAAACCGAAAAAACGGCTGATGGCAGTAGAGAAGGCGACTCCTTCTACGCCGAAAACAGGAAGGCCGAACGGTCCAAAAATAACGAAATAATTCCCTATAACATTTACAATATTCATTCCAATGGTGACCATCATCGTATCTTTCGTATGTCCATAGCTTCGTAAAATGGCGCCTGTCGTCATAATGAGTGCTTGAACAAAAATCAGCCCTCCGACAATTTGCATATAGGCTGTAGCTTCACCCATAATTTCACTAGGAAGGTCCATGATACGTAAAATACCTTTCGCGCCAAAGAATAATGCAACACTTAATAGAAGAGAAAACCAGAGATTCAAGCTGATGGATAAAACAGAAATTTCTCCAGCTTGCTTGCTCCGATTTGCTCCTAGATTTTGTGCAATAAGGATTGCTGCACCTTGTGCGACAAAACCGAACATTACTATAACGACAGAAAGTATTTGATTTGATACCCCAACAGCTGCTACAGCTTTATCTGAATACTGACTGAGCATTAGTGTGTCGGCATTTCCCATCAGCATATGTAATAAAATCTCAACGAAAATAGGCCAGGTTAAAGCGAATAGTGTAAGTTGTTTTGTATTATTTTCTTTCATTTAATTCCTTCTTTCCTTTCTAAATAACTCGTTAAGTTAATAGTATATTATATTTTGATTAGGAAAACTTCTCTAAAATAAAAATTTTATCCCGGAGTAACCAAACGCTAACAGCCCGATTTGTTCAACTAACAATCAGTGGGGGATATTGAAAACCCCCACTGATTGAAGTTTTACTTTATCGCAGTTACAATGAAAAACACCTCAAAGAGGAAAAAGCTCCTTGAGGTGTTTAGAGCACCATGCTTTATTAATTAAATTCATTTGTCGTTAGTGGCGAGAAGTAGATAAGGCACTACTTTGTTTCCCGCTATATTCATATTTGTACCATGTAACTAACATTATAACACCACTAATGAGCAACAATACACTTGTTACAAAGAAGACAGACGAAAATCCAAAATACCCAGAAAGTGCTCCACCAAGTGCAGGGCCGATAATGTTGCCAAGAAATCGAAGGCTCGTATTATAGCCAAGAACTTCCCCTTGCATGGAAAGTGGTGCTTCCTGCCTTATATATGCAATGCGTACTGGTATTATTCCGCCAATTGCGATTCCAAGCAAAAATCTTAATACGACAAGCTGCCAAATATTCGTAACAAATGCACCAGGTAAATAGACTATTCCAGCCATAAATAATAGGATGATTAAAATTTTTATATAACCAATTCGATCACCCAATCTTCCCCAACGTCTTGCCATTAATAAGTTTCCTAGACCAGCAGCCGAAAAAGCCATACCGGAAAAGAAGGCTATACTTGCAGGTCCATGTATGTCAGCAACAAACAAGGAAAGTATTGGTTGGATGCTAAAATGTGCTATCTGCACAAGAACGGAGACCAACATTACAATGAGTAATACCGGCTTTCTTAAAATGTGCAGCATAACTTCTTTACTAGAATATGATTTATAGTCTAATTCATCATCCGAAAGCTTTACATTTAATTCTTTAATACCAAAGAAAACGATAACAGCAGAAAGAAATACGGTTACTGACACCCATTTAAATGTGCTTGCATAACCAAAAGCATCAGCTAGAACCCCACCGAGTAATGGACCCATCAACGTTCCAGTAATACTTCCCGTCTGTAGGGTTCCTAAGACTTTTCCTGCAACCTCTTTTGGTGTCTGTGTAGATATGAATGCCTGTGACATGGGAATAAATCCGGTTACGATACCCATAAACAGACGCAATAAAAAAAGCTGCCAAACCGTTGTGGCATAGCCCATTAAAAATACTGATAAACCTAAACCGATGGCTAATATAATGAGAATTCGTTTTCTGCCATATTTATCACCAATTCTCCCCCAAATCGGTGAAAAGAGAAAAGCAGATACAAACGTAACTGCAAAAATCCAACCTGACCAATTTTGCACATAAGAATCAGAGAAATTCCCCATCGATTCTATATATAAAGAAATAAACGGCAGAACCATTGTGATACTTCCGGCAATAAAAAAATTGGCCAACCACATGATTACTAAGTTTCGCTTTACTAAGCTATTTTGATTCTGATCTATGATTATAAAGCCCTTCTTTCTAAAAGTATTTCGCTACCCTAAATATATCGTAAATTTACATTTGGTTAAAGTTATTTGCCCCTTTTTTAATAAAACAACAGTATGCATTTATAACTGAAAAAGGTATTATAGTAAAGAGGGATAATGACGAATGGACAAGCATAAGCTGTAGAAAAGCTTAGATCCCTTTCTTATATTTCAACAAAAAGGAGAAACGAAAATGAGGAAACATATGATTAAAAAAGTATTTACTTTAATGCTTATAGCGATATTCATGCTTGGAACTTCGATACAGATAATGGCAGACAGTGATGCCAGTGATTCAGATAGTATTAATGAAAAGCTTGGAGCTCCAATTGTCGTATATGGTGATACCTTATCAGATTCACAAAGAGAAGAGGTTCGTAACTTACTTAAGGTTGCAGATGCCACAGCAGTACAAGAATACAATGTAACAGGAGAGGACATCGCAAAGTATATTAACGGTGATGTGCACTCTAATATGTATTCAAGTGCTAAAATAGTGCGACAAGAGGAAGGAAATGGGCTGACGATAAACATTGTAACGCCAGAGAACATAACGAAAGTAACAAAGGAAATGTATGCTAATGCTCTGCTAACAGCTGGAGTAGAGAATGCCACAGTAGATGTTGCCTCCCCTGTAAAGGTTAGTGGACATTCAGCTTTGACAGGTATTTATAAAGCATATGATGTTGAGGGAGAAGAACTCGATAAGGAAAGAATGGAACTGGCAAGTGATGAACTTGATGTTGCAACAGACCTTGCGGAAAAAGAAGGAATGGATCAGGAGAAGGTAAGTGAATTATTGGCCGAAATTAAGAAGATGATTGCAGAACAAAATCCCGCAACCAAAGAGGAAGTCGAACAAATTGTGCAAGAGCAGTTAAATAAACTAGAAATATCGCTAAGTGAAGCAGACAGACAAATGCTTGTTGATCTCTTTAATAGAATGCGTGATCTTAATATTAATTTTGATCAGGTTAGAAATCAATTGGAGGACATTGCCTCTACAATTAAAGATAAAGCTAATGAACTTGGGCTGGATGAAGGTTTTTGGGAGAAGGTAGGAAACTTTTTCCGAGAAATCTTCCAATCTCTTAGCAATATGATTAAAGGTTTGTTTAATTAATGTATCCCGGTGCAACTAACAATTAGTGGGGGGAAGAACGAAAAACCCCCACTGATTGAAGTTTCGCTTTATAATAACTATCAAAAAACCCTATAGATCAGTTTTTGTAAACTGATCTATAGGGTTTTTTTGTGGATTGAGCACCATAACACTGTAATATATAGGCTATTTTGTCCATGTGTTGTAATAAAACTAGTTAAAATAGGCTTTTTGTCACAAATCTATTATATTTGTAATATTTAAGGCTAGTTTTGGTAATGCTTGTAATAGACTCTTAAAAGTCTTGTAACTGCATTGGCCTTTCCCCTGTGATACTATAGTCAATGTCAGAAATTCAAGGAGGGACTATCGAATGAAAAAATTAGTAGCTTCATTCGCTACAGGCATAATTATCGCCGGCGCTGCTGCAACAACTGTTTCAGCAGAAGAGTACGAGGTACAACCTGGAGACAACCTGTGGGAAATTGCAGACGAATATAACACAACCGTAGACGATCTAGTTGATATAAACGAATTAAAATCCACTGTCATTCATCCTAAACAATCATTATTTATTAATGAATTGTATCAAGTGGAAAAAGGAGATACATTAATAGGTATTTCAAATAAATTTGATACTACAGTAGAAGACATTAAAGAATGGAATGATCTTGATTCCGATTTACTAACAATTGGACAAGAATTAGAAATCCAGGGTGTAAATGTTAAGCAGGAAGATAAGCCAGCTGCAAAAGTAGAAAAGAAAGAAACAAAGGAAAAAGAAGTAACGACACAGAACAATGCTCCAGCTGAAAAGAAAGAGCAAAAAGCAGAACCAAAGAAAGAAGCTAAAACTGAACAAAAAGCTTCTCAAACATCAAATTCAGATCAAAAGGCTGAAGGGAAAACAATCTCTGTAACAGCAACTGCTTACACTGCCAAATGTGATGGTTGCTCAGGTGTTACTTCTACAGGCGTTGATCTAAATAAAAATCCTAACGCTAAAGTTATCGCTGTTGACCCTAATGTAATTCCACTTGGTTCTAAAGTTCATGTGGAAGGTTATGGTTATGCAACAGCTGCTGACATCGGTGGTGCAATCAAAGGTAATAAAATCGACTTGCACGTACCAACTAAAGATGCCGCTTATGACTGGGGCGTACGTACAGTAGATGTTACTGTAGTTGAATAACTATATTAAAATTAAATACTATTTATAAGTAAAAGGGAAGCATCGCTTAGTAGATGTTTTCCTTTTATTTTTTTATACTAAACATCATTTTTATGATTGTATCGTGATAGAATGTGAGTTTTCGTCAATTATTTCTGTTGCGTCATCGTTTATTTGGGTGAATCCAATAACACTAATTCCAATGATAATCACTGCGATTAAGGCCACGAGTAATTTTTTCATGATGTAGATGCCTCCCTTAATTTATTAATATATCTAAAGTATAATCGAGATTGATCGTACAAACCATGCTTTTCCGTTACATTTTTACAGGTAATTCTTACAAATTTGTAAGAGTTTTAGAAGAATTAGACTATTTAACATAGCCCTACTTCCATTAAACATTTGGGTTCCTTTGTGTTAAACTTAAAATAAAGAACTACTATAAAAGAATCCATGTGTATACACATATAAGGAGGAAAAGTAAATGAGTAGTAACGTATTAAATGACTTTTTAAATGAAAATATTGCTGAACTTAAAGAGCGTGGATTATACAATGAAATCGATCCGGTAAGTGGTGCAAATGGCCCTGAAATAAACATTGATGGGAAGAAACTAGTAAACCTGTCATCAAACAACTACCTTGGTCTTGCAACAGATGAAAGACTGAAAGCGGTTGCGAAGGATGCTGTTGATTCACACGGTGTGGGAGCTGGCGCTGTCCGTACAATTAATGGGACATTGGATCTCCACCTTAATTTAGAAAAAAAGCTAGCTGAGTTTAAAGGTACAGAGGCAGCAATTTCTTTCCAATCTGGCTTTAACTGTAACATGGCGGCGATCTCTGCTGTTATGGATAAAAATGACGCAATCTTATCAGATGAACTAAACCATGCATCAATTATTGATGGATGCCGTCTTTCAAAGGCGAAAATTATTCGAGTGAATCACTCCGATATGGAAGATCTACGTCAGAAGGCAAAAGAAGCAACAGAATCTGGTCAATATAATAAAGTAATGGTTATAACCGATGGCGTTTTTTCCATGGATGGGGATATTGCGAAACTTCCTGAGATTGTGGAAATCGCCGAAGAGTTTGACCTTATTACCTATGTGGATGATGCACATGGTTCTGGTGTCCTTGGTAAAGGTGCAGGGACCGTGAAACACTTTGGTTTACAGGATAAAGTTGATTTCCAAATGGGAACACTCTCTAAAGCTATTGGTGTTATTGGTGGTTATGTTGCTGGAAAGAGTAATTTAATCGATTGGCTGAAGGTTCGTTCTCGTCCATTCCTATTTTCTACAGCAGTTTCTCCAGCTGATGCAGTAGCAAGTACCAAAGCTATTGAATTACTAATGGAGAGCACAGAACTTAATGAAAAACTATGGGAAAATGCAAATTACCTAAAAGCTGGACTGAAAGAATTAGGATTCGATATTGGAAATAGTGAAACACCAATTACTCCGTGCGTAATTGGGGATGAAAATGATACTCAAAAATTTAGTAAACGACTTTATGAAGAAGGCGTATATGCAAAATCAATTGTATTTCCAACAGTTCCACGTGGTACTGGGCGTGTCCGTAACATGCCAACAGCTGCACATACAAAAGAAATGCTGGATAATGCACTAAAGATTTACGAAAAAGTAGGAAAAGAGATGGGCATAATTTAGCTTCAATGAAGATGAGGAGTTTATGAATATGAAAAAGATTTTGGTTACAGGGGCTCTAGGCCAAATTGGCTCTGAGCTCTTAGGGGAATTACGTGCGACCTATGGCACCGATCACGTTATTGGTACAGATATTCGGGAAGCGGAAGGAAGCCACAATGACGGCCCTTTTGAGGTCGTTGATGTAACGAATGCAGAGCGTCTCCATGAGGTAGCAAAAGCTCACAATGTGGATACGATTATGCATTTGGCTGCATTGTTGTCAGCGAAAGCTGAAGTATATCCTAAAGTGGCGTGGGATATCAATATGGGAGGGCTAGTTAATGCCCTTGAGGTGGCGCGTGAACTAGACTTACAGTTTTTCACACCAAGTTCAATTGGTGCATTTGGACCTTCTACACCAAAAGATAATACGCCGCAGGACACGCTTCAGCGTCCAACTACGATGTATGGAGTTAATAAGGTAGCAGGAGAGTTGTTAGCTGATTACTACTATCACCGTTTTGGAGTAGATACTCGCGGCGTCCGTTTTCCTGGGTTGATTTCTTATGTTACCCCGCCTGGTGGTGGTACAACTGATTACGCTGTGGAAATCTACTATGAAGCAATTAAAAATAAAGCATATCGCTCTTATATAGGTGAAGGTACAAAAATGGATATGATGTACATGCCGGATGCTTTAAAAGCAATTATTAACCTAATGGAAGCAGATCCAGTTAACCTAGAGCATCGCAATGCCTTTAATATATCTGCAATATCTGCTGCGCCAGAAGACTTTGAAACAGCGATACAAAAACATATCCCAGATTTTAAATTAAGCTATGATGTTGATCCGGTTCGGCAAAATATTGCCAACAGTTGGCCTAACAGCATAGATTCTTCTGTTGCCACAAAAGAATGGGGCTTTAAAGCAAAATACGATATTGATAGAATGACTAAGGAAATGTTAGAAAAAGTAGAACAAAAGCTAGTAAAATAATAATATATTTAAGCAAGACCCTGAGAGTTAGACATTAACTTTCAGGGTCTTTTTTTATTTGAGATATTATAATAGCGTCATAATGGAAAGGGAAATAACGACAAATGGGAGGTGGAGTTAAAAAGATATAGGTCCTTAGAGGTGACATATAAATAAAAAAAGCTAAACCATTCGAATTAAAACGATAACCGTTCGAATTAGTTTAGCTTCCCATATCAAATGAAGTAATCAGTTAAGAAAATACTGAATGCCTTTTTAGAAATTCAATTAACTAGCATACATAGCAGCTATTTCTTTTTGTAGCTTCTTATCTGAAACATATTCGTCATAGCTCATTTCTTTATCCACGATTCCGCTTGGAGTAATTTCAATTAGACGATTGGCGATACTTTGCACGAACTGATGGTCATGTGAAGTGAACAAGATTGAACCTTTGAATTTAATTAGTCCATTGTTTAAAGATGTAATGGATTCCAAATCAAGGTGGTTAGTTGGCTCATCTAACATTAGAACATTTGCATTGCTCAGCATCATTTTAGAAAGCATACAACGCACTTTTTCACCACCGGAAAGAACACTTGCTTTTTTAAGTGCTTCCTCACCTGAGAACAGCATTCTTCCAAGGAAGCCCCGAAGGAACGTTTCTGTTTCATCCTCTGGTGAATATTGACGAAGCCAATCAACCAATGGTAGGTCATTGTTTTCAAAATAAGCAGCATTATCTTTAGGGAAGTAGGACTGAGATGTTGTTACACCCCATTTATACGTACCCTCATCTGGCTCTATTTCACCTGCAAGGATTCTAAATAACGTTGTTTTTGCAATGTCATTTTTACCGACCAAGGCGATTTTATCATCTTTATTCATTGTAAAGCTAATATTATCAAGAACCTTTACACCACTAATCGTTTTGGTTAAACCTTCTACACGTAAAAGATCGTTACCAATTTCGCGTTCAGGCGTGAAAGCAATGTATGGATACTTACGTGATGATGGCTTGATATCATCTAATGTAATATTATCCAACATTTTCTTTCTTGATGTAGCTTGCTTAGATTTAGAGGCATTCGCGCTAAACCTGGCAATAAAGCTCTGTAGTTCTTTAATTTTTTCTTCTTTTTTCTTGTTATCATTTTGTGCCATTTGTGCAGCCAACTGGCTGGATTCGTACCAGAAATCATAGTTTCCGATATATATTTGAATTTTACCAAAATCGACATCTGCTATGTGTGTACATACCTTGTTTAGGAAGTGACGATCATGGGATACCACAATAACAGTATTCTCGAAGTTGATTAGAAATTCTTCTAACCATTGGATTGCTTGAATATCTAGTCCGTTTGTTGGCTCATCCAGTAGAAGAATATCTGGATTACCGAACAATGCTTGAGCTAGAAGTACTTTAATCTTTTGGTCTGCAGCAAGGTCACCCATTTGTAGCATGTGAAGAGATTCATCAATGCCTAGCCCTTTTAATAAAACTGCAGCATCAGATTCAGCTTCCCAACCATTCATTTCAGCAAATTCGCCTTCTAGTTCAGCTGCACGCATCCCGTCTTCCTCGGAAAAGTCGCCCTTCATATAAATAGCGTCTTTTTCTTGTTTAACAGCATATAGTTCCTCATGGCCCATCAGAACTGTTTCTAACACCTGATGATCTTCATAAGCAAAGTGATCCTGTTTTAATACGGCAAGTCTTTCTCCTGGTGAGAGACTAACATTACCGGATTGGGCTTCAACTTCACCCGATAAAACTTTCAAAAACGTTGACTTACCTGCACCGTTGGCCCCAATTAGACCATAGCAATTGCCTGGTGTAAATTTTAAATTTACATCCTCGAACAACTTTTTGTCACCATATCGTAAACTTACATTATTTACATTAATCATGTATAACCGATTCCTCCAATAAAAATGAAATTGCAGTCACAGTTAGATTACGGTATTTAAGTGGTTTCGTCAATGTATAACAAGCATATATTATAATAAGAAGTAATCTTTTCAAAAAATTTACTTGTATAATTGTTCGTTTTTTGCAATAGTAGATTAAAAGGGTTAATAAAATAAGTGTCCTAATATATATAGAGAAAAAGGAAAAAGAGTATGAAAGGGGGGACTAACTTGCAAGAGAAAACGATTTATCTGCTGTTTACCGACACAGGTACTTACCTGGCAAAGGCGATAAACTTTTGTACAAGGCAATCATTAAATCATGTTTCTATTTCTTTAGATGGAGAACTGAATGAAGTATATAGCTTTGGGAGAAAACGGCCCAAAAACCCTTTTATTGGTGGGTTTGTTAAAGAAGACATAACCAGTGAATTTCTAAAAAACTCACATTGTGCGGTTTATAGCTGCAATATTTCTGCACAGGAGTGCGAACAAATTAGGGAAAATATAAAAGAAATTGAAGCGAAGAAAGACGATTATCGTTATAATTTCATTGGGCTATTTGGTGTACTACTTCGCATAAAAATAAATCGAAAAAATGCCCTGTTTTGCTCTCAATTTGTGGCGAACGTGCTACAGGGTCTACAAACAATCCAGGTAGAGAAACCATCCTATTTTATAAAACCTGGTGACTTACGAACGCTGGAAGGAATGCAATTAATATACCAAGGCAAGCTCGAACATTATCCACGTCATTTAATGAAACAGGATAAAACCTTAGTAACTGGAACACAGACAGTACAGAAGCAATCATTTATTTTTCTATTATCTTCTAAAGTTAAACGATTTGTTATTAGATAAAAACGGGCTTAGGCTCGTTTTTTTAGTGGGGAGGGAAAGTCCCTTGTAACTTTCCCTGAAAGCAAGTTAGTCAATTCCTAAGGTTCGATAAGGGATGCGAATACGGAAAGCAAGATTATTTGCTTCAAGATCTATATGTTCAACACCAACTTCAAAATTACTTCGGATATCCATTTCTGTTACAGCAACATAAATCTCTTCCTCTGCTGGATTAACGGTAACCCAGTCAGGCATAGGGAGATACTTCCCGATATATTCCATAATTTTTTTATTCGGTAATTCAAGAAGTCCAATAGATATTGATTTTTGTTTTAGTATAATGTCTCCATTTTCCTGTACTAATGGCTCAAGATGTGCAGAGAGAGGAACTGTTGAGGAAAACACTGGAAGCTCTCCTATAAGGTGAACATCCTCATCTAATTCAATTCGATATTGGTGCCTTGTACCTTCCAGCAACTGTTCTGTATAAGCATTCACTAGATCATTTAAATTTTGTTTCGTGGTTCTAACTACAAACTCTGAACTTTCATCCTGAGGAGTAGCTTCATTTTCCGGGTAGGAAACATTATCTGGAACTGGCCAGAAAATAAGAGCAAGGAAGATAATTACCACAGCAATATTCAACACCAATAAGCCGAAAAATAACTTTTTCCATTTACTTTTTATTTTTCGACGTTCTTTTCTATCTGTCATGTTATTCATCCTTCTTCTCTAGTTAAATAATCAAGAACCCTTTGCGCCATTAGTTTGTACCCCCTGTCGTTAGGGTGGAAATTATCTTCAGCAAACAGATTGGCTTCATCACCTTCGAATAGATCTGTTGTTGGGATAAACGTTGAATTTTCTTGCTCTTCTGCAATCATTTGGCTCGTTTCATTCCACTCTTCAACAATCATACTGAGTTCTTTAATCTCTTGAAAGTATTTGCTGAAAGGGTCATAAAAGCCTAGCAAGTATACTTGTGATTTAGGGCTTATCTCGTGAATTCTTGTAAAGATTTTCCTTAATCTATCTTCATACGTCGCGCGAGCTTCATCAAAATCTTCCATTTTTAGGTTGGAAAAGTTCTCTTTTACCACCTGCATAATATCATTTGCACCGATCGTAATGAGCACGATGTCTGCTTGATGAATGGAATCAACTACTTCAGGATCCTCCAATCTCGAAAGCAGTTGGTCCGAACGGTTGCCGCGTATACCAAGGTTATCAAAGGATACCAGTTCCTCTTCCTGGTTTATGGCACGGTCCAAGATGCCTACATAACCGCCTTGCTCGTTTTTCGAGCCGACCCCCTGTGTAAGTGAATCTCCAATGGCTGTTACTTGGGACTTTCTTAAGGAAAAGAAGTCCATTGTATTTTCTACAACATTAACAACAATCTCTGTAAGGGGTCTCTGTTCTGCTTCATCAGTTGACTCTTGTTCAGCTTGCTCTTCTTCTTCTTCTTGTGCTTTTTCGAGTTCCTCGGTTTCGTCCTCAGATGGTTCGTTTTCCATAATGGTAACATCTTTAAACTGGGAGTTTGGTTGGTAAGAATACAGTATCGAAATGCCAATACCAAGAATAAGGATACATAGCAAAATCAGTATTATAAGGTTTCGTTTTTTCATGAATATCCCACACCTAAGTTGTTTTAGTTTATTCCGCTTGTAAGGGGAAGAAAAATCCAGAATGTTTGTTGGGTTTATATTATCTTATGCAACACAGGCCTGTATTACATGTTGTCAGGCTCGTACTTCTAGATTATCAACCCAAATTATCTCATGAATCCCGTCATTTAGGAAGGGTACAACTTTATTTATACCTTATGTAGGAGTACTAGGTTAAAAGATCAATTGATTTTTAGATAAACTCACATTCGTTCATTTTTTAGTGCATGTCAACTTTCTTATACTCAGGTCCTCTTGCTAAGAATTTTTACATTCTGAACGAGCAAAGAAAAATCGCCTTTTAAAAAGGCGATATGTGAAAGGAAAGGTTATATTTATTTTTCCCAACTTCGGTTGGGGATAAACCTGTTTTTTCTGCTAAATATATTATTTAACCATTTAAGAATTGTTCCACTTCTGGACCCCATTTGGGGAACTCTGTTAGAAAACCATCATGGCCAAAATCTGTTTCTACATGTACATAGCTTCCGTTTACTACTTCTCCTGCGAATTTCTTCATAAAAGAAGGTTCAAAAATTAAATCCCGATCGTAGCTTATTGCAAGAATGGGCAGTGTAATGTTACGTGCTGCAGCCTCCCATCCGCCCCTGTCTTTTCCAATATCATGGTCGTTCATTGCTCTTAGCAATGTAAGATAGCTATTTGCATCAAATCTTTCTGTCAGTTTTTTTCCCTGATGATCCAAATAGGCGTTCACGTCATATTTACTTTTACTGCTTTTTCGTTCAAAACGCTCGTTAAATAACGCCGCACTTCTATAGGTGACCATGCCAACCATTCGAGCAATTTCCAATCCTTTTAAATCGGTATTTGATATATAATTGCCATTATCCCAAGCGCTATCCTGTATAATCGACGTTTCAGCAATATGGTTGTAAGCAATCCCGTAATCTGAATAGACAGGAGTTGAAGCAAGAACAATAATTTTATCCATTATATTTGGGTAAAGAATTCCCCACTCCATCGCTTGCATCCCACCAAGAGAACCGCCCATTACAGCAGCTAGATGTTGTATACCCAGTTTCTTTAAAGCATTTTGTTGTGCGTGCACCATATCCCTTACGGTAATATGGGGGAAATGGCTCCGATATGGCAAATTGGTTCTCTTATTATTCGTAGTAGGCCCTGTAGAACCATGACAACCTCCAAGTACATTAAAGGTCAATACTTGATAGGCTTCCGTATCCACATAATTTCCTTCGCCAATAAGCCCGTTCCACCAGCCGGGTTGGTGATCGGTTCCAATGGTATGCTGGTTCCCTGTTAAGGCATGGCAAACAAGGATGACTGGGGCGCCCTCTGGACCAGAAATCTCGTAGTGTAGAGAAACATCTTCAAGTAGCTCCCCAGAAGTAAGGAGAAGTGTCCCTATGGCGATTTCCCCAGTTTTGGGGATGGTTTTTTGTGAATTCGTCATAAAACATCCTCCTTCTATCTGTGGAGTTAGGCCCCCACGACAATCCCCGTTTTTCAATAACTTTATTTGTTTCTTCTAAGCAAATTTTATCGTCATGCGCCAGCAGTCACGGTTTCCGGAAGACCCTCTCGTAAGCGGATTATTTCCTCAAATGGATGGCGTCCAGAGACTGTAACAATTCCAGTGGCCTTAGCATTTTCAATAAGCTGTGTATTATCTTCAGATCCTCGGACCCATAAGATACCGCTTTGCTTGTTGATAAGTTGTTCTAAGGTATCAGAAGGGAGGCGGTGGTCATCAACATAGACAGCATCAACCTGATATGGTACATCGGATAAACGAGTATAATATTGTGTTCCCTCGTTTACCTCATCTTGAATTACTGCAACTAGGAAACCAAAAGATCTTAATTGTTGAATTGTCTTGTCTGTTTCTATATTGATTTCTGCCCTATATACAGCGATTGCCTTCTGTCTTACAGTTCCATTACTTCGATCAAATGGGGATCGTACAAGCCATTCAATCGCATCATCTTCTGTAGGGCGATGGCTCGTTGTCTTGCCAGCAGCTTGGTTAATTGCATCATCCAGGCTGCTGAGTAAGTCAGATGGCGCTTCGAGGCCAATAGATAAACGAATGAGTCCCTCAGACACCCCAGCACTCTCCAACTCCTCTGGGTTTAGCTGTTGGTGTGTAGTCGAAGCAGGGTGGATGATTAAAGATTTCGCATCTCCTACGTTTGCCACATGAGACCAAAGAGATATAGAGTCAATCAGCTTACGGCCAGCTTCACGGCCGCCTTTAATGCCGAACGTAATAATGGATCCAAAACCGTCCTTTAGGTACTTCTTCGCGAGCTGGTGGGACGGGTGGTTTTGTAATCCCGGAAAATTCACCCATTCAACAGCAGGATGATCTTCTAAAAAGGTAGCAATTTCTTTTGCATTGTTCGTATGTCTTTCTATCCTTAAGTGCAATGTCTCTAATCCTTGCAATAACAAAAAGGCATTTTGAGGGCTTAAGCAAGCTCCGATATCACGTAAGAGTTGAACACGTAATTTTGTTGCATAAGCAGCTGCCCCAACATCAATAAAGCGTAGCCCATTATAACTTTCCTGCGGTTCAGTAAAGTCATTAAAGCGTTCATTGTTCCAATCAAAGCGTCCACCATCTACCACAACTCCACCAATCGTAGTACCGTGACCTCCGATCCATTTTGTAGCAGAATGGACAACGACATCAGCCCCCCAAGTTAAAGGCTTGGTTAGATAAGGTGCAAAAGTATTATCTATAATAAGTGGAATTCCATGCTGATGGGCAATTGATGAGATAGCTTCTACATCAAGAATATTTAGACTCGGATTCGTAATGGTTTCTCCGAAAATGGCTTTTGTCTTGTCTGTTATCGCATTCTCGATCTCTTCTATGTTGGTCCCGTCAACAAACTTTACTGTTATACCATAGCGCGGAAGCGTGTGTGCGAATAAGTTATAGGTTCCTCCATATAGATTGCTGTCTGCGATTATTTCATCACCAGCACCTGCAATATTTAAGATAGCAAAGGTTATGGCAGCCATACCTGATGAGGTAGCCACTGCAGCAACACCATCTTCTAATTGAGCGATTCGTTGTTCGAACACATCAACCGTTGGGTTACCAATCCGTGAATAAATGTTTCCGGCCTCTGTTAAACCGAATAAATTTTGTGCATGCTCCGTATCACGAAATGTATAAGAGGTTGTTTGATAAATGGGAACGGCTCTAGCACCAGTAGTTGGATCTGGCACCTGCCCTCCGTGAAGTAAAACTGTTTCATCCTGTTGGAAATTAAATGTTGACATGGGAATTCCTCCTTTTGAATGTAAACTGCCAGTCAACTGCTTTAAAAAGCAAGACTGCAGGTTTGCAGTAACTGGTCTGGAGGAGGAGGGGAGAATATAAAAAGCCCTCTTCCTAAGAAGAGGGCGTAAGATCCACGTTCCTCCTCTTATCTTCCAGATCCATCATGATCTGTAGGATTTAGCACCATCGGAAGCAAACTAAGTTTGCTTTCAGGTTGCCGGGCTTCGCAGGGCCTATTCCCTCCACCGCTCTTGATAAGAGATTAAATTTTTAAATTATTCACATTATATAATCTGTGTTACAGCATTGTCAACAGTTTTTTGGTTTCAGATAAAAGAAACCCACCTTTAGCAATTTTTACATCGCTAGGTGGGTTTCTGATTTTAGTACGGTACGTTTAGCATCAAGCCCAGTAAAATATTTTATACTGGTTGTAATTCTCCAGCCATGATCTTTTCCATGTGGTGACAGGCTGCACTATGCCCTTCTTGCATATGATCCAAATTACGCAACTCTGGTACATCCGTTTTACAAAGCTCTGTTGCAAATGGACACCTTGTATGGAAACGGCAACCAGCTGGTGGATCAATTGGAGAAGGTACATCACCTGTTAGAATAATACGTTCTTTTTTGATTTCAGGATCTGGTACAGGGATAGCAGACAGCAACGCTTTCGTGTATGGATGCTGTGGGTTATCGAATAGTGACTTTTTATCTGCAATCTCTACAACTTTCCCTAAATACATTACGATGATTCGGTCAGAGATATGACGTACAACACCAAGGTCATGGGCAATAAAGAAGAACGTTAGATTGAGTTCTTTCTGCAGCTTCTTCAATAAGTTTAAGACCTGTGCTTGCACGGATACATCAAGAGCAGATACAGCTTCGTCACAGATAATTAGCTTTGGATCTACTGATAGCGCCCGGGCGATCCCAATACGTTGACGTTGTCCACCAGAGAACTCGTGTGGGTACCGGTCAATTTGACCACCATTTAATCCAACTGTTTCGAGGATTTCGATGGCGCGTTGGCGACGTTGTTTTCGTGGAACAACATTTTGAATTTCCATTGCCTCTATTAATATTTTTCCAACAGTTTGTCTAGGGTTTAAGGATGCATAAGGATCCTGGAAAATAACCTGTAGATCCTTTCGTTTCTTACGCATCTCGCTCTTGCTAAGAGAAAGTAAGTCTGTTCCATCAAATTCGATTGCACCCTCAGTAGGCTCATCCAGGCGAAGGATAGCACGGCCTGTAGTAGATTTTCCGCAACCTGACTCTCCAACGACGCTTAGTGTTTCTCCTTCATAGATTTCAAAGGATACATCATCTACTGCTTTAACGTTGTTGACTGTTCTTCCTAGAAATCCGCCTTTGATTGGAAAGTATTGTTTTAAATTATTTACTTTAAGTAGTTCTTTCTTTTGCATTTACTTTCACCTCCGGATCTCCATTCCAGCGATCTGTATAAATCCAACAGCGTACTTCGCCGCCGTCACTTTGTTCATCTAAAGTTGGTAACTCTTCAACACAAAGGTCTGTCGCAAAAGGACAACGCGGTGCGAAACGGCAACCTTTTGGCATTTCCGAAGCATTCGGCACATTCCCTTTTATAGGTTCAAGTTCCTCTACATCAATATCATGTCGTGGAATTGAGTTAAGCAGACCAACTGTATAAGGGTGTTTTGGATTTTTAAATAAAGATTTGACATCCTGGTATTCTACTACCTTTCCGCCATACATAACCGCAACATAGTCACACGTTTCTGCCACAACCCCCATATCATGGGTGATCATAAGTACAGACATTCCCAAATCTTTTTGTAGGTCGTTTATTAATTCAAGAATTTGCGCCTGAATCGTTACATCCAGTGCAGTAGTCGGTTCATCGGCAATTAGCAAATCTGGATTACAAGCTAAAGCCATTGCGATCATTACACGCTGTCTCATTCCACCTGATAATTCGTGTGGATATTGATTAATTCGTTGTTCTGGTGAAGGGATACCAACTAGCTTTAAAAGCTCGACCCCTTTTTTGGTACCACTTTCTTTTCCAAGGCCCTGGTGGACCTTTAACGTTTCTCGTATTTGTTGACCGACAGTATAAACAGGGTTTAAAGATGTCATTGGCTCCTGAAATATCATGGATATTTCATTACCACGAATGTCACGGATCCTTTTGTCGCTCATTTTTGTAAGATCCTCACCCTTAAAGTTAATTTCCCCACCTTTAATTCTCCCGGGTTTTTCTAATAATCGGAGAATGGAAAGGGCTGTAATACTTTTACCTGACCCTGATTCTCCCACAATTCCAATCGTTTTCCCTTTTGGTAGTTTGAAAGAAACCCCGTCTACGGCCTTTACTTCAAAATCATCAAGTTCAAATGAAGTTTTCAAATCTTTAATATCTAAAATGATCTCTTCGCTCAAACGAGTTCACCTCTCTCATCAATCTATTAATCTAGTTTAATTCGCTTGTTCAAGAACTTATAGGAAATATCAACAATTAAATTAACGAACACGAACACTACAGCGATAATTAGTACAGAAGCCTGAACAACAGGAAAGTCCCTGGCCAGAATTCGGTCTACTATTAATTTCCCCATCCCATTAATGGCAAAGACAGACTCGGTTAAAACAGACCCGGCAAGTAAACTACCGAATTGCAGCCCCACAACTGTAACAACAGGTATTAAGGCATTTTTTAATGCGTGGCGATAGATAACAACTTTCTCTTTTAACCCTTTTGCTCTAGCTGTTCGGATATAGTCCTGGGAGATGACATCAAGCATACTGGACCGCGTCATTCTTGCTATAACGGCTGCTCCCATCGTACCTAGAGTGATAACTGGTAAGATGATCTGTTGTGGGGTCCCCCAGCCGGTCGGTGGTAGCCATCCTAATTGAATGGAAAACCACTGCATTAACATAAGACCAAGCCAGAAGTTCGGCATAGAAAGTCCGAATAATGCCACTAACATTATCGAAATATCTGCAAATGAGTATTGCCTTACTGCTGAAATTATTCCAGCAAATAATCCTAAGAAGATACTGAAAATGGTACTGTATATGGATAACTCAAAAGTGACCCAGAATTTTGGCCACAATTCACTGCTCACTGGAAGACTTGTTCTCCAAGAATTACCAAAATCCAACAAAGCTGCATCTTTTACGAAACGAAAATATTGGGTGATTATTGGGTCATTAAGACCTAAACGATTTTCAATTTGTTCTACCGTACTTGCTGGCGCATTTTCTCCGGCAATAATATGTGCTGGATTCCCTGGAGATAGGTGCATTAAGGAAAAAACAAGGATTGTTACACCTAACAATACAGGAATGAGTTGTATTAATCGACGTACTATAAACTGAAACATATGTGCACCTACTTCCTATTTATTAATTTTTGGATCTAAAGCATCCCGAAGTCCATCACCGAATATATTAAATGCTAATACGATCAGCATAATGGCAAGGCCTGGATATAAAGCAATATGGCCTGCATCCCACATGAAGTCCCTTCCATCACTTAACAATGCACCAAGCTCAGGAGATGGTGGCTGTACACCAAGTCCTAAGAAGGACAACCCACTGGCTGAAAGTACAGCACTAGCTATAAACAAGCTGGCCTGGACAATAATTGGTGACAAAATATTAGGTAGTATATGTTTGCAAATGATTCTGAAATCGGATGCTCCTAATGCCTTCATTGCATCTATGTACTCCAGGTTTTTAACTGATAAAGTGGAGCCTCGGACAATTCGAGCGAAGGTTGGGATAGCGAAGATAGATATTGCAATCATAACGTTTTGTAAACTTGCACCAAGGATACTAATTAGGGCTAATGCTAGAAGAATTCCTGGGAAAGCTAGCAGAATATCAATTAAACGCATAATAACGGCATCCAATTTGCCCCCGTAATATCCTGAGATAAGGCCGGTTATGACTCCTGCAATTCCCCCAATAATTGTTGCGATAATACCGATGCTCATGGTAATACCTAGTCCATGAATAATTCGTGTAAACATGTCACGGCCATGATGATCGGTCCCCAACCAATGTTCTGCAGATGGTCCTTCAAACTTTACACCGTAATCAATGAAGTCGGGATCCTGTGTTGTAAGAAACGGACCCACAATCGCTACAATAAATAAAAAGATGATAAGGTAGCCACCTACTAATGCACTTTTGTTCTTAGCAAGCTTTTTATAGAAATCTTTAATAGACCGTTTCAATGGCCCATCTACCTTTTTTGGCTTTAAAGCCGTACTATTAGCTTGTTCAGCACTCATTTTATTCCCCCTCGTCTTTTTGAGATTCAAACTTGAATCTATTTTGTTTTCATTGCAAAAAGGTAGAACGTTCAGTTTTGGTAAAAGAATCGCACTATTTCATATTACAATTAAAAATACACTTCATCAAATGATAAAATATTCCGATATATTTAGTTGGGTGAGTTGTTCCTTTTCAAAACTCCTAATCTATAAGGTTTAAAAAGAAAAAGGGATATTGCGTTTAAATATTCTTGATATTTCGTAAAATATGATTTATATTATTAAGAGATTATATTAAATAATCACAAGATAAAAATAGGGGGTTAAGAAAACTATGAAATCAAAAAAGTTTTTATTCTTATTTTCATTGGTATTATTTCTTTCTTTGATTCTCGCAGCCTGTGCAGGTGATGGAGAACCGGAGGAATCTGGTGAAGAAGGAAGTTCAAATGAAGAAGGAGAAGGAGACGGTGAATCTGCTGAAGGATCAGATGGCGAACTAGTCATTTCAATTGGTTCAGACGTAGTATCATTATCAACTCATGGCTCCAATGATGTACCTTCAAGTAATGCTGCAAACAACATCTATGAAACATTAACTACATTAGATGAAAACCAAGAGGTTCAACCACTTCTTGCAACAGACTGGGAAGAAGTTGATGAAACAACTTGGGATTTTCACCTACAGGAAGGTGTAACTTTCCATGATGGTGCAGAGTTTAACGCAGAGGTTGTTAAAGCGAACTTCGATCGTTTGATGGATGAAGAAATTGCTTCACCACGTGCATTTCTTTTCGAAGCAGTTGAAAGTGTAGAAGTACAGGACGATTATACGGTTAGAATTAATCTAGAATACCCGTATGCGCCATTGCTAGCTAACTTGGCACATAGCGGAACAGGTATTATGAGTCCGGATATAATTGAAGAAGATTACGCTCAACTAGAAGATGGTGGAGATGTAGATGCCTACATAAACCAAAATCCAGCTGGTACAGGTCCATTCAAACTTGAAAATTGGGATGCTGGTTCTCAGCTAGTATTAAGTCGTTATGAAGACTATTGGGGTGAGAACGCGAAATTAGATACTGTTGTATTTAAAGTCGTTTCAGAGCAAAGTTCTCGCGTTGCGGAACTAGAAACAGGGACTTCTCATGTAGCAGATGCTATCGGTCCGAATAATGTTTCCCGTGTAGATGGCTCTGAAGGAGTTAGTGTATTGCAAGAACCAAGTGTGTCGCTTTCTTATGTTGGATTTAACGCAGAGAAAGAACCATTTGATGATGTAAAGGTACGTCAGGCAATTTCAATGGCAGTAAATAAAGAAACAATTATTGATGGTGTGTACAATGGCGTAGGTATTCCAGCTATTGGTCCACTAGCACCACCTGTATTTGGATATGACGAGTCTGTTAGTGGATTGGAATATGATCTAGATGCCGCTCGTGACCTACTTGCAGAAGCAGGTTATGAAGATGGGTTCGAAACGACTATCTGGACAAATGATAACGAACAACGTGTAGATACAGCAGTAGCAATTCAGTCTCAACTTAAAGAGATTGGCATTACTGTTAATATCGAAGAATTAGAATGGGGCGCGTATTTGGAAAGAACAGCTAATGGGGAGCATGACATGTTTATTCTTGGTTGGTCAGTTGTTACATCTGACGCAGACTATGGAATGTATCCATTGTTCCACTCTTCACAGGTGGGTTCACCGGGTAACCGTTCATTCTTAAAAGATGAAGAACTTGACTCTATATTAGAAGATGCACGTCGCGCAACAGATACTCAAGAGCGTCAAGACCTTTATACTCAAGCACAAGAGATGCTTGTTGATCTAGCGCCAATGATTTATGTTCACCACCAAGAGTACCTACTTGGTGTAAGCGACAAAGTCAAAGATTTCGGTATTGATGCACAAGGTATTTATCAATTCAAACAAGCATATATTGAAGAGTAAGAAACAAAAAAGTACCGGGCCCTTGGGCTCGGTTCTTTTTTGTCTAAATGTTACCACAGATATGTTATGACCTTAGCTATCCCTTTGCTCTTTTACGAAAAGGAAAATAGGTGGATAGCATATAGTTAATCAGCGCTACCCAGATAAGTGCAAATGCAATAAGATGAGAAGTAGTAAATGTTTCGTTATACACAAAAACACCGAGAATTAGCATGATGGTGGGAGCAATGTATTGAAGGAAACCAATCATGGCTAATGGGATTCTTCTAGCTCCACCTGCGAATAAAAGTAGTGGAACTGCTGTAACAATTCCTGCCCCTATCAGCAGCAAGGTCACAGGTGCAAAGATGGTATTAGAATGAAAGACATTCTCTGGTATGATTAATAAGTAAATAATAGCTAAAGGCGTAATGAACATTGTTTCAATTGTCAAACTGGCAAAAGCCCCCACATCCAGCCTCTTTTTAAATAATCCATATAGACCAAAGCTCATAGCTAGCAATAAGGACACCCATGGAAAAACGCCATAGCTGACTGTTAAAAAGAGAACCCCAGCACCTGCAAGAATAAAAGATACTAACTGCCTTTTTGTCAGCGACTCTTTTAATACGAGAATACCAAGTAAAATGCTGATCAATGGATTAATATAATAGCCTAGACTTGCCTGTAAGACATGGTCGCTATTTACAGCCCAAATAAAGATTAACCAGTTCAGTGTAATCATAATGGATGCAAAAATAATTGCAATTAACTGTTTTTTGTTTGTTAAGATCGCTTTGCATTCTTCCATTACAGATGGCCACTTTCGCAACAATGCTACAAGTAAAAGCATGAAAACGAAAGACCATATAATTCTGTGTGCGAGAATTTCACCTGCAGAGATGTGGTTGACTGACTTCCAATAAATTGGTAGAAAGCCCCAGAGCAAATATGCCCCTGCAGTAAGTAGAATACCTGTTTGTTCATGTTTTACGTTCATGCCAACCCTTCTTTTCTGTACAAATTTTGTCCCCCACGTAACTTGTAATAATACGCCATCTAAATCAAGTCTCACTCTATCAAATAAACTCATTTTAAAAGAGTCTTATCGAAAAAGCAAAAAGCCTGTCTAAGAAATTTAGAAAACGCTTTCAAAAAGTACTTCAATAGAATAAGATAATAATAGGTAAAGAAATCAAAAGAGGGGGGATTTTTTGTGAAAAAAGATGATCAACATATCGAAACAACAGTTATTCACCAGGGTTATGACGCAAAGGATATGCTGGGAAGTCTAACACCACCCATTTTCCAAACATCAACATATACCTTTACAACAGCGGAACAAGGTGAAAGACGTTTTGCTGGGGAGGAAGAGGGTTATATCTATTCAAGGCTTGGCAATCCTACTGTAAGGATTTTGGAAGAAAGAATCGCAGCATTGGAAAAGGGAGAACGAGGCTTAGCTTTTTCATCAGGAATGGCGGCAGTATCTGCTGTCCTAATTGCTTTAACAAAAGCGAATGATCATATCCTTTGCTCCTCAGGACTTTATGGCTGTACCTACGGACTCTTATCCATGATGAAGGAGAAGTACCAGATTTCCCATGATTTCTCAGTAATGGACACAGAAAAAAGTATTCGAGAAAAAATTAAACCAGAAACAACTTGTATTTATGTTGAAACACCAATAAACCCAACTATTCGGCTAATAAACTTAGAAGTAGTTGCTAAAATAGCCAAGGAGTTTAATATTCCAGTGGTAGTTGATAATACGTTTTCCACACCTTATCTACAACGGCCGATTGAACTTGGTTGTGACATTGTAATTCATAGTGCAACAAAGTATATTGGGGGGCATGGTGATGTGATAGCGGGCCTAGTAGTAGGGAAGAATGATTTCCTTAATCATGTTGCGATGACCACACAGAAAGATATAGGCGGGGGTATATCACCATTTGATGCATGGCTGCTCCTTCGGGGGATGAAAACATTGCCAATTAGAATGGATCGCCATTGTGATAATGCAGAAAAAATCGCGGAAAAGCTAGAGCAGCACCCCAAGGTTACAGCTGTCTATTATCCTTCGAGAAGTAACAGAACGGAGCAAGGTATTGATCAGCAAATGAAACGGGGTGGCGGGGTTATTTCATTTGAGATAGATGGCTCAAAAAAGGATGCGCAGTCATTACTTAACCAACTTGCCTTTATAAAAATTGCGGTAAGCTTAGGTGATGCTGAGACATTAATTGAGCATCCTGCGACAATGACCCATGCTGTAATTCCTGAGGAAAAGCGTGTTGAAATGGGAATTACAGAGCAGCTTATTAGGCTTTCGGCAGGACTGGAGGCTTGGGAAGATATTTGGAAAGATCTAAATCAGGCACTTAATAAAATGTAAAATGTTTATCCCTTACAGAGTCCTTCTGTGAGGTTTTTTAATTCAGTCCAGTTCGTATGTGGGCCCGGAGGATCTGGGTCATGCCGACGTTGCCCCAGGACGGGGCGTTCTTAGTCGGCCTTCCTAATTACGTGTGCTCTTCGCTTTTGTTTCGGCTAGCTACGAGTGCCAGAAACTAGGCGACTTCGCTAATCTCCCTACAATAAGTCATCATCGTTTCGCAAGCTCTCCGTGATTCCTTTATTTCAGTCGATTTGCTCCACTCGCTACGTTTCTATGCAGGCACTCTCCGCTTTTGTTTCGGCTAGCTACGAGCACACAGCGACTAGCGCAACTTCCTTCACCTCCGTACAATAAAGAAGACTTGCCGACTGGTGTGAACCAGAGGCTTAGTCGCACTTATACCCGGAGGGTGAAAGGCAACATCGGCTGCTAATTTAGGTAGGTCGACTAAAACCAGCCTTGCCGGCCAACGCCGACATACCCCTTTTGCAGGGGCATGTTTTCTTTTCGCTTTCCAAGCATAATATTCACTATGATTTTAACCTTCGTTAAAATCGAGTTCATCTAATCTCCTACGGTTCAGTCCAAAAGGTTTTCGGTGGGGCGAGTAATCGCAGGCCCAGTTCGTATGTGGGCCCGGAGGATCCGGGTTATGCCGACGTTGCCCCAGGACGGGGCGTTCTTAGTCGGCCTTCCTAATTACGTGTGCTCTTCGCTTTTGTTTAACAATGGCATATTCTCACAGCTTGGAGGGTAAATATATAAGATGGAGGATGTATGTTACCTATATGACGGTTCATAGAAATATGTGCTATATTATGAGTGACCCGTATTAGTCCGTGAACAGAGTTTTGGAAGGAGCCATACATATGGAATTCACATCCTTATTATTAGGTCTAACTATCTTTTTTAATATTGCGCTAGGCATCTCTATCATCTTTTTGGAAAGAAAGGATGCGACTTCAACCTGGGCATGGTTAATGGTATTATTGTTCATTCCGATTATTGGGTTTTTTCTTTACTTGATTTTTGGAAAGCCGATTAGCAAGCGCAGAATTTTTACATGGGATACGAAGAGTCGTCTTGGTGTAAAAACAGCTGTTCAATCTCAGTTACGGGCATTGGAAGAGGATCGTTTCGTTTTTAAGCATGAAGAAATTGCCGAATTTGAGGATCTTCTTTATTTACATTTAAGAAATGATGATGCCATTTTTACGCAAGATAATGTAGTGGATATTTTTACAGACGGTAAGGAAAAGTTCGATGCTTTATTACAAGATATGGAGAGGGCAACTGATCACATACATCTCCTGTACTATATTCTAAGAAGTGATGAACTTGGGAAAAGAATTGCAGAGGTATTAATTAAAAAAGCAAACGAGGGAATAGAAGTACGAGTCTTATATGATGATATGGGTTCTAGAACGTTAAGACCAAAATACATAAGAAGACTCAGGCAGGCAGGGGCTCTAGTTGAAGCATTCTTCCCACCAAAAATACCTAAGATTAACTTTAAGATTAATTACCGTAACCACCGTAAATTAGCGATTATTGATGGGCGGGTGGGCTATACAGGCGGATTTAATATTGGTGATGAATACCTTGGTAAAAATAAAAAGTTCGGTTATTGGCGCGATACCCATTTAAGAATATGCGGAGATGCCGTAACAAATATGCAGAACCGATTTATCCTGGATTGGAACCAAGCTTCAAGAAACCATATTCTTTATGATGAACGATATTATAATACTGAACACAAAGGGGATGTGGGAATACAGATTGTATCGAGTGGCCCAGACTCTGAGTGGGAACAAATTAAAAATGGTTATATTAAAATGATCATGTCAGCGAAGGAATATATATATATTCAAACCCCCTACTTTATTCCAGACGACAGCCTGCGAGACGCCTTACGGATCGCTACACTTTCCGGGATTAAAGTTAGGATAATGATACCAAATAAACCAGACCACCCATTTGTTTACTGGGCAACACTCTCCTATATTGGTGACTTGGTAAATGCAGGTGCAGAGATTTACATTTACCAGAAAGGATTTCTACATGCTAAAACGATTGTTGTCGATGGGAAAATCGCCTCTGTTGGAACGGCAAACATTGATGTGCGCAGTTTTCGTCTGAATTTTGAAGTGAATGCTTTTATTTATAGTAATGAAGTAACGGAAAGATTAGTTCAAGCATTTAACAATGATATAGAGCATTCAACACAAATGACTAAAAAGCTATACGACCAGCGCTCACTCGGTATACGTTTTAAAGAATCAATTTCACGATTATTATCACCGGTTTTGTAAAATACTATATGCAGATAAGGGTGGCACTTTTGTCCATTCAATGACTTGTGGTAGTATATATCAATACGCTAAAAAGGGATCATTACTATAATGAAAAATGAAAAAGGAGAAATTGCTGTGGAAAAAAAGCCATGCTCAGATTCGCTAACAATAAAAACATCGCATGTATTACCACCAGATACGAACACACACGGTACCTTATTTGGAGGTAGACTGATGGCTCATATAGATGATGTAGCCGCCATCGCTGCTGTGAGACATGCTAGACAGCCAGTTGTGACCGCGTCTACGGATTCAGTTGATTTCCTGCAGCCTGTTAAGGAAGGCCATTCCATATGTTTGGAAGCCTTTGTAACATGGACACATAACACGTCCATGGAAGTATTTGTGAAGGCTGTAACAGAGGATTTATTGACTGGAAATAGAAAGGTATGTACGACCGCATTTCTTACCTTTGTGGCAATCGATGAAGATGGCCGTCCGACACCAGTCCCTCAAGTTTACCCTGTATCGGAACATGAGAAAAAGCTTCATGAAAATGGAGCTGTTAGGGCAGCACATCGTAAAGAGAGAAGAAAGCATTCCAAGGAATTAGCAGAGGATTTCGGCACAAGCTTCCCATGGAATAGAGAGGGGTAAGAAGCCTTACATAAAGGCTTCTTTTCCATTTACACGTCAGGATAGTAAAAGATTTCGAATAATATGTATTAAAAAACTTGCAAACAGGCGCTGAACTGGAAGGTGAATTTTTCTAAGGGTTTGTAGGTTGCTTGGTTGAAAAATGGGGAATAGGTATCCTAAGATACTATGATTACAAGGAGGATAAACAAGTGGCGTTATTAGAAAATATTATTGGCGAGGTAAATGATGTTCTTTGGAGCTACATATTAATTATTGTTTTAATCGGCCTGGGACTATGGTTTACCATTCGTACAGGATTTGTACAGTTTCGTTATTTTCCAGAAATGATTCGAGTGCTTTTTGACAAGCGTACGATAAATGCATCGGGTAAGAGAGGAACTTCTGCATTCCAGGCTTTCGCTATTAGTGCGGCATCACGGGTTGGTACAGGGAATATGGCCGGTGTAGCAACTGCCGTAGCTGCTGGTGGTCCAGGAGCGGTGTTTTGGATGTGGCTTATCGCACTGCTAGGGGCAGCCTCAGGATTTGTGGAGAGTACGCTGGCACAGGTTTATAAGACACCGGAGAAAAATCAGTACCGGGGTGGCCCAGCGTATTACATGGAAAAAGGCTTAAAAAATCGTAAGCTGGCTGTAGCTTTTGCAATTATTATTACAATTACTTACGGTCTTGTTTTTAATTCGGTACAATCTAATACGATCAGTTTAGCCTTTTCAGAACAATACGATTTAAATAAAGGCTGGCTTGCAGTTATATTGTTCATTTTCACAGCAATCGTCATATTCGGGGGTATTAAAAGGATTGCGAATGTGACGCAGGTCATCGTGCCAGTAATGGCCATTCTTTATATTTTTATTTCTATCTATATACTTTTAACTAATTTTACAGCAATACCTGATATGATTTCGCTCATATTTACTAATGCATTTGGTATTCGTGAAGTTGCTGGTGGTGGATTTGGTGCCGCTATTATGTGGGGTATCAAAAGGGGGCTATTCTCCAATGAAGCTGGTATGGGTAGTGTGCCAAACGCAGCAGCCACAGCAGAAGTAACACACCCGGCCAAGCAAGGACTTATTCAAGCATTTGGTGTGTTCGTTGATACCATCCTTATTTGTAGTGCTACAGGTTTTATTCTTATTACAGCAGGTGGTTATGAGGGGCAGGGAGATCTTGATGGAATTCAGTTGACCCAGAATGCCTTTGCTTTCCATATTGGTGATTGGGCAAGTACATTTATTGCCATCGCTATTCTGTTGTTTGGTTATAGCTCGATTTTGGGGAATTATTATTATGGAGAAAGTAATATCGCCTATATTAAAAATAGTCGAGTAATCATGCTTCTCTATCGTTTTGCCGTGCTAGCCATGGTAGTGTTTGGAGCGGTTGCCGCATTTGACCTAGTATGGTCGATGGCAGATTTAGCAATGGCCGTAATGGCATTAATTAACCTTTATGCTATTACCCGTCTATTTAAAATCGCCAATCGTGTACTTCAAGATTATGTACAGCAACGTAAAGCTGGCAAGGACCCGGTTTTTTACCGAGATACCCTTGAAGATGAAGACGGGATTGACTACTGGGGTAGAGATCAGAGTGCCTATAAAGAAGAATAGTAGCCGTTAGTTTATGAAGCAAGAGCCAATTGCCTTTCGAATAAAGTCGAAGGTAATTGGCTTTTTCTTTTTTGTATTAAAAAATGTTTAGGAAGTAGTCATATAATGCATAAAAAAAGGGCGGCGTATGCCGTCCAGTTTACTCACATTCTGTGTTCAATTCTTCTTCGGTAACATGATTGTCGGCCCAGCATTGAATTTCTTGTATTACTGGCTCAAGAGCTCTTCCTTTATCTGAAAGGGAATACTCTATTCTAACAGGGAATTCTGAATAAATATTGCGCTCTACGATTCCTTCTTTTTCGAGCATTTTTAATCGATCAGAGAGTAATCGTCCGCTAATGGGCAAGTCGGATTCCATCTCCGAGAAACGCTTTGTCCCACCGAGCAAATCAGATAATATTAAACCAACCCAACGCGTGCTGAGTAGTCCCATTGCTTTTTCAAAACGTGGACATAATTTCTCCATGATCATCACCTCACTCTATGACAATAAGCCTAAAACTTATACGACACCATTAATTACAAAAAGTAACTATCTTCTCTCTATCATAACATAAGTCCTATGACCCGTAAATAGCGTCACGAGCGCTGATATATAGTCGCACTATTTGAAAAGTTATTTTGGTAATTTCATTCAATTTGTGAAATAATAACGGTATACGAAATTTATTTTTTGGGGGTATAAGGATGGTTAGTCAACAAACAAAAGAAAAGTATGCAGAGCTTGCGCTTCGTAAAGGAGTCAATTTGCAAAAGAACCAAGCGTTAATGGTCAACGCACCACTAGAAGGAGCGGATTTCACTAAAATTGTTGTCCGTAAAGCCTACGAAATGGGTGCCAAAGATGTACATATTAACTGGGTAGATGATGAACTGACCTTGTTAAAATATGAAAATGCACCAGATGAAGTAATTGCGTCCTATCCTGATTGGAAGGTTCAATTACATGACAGTTTTGCTGAAGATGGAGCAGCAGTTTTAAACATCCGTTCTACTAATCCTGATCTACTTAAAGATATTGATCCAACAAGAGTGGCAAAAGCAAATAAGGCTGCAGCACAAGCTATGAAAAACTTCCGTAAATATACAATGAACGATCGAATTGCTTGGTCTATTATCTCTATCCCAACCGGCGATTGGGCTCAAAAAATCTTCCCTGACAAAACAAAAGAGGATGCCGTAGAGGCCCTTTGGGATGCTATTGTGAAGATTGTTAGAGTCGATCAAGAAGATCCAGCCGCCGCTTGGGATGCCCATAATGAAACCTTGAGAACAGCAAGAGAAATTCTAAATAAAAAGGATTATAAAAAACTCTTATTTAGAGCGCCTGGAACGGACTTAGAAATGGAGCTTCCGGAAGGACACATTTGGAAGGGTGGATCTGCTGTAACAGAAGGCGGAACTACGTTCAATCCGAATATGCCAACAGAAGAAGTATTCTCTATGCCGCATAAATATGGTGTTAATGGTACAGTTTCTAGCACGAAGCCATTGAACTATGGTGGTAGCCTGATCAATAATTTTAGCTTAACATTAAAAGATGGAAAAGTTGTCGACTTTAAAGCAGAACAAGGGGAAGACACACTAAAGCATTTACTTGATACAGATGAAGGGGCAACGCGTTTTGGTGAGATTGCGTTAGTACCACATGAATCACCAGTTTCCCAGTCTGGGCTAATTTTTTATAACACGCTGTTTGATGAAAATGCGTCTTGTCACATTGCGTTAGGTAAAGCCTATCCGACAAACCTGAAGGGAGGCTCTGCAATGGACGAAGAGCAGTTGGATAAGCATGGTGTAAACGATAGCCTTACACATGTTGACTTTATGATCGGGTCAGAAAAATTAGATATTGATGGTGTTCTTGCTGATGGAACTACAGAATCCGTGTTCCGTAATGGTACATGGGCATTAAATGTAAAATAGTAAACAAAAGCGCAAGCGCCCGTTTCTGGGTGCTGGAGCTGGACGTGGCTGTTCCTGTTAATGAACGGCAATGAGACCAAGATCCTATGCTTTCCTTTTTCATTTTAAAAAAGAGGTCATACTTCGTTAATTCGAAGTATGGCCTTTTTCTCTTAGGATTACATTCTGTCATTTTTTACAAGGGCTGCTTTAATTTTGGTATAGTCGAAGCTATCTCCAAGCATTTCTTTTATCTCTTTAAGTTTGGGGTCTTCTAATTGTTGATGTGCTGCGAGGACTTTTTCTTCTTCCTCTTCATTGAAAAATATTTGCCATAAGAGGGGGTGCCCATCTTTGTAAGCTTTAAATAAATGGCTTTCTACAGTTTGCTTAGAAAGGTCTCTCATAGCGGCAATATCTTTTATAGATTTGCCAGATTGGAACAATTTATAACTAACAAGATGACTAGGGCCTTCCTCACTCTCCTTGCGTGGCTTTGCTCGAGGAGTGTCAGAAATGCGTACGCGTTCTGTTACGTCCTGATTTCCTTGGCGCCATTCCTGTATAACTTGGAGGAAGATTTCTCCATATTGCTCGTATTTTTTCTCACCAATTCCTTTAATGGTTAGCATATCTTCTTTCGTAACAGGGAAGTAACGACTTAGTTCCTTCAGAGTAGCATCAGAAAAGAGGACGTATGGTGGAACGTTCTTTTCATCCGCTAATTCTTTCCGTCGCGCTCTTAACGCTGTAAATAAATCTTCATGATAGTCAGTCTCCTCAGATTGAGGAATAGGTGCAGTAAACATCCATACCTGTCGTTTCCCTTTCAGCACCTCAACGGATTGCTGATTGAGTTTTAACACCGGAAATTTCCCTTCTTCTGTAGCAAGCAATTGCTCTGCAATCAAAAAGTGGATCCACTCGGTCAGTTCTTTTTCAGTATAAGATGAAAGGATGCCATAAGTTGAGATCGAGGTAAGTTGAAATTGGCTTATCTTTTTATCTTTGGATCCCTTTAACACTTTGGCAGTCATCCCTACACCAAATCGTTCTCCCATACGTTTTACGCAAGATAGAATTTTTTGAGCTTCCTCTGTAATATCACTTTTCTCTTGGCGCTCTAAACAATTACTGCAGCGACCACATCCTTCGCGTGAAGGCATATCGGAAAAGTAGTCTAATATAAAGTTAGTCAGGCAGCTGTGAGTGTGACAATAATTAATCATTGCCTGTAGCTTTTTGTATTCACCTTGCTTTGCTGCTTCTTCCATTTGCGACTGCTCAATCAGGAATTTCTGCAATTGAATGTCTTGAGGGGAAAAGAGTAGAATACACTCACTCATCTCTCCATCCCGTCCAGCTCTTCCTGCCTCTTGGTAGTAGGATTCTATATTCATAGGCATGGCATAGTGAATAACGTAACGGACATTTGATTTATCAATACCCATCCCAAAGGCATTTGTCGCAATCATGACGGTTGTTTCATCATGAATAAAGGCAGCCTGAGCTTGTTTCCGCTCTGCCTCACTTAAACCTGCATGATATTTTGATACAGAAACGCCTCGTTTGGTCAATTGATCATATAGGGCGTCTGCTTGTTTTCGGGTTGCCGTATAAATAATTCCAGATTCGTCCTCGTGTTTTTTAATAAACGAGCGTATATAGGTAGCCTTGTCCTTCCCTTTGATAATATGAAAGTTCAGGTTTGCTCGTTCAAATCCTGTATTAATAACATGATCCATCTGTAGCAACTGCTGAATATCCTTAATCACTTCGCCCGTTGCGGTGGCTGTTAGGGCGATTAGAACAGGGACGGAATGTAACTTTCTAAGGTTAGGTACAATGGAACGATAGCTTGGCCTGAAGTCGTGCCCCCATTGGGAAATACAATGTGCTTCATCAAAGGCGATAAGGGATAAAGGAATTCTTTGTATGACATTGATGAAAAAGGACGATTCAAAACGTTCTGGGGCCACATAAACAAATTTATAACGCTTTGCAGCAATATCCCGCATGCGTTGCTGCTGTTCCTCAGTGGTTAACGAGCTATTAATATATGTAGCAGGGATCCCTAGTGATTGGAGGGCATCTACCTGGTCCTTCATTAAAGAGATTAATGGGGAAATAATAATGGCTGTCCCGTTGAGAACCATTCCGGGAACCTGATAACAAAGGGATTTCCCGCCGCCGGTAGGCATGACAGCCAGGGTGCTACTTTGCTGCAATACATGTTGGATCGTTTCCTTTTGCCCAGGACGAAAGAATTCATAACCAAAATAAGACTGCAGAATTTCTTGTTCTTTTGCCATCATATCGCTCCTCCTCTAAAAATATCCTATCATATATTCGTGAATAAATAATAAAATTGACCGATCGTTCGGTCAATTGACAAATTGTGCGTTTTAATTAATCAAGCAGCCTGTTATTTTAGCGATTTTGCTTTTTAACTTGTGTGATTATTAAGCCTAAGATTACACCAACAATTGCCGGTAATATCCAACCCAGTCCAATACTGAAAAAGGGTAGTTTTGCAACATACGTGTTTGCCCAGGTTAATGGGATACCAAGCTCCTTCAAGCCATCGTAAAGACTTGTGAAGGCTGTAAAAAGAATGGCGAATCGATACACATAAGGAGAACCGTGAAACAATTTATTTAAGAAAGTAAGGATAATCAACACAATTGCAATTGGATAAATAAATACCAACACTGGGACAGAGAAACTTAGAATCGTGTTTAATCCTTGGTTGGCGATAATATAGCTAACAAACGTTACTATGAATACAAGCCATTTGTAAGGGATGGTCGTAACCTTGGAAAAAAATTGGCCACATGCAACAACTAAACCTATTGAAGTGGTGAAGCAGGCTAAGGTTACAATAATACCTAAAAGAATAACACCGTATTCACCGAAAATGGTATTAGCAGCAAAAGAAAGGATTTCTCCGCCATTTTCAAAAGAACCATGCTGTCCCACTTTAGCGCCTACCCAGCCAATTGATCCGTAAACTGCTATTAAGCCAATTCCCGTTACCAAACCAGACTTCAAGGTTTCCTTTACAATTGCTTGACTACTATGGATCCCTCTTTCCCTGTAAGCATTAACCACAATGATACCAAAGGCAAGTGCAGCGATAGCATCCATTGTAAGGTAACCTTCTACAAACCCATTAAAAAAAGGATTGCTCTTATAACTAACACTAGGTTCGCCAAGTGGTTCTTTTAATAAAAAGAACCCACCAACTATGAGAGCAGTAATAACCAAAAGTAACAGTGGTGTAAGGTATTTGCCAATCTGATCTACCACTTTCGAAGGGTTAAGGCTAAATATAAATACGAGTATAAAAAAGAAAGTAGTAAAGATTAATAATGAAAGGGAGCTAGAATTAAATGGCTCGATAGACATTTCATATCCTACGGTCGCAGCACGAGGAATACCAAAAAAGGGTCCAATTGCTAAATAAACTAAGGATGTAAATATCAGACCGAATAAGGGATGTACCTTGTCTGCAAGTTCCCTTGCATCATTTTTAACATAGGATATGGCGGTCACAGCAAGTAGTGGAAGTCCGACCCCAGTGATAACAAATCCGCTCATGGCAATAAAATAAGATGTGCCCGCTTCTATTCCGAGAACAGGAGGGTAAATTAAATTCCCCGCACCAAAAAATAAAGCAAACAACATGAAACCAATGATAATATTATCCTTATTCATTAAAAATAACTCCTTGGGATAAAAATAGGTTTTGCCCCGTCCTCAAGAGGAGGACAGTATCGAACCTCTGAGAAAAGGGCATCCAGTAAGAACTCAATTTGTCTTTATTTTACTTTAAGAAAGTATAAAATCTAGCTTAGAAACAATAAAGGAAGAATCAAAATATTGATATCCTAATCTGAAGAAAAACGTGAACACTCCCTAAAAAGGCGATTGAACACTAGTTTTTCTAATCTGTATTATCTGACAAAAAAAGTCATTTCATGCCAATAGACTTTAAACGAAAAATGCTCTCCGACTTTGGATAGCAAAACAAGCTTAATCGTAACAAGAAGGGAAACCCGCTGTCAATGGCTAGTTTTGACAACTATTTCTGAAAGGATGGAAACGCATACATTGTATTGGCGAATAAATATAAGTTTAAAATTGTTTACTTTCTCCTAGTAGACCTATAAAATGTCCTTATTAATATAGAATACCTAATGTGGAATAATAAATTACACATTATTCACGTTATCATATAGGGGGGTAAGAAATGGTTTCATCACTATTATTTGAAGTTATGCTGATAGGTCTTCTCGGGATAGGATCACAGTGGCTTGCATGGCGTTATCGCATGCCAGCAATCGTAGTCATGTCTATTACCGGCCTGCTAGCAGGTCCGATATTTGGAATATTAAATCCTGAGGAAGATTTCGGCACGTTATATAGTCCCATTATTTCCGTGGCAGTAGCAATCATCCTGTTTGAAGGTAGTTTGAATCTTAGCTTTAAAGAGCTTCGGGATCTGGGTAAACCAGTATTCCGCATTTCTACTGTTGGGGCATTTATTGCATGGATTCTCGGTTCACTAACTGCGCATTATATAGCAGGGCTATCTTGGGCTGTAGCTTTTGTCATTGGTGGCTTATTCATTGTAACAGGTCCAACAGTTATTATGCCGTTACTCCGTCAATCGAAACTTAAACCGCGGCCTGCGAAGATTCTCAAGTGGGAAGGAATTATTGTAGATCCAATCGGTGCATTGCTGGCGGTGTTTGCCTTTGAGATTATATCCTTTATGACTGCTGCTGATCCTGATGGCACAAAACTTCTACTATTCTTTGCAGCTTCCATATTCGCTATTTTGTTTGGTTGGGCATGTGGGCGAGGAATAGGCTGGATGTTTGAGACAGGACATATTCCAGAATTCCTTAAGTCACCTGCTGTCGTCATTGTCGTTATTCTCTGTTTCACTGGAGCAGATGAAATCATGCATGAAACGGGCTTACTGTCCGTTACAGCAATGGGTATTACCTTAGCAAATATGGGAATAAGCTCTATTTCGGATATGCGTCACTTTAAAGAGAACATATCCATCTTATTAATTTCAACGATTTTTATCATGTTAACAGCGTCGTTGCAGTTGGAGACACTTCTGCAAATATTTAGCCCGAATATCATTGGGTATGTCATTCTTATGATGTTTATTGTTAGACCATTATCAATCTTTCTCTCGACCATTGGTACAGGATTATCCTTCAATGAGAAGGCGCTCGTAGGTTGGATTGCGCCAAGAGGGATTGTGGCTCTTACAGTATCGGGTTACTTTGCGGGAGTTTTACAGGAAGCTGGGTATCAAGATGCTGAAATTTTAACAACGCTCACCTTTGGTCTTGTATTCTTTACCGTTCTGGCCCATGGTTTTTCAATTGGCTGGCTTGCGAAGAAACTCAACCTTTCGATGGAAGGAAAGCCTGGTACTTTAATCGTAGGTGCCAACAAGTTTACGGTGGAGCTTGGTAAGTCATTACAAAAAGCAGGTCTACCCGTTATTATTGTAGACTCTTCATGGGAGAGATTACGTAAGGTTAGAGAATCTGGACTGAATTTCTACCATGGTAATATGCTTTCAGAGCAAACGGAATACAACCTTGATACCATACCATATGAATATTTGCTTGCGGCCACAGACGACCGTGCATATAATTCTCTCATCTGTACCACGTTTATGCCTGAGTATGGAAGGACGAATGTCTTTAAAGTAAGTCCTTTTGTTGAAGGGAAAAGTACGAACGCAGAGATTGTTTCGAAGGTAGGGGGGAGAATTCTGTTCGATAAGAAATTCTCAATGGATGATCTCACAGATAAAATGAATAACCATTATATTTTCCGCCAGACTACATTAACGGCACAATATAATTATAAACAGTATGTAGCGGATAAGGATCCGTCTACTGTATTCCTATATTTAATAAAGCCTTCTGGCCAGCTTAAGTTTTATTCAGAAGAGATGCGTACTGTTCCAGTAGTGGGAGATACCATTGTAAGCTTAACTCCTCCGAATAAAGAAAAAGCTAAAATACAGGCTAAAATAGAAACAAACCGTACGAACAACCTTAATAATGGGAATTAAAGCTAAATGAAAAGAGCGGGTGCCGTAAAAAGGTACCCGCTCTTTCTTTTGTCTAAGCTTCATCCAATTGCTTGCGAAGCTGTGCTATTTCTTTTTCTAATCTGATTAGTTGCTCCTCAGCAGATGAGACACGCCCACGGACATACTCCAGTTTGTCCAAATCGCTTTGAATCCGTACGTAATCGGACTTTAACTCCTCTAATTTAGCTTCTAAAGCTTGTTTGCCCATTCCGAATCACCTCTAATACAAGTGTAGCTGATTTCCCCTCTAAATAACAAGGTGAAATCTAATGAAGGAAGACGTTTTTCTTGATTGGATAAACAGGCAATGTCAATTTTATCGGTGCCCTGATTCGTTCAACCAACTAACAATCAATGGGGGGAGAATGAAAACGCCCACTGATTAAAGTTTCACTCTATATAAGTGAGTCTTCTTTTGTATCCTTAGAGCGTTGATAAGTCTTGTAGAAATGCACGATGATCGTTTTAATTACCGCGTAGAAAGGTACCGCGAACAAAATGCCTACAAATCCAGCAATACTACCTGCAGCAAGAATAACCGTAATAACTGTTAATGGATGCAAATCAAGTGCACGGCCCATAACGTTTGGAGAAATAAAGTTACTCTCAAATTGCTGTACTACTAGCATCACGATCGAAACCCAAACAACCATAAAAGGATCCTGGAAAGCACCAACGATGAGGGCAGGCACTACTGCTATAAATGGACCAATAAACGGAATCACGTTCATCACCATAGCGAATAAAGCAAGCGTCAAGGAATAGTCTAATCTAATAATGAGATAGCCGATAAATAATAGAACACCAACAGCAAAGCTGACTATCAGCTGACCTTGGATAAAAGCGGTCAAGGTATCATCAATTTTACCAAGCAGGCTACGAAGATTCTTCGCTTTTTCCCTCGAAAAAATTTGTGTAACGAATGGTACGAGTCGATCCCCATCTTTTAGCATAAAGAACAGGAAGAATGGTACCAATACGAGTGCTGCAATAACCGAAATTAATTGTCCGATAAAACCAAACAAATAATTTAACACATTTTCAATATGGGATTGAAGATTATCGGTAAAATTGCTAATGGCTGTATCCACTTGTTCAGGAATCATCGTTTGGTTGGATTGCCAATATGTGATCAGGTCTTGTGCCCAATTTACCATTTTTGGAATATTGTCTATCAAGTTCTTAAACTGGTTTTGCGCTATGGGAGCTATGTAGATCCACACGAGATATCCCAGTAAAATGAGAACAATGAATACTAGAAAGATAGATACAATTCGATTAATACGAAACCGTTCAAACAAATGCATTAAAGGTTTTGTCAGGTAATATAGAATTCCTGCCCCGATTAGAGGTAATGCCACAGCACCCAAATATTTGATAACAGGATCAAATACAAAATTCGTTTCGGAAATTAAAAGAATGAGGAGAAATACTAATATGAAGAATACCAAAACCTGAAACCAACGTTTATTTACCAAATCTAACCCTACTCTCTTAATCTAATATATAGCTTTAGTTTACCGTTTTTAAAATGAAATAGGAAGCGGTATATAAGTATTAGTTTAACCTTATTCTCCAAAGGTTAAACACACGGCTTATAGATATAGAATAATCGGTAAAAGTATGCTAGAATTTGAACATCTATACATATGTTGGGGGAAAAGTGCATGTTTAACTGGGAAAAAAGTTTTCAAAAATGGCGTTCTTTTCAAAGCCTAGATTCATCTTTGCAGGAGGAGCTAACCAAATTGCAGGACGATCCAGTAGCCTTGGAGGATGCGTTTTATAAAGAATTAACCTTTGGCACAGGCGGAATGCGTGGTGTTTTAGGGCCTGGAACAAATCGGATGAATATATATGTAGTACGTAAAGCGGTAAATGGCCTTGCGAATTACCTCTTAAAGAATACTGTAAATGTAAAGGATCGCGGTGTTGTAGTAGCATATGATTCTCGTTATATGTCTCAGGAATTTGCTGTTGAAACGGCAAAGGTGCTTGGTGCATATGGGATTAAAACATATGTATTTGAATCACTAAGACCAACACCACTACTTTCTTATGCAGTACGTTATCTTGGGACAGTAGGTGGTGTGATGATAACAGCAAGTCACAACCCACCAGAATATAACGGATTTAAGGTATATAATGAAGATGGTGGGCAGATCACACCTTCACAAGCTGAACAAATTATTGAGGAAATCCAACAGACAGGGGATGAGTTACTTGTTCCCGTATTGGAAAAAGAATACATAGAACAGGAAGAATTGTTAGATTGGATTGGCAAGGAAGTGGATAATGCCTATTTGGAGCAATTAAAGCTTATTTCCAAATTAAGCTTAGAGGAACAGGATAGGGAGAAAGATTTAAAGATCGTCTTCACGCCATTACATGGTGCAGCAAATGACCTGGTTCTCAATGGGTTACAACAATTACATTTTAATCAATTAGAGGTGGTGGAAGAGCAGGCGGTTCCTGATCCGGAATTTTCCACAGTGGATTCACCTAATCCAGAAGAACACCAGGCATTTACGATGGCAATCGCTCAAGGTAAGGAAATGGGCGCCGATATTTTACTTGGGACAGACCCGGATGGAGACCGTCTAGGTGTGGCTGCTAAGGGAGCAGATGGAGAGTACCGAGTATTAACGGGTAATCAACTAGGAGCATTACTTCTCGATTACATTTTGTCTCACAGTAATCCAACAGTTTTAAAGAGTGCACGTATGCTCAAAACTGTAGTAACTTCAGAGCTTGGCAGAGCTGTTGCTGATGCGTATGGTGTAAAAACAATTAATACGCTGACTGGCTTTAAATATATTGGAGAAAAGATTCATCAGTTTGATGCAACTGGGGAAACTTTTATCTTTGGTTATGAAGAGAGCTATGGCTATTTAATTAGCAGTATAAGCAGGGATAAAGATGCGGTGCAGGCAGCTGTGATGGCTTGTGAAATGGCTTCCTATTGGAAACAACAAGGAAAAACGTTGTTAGAGGCATTGGATGTCCTTTACGAACAGCATGGTTATTTCCTTGAAGGCATGTCTTCCCTGACCTTGAAAGGAAAAGCAGGTACAGACCAAATCGCTTCGATAATGGAAAGCTTTAGAAAAACTTCAATGAACGAAATTGCGTCGTTCAAAGTTGAAAAGATAGAAGACTATTTAGTAAGTGAGCGCACCATTTTTGAAGGTGAAAAGAAGACAGAAACAATCGAACTTCCAAGAGAGAATATGCTTAAATTCATCCTTCCTAACGATAGCTGGGTAACACTAAGACCTTCAGGGACAGAGCCCAAAATTAAGTGTTATTATGGTGTTTGTACAGACAGTAAAGAAAAAAGTGAAACTAAATTAGCAGCATTAAAAGAAACAATGGACAACAAAATAAAGGCCATTCTAGATGGAAATACGGAGTAAAATGGAATAGAGGGCGCCTAATAGGGCACATTATTATATATCTAGCTCTGGTTTATACCTTTATTGCCATTACTAAAAACTTAAAGTGGTCGTTAGATGTAACGCTTAAAATCGTAGAAGAGCCTTTAAGTGTTGGCTGCCAGGTGATAGGCCTTGCTTAATATAGTTTCATAATTAGATACGGTAGGGTCACTTAATATTGACTTTTTAGTTTTAAAACGTTTTAATAAAAGTAAGTAATATTCCTAAAGGGGAGTAGCTGTACAATTTAAGTCGTCATTACGAGAAATATTCTCCGGCTTATTTTGGCAACGGGACGTTGTTTGCGAGACCTTTACCACTAACAGGTAAAGGTCTTTTTATGGTCTTATCTGTTAGAAGGATCATAAAAAAAAGGAGAGAAAAAGCATGCCGGTAGATTTATTATTAGAATATTTATGGGTACTCGTAGTTTTGATTGGACTTGAAGGGTTATTAGCTGCCGATAACGCATTGGTGCTTGCAATTATGGTTAAGCATCTTCCGGAAAAGCAAAGGAAAAAAGCATTATTTTATGGGTTAGCTGGAGCGTTTATTCTTCGGTTTGGCTCACTATTCGTTATTTCATTTTTGGTTGATGTTTGGCAGGTACAAGCACTAGGTGCATTATACCTATTGTTTATGTCAGCGAAACATCTTTATGACAAGCTGAAGCCAGTGCGAGAGGTTCAGGAAAAGGAAGATTCAGAAAAGGCAAAAGGCAGCGGGTTCTGGATGACGGTTCTTAAAGTAGAATTTGCTGACTTGGCGTTCGCTGTGGATTCCATTCTGGCAGCAGTTGCGTTAGCTGTAGCACTTCCACCGACAGGCTTGGGAACGATTGGGAGTCTGGACACTGGCCAATTCTTTGTGATATTTGCTGGTGGGATGATTGGGCTCATCATCATGCGTTTTGCCGCTAATATTTTTGTGGATTTACTCAACAAGCGTCCTGGCTTGGAAATTGCAGCATTCATTATTGTTGGATGGGTTGGAGTAAAGTTGGCACTTATCGTGCTTGCACATGAAGATATTGCGTGGATTCCACATGATTTCCCTCATTCAACCCTTTGGAAAGCAATTTTCTATATAGTATTGGTAGGTATAGCGGTTATTGGATGGTTCGTTTCTGGACGAACCGTTAAAAGAGTAAAGGACAATACAAATAGCTAGTGGCACGAGCAATCATCCTCTATAATGGGATGATTGCTCTTTTTTGAGACTGGTACTTCTTTTTAATTCTCTGGACTCTGGTCTGTACTTTAGATCGTCTAACTACTTATTTTCTCTATCTGTAAGAAATAGTTCTCTGGTAAAATATTTGCTTGTAATATACTCTCCATATAACTCTCGGCAGTCTTATAACTTGAGAATGTTATGATTTTGTCGTTCTCTGCGAGGTATGCACGAATTCGGTTTCTTCCAATTACCATCACTTTGAACATTTTGTATCCCTCCTGATTAGTCCTTCCTAAAACACGTAAGCACTTTCAGTCAGACGCCGATGAATATTTTTCTGTATATCACTGCTATCTAAATGAAAATAAAAAAGCCGAGAAGGAAGAAAGATTCCTTTTCGGCTTATCTCTTGGCACTATTGTCCAGACATTCCCACCATTATTTAGTTGGATTTAATATTAATATGACGTATCCTGCGTCATCTGAAAAATCCCAATCGACAAATATGTCATCTATTGTTAAACCAAGCACATCTTCCAAGTATGGTTTGTTAATTAGGCTTTTTTCTAGCTTCCTTTTAGCTAAGCGAAGCTGTTCATTGAAACCAGAACGTATTAACTCCTGTTCAATTTCCACGAAAATTTTATCACGTTTCGATACAATTGTTCTTGTATTTAATTTATAAGAGTGGATAAAGCCTGGTGTTTTCTGTGCTTGTTCTGTAAATCTGTTAATTTCTTCGTGTATGTCATCCTTTTCTGGATAGTCTTCAAGTATATTACGTTCATAATCATTAGAAACAAATTCTGCGAAGATAACGCCAGTCTTTTTATCTAAGCACCAGTCATAATAAATGCCTTTAACTTGTTCATTTGTTTCCGAAACAATAATGTTTTGAATCTCTGGAATAAGTTTTTTCATTAATGCATCACGTGTTTCTTGTACACGTAATGGGTTGCCTTGATCTAATAAAACCTTTTCCATTGGTGCTAAAAAATCTCTTAAATACATCGTAATAAAGGGGTTGCCGATGCTAACGTATATCGAGCCAGGTCCCTTCCCAAAGTTATCACGAAGTAGTTTGCCAGCTGTGCTGGCTAAAGTGGTTTCTAACGTTTTTTCCATTCGTTCCATCCTTCTTTTTAGAGGAAGACACATCATATTGCTTTCCCTATTTTTTAGTATAACATTACCCACTCTATAGTGCCAACAAACCTGTAGTGTAAAGAAAATGTAAATTTTATTCATCTGTCTAATAAAGTATGTTATTTTTATTCTAACTATTTTTGCAGGAGGTATGTATGCTAAAGAAAAATCGATACGGGGAAATAATGAGGTCCTCTTTAAAACTTGGATTAACATCCTTTGGTGGTCCAGTGGCGCATTTGGCTTATTTTAAAGCAGAGTATATAGATAGGCGTAAATGGTTAAATGAAAAGCTATATGCGGACATTATTGCGTTATGTCAGTTTCTTCCTGGACCTGCCAGTAGTCAAGTAGGAATTGCAATTGGAATGATGCGTGGTGGCTTACTTGGTGGAATTATCTCCTGGCTAGGTTTTACCCTTCCATCTGTTGTCATTCTCGTTTTATTTGCGATGTTTTACCAAAATTTCCAACTAGGTGACATGACGTGGATTGCCAGTCTGAAAGTTGTGGCAGTAGCAGTAGTAGCCCATGCGGTTATTGGTTTAGGAAAAAAACTGGCCCCAGATCGACCAAGAATTGCTATCGCTCTAGGCGCGTCTTTAATAATGCTACTTTTTCCGTCAGCTTGGGTGCAAATAGGTATCATTTTAGCCGCTGCATTCATTGGATATGTATGGTTTAGGAAAGGACAGGAATCTTCACTTTCTACATTTTCTATCTCTATAACGAAGAGACAGGGTATCCTATCCCTTGGACTCCTGAGTTTTCTACTTGTTTCCTTACCAATCTTGGCTCAAACTGTATCAAACACCTATATCCAAATTGCTGATACATTTTTCCGAGTTGGGTCCTTAGTGTTTGGTGGTGGACATGTCGTATTACCACTATTAGAACAAGAAATTGTTCCACCTGGATTTCTATCAAGTAGTGAATTTCTTGCAGGGTATGGAATGGCTCAAGCGGTTCCGGGTCCTTTATTTACTTTTTCTTCATACATTGGTGCGATGATGGAAGGAGTTCTAGGTGCAACAATAGCGACCGTAGCCATATTTCTGCCCTCCTTTTTACTTATTATCGGGGCTTTGCCATTTTTAAGTGAGCTTAGAGGGAGAAAAGCGTTTCAAGGAATATTAGTCGGTGTAAATGCTAGTGTTGTGGGAATATTACTTGCAGCTTTATATGACCCAGTATTTACAAGTGCCATTTTAAGTGGAAATCATTTTGCCTTAGCAATCATTTTATTTTCTATGCTTCATTTTTGGAAGGTCCCTGCATGGGCAATTGTACTAATTGGTGTACTAGGTGGCGAGTTGTTACTTGGTATCCTATAAGCATATTATTGCATTTACGACATGTTAATTTGGTAGTATGGGAATGAGGTGATTACATGGCAACACATCTTTTTAACTTGAAAGCCGATTGGCCTGGTGGAAGAAATAGTGAAGGGTTTATAGAAGCGGGTAATCTAAAAACAAAAATTTCAATACCTAAGGAAATGGATGGCCCAGGAATTGGAACCAACCCTGATGAGATGCTATTAGGTGCAGCGTCTACCTGCTATATTATAACGCTCGCCGCCATGATAGAACGCTCGCATCTTCCATTAGAACACATGGAGCTTGAGTCTGTTGGGCATGTCGATGTTACGGATGGTGTGATAACGTATAAGAAAATTGTACATAAACCAACCGTATGTTTGAATACGAATGCAACAGAAAGAGAGCACGTTAAGCTTAAAAAGCTGGTTAATAAAGCAGAAGAAAGCTGTATGATCTCCCGTGCAATAAAAGGGAATGTAGTCGTAGAGGTAGAACCAAGGTTAGGTTAGAAATGAAATATAAACCGTACGATTTCGAATACCTCGTAATATTCGACTGTTCGTACGGTTTTTGCTTGATTAAAATACTATTTGTTCAATATTTTTCTCACTCTCCCTTTATGCGTTTTATCAGTGAAATTAATTTCTTGACACTTTGTATTGATGCATTGTATCTTATTAAAGCATACTAATTTTATCGGAATTATATATAATATAACGTACGATAGAAAGTGTCGTTGCATAGACTAGGTTAGGTGGTCACCCAAATATATGGACTTATTTTGGTGTGGGATAAACCAGGCTAGAATGTAGACACTAAAAAAGGAGAAAAAGGAGGCAATAAAATGGATGTTTTATATATTGTATTAAACATTGTCGTGTTATTAGCAATCATCGGTTTACTTATTTGGATGCAAAAAAAGCATTTTTCTTTTACAAAGCGTGTATTTACTGGTTTGGGATTAGGAATAGTGCTAGGTACGGTGTTGCAATTAATTTATGGTGCTGGATCGGAGGTACTTACCGAAACAACGAATTGGTACAGCATTGTAGGTAGTGGATATGTACGATTACTAATGATGATCGTTGTTCCACTCGTTATGGTTTCCATCATTCAGTCCATTATTAATCTGGAAAAAACAGCAGAGCTTGGTAAGATGTCTGCTTGGATTATCGGGACTTTAATTTCTTTAACCATGGTTGCAGCATTGGTCGGAATTTTAACAGCGACAGTTTTTGATCTTAGTGCTGAACAAATTGAAGCAGGTCAGGCAGAGAGCGAACGTGGTTCTATGCTTGAAGATAGACTTGGTGATGTAGAGGCCCAGTCAACTCCAGATAAAATTCTTAACTTTATCCCATCAAATATCTTCCTTGATATGACAGGGGAACGTTCCACTTCCGTTATTGCTGTGGTAATCTTCTCGCTTCTTGTAGGAATTGCGGTGCTCGGTGTAAGAAGAAAGAATCCGGAGCAAGCTGAAACATTTACGAAAATTGTTAATTCGTTCTACGCAGTCGTGATGCGTATCGTTACATTGATTTTACGTCTTACGCCATTTGGTATTCTTGCATTAATGGCAAATACGGTGGCAAGTACAGACTTTGCAGGCATAGTAGAGTTAGGTAAATTTGTTATAGCTTCATATGTCGCATTAGCTGTCATGTTCATCATTCACCTCGTACTTGTTGGTGTATTTGGATTAAATCCTATGGTTTATTTACGAAAAGTAATACCTGTATTAGGGTTTGCCTTCACTTCCCGTTCAAGTGCTGGTACGATTCCATTAAATATTCAGGCCCAAAGAAACTCGCTTGGTGTAAATGAAGGGGTAGCAAACATGTCGGCATCCTTCGGGGCAACAATGGGGCAAAATGGTTGTGCTGGTGTATACCCTGCCATGCTTGCTGTTATGATTGCGCCGACTGTGGGAATCGATCCACTAGATCCGATGTTCATCCTGCAACTTGTGTTAATTATAGGTATTAGTTCATTTGGTATCGCTGGAGTCGGTGGTGGAGCAACATTTGCTGCTTTAATTGTACTATCGTCCATGAATATGCCTGTAGCACTTGCTGGTTTGTTAATTTCTGTCGAGGCCTTGATTGATATGGGCCGTACAGCGCTTAACGTTAACGGTGCAATGGTTTCTGGAACAATTACTTCACGAATCATGAAAACCTTAAATCTTAAAACGTACAATGATAAAACAGCAATTGAAGAAAACACATCATTGTAAAATTACAACATTTAATTACTATTAAATAAATAGGTGAAGTGAAAGCCGAAAGATCATTCGTAGTATTACTCGAATGGTCTTTCGGCTTTAATTATTTTTATGTTATCAATGTAAGAATGGGTTCAATTTGTTGTCTTTGCTTGGCAAGTTGATAATCGGAAAAAGGGCAACCAAGCTCTTTTACTCGGTCCGGAACATTGGTTATCGTAAATTGCTCAGGTGATAGCCCATCTTTGATCTCATTCCAGAAGAGGGGGGTGGCGACGGTCGCCTCCGCTGTTTTGCGGGTAGAGTATGGTGCAATAATTGTTTTATCTTTTCCATGCTGAACATAATCAATGTATAGACGACCCCCACGATTTTTCTTCATTCTCTCGGTAGTAAAGCTTTTAGGTTGGGCCTTTTCAATCGTCCAGGCCATTGCTTGAGTAAAAAGGGCAGTCTGTTCATAAGACATACTTTTCTCAGGAAGCGGAATGTAAATCTGAATCCCCTTGTTTCCAGACGTTTTAACAAACGATATTAAGCTTAACTGATCAAGTAATTCTTTTAGTAAGCTAGCTGCTTCAATGGCAAGCGGAAAACTATTTCGATCTGGTGGATCCAAATCAAACACAATTTCATCAGGATATTCTGCACCACGCTTTTGAAAAGGGATATGGTACTCTATCGTGCCATGATTGGCATACCACATGAGTGAATCAAGATCTTCGCAAGATAAAAGAAATTCATTATCGCCAGCGGGTATTCTCTCTATAAAATCAGGTGCGTATTCTGGAAGGTGTTTTTGGTAAAAGAAATCCTCTTCTACACCATCAGGGGACCGAATGATTGTTAGAGCTCGTTCCTTTAAAAATGGGAGCATGTAAGGGGAGATTTCTCTTATATAAGTAAGCAAATCCCCTTTTGTATAACCAGGTTTTGGCCAAAATGTTTTTTCTGTATTTGTAAGATCGATAGTCTCAGGCAGCATCGCCATATCCAGTTCCAGCCGTCTCCTTGTCATACTAGAAGGTTGTTCATGTGGGAGAAGGGAGGAGAAAGCTGGTTCACGAAGTTCATTTTTGTATAAATCTAAACTGTTAATCTGTGCACAAATCGCAGGTGGAAGATGGAATTGACCTCCCTTTTTTTCTCCTTTTGTAAGAAATAGTTCTTTTAATGTGTGAAAATCTGTTTCAGATAAGCCGTGTGCACATTTTCCGATCTCCGAGACTTTGTCTTGATCATAAATACTGCAAGAAAAGTAATTGTTTTGTGAGTCATAGGCGGTTAGGAAACCATGAAGCTTACGCCAATTTTTAATCTTATACCAATCGCGATGGGTGTTCCCGGATTGGTAGAAGCTATTTTTTCTTTTAGCAATAATTCCTTCCCCTTTATGTGCAAAAAGAATAGACCATAGCTGCTTATAATCAGAGTGTGCAGGCACAATGGAGAGGATCTTTCTATCGCCCAGCTGCATAAAAACCGATTGAAGTATTTCTTTACGTTTGGATAAAGGCTCCTTTTCTGTCGAAATCCCTTGTAGGCCGATTACATCAAATGCAAGAAAGCTGGCAGGACGTCGCTCAGCAGCTTGACGTATCCTTGACGGATCTTTTAGTCGTCCCCTTTGTTGCAGTAGTGCAAAGTTTGCTTGGTAAGCTGTATTTAAAACAGCAAGTTCTCCGTCTAAAGTAAGAGGGAGAAATTTGGCAACTGCTGACGCATGCTCTAAACAGAATTCTACAATCTCAGGAAAGTTTTCCGTCAAGGTTTTCCCGTTTTTACTAGTAAGTCGAATCTTGCCTGTGTCCCAATGTAAGACACAACGAAAACCATCATATTTTACTTCATATAGCCAATCTTCACCTTTTGGTATTTCTGAGCTTGCTATTGGCTTCATTACAGCCATGGTCCTCAACACCACCTTAAATTATGTAAGCTTTTGTCATAGGTTTTGTTTTAAGCTAAAAAAACATACAGCTGGCATAAAACAAGGAGGCTTCCGGCAAACTAGTGAAAAAGGAGGAATTCGTGTGCACACAATGTGGAAAGGAACCATAAGCTTCGGACTCGTTAATATACCGGTAAAGATGCATGCAGCCACAGAAAATAAGGATATTAAACTCCGGCAACTGCATAAGGAATGCCAATCACCAATTAAGTATGAAAAAGTATGTCCCATATGTGATAAGCCTATTGAGCAAGAGGAAATAGTTAAGGCCTATGAATATGCAAAAAATAAATTTGTCGTTCTTGATGAAGAAGACATAACTGCATTGCAAAAAGAGCAAGAAGATAAAGCGGTAGAAATCGTGGATTTTGTAAAGTTAGAAGAAATAGATCCTATTTATTTTGAAAAAAGTTATTACCTTTCCCCAAATGAAGGGGGAACCAAGGCATATAGTCTTTTACGAAATGCTTTAGAAGAAACCGGTAAAATAGGGATTGCAAAAATGATTATTCGTTCGAAGGAACAGCTTGCAGTAATTCGTGTCTACCAGGATACGTTGGTCGCAGAGACCATTCACTATCCAGATGAAGTTAGAAATGTAGCGGATGTACCGAATGTTCCAGAAGCAACAACTACTTCTGAAAAGGAGTTGGATACTGCCAAAATGCTTATTGAGCAGTTAACCACTACCTTTGAGCCTGAGAAGTATACAGATGATTACAGAACTGCCCTTTTAGAGCTTATTGAACAAAAGAAAAATAATCAAGAAACCACGACCCCGGTCGCTACAGACAAGGATAAACCTGCTAAAGAAGGCGCAGCGAACCTAATGGACGCACTCCAAGCATCATTAGAGCGAGCAAAACAAGATAAACCGAAACCAAAGCAACCGACTAAAAAAGTAAAGAGCACAACCAAAAAGAAAACAGCAACGTAAGCATAAAGCATGCGACTTATACGTGAATGAAGCAAGGGCTTGGACATGACGTCCTGGCCCTTTTTAAAATGCGACAATAAAATAAGAAGATATCTTAATCACACTTTAGCGTAGTGTTTTCCGTAGCGGTAATAAAATAGGTGGGGGCTATCCGAAGTTTTTATACAATACTTCGTTTGAGCGTCTGATTTTTTCTTTTTTAATTTTCTTATTTCTCATCCTCATAATTGTGAAAGGTGTGTTTTGCTAAGCGAGCTTTCAATATGGCAAATTGCACCAAGAACGTTACATTTCAACTGCTTTTTTGCAAGTTTTTTACACACACCTAACATCTATATGAAATCGTTGGCCAACCTATATATTTTTTTCGCAAAAGAGGTAAAGTGAATATGCAACCTTAGATAATCAACTATTAAAGGATGAGAGAGATGGAAAGAAATGCTTTTTTTGATAATGCGAAGGTAGTGTTAATTTTCTTCGTAGTATTTGGTCACATGATTCAACCATTTGTTGATGGATCAAGAGGAATGAGTACATTATATTCTTGGATCTACACCTTTCACATGCCTGCCTTTATTTTAATGGCTGGTTTCTTTGCTAAAGGTGCAGGGGATTTTCGTTCTATTATAAATTTAGTTAAGAAGCTGCTCGTACCATACCTTATTTTTCAGGTCTTGTATTCCGGCTATTATTTCTTCATTGGGAAATCAGGGTGGCAGACAGATCTATTTAACCCACATTGGGCATTATGGTTTTTGTTTAGCTTATTCTGTTGGCATCTTTTGTTATATTGGTTTAAAAAAATGCCAGCACTATTAAGCATCGCAATTGCTTTACAAATTGGATTAATTATCGGGTACTTTGGCGAGATAGGCCATACCTTTAGTCTATCAAGGACCTTTGTGTTCTTCCCATTTTTCTTGATTGGCTATTTTCTTACTGAGAAACAACTCATGCTTGTAAAGCGTAAAAGTGTCAAAATTGCTTCTCTTGTCATTATGAGTGCTGTGTTTGTAAGTATCTATTTCATGCCAGAGTTTAACTCAGGCTGGTTGCTTGCTTCCAAGTCATATGGCGATCTAGGGATGGCGGAATTTGGAGGTCTTGCTCGCTTGTTAGTCTACTTTACAGCTGCTATCATGGTTATTGCTGTACTGGCATGGATACCGAAAGCTCATTATAACTGGACGAAATTAGGCGCTCGGACACTCTACGTATATCTATTACACGGGTTTTTCATTCAGTATTTCCGCCAAGCGGATGTCTTTCAGATAAATGGTTTATATGACTTTCTTGGATTGGCAGCATTGTCTCTAGGACTTGTCTTTTTACTATCAAGTAGACCAATTCTCGGGATGTGGCAGCCAGTGATTGAAGGGAAGGCGACCATTTTAAAACGTCAATTAAAAACAGAATCGTCTTCATAGGAAAAATGACTCATTTGAGCAAAGTGTAAGTCATTTTGGTCAAATGAACGAAACAAATTCTTTATTAAAACGTATTATATGATACCCCCTTTTTTATATAAAAACAGACGGCCATCCGTGGCCGTCTGTTTTGCTGTTTAAAAGATTAAATGTGCAATTAAAATGATAATCGGTAAGGTAATAATAGTACGGAGCAAGAATATTATGACAAGGTCCTTGAACGATACAGGTACCTTTGACCCCAATAACAATCCTCCGACCTCTGACATGTAAATTAACTGGGTAACGGATAATGCTGCGATGATAAATCGCGTTATTTCTTCCTCAATTCCTGATGCTAATATTGCTGGTAAAAACATATCTGCAAAACCAATTAAGATTGTTTCAGAAGCTGCTGTGGCAGACGGTACCTGCATCCATTCCAGGAATGGGATAAATGGTACACCGAGCCATGAAAAGAGTGGCGTGTTCTCTGCAATAATTAAGGCGGTCAATCCAAATGCCATTACGACAGGGGCTACACCCATCCACATGTCAAGAATATTTTGCAAGCCTTCTTTTACAAATCTATATAGGCTCGTTTCCTTTTTTCCTCTATCTATTGCCTTTTTATAACCATAAGTGATTACATTATAGCCTTCTGGTATCTCTTCACTAATTCCATCTGAGTTTGAATCGATATAATCATCAGCTTTTCTAGATAGTGGCGGGATGCGTGGCATAATGAGAGCAGCAATAAAGCCAGCAAATAAGACCGTTAAGTAAAAAGGAACAAACATATGTTGAAGTCCTACCTCACCGATTATGACTAGAGAGAAGGTGATGGACACTATTGAAAATGTGGTACCAATTACAGCTGCTTCTCTTTTCGAGTAATTACCTTCCTCATATTGTTTACTTGTTAGTAAAATACCGATCGTCCCATCGCCAATCCAAGAAGCGAGAGAGTCAATAGAAGCTCTTCCTGGTAATCGGAATAATGGACGCATTATTTTTGTCATTAACGTACCAACTAGTTCAAGTAAGCCAAAGTTCATTAAAAGGGGGAGGAATAATCCGGCAAATAAGAACACGGCAAATAGTACATGAAGTAGGTCGTCAAGTAGCATTTTACCGGTGTCTGCACCATGTATAAATGCAGGACCAAGCTCGAAATAAACCATTACAGCAAATATCGCTGCAATGACACGGGTAATTGTCCAGAAAAGACTTACGTAAAAAAGCTGTTGAAAAAATGGCGTTTTTTGTAAAGCCTCTTTTCCGGCAATCTTTGCAATTAAGGTCATGACTGCAGTGATCACGATGATGATCATCATGATAGCAGAAAGACGGCCAGCAAGAGCGTCTTGTACCATTCCTGCCAACAATGCAATCGGGATGGTGACCCCATCCTCTGTGTTGAGAGGGAACATGAATAGAAATACCCCGATTAAAGAAGGGATTATAAACTTAATATGATCACTAATTCTGTATTGATTTTTTTTCATATAAATACCACCTAGGTAACATTAGATTTCTTCTTGGGTTCCTCGTGTAGTCTGTTACAGTTATGCAGTCGTTATAGCCTTTACTATATTTTGTTGTAGTAAGAGACTATACAAAATCTGACTGGTATTGACTTAAGACTTTTCGGAGCGATCCTACCAGAGAAATACCCTTTCGTATTATAAGCTACTTAGCTATTATACGCCAAATATTTATGCATTTAAATGTTTTTTTATACCAATCCTTTCTACATTTATAGTGATATAGCTAAAGGAATATTGTTTCACCTCTTTATTCCTTTTTCCTAAATATATAAAACCTGTTTCAGAAGAAGGCATTAGCTGATAACAAGTAATCTCCTAAAATAGTAATTAAAAAGTAATAGTAGCCAGTATGAATTGTATATTGAAAAGAGGGTTCAGCTACTATTTAAAAGCAGTTGTATCCTTTTTATCCCGGAGCAACCATACGTAAGACTCCCACTTCAAAAACATGAAGAGAAACAGTTAGTTTTTAGTGGGGGAAAAAGGATGCTAACACCCCGATTCGTTCAACTAACATTCAGTGGGGAAGAATATAAGTTACACTTTATTTCTTAATGGTTAAATCTGTGAGGATTTTGTCCTCATGGATAAATATATATTCCACTATAATTAATTTATAAGTAAAAAAACGTGGGGTATATAGGTATAATGGTTTAGTTAAATTATCTTGAATTTAAGATATTATGAACCGATTAACCTACAAATCTCCAATAAGCGGAAAAAAATAGGGATATAACATGTCGTAAAAAGTCGAAGTTTGTCAAAAAACGCATTATATGAACAAATGTAGGAAGGATTTATTAATTTCTTCATTTTTTAGGTATATCGTTTTATTTTCACTTAATCCTAGTATATATCGTTGATTTAAATGTTAATATCTTCTAATCTTGTAGTTAGAAAGTGCCTAACTTTCAGCTATTCATACTTTAGAAAAGGGAGATGAAGAATAATGGCAGGACAAATTCGTATGAGTCCAGAGGAACTAAAGTCACGTGCAGAGGTGTATGGTCAAGGTTCAGATCAGATCAATGAAGTTTTAAATAAGTTGAGTAACGTGCAGGATCAATTAAGAGGCGAATGGGAAGGTCGCGCCTTTGAACGCTTTGATGATCAATTTATTGAGCTTTCTCATAAAGTGCAGGACTTCTCACAGCTTTTATTAGAGATCCAGACACAATTGAAGAAGACTGCTCAGGCAGTTCAAGATCAAGATGTTGCGCTTTCTCAAAACTTCGGTCTAAGATAAATCTTCAGGTAACCTGATACATTTAGAGTATAGGTATAGAAGTTATGAGCTACACGTGAAAGCCAATGTGTAGCTCGGACTTTTTCTGCGCATTTTTCTAACAATCCCTTAAGCAATTATTACCTTTTTAATATAAACGTTTTGAATATATACCCTGTAATTTCGATATAAGGTAGGAGATGTAAAACATGAAAAAAAGTATCCTTCAGCTGTCCTTTTTTTTGTTACTCATTTTAACATTAGTATTCGGTTTGTCCTTTATCTCATTAGACCGAAATACTACACAGGAAGAAGATACTAAAGAGGAAAGAATGTCTATTGCCCTAGTTAATGAAGATAACGGCACAACTTTTGATGGAGTGGGGTTAGATTTTGGCGATACTTTTGTTAAAAGTATTAATCAAAATAACCATGATTGGTATGTTGTTAGTCGAGGGGTTGCAGAAAGTGGATTAGAACGTAACACCTATGACATGATGATTGTAATTCCACAAGATTTCTCTGAAAAAGCATTATCCATTGATTCAGAGTCACCAGAACACGTCGTGCTAAATTATAAAATAAATGCCTCTGACAGTGAACTGATTCGGGCAAATGCAGAGGAAACAGCTAGTAATATTTTAAATGATTTTAACCGCAGGATAATAGATGTCTATTTTGCTAGTGTTATTGGTAATTTGCAGAATGCCCAAGATGATGTGGCAGAATTTGTAGAGGAATATGAGAAATTGACATATACATATAACCATAACGTACATGCTCCTCTTTCAGGTTATACTGACCAATTCAGCATGGTTAAAGATAATACAGAAATGTCGAAAACATACTTTAACGGTTTTGAAAATACATTAGGTTCTTATGAAGAAAATCTTGTAGAGCAATTGAATGGATTTGAAAATTACCAATCTAATATTGAGGATGTGGCAGACACAAAGCAGAGTAATAGTGTCCTCGTAAACGATTTTGCAGACCAGTTAAGTAGCTTTCAGAATAGCTTAAACAGTGGAGATATGAATAGCCAGCTTCAAAGCCTTCAAGATTCAAATGATTTTATTAATGCTCAATTTCGTTTAAATAAAGAAAATGAGGGAGATTTGATCGACAATATTGCCTTTCATACAAGAGGCTTGCAAAATCGCCTTCTTAATCTGTTAGGCGAGATCGAGATGGAGCAAGAGAGTTTTGATATAGAAACGGTTAATAATAAAGTAAGAGAACAGTTAGCTGCCAATATTAGTGACGCGTTTGATGGAAATGACCAAATGACAGCATTGTTAGTGATCCAAGAGGATAGGTTATTAGATGAAATTGAAAAACAGATTTCGCAACTCCCTTCATTAGATGAAGGTGCTTTGGAGGGAAGTGATCTTTCTCCAGAAATGATTCGGGAAATACAAAATGTAATGAAAGTGACAAAGAAATACAATGATGAATGGAAGAATGTTCATTCGACAAATCGAGACCTAATATTACCGGAACATATTCAAGCATTAAAAGAAAACTTAAATCGCCAAGGCGTAACATTAACTGAAACAGTCCAATTGCCAGAATCGGAAAAGCCACTTAGAGAATTCAAAGTAACTGACATTCCAGATGGATTTACTGTTAGCAAATTATCTTTGCAGCTTGAAGGTGGAGAAGAGCAGACATTTTATCGGTACAAAGAAAATGATGTCATTGAGTTGCCTACATATCAAAGTGGAAAATTTACGGTTACTTTGACCCTTCGGTTAAAGGATGAGTATTTAGCTAAACCGCTTGATGTGTACGATATAAAGCAATGGAAATGGGAGTTATATCAAGTAGATAAAGCAGATGCTGATCAATCGAATCCAGATGAGGCAGTGGAAGAAGAGCCAAAAGTAAAAAATCCCGACCCATTAGTTTCAAGATCTAAATCTGATAAAACCAAAAATGATCTCGGGATCATAAATGTTACGAATAACGAGGATACAAATAACGAGGAAGAACCTGTTACTGAATCAGACGATGAAAATAATGATACAAATGATCAGGACAATAACCAAGACGATACTACTGAGAACGAAAACGGGCAAGATAATTCAAATGAAGATACGGAAGAGGAAAATGCTGAGTCGAATGAAGACGAGGAGAGTCCGGGTGAAGACGGTGCACCGGGTGAGGGAAGTGACGAAGAACCAGCAGATGGAGACGAGCCGAATGGCGGAGAAGAAGATAGCAATCACGAAGAAGAGATCCCAGATGATAAGGATGAAGATCAAAAGGAAATTGAAATAGTTGAAATTGATCATCATTATATTCGTCATTCTGTTAAGACACCTGTAATTGATGAGGCAACAGAAAACTTAATTCACGCAGTGGAAAATACAATTGCACCATATCAACAGTTGCAATCTTCATATGAAATATATTTTGGACTGGATTTAACATGCAAAAATGTAGATTCAAAGAATTGTGGAAGTGTAAGCAATGACAAAAGCTTAGCTGAGTTGGCTTCTAATCAATCATTACACGCCCTGTTTAATAAAGATATAGGAGAATTGATGACAGATTATATTGCGAATCAAGTCATTCAAGATGTGGCGAATGAAATTAGACAACCGTTAGCAGATTATGAAAATCAACTTTTAGGTTATCAAAATTATACTAATGAAACTATGAGGCAAGCAGAGGAATTAGCAGCTACCGTAGTAAATACGAGAGAAACTGCTCGTATCTTAAATGAAAACCTACAGTCTGCCGTAGAGAATATCACCGAATGGCGAGATCAAAGCATAAGCCTAGTTGATAGCCAGTCAGAAATTCAGAATACGAACGAATCAGAGCAGACAATGCTCATGTCTCTTAGTGAAGGCTTTCGTCCAGTATTGAGCCAAAGTCAAGCTCTTGCAGAACAAGCATCCAATAATAACAATGAAGCAGAAGCAGTTTATCAATCATTTGATCAAATTGAAAAACAAGCTGATTCCATTCAACAGAGCGGAACAGATTTAGTTCAAGGAGCAGAGACTCTCGCTAATACGATGACAAATAAATTAGTAAGTGATCAAGATTTTGTGGAGAACTTTACCAATGTAATGGCAAACAGCCGAATTGGTGACAGGCAAAATGAAGATTTGTATGAATTCTTAGCCAACCCTGTTGAAACAAAAAATGAAGGAGTCCTAACAGAGAGTGCTGAAAACTTTACTGCTTATTTCCTTGTATTGATTTGTTTCCTTGTTGCCTTGTTTACCAGCTATGGTATTTCTACTTTCAATCAGAAACGGATAGCAGAAAACCATTTTGAAGAAGAAAGATCTATTATCGGAAAAAATGGATTAATTACAGGTATTGTTGCTTCTATCGGTGTATTGGAAGGGCTAGTGTTAGGCTCCGTATCTGCATACTTACTCGATTTGGGTGGCGGAAAACTTATACTTTGGATTGGGTTAATGATTTTAATTATGGTTACCCTTGTCCTTGTAGCAACCTATTTATTAAGACAATTGAAAATGCTAGGTATGTTTATTTTACTAGGTGTACTAAGCATGTATTTGTTTTTCACCAATGCATTAACCAACAGTTTGTCTGGTGTGGCAACCTGGCGAGATTATTCTCCATTACAATATGTCGAAAGACTGCTGAACAGAGTGGTGCTTGGTTCGTCTGATTATAGCTTTATTGTGTTAGGTCTGATTGCTATTGCGATAATCGCTCTTGTTGCTAATCTTTTCGTTATTACCAAAAGATCTAGTGAGACAACTGAGGATGATGAGAATGCTGCTTAAGAAAAATTGCTGCATCCTAGTAATTTTGTATTGTTTATTCCTTCTGCTGACACCAATATCCGTGTCAGCAGAAGATAATGAAAAAGAAAGTAAAGGAAAAATGAACTGGAAGATTGATCGAATTATCGAGAAAGAATCAGAAGGTGAAAGAAATAATCGGGAAACAGAACTAGAAAAAAGGTTCCCTGATTTATTTAAAGAAGCAACCTATGAAGCTATTTCAAAGGTGAAAAAAGAAGAACAACAGTCAATGACACAACTCCAACAAGACCTGTTCGCCACAGAAATAGAGGCGAATACAATGGTTGATGATATAAAACAAACATTGTTTACAGATGATTATGTGGCGCCAGTAGCGGCCAACACAGCAGAAGAAGAAGAACGTAATGGGAGTTCCTCCTTGTTGATAGCAGGTTTTGCCATGCTTGGTTTATTAATTTGTGGCGGCGTATATATTATGTATCAGAGATTGGCTGACTAGGGGTGTGAAGCTATGGATAATAGCCATATAGATGTAACGATAGATTTTAGCGAATGTGGAATAGGGAGCAGTTACGATCTGCGTATTCCTGTTCAAATAACAGTGAAGCAATTGTTATGGGATCTCATGCAAACATTAAAAATGGGTCAGTTAGGTATATCCAAGTCTGCCTTAAAAGTGAAGACGAAAGAGCTATTACTAGCCGATGATGATATGTTAATAGATTATCCTGTAACGAGCGGTGACATTATCACGGTGCTTTGTGACGATGCGACAAGATCGAAAAAGGAGCAAGAAAAATGAGAGAAAAAACAATGGAATTCAATAAACTGACTTTGCCATTTACTATTTCCGATGATAAATGGGAACTGCGCTTAGCTAAATCACAAACACGTGTAAAAGATCCCCAGCAAATTCGGATGTTAACGGATGCCACAGAGGAATCATTTGTCCCATTAGAAGTGAAAGAGGAAGGAGATGCTTTCACTTTTTCCTTTTTTGTTGATCCAAGAAAAAAACATTGGAAAGACATACAGCAGCTACACCGCCATGAAAAATTACGTTTACTTTGCAACCTTTCCCATTTGAGAAAGTTTCTTTCATCTCGTTTAACTTTTTTTATTCACCCGGATAATGTTCTATTTAATGATAATCTCGACCCCCTACTGATTTACCGTGGTGTGCGTAATATAATCCCGCCTTTTGAACTGAACGAGCAGGAACTTATAAAACAATTAAAATGTTTCAGTATCGCGCTTCTTTCTAGTAAATATACGTTTGAACAGCTTTACAACGGCACTTTAGAGATGGCGAAAGATACCGAATTTGAAAAGCAAGTTCATCAAAAAGAAGACTTGGATCAATTTATCCAGTATTTACATACAACGTATCATGAGGAACAAGAAAAGACGGACAAAACAATGAAGCTTGTTCCTGCGGGGAAATTCAGTTTGTTTAAACGATTGGCGATTTCTTTTATTATCATTGCTGTTTTATTAGCGATACCACTCATTTACATTGGTGTCATAAGCATTCCGCATCAACAGAGTTTACTGGACGCCCATGAAGAGTATCTCGCATCAAATTATGGTGACGTAATAACCACATTAAACGGAAAAGAAGCCGAAGATTTTCCAAAGGCAACTAAATACATTCTTGCTCATTCTTATCTAACAACAGAACAGTTATCGGAAAATGATAAAGCATCGATTATGAAAAACATTAGTTTAAATAGTGATAAGGATTATTTGCTTTATTGGATTTATAATGGTCGTGGCGACTTTGATTCGGCAATGGATAAAGCAAAATATCTAGATGATCCCCAATTGATAATGTATGGACTGATAAAACAGATTGAGCAGGCGAGAAACGATCCTGATTTAAGCGGAGCAGAACGGGATGAAACAGTTAGTAAGTTACAAGACGACCTGCGCCAATATGAAGATGAACTTGGTTTAAGTGATGAAGAGGATCAATTCGAAGAGGAAACAGAAGAAAATGAAGAACCAGCTACAGAAGAAGAGTAATCATTCATAATGGCAAAGTTTGTGATAACTAGGCTAGCAGATGAAAATAGCTGAGATACAGGGTTACGTAATTGGCAGGTAATTGGTGAAGAGAGGAAGAAATAGATGGTACAGAAAACACTTGTAGTAAATTATGGTGATCAACTTCATAAAACAGACTTACTTGAAGGAACGCCTAAGAAGATAATCGTAGGGAATAATTGGTCAGATACATTGACCTTTTTGACCCTCGATCATCCCATAACCGTGGAGTGGGATGGTGAATCTTGCTATCTGGATAATCAACCGCTGAGCCAAAAAAGACAGCTATCTCTTCCGAATGGAAAAATGATTCAGTTTTACTTAACTGATTTAGAAGAACGATACCTGTTTGACATTGCAGCAAAGCAACATATTACTGTTAGTAAAAATGAATATGATGATGTAAGCATAAAAGACATGGAGGCTGAGGTTTTTCTTTTCCGTGAGCAAGAAGGATTTCGCTTAGAGGTTCATGCAGGGGAAGTCTTTCATAATTTCTCTTATACAGAAGGAAATGCCTACTTAGAGACTGGTGACCAACTTTTCTTTGACGGGGTAACCATGATTGTTCGTTATGAAGATATTGAGGTATTTCCCTCAAGAAAAAAAATAACCTCTAAACTCATCCCACTATCGAATAAGGATGATCAGTTTAGTCCTGACTACCCTGACTATCACCGTTCACCCCGTATTATTTACCGAGAACCAGAAGAGAAGAAAACCATTGCAAAGCCTTCTAATAAACCAGGGAAACCAAGTGAGCAGTTAGCTCGTACAATCGTTCCCCCGCTCGTCATGATTATTGCGCTAGTTGCTGTTTCCATTTTTCAGCCTAGAGGTATTTTTATTATTGTTATGCTGGCAATGACTGTTACAACAATTATTTTTGCGATTACGTCCTATATCAAAAATGTTAAGAAATATAAAGCAGACATGAAACATCGAGATAAAACCTATCATGAATATCTTGAACGGAAAACAAAAGAGCTCTATTTTACTACAGAAGAACAGCGTCACGCTTTAACCTACCACTACCCAGACGTAGAGGAAATTCGTTATTTAGTCTTAGACGTCAATGCACGCATATATGAAAAAACAATGTACCATCATGATTACCTTCATTTTCGAACTGGGTTAGGAGATGTGGATACAAGCTTTGAAATTGAATTTCGTGAAGAAGAGTTTACCCAAGATAAAGATGAACTAGTGGACGAAGCAAAAGCTTTACGCTCCAAATTTCAAGGATTATCCCAAGTCCCGGTCGTAACGTCGTTGACGAAAGGACCTGTCGGTTATATTGGCCAACGTGAGCTTGTTTTAGAGCAATTGCAGTTGTTAGTCATCCAGCTTTCCATGTTTCACAGTTATCATGATATTCAGTTTATCAATGTCTTTCCCGAAGAGGAAAAAAACCAATGGGACTGGATGCGCTGGTTGCCACATGCAAGTTTGCAGGATCTGAATGTACGAGGGTTTATATATCATGAACGATCCAGAGATCAAGTGTTGCATTCTATGTATCAAGTATTAAAAGAACGCAAGCAATTGATAGAAGAAAAAGGGAATTCACAGGAGAAAACCATATTCAGCCCGCATTACATTATCTTTATTACAGATGAGAAACTAATTTTAGATCATATTATAATGGAATTTTTCAATGAAGATCCAAGTGAGCTTGGTGTATCTCTCATATTTGTGCAGGATGTGATGCAGTCCTTGCCAGAACATGTCAAAACCGTCATCGATATACGGGACATGAATACCGGGAATATTTTGTTAGAAGAAGGCGAACTGGTTAACAAACATTTTGTACCAGACCATTTTCCAAACGGCTTTAATAAAGAGGAAGTATCACGCGGCCTGGCACCATTAAACCATCTGCAAAGCCTAAAGAATTCAATACCGGAAAGTGTAACATTCCTTGAAATGTATGGTGTTGAAAAAGTAGAGGAATTAAATATCCGAGAACGCTGGGCATTGAATGAGACATACAAAACAATGGCAGTTCCATTAGGGTTACGAGGAATTAATGATCTTGTTCAGCTTAACTTACACGAAAAAGCACATGGCCCTCATGGTTTAGTTGCTGGTACAACTGGGTCTGGTAAGTCAGAAATTATCCAGTCCTACATTCTCTCACTAGCGGTTAATTTTCATCCTTATGAAGTAGCCTTCCTGTTGATTGATTATAAAGGTGGAGGGATGGCGAATTTATTTAGGAATATGCCGCATTTACTTGGAACCATCACCAATCTTGATCGCACACAATCTATGAGGGCTTTAGCTTCTATAAAAGCAGAATTACAGAAACGTCAGCGACTATTTGGTGAACATAATGTCAATCACATTAATCAGTATCAGAAGTTATATAAGCAAGGAAAAGCAAGTGAGGCAATGCCCCATCTGTTTCTGATTTCTGATGAGTTTGCCGAGTTAAAAGCAGAACAGCCAGACTTTATGAAAGAACTTGTTTCCACTGCCCGAATTGGCCGTTCACTAGGAATTCATTTAATCTTAGCAACACAAAAGCCTAGTGGTGTGGTGGATGATCAAATCTGGTCTAACTCTAAATTTAAACTGGCGTTAAAAGTGCAGAATGCGAGTGACTCAAATGAAGTGTTAAAAACCTCTGACGCAGCTGAAATTACGCTGCCAGGTCGAGCATATTTGCAGGTTGGAAACAATGAAATTTATGAATTGTTCCAGAGTGCCTGGAGCGGTGCAGATTATATTGCAGATAAAGATGACCAGGAACATGTAGACACAACCATTTATGCTATTAATGAATTAGGACAATATGACATTTTAACAGAAGATTTGAGTGGTCTGGATAAGAAGGAAGAAGTGACTAGTGTTCCAACTGAATTGGATGCGGTCATCGATTATATCAATGATTACACGGAAACACAGCAGATTGAACCTTTACCAAGGCCGTGGTTACCACCATTGCCTGAACGAATTTATGCCAGTGAATTGCATGAAGTTGATTTTAAAGAGACTTGGAATCTACCTAAGAGGCCTTTGGAAGCAACAATTGGCATGTTAGATCAGCCCGAATTACAAGAGCAAAAGCCGTTATCTATTAATCTTACGAAAGATGGTCATATTGCCGTGTATTCAAGCCCAGGGTATGGAAAGTCTACCTTCCTGCAAAGTCTGTTAATAGATCTTGTTCAACAGCATAATCCGGAACATTTACATGTCTATTTATTAGACTTTGGAACGAATGGGTTACTGCCATTAAAAGATCTGCCGCAAGTAGCGGATACGATCTTATTAGATGACACAGAGAAGGTGGAAAAATGGATTCGTCTGTTAACAAATAGTATTTCCGAGCGGAAGCGGAAATTGAGTCGTTATGGTGTTGCAGATATGGAAATGTATGAGAAAGCTAGCGGGGAGACAATTCCGAATATGCTTGTAATGATTGATAACTTTGATTCAGTGAAAGATGCTGATTTTGGTGATGAGTTTAACAAGCTAATTACGCAGATTGCACGAGAAGGAGCAAGTATAGGTGTTCACCTAGTGATTAGTGCCGGACGTCAAAGCGCATTAAGAATGCCAATAGTGTCTAATATCAAGCGGCAAATTTCCCTATATCTAATAGATCAAGTGGAAATCCGCACCATTGTAGGGAAAACAGAGCTAGAAGTAGAAGAGATTGAGGGCCGAGGCATCTTGAAATTGGATGAACCTGCGTTATTCCAAACAGTACTGCCTGCAGAAGGGGAAGAGCCTTTAGAGATCATCGAGGGAATAAGCCAAATTGCACAAGATATGAATGAATATTGGCAAGGAGATCTGCCAGAAGAAATTCCGATGATGCCTGAGGGTGCGATTGAATTTGAAGCATTTAAACAGAAAAAGAAAACAAAGAATCTCGTGAAGCAAAATCAGTTACCACTTGGATTGGACTTTGAAGAAGTAGAACCACTCGGTTTTGATCCAGAAAGAGACGGATTCCTAACCGTTGTCAGTGATCGAAAAGATGGTTTAGATAAAATGACCAATGCAATGATGAAAAGTATGACATTGCTTGAGGAGCCTTTCCAGACGATGGTAATTGATACAGCTGACCAAGGATTATCAGAAATCGGTACAACAATGAATGCTTATATTTCTGACAACGATGACATCAGCGCCGTTAAGCGAAATATCATTACAGAGATCAACACGCGCACAAAAGGTGATCATAATGGTGTGAAATGGATAATATTGATAAGGGATTTAAAGGATTTTGCTGAAAGAAGCCTTCTACTGGAAGAAGATGTATCAGTTCTATTTGAACAGGGACCTAAAGTAGATGTACACTTTATAGTTTGTGGAAATTCTGGCTATATCAACACAAGCTTCGAAAAACCAGCCAAAACGGTTCGGAAATTATCTAATGTAGGTTTAGTCAGCATGCGTCTGGGTGATCAGGATATCTTCAGTCAACCTTTCATCCGCAAGGAAACATATCCGCAAGAATTTGAAGCCTATTACGCACGTGACCACCAACATATCAAAATAAAAGTACCCCGATAGGAGGAGGAATAAATGAGTTCGTTAAGTCAATTACGTAGCAGAAAAAGCACCGTACAAAGCCAAATTCAAACCAATCGATCTTTAGCAACAAGTACAGAGGAAAAGATAGAGCGTTTAAAGCAAGCATTAAACGAGATATCATCCAGCTTATCTGATTTACAATCTGTAAAGAGTACTATTAACAGTCTTTCTATTGATTTGAACAGCTGGCGTGGGGACGAAGAAGATAAATTTGAAGACAAGTATGATGCTTATAAAGAAAGTGTTAAGACATATTTATCAAAAGTAGAAGATGTAAAAGAAACAATTGATAGTGAAATCCAGAATTATGAAACGGAGAAAGCCACTTACCTAGCAAGAATAGATAGTTTGCAGAGTACTCTTCATTCTTTGGATAGACAAATAACTCAGGCTGAGAAGGAGATGGATTAAATGTCTAAAGAAGTTTCGATAAATATGGGCGTTTTTCGTTCGAATATATCCAAGTTAAAATCCTCTGTCACAAATATAGAAATAAAACAACCAACAAGTACACTTAGTAAGACAAATATAGAGCCTTTTACAAAGGATCTAGAGAACGTAATAGAAGCAATCGAACTGTTGGAAAGATACAAGAAAATATTAGAAACAGACATAACAACATTAGAGCAGACAGGTGAGAAAATGAGAGAAAAGGATGAGGAGTTAGCTGCCGTAAATCATCCTTCTTCTGGTCCGAGACCATTAAGCTAAGGAAAGTGAGGAACATTTAATGGGACATAGAGTGGATCTTTCAGAAGTAATCGAATTTGCAGATGATTATTATGTATATGTCAATCGATTGTTGGATCAACTTAATAATGTAAAATTGAAAATCAATTCAGTTATTAACATGGACTCTTTTAAAGGTGAATCAGCTGATAAAGCAAAAGAATGTTTGAATTCTTTCCACATCGAGATGTTAGGAAACTTTGAAAACTTAATGATAGACCTACTTGATAATGTGGATAACCATATAAGTGAATTTTTGGCAGAGGTAGATAGTAGTGAGGATGCTATTATTAAAAGCAATTATTTAGATGAACAGGATGATCTTATTCAAGAAGAATTTATGAATTTTTCTCGCCTATCATCGGAAGTCAAACAGACTATTAATGGAGTAAGTGACATTAGTAGTGTAACACCACCGAGTTTTTCTGATGCAGTAGATGAAAAAGCACAAGTAGCTAAAACTATAATTGACTTGGATAGTGATTTAACAAGCTTTGTATCCACTGGAAAAGATCGAATTAACAGTATTGGAGATTTACTATCTAACATTAATTCCTTATTAAACGATTCTAAAAATCAATCCGCAGAAGGAGAATTACAAATATCAAAATTTGTGCTAAATAATACTCTAGCTATATCCACTGGATTCAATACTTTGGGGCAGAGTCGAACTCTTTATTCAGGTGGAAAAGTCAGAAATGCAAATAATAATGGAATCTTGACTACTGAAAAAGCTGTGGACCATAGAAGGAATACGACTTCATATCGAGTAAAAGCCAATAAGGAAGCTCTAGAGGCATTGGGTGTTGAACCTGGCTACCAAGCAAGGAGCCAGTTGAATCATCGATTACCTAAGGGCGGAAAAGCTTGGAACGACGCTCACTATGAACGAGCTTATAATAATCAAGCAATATTAAGAGCCGCAGACAAACAGGGAAAAACAAATTGGACTACTACAGGGCAAAGAGCGTTAGATATGCACCCTGAAATAAAATATTGGAAAGACGAGATAGACCTAAAACACGTTGGTTCCTCAACTGCAAAGGGATTTGGAACAGGACTTGTAAGTGGATTTAAAGATCCAGCAACTTTGTTAAAAGATACTGTCAATGTAAAAGATACTTTTAAAACAAAAATAGGTGGTTTGAGTTTTCTATCTAAATCCATGGGTGCAGCTGGTATGGGATTAAACTATTACAGCAACTATAATGATGCTGTAGAGGATGGTTTAAGTGGTACCGAAGCTAATTTAAGAGCAACCCAAGACACTGCAATTGATACAGCTGTAGGGGGAGCAGTGCAGACTGCATTTACTGCTGCAGGAACAGCAGCGATCCCCATTCCCGGTGTGGGTACAATAGTTGGAGCTGGATTAGGGATTGCAGCAAACTGGTTCTTAAATAAAAAGTGGGGAGGGGACGACAAAAAAGAGGGTAAGTCTATTATGGATAAAGTTAAAGGCTGGTTCCACTAATATATCAGCTATTTTTAAAAAGTTGTCTTTCCTAATAATAAGCCAAATGCCTTTTTTTATAGGTATTCTTACGGATAAAGATAACTAACAGAGAAGAATAAGTAACTGGAGGGGAAATATGTTTAGAAAACTAAGAGAAGAAGACTTTTTAGCATTAAGAAAGCCTCTTGAGTCAAAGAGACAAAGCCCAAAGTCTTTAGGAAGTCTTTTTATATTAATTATATTTTTACAATGTTTATTGTTGTTTATTGAACACTTTGTAAGCGAATATTCCATTTACCCAAATATAGACAATATAATTAAAATACACTTAATATTTTCAATTTTATTAATGATATTAACTCTTGTTTATGCTGTACCATGGGTATATATGCGTTCCCAAAAGGTACAATATTTTTTGAGCATCTTAGTTTCACAAAATCTATTCGGAGTATCAGCTATGTTGCTTGCAATAATTGCAATAAGTGCAGAGATTTCCACTAATACAATTTCACTTCAAAGATTTACAACAATAGCATTATTTATAGGAGTTATTGTTTTTATCATCACATGTATTCGATTTTATTTTTTATTAAACAGAGGGCGGTATAGAAAAGGGTCAAAGAAAGATGTCCAAAGAAATAAATTAGAAACAAAATCCTTACTACCAATTGTAATCCCTATAGGGATAGGAATTACATTTCTTATTCAATATTTAGTTAGAAATTACAATTTATTAGGCATAGATACAATTATGGTGTCGACTTTATTGATTATAATTTTTTATGTAATGTTATTTGTCCTGCCGGAGCAGCTAGTCATTCTTTATTGTAAATTTCGTTTTGAAAGTTTTAACTATGAACTTAACGGCAGACTCAAGCAAGTAAAAGACGAACATGGAAAAGGGATACCCGAAGAAAAATTAGAATCATACTTTAAACAAAAAACAAATTGAGGTTTGGAGTGATAAGTAATGAAAGTGGAAACAAGAGCGGTACAATTCGACCATTTGTTAGTTTATAAAACTACTCAACTGCGCGAAAATTGGCAAGATGGATTGAATGTACTGGAGGATGTATCTTTAGTTGAGGGAATATATCAAAACGGCCCCATTTTTTTCTCAGTAAATCCTGCAGCTGGCGAGAAAAAATTTGGCCAATTCACTTATTATATGCCAATAAATGGGGCTGTAAAACTTGAAAACGAACCAGATTTTCATTTTGAGAGAGATTTTTATGTAGAAGAAGCATTGGTGATGAGGCAAGCAGATCTGGCATTGGACTTCTATGCCGCAAAAGAGAAGATAGAAGTATATGCAAAGCAAAATAAAATACAACTTAATGAGACATTTTATTGTGTGCTATTGGAGGTTTATGGAGATATTGTTATCGACCTATACATACCTGTACGAAACAGAGGAGATATAACATGATAATAGGTCATCAAATTGCCCATAGAAATGTGGCTTCAAAATATTATCGGTTCAAGCCGGAAGATTTAGAAACAGCTCTAGAAGATTTCACTTCAATTTTAGAGAAAGATCATTATCATCCAACTGGAGATATGTTTTTTTCTATTTTAAGTGATCCGACAGCAGATGAAATGATAATAGAAATTTTTGTACCTATCAAAGAAGATAGATTTAAACCAAATTCGGATGAGAAAATATTGTTTCGAAGTTATTTTTCTGTTACTCCAATGGTTATGACAAGAGTAACGAAAAACTTTAATGAACAATCACAAGAGAAATATTGGGAATTATTTAGTTATCTTAATCGTAATGAACTAGAGCAACGTACTCCTGTATTTATTGAATATAAGAAAACAAGATCTGGGAAAATCTATGTAGAAATGAGTGTAGGAGTTTAGCAGAATGGAGTATAAGAGAGTAGATTAGAAGCAACGGCAGAAGAAAGAGAGTGAGCTTAAAAAGCTTTTATTTATATCGATTGTACTCATTGTGATTTTGTGTGGATGTGGGAAGGAAATAGAAGTGTCGAAAGAAATTATGGAATATGTGAAAATGAAATGTAAAGAACTATATGAGGCAGCTTCTAACTGTGCAGTTACTATTGAAGAAGAAATGATTTATTGAGATATGTCAGTTCAAGATATAGAGCTTGAGGAGCAAGAAGAGTTAGGGGAAAAAGCGAGTGAGCATCGCTCAGGAGATTAAATGGCCAGAGGATGATTATTATGGAAAACTCTATGACTACTACTCGCTTCGAATTATAGTTTCAGGAGAAAATGATAGGATTTCTATCGGGGATAAAGCAAAGAAATATGAGGAAATTGTGTGGGGTACAGCAAACTAAATGTATAAGGTTCGCTTTAAGCATTGGGGCTCATATAAAAATTGGAAAACAAGAGATGTGTATGAAAGAAGAAGTTACTGACTCTCTCAAATAGACGAACGATTATGGAAAAGGATTAGAGTTGGATGTATTACTTAATCAAAAGCTCACCAATAAGAGGAGGAACATACCATGAGTAATAAAGTAGACATCAGCGAGGTAATAGAGTTTTCAGATGAAGTAAAATTAAAAAGTGAACAAATTAACAACAGCATTAGTCAAATAAAGCAGGACATTGAAGAACTAATGAGTATGAACTCTTTTACAGGAAAAACGGCTGATCAGGCTAAAATGTATTTCAGTCATTTACATATAACTGTATTGGAAGCTTTTGATGGACTTTTTCATGATCTAGATCAAAATTTAAAAAAACATATCGAGTCGTTTCGCTCACAGGTAGATGAAAGTAAGGAATCAATTGTAACATCCAATTATCTAATGGATATTGATGGAGATATTCAGGATGCATTTGAGAAGCTAAATGAAGTTAAAAATGAAGTGACTAGTATTATTAACAATGTTTCTGATATTTCGAGTGCTACAAACCCATCATTCCATTCAGTGAGTATGGATAAAGAAAAGATGGGCAGCTCCATTACTGACCTTGAAGATAACCTTAATTCTTTCACGGCTACAGGTAAACAGCAAACATCGGGTGCCGAAGAAGTTTTGCATCATATTAAAATAACGTTAGATAACGCCGGAGCGGTTAAAGGGAGCGCTAGATTTACAGACTATCAAGGGAATAACACGGCAATTGGATTAACAGAATTAAAGAGTTATAATCAAACCAATCGACAGGTCACCGCAGAGAAAATTGAGAATTTGGATGAAGATGCCAAAATCGTTTATGATCAAGCAAAAGAAGATTATGAGAATGGTGAACTTGAAAAATCCGTGTATGATTCAATTGTATCGGGTGTAATCAATTCTGGGGCAGCTTTTGTTAAAAATGCGCTGTCATCTAAGGTAACGAATGAAGTGTCAGAGAGAGTGGCTTCATCGGTTGTCTCGTGGGCACAGCGTAATACGTGGCAATTTGTGGATCCAGCTTTGGCCTTTCAGACCGTTGGAGGAGCTGTTGTAACAAATGGTGCCCCACCATCTGCTCTAACTTCAGCTATACGTACTGGGGCAAGATACGGCGCGCCGATAGTCGGATCAGCCATTGATTTTGGAATACAAGTTTATAATGGAGAAGATGCCACGGATGCAGCGATCAAAACGGCTGGCCACCTTGGTGCTGGTCTTGCGGGTGCCGCGATAGGTTCAGCTATTCCAGTACCAGTCCTTGGAACTGCTGTAGGGTTTGCTGTTGGTGTCGGTGGGTCCATGTTATTTGACTTTGTCTATGATAATAAAGATGCCATTATAAGTGGTGTGAAAGACTTCGCTGATGGAGCGGTCAACACCGCCAAAGAAGTAGGTGGTGCTATTGGAGATGCTGCCAAGGGGTTATTTAATGGTTTAGGAAGCGTGTTTGGTTAGAAAAGGGAATAAGCACAGAAGGAATGATAAGAATGAAAATTATCCCAATTTATACAGAAAATAAAAAAAATCGACAAAGCCACACGATTTTTTTGGACCAAGAATTAAATCGATCCTACAAAGCCTTTCATAAGGAAAGTAATCAATGGGTCTATTGGATCGGTTTATTTGCTGTGCTAGCCATTATGCGAGGTATACAAAGTTTTAAAATTCCACTTACCCTTTTACCTAATATACTTATATTTAGCGCAGCGTTAGGGCTGACATATTATATAAGTCGTCTTGTTTATAAGTATATGTTTTATGAGGAAGTTAAAGAGGTTTATCTAACAGACTCCATGATTGAGGATTACATAGATGATGGTAAAACAGTATATAAATTAGAGATATGGTTAGCTATAATTAGTTTTATCATTTTTGTCCTACTAACTATTTTATATTTTATTTTAATGACCTTAATACTTTTCGTATTTTCAGTATTTCTTTTCTTTATTTTTTGTTTAAGTTTAAAGCGTTTATCTATTGCAAGAATTAAGTTATATAGTAGGAGAAAGTAATACGATACTAATGGGAGCTGATAACAGATGGAAATATTACCAATAGGAAGTGTTGTGCGACTGGAAAATGGAGATTTAAAACTGATGATTCTAAATAGAGCCCCTCTTTATAATCAGGATGGTGTAATTGGCTATTTCGATTATTCAGCATGTGTTTATCCAGCTGGGAAAATAGAAGAACAAGTATATTTTTTCAATGCTGAAAATGTCGCAGAGGTTTATTTTAAAGGCTATGTGGACGAACAAGAAGAAGTATTCCAGAAAGAATATGATGAAAGAATAAAGCAGATTAAGTATCCAAGATTTAAAGTAGAAAACTAATAGGTGATTTATCCCGGAGCAACCGTCCGTAATACTCCCACTTCAAAACATGAAGTGAAACAGTGATGTTTAAGTGGGAAAAACGGACGCTAACACCCCAATTCGTTCAACTAATAATCAGTGGGGGAAGAACCTCCACTGATTGAAGTTTCACTGTATAGCAAGATCGACATAAGTGACAATTAGTATAACAAATTATGATTTATGGCAGTAAGCAAGAGCAAGGGGATAACAAAGAAGTCTGGGATTACGTGGCTTGTCCTTTTCCACAAGGACATTTATCTTATGAGAGTAATATTTTCTTTAATGATGACCATATAAAAGAAGTTATCTTTAAAGGGTTAGAATCGGAAGGTGAATTAGTATTACAAAAAAGGTTACAGGAAGTGTCGGGTGAAGGCAAAAAATGAAGAACTTTTTATTGTATCCATTCAGGATTGTTCTCCAGGAGATTAAAAAAGACAAAGAGCTTCTTAAGACATCAAAGGATTCAGGTTCAAATTTGAATTTATATCCATTTATCACCATGTCTTATATGTTCCTATTCGTATTTTCTTGTATGTATCTATCAATTTTGTATTTAATTATTGTAGGGCTGACAGTTGCTCCGATTGGCCTGCTTGTTGTAATTCCATCTATTCTAACTACTTGGATATTCACTCTTTTATACAAGAAGGTATATCCTAAAACAAAAGCGAATTATTTAAAAAGTATAGGTTTCGATAATAATAACGAAATGTAAGAAAATAAAGAGATTCATTATCTGTAATTTAGCAGTCAGTAATGATGGGAAGAAACAAAAACTAGTTGATAAAAATTATAAGTGAGTACGTAGCGTGCAGGGACAGTTGGTCACGAAATAGTAAAACATACAGGGTGGAAAAGTTATAAATAGTTACATAAAGAAGTATATTAGTTCAATTTGTTCTTAAAGTTATTCATATAGGAGAGAAAAAGTGAAGAAGACATTATTTTTATTGGTTGTTCTCATTGTAATTTTGTTTGGATGTGAAAAAGAAATAGAGGTTTCGAAAGAAGTTATGGAAGATGTTGCAAATGTATGTGAGGAACAATATGATGCAGCTATTAAATGTGCAGTTACTAAGGAAGAAGAAATGATTTACTTAAATGTGTTAGTTAATGGTATAGATCATGAGGAGAAAAAAGAGTTAGGGGAAAAATTTGCTAAACTTTTAAGTGAGCGTGTGAGCAGCACGCAGGGGATAAAAGGACCAAATGATGATTATTATGGGAAACTTTATGACTATTACTCGCTTTATATTATAGTCGCTGGCGAAGATGAAAGGTTTACATATGGAAATAAAGCGGAGAAATATGAGGAAATTGTGTGGAGTAAAATAGAATAATTCACATGTAGCTCGCTGCTAAATCATTTTCCATTATAGTTATAATACACCAAACCATAATTTACTTAGATAATTACTCATAGATTGGTGGACTAATTAAGGGAAGTATTAGTTGAAGGAGCAATGATTATTCCTTCAACTATTTTTTAAAGTTAGGAACTTAGCGAAATTATTAGCAACCATGATAATGTTTATGGCAAATAAGAAAAGTTTAAAGGGTTGAAGGAATTTAAGAAAACAAATGATCAACTGAGATTCATCTATATCTCTGTAATATCTTCTGGATTCAAAAAAAGCGACTAATACTTTTATTAGTTGTTTTTTTAACTTGAGGCAGTTAAGTTATAGGTTAATTGATTGGAAATTTTGTCCCGGAGCAACCGTCCGTAAGACTCCCACTTCAAAAAAAGAAGTGAAATCGTTAGTTTTTAGTGGGAGTATACGGACGCTAACACCCCGATTCGTTCAACTACCAATCAGTGGGGGAAGAATGAAAACTCCCACTGATTGAAGTTTCACTTTATAGATAGCCTTTTTTCTAATAGCCAAAACTTGTTTTATTAAAGGGGAATGGAGGGTATTGGTAACAGAGGTGTTTACGTTGCGAAATAAAAGAAATTATAATCTTATTTACCGATGCAGTATATTAGTCTGGATGGCCTGTAAGTTCCTTGTTCAAATATACGCTTTCCATTTTATACATAGTATTTGGGATGAGCGGACGAGGAAGAAATGGGACAGGCTGTTAATGAGACAGGCTAAAGAGTATCGGAAACGCGCTGTGCAACTAGGTGGTGTGCTCATAAAAGTAGGACAGTTCCTTAGTACAAGAACCGATATTATGCCACAGGTGTTTATTAACGAGTTAAGTGGTCTTGTCGATAAAGTCCCACCCATGCCCTATTCCTACGCTAAAAAGTTACTGGAGGAAGAATGGGGGAACGAAATTGATCAAGTGGTCGATTATATGGAAGAAGAATCGATCGCCTCTGCTTCAATTGGAGAGGTCTACGCTGCTACGTTAAAAGAAAATGGCGAGAAGGTAGCCATTAAAGTGCAACGCTATCAAATAGAGAAAATCTTTCATATGGATTTTATTGCACTTCGCATCGTCTTTTGGATCCTTTCTGTATTCACCTCATTTGGTAGAAAAGCAGACCTTAAATCATTGTACACAGAATTAATTACAGTGATGGACCAAGAGCTAAATTTCCACCAAGAGCTAGATAATGCGCTCTATTTTCAAACCCGCTTTAAAGATTATCCATACATTCACATACCTAATTATTATAGCCATCTTTGCACAAAGAAGGTACTTGTAATGGAATGGGTCGACGGTGCAAAAGTAACAGATATCGGTTTCATGAATCGTAACCTTATTTCGGTAGAACAAACAGCAAAGCGATTGTTCGAATTCTATGCTGACCAGTTCCTTAATGAGGGAAACTTTCATGCAGACCCACATGGTGGGAATATTCTCTTGCAAAGAGATGGCACTCTATCCATCATTGACTTCGGAATGGTCGGTACAGTACGTAAACAAGACATCCATTATTTTAAGCAAATTATCCAATTTGTAATCATGGATAATTATGATCGAGTTATAGATGTCCTAGATGAGATGAATTTTATTTTGCCGAACGCAAATCGCACTAAGTTAAAACAAATGATTAAGCACACGGTAGAAATGTACAAAAATGGATCATTTAAAACATTGGATGCACATACAATGGAACAGTTAAAGGCAGACATTCGGATCTTTATAAAAGATCAGCCGATTCAACTTTCAGCGGAATATGCTTACCTTGGAAGAGCCATGTCTATTGTCCTTGGAATTTTACTTGCAATATATCCAGATGTTGATTTGGAAAAGTGGGGAAATCGAAAGGTTAAAAAGTGGTTTGGTGGAAAGCGGCTTATTGAGTCGATTTATATGCAGTATGCTAAGGATACAATAGAGCCTGTCTTTTCTTTTCCTAAAGCGATGTTAAATTGGCTGGAAAGTGGGGAAAAAGATAGGCAATGGGACAAGAAGAAAGAACAAATTAGGTTAAAGCATCATTTTTTTGTTGTGCTGGAGGTTATGTTATTCACTTTGGGTGTAATAAGTGGTGGTGTAAGCCTACTTGGTTTAAGCCTTGAATCAACAGCTGGTATAGTTTTATTTTGGAGTTCTGTCACCTGCTTTGCGGGTACAGGATTAATTATGATACGTCATTACCTATTCTTGCGGTCAGAAAAGTAAGGGGGTGTTGCAAGTGAATGAAGTATTGAAAAAAGGGTTTCTACTAGGTCTAGGAGCAGCAGTAACGAGCAAAGAAAAGCTAGACCAGAGATTGCGCTCACTAGTGGATAAAAATGAACTCTCCCAGGATGAAGCAAGGTCTGTCATGCAAACATACATGAACAAGGGAGAAATGAAGAAAGACGAGTGGAGCGCTAAGCAGTACGAACAAACTCAAAAGATGGCAAAAGATCTTGGGTTAGCTACGAAGGAAGACATTAATGAACTTCGAGCTAGGATTACAGAACTCGAAACAAAGCTAGGGCAAAATAGCGAACTATAAAACCCGATCTTCCCATAAGACAATGGCCGAACGTGTATTCAATAAGTGAATGCGTTCGGCCTTTTTATTTGCAAAAATAATAGCTCCGTCCTTTTTGTTTTGGAGGGGGTTAAATAGGGAAAAGGTTAGCGTTTAAGCGATTGTGATTATTAGAAAATTAACAGCTCGTTTTTTATGTATGAGTATGTAAGTATATGTGCTCTATGCACGTGTTTGTACCAGCAATTTAAAAAGGGTGGGAAGGGTATGAGAAGGCTTTTAATAATGCCTTTGTTTTTTCTATTAACAGGCTGCAATATAGCGGTATTGGATTCCCGGAGTGACACTGCGGAAGATCAAGCATTTTTAATACTTTTTAGTTTTGCTTTAATGTTGCTTGTTGTCTTGGTAGTCTGCGTATTATTTGTATGGTTTGTATTTAAGTATCGATACACAGATGAAAAGAAACACGATATTCCACCAGATGTAAAGGGGAATAAATGGCTAGAAACAGCTTGGATAATTGGTCCACTTCTATTGCTTGCAGTATTAGCTGTTCCCACCATTATGATGACATATGACCAATCTCCCGTACTTTCATCAGAATCTGAAAAGGACGGAGTACCAGTTTACGTAACAGCACGGCAATTTAACTGGACGTTTGAACATGAAAATGGGAAGACCGAAAATAACCGGCTCGTTATTCCAGAAGGAGGATCCATCATTTTCCATTTGTCCTCAGAGGATATTATCCATTCATTTTGGGTTCCAAGACTAGGTGGTAAAGTAGATGTGATGCCAGACAGAGAATTAGTATATGAAATTAAAAATCCGCAGGTTGGTACGTATGATGGAAAATGTGCAGAGTACTGTGGAATAGAGCATACGAGTATGGTTTTTGAAGTGGAAGTTGTGACAGCAGAAGAATATGACAGATATTTAAATGATAGGTAAATTGCAATACAGGGGTGGTAAGCGTGGAGATTACACTATTCGGTAATACTTTCATGATGCCTTCAGACGTTTTAGCTGCATGGGTTTTCAGTCTCATACTTGGGGGGATTGTAGGCTTTCTAATTTTGAAAAAGAGGCGTCTGGGGCTTTTATGGGAATATATGATAACGACGAATCACCGTAAAATCGGTATTCTATATATGTTGTTTGGCATTATTTACTTTTTTCGAGCAGGATTAGATGCGTTATTTATTCGTACACAACTTGCTTTTCCTAACAATGACTTCTGGGTGTTTCAAGGGGAAAAATACAATGAAGTGTTTACAACACACGGCACAATGATGATTTTCTTTGTTGCGATGCCTCTTTTGTTAGGACTGATGAATACAGTTGTCCCTTTACAGATTGGTGCACGAGATCTTGCCTTCCCTTTTTTAAACGCACTTGGTTTTTGGTTGTTTTTTTCAGGGTCATTATTTTTTAATATTTCTTTCTTCCTTAACATGACACCAGAAATTGGTTGGACAGGCTATGCACCATTGTCCACAGAACAATTTACACCAGGGGCCGGCACTGACTTTTATGTGTTCGGCTTGCAGATTTCAGGCCTCGGAACGATATTTACGGCTTTAAACTTAATTGTGACCATTGTTCGGCATAGGGCACCTGGTATGAAAATGACGAGAATGCCACTTTTCACGTGGACATCTTTAGTCACCTCCTTCTTAATTCTAATTGCCTTTACCGTTCTGGCAATTGCCCTTTATCTTCTTATGTTTGATAGGATGTTTGGTGCAGGATTCTTCTCCGGCACAGAAGGAAATCCAATCTATTGGCAGCATTTATTTTGGATATTTGGTCATCCAGAAGTTTATATTCTAGCATTACCAGCATTCGGTATCTTTTCAGATGTTATATCAACCTTCTCGAAAAAAAGGATATTCGGTTATCCCATCATGGTATTATCAGTTATGCTGATTGGTTTTTTAGGATTTATGGTATGGGCTCATCACATGTTCACAGTAGGGCTTGGTCCAATGGCGAATACCTTCTTTGCCATAACGACCATGTTAATTGCTGTACCTACGGGAATTAAAGTGTTCAACTGGTTATTTACCATGCGACTAGGCGTTATTCGGTTTACGACCCCGATGCTTTTTGCTCTGGGCTTCATTCCTTCTTTTGTAATGGGCGGAGTTACAGGGGTGATGCTTTCCGTTTCAGCTGCAAATTTCCAATTCCATGATACACATTTTGTAGTAGCACACTTCCATTATGTAATCATTGCTTCTACTATTCTTGGGATCTTTGCTGGTTTGTATTATTGGTACCCAAAGATAACTGGTTACGTACTGGATGATAAATTAGGAAAATGGCACTTTTGGACATTCTTAATTGGTTTCCATTTAACTTTCTTCCCGATGCATATTACAGGATTAGAAGGAATGCCACGTCGTGTTTATACCTATGCGGAATCTGACGGAGTTACTGGACTCAATTTCACAAGTACAATTGGTGCATTTTTAATGGGAATCAGCATGCTATTTGTTATTTGGAATGTGTATAAGACATATAAAGAGGGTAGAAAGGTTGGGGATGATCCCTGGGATGGTCGAACACTCGAATGGAGTGTGGCTTCCCCGGTCCCAGATCATACGTTTGACCCAATGCCTGTTGTAAAAGAAATAGATGCTTTCTGGTTCGCAAAAGCTGCTGGAGAGAAGATGCCTGTTACAGACAAGGTAAGAGCGAGCCCGATTGAGGTGAAGTCCATCTTACCATTTCTAATGAGTATGACATTTTTCTTCCTATCTTGGGGTCTTACTTTTGCTTGGTATTGGATGTCGATCCTATCTGCCTTGTTATTGTTTGGATTGCTAGTTATCCGTGCATTACGAGATGAACGTGAAGGATTCTATGGAAGGAGGGAGAAAGATGAATCGTGAAGAAATGGCCCTCTTCAAGGATAAAAAAATGGGATTTTTTATCTATCTAGGTGTAGAGGTTGTTATGTTTGCTGTACTTTTTGCGACATACTTAATTTTTACTCCAGCAACTCAGGGGCCTCATCCGTCTGAAGTGTTTGAAGCGAAAATCGTCATTCTTTCCTCCTTTTTTCTTTTATCAAGCAGTGGAACCCTGTGGTTAGGGGAGCGGGCTTTAAAGAAGAAAAAGCAAGCATTCTTCCTAATTGGTCTAGGGATTACCAAGTTATTTGCCATTATCTTTCTAGGTTTTGAAGTATATGAGTTTGCTAGCTTTGTAAAAGAAGGGTATGGAATGAGTGCAAGTGTGTTCATGTCCTCCTACTATGCGTTGGTGGGACTTCATGCTGCACACGTTGCTTTTGGAGTTGGCTGGATGGGCGTGTTGTTCGTTCAATATTTCCGAAGAATCCCGTTGACACTCTTCACAGAGAAGCTAAGCATTTTTGCTTATTACTGGCATTTTGTTGACATCGTGTGGGTGTTTATTATAGGTATCGTTTATCTTCCGTACCTGTTATAGCATATATAATAAGATGACTTTGCCATTCTATTTAAAGCGTCGCAAATAAAAAAAGATTGTCGCAATGAAGCGAATGAAAATGTCAAAATCGGTATTTTTCTGTAAATTCAGCAAATTTACAATTTACATGTTGCCAATACAAGGAAATCGGGTTACAATAACTTCAAGAACAATTGCTTCATCGCTTGGGGGGAACGTAGCGGAATGGAGAGCTTTTTGCAAATTTGTGAAAATACTACCAACAGTTTGGGCAGACAGCTCGAGGAGAAAGAAGAACTGTTTTTGCAATGGGTATATGAACGCTATTCGGCAGAACAAGAAGAGATTATAAACAATTAACTTTGTTTTACATGAGACCTTGGTAATCCAAGGTTTTTTTAATTTGCAAATTTACCTTTTAAGGTCAATTTGTTAAAAGGAGCAGGTGGCTCTTTTTCACATTAGTTCTCTCGACAAGTAAGCTCATGTTATAATGAACGCACGAATGAACCCAATGAAGGAGCGATGGTGATGGCGGTTGCAAATGAAACCATCATTCAAAAAATGATGAAAGAATTACAGCAAGCGAAGACAAGTAAGCATGATGATCGGATCGTGCAACAGCATGTACGTAATGTTCAATTATTATGCGATTTATTTTTGGAAGATGAAAAATCTAGTCAGTCTGAAGCAACAACCGATGTAGATGGTATTTCCACAGAGGAATTAAAGGCAATGATGGGGAAAGAAGTTATAGAAACGCAACCAAAAAAAGTGATGAACCAACATAGCGTACTTAAGGAAGAAGATGCAAATGGGGATTCCATTTTTGATTTTTAAATAGAGAGGGGTTCTAGAGATGAAGTTATTTTTACTATTAGGTGTAATAAATGGATTTTTAGCAGTAGCTCTTGGCGCGTTTGGGGCACATGGGCTGGAAGGTAGAATTTCGGAGAAAGCGATAGCGACATGGGAAAAAGCTGTCACTTATCAAATGTTTCATACGATGGCATTGCTTGTTACAGGACTGCTAATGGCGAAATTCACAAGTGGTGGCCTTGTGTGGGCAGGTTCCATGTTTTTTGCAGGGATTATTTTATTCTCTGGAAGTCTTTACGTTTATTCCATCACTTCCATAAAAACATTTGCGATGATTACACCTATTGGGGGCGTAGCTTTTCTAATAGGTTGGGTGCTGATTGGTACAGCCATTGTGAAATATATATAGAAAAACCTCTTATAGTTTAAAGAGTAGATAGGTTGCGATAAGGAATAGAAGAAAAGCACGCAATGCATGCTTGGCTCCCTGTTCGGTCTGGTGGGTTTGCCATTCTAGTATGGCCGTACAACAAAAGCTTATGACGATAAAATAGATGCTACCTATTATGAGAAATAAATTCCCTTGAATAATGGATATAAGGCCAATTACCAAGGCAAGAGCTAAGCTTAGCAATTCGATGCGGATAACTTTTTCTAACGGATGCCGCATTTGATCACCCCTTTGCCTGGCATTTGGAATTTGATGTGGAAAAAGGATGACCTAGGGATGCAGCTTCCCGGTCATCCTTTTATTGAATGCAAAAAGCCCTTAAAAACCGCCATTCTTCTTCACGTGTATATTGTTATCTTGGTGGAAAAGAGGCCATGGATGGGTTATTACCGTACGGATAAGAATAATTGATCTCTTCATCAAAGGTTACATAATCAAGATAAACCATAAGTAATAAGAATCGTTTACCAGTTTGAGGGTCACTTAAAATAATATGGTCTCTTCCTGCTGCTTCGATAAGCCCTCTGAAGACTTTGGCATTCCACTGACTATTTCCTTCAAAAGTCATATAAACGGTAGCTTGCTTGCCACGATTTAAGCGTAGTATATTCTCTATATATGATTCTTGGATTGGCAACATGCCTTGGTCTGTTCCTGATCCCGTTTGTTGCTGAAATTGCTGCATTTGTTGGGGAGTCTGTTGGCGTGTGTTGTAAACAGGATAATATGCTGGGGAGGCAGTAGGGTAATAGTAATACGGATAACTACTCTGGTATTGATTTTCTTGCTGGGCTTGTTGATTCTCTTGATTTTCGCTCATGCAAATCCCTCCTAATAATCGCTTCTATCTCAAGGCCACCTCTATAAGATTATTGTTCAACGTTACGGATGTGCCTTAAAGCGTCCTGTGTTCCTTCTAACCGCTAGGGTTGGACAGTTAGTTATTTTACGATAGGCATTCCTCATTTCTGTAAGATCTTAGATGCAAAACTCACTATTAATAGGTATGTATTGAGATGGGGAGATATGCAAAATAAACAGGATAAGATTTCAAAAAGGCTGCCTAGATGTCATAACGACGTCTAGGCAGCCCCTTAAAATGGAAGATGTGAACTCTTATAAGGAAAGAAAGGTACTGATGTTTTCTCTAGGTAGTTGATTTCCAACGAAGAACTCACCAAATTCACCGTATTTTGAGCTCACTTCATCAAAGCGCATTTCATACACGATTTTCTTAAACTGAAGCGGTTCATGTGCAAATAAGGTTACACCCCACTCCCAGTCATCAAGCCCGATGGAACCGGTAATGATCTGCTTCACTTTTCCTGCATATTTACGTCCTGTTTTGCTATGTTCATAAAGCATTTTACCGCGGACATTTTTTTCTAATGTGTACCAGTTTTCGTCACCTTGGCGTCTTCTATCCATTGGATAAAAACAAATATACTCCCATTTAGGTAGGATCGGCTTTAAGCGTGCTTGTGTTTCAGGTAATGTTTCAGGGTCTACGCCGTCTTTAGACTCACGATATTTAGAAAGTTCTACAACAGATACATAGGAATGGGCTGGTAATAAAAACTCACCAAACTTTGATTTATTAAGCTCTGTTTCCATATCTGAAAGCTCGTCCGTAGTAGGGCGAAGGAACATAAATAGTAGGTCAGCTTTTTGTCCAAGAACTTTGTATAGAACCTGACTGCCTTCTTTTGCCTCTTCTACAGCTTCCCATTTATCAAGTAATGTGTGAAGACTGTCGATTGCTTGCTTACGTTCTTCTTCAGTGGCAAGCTTCCATGCATTCCAGTCAATGGAGCGCAAATCATGCAAACTGTACCAACCATCCATGGTCTCTACTGCTTCTACCATATTTATCTCTCCTTATTTCATAATTGTTATGTCGTATGTTTTTACTATAGCATAATTAGGGAAAGATATTCATGATACAGGTTGTGTATGAGATGACGAATTCACATGAAATTTGATATATTGTCATAGGTCTGTCAAAAAAAGCGCTACGAATAGGAGCAATTTCTTTGATTTCCTATATGAATCATCTAGAATTTAACTACAAGCAATCAGGAGGTTAGGTAATATGAGTAATTTATTTGATCAGTTAAAAGAAAGAGTCGCTTCAAAAAACTCCAGCATCGTTTTCCCAGAAGGTACAGATGAACGTATTCTTACTGCTGCTAGTCAGTTGGGTGCATCTGGAATATTGAAGCCAATCCTAATTGGTGAGCGAGTTGCAGTGAAACAAAAAGCTGAGGAAGCTGGAGTAGACGTGTCTACATGCACAATCATCGACCCGAGTGAGTTTCCGGAATTTGATTTAATGGTAGATACCTTTGTGGAAAGACGTAAAGGGAAAGCTACGAAAGAAGATGCACAAAAAATTCTTCTTGATGAAAACTATTTCGGCACCATGCTTGTTTATATGAACCAAGCAGATGGCCTTGTTAGTGGTGCTGCACATTCAACAGCAGATACGGTACGTCCAGCACTTCAAATCATCAAAACGAAGGAAGGCATCAAAAAGACGTCCGGTGTGTTCGTTATGGTTCGCGACGAAGAAAAGTATGTATTTGCTGACTGTGCCATAAACATTACACCAGACAGTCAAGACCTTGCTGAGATTGCGGTAGAAAGTGCGGAAACTGCTAAGTTATTTGATGTAGATCCTCGTGTAGCAATGCTTAGTTTCTCGACAAAAGGTTCTGCAAAATCACCAGAGACAGAAAAAGTTGTCGAAGCATTACAAGTAGCAAAAGAGAAAAATCCATCACTTGTTATCGATGGAGAATTCCAATTTGATGCAGCGTTTGTTCCAAGTGTCGCAAGCAAAAAAGCCCCTAATGCAGACATCCAAGGTGATGCAAATGTATTTGTATTCCCTAGCCTGGAAGCAGGAAACATTGGCTACAAAATCGCTCAGCGTATTGGTGGAATGGAAGCAGTTGGACCAATCCTTCAAGGACTGAACAAACCTGTGAATGACCTATCCCGTGGTTGTAGTGCAGAAGACGTATACAAGCTAGCATTGATTACTGCTGCACAAGCAGCTGAGTAATTGCTAAATAAATAAGGCAGAACAAGTTCGAGGAATGCTTCGAACTTGTTCTGCTTTTTTTGTAAGGAGAACGTATAAAAAAGTGTACAAGGATAGTGATGATGAAAACAGATAAGAAATACCCGATCATGCTACTTAGCTCCTTTCATAATTTTGTGAGAGTCGAGAATCATATTCCTTCCTCTTCTTCCCACTCTAAATCCATTTCCTCAAGGAACTCATAAAAAGGGTTGTCTCCGACGATTTCATAGGTAGTGTAGTTGATGTTTATCAACTTCTCGCTGACATCAATATCCTGGATAGGTTGATATCTAATTTCCATTCTATAAATTTCATCCCATTCTGATGTATCTTCTACCCATTTGCGAAGCTCCAGTTTATATAGCATGTCAAACAAACGATTGATCAACTCGGGATCTTCTATTGTAACCGAGCGGTCGTCCGTTCTTTCTTCTTTCCAGGTATAGTTGTCAATTTCCAATCGTTCAACCTCTCCAGGATTAAAGTGCCCTTCTTCTTGTACAACTTTTTCCAAAGGAACCGTTCTCTGAGTAATATAAAGAATGCCGATAAAAACTATGACAGTGCCTATCATACGTACTAAATGAAAGACATATTGTTTTTCCTCATATGCGCCTTTGTATTCAATGAAAAATTGATACCCGGTATAAAGGATGGTAAGGCCTGCTGCTGTTAACATCATTAATTGCAAAGAAGAATAGATGGTTAAAAGAATAATAACTACGATGAAAAGGGATGTGAATACATGTTTCACAATTTTTTGTTTGTGGTTAATGGGTTGGCTTTCTTCTAAAATATTGTATTTTCGCCGCAGTAAAAAATTCACCAGCTGTGTTGCTAGCAAAACAACGGCCACAAATATAGAAATACCAGTCATTGTTTCTTCCCCCCTTTTAAGAATGAGAGCATTCGAAATCTTTTGTATAGTGTAACATAGGAAGAATCAAATTTGGCTTTAATTGGGAAATTAAGAGTTATGTAAAAAAGCCTCCCTAAGAAAGGAAGGCTAAGAGCAAGTGTACTATTAAATTTTCTCATTCCGCTTTTCCATTTGCTTCAACCTTTTTTCAAAATGAACAAGCTCTTGGTCGGTGAAATCCATTTCAATAACGGTTTCCGTGAATTCGGCTAGTGCTACAGAGACGCGTTCTTTCATATCCTTTACGGTTAAATCAATTCCGATCAATTCTGATAGGGATCCCATCACTTGGGGATCAACAGTCGGGTAAGAGAATGCGGTCTCCTCATCCTTCTTTCCAATGTCATAAAATTCGCGAATGAGCTGGGCACGTTCTTTGCTATTACCTTCCACATCTAAATAGATTTGAATGGCTGCACCGTCCTTAACACGACGTTGGGATATACCAGCAAATTTCCTGCCGTTTATGCTTAGGTCATAATCTCCAGGACAATAGGATTGCACAATTTCATAAGCTTCAATAGCGTCTGTTACATCACGAAGCATATATTGTATAAAGCTTACCATTGCTTCGTAACAATCATGGATGGATATGTGCTTTACACCAGGGAGAATCAACGAAATGTTTAATACCCCTTTATCTAAAGCGACAGCAAGTCCTCCTGAATTACGTATGACTACGTGCTTTCCAGCCTGCTTCAGGTGGGCCACACCCTCGTCAATATAGGGAAGCTTGCCGTCAGGAATTCCTAATACAATCGTTTCCCCATGTACCCATAAACGAACTACAGGCGGAGATTGTTCATCACTTACAGATAATGCTAGTGCATCATCTACAGCGAATGATGTCATTGCAGTGTAGTCTTTCCCATGAAAGGTAGGCATTGCTGAATGGTCAATATAACGAAATGTTTGATGTCGAATAATGTCTTTCCAATTTTTCATAATTACTCCTTTATCCTGCCTTAGCTGCCAGTAGTACTCCCTAAATGGAATCAACATGCCAGTAAAGATCCATTTTGCCAACTAACATTTGCTGGGGAGGTTGGAAACCTACTACCAAATGAAGTTACATTTTATTGTTTAGAGGCTTTCTTTAAGAATCATAAACATCTCTTTTTTATCATGCTTATCTATTATATAATAATACTATTATATGTTTGAACAGAAACGGGTTGGAAAATAAATGGCTTATAAAGATGAACAATTAGTAGAAGAAAAAGTGTTTAAAGACCCTGTACATAGATATGTCCATGTGAAGGACCGGGTGATTTGGGACTTGATTGCAGCACCTGAGTTTCAAAGACTGCGAAGGATCAAGCAACTCGGAACAACAAATTATACTTTTCATGGCGCTGAACACAGTCGCTTCAATCATTCTCTTGGTGTTTATGAGATTGTACGGAGAATTATTTATAACTTCCAAGGGAGAGAGCATTGGAATAACGACGAGCGATTACTTTGTCTGTGTGCAGCCTTACTTCATGATTTAGGACACGGTCCATTTTCTCATTCCTTTGAAAAAGTATTCAAGCTTGATCATGAGGAATATACACAAAAGATCATTCTGGGAGAAACAAAGGTTCATGAAATTCTTGAACAGGCCGAGGAAGGCTTTGCTCAGAAAGTGGCAGATGTCATTGCTAAAACGTATCAAAATAAACTTGTCGTTAGCCTAATCTCAAGTCAGATTGATGCAGACAGAATGGATTATTTGCAGCGGGATGCCTATTTCACGGGTGTAAGTTATGGTCACTTTGATATGGAACGTATTTTAAGAGTAATGAGGCCGATTGAAGATCAGGTTGTAATTAAAGCTACAGGAATGCATGCGGTAGAAGATTACATTATGAGCAGATACCAAATGTACTGGCAGGTTTACTTCCATCCTGTGACGAGAAGTGCTGAGGTAATCCTGACGAAGATTCTTCACCGTGCCAAATATCTTTATGAAACAAAGGAATTTGAATTCAAACTGAAGCCGACTCACTTTATTTCCTTTTTCACTGGGGACGTGAAATTAGATGAGTACCTAAGGCTTGATGAGGGTATTGTTTCTTATTATTTCCAGCTTTGGCAGGAAGAAGATGACGAGATATTACGTGACCTTTGTGAGCGATTTATGAACAGAAGATTATTTAAGTATGTTGAGTTCAACCCGAACCTACAAATGGCCGAATGGATGGAGCTCTACAGGCTATTTTCTGATGCGGGAATTGATCCAGAATACTATCTTGTTGTTGATTCTTCATCTGATTTACCATATGATTTCTACCGTCCAGGCGAAGAGGAAGAACGACTGCCTATCCATTTACTCATGCCAAATGGTGATTTGAAGGAACTGTCGAGACATTCAGATATTGTGGAATCCATTTCAGGTAAAAAAAGAACCGATCATAAATTGTATTTCCCGAAGGATTTACTGGAAAGCCTTCCTAACGGGAAGAAGAAAGCACGGATTAAGGAAATTTTATATGGGCAAGGGGAGTTAATAGATGCTAACGAATCACGCTAAATTAATGCAGTTTTTCTCTGTGGCAAACGAGGTAACTGGACGTAAAAAACTTCAGAAAATGATTTACATCCTGCAGAAGAGTAAGCTGCCATTCGAAGAGAAATTCCAATTTCATTTTTATGGTCCATATTCTGAAGAACTAACATTACGTGTGGAAGAGTTATGTAATCTGCATTTTATCAATGAGGAAAAAGAAGATAAGAGCAATTATCACCAATATCGTTATTCCATAACAGAAGATGGCCAGTCCTTTTTGGATCAATTTGCCATGGATATGCCTGATTTGGGAACGAAGGTAGAAATGCTAAAAGGTAAAAGTTCACGCTTCTTAGAGCTTGTTGCAACAATGCTTTATTTTGATGACTTGCCACTGGAAGAAAATATTCAAAAAGTGCATGCCGTAAAACCGAAGCAAAAATATACTGATGATGAGATACAAGAGGCTATTTCGTTCATCGCAGCTGTAAGTAAAGAAAACAGTTAAGATGAAACAAGACTTGTGCTGTGCTAAAATGGGGTTCAACAGTAATGAAGGAGGATTCCAGAAATGAGTTCTGATAACTCTTCAAATAAGAAGAAAACAACAAATGCATTTACAATTATAAAAGATGATTCAACAGACGGACATGGTGGTTATGGAGCCGGTACGATCAGTTTGGAAAACATGTCACCAGTTATTGTAGACCCAAATGAGAAAAGAGCCTATGTGGACATGGGTGCCATGCACGGGCGTAGTGATATCGAGCGTCGTGTGAAATTCCTGCCGAACAAGGATGAAGTCCCGAACGGTTTGCTGTATTGGATCGTCTGGGTAAACGTGGAACGCAACGAAAACGGAACTTATTATGCTGGTGTGGCTGGTAGTGAAGTGAGGGTGGACCGTCCAATTAAACGAGCATATAAATCTATGCCAGAGCACGTAACCCATATGGATAAATCCCTAAAAGGAAAAATAATTTTAGAGCACATGGATGAGGAGTCCAAAAAGCTTTTAAAGGATTTTCTAGTAGAATTTGATGCAGATATGTGGGCAAATTCTTCAGACGAGTTAAAAGAAGTACTCCCAGAATAGTAACGGAAAAAGTGACTATTTTGTGACACATTATAAAAAAATTGCGTACAACTTGTAATTGGATGAAGGGGATTCGGGTTAAGTGAACGTTGACCCGGCGCAGGTCTATCCTAGTCAGCGCTCTATAATGCGGGCGCTTGCTCTTTTGATTATAAATTTGTAAAATGTGTATACATGGGTAACTCATGTATTACTAGGACGAAAAGAAGCTGATTCCAACTGGATAGGAGGAATCAGCTTCTTTTTGTCTTTTTTTATCAATTTGGCTTTAACAAGACTACAGTTACGAAATCTTTTACCGAAACAAATCAAATAATTGTTCTACCATGCTTTTTTCCTTGTCTTTATCCTCTTGTTGGTAATGTTCGGTGCAATGCCCTTCAGGCTCTGTTCCTTTTTCAAAATACATGACACGACTTGAATCGCAATATGGTGTTGCTCGCAGTCCTGTTATAGGATCGATAGGGATGCCCACAAGACCGCTTGGTGCAGTAAAATTTTCTACTGGAAGCTCTTCATGTGCAGCTTCCATAAACCCTGCCCAGATTTGCTTGGTATAAGCAGATTCTGCGACCTTCTCCATTGGTCGATTATCATCATAGCCAGCCCAAACCCCTGTCACAAGTGATGGACTATAACCTATCATCCAACTGTCGGAATTGGTTGTACCGGACTTTCCGGCATAGATTCTGGAGAGTTGGTCTGAGATTGATGATCCTGTTACAGACATGTAGCCATCCAATTCCCTGTCAAATATGCCAGTTAAGAGATGGGTAAGGAGAAAAGCTGTCTTTGAGTCGAGTTTCTGCTTTCCTTTTTTCGTATTATGTTCATAAACGGTTTTACCATTACGGTCGACAATTTTTTCGATGGTATGACCTTGAAGTTCATGCCCCCCATTTGCAAGCATGCCATAGGCTGTGACCATTTCTTTTACATTTACAGTTGCTGTCCCGAGTGCTAGGGAAGGTACGGCAGGAAGCTTACTTGTTATGCCAAACTCCCTTGCAGCATCTACAAGCCTCTCTGGCCCAAGATACATATTTGTTTTTACAGCATATATGTTGTCAGACAAAGCAATAGCTTGTGCTAGTGTAATGGGCTTATTTGCATAATAGCCGTTAAAATTACTTGGCTGGTATACGTTACCATCTGCTAACTCGAAGCTAGTTGGCTTGCTCATCAACATAGTATTGGGCGTATACCCATTTTCAAGTGCAGCATAATATAGAAAAGGCTTAAACGAAGAACCAGGCATTCGCTTTGCCGATGTGGTCCGGTTAAATGGACTCTGTTTATAGTCTCTTCCACCAAGCATGGCAGTAATACCACCTGTTCTAGGATCAACTGCTAAAGCACCTATCTCCAGTTCTGTTTCAGGCTGCACTGTCTTCTCTACTTGTTGCTCAAGTAGCTTTTGCTGTGTGGTGTTAAGTGTTGTATAGATAGAATAACCGCCTGCCCGGACTTCTTTCTGTTTCCTATCCAGTAGCTCAGCGGCTTCCTTGATGACTGTATCTTGAAAATGGTGGGCGATTTTCTCCTGGTTATTCGGACTGTTTTCTGCATAGATTAATTCCTGTCGCAATGCCGAATCAAATGATTTTTGATCGATGTACCCTTCATTATGTAAGTTGGTCAATATTTGTTTTTGACGATTTTGCGCCCTTTCTTCATCGTTAAGAGGCGAGTAATAAGTTGGTCCCTTAGGAATGCCCGCTAGCATCGCTGCTTCAGCAATCGTTAAATCTGTAGCTGATTTATTATAAAAATAGTTACTTGCAGCTTCAATTCCATATGCTCCATGACCGTAGTAAATAGTATTTAAGTAGCCTTCGAGAATGTCTTCTTTGGAGTAAAACATTTCAAGCCGAACTGTATAAAATGCTTCTTTGATCTTCCGGGTGAGGCTTTTTTCATGGGTTAAATAAAGATTCCTTGCATATTGCTGGGTTAATGTGCTGGCACCTTCTTTGAGGGACCATGTTTGAATATCCTTCACAATTGCTCCCATGATACGTTTCAGGTCAAAGCCATGGTGATTGTGAAAGTTCTGATCTTCGGTAAGTAGAGTGGCCGCAATGATTTCCTCAGACATATCGCTAAGTTCAACCCATTGACGATATTCCGGCCCACGTTCTTCTCCAATCACTTCTTCATTGCTACTATAAAGCGTGGTATTCTGATCCATTTGCAAATCTGGTGGACCAAGCAGGAAACTAGTAAGGTAAATGGAACCCGCTCCAAGTAGGACAACTGCCACCAGCCACACGATTAATTTTAATAGGAGTTTTGACCCCAAGTTATACTTTCCTTTTCCCATGATTCGTATCTCCAGTATGTGTGCATTTCTATCAGTATGGGAAAAGATAAAAAGATCTAAACAAATTGTGGAAAAAAGCTTGTCTTTTTGTGGAAATTCTCTATAATTTTATTGTCTTGATAGATGAAGGAGTGAAGAAAATGAGCATGTGGTTTACTGAAAATCAAACAGCCAATTTTGGCATTACTGCAAAAATAAAACAAACACTAGCTACTGTGAAAACTGACTTCCAGGAGCTACAAATGATAGAAACAGAAGAATGGGGAAATATGCTCGTTCTAGATGATATGGTTATGACAACAGAGAGAGACGAATTTGTCTACCATGAGATGGTTGCACATGTTCCGTTATTTACCCATCCTAAACCGAAACATGTTCTAGTTGTGGGTGGAGGAGATGGTGGAGTTATTCGAGAAGTGCTTAAACATCCATCTGTCGAAAAGGCGGTTCTTGTCGAAATCGATGGACAGGTAATTGAGTACTCGAAAAAATTTCTACCGTCGATTGCGGGAACATTGGATGACCCGCGAGTAGAAGTAAAAGTCGATGATGGGTTTCTTTACATTGCAAACAGCAAACGTGAATTCGATGTTATCATGGTGGATTCCACAGAGCCTGTAGGTCCAGCAGTTAACCTCTTTACAGAAGGGTTTTACAGCGGGATAAAAGATGCCTTAAAAGATGATGGTATCTTCGTTGCACAGACGGACAACCCATGGTTTAAAGCGGACCTCATTCACCAGGTGTATCATGATGTAAAGAAAATTTTTCCTGTTACAAAACTATATACTGCTAATATCCCTACCTACCCAAGTGGGCTATGGACATTTACAATGGGTAGTAAAATACATGATCCGTTAAAAGTGAAGCCAGAACGTTTTCATGAAATCGAAACAAAATATTACACACCAGAACTGCATTCAGCTTCCTTTGCGTTGCCGAGGTTTGTGTCAGATTTATTGAAATAGAGGAGGGTCTCCATGCGATTTGATGAGGCGTACTCAGGAAAAGTGTTTATCATGTCAGGAAATGATTACGAAAAAGCACAGGCTGTCATTTATGGTATGCCAATGGACTGGACAGTAAGTTTTCGTCCTGGTTCACGTTTTGGCCCTGGCCGTATTCGCGAAGCCTCAATCGGGCTGGAAGAGTACAGTCCATACATGGACAAGCATTTAGAGGAGATTTCCTATTTTGATGCAGGAGATATTCCTCTACCATTTGGCAATCCCCAGCGCAGTTTGGACGAGATTCGCAACTATGTAACAAAGCTTGCCGCAGATGGAAAGTTTCCACTTGGTTTGGGTGGAGAGCATTTAGTTACATGGCCGGTCATTCAGGCAATGCACGAGGTATATCCTGATATGGCGCTTATTCACATTGATGCCCATGCTGATTTGCGTGAAGAATATGAAGGTGAGGCATTATCCCATTCGACACCTGTTCGAAAAATTTGTGACTTGCTTGGTGCAGAGAACGTCTATTCATTTGGTATTCGTTCTGGGATGCGAGAAGAATTTCAGTTTGCTAAGGAAAGCGGCATGCATATGACGAAATATGATGTAGCTGCACCGTTAGAAAAAGCATTGCCAGAGCTTGCAGGAAGAAAGGTATATGTCACCATCGATATTGATGTATTAGATCCAGCATTCGCACCAGGTACTGGTACAGCTGAAGCTGGTGGAATCACATCCAAAGAATTGCTAAAAGCAATTCAGCTCATTGCCGAGTCTAAGGTGGAGGTTATCGGAGCAGACCTCGTAGAAGTTGCCCCAGCCTATGACCATTCAGAAAAGACAGCTATTGCAGCAAGCAAATTCGTTCGTGAAATGCTGCTTGGTTGGGTGAAATGATTGTAAAGCCTCTCCCTTTGGTGGAGGCTTTTTATAATGCTTGTGTATGAACGTCAGTTTGATGAGAAATGTACACCATTTGCAGTTCATAGCAGGATGCAAATTCAGGAATTTTAAAGGTAGTTCTGGCATTTCCCCCCTGATTAACGATATAATAGGTCATTATATGATTTTTTACGATTGAGGAGATTTGATGACAAAACAAGGACGACCAGTCATGATTGAGCTTTCGAGTTCTATTGAGGATAATGGAACTGTTGAAAAGAGCCACATGCAGCATTCAGGTGAATTTTTCCAAAAAGGAAAACTGGATGTACTACGCTATGAAGAGCAGGGGGAGGATGGCTTCTCTACAAAAAACCTGATCACGATACAGCCAGAAAAAGTAAGTATTAAGCGAACTGGCAATGTTAGTATGAACCAGCAATTTCAGCAGGGGCAGATAACGGAAAATATGCTCAAGCATCCTTATGGCAGCATGCATATGGAAACATCTACCCAAACAATTAGCTACGATGCACCTACAATCAAGTCTGAAGGGTGCTTAACGATAGAGTACACGGTTAAACTAAATGGCCAGGATGAACGCAGCCATGAGATCAAACTTACAATTATAGAGGAGGGTGCCAAATGAACGTGTTGGCCCAAACGGAAGAAACATTAAAACAAGCAATTGCAGCAGCTGTTATACAGGCAGAACTAGCGACAGAAGAGGAGCTTCCTTCCATTGTTTTAGAGAAACCAAAAGATAAAGCCCATGGTGATTTCGCAACAAATATTGCGATGCAACTTGCTAGAATTGCCAAAAAGGCTCCTAGACAAATAGCGGAAGACATTACTGCTAACCTTGATAAAACCAAAGGTTCCATAGAAAAGGTGGAAATTGCTGGACCTGGATTTATTAACTTTTTCATGAAAAATGATTTTCTCGGTGAAATCATTCCCACTATTTTAAATGACCAAGCATCATACGGGCGTACGAATGCCGGCCAAGGGGAAAAGGTTCAAGTAGAATTTGTATCTGTTAACCCGACTGGTGATCTCCATTTAGGTCATGCTCGTGGCGCTGCATTTGGCGACGTGCTTTGTAATGTGCTAGATGCTGCAGGCTACCTAGTAGAACGTGAATATTATATCAACGATGCAGGAAACCAAATTGATAACCTAGCATTGTCAGTTGATGCACGCTATTTCCAGGCGCTAGGCAAGGATGTTGCCATGCCTGAAGATGGGTACCACGGGGAAGATATTATTAAAATCGGCGAAAAACTGGTAGAAGAGCATGGCGATAGTTGGGCTGAGAAGGATCAGTCTGAGCGTCTAGCTTTCTTTAAGGAATATGGTTTGAAATATGAGCTTGGTAAAATTGAAGAAGATTTAGCTGAGTTCCGTGTGCATTTCGATAACTGGTTCTCTGAACGTTCTTTGTACCAGGATGATAAAATTACCGAAGCACTCGAAGTATTGAAAAATGGCGATCATGTGTATGAGAAGGATGGCGCCACGTGGTTCCGTACCACAGACTTCGGTGATGATAAAGACCGTGTACTAAAAAAACAGGATGGCAGCTACACGTATCTGACACCGGATATTGCCTACCATAAAAATAAATTAGACCGGGGCTTTAATAAGATTATTAACGTATGGGGTGCAGACCATCATGGCTATATTCCGAGAATGCGTGCAGCTATTCAGGCATTGGGCTATCCGGTAGAAAAATTTGATGTAGAAATTATTCAAATGGTAAACCTGTTTGAAAACGGAGAAAAGCTTCGCATGAGTAAGCGTACAGGAAAAGCTGTTGCTCTAAGAGAATTAATGGAAGAAGTTGGGGTAGACGCTGTTCGTTATTATTTTGTGACGCGTTCAAATGATTCACAGCTTGACTTTGATATGGATTTGGCCCGTTCCCAATCCAATGATAATCCAGTATTCTATGTACAGTACGCTCATGCACGGATTTGTACGATGCTGAAGCAAGCTGAGAGTAAAGGATTTGAAGTTGAAGCTAGCTATGATGCGAGCTTGTTAACTGCAGAGAAGGAAGTCGATTTACTGAAAAAACTCGGTGAATTTCCGAAGACTGTTGCAGATGCTGCCGAAAAGCAAACACCGCATAAAGTTACACAGTATGTGTATGACCTAGCAACATTGTTGCACAGCTTTTATAACGCTGAAAAAGTTCTAGATGAATCCAATAAAGAACTAACACACGCGCGTATTGCACTTATGGAAGCAGTGAAAACTGTATTACAAAATGCATTGAAGCTAATCGCGGTTACCGCTCCAGAAAAAATGTAAAGTAACTGCTTCTTATCTAAAAAATCTCAGTTCACTGGACTGAGATTTTTTGTTTGTTTTCATTACCTATTTGATAAGTATTCGAATTTCATCTTCATTATCATCTACTAGATCATCTAATAACGCATTAGCTTTTTTAGTATATTCTTCCCCGCTCCCATCTGGCTCACCTAGTATTTCTTCTATAAATGCTATTACATAAATACTCATTTCCTGACTTTTCTCGAAGTATTTCTCATAGTATTCTTCAGGGGTCATTCCAAATTTGGCAGACTGGGCATCTGCAAATTCACGCGTTCCATTTGCAATTTCTGAATCGTCTTCTTCTGGAGGATAGTTACCCATTACCTTTTTTGTATCCTGAATCTCTTGCAGCTCATGTGAGATATCAAGGTTCATTCTCTTTACTTCCTGCTCGGCTAATTTTGCTTTAACCGTACCAGGGAGATTTTCAAGTGCTTTGTCATCGGGGTATAGAAAACGTAAATCTCCAACTGTTATTTCCTCTCCACGTACAATCGCTACTATATCGTCGTTATCATAATCTGATAAACTATTGTCGCTACATCCGAATAAGAAAATTATACAAGCAAGACATGTATAACGAAACAATCTCTTCACCAATTCCCCCCCTTAATAAAAACGCCTTAATTCACGAGTTCATAATTTATATATTTTAACATAAATATCCAGAACATTTTCGAAAAAGACAAGACATATGTGAATATAGCGCTTATATTTAAGGTAGGATTTTCAGAAGGTGTGTTATCCGCTTGGATAGCAGTGACTGGTACAGCAGAATTGCCACAAAGTGCTGAAACATTTCCTTTGTCCGTAGCTTAATATTTTCTGGATTTAAGTTGACTGAATGATCATTCATCGTTTAAAGTAGAGGTAGATGTTGTTTATTTTCAACTATTCGTAAAAATGAAATCGCTAACAAAAAATACGGATAGAAGACATGCAGGAAATGACAGAGGGGGAGCGGATAATGGAGACATTTTTGCTAGTAAACGGAATAGCCTTTGCAGCCATCACAGTATATGGCCTGTATTTATTCGCTAAAGTAGTAGCGACCAGGATAGCGTACATTCGACTAGGAAAGAAGTCAGAGTTTGACAAACAATTTAAAGAGAGGTTTCGCAGAGTAGGGAAAATTGTATTTGGTCAGTCCAAGTTATTAAAAGATAAGAAGTCAGGTATCATCCATGTGATGATGTTTTATGGTTTTATTCTCGTGCAGTTTGGAGCAATAGATTTCATAGTAAGAGGAATATCACCTGATAATCATTTGCCGTTTGGTATTTTCTATCCTGGTTTTGTATTTTTCCAGGAGCTTGTAACCCTAATGATTCTTGTAGCGGTGGTATGGGCTTTTTACCGTCGTTATATGGAAAAGCTTGTCCGCTTAAAGCGTGGGTTTAAAGCAGGACTAGTTCTTATTTTCATTGGAACGTTAATGGTTTCCGTTCTAGTAGGAAACGGGATGGCGTTAATCTGGCATGGACATGAGATGACATGGACAGAGCCAATTGCCAGTTTAATAGGTGGCGCATTTAGTTGGATCTCCCCAACTGCCGCAATGATTGTATTCTTTATTGCTTGGTGGATTCACACTGTTACATTACTAGCCTTTCTTGTTTACGTACCACAATCCAAGCATGCTCATCTAATCGCTGCACCAATTAATGTTTTTATAAGTAAAAGAGTTCCAGGTAAGCTGGAGAAAATAGATTTTGAAATGGATGAGGACGCAGAGGAGAGCGAAGAAGAAATATCATTTGGTGTTGGAAAGGTAGAAGACTTTCAACAGCATCAAATGCTAGATTTTTATGCGTGTGTAGAGTGTGGGCGTTGTACAGATGTATGCCCTGCCTCTGGTACAGGGAAAATGCTGTCTCCGATGGATATTATGATTAAGCTAAGGGACCACCTAACAGAAAAAGGTGCTGCTATTACAGGGAAATCTCCGTGGGTTCCAGCATATGCATTTGCAGGAACACAGGGAAATCAAGCGACATCTAATCAAGAGGCAGCAGCTACGGTGCAGCATGCCAGTCTCATTGGAGATATCATTACAGAAGAAGAGCTATCTGGCTGTACGACCTGTCGTAACTGTGAGGATGCCTGCCCTGTAAATAATGAGCATGTTGGGACGATTATAGATTTACGACGTTATCTAGTGATGACAGAAGGAAAAATGGATCAGGATGTACAGCGTGCTGTGATGAATATTGAGCGTCAAGGGAATCCGTGGGGCCTATCGAAAAAAGATCGAGTAAAATGGCGTGAACTTGATGAGAGTGCATACATTCCTACCATTAAAGAATTAAAAAAGGAAGAAAAGGAATTCGATTATTTGTTCTGGGTTAGCTCAATGGGTGCCTATGATAGCCGCAGTCAAAAAATTGCAGTTGCATTTGCCAAACTTATGAACAAGGCGGGAATTCGGTTTGCGATTTTAGGTAACAAAGAGGCGAACTCTGGCGATACGGCAAGACGAATTGGAAATGAATTTTTATTCCAGGAAATCGCTGAAAAAAATATAAAAGAGTTTGAGAAAAATGGGGTCACTAAAATCGTAACCATTGACCCACATGCATACAATATTTTTAAAAATGAGTACCCTGACTTTGGTTTTGAAGCAGAGGTTTATCACCATACACAAATGCTTTATGATTTGGTAATGGAAGGGAAGCTAGCACCAAACGGGGAAATAAATCAGAGGCTTACCTATCATGACTCCTGCTACCTTGGAAGGTATAATGGGGTGTATGATCCACCGAGAGAGATTTTAAAATCTATACCAGGTCTTGAACTAGTCGAGATGGCACGCAGTAAAGAAAATGGTATGTGCTGTGGTGCTGGTGGTGGACTGATGTGGACAGAGGAAACGACTGGAAACCGAATCAATGTAGCTAGAACCGAGCAAGCAATTGCCGTGAAACCAACGATGATCTCCAGTGCTTGTCCGTATTGCTTAACAATGCTTAGTGATGGTACAAAAGCGAAGGATGTTGAGGAGGATATCAGCACAATGGATGTGGCAGAAATTTTGGCACTGTCCGTATTTACAGAGACGGAAAGTAAAACAGCATAATGTTAGGTAGAACTATGATAAAATGACAGAAAAGAAGAAGGAATAGTGTCCTTCTTCTTTTAGGCACAAAATCTGAGCGAGCGTTCAATCATTTTCACTGGTTTTCCAGTGAAGGACAGTAGTAATGATATCGATTTTAAATATAGAAAAAGGTGGGAGAAAAATGAGAAAATCTGTTATTGTATCTGGCGCAAGAACACCATTTGGGAAGTTTGGTGGTGCACTAAAAGGATTTACCGCATCTCAACTAGGTGGAAAGGCTATCCACGCTGCATTAGAACGAGCAGGAATGAAAGGTTCAGAGATTGACGAAGTAATTATGGGCACAGTGCTCCAAGGTGGTCAAGGACAGATTCCGTCACGCCAGGCAGCAAGAGAAGCTGGCATACCATGGGATGTGAAAACCGAAACGATAAATAAGGTGTGTGCTTCAGGTTTACGCAGTGTGACACTTGCTGATCAACTCATTCGGCTGGGCGATGAAGAAGTCATCGTTGCTGGTGGGATGGAGAGCATGAGTAATGCACCATACTTTCTTCCAGACGCCCGTTGGGGAAATAGAATGGGAGATAAGCAAGTGAAGGATATGATGATACATGACGGACTATCCTGCTCATTTGAAGGGGTACATATGGGGAATTACGGTAATTCTACAGCTACAAAGCATGAATTGACCCGTGAAGCTCAGGATGAGTGGTCTTACCGCAGTCATCAGCGTGCTACCGAAGCAATCGATAATGGAAAGTTTGCTGAGGAAATTGTTAGCGTAGAGGTACCACAACGGAAGGGTGAACCTGTAGTCGTCGATACAGATGAAGCACCTAGAAGGGATACAACCGTTGAAAAGCTTGCAGGCTTACGCCCAGCTTTTGATAAAGACGGTACAATCACAGCTGGTAATGCACCAGGTGTTAATGATGGTGCATGTGCGTTTGTTGTTATGTCTGAGGAAAAGGCATTAGATACCGGGAAAGACCCAATGGCTTATGTGCTTGGCCATGCAGAAGTAGCAGTTGAAGCAAAGGACTTTCCTGAAACACCAGGACTTGTCATTAATAAGCTTTTAGAGAAAACGGGCTTCTCTCAAGACGATATCAATTTATATGAAATTAATGAGGCTTTCGCTGCTGTATCCTTAGCAAGCGGAAAAATTGCCGGAATTGACCCAGAAAAGGTGAATGTGAATGGTGGTGCAGTAGCACTAGGACATCCAATTGGTGCTAGTGGTGCCAGAATTATTCTAACATTAATTCATGAATTAAAACGTCGTGGCGGCGGTTTAGGCATTGCTGCAATTTGCAGTGGCGGCGGCCAAGGAGACGCAGTACTAATCGAAGTACCAAAATAATAAACAAAAGCGGAGAGCACACGTAATAAGGAAGGCCGACTAAGAACGCCCCGTCCTGGGGCAACGTCGTCGCTCTTTTCTTTAAAGTGAGTTTTCCCAATTTTCGATATAGAAAGAGGAGGAACGGCATGATTAAAAAAGTACTTGTAGTAGGGGCAGGGCAAATGGGAGCTGGAATTGCCCAGGTTTGTGCCCAGACAGGATTGTCTGTTTTATTACATGACCAAAGAGAAGAAGCCGTACAAAAAGGACTTCAGTCCATTGAAAAGCTACTTAGCCGAGCAATAGAAAAGGGACGAGTATCTAAGGAGGAGAAAATATCCATTCAAGACCGACTGGCACCTTCAATTTCTTTACAGGACGCAGAAAACTGTGATCTCGTTATAGAAGCAGTCGTAGAAAAAATGGAAGTCAAAAAAGCGGTATTCCGAGAATTGGATGCGATCACCCCAAAGCATACTATTCTTGCTACAAACACCTCTTCTCTAGCCATAACAGAAATTGCAGCAGCGACAAATCGTCCAAACCAAGTAATCGGAATGCATTTCATGAATCCGGTTCCTGTAATGAAATTGGTAGAAATAATACGTGGCCTGCAAACAAATGATGAAACCTATAACCAAATTGAAGAGCTTACTAAAAAGCTCGGAAAAGTACCAGTGTCGGCTGAAGATTATCCAGGCTTTGTTTCCAATCGAATCTTAATGCCCATGATTAATGAGGCTATTTTTACGGTCTATGAAGGAGTAGCAACTGTAGAGGATGTCGATACATCGATGAAGCTGGGGATGAATCACCCAATGGGACCTCTAACATTGGCAGACTTCATTGGTCTGGACACATGTCTATACATTATGGAAGTGTTACATGAAGGGTTTGCGGATAGCAAATACAGACCTTGTCCTCTTTTAAAGCAGTACGTCCAAGCTGGCTGGCTCGGTAAAAAGTCTGGACGTGGCTTTTATCAATATGAATAAACAACAGCATAGACTGGGGGAGTAAACATGGACTTTCATTTTACGGAAGAGCAAAATATGCTACAAAAAATGGTTCGGGATTTTGCAAAAGAACGCGTTGCGCCAGAAGTGGAGCGAATGGAAAGAGAGCATCGTTTTCCTAAGGAACTCATTGGTGAGATGGCAGAGCTTGGACTAATGGGCATACCAATTCCAGAAGAATATGGTGGAAGTGGCATGGACTTTATTTCCTATGTTAGAACAATTCATGAGCTTTCAAAAGTAAGCGCTTCCTTAGGCGTGATTCTTTCTGTCCATACATCTGTTGGAACGAACCCCATCCTTTATTTTGGGACTGATGAGCAGAAGCAATATTATTTGCCGAAGTTGGCTAGCGGAAAGCTCCTAGGTGCCTTTGCACTAACAGAGCCTGGTGCTGGTTCAGATGCTTCTAGTATAAAAACAAGGGCTGAGAGAGATGGCGATCATTATATTTTAAATGGTTCTAAAGTGTTTATTACAAATGGTGGCCATGCAGATACCTTTATTACTTTTGTTCGAACAGGTGAAGGCTCTAAAGGGTTAAGTGCCTTTATTTTAGAACGGAATACGCCAGGCCTCGACATTGGCAAGGAAGAAAAGAAAATGGGACTTAATGGATCCAGTACAGTACCACTAACATTAGACCAGTGTCGGGTATCCAAGACACAAATGTTAGGAAATGAAGGGGATGGCTATAAAATTGCCATGAAAAACCTTCATGTTGGTCGGATTGGAATTGCAGCCCAAGCATTAGGGGTTGCAGAAGCAGCGGTCGAACTTGCGACAGGTTATGCGAAAGAGCGTCAGCAGTTTAATAAGCCGATTGCAGCAAATCAAGGTATCTCATTTAAACTAGCGGATATGGCAACAGCTGCAGAAGCGGCTAATCTCTTAACCTACCAAGCTGCTTCTTTGGTGCAGCAAGGCATATCTTGCTCAAAGCAAGTTTCCATGGCGAAGATGTTTGCCTCGAAAACAGCTGTGAACAATGCGATTGAGGCTGTGCAGGTGCTTGGTGGATATGGGTATACAGAGGATTACCCTGCTGAGCGGCTTTTTCGGGATGCGAAAGTAACCGAAATTTATGAGGGAACAAATGAAATTCAACACATGGTTATAGCCAAAGAACTTTTAAGGAAATGATTGGGGGAAATAACAATGAATTTTCAATTAACAGAAGAACAAGAAATGCTAAGAAAAATGGTTCGAAATTTTGCGGAAAAAGAGGTAGAACCAACCGCTGCCCAACGAGATGAAGAGGAACGGTTTGACAGAGAGATATTTAACAAAATGGCAGAGTTAGGCCTTACGGGTATCCCATGGCCTGAGGAATATGGTGGGATTGGTGCGGATTATGTCAGCTATTGTATTGCGGTAGAGGAATTATCACGAGTATGTGCGTCCACTGGGGTAACACTTTCTGCTCATCTCTCTTTAGCAAGCTGGCCAATTTTTACATACGGCAATGAAGAGCAGAAAACAAACTTTCTAACACGTCTTGCTACAGGGGAAGCGCTAGGAGCTTATGCATTGTCTGAGCCTGGTGCAGGAAGTGACGTTGTTTCCATGAAAACAACAGCTAAGGAAGATGGAGATGCTTATGTTCTAAATGGCAGCAAGGTATGGATTACAAATGGCGGTGTGGCAGATATTTATATTGTTTTTGCCAAAACTGACAATGATGCAAAGCATAAGGGAATCAGTGCTTTCATCGTAGAAAAAGGAACGGATGGTTTCACCTTTGGAAAGAAAGAGAAAAAGCTGGGGATCCGATCCTCACCGACTACAGAGCTTATTTTTGAAAATTGTCGTATTCCAAAAGAGAACATGCTAGGTGCTGAAGGAGATGGCTTTAAGATTGCCATGACAACGCTGGATGGCGGGCGAAATGGAATTGCGGCACAAGCTCTTGGTATTGCGCAGGGAGCACTAGATGCCGCTGTTGGCTATGCAAAGGAAAGAGAGCAGTTTGGTAAGCCAATAGCAACGAATCAGGGAATCTCCTTCAAGCTGGCAGATATGGCGACAGAGGTCGAAGCTTCCAGACTATTAACCTATCAGGCTGCTTGGTTAGAGTCACAGGGACTTCCGTACGGTAAAGCATCCGCCATGTCGAAGCTATTTGCAGGAGATGCGGCGATGCGAATCACGGTAGAGGCTGTCCAAGTATTTGGTGGATATGGTTACACGAAAGATTATCCTGTGGAAAGATATATGCGAGATGCTAAGATCACCCAAATTTATGAGGGAACGAATGAAATACAGCGACTTGTTATCGGGCGTATGCTGACAAAAGATTAATATCTTTTTTGGAAAACTGAAGGGGGAATGCTCGGGTGGCGGAGGAACAGGTTTTTTCAGCGATAAAGGATAAAGGGTTAGTGGAAAAAAGACGAAAGCAAATGATTCGTGGTGCCCTTACTCTTTTTAAAGAAAAAGGGTTCCACCGTACCACAACCCGTGAAATTGCCAAAGAATCAGGATTTAGTATCGGTACGCTTTATGAATATATCCGAACAAAGGAAGATGTTCTGTTTCTAGTCTGTGATTCGATTTATGACCAAGTTCAAGTACGACTAGAGAAGGTTGTTAATGTGGACGGTTCTCCACTTGAAAAGCTTGTGTCAGTGATTAAGGCATACTTTTATTTAATGGATGAAATGCAGGAAGAGATCGTCATAATGTATCAAGAAGTGAAATCTTTGAAAAAGAACACCAAGGAGTATGTGTTACAAAAGGAACGAGAGATGGTTCAAATGTTAGAAAAGGTGATTATAACGTGTATGCCAGACGATAGTATTACGTCTAAAGATGCGATGCTTATGGCAAATAACATTTTTATTCAGGGGCAAATGTGGAGCTTTCGTCGCTGGATGTTACATCGACAATTTACGATGGAAGAGTATATTGAGCGTCAGACTGCATTTATATTACGCTCCTTGTCGATAGGAGCACCTAGAAAAGGAGAGGAGTAGCTATATGGAACAAACCATTTATAAGCCATCAAATTCAATTCGTTTTGTAACCGCGTCCAGTTTATTTGATGGTCATGATGCATCCATAAACATAATGCGTCGGATCCTCCAGGCGAGTGGGGCTGAAGTCATCCACCTTGGACACAACCGATCAGTAGAAGAAGTGGTACATGCAGCCATTCAGGAAGATGTTCAAGGGATTGCGATTTCTTCCTATCAGGGTGGGCATGTAGAATACTTCAAATATATGGTGGATTTATTGAAAGAGCTCGGTGCAGCGCATATAAAGGTTTATGGTGGTGGCGGTGGGGTAATCATTCCTCGTGAAATAAAAGAACTACATGCTTATGGAGTGGCACGTGTATTTTCTCCAGAGGATGGTCGTGAACTAGGTCTACAGGGCATGATTAATTTAATGCTGAAAGAGTGTGATTCCCTACCACCAATCGACACAGTGAAGGACCAAGATGCACTGGTGAGTGGTGAGCGACAAGCAATTGCCAGGTTTATTACTTATATGGAAAACGTGGATGTAAATGCAGAGGAGAAGCAGGCAGTTTTACAATCACTAAGGGAAAAGAGCAGATCGAATACCCCGGTCTTAGGTATTACAGGTACTGGTGGTGCGGGGAAAAGCTCGTTGACCGATGAACTAATCCGTCGATTTATCCATGAAATTCCGGATAAGAAAATTGCCATTATCTCGATTGATCCAACGAAAAGAAAAACAGGTGGTGCCTTGCTTGGTGATCGAATTCGCATGAATGCTATTTTCTCAAATCGAGTTTATATGCGTTCATTGGCAACACGTGATTCTCATAGTGAATTGTCGAAATCAATTCAGGATGTCATCGATGTAGTACGTGCCTCAGGGTATGACTTTATTATTGTGGAGACAAGCGGAATTGGACAGGGGGATGCTGCCATCACCGATGTGACAGACCTTTCCATGTATGTCATGACCGCAGAATTCGGTGCACCTACTCAGTTAGAAAAAATAGATATGATTGATTTTGCTGACTTTATTGTCATCAATAAGTTTGAACAAAAAGGCTCTGAAGATGCACTTAACCAGGTTCGCAAACAGTATGAGCGTAGTCATATGCTTTTTCATGAAGATAAAACAAAGTTCCCTGTCTATGGGACAATCGCCAGCCAGTTTAATGATGCTGGAACCAATGCTTTATTCGCCTCCCTTATTGACACGCTAAACGAGAAATATGACTGGGGAGACAAGGCTGACTTTAATCGTCATGTCATTGCAGAAAAACAAAACATGATTATTACAAATGAACGCAGGCATTATTTAAGAGAAATTGTTTCACATGTTCGCCACTATCATCAACATGCAGAAAAGCAAAGTGATGCCGCGAGGAAGGTGTATCAATTACAAGCAGCCATTGAAATGGTGGAGGAAGAGTCTGCTAAAGCAAGCTTGCAACAGTTAATCGACCACTATGAAAGCCAACTGGATAATAGGTCACAGCGCCTACTTGACTCCTGGGAAGAAATGAAGACGGATTATAGTCAAGAAAAGATGAGCTTTAAGGTAAGAGATAAAGAAATAGAAATGGATATTGTCTCCGAATCCCTGTCAGGATTACAAATACCAAAAGTGGCTTTCCCAAAATTTCAGGACTGGGGGGAGCGGCTGTATTGGCTCATGAAGGAAAACGTTCCTGGGTCTTTCCCATTTACAGCAGGCGTTTTTCCGTTTAAGAGAAAGGGAGAAGATCCGACAAGGCAATTTGCTGGTGAGGGAACACCAGAACGGACAAATAGAAGGTTTCATTATTTATCGAAAAATGAGGAAGCAAAGCGACTTTCGACAGCTTTTGACTCGGTTACCCTTTATGGTGAAGACCCTGCACATCGCCCTGATATTTATGGGAAAGTAGGAGAAAGTGGAGTGAATATTTGTACATTGGATGATATGAAAAAGCTGTATGCGGGGTTTGATTTATCAAGTCCATTAGCCTCTGTTTCCATGACCATTAATGGACCTGCCCCGATCATTTTGGCAATGTATTTTAATACTGCAATTGACCAACAGGTGGAAAAATTTAAGCAGGAACAGGAAAGAGAGCCAACTGAAGCAGAATATCAACAGATAAAGGAAGAGACGATTGCTGTTGTAAGGGGAACCGTTCAAGCAGATATTTTAAAAGAAGATCAAGGACAGAATACCTGTATTTTTTCCACAGAGTTTGCTTTACGAATGATGGGGGATATTCAACAGTACTTTATTGATAAAAATGTACGCAATTATTACTCTGTCTCGATTTCCGGCTATCATATTGCAGAAGCTGGTGCTAATCCAATTACACAGCTCGCCTTTACCTTGGCAAATGGTTTTACGTATGTAGAATACTATTTGAGTAGGGGAATGGATATTAATAAATTTGCGCCAAATCTCTCCTTCTTTTTCTCTAACGGATTAGACCCGGAATATTCCGTGATCGGTAGGGTTGCGAGAAGGATCTGGGCGATAACGATGAGAGATAAATACGGGGCTAATGAGCGAAGTCAGAAGTTAAAGTATCATATTCAGACTTCAGGAAGATCCCTTCATGCGCAGGAAATTGATTTTAACGATATTCGTACGACACTGCAAGCATTGCTCGCCATTCAGGATAATACGAACTCTTTGCATACAAACGCCTATGATGAGGCAATTACTACGCCAACAGAGGAATCGGTACGAAGAGCGATGGCGATTCAATTAATCATTAATAAAGAATATGGGCTTGCCAAAAATGAAAATGCTCTACAAGGTTCCTTTATCATTGATGAATTGACGGATTTAGTAGAGCAGGCTGTGCTTGAGGAATTTGAGAAAATGAATGACCGCGGAGGAGTGCTTGGAGCAATGGAAAGGCAATACCAACGCGGTAAAATCCAAGAGGAATCGCTATATTATGAAGGAAAGAAGCATTCAGGAGAATTGCCTATAATTGGGGTTAACACGTATTTAAATCCTACCCCTCCTTCTGAAGATCAAATCAATTCGATGGAGCTAGCAAGGGCCTCCAAAGAAGAGAAAGAGCACCAAATTGCAGAGCTCACACGATTCCAAAATGAGCATAAAGACCACACGGATAAGGCGCTAGAACAGTTGAAGGAAGTGGCTGCATCTGGTGGCAATATCTTTGCAGAATTAATGGAAACCGTAAAAGTAGCAAGCCTCGGCCAAATCACAAACGCCCTCTACGAAGTAGGCGGCCAATACAGAAGAAATATGTAAGATCAAATCAAAAGCGAAGAGCACACGTAATAAGGAAGGCCGACTAAGAACGCCACGTCCTGGGTCCACGTCGGCGTGAATTAGAACCTCAGGGACCATAATTAATTTGGAGGGTTAATAGAAAAAGATGTGCTACTCATAAGAAAACACGTCTTTTTCTATTTTTCTATAGCATAAAGACAGGATATTTGTTTATAATGAATGGTACGGTTCTTGGTTCCCGCAGCAATGGAAGAAAAGTAGACAGTACGTGGTGAAAGAAAATGGTGTTAACTAATATCTAACAGTTTATAATACATAAAGACAACATTTTACTTTATACCTCATTCTTGTTTATAGTATAATGAATTTTATTACCAATCCATGCTGGAAAAAAGTGTTATGAAGATGCACTGGGCTAATGAAGCCTTGAAATATATAAGTAAAGGGAGTGCGTTACCGTGAGCTTGCAGAATTACAGCCACGAAGAGAGCAAGAATTTATCCATGATTGAACTTGCAAATGCTATTATGCTTGATGAAAAAAAGGCAATGAATTTTAAAGATGTCTTTGAAAAGATTGCGGAAATCAAGGAATTCTCTGATTCGGATAAGGAAGCGAACATTGCTCAGTTCTACACAGACTTAAATGTGGATGGTCGCTTTATTACAATCGGCTCTAACATGTGGGGATTGAAACGTTGGTATCCTGTAGAAACAATGGATGAAGAAGTCGCCGCCGCACCGAAGAAGAAAAAGAAAACGAAGAAGAAAAAGAAAGAAGAAGAATCAGTGGATCTAGTGGAAGAAGAACTGGACATTGTAGATGAAGACATTGAGGAAATGGCTGATGACTTCGATGATGATGAAGAGGATGAATTTGACACAGATCTTGAAGAAGAGTTAGACGAGGAAGTTGATGACGACGAGTTTGATGATGATTCTAAAGACGATAAAGAAGAAGATAAGTAAAGCTTCCGCTGCTAAATCCATCTTGACTTTTCAATGAAGGATGGGTACAATTCTTATTGGGCTCTTTAAATTAACTTTCAAAGCGTTTCCCCTACCATGTGGGGGAGGCGCTTTTCTTATTTTGTACGTATTGGCCATTTTCTGATGCCATTCATTAATAGGTATAGGAAAAGCATACCTGCGTGAAATAGAGGCACAGTAAGAGGTAGATAGAAAATACAATTCTTGAGCGTTTCCTAGTAATGCCATATAGGCAATGAATAAATAATAGAAAGAGGTAGTTGAATGACAAACTATATTTTTGTAACTGGTGGTGTTGTTTCATCACTTGGTAAAGGAATAACTGCTGCTTCACTGGGCCGTTTACTTAAAAACCGTGGACTAAAGGTAACGATTCAAAAATTTGACCCATACATCAATGTGGACCCAGGAACAATGAGTCCGTATCAGCATGGAGAGGTTTTTGTTACTGAAGATGGAGCTGAAACGGATCTGGATTTAGGTCACTATGAACGTTTTATTGACATTAATTTAAACAAATTCAGTAACATTACAACAGGAAAAGTTTACTCTAGTGTAATCCGGAAAGAACGTCGTGGGGATTATTTGGGAGGAACCGTACAGGTTATTCCACATATTACGAATGAAATAAAAGATCAGGTTTTCCGTGCTGGGGAAGCAACAGGAGCGGATGTTGTTATCACGGAGATTGGCGGTACTGTTGGGGATATTGAATCACTTCCTTTCCTTGAAGCCATTCGTCAAATTAAAAATGAGGTTGGCAAAGATAGTGTCATGTACCTTCATTGCACACTCGTTCCATATATTAAAGCTGCAGGCGAAATGAAAACAAAGCCGACCCAGCACAGTGTAAAGGAACTTCGCTCATTAGGTATCCAGCCTGACGTTATTGTACTTCGGACAGAACATGCTATCAGCAAGGAAATGAAAGAGAAAATTGCTTTGTTCTGTGATATTAACGAAAAAGCTGTTATCGAAATGATGGATGCAGACACCTTATACCAGGTGCCAATTTCCTTACAGCAACAGAATCTTGACCAAATTACATGTGATCACTTTGGTTTAGGATGTCAGCCCGCAGAGATGGAAGACTGGAAAGAACTTGTTACCAAAGTAAGATCGCTTTCGAAAAAAGTAGACATTGGCCTTGTTGGGAAGTACGTGGAGCTTCCTGATGCTTATATTTCCGTTGTAGAGTCATTAAAGCATGCAGGTTTCGCTTATGACACTGATATTAAGGTTCACTGGATTAATTCAGAAAAACTAGATAAAGAACAAATGCATGAAGCACTTGATAATGTGGATGGTATTCTGGTACCAGGTGGTTTTGGTGATCGAGGAATTGAAGGGAAAATTGAAGCTATTAAATATGCTAGAGAAAAGAATGTACCTTTCTTCGGAATATGCCTCGGTATGCAGCTTGCAACCGTTGAATTTGCGCGAAATGTTCTGGGTCTTGAGGGTGCACATTCTGCAGAGATTGATCCGACTACGCCATATCCGATTATTGACCTACTGCCTGAGCAAAAGGACATCTCGGATCTTGGTGGAACATTAAGACTTGGATTGTATCCATGCAAATTAACTGACGGAACAAAAACCAAAGCAGCATATGGTGGGGAAGATTACATTGAAGAACGTCATCGTCATCGCTATGAGTTCAATAATGCTTATAGAGAGCAAATGGCTGAGAACGGATTTATTTTCTCTGGGACAAGCCCTGACGGAAGATTGGTGGAAACCATTGAAATTGAAGACCATTCTTGGTTTGTAGCATGTCAGTTCCACCCTGAATTCACATCTCGTCCGACGAGAGCACAAGCTCTTTTCAAAGGTTTCATTGGAGCATCTGTGGAAAACCAATCCCAGACAAAATAGACCTTTTAGACAAATAACCGGGTAGCGAAGGCTATTCGGTTTTTTCTTGTTTTTTGGTTGTATTTTTGACCTCACGAGCGTTGAAATCAACTAAACTAGCGGGAAATAAAGTAATACGTTTCGTATAACTAAAAAAATAAGCAGGGAAAGCTAAGAGTCATCGATATTCATAAATGGTAATTTTTGTATATAAAAGAAATGTTATCCTGTGTGTTAGAGGCTATCACTAACAAAATTCTGTAATGAAGAAGGATATTTCTATCTTTTAGCGAAATACATAAAGTAGAAGAGACAGGTAATTTACTAGAAAGGAGTAGGGTTATGTGGTGAAAAAAAAGATCCTAATAGTCGATGATCAACCCGGAATACGTTTGCTTTTGACAGATATAATCATGGGTGAAGGATATCATGTGACTACGGCCGTAACGGGCCAAGAAGCAGTAGAAAAACTACAAAAATACGCATATAGCCTTGTCCTATTGGATTATAATCTTCCCATTTTGAACGGTGGAGAAGTTCTAAAGGAAATGGAAATTCAGCAGATTGAAGTACCGGTCATCGTGATGAGTGGCTTATCCGATCAAGTAAAAGACGAAATCAGCGGTTTTTCCAACGTCAGACAAGTACTAGGAAAGCCATTCAACATATTTGATGTACAAAAACTTATCAACAAGACACTAGGTTCTTAGCCACTATTGTTGCGCAGGCGAGTTGTTGTTGGTATTCTTATAATGTAGTTAAAACTTATTTAATGAAGATGAAACCATTCATCTCAGAGGAGGACATAGTAATGCCATTAGTATCAATGAAAGAAATGCTTGAACAAGGAAAAGCCAAAGGTTATGCAGTTGGACAGTTCAACATCAATAACTTGGAATATATACAAGCAATTCTTAAAGCAGCTGAAGAAGAAAAATCACCGGTAATCCTTGGCGTATCTGAAGGTGCTGGAAGATATATGGGTGGATTTAAAGTCGTAGTAACAATGGTAAAAGCATTGATGGAAGAGTATAAAACAACTGTTCCTGTTGCTATCCATCTTGACCATGGTTCAAGCTTTGAAAAATGTGCACAAGCAATCCATGCTGGTTTCACATCTGTAATGATCGACGCTTCTCACGGCCCACTAGAAGAAAATATTGCAGTTACTTCCAAAGTAGTAGAACTAGCACATATCCACGGAGTTTCTGTTGAAGCGGAACTTGGAACTGTTGGTGGACAAGAAGATGATGTAATCGCTGAAGGCGTTATTTATGCTGATCCTAAAGAGTGTCTAAAACTTGTTAATGAAACAGGAATTGATTGCTTGGCACCTGCTCTTGGATCTGTACACGGACCATATAAAGGAGAGCCAAACTTAGGCTTTGCTGAAATGGAAGAAATCTCTAAAACGATTGAATTGCCACTCGTTCTTCATGGTGGAACTGGAATCCCGACTAAGGATATTCAACGTTCTATTTCTTACGGAACAGCTAAAATAAATGTAAACACTGAAAACCAAATCGCACAAGCAGAGGCTGTTCGTAAAGTACTTGCAGAGCAACCGGATCAGTATGACCCACGTAAGTATCTTGGACCTGGTAGTGAAGCTATTAAGCAAACAGTAATTGGCAAAATGCGTGAATTTGGTTCTTCAAACCAAGCGTAAACAACCTAATTAATATATGAATTTTTAGCATGGGGAGACTGGAGGCGACTGAAAATGAAGTTTTTTATTGATACGGCCAATATTGAAGAAATACGCTCTGCTAACGAACTCGGCATTCTGGCTGGTGTAACAACCAATCCGAGTTTAGTGGCGAAAGAAGGAGTTTCTTTTCACGACAGACTTGGTGAGATTACAGAGGAAGTTTCAGGTTCAGTTAGTGCAGAGGTAATTGCTGAGGATGCAGAAGGTATGATTCAAGAAGGCAAAGAACTTGCGGCAATAGCGCCAAATATCACGGTGAAAATTCCGATGACTTTAGAAGGACTTAAAGCGGTAAAAGCTCTAAGTGACCTTAATATCAAGACGAATGTTACTTTGATTTTTAATGCAAATCAGGCATTATTAGCAGCGAGGGCTGGAGCATCTTATGTTTCACCATTTCTTGGACGTCTCGATGATATTGGACATGACGGGATGAATTTGATTGCAACCATTGCAGAAATTTTTGACCGGCATGATATCCCATCAGAAATTATCGCTGCCTCCATTCGTCACCCATTGCATGTGACTGATGCGGCATTAAATGGCGCTCATATCGCAACGATTCCATATAATGTTTTAGAAAAGCTTGTCAAACATCCGTTGACAGACCAAGGCATTGAGAAATTTTTGACAGACTGGAACAAAAAATAATTGCATAAAATTGGTAAAACCTGCGCAATCTAAAAACGTGCAAAGTTAAGCCAGTGAATTAAAGTCCTTCTAAAAATGTGTATTACAACTCTTGTAGGGAAGTCTTTCGTCGATCTCTTTAACTGCAGCTGTTTATCCTTTCATTTTTAGAGGGACTTATTGTTAAGGTAAAGTAGTATAAAATTTTGAAGTTTCCAGTATAGAAGAACGCACACATTCAACGAAGAGCCCAGTGTACGGTAGTTTTTTCTTATAATACTGGTAATCGTACGTCTGTACGTCAAAAAAGCGGGGTATTTTTATCATGCAGAAAATGTTAGTAGAAGGTGGCCATCTGTTAAATGGCCAAGTACGTATTAGTGGAGCAAAAAACAGTGCCGTTGCTTTACTTCCAGCAGCAATTCTTGCCGACTCAGAGGTGACCATTGAAGGGTTACCGGAAATTTCGGATGTCTATACACTAGGGGATTTACTCGAGGAGATTGGTGGTTCTGTTTCTTGGGATGGACAAACAGTGCATATTAACCCAGAGAAGATGATTGCAATGCCTTTACCAAACGGAAAAGTTAAGAAACTAAGAGCTTCTTATTACTTTATGGGAGCTATGCTTGGTAAGTTTAACAAAGCCGTTATTGGTCTTCCGGGTGGCTGTTTTCTTGGTCCACGTCCAATTGACCAGCATATTAAAGGATTCGAAGCACTTGGGGCTGAGGTAACGAATGAACAAGGTGCAATCTATTTGCGTGCAAATGAATTGCGAGGAGCAAGAATATACCTTGATGTCGTTAGTGTCGGCGCAACGATTAATATAATGCTTGCAGCAGTCAAGGCTAAAGGAAGAACCGTTATTGAAAATGCTGCTAAGGAACCGGAAATTATTGATGTTGCGACTTTACTCACGAGTATGGGTGCACAAATTAAGGGTGTAGGAACAGACGTCATCCGCATTGAAGGTGTCTCAGAGTTAAAAGGCTGTAAACACACTATTATCCCTGACCGAATTGAAGCAGGGACTTATGCAATCGCTGCAGCAGCACAGGGAAAAGAGGTTGTTATTGACAATGTCATTTCACAGCATTTAGAGTCACTGCTGGCTAAGCTAAGGGAAATGGGTGTTACGGTGGAAGAGAGTGATGAGCAGCTCCTTATTGCCCCAAGAGTCCCTTTGAAAAGCGTGGACATTAAAACATTGGTATACCCAGGATTTCCTACTGATCTGCAACAGCCGTTTACTTCTCTGCTGACCAAAGCAGCCAATACAGGTGTGGTCACCGATACGATCTATTCGGCTCGCTTAAAGCATATTGATGAACTTAGACGTATGAATGCTGCCATTAAAGTAGAGGGCGGATCAGCGATTGTGTCTGGACCTGTTCAATTAGAAGGGGCTAGAGTAAAAGCTTCAGACTTACGCGCAGGAGCCGCTCTTATTATAGCAGGACTTATGGCCAACGGGATCACTGAAATTACAGGTCTGGAGCATATCGATAGAGGCTACGATCATTTTGCGGAAAAACTTACCCAGCTTGGAGCCAAAGTGTGGCGCGAGGAAATGACAGAGGCGGAAATTATTCAATTTCAGAATTCTTAGCATGGCATTAGATTAGGAAGAGGGCTTTTCCTGCAAAACAGCCCTTTTCCCTATCAAAAAACCCGTGAACTATTTTCCACTTCACCGAAAATTCAATGGACTAAAAGCAGTAGCAGGCGCCTTGTAATGAAAGGATAAGGTGTAATTCTGCTAAGCTTTGGGTAAACTATTATTAAGTGTATGATTAAAGGAAGCCATACCATCTCGGCTTCCTTTTCTATTAAATTAAGAAAACGTAAAAAATAGAGTTGAATAATAGTATTCAAAAGAGTAATATGGAATATGCTTAATACAGAATAAGGATATGAACTTCACATCCAACTACAGTAACTTCTTCATTTCTACGAAGCTTGACCTTCCAACTAAAGAAGTGTGCAATTCTCAATTTAAACTATAACTGTACAGAAGACCTTCCGCTGTGCAAAGCAATTTATTTATTATTATTTTTATTTTAAAAACAAATAGGCGTGGTGATTTTATGGCAGCATTAACAATCTCTCATTTGGAAACATTAAAATTAAAAGAAATCTATAACCTGGCGAGAGAGTATAAAGTATCCTATTACGCAAAGCTAACGAAAAAAGAATTGATATTTTCAATTCTAAAAGCACAGGCGGAAAAGGATGGTTATTTATTTATGGATGGCGTGTTGGAAATTATTCCTTCAGAGGGCTTTGGCTTCTTGCGTCCAATAAATTATTCTCCGAGCGCAGAGGACATTTACATATCTGCATCACAAATTCGTAGATTTGATTTGCGAAACGGAGATAAAGTTTCAGGGAAGGTTAGACCTCCAAAAGAAAATGAACGCTACTATGGTTTGTTACACGTAGACGCAGTAAATGGGGAAGATCCTGAAACAGCAAAAGAGCGTGTACATTTCCCGGCATTGACGGCATTGTATCCAGACCGTTTTATGAAATTGGAGAACCCAACGAGTCGCCTTTCCACGCGTATTATTGATTTAATGACACCTGTTGGATTTGGGCAGAGGGGACTTATTGTAGCTCCACCAAAGGCTGGTAAGACAGTCCTGTTGAAAGAAATTGCAAACAGCATTTCCAAGAATCATCCTGAAGCGAAGCTAATTATTCTGCTTGTAGATGAACGACCAGAGGAAGTAACGGATATTGAGCGTTCGGTACACCCTGATGTTGATGTAGTAAGCTCAACATTTGATGAAGTTCCAGAAAGCCATATAAAGGTCTCTGAGCTCGTTCTTGAAAGGGCGATGCGCCTAGTAGAACATAAACGAGACGTTATTATTTTAATGGATAGTATTACAAGACTTGCAAGAGCCTATAACCTAGTTATTCCTCCAAGTGGACGTACACTATCCGGCGGTATTGACCCTGCTGCCTTCCATCGTCCAAAACGTTTTTTCGGGGCAGCGCGTAATATTGAAGAGGGCGGAAGCTTTACAATTCTGGCAACGGCATTAGTGGACACTGGTTCACGAATGGATGACGTCATTTACGAGGAATTTAAAGGTACCGGAAACATGGAACTTCACCTTGATCGCAATCTTGCACAACGCCGAATTTTCCCAGCCATCGATATTCTTCGTTCAGGTACACGAAAAGAAGAGTTGCTTGTAGGTAAAGGTCACCTTGATAAAATCTGGGCTATCCGCAAAACGATGCAGGACTCAAATGAATTTCTTGAACGTTTCCTAAGAAGATTGAAAGCCTCAGAAAATAATGAGGAATTCTTTAAGCAAATGGACGAAGAGATGAAGCGTAAGGGGACAAAAAAGTAGTTATCCCCTTAGATTGGAAATGATTTTTTAATTGCTTACTATTGCAATCAAATACCCTGACTGTTATAATCTTTTTATGTGAGTTTTGATAAGGTATTGCACCTATGACGGCTCTTACAATAACTCTGTTTCAATAGATTCAGGGCAAAAAGGAGTGGAAGAAGAAATGAAAAAGGATATTCATCCAGAGTACAGAAAAGTAGTATTTCTTGATACTAGTTCAGATTTCAAATTCTTGAGTGGTTCTACACAAAGCTCAGAAGAAACAATTGAATGGGAAGATGGTAACACATACCCATTAATCCGTGTTGAGATTAGTTCAGATTCTCATCCTTTCTACACTGGTAAACAAAAAGCTGACAAAGTCGGCGGACGTGTTGACCGATTCAAGAAAAAATATAATATGAATTAATCGTGAAATGATAACCATGTCCTTTTTACAGGACAGGCACACATTTCATGCAGGAAAACAGGCAAATCGTCTATAAATTTGCCTGTTTTTTTACTTTTATTATTACATAAATTCAAAAGCTAAAGCACCTATTCCAATTGGTGCTTTAGCTGACTGATTTGGATAAAATGGAAAGGAGCGCGTCGCTCATGTACGTGATGAAACAAAGTGGTTGGGTCGAAGTGATTTGTGGGAGTATGTTTTCTGGAAAGTCAGAGGAGCTCATTAGAAGAGTGCGCCGTGCGACATATGCAAATCTGACCGTTCGTGTATTTAAACCTGCCATTGACAACCGATATGATAAAGAATCTGTCGTTTCCCATAATGGGACGTCAATCATTGCACGCCCTGTAAAAAGCTCTGATGAAATGTTGCAATATGTAGACAAGGGTGTAGACATTATTGGAATTGACGAAGTGCAGTTCTTTGACGAAAATGTTGTAGAAGTTGTGGAAGAACTTGCTAACCAAGGGATTCACGTACTCGTAGCAGGCTTGGATACTGATTTCCGCGGGGAGCCATTTGGACCAATGCCTAAGTTAATGGCGTTGAGCGAATCCGTTACAAAGCTAAATGCGATATGCCCGGTTTGTGGATCGCCTGCAAGCCGTACGCAACGTTTAATAGATGGAAAGCCTGCATCCTACGATGATCCCATCATACTTGTTGGTGCATCTGAATCGTACGAGCCACGTTGCCGTCATCACCATGAAGTACCAAACAAACCGACAAATCAAATCCTTTCCGGATTATCCAACCCATTAAAGTAAAAGCGCCTTTCTAGGCGTTTTTTTCATGGTAAACGTGCGAGCGATTACATTTTCTACCTCAGTGCTTTTGAATATAATTTTGACCTTCCTATATGAGTGTATTATAATTATACTGTTAATCTGAAAGAGGTGACCGTGATGTTAGATCGTCTACAAACATTAGAAGATCGTTACGATAAATTAAATGAAATGTTAAGTGATCCTGAAATTATAAGTGATACGACTAAGCTACGTGAGTATTCTAAAGAACAATCAGGACTAGAGGATGTAGTCCAGGCTTATCGTGAATACAAGGACACAAATTCTCAACTTCAGGATGCGAAAGAAATGCTGGAGGATAACCTTGATAGTGATATGCAGGAAATGGTGAAGCTTGAAATTGCAGAACTGCAGGAATCCAAGGAAGAGCTAGAAGAAAAAATGAGAATTCTCTTGTTGCCGAAAGATCCAAATGATGACAAGAACGTGTTTATGGAAATTCGTGGTGCTGCAGGTGGAGATGAAGCGGCCTTATTTGCAGGAGATCTATATAGAATGTATTCCCGTTATGCAGAGCAGTATGGCTGGAAAACAGAGGTTATGGAAGCAAGTTCCACAGGTGTTGGGGGATACAAGGAAATTATTTTCATGATAAATGGAAGTGGTGCCTACTCCAAGCTTAAGTATGAAAACGGCGCACATCGTGTACAACGTGTTCCTGAGACGGAATCTGGCGGACGTATTCATACATCTACTGCTACAGTTGCTGTGCTTCCCGAGGCAGAAGAAGTGGAAATTGATATAAATGAAAAGGATATTCGTGTCGATACCTTTGCATCAAGTGGACCTGGTGGGCAAAGTGTTAACACTACCATGTCAGCTGTACGACTAACGCACGTACCTACAGGAGTTGTCGTTTCCATCCAGGATGAAAAGTCGCAGATTAAGAATAAAGAAAAAGCGATGAAGGTTCTTCGTGCTCGTATATATGATAAATACCAACAGGAAGCCCAGGCAGAAATTGATGAGAACCGTAAATCAGCTGTCGGTACAGGGGACCGCTCGGAACGTATTCGAACATATAACTTTCCACAAAATCGGGTTACAGACCACCGGATTGGTTTGACTATCCAAAAGCTTGATCAAATACTTCAAGGTAAGATGGATGAGTTTGTTGATGCTCTTTTAGTTGAAGAACAGACGAAGAAGTTGGAACAGCTAGGTGAATAGTATGAATAATCTAAAACAATACGAAGTCCTTAATTGGGCTTCTCTTTTTTTAGAAGAATCGCAACGTGAGGTTGGGGTGGCGCAATTATTGCTCCAGCATCATCTTGGTAAAAGTCGATCGCAATTCTATGCAGACATGCAAGAGATTGTCCCTGAAGAGATTGCTGCGTCATTTGCAAAGGACATAAAAGAGCATGCTCAAACCGGTATTCCTGTGCAGCATTTGATGGGGAAGGAGTCCTTCTATGGCAGAGAGTTTGTTGTTACTGGCGATGTGTTGATACCCCGTCCGGAAACGGAAGAGCTGGTACAACATATCATAAAGTCTTTACCTGCAAATGCCCCTTTGACAATTGTGGATGTCGGTACAGGAAGTGGGATTATAGCGATTTCGCTAGCTTTGGAATTACCGCATGCGACCGTTTATGCAACAGACATTTCGGAGGAAGCCTTAGCAGTTGCCAGGCGTAATGCTTCATTGCTCGACGCAAACGTAACTTTTTTTCAAGGGAATTTCCTCCGTCCTTTGGAAGATGTCGGCATATCTATAGATGTGCTTGTCTCAAATCCTCCTTATATTGCCAGATCAGAAGCAACTACTTTATCGGACACGGTGAAAAATTTTGATCCAGAGTTGGCTCTTTTTGCGGAAGAAGAAGGATTGGCAGCGTATAAGGAAATTGTGAAACAGGCAAAAAACGTTATGAAATCAGATGGAAGACTGGCTATGGAAATCGGACATACCCAAGCAGAAGCCATTACTTCTCTTATAACACAGGAGTTTCCTTCCTATAAGGTACAGACCATAAAAGATATAAATGGAAAAGATCGTATTATTTCAGCAGCCCGCTAAGTGTGGGCTGCTTTTTTGGTGAATTTACCGAGAGTTATTAACCTTAATTGTTCACTTATATAAAAGCACGCCGTTAAAAGGAATTGTAACGGCCGATGAACTGCAAACCCTGCGCACTAACAAAATAAAATGCATTTCATCGCCCCCAGTACCATCACCAGCCTACTTCCCCTCCCACCCGGCCGACCGACCGACCATTAAAGAGAGTGAATCTTATCCTTCAATCTATAAATCTCTTTTTTTAAAACTATTTAAGATTACTAGTTTAAAATCATAATGGCTTGCCCATACTGTTGCTAGTAGACAAAGTTGGAAGGGGCTTGAATGATGAGAAAACTACTATTTATTGCATTTATATTTATTTTTTTACTAATAACATTTCCGCTAGTAGGAATGAGTCAGCTTGGTGAAAAGCAGGATGAACAAGGTTATCAGGTTATCCCTGATGATGCAATTCGATTGAGGATTCTAGCGAACAGTGATAATGAAGCAGATCAAGAGTTAAAGCGAACCGTTCGTGATGAAGTAAATGAAGTTATTACCGAGTGGGTAGCTGATATAACGGATATTGAGGAAGCTCGCCAATTAATAGAATCGCGTATTCCAGAAATAAATGAAATAGTTAAAGAGGTACTGAAAAGTGAAGGTTCTACAGGATCCTTCGAAGTAGAATATGGCTCAAATATCACCTTTCCTGCCAAGCTTTACGGCGACTTTGTTTATCCAGCAGGAGAGTATGAGGCAGTTTTGATCACGATTGGAGAAGGAAAGGGAGATAATTGGTGGTGTGTTTTATTTCCACCCCTTTGTTTTCTTGATTTCTCTAATGGTACTACGGTAGCCGCAGCTGAAGAAAGTGTGGACGAGGGCCAACAAGTGGAAGAGGAAAAAACAGAGGTAAAGTTTTTCCTGTTTGAATGGTTTGGCTGGTCATAATCTCTTCGTCTCGGCATACACTAGAGTAATAGAACAAAAACTATTAAAAATAGTAGAGGTGATCAAGTATGAAGCTAATTCTAGCAAATCAGGCGGATGAGAAGAAGTTAGAACTGTTTCTGGAAAAGAATGAGAGTATAAATAAAGCTAGCTTAATAAGGGCTGGGTATGTCGTAGAAGTAGCGGAAGAAATTGTGGGTTGTTTTTCTTTGGAAACAATGGAGGAAGGGATTTATTGGTTAAAGCAATTATATATTAATCAAACAAATGCTTCTAAACTTCCAGTTCTTTTAGAGTCTATTTTAACTTTAGCAAAACAAAAACAGGCTAAAAGTGTTTATGTACACAGTCACCAGCCAGTGGTGGATATTTTATTAGAAGCACTGCAGTTCCATCCACAAAAGGAAAAGTTATTCGTGGATAAGTACAGGAGAGAAGAAGGAAATTGGTGGTTATACCATGTTTCCTGATTTAATATAAGGTTATCCACAAAAACAGTGGATAACCTGTTTAAAAACTGTGTATAAGTCGTGAATTTTGTTTATAAGTTTTCATTTTTAAAAGAGAAATAGCATAAAATAAGGAGGTGGCCTGTGGATAAATGCAGGTCTTTTCTGTTGTGGAAAAGATGTGGGTATCCACTAAGCTTGGGTAAATTAGCAGTTTCCTCTTTCATAGCCCTTTTAGTTGCAACGCGTGCCTTTGCGAAATATGGGGTAATCTACTAAAATGAGGTAAGGAAAAGAGGGACACGTATGGATACGAAACGATGGTATGCTAAAGATTTACAACAAGATGAACAGGGCGTAATTCGGTTTGCGGCGGAATTGTTAAAGGCCGGGGAGGCGGTTGCTTTCCCTACTGAAACGGTTTATGGGCTAGGAGCAGATGCGACAAATGAAATGGCAATTAATAAGATATTTCAGGCTAAGGGCCGTCCACAGGACAATCCCCTAATTGTTCATGTGGCGACAGCTCAGCAGCTAAAAGAACTTGTATCAGCCGTTCCTGCCTATGTGGATAAATTAATTGAAGCATTTACCCCTGGCCCACTAACATTCGTATTGCCTAGTAATGGTCGATGCGCTCAAAATGTGACGGCGGGATTAGATTCTGTTGGGGTTAGGTTGCCTGGTCATCCATTGGCATTAAAATTATTGGAAGAAGCAGCTATACCTGTTGCTGCACCCAGTGCGAATTTGTCTGGGAAGCCAAGCCCAACAACTGCAGATCATGTCTGGTCGGATTTGAATGGGAGAATTTCAGCGATCCTTGATGGTGGCGCCACGGGTGTAGGCTTGGAATCAACGGTGCTTGATTGTACACAGGCTATCCCGATTATTCTTCGCCCTGGCGGAATTACAAAGGAACAACTTGAGGAAGTGGTGGGGACCGTAATGGTTGATCCTGGTTTAGCTAATGAAAAAGAACACCCGAAATCTCCTGGAATGAAATACAAACATTATTCCCCAGATGCCCCTTTATGGATAGTGAAGGGGTCTGCTGAAAAGCTACAACAGGTAATTGACACAGAAAAAGAAAAAGGTCACCTTATTGGGGTGATGGCAGCTAGTGACACTGTGTCGGCAATCCGAGCTGATGTGAAAAAAGATTTGGGCGGTAATATGGGAACAGTCGCCTCCACCATTTACGACGCTTTACGAGAGTTTAACAAACACAATGTGGACCTTATAATATGTGAATCTTTTTCGGAAGAAGGAATAGGACAGGCAGTTATGAATCGATTAAAAAAAGCTGCTAGTCAATATATTCAGTAGCAAATAAAGGTTGTCCTCATAATCCCTCTTGGACATGCATATAGTTTAGAAGCATGTTCAAGGGGGATATTGATGTCAGGATATGTTGGGGAATTCATATCAATTTTATTTTTGGCCTTTGCGCTTGGCATGGATGCATTTTCCGTAGGTCTAGGTCTTGGAATGCAGCGTCTGCGGCTAAAGCGTATTGCCTTGATAGGTATTGTAGTTGGTCTTTTTCATATTATGATGCCATTTATTGGCATAGTGTTGGGGCAATTCATTTCAGAAGGAATTGGGCAGATTACCATTTTATTAGGTGGCCTCCTGCTAGTAGGAATTGGCGCCCAAATGCTTTTTTCTGCTTTTAACCATGAAATGAAAAAAGTTATAGAACCTGTTGGCACAGGACTGTTGATCATGTCATTTGGTATCAGCATTGATAGTTTTTCTGTTGGGCTTGGTCTAGGGATGTCTGGTGTTAAAACAGCACTTGTGTTATTCATGTTCGGAGCAGCTAGTATGCTTCTTTCCTGGGTTGGAATGTTAATTGGAAAAAAGGTCCGTGGCTTATTAGGTGCTTATAGTGAAATACTTGGTGGCAGTATTTTGGTGGCGTTTGGAATGAAAATAATATTTGGTTAGAGGAAAATGTTTAGGCTCTGGTATATCGCCAGGGTTTTTTTATTTTCACAAGCATGTTTTACTTCATGTAACTGACATGTCCTCTTGTAATGTGCTATATTTATACTAGAGATTTTTTTCACGTTAGAAACGTATAAAATTTTAGCTAGGAAGCAACGGTGACATAGTTAAAATTTTGAAGTCCCAAGTATAAGGAAAACGTAAACATTCGCTAAGAGTCGAGCGAGTGCGCGTTTTTCTAAGCGGAGGTTGTTTATGAAGATATTATTTGTCTGTACAGGGAATACATGCCGAAGTCCAATGGCTGAGGCGCTTGTTAAATATAAAATACCTGAAGCGGAAGTGCAATCAGCAGGGGTTTATGCAGGTGCTGGTGAACGGGCAAATGTGAATGCTGTAGAGGTGTTAAAACAGCGTGAAATCACACTACATCATAACTCGCAACCTGTTACAGAGAGCTTGCTACACTGGGCGGATGTGGTTTTAACAATGACGACCCAGCATAAACAGTCCTTAATTATGTCTTTTCCAGGCTTTCAGGAAAAGTATTTTACTTTAAAGGAATATGTTTCCGAGTCAGATAAGAAAATTTGGAATGAGTTAAAGCAAGCGTATGCTGATTATGAAGAGAAGCGTTCTTTATTTATCCAAAAGAACCAACATAAATTAGATAACATACGTCTTGATAAGGAACTTAGGGACTTTTTGGCAAAGGACCTTGAGCATATAAGAAGCCTTGAAGCAATGCTGATTAATTATGATATCTCTGATCCATTTGGTGGCAGTGTAGAAGTCTACCAAAAAACACTGAATGAGATGGAAGAATACATTGATCTTTTAAAGAAGAAGATGACCTAGAATTAAACCTAAACTGTTTAAACGAAAACGCACAGACTAAGCATAAGGGGAGATTTTTAATGAAGGTAATTATCACGGCAGATCATGCTGGCGTAACGGTGCGCAATGTAGTAAAGGATTTGTTAGAGGAAATGGGCATTGACTATGAAGATACGGGATGCAGCTGTGAATCTTCAGTTGATTATCCTGATTATGCGTTACCTGCCGCAGAGCGGGTAGCAAATGGGGAATTTGATCGTGGGATTTTCATCTGTGGGACAGGAATTGGAATGTCAATTGCAGCCAATAAAGTGAAAGGCATTCGCTGTGCGTTAACACATGATATGTATTCAGCTAAATTAACCAGGCAGCATAATGACTCAAATGTACTAGCACTTGGAGAGCGCGTAATTGGTCCAGACCTTGCCCGTGAAGTAGCTAAAGTTTGGCTTGAAACAGATTTCCAAGGTGGTCGCCATGAAAATCGCATTGGTAAAATCGGCACCTATGAAAAAGATGCCTGATGGTCCAATGAACAGAGGTGGATAACATGACGAGTTTTTATGAGAGTTTGAAAGCAGAGTTGTCAGAAATTGTCCAGGAGTGGAGTACCGGGGAGTATTTGCGAGAAGCTCTGCCGTTCGTCATTGGCTGTTCTACTAGTGAAATAGCTGGAGAGCGAATTGGTACTTCAGGAAGTGAAGCAATCGCAGAAGAAGTCTTTATGTCTGTTAAGGATTTACAGGCCAAAACGGGAATTGTTCCTGTTTTTCAATGCTGTGAGCATCTTAATCGTGCACTTGTCATGGAACGGGAAGTGATGGAACGACTTCAATTGGAAGAAGTGTCAGTTGTTCCTGTGAAAACGGCAGGTGGAGCAATGGCTACCTATGCCTTTCAACATTTTCAAAACCCGGTTGTAGTGGAAACAATCCAGGCCCATGCTGGAATGGATATTGGAGAAACGATGATTGGTATGCACCTAAAACATGTTGCAGTACCGCTAAGGTTCAAGCAACGTTTTGTTGGGAAAGCACGTGTAACTACTGCCATCACAAGACCTAAATTGATTGGTGGTCAACGTGCACAGTATGAACGTATACAAGCTAATACTAGCTGTAAATAAATGTACATAGGGGGCTTTACGTATGGAGCATGTAAAACAAGCAGATAAGGAAATTTTTGAAGCAATTCAGGCGGAGAAATCCCGCCAGCAGGATAAGATTGAATTAATCGCATCTGAGAATTTTGTTTCTGAAGCCGTAATGGAAGCAATGGGGTCTGTTTTAACTAATAAATATGCAGAAGGCTATCCTGATAAACGCTATTACGGAGGCTGTGAGCACGTTGATGTAGTGGAAAATTTAGCGCGTGATCGTGCCAAAGACCTTTTTGGGGCAGAACATGTGAATGTACAGCCACACTCGGGTGCGCAGGCAAATATGGCTGTTTATTTTGCTGCACTTGAGCCAGGAGATACAGTGCTAGGTATGAACCTTAATCATGGAGGACACCTCACTCACGGGAGCCCTGTAAATTTCAGTGGAACATTGTATAATTTTGTAGATTACGGTGTAGATAAGGAAACCGAGCAGCTTGATTATGCCTCTGTACTTGAAAAAGCAATGGAAGTAAAACCAAAGTTAATTGTTGCTGGGGCTAGTGCATACTCTCGTATTATTGACTTCTCCAAATTTAGAGAAATTGCAGACACTGTAGGTGCCTATTTGATGGTTGATATGGCGCATATTGCTGGACTTGTTGCTACAGGCTTGCATCCAAATCCAGTACCTTATGCTGACTTTGTAACCACAACTACCCATAAGACGCTACGCGGACCTAGGGGTGGCATGATCCTTTGTAAAGAAGAATACGCGAAGAAAATCGATAAATCTGTCTTTCCAGGAATGCAGGGTGGACCACTTATGCATATTATTGCAGCGAAAGCAGTATCGTTTAAAGAAGCGTTGTCTGATGATTTTAAAACATACACGAAGCAAATCATTCAAAATGCGAAGACACTAAGTAAAGCATTGAATGAAGAAGGTGTTCGCATCGTTTCTGGTGGTACGGACAATCATCTATTACTATTAGATGTTACACCACTTGATTTAACTGGAAAGGTTGCTGAAAAAGTCCTAGATGATATTGGGATTACGACAAATAAAAATACCATTCCATTTGATACTTCAAGTCCATTTATTACAAGCGGGGTACGCGTGGGAACTGCTGCAGTAACCTCACGTGGTTTTGGTGAAGAAGAAATGAAGGAAATTGCTTCCATTATTTCCTTAACATTAAAGAATCATGAAGATACTTCCAAATTAGAAGAAGCGAAAGAACGTGTAGCAAAGCTTACGTCTAAATTACCTCTCTATGCTTAATATAAAGGATGTCCATTTTGGGCATCCTTTTATTTGAATGTTTTTTAGCCAACAATGAAAAGGAGATGCGCTTTTGTTTTTTAACTTGAAAGCAGCGCTTTTTTTCAGTACAATTTGAAGGATGTATTAATACTAAAGGAGTGATCGGCAAAATGGGTAACGTATTCGTACTGGATCATCCGTTAATCCAGCATAAGCTAACCTACATAAGGAATAAGGAAACAGGAACAAAGGAATTTCGTGAACTAGTGGATGAAGTCGCAATGCTAATGGCTTTTGAAATTACAAGAAATCTTCCATTGCAGGATAAGACAATTCATACTCCTGTAGTAGAAACACAGGCGAAGGTGCTTTCGGGTAAAAAAATTGGTCTCATTCCGATTTTGCGTGCCGGCCTTGGAATGGTTGATGGGGTTTTGAAATTAATTCCTGCTGCAAAAGTTGGCCATGTTGGACTCTATCGTGATCCAGAAACATTTCAGCCAGTTGAATATTATATTAAATTACCATCTGATATAAATGAACGTGAGTTAATCGTAATTGACCCTATGCTTGCAACGGGTGGTTCAGCAAATGATGCGATCCATTCCTTGAAAAAGCGTGGTGCGGAAAACATTCGTCTAATGTGTCTAATCGCAGCACCAGAGGGTGTAGAAATGATTAAAGAAGAACACCCAGACGTTGATATTTACCTAGGTGCTTTAGATGAAAAGCTTGATGAGAAAGGCTATATTGTTCCAGGTCTTGGAGATGCTGGTGACCGTTTATTTGGTACTAAGTAAACAAGGATAGGAGTGCCTGTTATGCAGAATCGTATAAAAGTAATGACTATTTTTGGAACTAGACCGGAAGCGATCAAAATGGCCCCGCTTGTTTTGGAATTACAAAAGCGTCCAGAGGAATTTGAATCGATTGTAACGGTAACGGCACAACATAGGGAAATGCTTGATCAAGTTCTTGGAATCTTTAACATAAAACCAGATTACGACTTGAATATTATGAAGAAGCAGCAGTCTCTTGCGCAAATAACCACTAGAGCCCTCGAAGGCTTGGATGAGGTTATGAAGCAGACCAAACCTGATATCGTGCTTGTACATGGTGACACGACAACTACCTTTGCGGCATCTCTTGCTGCCTACTATAACCAAATTGCAGTAGGTCACGTGGAAGCTGGTTTGCGTACATGGGATAAATATTCTCCGTACCCAGAAGAAATGAACCGCCAGCTAACTGGTGTCATGGCAGATTTACATTTTGCACCAACAGACAAATCAAAGCAAAATCTTCTAGATGAAGGTAAGCCTGATGAACGGATTGCAGTAACGGGTAATACGGCTATTGATGCATTGAAAACAACAGTAGACAGTGCGTACACTAGTCCGCTCCTTGACGCTATTGGGGATAAGCGTTTGGTGCTTATGACAGCACATCGCAGGGAGAATCTTGGGAACAACATGGAGCAGATGTTTCGGGCAATTAAGCGATTGGTAGAGACACATGAAGATATTCATGTCATTTATCCTGTCCACTTAAACCCAGTTGTGCAAGATACAGCAAATACTATATTGGGCGATGATGAACGCATTCAATTAATCGAGCCACTTGGTGTAGTCGATTTTCATAACTTTGCTTCCAGATCACATCTCATTCTGACTGATTCCGGTGGTGTGCAGGAAGAGGCGCCATCTCTTGGCGTACCTGTTCTTGTATTAAGAGACACAACAGAACGACCAGAGGGGATTGCGGCAGGTACCCTTAAGCTTGCTGGTACAGATGAAGAAAACATCTTTGCCATGGCGAACGAGCTCCTATCTAATGACGAGGCTCATAAGGAGATGGCGAAAGCTTCTAATCCTTATGGTGATGGACAAGCCTCCAGAAGAATAGCAGACGAAATTTTAACGTATTTTAAATAACCGAATGGCCACCCATCGAACTGGGTGGCTTTTTCTATGTCGTTTGTCGGGTTTTTCATCACTATGAAAAGCCAACACTCTCCCTCTTGCATAAATTCTCCTTCTTTTTCAAAAACTAATCTGAAAAGGAGGGCTTGGAATGCGTCGCGTTTTATACTTCGTTAGCATAGTCGTTTTAATGCTGGCCTACCCACAACCGATCTCTGCTGAGAGAAGCGAAACACAGTCGCTAATCATAGAAGTGGACGGTGATCCCAACGTACATAAAGAATATATTGAAGCACACCATCCATTTGTCGAGGTGGTTGCATCATATGAAACATTATTTAAGGGTTTAGCCATAAAAGGAACACCAGCAAGACTTGCCAAAATGGAAGCAATGCCCTTTGTAAAATCCGTCCATACAGTCCAGCAGTACGATGTGACGGTAAACAACCAATTGAAAGACGACTCTTTACCGGAAGATGTTGTTTTTCCAGAAACATTTAATAATACGAGCTATACAGGAAAAGGTGTAAAGGTCGGTGTAATTGATACAGGGATCGATTACAACCATCCTGACTTAAAGACGAACTATGTAAAAGGCTACGACCTTGTAGATCTTGATGATGATCCGATGGAGACAAAACCGAATCAGGGAATTCCGACACTACATGGTACCCATGTGGCTGGGATTATAGCAGCGGATGGCGAGATGAAAGGTGTTGCACCAGATGCCGAGATTTATGCGTATCGCGCACTTGGTCCTGGGGGAAGTGGTACATCTGTCCAAGTAATTGCCGCAATGGAGCAGGCAGTCAAGGATGGTGTGGATGTGATGAATCTATCACTTGGGAATAATGTAAATGGGCCGGACTATCCAACAAGTTTAGCTGTTAACAGGGCGGCTGAACTAGGAGTAGCAGTTGTCATTGCAAATGGAAATAACGGACCGGCAGAATGGACTGTTGGATCACCAGCCACAGCGTCCAAAGCAATCTCGGTCGGTGCTACTAGTCCTGCCAGACAAAATCCATACCTTTACGCAAGATGGAAAGATAGGGGAATTGGGATAACTCCCATGGTCGGATCCATTCCATGGAAGTTGGACACATTTTACCAGATAGCAGTAGCTGGGCAGGATGCGTCAAGAAAAATTGCAGTATTGCAGCGTGGGAAAGTTCCTTTTTATGACATGGCAAAACAAGCTGAAGAGGAAGGTGCTGTTGCTGTGGTCATCGCTAATAGTGAGGCAGGAGCATTTCAAGGTTCTATAGAAAATGCAAAGGATCCGGTTACCATACCAGTAGCGTCTATATCAAAAGAGGATGGAGAATGGCTTCAGTCCATGTCGGAAAAAGATAATCTGCAATTGGAGACCCAGTATAATCAACTACCAGTTTCTGTTGCTGATTTTAGCTCCCGCGGTCCGGTTACAATCAATTGGGATATTAAACCGGATATTCTGGCACCAGGGACGAATATCATGAGCTCTGTCCCGGGCGGTTATAAAGCCTTACAAGGTACAAGTATGGCAGCACCTCATGTAGCCGGAGCGATTGCTTTAATGAAGGAGGCACACCCTGATTGGTCAAATGATCAGATTGTTGGTGCTTTAAAAACAACCGCATGGCAGATGGAACAGGATGATAAAGCAATAGAGCCAATTATGCAAGGTTCTGGTGTGATGAACCCGGACGAGGCTATACACGCTTCTACTATTATTGAGGATCCTGCTCTTTCTTATGGGAAATTTATATCCTACAGAGAAGAAAAAACAAAGCAGCTGACCATCACAAACCAATCCGATGAGCAAAAAACGTACACATTTGCTATTCCAAAAAAGCAACGCGGCATACAATGGAGTTTGCCGCAAAGGTTCTCTTTAAATCCAGGTGAGAAAAAAACAGTCCCAGTTAATCTTGCTATTACGTCAGAATTGTTGAATCAAGGCGTGCATCAAGGATGGTTGAGTATAGCAGAAGGAGAAACAACCTATCAACTTCCCTACTTATTTATAAATAAAACCGCGGATGATCCAAAAGCGATGGGCTTTGAATTTTCACTTGAGGCTTTTTCTAGCGAAGCGTATACGTATCAAATCTATCTTGCGGAAACAGCGACCAGTGTCAAAATTGATCTGTATGATCCAGATAGTCTATTATTTGAACGTACTTTTTTAAATCTGGACGAAGTTACTACAGGTGAGAATAAAGGGAAGCTAACAAAGAAAGAAATTGGTGAAGCAGGTCACTATTTAGCGCTCATTACAGTTAAGTTAGATGATGGTAGTTTTGCTTCGTATCAGACAGAAATAACCATCAAGCCATAGTTTCTTTGTACGTTCACAAAAATGTCACGAAATCACGCTTGGAAATGATATATAATAGGAAGGAAGGCATTCAGGAAAATCTTTGCCTCCTTCCTGAATCTTCCACAGCATGCGCATATAATCATAATGGGTAAATGTCAGTTACAATCACATAACTGAAAGTCCACCCAACAAATCTGGAAACCTTTTGTCGAAATGAAGGTTGTTCATCTAGTACGTGAATAGATTGTCCACATTCACGATATAGTGAGAATTTATCTCTGTTTATTCCTTAAATAAGTTCCTCTGGAATAGACACAAAATCAATCAAAAATGGTATTAATTTGGGAATTATAGTTAAATCAAAAAACATTCTAATAACTAATTGACAATAGGTAGGGGCTATTGTACACTTGCTTAGTGTGGGGGATGTGATAATTTCACAATCACTGCAAAACGTCCAAAACTCCGCCATGCGCGCAATTCTCCAGCTTCCTTTTTTTCTCTTAATCTATTACATAGCAATCATCTTTACGTGGATAGGCTTGGGGAACGGGATTTTTCGCAAAAGTATAGCATGCTGTGAAAACGAAACCATTTGCTTGAACGCTGGTATATCAACGATTTGCGGTTTTGGATTTTTAGGAGAGTAGAGTAATATGTTTGATTACGAAAGTATGGTTACGCGTCAGCGTAAATGGATGCTCTATCTTCTTGCAATAATGGTGCTTGGAGCCGGATTTTTGCCCCATCCACGAATTTTTAATGGTCTTCTTTTAGGTACGGTTGTTAGCTTCTATAACTTATGGTTGCTACAGCATAAAACGACATATCTCGCAAATGCTGTTGCATCAAATAGTAAAATTAGAGGTGGACTAGGTACTTTTTCAAGACTGGCTGCAGTCATGTTAGCAGTTTTAATCGCCATTCGTTTTGAAGAGCATTTCCACATTATAGCATTAGTAGTTGGGATTGTTACTTCCTATGTCGTATTAGGACTGGATTTGACGTTGCGGATGTTCTCCTATAAAAAGAAGCATAAGGAGAATAAAGATAAGTAGTGTTTTTAGCTTCAATGATGGGATAGTAAAGGGGTGATGAATTTGAATCATACAGCTCCAATAGTTGAAAATGTGTTCGGTATATCGTGGCTTGATTTTAATCTGGCAAACGTTCTCATGATCGCTGTATCCTCAGCAATCGTCTTTATTTTAAGTGTACTAGCCAGCCGTAGACTACAAATGAAGCCTACCGGATTACAAAATTTCATGGAGTGGATAGTTGACTTTGTTAAAGGTATCGTAAATGATACCATGGACTGGAAAACAGGTAAAATGTTTTTGCCACTTGGTCTGACTCTTATTACGTATATCTTAGTAAGTAATTTACTAGGGGTTGCAACAGTAGGAGTTTGGGGACACGATTTATGGTGGAAGTCACCTACAGCAGACGCTGGAATAACATTAACACTATCAGCAATGGTGGTTGTAATGACTCACTTTTATGGTATTAAAATCCAGGGGACAAAGCATTATTTAAAAGGATATGTAAGTCCAGTACCGCTGATGTTACCATTTAAGATAATTGAAGAGTTTACCAATACATTAACGTTAGGTCTTCGTTTGTTTGGTAACATTTATGCAGGTGAAGTACTACTAGGTTTACTAGTAAGTTTAGCTATGTCTGGAGTGCTTGGCTTCTTAGGTGCCGCTGCTCCAATGATTGTTTGGCAAGGATTCAGTGTGTTTATCGGAGCTATTCAGGCATTTGTATTCACGATGTTAACAATGGTTTACATGTCACATAAGGTGAGCAGTGACCATTAATAAAAACATAAAAAAAGGTTTAATATAAAAGGAGGAAGTTTAAATGGCAGCTTTAGCAGCAGCAATAGCAATTGGATTGGCAGCATTAGGCGCTGGTCTTGGTAACGGAATGATCGTAAGTAAAACAGTTGAGGGTATTGCACGTCAACCAGAACTAAAAGGTTCTTTACAAGGTACAATGTTTATTGGGGTAGCACTAGTAGAGGCGATTCCTATTATAGCAGCAGTTATCGCATTCATGGCTATTTTCATGTAAACGGACGTCCTTCATAGGATTTAAATGGCGAGGATTAGTAACAAGAGTCTTCGCCATTGCTTTATGTATGTCTATAAACAACGATAGCATAAACAGATGTGGAAAACTGTGAAAGGAGTGAAATGAGTGTACTCATATATTGACGTATTGACAATCGGGGCAAGCGTCGGAGGTTTCAGAGTAGGAGACATGCTAACACAATTGTTCTTCTTCCTCCTCTTACTATTCCTTGTGAAGAAGTTTGCTTGGGGCCCTGTTATGAATATGATGCAAAAACGTGAAGAATATGTAGCAGGCGAGATCGAATCTGCTGAGAAAAGTAGATTGGATGCAGAAAAGGCATCCAAGGAAGCCGCTGCACAGCTTAAACAGACGAAGCAAGAAGCACAAAAAATGATAGAAGATGCTAGAATGGCAGGTACGACGCAGCAAGAGAACATTATAGCAGCAGCTCGTGCAGAAGCTGAGAAAATTAAGCAGGACGCACAAGCAGATATTCAAAACGAAAAAGAAAAAGCGTTGCAGGCATTACAGGATAAAGTAGCTTCTTTATCTGTACTTATTGCTAGCAAGGTTATTGAAAAAGAAATTAGTGAACAAGATCAAGAAAAGCTAATCAATGATTACATCAAAGAGGCAGGAGAAGAGCTATGAGCAATCAAACAACGGTAGCGAAGCGTTATGCCGAGGCTCTTTTCCAGCTAGGTATTGAGAAGGCTGTATTGGATCAATTCAGAGAAGAGATGCTTACAGTAAAAGAAGTGTTTCAACAGAACAAAGAACTTTATACATTCCTGACGCATCCTCGTATTAAGCAAGAGGACAAGAAAAAGGTTGTGGAAGTACCCTTTCAAGGTCTACATAAAGATATCGTAAGCACACTGAATCTACTTGTGGAACGTCATCGGGTTGAGATAATTCCAGCCATTATCGATCATTTTATCCATTTAGTAAATGATGCCAAAGGAATAGCAGAAGCAACAGTATACTCTGTTCGTGAATTAACGGATCAAGAACGCCGTGAATTGGAATTCTCTTTCGCTAAGCGATTCAAAAAGTCCGCCATTAAACTTCATAATGTTGTGGACCCTACGATGATTGGCGGGGTCAAAATCCGTGTCGGTAACACGATTTATGATGGTTCTATTAGTGGGAAGCTGAGAAGGCTCGAACGAAATATTGTATCTGCAAACAAATGATGACAGGGGTGAAATGGTATGAGCATTAAAGCTGAGGAAATCAGTAAGTTGATAAAACAACAAATCGAAAGTTTCGATTCTGATATTGAAGTAAGTGATGTCGGCACAGTTATTGAAATCGGTGACGGGATTGCACGTGCTCACGGACTTGATAACGTAATGGCCGGAGAGCTTCTTGAGTTTTCAAACGGGGTAATGGGGATGGCCCAAAACCTAGAGGAAAGCAATGTAGGTATCGTAATTTTAGGACCATATACAGAAATCAAAGAAGGCGATGAAGTTCGCCGTACAGGACGAATCATGCAAGTGCCGGTTGGTGAGGAATTAATTGGACGTGTGGTAAATCCTCTTGGACAACCAATTGATGGAAAAGGTGTTATTGAAACATCAAAAACGCGCCCTATCGAAGGTGCAGCACCAGGAGTAATGGATCGTAAGTCAGTTGATGAGCCATTACAAACAGGAATTAAAGCGATCGATGCCCTTGTACCAATTGGTAGAGGACAGCGTGAGCTTATTATCGGAGACCGTCAAACAGGTAAAACAACAGTAGCTGTCGATACAATTTTGAACCAGGCTGACCAGGATATGATTTGTATCTATGTTGCGATTGGCCAAAAAGAGTCAACAGTAAGAAATACGGTGGAAACCTTCCGCCGTTACGGAGCACTTGACTATACAATTGTTGTATCTGCTGGTGCATCTGACCCTGCACCATTGTTATACCTTGCTCCATATGCGGGTGTATCAATGGGTGAAGAATTTATGTATAACGGGAAACACGTATTAGTCGTTTATGATGACCTTTCTAAACAGGCATCTGCTTACCGTGAACTTTCCTTACTATTACGCCGCCCGCCGGGTCGTGAAGCATTCCCAGGTGATGTATTCTATTTACATTCTCGTTTACTAGAACGTGCAGCAAAGCTTAATGATTCACTAGGCGGTGGATCCCTAACTGCACTACCATTCGTAGAAACACAGGCAGGGGACATTTCAGCTTATATTCCGACAAACGTTATATCGATAACAGACGGTCAAATCTTCTTACAATCAGACTTGTTCTTCTCAGGTGTTCGTCCAGCAATCAATGCGGGTCTTTCCGTATCACGTGTAGGTGGATCAGCACAAATTAAAGCGATGAAAAAGGTAGCAGGTACCCTACGACTTGATCTTGCTTCATTCCGTGAGCTAGAGGCATTCTCTCAGTTTGGTTCAGATTTGGATAAAGCGACACAAGCGAAGCTAAACCGTGGTGCAAGAACTGTTGAAGTATTGAAGCAAGGCTTGCATAAACCTTTAGTCGTAGAAAAACAAGTAATGATCATCTATGCATTAACAAAAGGATTCCTAGATGACATCGCTGTGGAAGATATTACACGTTTCGAGGATGAATTACACGTATGGCTTGATCAAAATAGCAAAGAGCTACTTGCATCAATCCGTGATACAGGGAAGCTTCCTGAAGCTGAAGATATGAACAGTGCAATTGAACAATTTAAGAAAACGTTCCTACCTACAGAGTAGAACATTAAAATAGCAGCATTTTTAAAAATGAACAGTGAAAATAAGCAGGCATAGGAGTAACAAACCGCTACTTCTGTCCTGTGTCTATTCCTGTTACGAAAGGGTGGTGAAAGAGCTTGGCATCACTTAGAGATATAAAAGGTAGAATCGATTCCACCAAAAAAACAAAACAAATAACCAAAGCGATGGAAATGGTTTCAGCATCTAAAATGAGTAAGGCAGAACAAAATGCGAAGGCATTCGTTCCCTATGGTGAGAAAATACAGGAAGTTGTTAAAAGTATTGCGGCAAATAACCCAGACGCAACGCATCCAATGTTGGAAAAGCGTGAAGTCAAGAAAACGGGGTATCTTGTCATCACCTCAGATAGAGGACTTGCTGGTGCTTATAACAGTAGTGTGTTACGGAATTTGTATCAAACGATTCAAAGTAGACATCAATCTACAGATGAATATACTGTCATCGCAGTAGGGCGTATGGGTTTTGATTTTTGTAGAAAAAGAGGGATACCTGTAGCCAAAAGTATCCTTGGCTTAGCAGACCAACCTAATTTTTCAGAAATCAAAGAACTTGCCTCCGAGACAGTGCAAATGTACAGTGATGAAGAAATTGATGAATTGAACATTTTCTATAATCACTACGTAAGTGCGATATCTCAACAGGTAACAACTACTAAGTTGCTGCCAATTACAGACATGGAAACAACTGGCTCCACTAGTGAGTATGAGTATGAGCCAAATCAAGAACAAATTTTAAATGTACTTTTACCACAGTATGCAGAAGCCCTTATTTATGGTGCACTACTTGATGGTAAGGCAAGTGAGCATGCTGCTCGAATGACAGCAATGAGAAGTGCAACAGATAATGCTGATGAACTAATTGGTGATTTGACATTATCTTATAACCGTGCACGTCAGGCAGCAATCACTCAAGAAATTACAGAGATAATTGGTGGCGTAGCAGCACTAGAATAGGCAGCCAATTTAAAAGATATCGAATTAGGATTCCCTGATTTCAGTCAAATTTTGGAAATATAGTAGGGTTTCTTCAAGTAAGATAGGAGGGAAATCGATGAGCAAAGGACACGTTACTCAAGTAATGGGGCCAGTCGTTGACGTAAAATTTGAAGACGGACAGCTTCCAGCTATTTATAACGCGTTAACAGTAAGATCTGAGGCGGAAGGCGACATACAAGCGATCGACCTAACATTGGAAGTTGCACTTCATCTCGGTGATAAAAGTGTCCGTACGATTGCGATGTCATCAACAGATGGCGTGAAGCGTGGTATGGAAGTAGAAAACCTAGAAAGACCAATTTCTGTCCCTGTAGGGGAAGCAACGCTTGGTCGAGTATTTAACGTACTAGGTGAAAATATTGATCTTGATGAGCCTTTAGCTAAAGACATCAAGCTTGATCCTATTCACCGTGAGGCACCGAAGTTTGAGAACCTTTCAACACAAACAGAAATCCTAGAAACAGGGATTAAAGTTGTTGATTTACTTGCCCCATATATTAAGGGTGGTAAGATCGGTTTGTTTGGTGGAGCAGGTGTTGGTAAAACAGTACTTATCCAAGAACTTATTAATAATATTGCCCAGGAGCATGGTGGGCTTTCAGTATTCGCAGGAGTAGGAGAGCGTACCCGTGAGGGGAATGACCTTTACTTCGAAATGAAAGATTCCGGCGTTATTGCAAAAACAGCAATGGTTTTCGGACAAATGAACGAGCCACCTGGTGCACGTATGCGTGTAGCACTAACAGGGTTGACTATGGCGGAATATTTCCGTGATGAGCAAGGCGCAGATGTTCTCTTCTTCGTTGATAATATCTACCGTTTCACACAGGCAGGTTCTGAGGTGTCCGCCCTACTAGGCCGTATGCCATCAGCGGTTGGTTACCAACCAACACTTGCAACAGAAATGGGACAGCTTCAAGAGCGTATTACGTCAACTGACAAAGGTTCCGTTACTTCTATCCAGGCAATCTATGTACCTGCGGATGATTATACAGATCCGGCGCCAGCTACAACGTTTGCTCACTTGGATGCTACGACTAACCTTGATCGTAAATTATCCGAGCAAGGTATTTACCCAGCGGTAGACCCTCTTGCATCAACTTCTCGTGCTCTTGACCCTGAAGTTGTTGGAGATGAACATTATGAAGTAGCACGTGAAGTTCAGCGTACACTTCAACGTTACAAGGAATTGCAAGATATTATTGCTATTCTTGGTATGGATGAACTAGGTGACGAAGATAAGCTAGTCGTATCTCGTGCCCGTCGTGTACAATTCTTCTTGTCTCAAAACTTCCACGTTGCAGAACAGTTTACAGGACAAAAAGGCTCCTATGTACCAGTTGCAGAAACGGTAAAAGGATTTAAAGAAATTCTAGATGGTAAATATGACGACCTTCCTGAGGACGCATTCCGTTTAGTTGGACGTATTGAAGAAGTAGTTGAAAAAGCACAAGGCATGCAATAAAAGACAAGTGGCAAGATTGGTGATTAGCCATGAAATACATGGCTATTACAAACCTTGTCTGTCTAAGGAGGGGTTACATTGAAAACTCTAACTGTGAGTGTTGTTACTCCTGATGGTCCAGTACTGGAAGATGACTTTGAAATGGTTAGCTGTAAAGCTGAAACTGGCGAGCTCGGAATATTACCAGGCCATATTCCACTCGTCGCCCCATTAACGATTAGCGCTGTACGACTAAAGCGTAATAATGGGGAAGAGAAGCTTGCTATTAACGGTGGCTTTATGGAAGTAAGACCAGATAAAGTAACCATACTTGCTCAATCTGCTGAATTGCCTACAGATATCAATGTTGAGCGAGCAAAGGAAGCGAAATCTCGAGCAGAAAGCCGATTACAGTCTAAACAGGACAATATTGACTTCCAACGGGCAGAATTAGCACTCAAAAGAGCATTAAATCGCTTGGACATTAGTCAATAAGCAAATATAAGAAAATCCCCCACAACAATTATGTTGTGGGGGATTTTTACCTATTTAGGGTTGTGTATTATGCCATATATAACAAGAAAATTTTATATTAGTCATAACTGGAAAAACCCCATTTAAACCTGTAAGATAGTCATGTACTTTATTATGTCGTATTTCCCGGGAAATTGCCGGAGGAAATTGACGTAAGATAGGGAAATAAATCAGTTTTATAAGGTGGTATATATGTTTTCTATAGGACAACTGGCAATCGTTAGTATGTTATCGCATTTAATTTTCATCTACTTGACTTGGAGGGTGGTTCAAGCAATTAATTTTGACCCACTCATCAGAAAAGGAAGAGCCGGAGAGGCGAGAGTGTTGCTACTTCTAATAACCATAGTAGTTGGTTCAGGAGTAAGTAGATTTTTCCTGGAAATTCTTCAATGGTCAAGAGACCTAATGTTTTTGTTTTAAACAGAGACTCTCTTAATCTAGTAAATTGTCGTGATTTGTAGTGTATGTTAGTAGTTTCCCCTGTACATACTATAGTTACTATAGTATGAATACGGGGGTTTTTTTATGAGAAAAACAGCACTACTTCTATTATTTGTTTTACTATTAACGACTAGAACAGCCACAATGGCAGACTATAACGATGAATTACTTGATATAATACATTATACAGAATCCATTAATCTACCTATAAATGACTGGAGCGTCACTATTCGAGAACAAGTGTCTGCTAAGAAAGCTACAGATTTAATTAAAAAAATGAAAAAAGAGGGTTTAAAGGAGACAAAAAAGGAAAAAGCAAGTAGTGTAAACTATTTGCTACATGACATACAGAATTCTACTGACGTCGACGTATATTATAATGTTATTGTTCATAGTGGGAAAGCGGAGTTAATTGCAGTAATAGAAGGGCAAGGTTGGTCTGAAAAAACGTTGGACACATATGTTGAGAAGATCGTTAATGTGAAAAACAATTTATTCACAGATATGGCACAAACATTCGCTTGTCTAACAACAACAGATGATGCTATAATTAGTAGTGATTATTTTTTCAAAGATTTTACAAAAAAATTCGATATTCAACATCAAAGTAAGCAATTCGACAACAACGAAAATTCAGCGCATAATTTTATTTTTTACGGGTATACACCACTATGGACCCAGGAAATAAGTCTAGACAATACACCAATGAACATACAAGTAGCTGTCACGGAGAATGCAGAAGGACATCTTACTTATACGATAGGAACACCTATCCTAATAAATGAATATTAATATTATGAAATTGGATCTGAAGGAGATTTGAAATATGGAAAAAATCATCGTAAGAGGCGGACACCAATTGAACGGCACCGTTAAAGTGGAAGGTGCGAAGAACGCCGTATTACCTGTTCTAGCCGCAAGCCTTATTGCAAGTGAAGGGAAAAGCGTTATTACAGAAGTCCCTGAACTAGCTGATGTATATACTATAAATCAAGTATTAAGCAATATGAATGCTGATGTGAAATTTGAGAACAACACTGTAACGGTAGATGCCTCCCAAAAATTAAAGACAGAGGCACCTTTTGAGTATGTTCGAAAAATGCGCGCATCTGTATTAGTACTTGGACCATTACTTGCACGATATGGCCATGCGAATGTAGCAATGCCAGGTGGGTGTGCGATTGGGTCTCGTCCGATAGACCTTCATTTAAAAGGTTTTGAAGCTATGGGAGCTGAAGTCCATGTTGGAAATGGTTTCGTTGAAGCACATGTTAACGGACGTCTTAAAGGTGCAAAAATTTACCTCGATATGCCAAGTGTTGGTGCCACAGAGAATATTATGATGGCCGCTGCGCTTGCTGAAGGAAAGACCATTCTTGAAAACTGTGCGAAAGAACCAGAAATCGTAGACCTAGCTAACTATCTGAACAAAATGGGTGCAAAAATTATCGGTGCAGGTACGGAAACGATCCGCATTGAAGGCGTAGAAAAATTATACGGTACGGAACACGCTATTATTCCTGACAGAGTAGAAGCTGGTTCGTTTATGGTTGCAGCAGCAATTACTGGAGGAAATGTCTTAATTGAAAATGCAGAAAGTGAACATTTACGTTCTGTTATTTCAAAACTTGAGGAGATGGACGTAACCGTAACAGAGGAAAATGGTGGCGTTCGAGTAATTGGTCCAAAGACTTTGAAAGCAACGGATATTAAAACGTTGCCACATCCAGGCTTTCCTACTGATATGCAATCCCAAATGATGTCACTTATGTTATGTGCAGAAGGTACAAGTGTTATTACGGAAACGGTCTTTGAAAACCGCTTTATGCATGTAGAAGAGTTTCGCCGAATGAATGCAAAGATGAAAATAGAAGGCCGCAGTGTATTCATTGAAGGTCCTAGTGACTTACAAGGAGCGGAAGTCGCTGCAACTGACCTTCGTGCTGCTGCTGCATTAATTCTTGCTGGATTACGTGCAGATGGCTACACAAGGGTTACGGAACTCAAGCATCTCGATCGTGGCTATGTAAACTTTGCCGGTAAGCTTGCTTCACTTGGTGCAGATATTGATCGAGTGGATGAAAATGGTAATTCCATCGAACCTTTTGTACAGGTAGAGGTTCAAGAAAATGATTACGTGGCTAAACTGTCTTAATACGAATCAAATATAGGATCCAAAATATGTAGAGCAGGAGAATTTATTTCTTCTGCTTTTTTGTATGATAAAATTTTTAATTAAATTATTCTTAATAGTGTGAATTTTAATTTAATAAAAGGTATCCTTAATCATTATGAGTGTTTAAATCATGTGCTTAGAAGAAGAACTAGCTGGACCACAATACATAAAGGTTGTTGCATAAACGAAATATTTGTCAGAATTCTGTCTTTTATTTTTGTTAAATATATGTTAAAATTGAGAGAAAATTGATAACAATTCAAAAAGAAGGGGCAGACTTCATGAAGTTATATTTATCGGTAGATATGGAGGGGATTACCGGTCTACCTGACTATACATATGTAGATTCAAGTAAACATAATTATGAACGTGCTAGAAAAATAATGACCGAGGAAACAAATTACGTAATTGAAGCAGCTTTTCAACAAGGGTGTACGGAAATTGTGGTAAATGATAGCCATTCTAAAATGAATAACCTATTAATTGAAGCGCTTCATCCTGAGGCTTATTTAATAACAGGTGATGTAAAACCATATTCTATGATGCAAGGGCTAGATGAGTCATTTGATGGAGCAATATTTGTCGGGTATCATGCACGGGCTGGCCAATTCGGTGTAATGTCTCATGCGATGATACATGCGGTTCGAAATTTTTATATTAATGACCATGTCATCGGTGAAATGGGACTGAATGCTTATTTAGCCGGTTATTATAATGTACCATTACTTATGGTGACAGGAGATGATCAGGCAGCTAAGGAAGCTGAAGATCTTATTCAGGGAATTAGTACTGCTGCAGTAAAGTCATCCATTTCTCGCTCTGCGGTTAAAAGTCTTTCTCCGAAAAAAGCAGGGGAACTTTTAACTAAACAGGTAGGAGTTGCTTTAGAAAATAGGCAAAAGGTACAGCCTCTTATCCCACCAGAAAAACCTGTGCTTCGAATAGAGTTTACGAACTACGGACAAGCGGAATGGGCAAACCTGATGCCAGGTACGGAGATAGAGAAAGGAACCACCATTGTACGATTTGAAGCTAAAGATATGAAGGAAGCATATCAGGCAATGCTTGTGATGACAGAGCTAGCTATGAATACAACATTTTCCTAGAGGGGGCAGGCACATATGCTGAAGTACATAGCAAAACGATTACTGATTATGGCTGTTACACTCTGGGTCATTGTTACGCTTACCTTTATATTAATGATCTCTATTCCAGGCTCGCCACTAAACAGTGAACGAAACACAAATGAAGTTGTACAGGCAAATTTAGAAGCGCATTATAATCTCGACGAGCCATACTACGTACAATATATGCTTTACATAAAATCAATTGTAACCTTTGATTTTGGTCCATCTATTAAACAGCCGAACCAGACAGTAAATGATTTGCTAGGCAGGGGATTTCCAATCTCCTTTGAGCTAGGCATTATTACGATTATAGTGGCATTAATTTCAGGAATTACGCTTGGAATTCTTGCAGCATTACGTCATAACGGTATCATTGATTATCTGGCAATCAGTCTAGCAGTGCTAGGTATATCAATTCCCAATTTCGTCCTAGCAACATTATTAATTCAAAAATTAGCTGTAGATTGGAACATATTACCACCTGCTACATGGTCAAGCCCAGCGCATATGGTGTTACCAGTTATTGCGTTGGCAACAGGTCCAATGGCAATTATTGCACGGCTGACTCGCTCCACTATGCTGGAGGTTCTGACACAGGATTATATTAAAATGGCAAGAGCAAAAGGTCTATCGCCTTGGAAGATCGTCTTAAAGCACGCATTGCGTAATGCATTAATGCCTGTTGTAACGATCATGGGAACTCTACTTGCCGGAATATTAACGGGTACGTTTGTTATTGAAAAAATATTCGCGATACCTGGAATGGGTCGCTATTTTGTGGAAAGCATAAATCAACGTGATTATCCGGTAATTATGGGAACAACCGTTTTTTACAGCGCCTTTTTAATATTCATGCTCTTCCTAGTAGATATCGTTTACGGTATTTTAGATCCAAGAATTAAGCTGCACAAGAAGGGAGGGGCTTAGTATGGAACAAAACAATATGAAGCGTTCTCCTGGTAACATCCCTGATGAATGGTTTTCATGGAAGGGAAAGGATACCGAAGCTGCTGAAACAGTTGCTCGTCCATCCCTATCATATTGGCAAGATGCATGGCGCAGACTAGTAAAAAATAAACTGGCTATGGCTGGGTTACTATTCCTAGTTTTGCTTGCACTTTTTGCCATATTTGGCCCTATCTTATCTCCTTACGAGGTAAACAAGCAGGATTTGCCAAACCAGTATCAGCCACCATCCTCCGACCATTGGTTTGGAACAGATAACGCAGGAAGAGACGTGTTCACACGCACATGGTATGGTGCTCGTATTTCCTTGTTCGTTGGTTTGATGGCAGCACTTATTGATTTATCAATCGGAATAATTTATGGTGGTCTTTCTGGATACAAGGGTGGCCGCACAGATAATATTATGATGCGTATCATTGAAGTCCTTTACGGGCTACCTTATTTACTAGTTGTTATTCTTTTGTTAGTTGTATTAGGTCCAAGTTTAAGTACGATTATCATTGCATTGACGGTAACAGGGTGGGTTGGAATGGCCCGAATAGTGCGAGGGCAAGTTCTGCAGATTAAAAACTATGAATTTGTCCTCGCTTCCAAGTCGTTTGGTACAAAGACACCTCGGATTATCCGAAAAAACCTGTTACCGAATACAATGGGGCCAATTATTGTTCAAATGACACTGACGGTTCCGAGTGCCATATTTGCAGAGGCTTTCCTAAGTTTTCTCGGTCTTGGTATACAGGCTCCCTTTGCAAGCTGGGGTGTAATGGCAAATGATTCGTTAGGTGCCATCCTGTCTGGGAATTGGTGGACCTTGTTCTTCCCAGCATTTTTCATATCCTTTACGATGTTTGCATTTAATGTATTAGGTGATGGACTACAGGATGCCCTGGATCCAAAACTGAGGAAGTAGGTGACGAAATGGAAAAAATACTTGAGGTAAAGGACCTACATGTAACCTTCCGTACATATGGTGGAACGGTAAAAGCAGTAAGAGGTGTCGATTTTCATTTAAATAAAGGCGAAACACTCGCAATCGTAGGGGAATCTGGTTGTGGGAAAAGTGTAACGTCGAATGCAATTATGCGACTTATCCCTAACCCACCTGGCAAAATATCAAACGGATCAATTCGATTCAAAGAGAAAGAGATTACGAGATTGTCAGAGAAACAGATGCGGTCAATTCGAGGTGTGGATATCTCCATGATTTTTCAAGACCCGATGACTGCCTTAAACCCTACCTTAACCATTGGCACACAGTTAGTTGAGGGGCTGCAACAACATCGAAAGATTTCACCTACTGAGGCCAAGGCAAAGGCACTTGATATGCTAGAGCTTGTTGGGATTCCAAACGCTACGGAACGTTTGAAACAGTATCCACATCAGTTTAGTGGGGGTATGCGCCAGCGGATTGTCATTGCGATGGCTCTCATTTGTGATCCAGAGCTTTTAATAGCAGATGAGCCCACAACTGCACTTGATGTTACGATTCAGGCACAGATTTTGGAGCTTTTCGAAAGAATACAAGAGTCTACAGGCGTATCGATCATTTTAATTACACACGATTTAGGTGTAGTAGCTAAAATAGCTGATCGTGTTGCCGTGATGTATGCCGGAAAGATTATCGAGGTTGGAACTAAAAGAGAGATTTTCTATGAATCGCAGCATCCTTATACGAAGGGGCTACTCAACTCGGTACCACGGCTCGACCTACAAGGCGAGAAACTAACGCCTATTGATGGAACACCACCTGATTTATTCTCGCCTCCAGAGGGATGCCCTTTTACTGCAAGGTGTCCATTCGCCATGGAGGTGTGTGATAATGTTTACCCTGTAACTACAGCTCGGTCTGATTCACATAAGGTGGACTGCTGGTTGCAGGATGAAAGGGCAAAGCAGTTATTGGCAACTGCCGAAAAATAAGACAAAGGGGGCAATAAAGATGAAAAAGAAGTTACTAGTTTTTCTAATGGCTGCTATGGCAATATTTGTTTTGGCAGCATGTACTGCAAATGAAGATGCAGGAACAGAGACGAATGAGGAAGAGGAAAATACTGGAGAAGAGGAAAACACAGCTTCAGGTGAAAAAGTATTGTACATGAATAACGGAACAGAGCCAACTTCATTTGACCCTGCAGTAGGGTTTGATGCCGTTTCATGGAATCCATTAAATAACTTAATGGAAGGATTAACACGTTTAGGTGAGGATGATACTCCTCAGGCTGCGATTGCAGAGGACTGGGATTTATCAGACGATGGAACAGTCTATACTTTTCACATTCGTGAAGATGCCAACTGGTCTAATGGCGACCCAGTTGTGGCCGAAGACTTTGTTTTTGCTTGGGAACGCTTGCTAAACCCAGAGACAGGTTCAGCAGCTGCTTTCTTAGGTTACTTTATTGAAGGTGGAGAAGCATATAACAGTGGAGAAGGTTCTGCAGAAGACCTAGGAATCGAAGCAGTAGATGAGAAAACATTCGAAGTAACCTTGGCAGAACCAACTGGGTATTTTCTACACGTCATATCCAATCCTGCTTTCTTCCCAGTAAACGCTGCTGTTGCAGAGGAAAACTCAGAATGGTTTGCAGAAGCAGATTCGTTTGTGTCAAACGGGCCATTTACTTTGGAATCATGGGAACATGATAGTGAAATGGTTTTCGTTAAAAACGAAGAATATTGGGATGCAGATACTGTGAAGTTAGATAAAGTTCACTGGGCAATGGTTAATGACACGAATACAGAATACCAAATGTTTGAAGCAGGGGAACTTGATGTAACCGAACTTCCATCAGAGATGGCGGAACAATTAATAGACGAAGAGAATGTTGTCATAAAAGATCAAGCTGGATTATATTTCTATCGTTTTAACGTAACAGAAGAGCCTTTCCAAAATGCGAAGATCCGTAAAGCCTTCGCGCTGGCTGTTAACCAACAGGACATAGTGGAATATGTAACGAAAAATGGTGAAGAAGCCGCAACAGCATTTGTATCTCCTGGTTTCGAGAGCCCTTCTGGTAATGATTTCCGAGATGAAAATGGAGATTTAGTTGAGTACAACCCAGAAGAGGCAAAACAGCTGTTAGAAGAGGGGATGGAGGAGGAAGGCTATGATGAGCTTCCGGAAGTTACACTATCCTACAGCACAAGTGATGCCCATAAAGCGATAGCAGAGACAATGCAGAGTGCATTCTCAGAGAATCTTGGTATTGATGTTGTATTAGAGAATACGGAAGCTAGTGTGTTCCTAGATGATCAAAAAGCATTAAATCATCAGCTTTCCAGAAGTTCTTTCATCTTTGACTACGGTGATCCGGTAAACTTCCTAGAAAGCTTTATAACTGATTCTTCTATGAACCGTACTGGCTGGTCAAACGAGGAATATAATGAGTTAATTGCCAACGCAAAATCGGAATCAGATGAGGAACAACGTTGGGAATATATGTATGAAGCAGAAAGACTATTAGCTGAAGAAATGCCAATCTTCCCAATCCACTACTATAACCAGGTGCATATGTACAGTGATCCTGTTTCAGGTATTGTGCGTCACCCAGTAGGCTATGTAGAACTAAAATGGGCAGATAAAAGCGAATAATTTATCTTATAAAAAGATTAAGGTTGCAATAAAGTTTTTCACTATTACCTCTGAGACGAATAATTAACAAAGCATTAGGAACCTAAGGAAAATACTGCGCATTCCTGGGGCGGCTGGTATGCCTGTGTATGTTACACAATACGGGGGCATACCGAGGCCTTACCTCCCCAAGGAATCTACATATTTTCTCAGCTGAATAGTGTTTCGTCATGGGATTGGTTTAGCACGCTGAGCGAATTCGAACACTAGATAATAGTCTTCGAATACGTTCGGCGTTTGCTTTCTCCAAGTTCATTCGTCCCAGCTTCAAACCTATACATACATACATAATACATAAGGATTCATAATTGGCGGTTGTTAGCCGTTCTCTATTAAACATAGCAATCAACTATAATAGTAGTTCATAATTGATTATCGCTCTGAGGATATAGTTAAGGAATTCTAAAAGGAAAAGAGAGTTGGGGTATCATGATTTGTCCAGAAAAGCTGCAAAAAGGTGATCACGTTGGGATAATTGCACCAGCTGGCCCAATAGATAACGAAAAAATACAGGTTGCAGTTCCTTTTTTTGAAAAGTTGGGACTCCAACCAATACTTGGGAAGTATATACAGCAAAAAAATGGCTACCTTGCTGGAACCGACCAACAACGGTTGGAAGATCTACATGACATGTTTGCAGACCCTAGTATTAAAGCGATCATTTGTGCACGCGGAGGATATGGTACTGGACGAATCGCTGCAAACCTTGATTATGAGCTAATCAAGCAAAACCCTAAAATTTTTTGGGGTTATAGTGATATTACTTATTTACATACAGCAATAAGGCAAAAAACAGATCTCGTAACATTTCATGGACCAATGGTTGTCTCAGATATAGCGAGGAACGAGTTTGATTCGCTTTCTGCTTCCCGGTTTAGCCAACTGTTTAAATCGGACACTTACACGTACACAGAGGAAATTTCCCCCCTACATGTTATCTCACCTGGAGAAGCAGAAGGTGAGATTGTTGGTGGGAACCTTTCCTTACTAGTTAGTACATTAGGAACTCCTTACGAAATAGATACAAAGGATAAAATCTTGTTTATAGAAGATATTGGTGAAGAACCATACAAGGTGGATGGGATGCTGAACCATCTCCGTGTAGCTGGAAAGCTTGAAGAAGTTGCTGGGATTGTGGTGGGTGACTTCGCAAATGCAACACCAACCCTCGATTCTAGTTTCACGCTACAAGAGGTTTTGGATGATTATTTTCATGCACTGGGAAAACCTGTGCTTTCCGGATTTAAGATAGGGCACTGCTTCCCACATGTTGCCGTACCATTTGGTGTTACTGCAAAGCTTTCCAGCAATAAAAAAACACTTAAGATAGAGCCGGGTGTTCGTTAAGGAAGTGGAGGAGATACAATGAACATTAAAGATATAGAAACCTTTCGGGCGGCTATTCCGCTCCATACGCCTTTTAAAACCGCGTTACGTACAGTTACTGTGGCAGAAACAGTCCTTGTAAAAATCACGTGCGACGATGGGATTACTGGCTGGGGTGAAGCTCCCCCGACCCATGTTATTACAGGTGACAGCCTATCAGGAGTAGAATTTGCGATAAATGGTATATTGAAGCCAATCATTACGGGTGCTTCCCTGCAAAAGCGGGAGCATATTTTTGAGATGATAGGAAAAGGACTTGTGGGGAACTATAGCGCAAAAGCTGCAGTAGACATGGCATTGTATGACTGTTTGGCGCAGGAGGCAGGCATGACGCTATCTTCATTTCTAGGTGGATATAAGGATACTATTGAGTCCGATTATACGGTAAGTGTGAACACACCAGAGGAGATGGCTCTAGATGCACAACGCTATGTGCAAGACGGCTTTTCAATTTTAAAAGTCAAAGTTGGCAAGGACCTTATCGAAACCGACATAAAAAGGATCCAAGCAATCCGCGGAAAAATAGGTCCAGATATAAAAATTCGCTTAGATGCAAACCAAGGCTGGAAGGCGAAAGAGGCAGTTAGAGCTATTCAAAAAATGGAAGATCTCGGATTAGATATTGAACTAGTAGAGCAACCCGTAAAAGCGAACGATTTGGAAGGATTACGCCAAGTGACAACACATACTGATACCTTAATCATGGCTGACGAGAGTGTTTTTACTGCCGTCGATGCCAAAAAGGTACTGGAGACGGGGGCGGCAGATCTCATAAATATTAAGCTTATGAAATCTGGTGGGATACACGAGGCTATGAAAATAGCAAAGCTTGCTGGCATTTACAATGTGGAATGTATGGTAGGTAGTATGATTGAAACAAAGCTAGGCATTACAGCTGCAGCTCATTTCGCAGCAAGCCAACCTAATATTACGCGCTATGACTTTGATGCTCCGTTAATGCTTACAGGAGATCTCCTTCAAGGGGGAATTACGTACGAACAATCCACTATTAATCTGGGAAATGAGCCTGGACTCGGCATAACAGGGATAAATGAAGCATTTTTGCAATCCAAAATTACAATGAACTAAAGATAGAAAGGAGAATAGTATGGTTAAACAATCGTTTGATCAATTTTCTAATACGTTACATGTAACAGCAGTACAGGTCGCGACAGTTTGGACCTCACCTGATTCTGCTCGAGCTATCGACAAACTTGGGGTAACTGTTCCAGCTGATATGCAAGAGTGGATAAATGGGTTGACCTACGAACAAAACCTTGCCTTATGTGAAGAGAATAGAGTTCAATCTCAGTTGCTATATGGACAGCCGGTAATCATTACGGAAACACAAGGGGATTGGGCACATGTTGTCATTCCAGATCAGCCATCCAAGAAAGACGAAAGAGGCTATCCAGGGTGGATGCCACACGCACAATTACGTGAGGTAAATAAAAGCGACTGGCAAAGTGAACACACGGCGGCTGTTAGCAGCAAGAAGGCATGGTTACAGACGGAATCAGGTCAACGGGAGATGGAACTAAGCTATCTTACCATGCTGCCAGTAGTCAAGGTTGGAGAGACCCTTGTCGAAGTGAAAACCCCACACGGGAATCGCTTTTTACAAGCCGAAGAAGTAATCGTATTTCCAACAGAAAAAGGATTGAATAAAGGAAATGGCCAGAAGATAGTGAAGGCGGTCGAGGACTTTCAAGGATTAGATTATTTTTGGGGTGGAATGAGTGCATATGGTTATGATTGCTCCGGACTAGCGTATGCGGCCCATAAAGCGAACGGTTATCAAATTGCCCGAGATGCAGGGGACCAAGCTAAAGCGGGGGAAGAAGTTACATTCGACAAATTACAGACAGGCGACTTACTATTTTTTGCTTATGAAGAAGGGAAAGGGCGCTTACACCATGTAGGTATTTATTATGGTAATGGCAAGATGCTGCATTCTCCACAAACAGGAAAAGGAATAGAGATAATCGAACTGGCCGGTACGGTTTACGAAAAAGAGCTTTGTGCTGCAAGACGTTATTGGCTCGAGACAGAGGAGAAATAGTTTATGAACGAGAAACTACTAGAAGTCAACCAGTTGAAAAAGCATTTTGATGTAGGAAAAGGAAAAGTTCTAAAAGCAGTTAATGATGTTTCCTTTTATGTGAAGCCCGGTGAAACCTTTGGATTAGTAGGAGAATCGGGTTGTGGGAAATCTACCATTGGTCGTACCATTTTGGGGCTTTACGATAAAACGGAAGGTAACGTGATTTATGATGGAAAAGATGTGCATAGCTTAACAGAAAAAGAAAAGTTTAATCTTTATCGTAAAATGCAGATGATTTTTCAAGATCCATATGCCTCCCTGAACCCTCGTTCTACTGTGCGTGAGGTAATCGGTGAACCAATGGAAGTGCATGGCTTATTCAAGTCCAAAAAGGAACAACTAGAGCGTGTATATGAATTGCTAGAGGAAGTGGGATTAAACCGAGACCATGCTAATCGTTATCCTCACGAATTTAGCGGAGGACAGCGCCAGCGGATTGGGATAGCCAGAGCCCTTGCTTTGGAACCAGAATTTATTATAGCGGATGAGCCGATTTCCGCGCTTGATGTATCTGTACAGGCACAGGTGGTCAATTTATTGAAAGAACTACAAGTGGAGAAGGGGCTGACCTTCCTATTTATCGCCCATGATCTTTCCATGGTAAAGCAAATATCTGACAGGATTGGGGTAATGTATTTAGGTAACCTTGTGGAGCTTACTACAAGTGAGGCATTATATGAGGAGCCATTGCATCCATATACACAGGCACTTCTATCTGCCATCCCTATCCCTGACCCGGATATTGAGGAAAGTCGAGAGCGCATTATCCTTGAAGGGGAGTTACCTAGTCCGATTGACCCTCCGAGTGGCTGTGTTTTTCGTACAAGATGCCCTTTCGCAATGGAAGCGTGTGCTGAAGTAACCCCGATTTGGCAAGAAGTAGAAGAAGGGCATTACGTTGCCTGCCATCTATATAATAACGAAATAGAAGACAAGACACCGTTGAAAGACCCAGCTATACATCAGTAAATATCTCTTTAGCTTATAAAAATTCAAGCCTACGTAAAATTGCGTAGGTTTTTTTCATTCTTGTGTTCTATTGTTTTCCCTTTCTGTATACGTTTAATAGTAGGATTGCTAGATTTGATTGGCAATATCATTTACAGAGGATGGGGGATTGTGATGAAAAAAGGGAACTATAAACTTGGAAAAACAACTAAACTAAAAAAGAAGTCCATACAAGAACGAATAAATGCGAAACAGAAAACGGCCATTACACTACAGAATCCTAGAAAAGAAACGAAGAAAAACAACCCCTTCTTAATGAAGCATAAGAAAAATTACTATTTAGGGAAGCAAACAAAAAAGTGGAAGCTACCCACAGCCATCTTTCTCGCAGGTCTATTTTGCCTTATCCTATTTATCCCCACCATGATTGTCATTACATTTGGGGATGATAAAGGAAATGAAGCAACAAGTCAGGAGAAGGAAACAGACAAATCGGTTGAGCTTGAATCTTCTCCCTTTTCCGTGGCAGTTATGCGCTCTGATTTAGACAAAGTGGATAATGTTCCGCTAGAGACATACGTAGCTGGAGTAGTAGCTTCAGAAATGCCAGCAGATTTTGAAATGGAGGCATTGAAAGCACAAGCTCTTGCTGCTCGTACTTATATCGTAAACTATAAGCTGCACGGAGATATAACAGAAGAAGCAGATGTAACGGATACCGTTCAGCACCAGGTGTATAAGGATGAAACAGAATTACAAAAGCTCTTTGGTGATGAGTATGAAAAAAAGATGAATAAAATTAAAGAAGCAGTGAATGCGACAAAAGGAGAAGTGCTTACCTATAAAAAGGATCTGATCACACCTGCATTTTTCTCCACAAGTAATGGGTTTACAGAAAACTCAGAGGATTATTGGGAGAATGAACTACCATATCTGCGTAGTGTAGAGAGCCATTGGGATGAAGCTACACCAAAATTCCTTAACCAGGAAACATATTCGATCGAGCATGTTGGGAAAGCACTCGCTACAAATCTCCCAAATGATACAGCGCTCTCCATTGAGATTACCAGAACAGATGGAAAACGGGTGGAGCAACTGACGTTAAATGAAGATACATTTAGCGGGCGGGAAGTAAGAGAGAAGTTGAAGCTGCGTTCCAGTGACTTCACTATAGAGCAAAAAGATGACCACCTCATTTTTACTACGAAAGGCTATGGCCACGGAATCGGCATGAGCCAGTACGGCGCAAACGGCATGGCCGAGGAAGGGAAAACCTACAAAGACATAGTGAATTATTATTATAAGGATATTGAAATCAGTACGATTACGGATACAGCACCAGCCCTCGTTGTAAAATAAAGCGAGGGTTTTTTTTATTTTAACTTTAATCGTGAGTGGAGCAAGTATCTCAAAGAGCGCCTCCGTATCAGGTTCGCTGTAAGGTCATCCCACAAGGGAAGCCAGCGCTCTCTAAGGTTTGCATAAAGGAACCTCTTACTATTCCCGTCTTCGAAAAAAAAATGCATCTTTTTATAAAATTTTTTTCTCTTCATGTATAGATCTTCCATTTTCTGATCAGAATGGTTGTTGAGGTGATGATCAATGAATGAAGAAAACAAAGCTTCAAAAAACAAATGGAGCCGTATTTTCAAGAAAAAGTGGTTTTTCCCAGCAGTCTATCTGACAATTGCTGCCTTGCTTCTTTCCGTTGTCGTATGGTACCAAAACATGGATAACCAGATTCCTGATGCACAGGAAGACCAGGAAAACTATGTTCCAACACCAAATGAAGAGGAAGCAGAGCCTGTTTTAGAACATCAAGAAGTTATTCAAATGCCATTAGCGGATCAAGAACAAGCAGAAATCGTAACTAAATTCTATGATTACAACGCAGATCAAGAAGATCAGGAAAATGCTTTGGTTCTATATAACAACCGTTATTACCAGAGTACTGGTGTAGATATTGCATCAGCAAGTGGTGAAACATTTGATGTTGTTGCTGCACTAACTGGAACAATTGAGGAAGTAAAAGAAGATCCGCTTTTAGGTAATGTTGTCGTAGTGTCACATGAGAATGATGTTAAGACATACTATGCAAGCCTTGAAAAGGTAAGTGTAAAAGCAGGGGCAGAAGTGAAACAAGGTGATCAACTAGGAACTGCAGGAAAGAACTTGTTTGGTCAAGATAGCGGAACACACGTTTACTTTGAACTCAGAAAAGAAGATAAGCATGTGAACCCAGAAGACTTCTTTAATCAACCAGTAAGTAGTCTAGAGAGTGCTCTTGAAGAAGCGGTAGACAGCACTGAATCAGATGAAGCAACGGAATCATCTGAAGAAGAGGCTGTGGAAAATGAAGCTTCTGAAGAGAATGCCGATGATGAAGATAAGACTGAAGAAGAAGACGCGCCTGCTGATGAAGAGGAAGATGACGCATCAAACGAAGAATCCAATGATGCAACCGACTCATCTGAGAGTGCATAAGAAAAGTAAGAAAGATCCTAGTACTTTAATAGAGTCTAGGGTCTTTTTTTGTTGTTGACTAAGTTTTTATTTAAAAAAGAAAGTGATTATAATGATGCAAAATTTGTCGAACGATAGCTAATATTCTAGGAGATAAATGTGTTATTATAAGTATTAATAGAATTTCTTGCTGTTAATTAGCGAAAAAAATAGTAGTCTTCTTCTAAAATAAACGTAAAAGGATGGTAGAAAGGAGATTCCCTACTATGGTTATGCCCTCAATATTTATCTCAGATAAAGGAAAAGATAACCTATCACTAAGAGAACTTGTAGAAATACTTTATCAAGAACACCCGGAAGAAAGTGTAATAGAATTAACAAGGGAATATTGCTTGCACTCAAATTCCAATGACATCCTCAAGAAGGGGATGGAGTTTCTCTATATGAATGGGTTTTATACAGACTTAGAGACCCTGATAGAGAAAAACCATCATTCCCTCAACGCTTCGACCCGTAAGTGGGCATTAGTCTATCAACATGTTTTGGATAGAAGGCTAAAAAAATGCCTGCCCCATGAATCGCTCCAAAGAATAAAATGTATTGAGACAAACGACCCTGAGTTGAAATGTCTTGTGGAGTTCTTCAAGGTAACAACGTATTATGAGCTTAATCAATTCAGTAGATTAGGGAATTTTCTCGATATACAACAAGAATTGTTTGCGGGGGTTGAAGATAGACTATTGCTGTCTTTTTTCAAAATACGTTTAAACCAAATTCTGCTTACCTATCATCTTACAAGAAATGAACTTATTATGGCTCGCAAATATGCATTTAGGGTCTTAAATCAAACCCAAAATCCAAGGACAATGGCGAGCATGCATATAAAACTGGGTCTATCCTATACCTTTGATACATACTTACAGGGCATGTATCATCTTAACGAAGCGTTAAAGGTTGCAAAGCAATACGGATTGGAAAAAGTAGTGAAGCTTGTAGAACAACGAAATATTCCTTTTCTTTCAGCACACTTTAATCAAGTTGGGAATATATCTTCCCCAGATCCGAGTGAACAGGCACACATTGAAATTGCCAAAGGAAACACTCAAAAAGCAATTGAATTATTGCATGACCTACCTTTAGACAGTCCCTTTCAGCTATATTATCTTGGGAAAGCGAAACAAGATAAAGATCTCCTTCTTCAATCCTATAATTTTTTTATCGAAAGACGAAGTGACTACTTCTTTAGTAAGTTACCACTTACGTTATTAAGAAAACTTTAAGCCTGAGGGGGGCTGCCCCTCACCCACATTCTTTTACCCCTCACATCAGTCATCCATAGTGATTTTTATTTGTTTAAAAGGTTCAGCTTTTTCTTTTACTGCTAAAATCCCTTAAGGAGGCAATAAAATGAAAAAGTTAACTTCTTTTCTATTGATGGCAGTTTTAACGGTTCTGATTTCCTTGGTTTCTGGCACTTTATCTACAAACATCTCGATTTTGCTCGATCCTGGGCTTGGAGATATGGATGTATACGATCCTGGGTTAGGTGACATGGATTAACATCTGTCTTCTGTAGGTAAAAAGAGAGAGATTCACATAGGAACTTCAACGGTTTTATGCTTTATCGGATAAAAGAAAAGCTGAGCCTTATTTTTAATGAAGTGATTAATTCTTCTCGATTTAGATAGTAAACAAACTCCCTTTTAGATCTCCTGAATAAATACTTCTCGTCCTACTTTTACAAAGATGCAATTTTAATCATAATCCCGCCATCTCCTTAATAAAATGTTACAAACCAAGCATTCAGTAATTTCTGAGGTGAGAGCTTGTGTGGCTTAACGTTACTTATGCGAAGTATCCTCGTTTTGTATGGAAAAATTACAGAATATTAGGTCAATATTGAGTGGAAGGTGGTTAGGACCTTTCGCTTCAATATACATATTGATGAACAAACAACAGAATATCAGTACTCCAATGTGAGCCACTTAAGATGAACACCTTGTCTCGATAGACACCTCGGAATTAACCAACATAGGGAGGCGAACGGTGTGCACGACTACATCAAAGACAGAACCATCAGGATAGGAAATTATGTATTGGAGACAAAAAAGACTGTCCGCGTAATAGCAAAAGAATTTGGTGTTTCTAAGAGCACTGTCCATAAGGATTTGACAGAGCGCTTGCCACAAATTAATCCTGAACTTGCGTTAAAGGTAAAGGAAATTCTTGAATATCACAAAGCTATTAGACATCTACGTGGAGGGGAAGCAACTAGGAAAAAGTACAAGATTGAACCACAGGTAAAAGAGACGGAACCAAAACCGGTAGGATAAGTGTAATTATTTTACTACGGCAAAATAATGTTGGAGGAGAAAACAGACCTAGAAAGGTTCGTTTTCTCCATATTTACGTTGGCAGTAAATTAGTAAATGTAGTAAAGACGTACTAAAAAAACATTAAAAGAAACAATTTTTTCCATAAAAATCACACAAAACCCCCATTTTTTTCTAATACTATGCAGTTAATTGTTGAACTTTGTGGTAAAATATAATATTAGAAGTCCGTGCTCAAAAAGAGGATGAAAAAGGAACGATGTGTCCTTTTTACCGGACTCTTTGAGCAACCTCTTGTAGGAATATGTAAAAATTGAATTAATTTATAGTAGGAGGATCTTGATTCATGTTTTCTAGGGATATTGGAATTGACCTTGGAACTGCCAATGTTTTAATTCACGTAAAAGGAAAAGGTATCGTTTTAGACGAACCATCAGTTGTTGCAATGGACCGCTATACTGGAAAGGTACTCGAAGTTGGCGAGGAAGCAAGGCGCATGGTTGGACGTACACCAGGAAACATTGAAGCCATCCGTCCATTAAAAGATGGAGTAATTGCAGACTTTGATGTAACAGAAGCAATGTTAAAGCATTTCATAAATAAAATTAGTGTTAAAGGGCTCCTTTCAAAGCCAAGGATGCTAATTTGCTGCCCGACCAACATTACAAAGGTAGAACAAAAGGCAATTAAAGAAGCAGCAGAGAAATCTGGTGGGAAAAAGGTTTACCTTGAAGAAGAGCCAAAAGTAGCTGCAATTGGTGCAGGAATGGATATATTCCAACCAAGCGGTAACATGGTCGTTGATATTGGTGGTGGAACGACAGATGTTGCTGTTTTGTCCATGGGGGATATTGTTACCTCGGAATCCATTAAAATGGCTGGGGATAAATTCGATGTCGAAATTCTTCAATACATAAAGAAGCAGTATAAGCTTCTGATTGGAGAACGCACAGCAGAGGATATTAAAATAAATGTTGCCACAGTTTTCAGAGATTCCCGAAATGAGGAAATGGAAATTCGTGGCCGTGATATGGTTTCCGGTTTACCGAGAACGATTACCGTTTATTCTGCTGAAATCGAAGCAGCATTACGCGAATCTGTTTTCCTTATAGTACAGGCTGCGAAATCTGTTTTAGAAAAAACACCGCCTGAACTATCTGCTGATATTATTGACAGAGGTGTCATTTTAACAGGTGGCGGAGCTATGATACATGGTATAGACCAGCTACTTGCTGAAGAATTGAAGGTTCCAGTCTTAGTAGCAGAGGAACCAATGCACTGTGTAGCAAAAGGCACAGGTATTATGCTAGAAAATATTGATAAACTTGAAAGAAAAAAGGTCGTTTAACTTATAAAGCGGCAAGCTTATACCGATAAAAAAGAATACCCTTAAATAAAAAAGTTTAAACCATAATATTTTTAACGAGAGGAGGGGGAGCAGTTTGCTAAGAGGTTTTTACACCGCAGCAAGTGGAATGATTGCCCAACAGCGTACACAGGAAGCTTTATCTAATAATATTGCCAATGCTAATACACCTGGCTATAAAGCAGATCAGACATCCTTAAAGGCATTTCCAGAGATGTTAATGCAGCAAATGGGCGGAAAAACAATTCCGACCTCCAACTCTTTAAATTTCCCTGTTCAAAACCCAATCGGTCCATTGAACACCGGAGTATATGTACAGGAAGCAGCGCCTAACTTCATGCAAGGAGATATTCGTGAAACGTCCGTGTCGACGGATTTGGCACTAGTTAACGGCATATTACCTGATGAAGCTGGTGCTCTTCTGTTTTCCGTACAGAACGAAGATGGCGATGTTCGCTACACGAGAAATGGTAATTTCACTGTGGATGGACAAGGATTCCTTGTGACAAATCAGGGGTATTATGTCCTTGATCAGGCAGGGAACACAATTCAGACAAATGGTATGGAATTTACTGTGACAGAAGATGGTCTCGTTCAAACAGAAGCAGGAGAAAGTGTACTTGGGATTTCGTATACAGACGATGCCAATGGGTTAGCGAAAGAGGGGAATGGCCTTTATAACGGCGATGCAGGTGCTGTTCCAGCTGGCGCAACCTATACCGTTCAACAAGGATTTCTGGAGCGGTCTAATGTTGATTCCCTTCAATCTATGACACGTATGATGGAATCTTACCGATTGTTTGAAACAAACCAACGTGTGCTAAGAGCTTATGATGAGAGCATGGGAAAAGCTGTTAGTGAGATTGGAAGGCTTACATAGTCGGAGTAGGAGGTACATATGTCCAGAACAATGATCCAAGCAGCAGTAACGATGAATCAGTTGCAAAACAAACTTGATTTGATTGGGAATAATATGGCGAACAGCCAGACAACAGGATATAAAAATCGGCAAGCTGAATTTTCATCCCTTTTATTCCAACAAATTAATAATATGACTGACCCGGCTGGAGCAGAAGGACGATCGACTCCAGATGGTATCCGTGTAGGGAATGGAGCCAAGCTTGGCTCCATTAACATGGATTTTACAACGGGTAGTATAAAGGAAACAGGTAGAGAGCTGGACGTTGCATTATTACAGGATAACCATTTCTATCAGGTTCAAGTGACAGAGAATGGTATCCCGGAAACACGCTACACCCGTGATGGGGCTTTTTATTTAAACCCAGTTAATAATAACGAAGCAGTTATGCTTACAGATGGGAAAGGTAATCCGATTCAGGGCGAGAATGGGAATATTATTATCCCAGAAGGATTTGATTCGATTTCTATTGATGAATCTGGACAAATAAATGTACAGCGTGGGAACCAAGTAGAAAATGCCGGTTCACTTGGTGTTGTTGAAGTTGTAAGACCGCGTTTACTTGAAGCAGCAGGGGAAAATGGCTTTAGGCTTCCTGATTTAGCTGGTTTAGGTTTTGCTATGAATGAAGTGGTACAAGCTCCTGCCACCCAAACCTTAGTAAAAAGTGGAGCGTTAGAAAATTCTAATGTGGACATATCAAAGCAAATGACGGATCTTATCTCAACACAACGAGCCTACCAGTTTAATTCACGAACCATTTCGATGGGTGACCAAATGTCTGGATTGATTAATCAGCTAAGGTCATAACACTATGTAAGCTATGATTTGCTATGTTAAAATGCAAGAAAGGCATAGGCTAATCATGTAAATAGGAAGTAGGGAGAAACAAACCATGTCAACGGAACGAGAGGCGAAACAAAGTAAGGAGCAGCAAACCCGCAAAGCATACAAAAAGGGTGCTAAAAAAGAGGCAACGATGGAGGCGAGCGAGTCCAAACAATCAAGGAAGAAACAAAAGGCTGAGAAGAACAGCGCTAAAAAGAAAAAAAGAGTTAGACTGCGCATATTCCCAATTTGGCTGCGTATCATCGTCGTCCTGCTTTTAGCTGCGATCGCTCTCGTTGCTGGTCTTATGGTGGGCTATGGCTTGATAGGAGATGGAACACCTTTAGACGCATTGAAAACCGAAACCTGGCGACATATAATCGATATTGTCACAAAAACAGAATAAGAGACATAAAGACCCTTTATAAACTAAAAATCCGGACAATCACCTAAATTTTATTGCTAAAATTTGAGTTTATTGTCCGGATATTTTTTGCCATTTTGATAGAGTGGACTGTTATAGCGTAGGAAAATGCGCAGATTCCGGTGGGAATAGCACGAGTAGAACGACCCTGAAGAAGCGACTTCTTGCTTGTGAGGATTCTAAGCCGTGCACACGGAAGGCGAAGTATTTTCCGAAACACAGAATAACAGTCACCAATTTATTGTTTTTTTTAACGGCTCTCTGCGCTTTTGATCGTCTAGCTACAAGAGCCAGAAACTAGGCGACTTCCCTTAGCGCTTTGCGATAAGTCATCATCGATTCGTTACCTCATCGTGATTCCTTTATCTCAGTTACTAAGGTCCATTCGCTACGTTTCTAAACGGCTCTCTGCGCTTTTGTTTGTTACTTGGTTATTTTTTTCCCTGTTACGAGACGGTAAATTAAAACAACCAGGGCAATTACAAGTAGGATATGAACTAATCCGCCTGCTACATCAAATGCAAACCCGATAGCCCATAAAATGAGTAGTATAATTAAAATCGTCCAAAGCATGAGGTTGTCCTCCTTTCAGGTGTTGTTGCTTATTATTAATTGTTTACTTTGATTAATACCTTATTTTAAGCGGTTTTAAACTTTTCTTTGCTATACTATATACATAACCCCATTAAAAGATAGGAGAATGAACATGGAAATTGAACAAATAAAAGAGACAATTCCCCACCGTTATCCATTTTTATTAGTTGATAAAGTGGTTGAAATGGAAGAGGGAAAACATGTTAAAGCATTAAAGAACGTTAGTATTAACGAACCATTCTTTCAAGGACATTTTCCAGAATATGCTGTTATGCCAGGGGTGCTAATTATTGAATCCCTTGCACAAGCAGGAGCAATGGCGATGCTTGGCATGGAAGAAAACAAAGGAAAAATTGGCTTTCTTGCAGGTGTAGATAAATGCCGTTTTAAACGTCAAGTAAGACCTGGTGACCAGCTTGAATTAGATGTGGAAATTACTCGATTAAAAGGCCCAATTGGCAAAGGGAAAGGGATTGCAAAGGTTGACGGTGAAGTAGCTTGTGAAGCAGAAATTACGTTTGCCATAAAGTAAATAAAGAGATGTTCCTGAGCTGTACTCTCAACAAAAAACAATTTTAAAAAAATTATTATGGACATGTATCACTTCTTTTAAAATGGTTATGCTAAACGCGATAGCATACATTTTAAAGGAGGAATTGACATGGATAAGAAATTTTTATTGAAGCTAGGTGCCCCGTTATTAGCACTTTCTTTGGTTGCGGCATGTGGAACAGATGATGGAAATGATCCTGCTGATGAGGAAGCTCCAATGAACCAAGAAGACGATAATAACAACGAGAATCCTATGGAAGAAGATAACAATGATCAAGGCGGTATGAATGGTGACGGCTCCGGTATGGAGGGAGATCCAGGAACAGACCAAGAAGATGGTATGGATACAGAGGACCGCAATAAAACAGATGAAGAAGAGAACATGGGTGCAGGAAACCAATAGCTCTATTTTCGTCAGTTCATTTTAAGTTAAAAGCAGAACCCTTTCATGATGACAATGTCAGTAGTTTATCATAGAGAGGTGATTCTGCTTTTCTGTGTTACAAATAGACAAAAAAGCGTGACATCCCGCCTAATCGCGAGAGTCACGCTTTTTCTATGTGGATCTAACGTATCATCCGTTCTTTCCCTTACCCTTTAAAATCAATTTGTTTACCAAGAGAAGGGTGTGGGGCAGCAGGGCTGTCTTGTTCAAGCATTTTCATCAAATCTTGCCCTTGCTGTTCCATCATTTTCATTGAGTTGTCCATCACGGCAATGCCAGCATTTGAACGAACGTGTTGATTTGCCATTGCCATGGAAAGTGCTGCAATATCCATATAACCCCCCCAAGCTATGTTAGTTTGATTATAGCATACACAAGGAGGAGTGGTTTACTGAGTCAGAAAACTTAAGCGTCTTCATCCTTTTTCTTCTTTTCTTTTTCTTCCTCATTCCCCTGAGCTGATTCCATATCGTTGGATTGTAGCTGGGAGCCTTGTTCACTATCCTTATGATCATTTGTAATATTATCGGTTTTTTTCTTAGGTTCTTGTTTGTCTGCCATGTTTAGTCCTCCTTACAAATTAATCTCACTATTAGTTGTTCCCGTTTTTCTCTCATAGAAACATTTCTTTATTACGATTGCAGAAAGAATTAACAGGAAAGCTACTTTGGTCGTAATTTAGTATCAAATCTAAATATTTTAGATTTATCTGAAAAATTATTACCAAATGATTAAAAATCATAGTAAAATAGACACATAAAATTGTTGAAAGGAAGGGGTAACAGATGGGGGATACGATAACATCAGTTTACATTATTACACCACATACAAAGGCAATTATTAGCCATGAATCTGCTTATTACAAATCATTAATTTACGAGACAGGGGAAGAACGACATTCTATTCATAATCCAACACAAATAATTGACAATAATTGTCTCATATTCGGTGCCAGTCGTGAGGGTAGAAAGAAGTCCGTTAAAGACATCCTCGGAGCTTCAAGTAAGCTACCGCTCCCTGTGATCCCACAGGTTGGTGTGTACATGATTCCTACTGCTTCTTCCAAGAACAAAGATTGTGTTTGGATTTCCTACCACCAGGTAGCTTCTTACGAACAGCAGGGTGATAAGACGTATATCACCTTTTTGGATGGAACAGGCATCCATGCCGCCACAACAAAAAGCTCCTTTGATATGCAATACAAAAGGACGAGTCAGCTCATCGTCCATATGAATCGTAGTATTATTTTTGGAAGAGCAGCCTTTCCAACAATTTAAGGATAAAAGGTCGTTCTAAAACGGAAAGCGCCATAAATGTATGGTGCTTTTTTGTTGTCATAAAATAGACACAATTTAAAACTTGTATAAGACCGCTTTCAACTAGTAAAGTAGATAAAGAAGGAGTGACTGACCAGTTAGTCATTAAAATAACTGAAACCAATTATATATGTAATCGTACAAAGGAACAGGTGTTTAAATGAATGAAAAAAAGATGAAGCTGATAGAGTGTGGCATGAGGCTGTTTGCTCAAAAAGGATATTATAATACGTCCATTCAGGAAATTGCCAGCGAATCCGGAATATCAAAAGGTGCGTTTTACATTCACTTCAAATCAAAAGAAGATTTTATAGCCACTTCATTTGAATATTTCCATCATAACCTTTCGGAAAAATTAGAAGAGGTCATGGAAGAAAGCGACGACCCGAGAAAGAGCCTTGCCAATCAAATAACGGTCTTGTTTGATTACTTATATAAGCATAAGGACAGTATTATGATGTTTATTCGTGAAAACATCTCGATTGGTGAAGATACAGATAAACTGATGGAGCATTTTAAAGTAGAGAATTTTAACTGGCTAAAAGGCAACATTACAGCCATTTACGGTAAATCTGCTCAACCTTTCCTAATTGATTTAGTTATCCAATTAGGTGGTTTATTAGATGGCTATTTCAAGTGGATTGTGCTCGATCATGTATCCATTGAAAAGGAAAAAGCAGGGGCTTTTCTTGTTAGAAGGCTTGATGATCTTATGATGGGGATGTTGGATCAACAAGAAATGGCATTAGTTACGTTTAAACAAATTCCAGAAGAATACACACAAACGGAAGATACAGAAGAAGGTCAACCATCTTCCGAATCGTTGATAACCATAATGAGAGATAAGCTATCAGATTTATCAGCCCCAAAAGAGGAAATACAAAGGCTAAGAGAAGTATTAGAAGTATTGGAAAGTGAATTTCAGAAAAAGGAACGACAAGCAGTGGTTATCCAAGGCCTACTTGCACATTTTAAAAATTACCCAAGCTTAAACAAAGAAAGTTATATGTTAAGCAAAATTGCTGGCATTAAACTTCTATAATAAATTGTTAATTAATGGAGAGGAGTTACATACATGAAAAGATGGATGATAGGTATTACTGCAGTTTTCCTAATTGGATTACTTGCTGCTTGTAATCAAGAGGAGGACACACAGGAGGATGAGAAAAGAGTTATTCCAGTAGAAACACAGGAAGCAGTGAATGATAACCTTGTGATAGAAAAGACTTTATACGGTAGAACAGCACCAGGAGCAACATCACCAATCATGGTTCAAAATGCTGGAGAAGTAGATTCACTAGAAGTTGAAAATGGGGATATGGTGGAAGAAGATGATTTGATCGCCACATTGACTACACCAGCAGGTAACCAAAATATAAGGGCATCTCGTGATGGGGAAGTTACACAGCTAAACGCTGCGGAGGGCGATATGGTAAGTACGGAAGAACCGTTTGCTGTCATTGCTGACCTTGCTGAGTTAAGAGTTAATTTTACCGTTACATCGGAGTTAGTTCCACATCTAAGCACAGGAGACAAACGTCAGGTCGCTTCTGGAGATGAGGAATATGAAGCAGAAATTAGCTCTGTCGATTCCATGCCAGGTGAAAACGGGCTGTATCCTGTTCAAGCCACGTTTAATAATGAAGAAGCTGACTTATTACCGGGTATCATTGTATCTATGAAAATCCCTGAGGAGACCATTAGTGATGCGATCATTGTACCTACAGAGGCGCTTAATGAAGGAAACGGAGAATCCTTTGTTTATGTAGTAAAAGAAAATAAAGCAGTGCGCGTCGTTGTGGAGATTTTGCAAACCCAATCAGAGAACACGGCAATTGAAGGTGATGTTTCAGAAGGTGACCAAGTTATAGTAAGCGGCCATTTAGGGCTAACTGATGGTGACCAAGTGAGCATCGCGGGAGGGGAGTAAGTTTTGAAAATAGTAAATACATCCGTTAAACGCCCGGTTGGCGTTATCATGATTGTGCTGGCAATCATTGCACTAGGAGTAGTTTCCTTACGAAGTCTAACAATCGATCTGTTTCCCAAAATAGATTTACCCGTGGCTGTAGTCGCCACCTCCTATCAAGATGCTGCGCCAGAAGAAGTAGAGAATTTGGTCAGTCGGCCAATTGAATCTGCAGTTAGTACAGTAGAAGGTATCGAAACAGTACAGTCACAATCCCAGGCCGGGTCATCCTTGGTTGTCATGATGTTCAGTAATGGCACAAACCTTGATCAGGCATTGTTGGATGTTAGGGAAAGTATTGACCAGGTTAGCGGTTCCTTACCTGGACAATCAGGGGATCCTAGAATCATGCGTTTTAACCCTGACCAACTTCCCGTCATGTGGGTAGGATTGACAGGAAAGGATACAGCCTCTTTAACAGAAGTTGCCGATGAGCAAGTAGTCCCTCTTTTGGAAAGACAGGATGGCGTAGGTTCTGTAAACGTTGAAGGTAGCAAAGAAAGAGAAATTAAACTTGTTTTAGACCAAGAAAGATTGCAGCAATATGGTGTATCAGCCCAAACGATTGCCCAGACACTTGGGAACACGAATCAAAATGCTTCGGTCGGAACGGTGGAACAAGGGAATAAAGATCTACAGCTCCGAATGACCGGCCAATTCGAATCAATAGAAGATATTGAAAAAACAATTATCCAAACAGAATCCGGCAGCACTGTCCATGTAGAAGACCTGGCAGAAGTGGAAGACTCATTTAAAGAGGAGTCGAGTACAACGCTTGTAAATGGAAAGCCTTCTGTCGTACTATCCATTCTTAAAAAGACAGATAGCAATACCGTAGATGTTGCCACAACTGTGGAAGATAGTTTAGCAGAGATAAGAGATAACCTACCAGCAGATGTCGGGTTAGACGTGATCATAGATACATCAGAGTTTATTCAGATGTCGATTGATTCTGTCGTACAAAACATTCTTATAGGTGGGCTTATATCCATCTTTATCCTGTTGCTATTTTTAAAAAGTTTCCGAGCGACATTAGTTATTGGATTATCAATTCCAATAGCCATTATTGCAACCTTTACATTGATGTATTTTACAGGAGAAACACTAAATATCCTTACATTAGGTGGATTGGCATTAGGTCTCGGTATGATGGTGGACAGTTCCATCGTTATTTTAGAGCACATATACTCTTACCGTAAGCGAGGGTATAGTCTTGTGGAATCAGCAACGAAGGGCGCATCTGAACTGGCACCAGCTGTAATTGCGTCTACTACGACGACATTAGTAGTATTTTTGCCAATTATTTATGTAGAAGGAATTGCGTCAGATCTTTTTACACCATTAGCCTTAGCAGTATCGTTCTCCTTAATTGCTTCTCTTGTTGTGGCGATTACGCTCGTTCCAATGCTTTCATCTAAATTGCTTTCAAAAGCAATGGAGGACAATGGTAGAAGATACTGGTTTGACCGATTCCTAGGCTGGTTGAACAATAAGTATCGTAGTGTATTAAAATGGGTGCTTGGCCATAGAAAGACATCCATTATTGGTTCTGTGCTAGCAATTGTTCTAAGTCTAGGTCTGATTCCGTTTATTGGAGCAGAGTTTATTCCATCTGCTGACCAAGGACAAGTAGAAGTCCGAGTCGAAACAGAATTAGGAAGCACCCTTGAACAAACTGAAAGTATTGTAGAGCAGGTGAATGAAAGACTAACTGAATTTGAAAGTGATATTGAAACCAATTATGTCAGCATTGGTGGAGGTTCTGGCATGGGCTTCGGTGGTGGTGGCGGCAATACTGCTACGTACACCATGCAGTTAATTCCATCAGGTGATCGTGATGCCTCCACTGCAAATATCGTGCAAGACATGGATAAAGCTTTACAAGACATCGCAGGTGCAGAAATAACAGTCAGCTCAATGGACTCAGGTATGGGCACAGGTGACCCAATTCAGATTAAACTGAACGGTCCAGAGCATGAGGTGCTCACGGAGCTTTCAGAGCAAGTGGTCAACAGGATTTCTGAAGTAGATGGTGTCTATAATCCTGAAAGTGCTGCAGATGAAGGTATTCCACAAATGAATATAGTAGTGGATAAAGAAAAAGCAGCAATGTATGGACTAACACAGGAACAGGTTACCGGACAGATCCAGTTACAATTTACTGGCCAGGTCGCGACACAGTATCGTGAAGCAGGTCAGGAAATGGATGTTACAATGACCTATCCTGAGGACGAACGTTCTAGCATCAACGATTTACAGGATACCAAAATACAAACTCCTTCTGGGGATGTCATTCCACTTGAAGAGGTAGCCGATTTTGAGAGCATGCAGGGGCCAGCTGCATTAAGTCGGGAAAATCAGCAACCGCAAATGAATGTAACGAGTCAAATAGCAGATCGTGACCTCGGAAGCGTCGTTGCTGATGTGGAAACTGCAATGGATGAAATGAATTTACCTGAGGGATATAATTATTCCATCGGCGGTCAGGCCCAAGATATGGCAGAGTCATTCAGTGATCTGGCATTAGCCCTGGTATTTTCCATCTTTCTGGTTTATGCGGTAATGGCAATTCAGTTTGAAAACTTCCTGTTTCCACTGATCATTATGTTTGCAATGCCTACGACGGTTGTCGGGGTGTTACTAGGTTTATTTGTGGTAGGTATTCCGCTAAGTATCCCAGCGTTTATCGGAATTATCATGCTCGCCGGTATCGTGGTAAACAATTCTATTGTACTGGTTGACTACATTAATATTTTGCGACGAAACGGTAAAGATCGTTACGAGGCTATTTTAGAAGCGGGACCAAGCAGGCTACGTCCAATTTTGATGACAACATTAACAACCATTTTAGCAATGGTTCCACTTGCCCTAGCATTAGGGGAAGGAGCGGAAACGCAACAACCGCTCGCAGTAACGATCATCTTTGGACTTGGAGTATCAAGTATCTTTACACTATTACTCATACCAGTTGTGTACACATTATTTGACGACCTAACAGCAAAAATAACGAAAAGAAGGAAAAAGAAACAAGCATAATTAACAAGGCTCCTCGCAGTTGGCGGGGAGTCTTTTTTTTAGATGTGTGGAAGTGACTGTTCAGGAGAAGGTATCGGCGGAGAGAGGGAGGATATCAGCCGGTTGGAGGAGATAACACCCAATATGGGGGAATATCACATTAGCGGACCTGCATCAATCAATTAGACCAGTGTCACGCACAAAAAACAGCCCCGCATTTTGCGGGGCTGCTCTTCATCATACTTTATTCACTCTTTGCAACGTCCCACCAGTGGAAGCCGTCATTTTCTAAAAGCTGGTTGGCTGCTTCAGGTCCCATGGAGCCAGAAGCGTAATTAGGAAAGTCAGCTTTTACTTCTTCCCATCTGTTTAGAACAGTGTCAATGAAAGCCCAAGAATGAGCTACTTCATCCCAGTGGGTGAAATTGGTTGTATCACCTATCATGCAATCGTATAGAAGCTTCTCATAAGCCTCTGGCGTATTAATGCCACTTACACCGTTATTTGTGTAAGAGAGCTGGATTGGCTCGGCGATGGATCCCATGCCAGATTTTTTCGCATTCAAGTATAAGGTAATGCCCTCATTTGGCTGAATGTTAATGACAAGCAAATTAGGATGCTTTTCCGCCTCCTCTTTATAGTAAAGATTCATCGGAATATCTTTAAATTCTACTACGATTTTGGTGCATTTTTCCGCCATGCGTTTTCCTGTGCGAATATAGAAAGGAACACCAGCCCAACGGTAATTGTCGATCATTACCTTACCAGCCACGAATGTTTCGGTGTTAGAGTCATGAAGCTCTTCTACTTCTTCACGATAACCAGCTACTTCGTTTCCTTTCATTGTTCCCTTGCCATATTGCCCTCGAACGAAATAATCATCTACTTGCTCTGGCTCAAGCTGGCGTAGTGCGCGTAATGCTTTTACCTTTTCCGAACGTATTTCATCAGTGGTCAGTTTAATCGGTGGTTCCATTGCAAGCAATGCTACCATTTGCAGCATATGGTTTTGGACCATGTCTCGTGCTGCACCTGAATGATCATAATAGCGAGCGCGATCTTCTACACCTAGCTCCTCACTAGAGGTGATTTGCACATTGGAAATAGATCGATTATTCCACAAGTGTTCAAATATACCATTAGCAAAACGAATAACTTCAATGTTTTGCACCATTTCTTTGCCCAAATAATGGTCAATACGATAGATTTGATCCTCGTCAAATGCTACCCGAATCTCTTTGTTCAACTCTTTTGCTGACTTGAGATCATGACCAAATGGTTTTTCAATAACAAGTCGTGTCCAACCATCACTATTTTTCAAACCATTTTCCTCAAGACGATGGGCGATAGAGCCGAAATATTCCGGTGCCATGGCCAAATAAAAGATCCTGTTTCCACCAGTTTCATATGTAGACTCCAAGTTGGTAATTAAACCGTTAAGTTCCGTATAGGATTCAGCTTGTGTTACATCAAACGAATGGTAGTAAAAGTGTGAAGTAAATTCCTCTGCATCATCTTCTATAGAAAGAGAATTTTGCAAGGACTCTTTCACATTCGTGCGAAATACGTCATTGGTCCATGGTCTTCTTGCCAAGCCAACGACCGCAAAGTCATCGCCGATTTTACCACTTTTATATAGTTTATAAATGGAAGGAAAAAGCTTTCGCTTCGCTAAATCCCCTGTTGCGCCGAATATAACAATTACTGCTTTAGGTGTGTGTAAGTTAGTCAAAAAAAGCCTCTCCATTTCATGTGAGATAATACATAATTTTATAAGGAAAAAAATGATAAATCAACTAATCAAACCGGACGTTGTCGAATCACACGTTATGAAAGCGTATTATGTGAGACTGAAATGAGCTTGGTGCTCATGCTATTATTTTCGAGGTGGCTGCATTTTAGCTTGTACATAAGCCTTAAAACCTATGCAGTAAAAACGGTAGCTAGCCTATGGTTTCAACCAATCCCACGATTTACGAAATAATTGATTTACTACTTCAGAAAACATCAGCCCGATGGCGATGGCACCAGCTAGCAACATTACTTTTGCGGATAATTGAACCGCATGGAAGTAATCATTTTCTACAAAATTGCGCATTGCATCATATGCAATGCCTCCTGGCACGAGTGGAATAATGCCGGAAACATTAAAAATAATAATAGGAGTGCGGTACAGCTTTGCACAAATATGGCTGAGAACAGCTACGAGCATGGCTGCAAAAACCGTTGCTGGTACCACGTCAATTCCTTCTGCTACTAAAATATAATATAAAAGCCATCCGAACATACCGACAAGCCCACACTGGATTAGAGCATTTCGCGGGGCGTTAAATAAAATACCGAAACCAGCTGCGGCTATAAAGCTTGTAATACATTGTGCCAAAATCATAAAAATCACCTCATTCTAATCAAACTCACGTTATATAAAAGCAAAGACCACAGCTACTCCTGCGCCAATAGCAAAGGCTGTTAGCATTGCCTCTACACCCTTTGACACACCAGCTACCAAGTGACCAGCCATCAAGTCTCTCACTGCATTTGTAATATGCAAACCAGGGACGAGTGGCATGACAGCCCCAATAATGATCTTATCCAGGTTTATTCCAATTGAAAAATGCAGAAAACCTACGGCAAGAATGCCTATAACAAAGGAGGCGAAAAACTCTGCAAAAAAACGGGTTTCGACAAGCTTTTCAAACCCAATCATTGCAGCAAATCCAACTCCACCAGCTAAAAAAGCTGGCAGAAAATCATGCCATAGTCCACCAAACATAATGGCAAAGCTGCCACTAACTAAAGCAGCAGCTAATATCAGGAGCCAGGATGGATACTGTTCTTTTGAAGATGAAACGCCTTTTAATAATAAAAGAGCTTCCCGTGGGTCAAGTCCTCCTGCCACAATTTGCCGAGATATATTATTTACTTCCGCTATTTTATGTAAATCTGTGGAACGTTTCGAGATACGTCTGAAGTGGGAGGCTTCCTCACTGTCCGTAGAAAAATTAATCCCAGTCGGGGTTGCATAGCTTTCTGCCTCGGTCAATTCAAAAGCACCTGCCATTCGGTTCATTGTGTCTTCTACACGATAGGTCTCTGCACCGCTCTCAAGCATAATTTTCCCTGCAAGTATACATACATTGGAAATTACTCTCCGTTCATCCATTTGATTACCGCACTTTCATTTATTGATATGATAAAAGTATAAGGGGTTGTGATCATAAAGAAAAGACAAAAAAATACCTGTAGTTAAGACACGCTTTTCGAGTGTCCTTACTACAGGCTTTTGATAACGAATAATTTATGGTGCCATCATAAATAATGAAACTAATGCAATAATCGGAATGCCTAAAGCTAAAGCTAAACTAATAAGTGTAAAAGATTGTACAACTGGCTTCGCTTCAGGAGTGACATCCACATTTCGTTGCAGGAAAATAAAGAAAATAGCATAAGCCATAAGAAAAAGAACAATGAAACCGGGAATATAAAGCTCGTTTATTGTGTTAACGGGAGCAAGATTTATGTAGCCATAGACTATCAACAATAGTGGAATTATTTCACAGAGTGCAACGCCGATAATAAATTTCTGTTGGATGCTTTGCTGTGAGCTAGGATTCTCTTTCAGTTTTCCCACTAACACTTTATATAGAGTAAGAATTGGGATAACGGCTAGTACTGCGGCTGCGACAAAATAATAGGCCATTTTCATACACCTCCTTTCTAACACGTGATAATACGATAAGCGGCAATAAAGGTTTCACTTTTCTCTGTGAATAGCAACTGGAGGAGCACTGGTTTAAAAAGATACTTGCTTGAAGCTTCCTATTTTCGATATAATCTAAGAAAGTTCTACACAATATTAATTGTCTCAGTCATCATGAATAATAGGAGAAATATATGTTTAATTATGTCGACTTCACTATTGCGTTTCTAATTGCTGCTGTATCATCCCTAGTTTTAACATATCCCGTTATAAAACTTGCTAACGTTATTGGGGCAGTGGACCTGCCGAACCACCGAAAAGTACATAAGAGTGTAACACCAAGATTAGGTGGTATTGCCATTTTCCTTGGTGCGTTTTTGGGTGCCCTTTATTTACAACCTAGTCACCCGCACTTACCCGAAATTTTAATAGGTGCATTAGTAATACTCCTGACAGGTGCATTGGATGATCGGTTTAGCATCAGGCCAGTAGTTAAGCTGACCGGCCAGCTCGTCGCAGCCTCATTCCTCGTTTCCTCAGGTCTTATTATTGAAAAGCTGACCTTGCCATTTATTGGTACAATCGAGTTAGGTTTTGTTAGTGTACTTATTACTGTGCTATGGGTTGTTGGGATAACGAATGCGATAAATCTGATTGATGGATTGGACGGGCTGGCAACAGGTGTCACGACAATTGCCTTAATTAGTATTTTTATCATGGCGCTGATTGACGCACAACTACTAGTTGCCTATTTAAGTATCGTTCTAATTGGAGCGAATCTTGGTTTCTTAGTCCATAACTTTTACCCTGCAAAAATTTATATGGGGGACTCAGGGTCTAATTTTCTCGGATATATGATCGCTGTGGTTTCCATGCTTGGTTTGTTTAAAAATATCGCCTTGTTTAGTTTTATTATTCCAGTTATTGTGCTAGCAGTGCCGATATTTGACACCCTTTTTGCTATCGTAAGAAGGGCTTACAACAAAGAAAATATTATGATGGCAGATAATAAACATGTCCATTATCAAATTCTTCATGCAGGCTATAGCCACCGTACTACGGTACTGATCATATATGGTTTTAGTGCGTTGTTTGGAGCGATGGCGATTCTTTTCTCGAATGCGAATATTACCATTTCATTTGTAATTACACTTTTCGTGCTTGCACTTTTACATATATTTGCAGAGCTTGCTGGGATCGTGATGGGTGGAAAAAGACCAGTTCTTGATTCGATTAGGAGACTATTTAAAAGGAAACAAAAATCAAAGAGTTGAATAATTACAACTTAGAAAGTAGACTCTAAAGGTTGATTAGATGACGGAAGACTTTACGTAGTATATGCTATAGAAAGCATAGATATATTTAACAGAAAGAAGGAATTCTAATGGCAAAACAACAAATTGGTGTTATCGGCTTGGCAGTAATGGGTAAAAACCTTGCCTTAAATATTGAAAGTAGAGGCTACTCGGTTGCAGTGTTTAACCGCTCACCTGAGAAGACAGAAGCGTTTTTAAACGAAGAGGCAAAGGGCAAGAACTTTGTCGGTAGCAGCTCGATTGAAGAATTTGTTCAATCACTGGAAAAGCCTCGTAAAATTATGCTAATGGTTAAAGCAGGTCCAGCAACGGATGCAACCATTGAATCATTAAAACCTCACTTGGAAAAAGGCGACATTTTAATTGATGGTGGTAACACACTATTTGAAGATACTATCCGTCGTAATAAGAGCTTAAGCGAATCTGGCATCCATTTCATCGGTACAGGCGTATCAGGTGGAGAAGAAGGCGCACTTAAGGGTCCATCTATTATGCCAGGTGGGCAAAAAGAGGCTTATGATTTAGTAGCACCAATCTTTGAAGCTATTGCTGCTAAAGTAGATGGCGACAGCTGTACGACGTACATTGGCCCAGATGGAGCTGGTCATTACGTAAAAATGGTGCATAACGGAATTGAATATGGTGACATGCAATTAATCTCAGAAGCATACTTCATTCTGAAGCATGTATTAGGCTTAGAGGCAGAAGAGCTACATGAGGTATTTACAGAATGGAATAAGGGTGAGCTTGACAGCTACTTAATCGAAATTACAGCAGATATCTTTACGAAAAAAGATGATGAGACAGGTAAGCCAATGGTAGACGTTATTCTAGATAAAGCTGGCCAAAAAGGTACTGGGAAATGGACAAGCAAAAATGCACTTGACCTAGGTGTTCCACTTCCATTGATTACAGAATCTGTTTTTGCTCGTTACATTTCATCACTAAAAGAAGAACGTGTCCATGCAAGCAAAACAATTTCAGGACCGACACCTCAACCTTATGAAGGGGATAAAAAAGAGCTTATTGAGGCAATTCGCAAAGCATTATACATGAGCAAAATTTGTTCGTACGCTCAAGGATTTGCTCAAATGCGTTCACAGTCTGATGAAAATGGCTGGGACTTAAACTATGGCGATATTGCAATGATCTGGCGTGGAGGCTGTATCATCCGTGCACACTTCCTGCAAAAAATTAAAGAAGCCTATGACCGCGATGCTGAATTGAAAAACCTTCTGCTTGATCCATACTTCAAGGAAATTGTCGAAGGTTATCAGTCAGCACTACGTGAAGTTGTTGCTGTTGCAATTAAAAATGGTATTGCTGTTCCGACGCTTTCCAGTGCTGTTGCTTATTATGACAGCTACCGTAGTGAGGATCTTCCAGCAAACCTTATCCAGGCACAGCGTGATTACTTCGGTGCACATACGTTTGAAAGAAAAGATAAAGAAGGCGTATTCCACCATAGCTGGTTCTAAAATAAAAAGCATAAAGCAAACCCGACAACTGCGTCCAAGCAGCTGTCGGGTTTTTAGTAGGAAAGATGAACAAAAGAACCAAGCAAATGCTCAAATACCGCAATAGCAAAAGGCCTACCATCTTTCGTAAGATGATAGGCCATTTTCATTTTTGTACTTCTTTACCACCGCTAATGGATGTAGGAAGTGTGGTACTAGTTTTGTTTTTTCCGTTCACTAATACCTTTTTCTTTATTATAGTCCTCATTCAATGCTTTATACAGAGATATCATCATAAACAGCAATATAAAGGCGAAAGGAAACGCCGAGACGATCGATGCGGTTTGTAATGCATCTAATCCTCCTGAAGCAAGTAGTACAGAAGCGGTTGCTGCCTGGATGAGTCCCCAAACCAATTTAATTTTGCTTGGTGGATTTAGACTACCATTTGTCGTTTGCATGCCCAGAACGAAGGTTGCAGAGTCAGCAGACGTAATAAAGAAGGTAGTGACTAACAGTATCGCTAGCACGGTCAATACGGAAGCAAAAGGGAAGGAGTCAAATAGTGCAAACAATGTCTCCTCTTGTGCTAAATCAGTTAACCCATTTGTTACCCCATGGAGTTCTTGGAATAAAGCGGAACCACCAAAAACGACAAACCATAGTGCACAAACAATAGTTGGGAGGAAGAGGACGCCTATAACAAATTCACGAATTGTTCTCCCTTTTGATATTCGGGCAATAAATGTTCCAACAAATGGGGACCATGCAATAAACCATGCCCAATAGAAAACAGTCCAGTCTTGAACCCAACCATTAAAATTCTCATCAAAGGAACCAGTTTGGAAACTGAGACCCGGCAATGCTTCCAGATAGGAACCAACCGTTGAAATAAATGTATTAAGAATAAAATTTGTCGGACCGATAATTAAAGTTAACAAAAGCAATAATGCCGCTAGAATTAGGTTTGTATTACTTAAGTATTTCATACCTTTACTAATGCCTGTCCAGGCAGAAAACATAAACAGTATGGTTATAATGATGATAATAACGAGCTGTGTCGTGAAATTATTCTCTATACCAGAAACGAAGGATATACCTCCACTAATTTGTGAAGCTCCTAATCCTAGTGAGGTAGCCACACCAAAAACGGTAGCAAATACTGCAATCACATCAATCGTTTTTCCAACCCAACCTTTTGTTCTTACACCAAGTAGGGGTTCGAAAGTTGCGCTAATAAGCCCTGGTGCACCTCTTTTAAATTTAAAGTAAGCAATAGATAATGCGATAATGGTATAAATAGCCCATGTGTGTAATCCCCAGTGAAACACAGAATAACGAAGTGCATTTTTAGCTGCTTCTACGCTTTCTGGATCTGCTTCAGGAGGAGCAGCAAAGTGGGCTAAAGGCTCGGCAGCACCCCAAAAGATAATACCGATTCCCATTCCTGCACCAAACAGCATGGCAAACCAAGTGATTTTACTATATTCAGGCTTATCACCTTGTTTTCCTAAACGCATTTTTCCAAAACGGCTAAAGATTAGGTAGATAGAAAATATCAAAAATGTCGAGACAGAAACAATATAAAACCACCCGAAGTTTGATGTCAAAAAGCTTTGTGCTTGTGTTGTAATATTTTCTAGATTTGATGGTGCAAGTACGCCCCATAAAACAAAAACGGCGGATAGAAGCAACGATATCCAAAAGACTTGTCCAATTTTACCCATAAACAATTCTATCTCCTTTCAAAACGTATAATCAAAACAATATATAGTATAGGTTAGTAAGGCATCTTTTATAAAAGTTAATAACATAGTCCAAAATTACGTACCAAATAATCTTTCCTTTATAAAAAACCTATATAGAACGCCCTTTCTATTTTTAACATAACGCAGTGATGGTAGCAACCGAAATGAACAAGTAAAACTGTACGTTTTTTACAAACGGTAATAACTATAAAAAGCCTTTACAAGCAAAGATACCGCTTACAAAAGAGGGTGAAAAGTATTGAATTACCTTAGGAAAAGGTTTGACTATTATAGGATTATATTGGTAATTTATTGAGATGGCTCGAATTATTGTTCAACAAACCGTATACTAATTAATGATAGATTATGTGAGAGGTTAACTATCTATTTATTTTTATGAGTTAACGGGTGCTAAAACCCCGTTTTGTTCAACTAATACTAAGTGGAGAAAAACGTTAACTACTTATTGAAGTTTCAGTTTATAGTTTAGGTCTTTTGAAGGAGGCTCCTTTGTTAGTTCAACTAATGAAGATTCGCCTTCTTTTTTTGTTTTTCTGCAGCATAATGTGGAGAATAATGTAGAAATAAATCTAAAATTCTGAAAAAACAAGACCTATTTACCCAGGACTATTGGCGCTATTCCAATCTAAGGAAATTCTGTATGATATTAATATCTGAATATTATGTCACGAAAAATTCAGAGAAGGAGGAATTGTTCATTTAGTAGACTACTATTTTAGAGGGGGAGAGAAATGCGAAAGAAGATTGCCATTATATTTTTAGCAGTATTGTTAGCTTTTAGTAACTTTGCCACGGTTAGTGCGGCTGAGAAAACACTACCACAGAATGCCAAGAAAAAGGACAAGGCCAAAACCACAGAAATAAAGGAAACAGAAGATCCTGACAAGGAAGTCCGAGTCATTGTTGAGATGGATGATGAAGCTCCAGTCGAAAAAGCTACCAAAAAAGGTATTATGTTTAATAAAATGCCTGAAAAAGAAAAGAAGAATTTAAACAAGGCTGCTAAAGCGAAACAAAAGGCAGTAAAAGACGAAATGAAACAAAAGAAAGTAAAAGCAAAATACTTACAAGAGTTTACAACAGTCGTTAACGGCTTTAGTGCTGAAGTAAAGCAGGGAGACCTTGAACTTATTAGAGAACTTCCCGATGTAAAAACAGTCTCAATCGTGACAGAGTACGAACAACCAAAGGTTAAACCAGAAATGAAATATAGTAAAGAACTCGTAGAAGCACAAAAGGCTTGGCGGGATTATGGTTATAAAGGTGAAGGGATGGTAGTTGGTATTATCGATACTGGTATCGACTATACCCACCAAGATATGATCCTTTCTGATGGCATAGAGGGTGACCTTTCCAAGAAATTTGTTGAGGACACCATTAGTGAGGAAGATTTACCAGGGAAATTCTATACAGAAAAAGTACCTTACGGATACAACTACATGGATGAAAATGATGAAGTGCGTGAAATCCATAGTGGTGCTAGTTATCACGGGATGCATGTAGGCGGAACAGTTGCCGCGAACGGGGACGAGGATAACGGTGGTATTCTTGGAATCGCTCCAGAAGCACAACTGTTAGCACTGAAAGTATTCGGAAATGATCCAGAACTTCAAACAACATATGGTGACATTTACATTAAAGCAATCGATGATTCCATCAAGCTTGGTGCAGATGTTCTAAACATGAGTCTTGGGTCACCATCAGGATATGTGAATGCAGATGCTCCAGAACAACGCGCGGTATCTCGTGCAGTAGATAATGGTATTTTGATGTCCATTTCTGCTGGTAACTCCGCATTGTTTGGCGATGGATTTTTCTACCCATATGCATCCAACCCAGACTATGGGGTAAGTGGTTCACCAGGGGTTGCAAATGATTCTACACAAGTAGCATCCTTTGAAAACACTTATATGGACGTTGATGCACTTCAGTATAGCATTGACGGAGAAGCTGGAAGAGCAGCATTCTTTTCTGCTGGTAACACCTTACCTTCCACTGATGGAGAACAAATCGAAGTTCTTACAGCGGGACTTGGGCATCCGGGAGACTTCGAAGGTAAAGACTTCACAGGAAAATATGCATTAATTCAGCGTGGCGAGCTTGCTTTTACAGAAAAAGCAATTAACGCACAGAACGCAGGAGCAGTAGGGGTAATTGTATACAATAACACAGATGGAATTGTAAATATGGCTTCAGATCCATCCATCACAATCCCGTATTTGTTTATGTTAAAGAGTGATGGGGACAGACTTGCAGAAGCGGCTCAAAATGGACAAGCAGTTACGATAGCATTTAACGGAGAAAAGACCCAAATGGAAAACACAGATGCTGGAAAAATGAGTGCTTTTTCTTCATGGGGGTTAACTCCAAACCTTGATTTTAAACCAGAAATCACAGCACCAGGTGGTCAAATTCTTTCCACATTAAATGATGGACAGTACGGCCTAATGAGTGGAACGTCCATGGCAGCACCACATGTATCAGGCGGAAGTGCGCTTGTACTTCAGCGTGTGGATGAGGAGTTTGGCTATGGGAATGCAAACCGGGTTAATCATGCGAAAAACTTAATGCTAAATACGTCAACACCAGTTGATTTTGATGGTGCTCCTGTCTCACCACGACGCCAGGGTGCTGGATTGATGCAAATCCATGCTGCACTATCAACGCCAGTAGTGGTGACAGAATCAGCATCTAATGAAGCGAAAGTAGCTTTAAAAGAGATTAATAGTAATGAAGTGACATTTGAATTAACAGCAGAAAACTATTCGGATGAAGCTGTTACGTACGATGTGTCGGCAAATGCACAAACAGATACACCCGTTAATGGTGGAAGCGCCATTGTTACAGCACCAAATATGTTTGGTGGAAATGACCTTGGTGACATCGCTACTGTAAACGGCGAGCCACTATCAACAATTGAAGTTCCGGCTAATGGACAGACAAGCCTTGAAGTAAGCATTGATCTTAGTGGAGTAGACGCTTCACTTGCAGAAATTTTCACTAATGGGTATTGGGTAGAAGGGTTTGTTACGTTTACAGACCCAACTGATATGAACCCAGAATTAACCGTACCGTATGTAGGCTTCAAAGGCGCTTGGGATGATGCACCAATCTTTGATACACCATTATGGGATGCAAGCTCATTCTATGGCATGACAGGTATCGCTACGGATACTGGTGGAGGTAGCTATGGATTCCTTGGTGAAAACTTAGAAACTGGCGAATTTGATCCGGAAAAGATAGCCTTCTCACCAAATGGGAATGGAGTCCAAGACAATGCGTTGCTTATTCTTTCCTTCCTGCGAAATGCAAAAGAAGCGAAATTTAATGTACTAGACGAAGACAAAAAGGTCGTACGGACTATCCGATTAGAATCAGATTTACGTAAAAACTACTACGATGGTGGGCGTGCCCCTGAGTATTCCTTGTCAGCAAACCGGGCTTGGGATGGAAAAATTAACAACAAGTTAGCTGAAGATGGACAGTACTATTTGCAAGTAGAAGCAGTTATTGATTATCAAGATGCGGAAAAACAAACATTAGATCTACCAGTAATTCTTGATACAACAGCTCCTGAAGTAGATGCAACCATTGATCAAGACGGCGAAGTACTAACAGTGGCTGTAGATGATGGTGAAGGTAGTGGACTTGCTACATGGGACGTGCTTGTGGACGGTGAATCTGTGCTGGAAACACCTTATACAGAAAGTGTAACAGAACATGAACTGACAGATTTTGATGCTGAAAGCACTGTAACCGTGGTAGCAACAGACTATGCAGGAAATGAGCAGGAAGAAGAGGCAGTAGTTGAAGAGCCAGCAGATACAACTGTACCAGATTTACATTTACTCACACCGGAACTGTTAGAGGCGTATGATTCAAGAGAAGTGCTCTTCTCTGGTTATGTAACAGATGAATCAGGGGTGAAAGAGGTCACGGTAGATGGGCAACAAGCTGAACTTGTCTACAATGAAGAAGAGGATCGTTATGACTTCTCTCTAACTCTTTCACATAAAAAGGATGACTTCTACTTCCGTCACATTAAAGCAGTAGACAATGCCGGAAATGAAACAGAAATCGGCAGAAGATATTTCGTTGACACAGAAGCAGCCACAATAAAAGTTAAGGCACCAAAGAAAACGAAAGAGGATAGCGTAACGGTTTCAGCAACGATCAAAGACAATTTTGATGATATTAATCTATATGTAAATGGGAACCATGTCTTTACACATGACATCTCCTCACCATATGGCAAAAAACGCTTTAAAGAGACAATCGAAGACATTGAGCTTAATCTAGAGGACGGAGAAAATGTTTTCGAATTCAAAGTAGTAGACCTAGCTGGTCATGAGACAGTGGAAGAAGTCGTGATTACAAAGCAAGCTAAAAAGGAAAAAGAGAAGGACAAGGGAAAAGATAAGGACAAAGAGAAGTACGATTTTGTTGGCTATATCTTTGAGCGAGTATTCTCCTTTATCGGCAAGCTTTGGAGCATTTTTGGATAGGTAATAGTGAAAACCAGCATTCCAATTACTTGGGTGCTGGTTTTTTACTTTGGTTTACGTGTAAGGAATTGGAGAGATTAAGATAACTAAGGGTGGGGGGAAGAGAATCAACCAAGTTGGGGAGAGAATCAATCAAGTTTGAGAGAGAATCAACCAAGATGGACAAGCTATCAACCTACAGTTCCACTAATCAATCTGATCAGGTCAGTGCCACCAACATTCATCGCTTATTTTGCGATTAGGGAGTCGAATAGATTAAATTCAGGCAAATATAAATAAAATTGCTTGTAATTTACGCTAAGTAAAATCACAAATGTAAAATGCCCTTATATGTTGTTTGATACTGTCACATGCTTACATATGCGGAAATAGCTTAGAAATTATATGTTTGGTATAATTTTTTAGATAGTAGGCAGATTAGTAACTGCCTAAAAATATATTTAAGGAGACCAATTATGGAGGAAAGAACGACACTGAAAAAGTCATTAAAGGCACATTGGGTTTGGGCAATTGCCCTCGGCTCATCGATCGGATGGGGTGCATTTGTGCAGCCTACTACGTGGATGTCAACTGCTGGACCAATGGGGGTTATCCTCGGTTTTGGAATTGGTGCCGTTCTAATGATGTTAATTGCGGTAAGTTACGGCTTTCTTATTAAAAGTTTTCCAGTATCTGGTGGGGAGTTCGCCTATGCTTTTATTAGTCTCGGTAGAACACATGCATTCATCAGCGGATGGTTTCTAACGCTCGGTTACATATGTATTGTAGCTTTAAATGCTTCGGCATTTGCCTTAATGTTTAAATTTGTTTTCCCTGCACTTATAGAAAATCTTCATTTATACCAGATTGCGGGCTGGGATGTTTATGGAATGGAAATTATCATCGCATCCGTCGCACTAGGTGTGTTTGGTTATTTTAATGTCCGAGGTACTGGCATTTCAGGACGTATGCAATTTATCTTTTGTAGTATTATGATTCTCAGTATTGTAGCCATCACCTTTATGGTCGGCGGGCACCCAGGGGCCGGCCTGTCTAATGTGCAACCAAGTTTTCCAGCAGAAACAACAGCATTTGCAGCGATTATATCAATTGTAGCAATTGCACCGTGGGCTTATGTTGGCTTTGACAATGTGCCACAGGCAGCAGAGGAATTTCACTTTTCCTCTAAAAAAGCATTTTCTTTAATCATTTTAGCTATTTTCTTTGCAGCAGTATTGTATAGTTTAATGATTCTTGCCACAGCCATGATCCGACCATGGGAAGGGCTTGTCGCTGAAACCCATGTTTGGGGAACAGGAGCCGCAATCGAGGAATTATTAGGAACGATGGGTCTTGTCTTACTTGTAACAGCCTTAACAATGGGCGTGTTCACTGGACTTAACGGTTTCATCATCTCATCAAGTAGATTACTGTTCGCGATGTCTCGTGCGAAAATATTGCCGGAAGCATTTTCTAAGCTTCATCCTAAACATAAAACTCCTTATGTTGGTATTATTTTTACAGTAATTGTATCTATGTTTGCACCTTGGTTCGGTCGTGAAGCATTATTATGGGTTGTGGACATGTCTTCTATCGGTGTGACCATTGCCTATTTCTACACCTGCTTTACAGCATTTTCTTTGTTTAGAACGAAGAAAGATGCAAACTTTAATGAGAAAAAACATACTGTCTCTCCTTTGAAAAAGACAGTGGCTGCTATTGGAATGCTGGCAAGTCTTGTATTCCTTGGGTTACTACTAATTCCTGGCTCACCAGCTTTTCTTGGAATTGAATCTAGGGTTGCGTTAGGGGCTTGGATTGTCTTAGGTCTTATCTTCTACCTAATAAAAAGGAAAGAATTTAATAAGATTCCTAAAGAGGAACTTAACTATCTCATTACTGGTTCGAAAGAAATTGAAGCGGAGAATCGGAGTTAATAAGTATCATAAAAATGCATTCCCAGTTTGGGAATGCATTTTTTATATAAAGTATTATTATAAACTCCAGTAAATAAAGCCTTTTTCTTCGGCGGTTTCCCTATTAAAAATACTTTTAACGTCAATAAGAACTTTTTGCTCATTGAAGAGTGAAGAAATAGTTTCCAAATTATAGCTTTGTTTCAGCTCTTCATGAGGTACAGCGAATACGAAACAGTCAAGGTCTTTAAGGTCTCCTTGTTTTACCAAGTCAATTCCGAACTCATTTTTCACCGCCTCTGTTTCTGCGACAGGGTCATGAACAAGAACATCGACTCCATATTCTTTCAACTCGTTTATAATGTCAATTATTTTTGTATTGCGGACATCCCCCACATTTTCTTTAAATGTGATACCTAGGATAGCAACCTTTGCTCCATCGATGTTTTGTTTCGCATTAATCATTTTCTTGATAATATTGCTTGCAATATATTTACCCATATCATCATTTATCTTTCTTCCAGAAAGTATAATTTGAGAATGATAACCCAATTGTTCAGCCTTATAGGTGAAATAATATGGGTCAACTCCAATACAATGCCCACCAACAAGACCTGGTGTGAACTTTAAGAAATTCCATTTTGTTCCGGCGGCCTTAAGAACAGCATTTGTGTCTATATCCATTTTGTTGAACACCATAGATAACTCATTCATAAAAGCAATGTTAATATCACGCTGAGAGTTCTCAATAACTTTGGCAGCTTCTGCTACTTTAATGGACTCTGCCTCATGAACGCCTGCTTCGATAATAGAACCGTATACTTCAGAAATTTCCCTTAGTGCTTCTTTGTCAGAACCAGAAACAATTTTGACAATCTTAGTGAGTGTATTTACTTTATCGCCTGGGTTAATTCGCTCTGGTGAATAGCCAACCTTGAAATCTTCACCGTATTTAAGACCTGATACTTCTTCAAGTATAGGAATACATACTTCCTCTGTTGTACCAGGGTAAACAGTCGATTCATAGATGACATAAGAGCCTTTTGTAAGGTTTCTCCCAACTGTCTCACTCGCACCAATGACTGGGCTTAGGTTAGGCGTTTTATCCGTGTTGATAGGAGTCGGTACCGCTACAACATGAAACTTACATGCTTTTAATTCTTCCTCATTATTTGTAAATGTCATGCTAGTTTTTCGGATCATCTCATCCCCGACTTCGTCAGTAACATCATGGCCATTGCGATATTGGTTTAATTTTTCTTCACTTATATCAAAGCCTACCACATCATATTTTTTAGCAAATTCAATAGCCAGGGGTAGCCCTACATATCCTAACCCGATTACAGATATTTTCTCATCTTTGTTTTGTATCTCTTTAAATAAACTCATACTAATAACCTTCCTTCTTTCATTACCAATTTGGTAATCGCTATTTATACTCGTTAGAACTAGTAATGACAAGCTATCCTATATTATACATCTTTAATCGAGCTATTACGATTATTTTGGAGTAAAAATTGGACTGCTATACAGCATATGATAAACTTATAATGACAAAATAACACAATTAATCTCGACTTGTTAAAGATAAAGGAGATATATATATGAAGGTGAAAAAAGCTATAATTCCGGCCGCCGGATTAGGAACGAGATTTTTACCTGCCACGAAGGCACAGCCTAAAGAAATGCTGCCAATAGTGGATAAACCTACCATTCAATATATTGTGGAAGAAGCTGTTGCTTCTGGTATAGAAGATATTATTATTGTTTCTGGAAGAGGAAAAAGGGCAATTGAGGACCATTTTGATACGTCCTACGAGTTAGAAGAGACGTTAGCAAGAAAGCAAAAAAACGAGCTACTGGAAATGGTACAGTCCATTTCTAAATTAGCAAACATCCATTATATAAGACAAAAAGAACCAAATGGATTAGGTCATGCTATCCTCTGTGCTGCACGTTTTATTGGGGATGAGCCTTTTGCAGTGTTACTGGGTGATGATATTGTCGAATCTGAACAGCCTTGCCTTGGCCAGTTAATGGATGTATTTGCAGAGAATGAACATTCAGTAGTCGGAGTCCAGCAAGTACCAGAGGAAGATTTATCAAAGTACGGTATTATTGAGCCATTAAGTAGCGAAGATTATGGGGACCCCGTACGTCGAATAGCATCTTTAATCGAGAAACCTTCCATTGAAGATGCACCATCAAATCTAGCTATTATGGGAAGATATGTATTAACTCCAAATATTTTTAAGGTGCTTCATAACCAAGCTCCAGGAAAAGATAATGAAATACAGTTAACTGATGCGATTAAAACACTGAACGAAACAGAGCCCGTCTTCTCTTATCGATTTGACGGTACAAGACATGATATTGGAGGGAAATTAGGCTTTATAAAAGCGACCATAGATTTTGCTCTGCATAGAGATGACTTGCGAGAAGATGTAAGAGCATATATGGAAGCGAAGTTGTTTGACTTAGGAAAAAAATAGAGGTGTAAGAAATGAAAATTGCAGTAATAGGAACAGGATACGTAGGACTCGTAACAGGTGTTACATTATCCGAAATTGGGCATCAAGTTACATGTGTTGACGTTGATAAAGAAAAAGTAAATACATTAAACAAAGGAGTTAGTCCCATTTATGAAGAAGGACTGACAGAACTTCTTGAAAAGAACCTAGAACGAGGGACTCTAACCTTCACGGCAGATTATGACGAAGGAATGCTAGGCAAGGACATCATTTATCTTACAGTAGGTACTCCACAAGGTAAGGATGGATCAGCTGATTTAACCTATATTGATAAAGCCTGTGACTCTATAGCAGCTTCCCTTCAACAAAACGCTATCATTGTTACAAAAAGCACCGTACCAGTCGGTACAAATTCGTATATAAAAAGTAGGTTCGAGGAAAAGTTGTCATCCAACATCAAAGTTAAAATTGTATCAAATCCAGAATTTCTCAGACAAGGTTCTGCAGTCTACGATACATTTAACGGTGACCGTATTGTAATTGGATCAGATAACACGGAGGCTTTAGAGACGATAGCAGAAGTAAATGCTCCCTTTAACTTGCCCATTGTGAAAACAGACTTAAGAAGCGCCGAAATGATTAAGTATGCAGCCAATGCCTTTTTGGCAACTAAAATAAGCTTTATTAATGAAATAGCTAATCTTTCCGAACAAGTTGGAGCTAATGTTGATTTAGTCGCAGACGGAATAGGGATGGATAAACGAATTGGAAGAGCATTTCTAAACGCTGGAGCAGGTTTTGGTGGCTCTTGTTTTCCAAAGGATACCAATGCTCTTATTTCCATAGGAAAAGAAGTAGATTACACGATGCCTTTGTTAGAAAGTGTCATTAAAGTAAACGACAAGCAGCGAAGCATTATTGCTGATAAAGTGATAGCAAATTATGCCGATCTTTCCGGTAAAAAGATTGCTGTGCTTGGTCTTGCCTTTAAGCCAAACACAGATGATATGCGAGACGCACCTTCCATCCAGATCACAGAGCGTTTAATTGAACAAGGGGCGAACCTTTATGCTTACGATCCTGTGGCGATAGAGAATGCCAAAAAAGTACTTTCCGGACAGGTAGAATATTGTTCAAACATTGAGTCGGCCTTGCAGAATGCTGACATGGCGATCATTTTGACAGAGTGGCAGGAAATAAAGGATTTCCCTTTATCGGCGTATAAGCAATATATGAAAAAGCCTGTCTTATTTGATGGGCGAAACTGTTTCACCATAGAGCAAATTAACGGTTCAGGAATAGAATATCATTCGATTGGAAGACCTGTTGAAAAGGCTAATTAATACATGAACACCTCTGGATCTCTGGGTTTGGGGGTGTTTGTTTTTTGGTGAATGAGGTACTTCACAAGGAGTTTGGTAAAACACTTCCTAATTAAAAGAAAACGGCTACACGAAAAAATCCAAACCTTGGCCCACTGTTACCATGCGCTTTTCAGCAAATTTCCCGTCCTATTTTGACAATTTATTTATTATTCTTCCTATGATATAATTTTATATTGTTATTTTTATTTTTGTAAACTGCGAGGTCGTGAAGGAAGGCGAATCATGAAGAAAATAAAAGTTATATTTTTTATCTATAGAATGGGGTCAGGCGGTGCTGCAAGAACATTTTTAAATATTATAAATAACCTTGATCGTGATAAATTTGATCCATTACTTGTTACCTTAGACTATGAAGCAGATTACGAGAGTTATTTAAATGAAGATATCCGTTTCATAAAACTTAATACCAAACGTCTACGATCTGCAATTTTCCCTTTAGCCAAGCTAATTAGAAGGGAAAAAGCAGACATTGTTTTTAGCACTATCCCAAATTATAATACCATTGCCATTTTAGGAAGGTTGTTTTCATTTACCAACGCTAAAAACGTGGTTAGAGAGGCAGCATACCTAGGTGGAGACTTTAAAACAAACTTGAAACTGAAAGTCTACGGTTTACTCTATACGTTATCTTCACGTGTTATTGCATTGTCAGAAGGAGTAAAGGGTAACATTGTAAAAAGATATAATGTGAAAGAAAGTAAAATAAATGTTATTTATAATCCAATTGACATAAAAGGCATTAAAACCGCTGCGGAAAACAAGGTGTTACCCGGAAGGGATTATCACATGTTTTCTTCAGAAAAAAAGACTATTGTGACAGCAGGAAGGCTCGTAGATGATAAAGACCACGCTACGCTAATTGATGCTTTTGCAAAAGTGCAGGAAAAAGTAGATTGCCGTCTGATCATTATGGGGGAAGGCGAGCTTGAGCAAAAGTTGAAGCAAAAAGCTACTAACTTAGCGATAGCCGACAGTGTGCATTTTATTGGCTTTCAAAAGAACCCATACTCCTTTTTCAAAAAGGCTGATGTCTTTGTGCTTTCTTCAAAAAGGGAAGGGTTTGGCCATGTGCTAGGAGAAGCACTTGCGGTAGGGACACCGATTGTCTCCACGGATTGCAAACCAGGCGCTCAAGAAGTCTTGAATAATGGCGAGTATGGTGCTATGTGTACTGTAGGAAATGCCGAGGAAATGGCGGATAGGATTGTCGAAGTCTTAACTCTTGATCCTCCTTTAAGAGAAAGAATGGTAGAAAAAGGACACCACCGCGCAGAGCAATTTGCTGCCGAAAAGATTGTAAAGCTGTATGAAGCAGTATTTGAAGATGTATTACAACGTAAGCGTTAAAAATATGAAAAGAGGAGTGTAGCGGATGTCTCGTACAGGTCGGGTTGTTCATTTAACTACTGTCCATCATCCATATGACCCTAGAATTTATCATAAAGAATGCACATCTCTACAAAAAGCTGGGTATAAAGTGACTCTTATAGCCCAAAAGGCAAATACTCAAGCTGGCACAAACAGACAGATTGACCATATTACCATTAAATCACATGCCAGTAGGATAAAGCGGATGGTGCTAGGCTCAATTGAGGCTTACAAAAAGGCAAAAAGCCTAAAGGCAGATGTATACCATTTCCATGACCCAGAATTGCTTCCAGTTGGTTGGCTATTAAAAAGGAAGAATAATGTTGTAATTTATGATATTCATGAAGATTACATAACAAGTATTCTTCAAAAGGATTATTTGCCTAAGCCATTCAAAAAGATTGTTGCTTCTACGTATAGGTATATGGAAAAATTTTTTATTAGAAAAATGCAGCTTTGTTTGGCAGAGAAGTACTACCAGGATTTTTATCCATCTGGCATAAAGGTCTTAAACTATCCAACCATAAGTGAAAAATTATTGAACGCAAAACACGATAAAGATACGATTCAAGATAAATTGCTCTATACAGGTAATGTTTCCCATGTACGGGGCGCGTTAGAGCACGCTAAAATACCAAAGGTTAATGAACACGTAGGAGTTCACTTTATTGGGAAATGCCCTAAGGAATTAGCTGAAGAAATGAAAGAAGTTGCAGGAGAGCATAAATCCAATCTAACCTTTGAGGGAATCGACACCTTTGTTGAAAAGGAAGCTATAGAGGATGCGTATGTGAATACGAATTGGCTTGCAGGCATTGCCTTTTTTCCGCCGACAGAGCATTATAAGAAAAAAGAGCTAACCAAGTTCTTTGAGTACATGGCGGCAGGATTGCCTGTTATTTGTTCGAATTTTCCAGTGTGGAAGCAGTTTATCGATAAATATGAATGCGGGCTTACAGTAGATCCCGGTAATGATAATGAAATAAATGAAGCAATTGAATATCTTAGGGAGCACCCTGAAATCGCCAAACAGATGGGTGACAAAGGAAAGCAAGCAGTAAAATCGGAGCTGAATTGGGATAGTCAAGCTGATAAACTAATTACATGGTACGACCAACTATTAAAACAAAAAAGAGGCAGGGATATTGATGGATAATCAGACACCTCTCATCTCTGTGATTACACCATCGTATAATGCAGAGCGGTTTATTAGAGAAACAATAGGTTCAGTCCAGAACCAAACCTATTCCAATTGGGAAATGGTTATTGTAGATGATTGTTCAAAGGATCGTACAGTAGAATACATTACCGAAATGAGTAAAACAGATGAACGAATAAAGCTACACGTACTAGAGGAAAATAGTGGTTCAGCTATTGCACGTAATAAATCAATGGAATTGGCAAAGGGAAAGTACATTGCCTTTTTAGATAGTGATGACCTTTGGATGCCAGAAAAACTGGAGCGTCAGGTAGCTTTTATGCAAGAAAAAGATATTGCCTTTTCTTTTACAAAGTATGTGTGGATGAAGGAAGATGGTACACTGACCAATGCCACGTCCAAGGCTCCAAAGAAGGTAGACTATAGCCGATTGATGAAGCATTGTGTAATGGGCTGCCTTACTGTTATGCTTGATAAAGAAAAAATGGGCGATTTGAAGATGTATAATATTAGAACCCGCCAAGACTATGTGTATTGGCTCCACATTGTAAAACGTGGGCATCTTGCTTATGGTTTGCCTGAAGTACTTGCTAAATATCGACTGGTAGAAAACTCGATTTCAAGTAATAAAATTAAGGCAGCCAAGCGCAACTGGCATGTTTATCGTCACATTGAAGCGCAACCTTTGTGGAAAGCTATGTGGTACTTTTTTAACTATGCGATTAATTCTGTGAAACAGATTATTTACCGGAAGCGGAGGGGTTAAGTTGAATTAACTTTAAATGTTGCTTCAAATCAAATGCTGAAATAAATACTTATTAATTCAAAATTATAATAACAAACATTGCTATTATAATTTGCAGGCGGTGTAATATACATTGATGAAAAATTATTTGCAGGAAATCATAAAACGTAAGGATTTACTTTTTTACCTTGTAAAATCGGGTCTCAAAGCAGAACACCGAAACAGCTGGCTAGGCTATTTCTGGTGGTTGTTAGATCCATTATTGAACGTACTTGTTTACTACTTTTTAGTAGTAGTTATTTTGGAAAGAGGGGATATACCGAATTTTCCACTTTTCCTCGTAATCGGACTTGTTGTATGGAGATGTATTAGCTCAAGCATTAATAGCTCAAGTAAATCGATCATGCGCTATAGCTCGATCATTAATCAGGTTTATTTACCAAAGTCTATATTTCCGTTATCGTTTACAATCACTCAATTATTTAACTTTGCCTTTGGATTTGTAGTGATTGCTATCTTCTTGGCAATTTACAGAGTAATGCCAGGATGGGAGGCAGTATTCCTACCATTAATTATATTGATACAGACAGTCTTTTTACTAGCGGTTGGGCTATTGCTTGGGTATATTACTGTATTTGTTCGAGATATAGACAACCTGATCACGTATGTTACCCGTATCTTTTTCTACGCCTCTCCAATTATTTGGGTAGGGGGAAGGCTTGAAGGTACACAGTTTAGTTGGGCTGTGGACTATAATCCAATTGCGATTATTGTAAATGCATACCGGGATGTACTAATGTACAATAGCCTACCAAATTTTCTAGGTTTATTTATTATTCTGCTGCTCTCTTCTGCAGTAGTTGTGTATATGCTTTACTACTATAGTAAAAACGAGCACAAAATTATAAAAGCTCTCTAAACCGTATATCAGGTTAGAGTGATAAAGAGGGATCTACATTGAGTAGTACAAATGAAACAACACAACAAACAAACACAAAAGATATTATTAAAGCAAAAAACCTTGGTGTTTCTTTTAATAGCGGGGGTAGAGACGATTATAAATCACTTTTATTTCGTGTCTTCCAAGGAAAAGCAAACCGAGAAAAACAGAAAAAGGTTTGGCCTTTGCACGATATAAACTTTACTGGTCATCAAGGAGAGATTCTTGGAATTATCGGTTCGAATGGTGCTGGAAAAACGACGTTAAGTAAAATTATATCCGGTATTTTAAAGGAAGATAAGGGAACGATTAAGGTTGACGGAAATGTCACCGCCTTGTTCTCCTTTGGAATGGGTTTTAATAAAGAGCTAACCGGTCGGGAGAACGTCTTTCTAAATGGGATGATGTTAGGTGTAGCAAAAGAAAAAATACACTACTATATTGGTGATATTAAGGAATTTTCAGATCTTGAGGATTTCTTTGACCAACCGATGAAATATTATTCTAGCGGGATGAAAGCAAGGCTTGGATTTAGTGTCGCTTCTCATTTTCAGCCAGAGATCTTAATACTAGATGAAGCATTAAATACAGGGGATGCAAAATTTAGCCGTAAAGCTGCACAGAAGATGAAAGAATTAGTAGGAAGGGCAAAAATGGTTATTATTGTGACGCATAGCCTGCGGTATGCCCAGCGAAACTGTGATAGGTTACTTTGGTTAGAGAATGGAAAAGTGAGAGAGTCAGGCGATCCGAAAGAAATTATTGAACGCTACAAGGCAACCGTTCCCGCTAGACCTCCGCGTAAGCAACGTAATCTTCAACTTGAAAAAACACAAGCAGATGTTAAAGACAACCAAGTGATTAGTGCAAAGGATTTAAGTGTCTCCTTTAAATTAAATACTGGTAAGTTTTGGGCCTTGAAAGATGTGAACTTTGAAATTAATGAAGGAGAAGTAGTTGGTATTATCGGTCATAACGGAGCGGGTAAGAGTACGCTTTGTAAGGTTCTGACTAAGATTCTCTTTCCAGATGAAGGATCGATTGAACTCAAAGGGGAAACATCTGCCTTACTTGGATATGGCACAGGCTTCAATGCCCAGCTAGATGGGCGTGATAATATATACTTGAATGCTATGCTTTTAGGAATACCAAAGCAAAAAGTAGCAGAAAAATACGATGAGATTGTAGAGTTCTCAGGTCTAGGGAAAAATATTAATAAACCAGTCAAGGATTATTCCAGCGGGATGAAAGCACGTCTTGGTTTCAGTATCGCTGCAATTTTAAAGCCGGATATCTTTATTATTGATGAAGCTTTATCTACAGGAGATATGGCCTTTCAACAAAAAGCCAGTGAGCGAATCCAGGATATGATCAACCATGCTAAAGTTGTAATTATTGTTTCCCACAGTATGGGTTTCATCGAACAGGTTTGCACAAGGGCGATCTGGATGGAAAAAGGTCAAGTTAAATTTGACGGTTCTGCAGAAGAAGCTGTAGCTAAATATAGAGAGTCACAGGGTGTCGCAAAGAAAAAGAATTTAAAACACAAGAAGGTAGCAAAGAATACAACAGACGTTTCGAGTAAGTAAAGTTGTTATAAGACGTCGGTACATTGTGTAGGGTAGGTGAGGTGCTTGCATGGGAAAAATAAAAAAAATACTAGTCGCACCAATGGATTGGGTTCTATATTCTTTAATGGATGATAGGCAACGAAAAGCACTTGGTAGTATATTTTCTCCAAAACTTAAAGAGCTTTTAATTAAAGTTTTAAGTGGAAGAAAAAATGAACAACGACAAGAGTTAAAGATGATTAAATACCACCTATATAATCTCGGGTTTGTCGAAAGAGGGCTTACAGATTTAGAAAAATTTATAGAAAAAACCAAGGATCCATTTATTAAGAGACTTGCAATATGGGAGCTTATTCTATGGCATATTAATAAAGGGACAAAGGAAGGTGCTGAACAAGCCCTTCTTCACGCGCCAAAGCTTGAGAAAGAGAAAGATGCTGATCAACGTAGGAGAATTGCGATCATTAAAGCAGAATGCTATGAGGTTTTAGGACAAAGAGAGGATGCAAAGGAAGCGATAAATGGGATGCTTCACGTGCAAACGCATCCTGATTTGTACTTAGCCTTAGCAAATCTCGAAAATGATATAGATGAAAGAATCCAATATATCAATAAAGTAATGGAGATGTACAAGCTAGCACCTATCACCATTGAGCCAGACCAAGGTGGTCACTACACATATGATGGACTGAAAACACACCCGTTACCAAGAGGCGTTGAAGAATCTCCTAAAGTGTCCGTAATTTTACCAGCATTTAAAGCAGAGGAAGGAATCGGCACAGCGATTGACTCAATTTTGTCTCAAACATGGTCAAATCTTGAATTGTTGGTTGTAGATGATTGCAGTCCTGACAATACAGTAGAGGTTGTAAAAAAATATGTTGAACAAGATGCTAGGGTTAAACTTTACAGTACACCTGTGAATAGTGGCCCATATGTGGCGAGAAATATTGCCTTAAAGGAAGCGACAGGAGAATTTGTAACGATTAACGATGCGGATGATTGGTCACATGCAGAGAAATTAGAGAAGCAAGTGAGGCATCTCCTCCATAATAAACAAATCATAGCAAACACCTCCGAGCATTCGAGACTTACTGAAGAGGAGTTAAAGCTTTATAGAAGAGGGACACCCGGAAAATATATTTTTCCAAACATGTCTTCCATAATGTTTAGAAGAGAACAGGTACTCAAGAAGATTGGTTATTGGGATAGTGTACGCTTTGCTGCAGACGGAGAATTTAAGCGGAGAATTATAAGAACCTTTGGCAAACAGGCGTATGTCGATCTACCAACAGGACCATTGTCGTTACCGAGGCAATCAGTGACTTCATTAACAGGTAGTTCTGCTTTTGGGTATAATGGCTTCTTTATGGGAGTTCGCAGGGAATATGTTGAGAGCTTAGAAGCACACCACGAGCAAGCTGCTTCCCTATACTATGAATACCCACAAGATTCTAGGCCTTTCCCTGTCCCAGTGCCAATGTGGCCAGAGCGGAAACAAGATCGCTCATTTGATATCGTATTTGCAACAGATCTTCGTATTAATAACGAAGAATTGCAGGAAGAGGTAACACGACTTAAGCAGCAAAATATGAAAATAGGACTTGTCCAACTGAATAGCTATGACTTCGCACTATCTAAGGAAGTAAGCTTAGAAAATCGTAAGCTTATGGATGGTGAACAAGTACAAATGCTTGTGTTTGGTGAGAGGATTAAAGCAGGTAAGTTGATAATATTCAACCACCATGTTTTACAGGAACAGCAGCAATATGTTCCAGAAATTGAGACGGAAACAATAAAAATCTTAATTAATACAGTTCCTGAAGTCGAGGAAGAAAAACTAGATGTCATCAAGAGCTGGGAAGATAGAGTGATGGGGTATTTTGGAAAGACACCCACATGGTATGCGACTTCTTTAGCAATCAAGCAAGTTTTAGCTGATAGCCTTCCAGAGATAGAGGTCTATCAACCAGAGGATATCCGAAAGGAACGTAAAGGGTATGAGGGATAAAGCTAATAACAATGAAACACAGGAGATTTCTAATTACTACGAGACAGAGTTAAGAGAGTTAGATGAACGGGTTAAAAGGATAAATAAGGAAAATGAGCTATTAAAAAGGGAATTAATTCAGGCGAGACATGATTTCAATCAGGTGAATGCCCTAACATCAATTAGGTCAGTCAAACGGTTTATCCGTAGCACCATCGCGTATATACTTGGAAGAAGAGATAGAAGACAGTTATACAGTAAGGCATATAAAGACAAAAAAGCGAAAAACATGATGAAAAACTTTAGCTATTACCTCTATAGCTTAGGTTTTGAGGAGAAAGTTATAACTGAGTTAATGTTTATCTATTCTACCTCAAAGAATCGCTATGTAAAGAAAGAAGCGGCATGGGAGCTGCTTCTTTGGTTTGCAAATAAACATACAGTCATTGGAGCAGCTCAAGCCTTAAATTTTGTACAATCAGCTAGAGAGAAAGAGAAAGACAATACAAGACTACGTAAAATCAATATATTAGAAATAGAGATCCTCTTAAGATTAGATAGACAAGAGGATGCACAATGGTTTCTTTATTCTTCGATTCAACGAGGTGACCATGCAGATCAATACCTAACTGCTGCTAACCTGGAGAAGAAGTTAGATGATCGAGTTGAATGGATAAACAAATGCTTGAAGTCATATAACCTAATGGGGATTTCCCTCTCGACTAGTGAAAAGCCGACAGATTATGACAGACTGCAAACAATTTCTGGGAACAAAACAAAAGGAGAGAATTATCCGCTTGTTAGTGTAATCATCCCTGTATTTAATGCAGAAGACACAATATCTACAACCCTTGATTCTTTGCTTGCCCAAACATGGGAGAATGTAGAGATAATCGTGGTGGATGACAAAAGTACTGATCAAACAATTTCAGTAGTAGAGAAATACATACAAACGTGTAAGAATATAACGTTGCTTCAAAATCCGGTTAACAGTGGTCCGTATGTGTCCCGAAATAGGGGTCTGTACCATGCGACAGGTGTGTTCGTTACTGTTAATGATGCGGATGACTGGTCACATGCACAGAAAATACAGTTGCAAGCAAAGCATCTACTAGCAAATGATAAAGTTGTAGCAAATACGAGTCAACAGGCAAGGGTTTATGAGGATATTACTTTTACTAGAAGAGGTGTGGCAGGGGGATATATTTTCTCGAATATGTCATCCCTTATGTTTAGACGACAGGTTGTAATGGAGAAAATAGGGTTCTGGGATCAGGTGCGATTTGCGGGTGATAGTGAGTTTATCAATCGGCTAAAGTATGCATTCGGAAATGGATCGATGGTAAACCTAGAAACAGGTCCTCTTTCCTTTGTGAGGCAGACAACCAACTCATTAACTGGTAGCAATAAGTTTGGCTACAATGGTCACTTGAAAGGTGCTCGAAAAGAATATGCCCAAGCTTTTCGTCATTACCATAAAAAAGCAAACACACTTTACTTTCCTTATGCACAACAAGAAAGGCTTTTTCCTGTTCCATATGCTATGAGAGTAGGTGAACAGCGTAACAAGACTCAGCGATATGATATTGTCATAGCGAGTGATTACCGCTATCCTGATAAGCGAATGAAAGAAATAACTGAAGAAATTAAACAATTAGCAGATCATGGTTACAATGTGGCTCTTTTGCAATTAGACGTTTTTGATTTCTCCATGCCTAAGCAGGTAAACTATTCTATTCGCGCCTTGATGGAAGAAAAGGATATATCGATGCTAGTGTTCGGTGAACAAGTAAACTGTGAGCTAATCTTAGTAAGAACAGCGGAAGTATTGCTAGAAAAACAGTCCTTTATCCCAGACATAAGAGCAAAAACAGTTAGCTTTATTATCGACCAGTCATTTTTTGAGAAAGTAAGGGTACAAAAGAACCCAGTTAATTCTATGAGAAAATGTAGCCAGCAAGCTTTTACCCATTTTGGCAGGCGAGGAAATTGGTTTCCGAAAACGAATAAAGAAAGACAAGTATTCAAAAAAAATTATCCTGCTGTATTAAAATATATTAAGTTATCTAAGAAAAACTGGTTTCTTACAGAAAAGGATGATTCTTTTATACCCCAATTAAAAGATTTAGTTGTTCAGCAAAAGTCTGATAAAGGAGTTGTTAAGAGTGAAAAATACTAACGATCAAGATAAGCAAAACGTACAGAACGATAATAACAAAACAGCTCTAACCTCTCCTTCCATAGCAGAAGAATTTCAATTGAAGCAGCTAATAGAAAAAGAAGCAAAATTAACTCAGGCAGAGATTGAAAATAAATCCTTTAAAAAAGAACTTAAAAGTATAAAAGAGAGTAGAAGTTGGAGATATCTCTCCCCTTTGAGAAATTTAAACAGCATGATGTCTTTTATGCAAAATAGAAAACCGTCCATACAGCAACTAGAAAGAGAATTAGCTTATACCCAATCACAGCTTTTTCATGCAAGAAGGCTGATAGATGATCGATTACTCGATGAACACACACTTAAGAGCCATGAGTTAATCGACTGGTTACGCACTAAAAAGTTAGATGGCAGCCTCATTGAATACTTAGAGCAAGTAGCAGAGCAAAAAGAAAAGCACACGGCAAATTATGTAGAGGCATTGCGTTATGGAGCTAGATTATTTAGCGATGAAAAAGATGACTACAAAAAATTCGTTTATAATGCGGTATTGAAAGGATTGGCTGCGGAGGAAATTCCAGAATTTATGGTTAGAGCCGGGTTAGAAGAAGAAGCGGTTTCTCTATCTCCTGCATCTTCTTTTAGATCTAGCCTAACAATGCGAATGAGACAGCTGCAACTAACAGGTGCTTTACCTGAATGGTTACTTGATGATAAACAGCTGGCATACCAGTTTATGGATGCGCTTCAGGTAAGAAGACCATGGACCTCTAATGAAACCTACCGTATTGAAAGTCTCCCACAGCAGCATGGCATGGTAGTAAAGCCCGCTGATGGTGCTGGTTCCAGAGGTGTGTACCTGATTCATCATATAAATGATATAATTGATGTGAAGCGCGCAGAAAAACTGACAAAATGGGACGATTTATTAGACAGGATGCAAGAAGATGTCATGATGGGTTGGGTTAGTCAGAATGAATGGTTTACAGAAGAGCTCATTTTAGAAAACACAGAAGAAAATAGGATAGCTAGTGATATTAAATTTTATTGTTTCTATGGTAAAATAGGACTAGTTTTGGAAATAGTAAGGTATCCTGAAACGAAATATTGTTGGTGGGCACCGAACGGGGAAAGAATTCGAACCGGGAAATATGATGAAAATCCGTTTGCCGGCATTGGTGTTTCTGAAGAAGAAGTACAAATGGCCGTAGAAATAAGTAAACAAATTCCCGCGCCTTTTATTAGAATTGATTTTCTTCGTTCAGAACATGGATTAGTATTCGGAGAATTTACACCAAAGCCGGGAAATTATGATGAATTTGATAAAGAAACTGACATGTTTTTAGGGGATCTATTCCTGCAAGCACAAGGCAGGTTGGATGAAGACCTGTTACATGGAAAACAATTTGAAAAGTATAAAGAAATACTATTAAAACAATAGCAAAATAATCGTCTTCGTTTGGGAGGAAGAAATGAAAATGGAAGAGCAGAACACAGAGTGGTTACCACATCTTTCAAATGAAATTGTATCAGACGCTCATGGATATCTACTAGATGCCTATGCTGTAGCTTTAGAAGGGTGGAGACGTGGCCTTACCTTAAGATGGCACGTGAAGGATTCAGAGAAGTTTAAAGAGATGACGACGTGGTTTGTAGACAATCCTGGTCAATTATTTTCCCTAAGCTCAAAAGATCGAACACATTATTTTTTCCGTACGAGGGGAGACCGTGTTACAAATGAAGCGGTTCGTATTGGAAAAGACAAGGATGAGACAAAGCGAGTTTTAGAAAAAGCTGGTGTTGCTATACCAGAAGGTCGCCGTTTTACAGATGAGAATACAACAGAGATGATGGAATTTGCCAACGCTATCGGCTATCCAGTTGTAATCAAACCTACTGACGGTAGTTTCGGAAGAGGGGTTATAACCAACATTACGAGTTCTGGTGAGTTAGAGCATTCTTTGAACTTTATTAAAGAAAAGTATAACTACACGGATATGATAGTAGAAAGGTATGTACCTGGTAATGAATATCGCTTGTATGTGGTAGGAAACCAGGTAGTTGGAGCAGTACATCGAATACCCGCTAATGTACAAGGTGATGGCTTACATTCCATAAAAGCGTTAATTGAACAAAAAAATGAGGAAAGAAGCCTGAATCCAAGGTTAATAAGCTGCCCAATTCAGATTAATCAAGATTTAGTAAATTATATAGGTAGGTTTGGCTATTCATTGCACACAGTTCCTAGTCATGGGGAGCAGATTTACTTGAATGATAAAAGCAATATATCTATTGGTGGAGATCCAATAGATGTGTTGGATGAACTGTCTGCAGGGGTTAAAGAGACTGCTGTGAAAGCTGTGAAAGCTGTCGATGGGTTGCCGCATTGTGCAGTTGATTTAATAATTGATTCTTCACAAAAAGGTGTCATTATTGAGCTGAACCCCACAGCGCAAATCGGAGCGTTACTATATCCCCTAAAAGGACAAGCAAGGGATATTCCCGCGGAGATTATTAATTATTATTTCCCTGAAACAATGGGACAGCAAGCAAATAAAAAACAAGCATACTTTGACTTTCATGACGTGCTTGATCCTCTGCAATCCAGAGATGCTTCTGTAACGACGGTTACACTAGCACCTAAGAAAAAGCTGTATATGAAGCGTTACATCGTAAGTGGTGAAGTTCAGGAAATAGGTTATCACCGCGGTTTAAGAAAACAAGCCTTCGAAAGATACTTACACGGCTATGTAATGAATCTCGAAGATGGCGATTTAGAGGTGGTAGTCGCAGGTACTGATCAGGAAATGGTAAATGATTTTAAGCAAGCATTATGGGAAGATGAAGAACGGGCTCAAGTAGTAGATGTGCTAGAACAAGAGCATTTCGAACCAATTAAAGTAGGGTTTGAAATTAAAACAGATCTGAAAACACAAATAGAAGATTTGAAGCAATTTAAGCAAGATATAGAATTATTGGATTATGCGATCAAAAGGGCTGAGGTCCAAAATAGAAAATACCACCAGAGTTTATCTTGGAGGGCAGCAAAACCAATCCGCGTTCTAGGATCTCTTTTCAAGAAAACCAAGCAGAGCTAATTTTTCGGGAGGAATCATGATGAAGGAACAACAGGGCATTTCGTTGCCTCAACTTCCAAATGAAATTGTTAAAAACGCAAGGAAAACAAGGCTAGATGCATTTGCCGTAGCATTAGAAGGCTGGCGAAGGGGACTAAAGCTTAAATGGTATACAAGGGATTCTGAACATTTTAAAGACATGGTAATATTCGGCGTTAATCCTCCTGGAAGATTATTCTCTCTCAGCTCAGAGGAAAGAACACATTACTTTTTTCGTACACGTGGTGATAAGGTAACCAGTAGAGCAGTAGAGATCGGTTCCGAGAAAGATGACACAAAAGAATGGCTTGCGAAAGCAGGAGTACCTGTGCCGCTTGGTAAAGGGTTTGATGAACACGTAACAGATGAAGAAATTGTTACGTACAGTAAAACATTGAACTACCCTCTTGTACTGAAGCCTACAAATGCCAGTTTGGGAAATGGTGTAGTGACCAATATAGACAGTGATGAAGCTCTTCTAAAAGCTATTAAATACGTTCGACATGACCTTGAGTACCCTGAAGTGGTGGTAGAGCAGCATGTAGCAGGAAAAGAATACCGTATTTATGTAGTAGAGGATAAGGTCATTGCTGCTTATAACAGAGTACCAGCAAACATAATTGGTGATGGGACACATACCATTGAAGAGTTAATTAATCTAAAAAATAGGGAACGTAAGAAAAATGCAAGGTTAAATAGCTGTTTAATTGAAATGGATGTAGAGATACTTGATTTTATTCAATCGGCGGGCTACACGCTCCAAAGTATCCCGGAAAAGGGAAAGCAAATTTATCTTAGACAAAAAACGAATGTATCCTCGGGTGGAGATCCTATTGATGTGACAGATACGATATCTGAAGAGTTCAAATCAATTGCGATAAATGCAATAAAAGCAGTACCCGATCTTTTTCACGGTGGGGTGGATATTATAGTAAATGAAAATCGGAATTTAGAAGCTTCAGCCGTTGTGATTGAATTAAACCCTACTGCTCAAATTGGTGGTGCGTTATATCCACTTAAAGGGAAAGCAAGAAATATACCAGCAGCACTGATTGATTATTATTTTCCTGAAACGGAGGGAATGGACACATCAGAATCAAAGATCTATTTTGACTTGATCAAGATACTTGATCCGTTGGAAAACCGATCCGCCCTTGAGGTAGAAGTAAGCCCTGCCCCGATGGAAGAGCTAACCATTAAAAGGTTTGTAGTTTCAGGAGATGTGCAAAAAAATAGCTATCATCGTTTTCTGAAGAAGCATGCAATGAATTTAGATTTACATGGATGTATTAATAATATGGTGTTTGATGAAATTGAAATTATTGTTGGTAGTACGAGTAAATCTGCCATTGAGGAATTTAAACAACTTATAAGCCAGTATCCTCAAGGATCTAAGGTTAAAAAAATTGAAGAAGAAAAACATGAGTCCCCGATTACAATTGGCTTTGAAATTAATGAACGTTACAATACCTCCAGTCTAAAATCAGTACAGCATGCTGTTCGAAAAATGGAAAAGGAAGTAACGCAGCTGACGAGACAAAAAAATAGACTGGAAAAAGACAATCGTTATATAGAGCAAAGTACTTCTTGGAAATATACAGAACCATTGCGAAAGGTAGGATCTCTAGTTAGAAGGAAGAAATAGAGCTTTAGTCAATTTAAAAAGAGGAGGGGGTTTAAGTATGGCAAAGGTTAACTTGGTCGCTACAGGAGATGTTCTGTTACATTCCAGAATATATAATATTAGCAAAACTAAATCAGGAAAGTACGATTTCACTAAAAAAATGGCTCCAGCTGAAGATATTTTAAAGGCGGGAGATATTTCAATTGTGAATTTAGAGTCTTTAGTAGCTGGAGAAGAGCTAGGATTAATGTCATTCCCTAAATTCAATAACCCGATTGAGCTTGCTGAAAACTTAAAGTCATTTGGTACAGACATTGTTACCAATTCTAATAACCATACGATGGACTTGGGTGAAGAAGGTGCCTTAAAGTCGATTGAGAATTTAGAGAAGATCGGATTGTCGTATGTTGGCTCTCATAAATCAAAAGCAGACCAAAAAGAAATACGGTTAATTGAAAAAAATAATATAACGTTTGCCTTTTTATCTTATACTGCTGTTACGCTCGGGAATAATGCTCCTAAGAATAAGGGATATTTATTAAACACAATTGTAAAAGGGCAAACCAAGTTTGTACGACAAGATATTGAGAGAATTAAAAAAGAGAAAAACCCAGATGTGGTGGTTGTATCTGTGCACTTTGGTAGGGAATATCCGTTATACCCAGTAGCTGCTCAAAAGGAAATTGCAGCATCTATCTCTGATGCAGGGGCAGATATTATAATTGGACACCATCCACACGTTCTACAACCAGCTGAGTGGATTCTTAATTCCAGAGGGAAGAAAACATTTGTTATCTACTCATTGGGTAACTTCTATTCTGGACAAAAAGGTTTATACAGACAAATAGGAGGAGCGCTCTCTCTCGATATTAAGAAAAAATCTGGAGGCAATGGCATAGAAATGTTGAATCCAAGCCTAAAGCTCACCTATGTAGATGCTAATAGGAAAAAGGATTATCAAATGCATAACTTGCTAGATTATATTGAAAAAAACCCTTATATTGAAACAGAACATGGCAACTTTGATTCTTTAGAAGTTTATAGTGAAATAGCCAACAGATTTAAAGACTGGATGCCAGAAATGGAAATCAAATAGTAATGAAAAAGGCCATATCGCTATTTTATACGATGTGGCCTTTTCGTTACTATATCATCGTTTACGTATGCCCATTAATTTTCTAATAGGTTTCGTAATCTTCCAAGAGGTGCTACTTTCCATTTGTTTAAGTCGCTTTTTTAACTGCTTGTTTTGCCGTTCAGTTAGTCGAGTCAGATTCTCTGATTGCTCATACTCGCTTAGTTTACGTACAAGCTTCTGGTAATCAGTCCTTAAATCACTATACTTTTTAGCATAAGATTCAATCGTATTACTTTGAGAATTTGTTGTCTTACCTGACAGTTCTTCAGTATCTTTTTCAATATAGAATCCATGTTTTATAGGACTTGTCCTGTTTTTCTCTTCAACCTTAACCTCGGGAAAGTTCTTATTAATATAATTTTTTAGTTGACTTTCAAACTTCATAACCTTGTCACTATTTGCCCCCATAATGATTGCCAGTTTCCCTTCGGTGAGAGGTTTAACGTACCCGTTTACCTGGTTATTGTACGCTAGTCTATGCACTCTAGCGGCAAACTTCTGACTTTCAGAACAGCCAGTAATAACATATCTTTTCAGGACCAATGGAGATTTTGGTATAGTTGGAAGCTTGATTTCAGCAGCTGACCTTGATAAACAAGCAGTGTAGATGAAATCAAAATCGATAAATAGCTTGTTTGCTTCTTCTCTATTATACCCTTTCGTTTCAGGGAAATAATAATCCACTATATAAGAAGGGATATCTTGGGCTTTACCTTCCATTGGGAAAAGATGTTGTGTAATATGTGCCCTTGAATTTAATTCAATTATAACACCAGTATCGTTTTCTTCATCCACAATCATGTCTAAACCACAGTGAGGCAATGAAGGAAAACTGTTTGCCGCCTCAATAGCTATTTTTTTAATGTTATCTGAGACTTGGTTAGTTATATCAATGGAATCTCCACCTGCAGAAACATTATTCTTTGTTTTTAAGTAAAAGATTTCCCCATCTGGAATAATGGACTGCAATGTATAATCACTTCTTTTCAGAAGTGTTTTTGTTTCGGAATCCACTTTGATTGGTCGATTGGATAGAGAGGGGAGTTTAGTTCTCTCTGTATTCTTATCATTAATAAGCTGTTGAATTGTCTTTTTCCCATCCCCAATTACATGAGCTCTAACTCGTTTAATTGCACCTATAACATCACCATCAAGAACGTATAGTCGGTAATCTGCCCCCTCAAAATATTTCTCGAGTATCACATGAGAAAATTTTAATTGTTGCCTAACGTATAAAAGGGATTCGACTAATTCATCTCTATTCTGAATATTGCTCATGACACCTTTTCCACCGGTACCCGCTAATGGTTTCACTACCACAGGATAACCAATTTCGTTGGCATATTTAATAATGTCTTCATCTGTTGCTGTGTTACTGAATTCTTTTCCAATAGGTGTTGGTACATTATTACTTTGTAAGTACTCTTTTGTTGTATGCTTATTTTTTGTTAGTTCTTTAGCTTCTACGGAAACTAAATCGCCCCTCGTAACACTGAAATTATGAAATTTTGTACCATGTTTAAGAGAATAATAAGGTTCAATATTTCCTGATTTTTCCTTTACAATTCTTACGGAAACTTCAATCCCTCTTCGCCAGGCTTCTAAAATAATACTATACGTACTAAGCATATAGTTGTTTGCTTTAGGGGGAATACAGTCAATTAAGTGATTTAAATAGATATCGTTTTGTTTACTCATTTGCATATCCTTTCTAGTCTATGTTAGACAATAAGGTTTGTAGATAGATATGCTTATTATATCATATATTGGTTTGATTTAAGAACCTATTAACGATACATTGTTCCGTTTTAAAAGTTACGATTTCATGAGGTAAGCATAGTAATCTGCTTTTAGATTAGCAATTTCTCCTTCTGCAAATTGTGAACCGGGGGCAGAATTCACTTCATATAAAAATACTTTTCCGTCTTTATCGATTCCTAGGTCTATGCCCATGGAGGCATTCTGTTTATTAAACAGTTCCTCTACTTTATCAGGAAGTTTAGTCGATATTTCTTTTATAGAAGAACTGATTTCTTGCCAGTTTGAAGGATAGTTTGCTTTTAAGAATGGCGTTAATTTACTAATGCTTCCTCCTTGAGATAAATTCGATACGACTTTGTTGTTATTCCCGATTCTGACTAAGTAAATTACCACTTTCCATTTACCAGTGCCATCCCTTTCTAACCGCACCCGACAGTCAAATGGATGACCAGAGCGCGTCTTAGAATAAATGTATTTTTGAACTAAATACTTTGTCGAATTGATTTTTTCGAGGTGAAATTGTTCAAGTTCATGAAGGTTTACTTTAGTTTCTGCATCATTCTCTGTAATCATATATTGGGTATCTGTATAGTCAATAAGATAAATTCCTTCCCCTTTATGGCCCCTTCTTGGTTTTAAAATAAGTTGCTTGCTCTCTTTTAGTTTACTTAAAAATGCTGAAAACGAATCTACTTGAAACGTTGGTATCAAGATATGCTTGAATTCTCCGTCCTTTTCTAGCTGATCATATACTTTACTTTTTGATCCATAGCTTCCTTGACAGAGTAAAAAGCAATTGGCTTTTAAGAAGTTCGTTATCTCCTTATATTTAAAACAATAGGTGTTAAGGTCTATATAATAAGGTATTGGTAATTCTATATCTACCCATTTATTTTTAATAAGAACCTTTCCGTATACTGTTTTACTTATTATATCAACATCAGTAGGTTGGCAGTAAATGACTCGAACATTATAATAGTGGGCAGCCTTGCTTAGTAATGTTACAAATTGTCCGGGTTGTTTATAGTTTCTCATATAACATATATCCATTTATTTAACTCCTTGTACTAATATTTTTACAGCTAGTTTAAACTTACCCCAATTACTCCTACGCAAAATTCCTTTTTGTATTTCTTTTTCTATTAACTGATAATGATGTACTTTATTATAGTCTAGGATTGGCCCATTGTATAAAATAATACTAACTTAAGTCATATATGATGTTTTCACTTTTATTTAAAGAACGAAACTATGGAGAATATATATATAACAAAATATATAGAGGGGTGCAGATAGATTATGTTTATCGTATAATGGATTCAGCCAGTTCTTGCTAAGTTACTTGGATAGGTCTATCAATTAACAATTAAAATATGGTGTGTATTTAGCAGTTACTTATAATAGAAAGAGGTAATCAATATGGGTTTAATAAGTGTAAAACTAACTGAAGATCATTCAAACGTAGTATTTATAAGCCAAAAACTTAGTGATCAATTAGGCACTACGTTTATAAAGTCTTCAGTATTAAGGTTTGGATTAAAAGTCGCTGAGATTGAAATAATCATTGATAAACATATAAGTGAGGATGAATTATTAATAGCCAAAAACGTGGCAGACAAATTAAACATCCCTACTAGTTGTAACTATGAATTAATGATGAACGAAAGTAAAGAATTTGTTATTGGTCCATTTATTGGGATATATATGGGGAGAAAACAAGCTACGTTGCATAAGAAGTTACGGCTAGTTAATAGCTTTGCCTCGAAGTATACATCTGTTAACGGTACGATTTTTGCTTTTACTTTAGATAACGTACAGAAGTCCAATTTAACGATTAAAGGGTACTTCTATAATCCGAATATGGACTGTTGGGAAGAGGCAACATTACCATATCCTTCATCTATCTTCTTAAGAAATACAATGAATATTGAATGGAGAGAACATTTTAAGGCCATCTACGGTAATAATATATTTAATTTTAAGCCTTTTGATAAATGGGAAATGTATGAGAAACTCAAACAGTTTCCTGAAATGATAAATGTTATGCCCCAAACTGTTCTTTATAAAAGCCCGAATAATATATTAGATATGTTAGAAACACATCAGAACCTTTATGTTAAACCAATTGGCGGTAAGAAGGGGCTAGGAATATATAACATAGCGATCAAGGATAATGATATAGAAGTCCAAACTAGAGAGAACCAAGAAAACCTTAAATGGACATATAACAAAGAAGAATTTTATGCCTTTATTCAAGAAAAGCTTTTACAGGATAAGTTTGTTATACAAGAAACTATTGACCTTAAGATAGATAATAAAGTAATGGACTTTAGGGTTGGAATGGAAAAAGATAAATCTGGCGAATGGAAAAATATGATGCTAGTTACGAGGCTAAGTGGCGATAGTAGTATAGTTAGTAACAGGGCCGCAGGTGGGGGAAGTATTATAAGAGTAACAGAGGCACTAAAGGAAATTTATAAAATGGATGAAGAAAAGGTTATAGAATATGAAAAAAAACTCATATCTATTGCTAAAAATGCTTCTATATACTTAGAAAAGACTGGTTTGAATTTAGGAAAGTTAGCTTTTGACTTAGCGATTGATAAAAATCACAAAGTTTGGATTATAGAAATAAACAGTAGGTATCCGGATGATTCTCTAGCTACAAAAATTGGTGATTCGAATATATATTATGATATCCGAAATACCAATATGCTTTATGCAAAGAAACTGGCAGGTTTTAGTAAAACCTCTGGTAATGTACTAAAATTTGAAGATAATATAAAAGTTAATGAAGGCAGTAGAAGGTATAAGGTCATGGCGAGTATTCCACGCGACCAACGTAAAATGTATATAGAGCATGTTGCTAATGTTGCTAATGAACTTGGTTTAACCGGAAAATTAGACTTTAACAATTTAGTTAAAAAGGTCGATATAGAAATAGAAGGAGGCGAGAGTAAAATAAAAGAGTTTTTAATTGAAGCCAATGTAGGAGAGGAGATTCAAACAAAAAGCATCCTATCCATAGAAGAAATCAATCCCGTAAGAAATGAGCAGGGGTTTAATAAACTATAGTTAAATTTATTTGTTCGTTCCACCTTTTTAAGGGGGACGAAAAAGTTATTTTATCTACTTTATCTGATGTCGAGAACTAGAAATCTTATTTACAAAATAAACCTAGTTAAATAAAAGTTAGTAGCATTTTCTCCTATAGCCTATTTAAATAAGAAAGGTACACCATGTCTTTTATTACACCAAGGAGGTGAAAAGAGATTGAAGATTACTAAATTCACTATATTTATTCTAATATTTTTACTCTCTCTCTCTTACTATAGTCCGCACACTACATATGCTAATGAGCAAAGTGCGAAAGAAGATAAAATAAATGATAATGAAACAGAAGTAGATGCGTTAGAAGCTCAGGAAGAAAAAGCTACGGAAGAAGAGAGAGAATCTTTTGAAGAAATAAATAGGAGTCAGACTGTGAATCTGAAAAATAGTAGTACTCCAGCTGTCTTGGAGAAAGGTGTCCATGATGACAGAGTTATAGAATTGAAAGAAAAGTTAACTCAAATAGGCTTTGGTCCTTTTGATTCTCTAGACGATTATTTTGACGATACGGTAGAACGAGCTGTAGAGAGATTACAAGAGTACTATGGTATATCAGTTACAGGAGTAGCTGATGAAGTCACTTTAGCAAGAATAGAAGAGATCTTGGCTAGTCCTTTCCAAAAGGGGAAACGTCACGAAGGTACTATCAAAATGAAAGAAGACCTTGACATCTTAGGCTTCCTAAGCTTTAATAACCCTACAACTCTATATGGTTCTGTAACAGAGTCTGGAGTAAAGGCATTTCAAGAAGCTAATAACCTACCAGTTTCAGGGATCTATGAAGAAGTTACCAAGCAGCAATTGGAATCCCAAGCAACTGGCCCTTTAAAAAATGGAATGTACCGTGAAGATGCCATTGAATTGAAGGAGAATTTGGTGAGTCTAGGTTTTGCATCATTCCATAATCCGAACACTTTCTTTGGAAGTCAAACAGAGAAAGCAGTAGAAGATTTCCAAGCATATTACAGTCTATCTGTAACAGGTGTTGCGGATGAAGCTTCTTTAGCAAAAATGGAAGAGATCTTGGCTAGTCCTTTCCAAAAGGGGAAACGTCACGAAGGTACTATCAAGATGAAGGAAGACCTAGCTATTTTAGGTATCCTAAGCTTTAACAACCCAACAACTCTATATGGTTCTGTAACTGAATCAGGTGTTAAAGCATTCCAAGAAGCAAACAACCTACCTGTCTCAGGAATTTATGAAGAAGTAACTAAACAGCATGTGGAAACCCAAGCAACTGGCCCCCTAAAGAAAGGGATGTATAGGGCAGATGCGATTGAATTGAAACAGAATTTGGTGAGTCTAGGATTTGCATCTTTTGCCAATCCCAATACCTACTTTGGTAGTCAGACTGAAAAGGCAGTAAAAACTCTCCAATCTTATTACAGCATATCTGCCACGGGTATAGTGGATGCAACAACATTGAGAAGAATCAAAGAGATTTTGGATAGTCCATTTCAAAATGGAAAAAGACATGAAAAGACAGTTAACATGAAAGAAGATCTAGAAAGGTTAGGCTTCTTAAACTTTAATAATCCTACTACCTATTTTGGTTCCACAACTGAAGCGGGAGTAAAATCATTCCAAAGGTATTTTAATCTACCAGTTTCAGGGATTGCAGAGCCAAATACTTTTGCGGAAATGGAAAAAATCCTGTCGACACCATTCCAAAGCGGTAAGAGACATCAAGATACTATAGAAATAAAAGAGAATTTAGCAGCACTAGGCTATCTTGATTTTGACAACCCTACAACGTATTATGGTTCTATTACCGAGAAAGCTGTAAGTCAATTCCAAAAAGATAAAAACTTAACTGTTAATGGATTAGTAGATTCAGTTACACATAAACAAATTAATACAGCTGTGGAAAATAGAGTTGTTAAAATTTTCCTAGACCCAGGACACGGAGCACATGACCCAGGTGGAAAAGGTTATGGGCTATATGAAAAAAATGTAGTACTGGATATCGCTCTGCGTGCATCAGAAATTCTAACTAATAACTATACGGGAGTGAAAGTAAAGCTTTCTCGTACAGATGATGTGTTTTTAAAACTAGAAGACAGGGCGAAAATGGCTAATCAATGGGGAGCAGACTATTTCGTAAGCATACACAATAACGCTTTTAATGGACGTGCAAATGGATTTGAGAGCTTTATCTTTAATGGGAACGTCTCTAATGAAACAATAACTAAGCAAAATGAAATGCATGATTATATTAGTAAAGAATTAAATGTGTATGATAGAGGAAAAAAATCAGCGAACTTTAGTGTTTTGCGTAATTCTAATATGCCTTCTATCTTACTAGAATATCTCTTCATAGATAACTATACAGAAAATAGTCTTTTAAAAAATAAAGCATATCGTAACATACTAGGAAAGATTACAGCAGATGCAATTGCCAATACGTATAACTTAAAGAGAAGATAGTTGAATAGCTTAAAGGGGGATTCCTAAAACAGGATTCCTCCTTTTTTAGTATCAAATGTTTATAGAGATTTCACTAAAATTTCCAAATACGTATTGAAATCCATGAGGCTTTAGTCGATACTAAACTAGTAAGACTAAATATATATTAAGGAGGTGAAACTAGAGTGAAGATAAGTAGATATACTATTCTAACCTTTTTACTTGTAATATCTCTTTTCCACTTTAGTCCACACACTACATATGCCAATGACGGTAGCGTTGAAAATGAAGCAACGAGTGAGGCTGAAGTAGAGGAAGATAATGGAAAGGAATCTATTGAAGAAAAAGAAGAGGAGAACCAGAGTACAGACGAGGTTGAAAAGGATCAAACGCTAAGTAAGAAAAGTAATGTGAACTTGAATGCTGTCAAGGAAGTTCCAACTTTGAAAAAAGGTGTCCATGATGAGAGGGTAATAAAGTTAAAAGAAAATTTATCTAAATTGGGCTTTGCTACTTTTGACTCTCCAAATGACTATTTTAGTGAAGCTACTGAAGATGCTGTAGAAGTCTTTCAAGAGTATTACGGACTATCTGTAACCGGGGTAGCAAATGAAACTACTCTACAGAAAATAGAAGAAATATTATCGAGTCCCTTTCAGAATGGAGAAAGACACGAAGGTACTATTAAGTTGAAGGAAAATCTGGCGATATTGGGATATCTAGCCTTTGATAATCCGACAACGTATTATGGTTCTGTTACAGAAGCTGGAGTTAAAGCATTCCAAGAAGCAAACTGGCTACCCGTTTCTGGGATTTACGAGCAGGTGACACGACAAACTGTCGAAGCTCAGGCAATGGGCCCTTTGAAGAAAGGAATGTACAGGGAAGACGCGATTGAACTGAAAGAGCAGCTCGTTCGCCTAGGATTTGCATCATTTAGTAACCCTAACACCTACTTTGGAAGTCAGACAGAGCGGGCTGTAGAGGACTTCCAGGAGTATTACAGTCTACCTATAACAGGACTGGCAGATGAGACCACACTAGGAAAGCTAGAAGAGGTATTAGCTAGTCCATTCCAAAAAGGGAAAAGACACGAAGACACCATTAAGATGAAAGAATACCTAGCAATTTTGGGTTATCTGGACTTTGGTAATCCTACAACATACTACGGATCTATTACAGAAGCTGGAGTTAAAGCATTCCAGAAAGAAAATGGCTTAGCAGAATCAGGGATCTATGAAGAGGTAACTCAGCAATATGTGGAAGCCCGGGCAACTGCTCCTTTAGAAAAAGGGATGTATCGAGAAGACGCTATTAAATTGAAAGAAGATTTAGTGCGTTTGCAATTTGCATCCTTCAGTAACCCTAACACCTATTTTGGGAGTCAGACAGAGCAAGCCGTTAAAGATTTTCAAACATATTATAGTCTACCTGTAACAGGTGTGGCAGACAATCCGACGTTAGAAAAAATCGAAAAAGTCCTATCCAGTCCTTTTCAAAAAGGAAAAAGGCATCAAGAAACGATCAAGATGAAGGAAAATCTCGCTATCTTAGGTTATTTAAGTTTCGATAACCCTACCACTTATTTTGGTTCCGTTACCGAAGCCGGAGTTAAAGCATTTCAAGAGGCAAACGGCCTACCTGTAACGGGGATATACGAAGAGGTAACCAGGCAACAAGTCGAAGCCCAAGCAACTGCTCCGTTGAAAAAAGGTATGTACCGGGAAGATGCTATCGAACTTAAAGAAAACTTAGTGCATCTAGGTTTTGCATTCTTTAGTAATCCGAACACTTATTTTGGAAGCCAGACAGAGCAAGCCGTAGAAAACTTCCAAGATTATTATAGTTTACCTGTAACAGGTGTAGCAGATAAATCAACAATAGGGAAAATTGAAGAGCTTTTAGCTAGTCCGTTTCAAAAAGGGAAACGTCACGAAGGAACTATCAAAATGAAGGAAGACCTAGCGATACTAGGATACTTAAGTTTTGATAATCCCACTACATTATTTGGGTCGGTAACGGAGGCAGCTGTAATTGCCTTCCAAGAAGCCAACGGCCTACCGATATCCGGTATTTATGAAGAAGTTACTCGTCAAGAAGTGGAGGCTCAAGCAACAGGGCCACTTAAGAAGGGAATGTACCGGGAAGACGCTATAGAATTGAAAGAGAAGTTAGTTCGTTTAGGATTTGCTTCGTTTAGTAATCCGAACATTTACTTTGGAAGTCAAACAGAACGGGCAGTTGAAGACTTTCAAGCTTATTATAGCTTGTCTGTAACAGGTATAGTAGAAGAGAGCACCATAGAAAAAATAGAAGAGATCTTGTCAAGTCCCTTTCAAAATGGTGAAAGGCATGAAATGACAATTGGAATGAAAGAAGACCTTGAAAGGTTAGGCTTTGTAAGCTTTGATAATCCGACTACATTTTATGGATCTTCAACTGAAGCGGGAGTAAAAGCGTTCCAAGAACACTTTGATTTACCAGTTTCAGGAATTGCAGAACCAAACACTTTTGCAAAAATAGAAGAAATTCTTTCATCTCCATTCCAAAAAGGAAAGAGTCATCAAGATACAATAAAAATAAAAGAAAATTTAGTGAAGTTAGGTATTTCTTCCTTTGTTAATCCAAATGAATATTATGGACCAAAAACAGAAGAAGGAATAAAAGAGTTTCAAGAACTTTACGAGCTGCCAGTTAGTGGGATAGCCGATGTGGTTACGGTAGAGGCGCTAGAGCTAGCCGCAAATTCCTCCAAAAAGACGACGTACGATCTTACACTTGAAGAAGCAGTAGAAATGCAAATGGCAGCCAAGGCAAAAACAGATAAAAAGTATGCTTATGTCTCTGCTAGCTTTATCGAAAATGGTGAAGTAACAGCAAATCTTTTAAACGTTAGGTCTGGACCAGGAACTTCTAATAGTATTGTTGGAAGTCTACCAAAAGGTACTAAAGTTAATATTAAAAGTGATTTAGATGGTTGGTATCAGATAGATTTTAATCACGGTGATTGGGTGATTGCCAGTCAAAAAGATGTAAAGTATTATCTTGACCCCAATAATTTCCTTGATCATAAGGAACAAAGGTTCCAATTTTTAGATCTGGGGAGAACAACTGGTATCACGCTAGAAACCCTGAACAGTTATCTTAATGGTAAAGGAATTCTCGAAAACATGGGTACAGCATTTATGGATGCGAGTAGGACACATGGTGTAAACGAAATCTATTTATTATCCCATGCACTATTAGAGACAGGACATGGTACTTCAGAGTTAGCTACAGGGATAGAAGTTGGAAAGAACGGTAAAGAAGAACCCGTTCTTGTAACAAAATACAACCGAGATAGTTTAACGGATATTGAAATGGTCTATAATATGTTTGGTATTGGTGCATATGATAACACAGCTAGAGAAGATGGTGCTAAAACAGCGTATAGAAATGGCTGGACAACTCCCTACAAGGCTATAGTCGGTGGAGCTAGTTTTATAGGTAATAATTATGTAAAAGCTGGCCAAAATACGCTATATAAAATGCGTTGGAACCCTAATGCTATGGACAACTTAGGTTATGCGAGTCATCAATACGCAACAGATATAGGTTGGGCAAGTAAGCAAATTTATACGATGTATAATCTTTATCAAGATATTGGCATTACAAATGTACTTTTAGATATACCTGAATATAAATAAAAGAATAGTTTAAGCAGTTTGGAAAAAGATGAACTGAGGGAATTAAGCATATAAATGATTCCACTCGGTTCATTTTTTTGTCATTAAAACTTACAATTTATAATCCCGTTATGGATCAAGGGATTCAATCTCAGGTAAATAAACTTATTTCACTACTTTAGTATTATATTGCATCTATCATTAGGTACTGTACTTTTTAAAGGGATATGTTAAAATATACTAGACTTTGTCAAATTACTAGATATATAAGTAGGTGGACGTATGTGGAATATAACAGAATTAGTTCTTGCCTTTATTATATCCTGTGTAACGACATTACTTGTTACACCGATTCTTATTAAACTTGTAACTAGATTAAAATTAATAGATATACCTGATGACAGAAAAAAGCATGCTACACCAATCCCAAGCCTTGGTGGTCTGGCAATCTTCATTGGAGCTGCAGCGGGTTTCATTTACTTGCAACCTGTTTCTTCTCAAATGACTGCAATTGTGGTTGGAGCGATTATTATTTTAGTGACAGGCATACTTGATGATATTTTTGCCATCAGGGCATTATACAAGCTTGCAGGTCAGATCGCTGCTGCAAGTGTTGTGGTGTCTTCTGGGCTTGTGATAGAAAAATTAACAGTACCGTTTATGGGGACAGTCTATTTTAATGATTTTGTGGGGATTGTCCTTACGATCTTTTGGATTGTTGCAGCTTCGAACGCAATTAATCTTATTGATGGCCTAGATGGGCTAGCAGCTGGTGTTTCTGCGATAGGGCTATCTAGTATTCTTGTGATGGCAGTTCTTGATTACAGAATTGTTGTTGTTTATCTATGTACGATACTTATTGGAAGCTGTATCGGCTTTTTGTACCACAATTTTTACCCAGCCAAAATATTTATGGGGGATACGGGTGCTTTGTTTTTAGGGTATTCTATCGCCATTGTAGCCATGCTCGGGTTATTTAAAAACGTAGCGTTCTTTAGCTTTATTGTGCCGATCATTGTCATTGCTGTTCCGGTATTTGATACGATCCTTGCCATCATTCGCCGGACAATGAATAATCAAGGAATTGCAACGGCTGATAACAAGCATATTCACTATCAATTGATGGAAATGGGTTATTCACATCGCGGGGCTGTTTTAATTATTTATGCTTTTAGTCTTTTCTTTGGCTGTATGGCAATTATTTTTAACAGTGCAACATTACTATCATCTCTTTTAACATTCGTGGTGATCGTTTTAGGAATTCAATTAATTGCTGAATTAGCTGGTATGACTTATCATAACCGTCAGCCTATCCTTGATAGCTTTAAGAGGATCATGGGAATTGAGAAGTTAACGAAGTAACTGAGGGAAATAAATAACAGGCATTCGCTATAAATTGGCGGATGCCTGTTTCTTTACATAATCATAACTCAAACAAAAAACTGCCAATCATGATAAGATTAGCAGTTTTTTAAATTGGTTTAGTTTAAGTCTGAGGAAGTACTAGCTTCCGAACTTTGTGAAGTGCCGCTCTGGTCAACGGTAGAACTAGGATTAGCAATTTCTAGGTGCTGTTGCAATAGTGTTTTTGTCTGTTCTAATGCTGTCTGATCTAATTGCCAGTAGTACGTGTTTGAAGGTTGATAGTCATAACCTTCTAAAGTAAGTGCTTCAATGTCTAGGTTTGATCCACTTGTACCGTATGAGATAAAGCTTTTCATATGATCAAAGCTCATATTTGTCGTCATGTTTTCACCAACAGCCTCAATTACTTCATCATACTTTAAGACAGATCCAGCAGATGCAGCTTTTTTAACAACAGCTTTGATAAGGTCTTGTTGTCTTTTCCCGCGTTCGATGTCATTATCCAGCTTTCTTGTACGTGCTAAAGCTAATGCTTCTTCTCCGTCCAAATCCTGCTCTCCAGGCATTAAATGAATAGAGTCTTTTTTGTCCATGGAATTGGATTCTTTGAATTCATATGGAACTTCAGCCGTTACACCGCCCAAAGCATCTACTACATCGACAAATGCATGGAAGTTGACCTTGACATAATAATCGATTGGAATATCGAGTAGATTTTCAACCGTTTCAATGGATGCTTGTGGACCGCCATAAGCATGAGCGTGATTTATTTTTGTTTCGTACCCGACTTCAGGAATATAAACATAGGAATCACGAGGTATGCTCAGTAACTTAACACTTTTATCATCTTTATTTAAGGTTGCAACCATTAGCGCATCAGTACGGGAACTTCCTTCATTAGATCTGTGGTCATTCTCGTCCACACCCATTATAAGGACAGACACATTATCAATATTGGGGTCAACCTTAGTCTCTCGTAAATCTGATTTTTCTCTTCCATCATCTTGATAAGAATCAGAAAATACGGAGTCTGCCTTCGTATACAGATAGGTGAAATAACTGACTCCTAGAACGATCAACAGAGCAGGTATTAATATAAAATAAGCTCTTTTACGGAGCCTTTTTTTGCGTCTTCTTTTAACCACACGAGTTCGTGTTTGTTTATTATCCATTTTGTGTTGTTCTCCTTTGATTTCTAACTAATTAATAGAGCTTATTTATAAAATAGAAACCATTTCTATTTTACTATGAAACAACTTATTCGTAAATGTATTTTTATATTCCGCTGAGACATCTTTCCTAATAATATATGAGACGAATGAATCAGAAAAAGGTTACAACTTATTATTCTTAAACCTTAGGTCAGATTTAATTTTGGTGGTGGATATCCCTGTAGTTCTTGGAAGGTAGACGACTTCACAATAAGATTTTAAATAATCAAATTTTCCTTGCCAATCACTACCCATCACAAAAGTATCTATAGAATGCTTTTTGATATCTTTTACTTTTTGTTCCCATGAATTTTCAGATATTACCATATCAACATACCTGATAGATTCCAATATAGCTTTTCGTTCAATAAAGGTGTAATATGCCTGTTTGTTTTTAATCTTATTAAAATGATCTGTAGATATTCCTACTACAAGATAATCACCTAATTCCCTAGCTTGTCTTAAAATGTTGATATGGCCAGGGTGGAGTAAATCAAAAGTTCCGTATGTGATTACTCTTTTCAATGGCAATCCCCTCCGTAAATACTACTTAAACCTATCATATCATATATTAGGCGTTATCATTAAAACGGGTAGTGAAAAAGCAGTATTTACGTAACTTAAAAGCAACACCACCTGAAAATGAGTAATGTACAAATTCACTCGGCGCCCCTTGCAGAGCCACAATTTTGTCTATATTGGAAGCAACTAATTCCATATACCTACACTTTTCTACCTCAAGTTGCATAATAAGAAGGAAAATTCAGTAATATTTACTCTTATCAAACCGAATTCCATCCCCTATAATGAAATGGAACTAATCAATGTATACTTTTTTGATGGGGTGTAAACATGAGTTCTCTTATCGTAATTAATAGACAAATCTCCAAGACAGAAGAAACACTGTATCGTGTGGAACAACAATTAAGTGCAAAGCGAGATGAATTAGAGGATTTAGCTTTAGGTCTTACACATTTATATGACTATATGGAAGAATACAAGCAAATACAATCCCCTCAATATATTCCCAAAAAACATAGCAACATATGCAAAAAGAAGCAGGAGGAGATTTTTCAATCTCTTAATATAGCGGAACTTCCTGCTACTGATTCTCCTATTTATAATGACCAACTAGTTAAAACCATCCGTGAGTTAAAAGCTAGAATTCGTGAAGAAAAGCAGACCTTAGTCAGGTTGAAAAAAGTGATTGTGACACATGAAAATGAGCTCCATTATCTGAGATTTGAACGAAAAAGAAAATTATCATAGTAAAACATCTTCTTATCGAAGGTGTTTTTTTGTTGCTGCTTTTGCCCCCTCCACGTTCAGTACCTCGATTATAGAGGTGAAGGGAGGTGACACACATGGCAGTAGCAGAATTAATGAGTTCCACGTTGCGACTTGTCTTCAATCATGGCATTGACCCAGAAACAGGTAACCCATCTTACAAGACAAAAAGCTTCACCAATGTAAAAGCATCAGCGACCGCTGACCAACTTTATGCCATTGCAAAAGCAGTGGAAGGGTTACAAGAGCTACCACTTTATAACATTGAGCGTAACGACAGCTCTGACATCATTGAAGAATAAGAAGTTAAACATTATAAAATAGAAAGGAGGGAAATTCATGAAAAAGCTTGAGCTTAAATTCACTAACTTTGATGGTAAAACGGTTACCTACTCACTAGACCAACCAGTAGAACCAGTTGACCCAGTGACAGTCAATGCAGCAATGGACGAAATCATCGCTCAAAACGCGTTCACTTCTAGAGGTGGTGACATTGTTTCCAAGAAAAGTGCCCGCGTCGTTGACCGCACAGTAGAAGAAATCGATCTCGGACTATAACAACATTGGGAGCAGACCAGTGGCCATGCCTCTGGTCTGTTTTTCAGGTTAAGGAGTGCGAAGAACAGAAACATTTTGCTAAGAGAGGAGAGTCAAATAGTAATTTAGGATAGGAGGTTTAAAATGGAGACATGGATTCCTTTTCTGACAGAAGTCGGTTTTCCCATTGCAGTCACCTTTTATTTGCTGCATCGCATTGAAGGGAAACTAAACCTGCTCATCGATTCGATTCATGGATTACCAGGTAAACTGAAGGAATGAACGAAGCCGGAACTTCTTTTAGAGGAGTTCCGGTTTTTTAGTTGGGGAGGGGGACTGCCAAATGGAAGTAGTACGACTACTGATTGCTGTGGGTACATTCAACCAAGAGGCGTAGCGAATCGAACAATGTGTGTAGCGAATCAACCAAGACGTGGAGAGAATCGACCGAGTTGGATAGGGAATCAACCAAGATGTAAGAGAATCGACCGAGTTGGACAGGGAATCAGCCAAGATGTAGAGAGAATCGACCGAGTTGGATAGGGAATCAACCAAGATGTAGAGAGAATCGACCGAGTTGGATAGGGAATCAGCCAAGATGTAGAGAGAATCGACCGAGTTGGAGAGAGAATCAGCCAACATGGTGAGAGAATCAACCAACATGCCGGATCAATCAACCTTGTCCAAACTTAATTTCTGTAATTTTATAAAAATATATGGTTACTAGTAAATGGAATGCCATTATCTTGCGGATAAGACTCAATGGGAGGGGCAAAATACTTTCTGGCCCTGTTATCACCAGTGTACTTTAAATTCATGCCTTTTATAAGAAGGTAAGCGGATCTTGGAGAGGAGATATTTAATAATTGTCGGCATTCCATGTTGGTAATTGTATTCTTAAACAGTAGAAAGTAATCCAAGATAATCTGCCTATGTGCAGAGGTAGAGTTTCTCTTACAGCCTGGGCAAATCCACTTGTTTTTTCGCTTATGCATTACAACGTCAGTACACTTCTCGCAAGGTACACCGCTAATTAGGAAGTCAGGGGGGATTTTGTAATACTCCATCAGGTTTGGGGTGAAAGGCTGGTGGTGGGAAAGCAGTAATTTGTATAATTTGTTTTGTGAAGAATAGTTTAATCTATTTTCTGAATATCCTTTAAAAATTCTTTCAAGATGAAAGTGAATGCTCTCTGAGTGAATGAATTGATTATAAATCTGGGGATCTTCTTGAATATTGTGAATAGAAGTTGCGGGGTTACTCGATATAACTAGAGTATCTATTGGCAGATTCAAAGAAAAGTTTTGCAGCCAGTATGCAAGGTTCCTCTTTTGTGTGTTTGCCTGTTGAATAGGATCTTTATAAACCGTCTTTTTCCCATCGGCATTTTGAGTAAACTGTTTTTGAAGTGAGTCATAACGCAGTTCTCCTTTAAAATTCTTGATTTCTAATATAACTAGATTGTAGGGAGTGATAAGGAGTGTATCTATTTGAAAGTAGTTATTATGGTTTTTCAAACGAAGATCTTTAATTATGAAAATCTTTTCTTCTCGAAAATTCGATAACGTGTAGTCAACTCTTTTCTCCCCTAAATATCCCGCATAGTACTTCCTATAATCTTGAAGAAAAACTTCGTTATCTTTGTACTCCTTTTTTAATTTTCGGTATAAGGCCTCATACGCTAAGAGCTGATAGGACTTCAAGCGTGGTTTACTAATCAAATTTATCCCGCCTTTCTTTATAAGTATTAAGTTCTCTATATTGTAGCAAATCCCTTCCATTTTCGAGTTGTTTTTTATGTATATCTTTTTTAAAAAGACCAACATGTGGAGATAATCAATCATGTTAGTGTGGAAATCAACCAAGTAGGAGTGGGAATCGACCAACATGGTGAGATAATCAACCAAGATGCGTAGCGAATCAACCAACGTGTGTAACGAATCAACCAAGACGTGGAGAGAATCGACCAACATAGTGAGTGAATCACCAATTAGCTTCGCTAGCTCCTAACTAAAAACCCCGCCCACACCCTACTTCCACAAATCATGTCAACATGTCTTTTGCCAAAGTTGTATTTAGATTACGTTGTACTGCTTAAAATAGGGGAATAGAATAAAGGTAGTAGAATGTTTTCATTTATTTATTCATTATAATTTGAGAGAGGGGAAACGAAAATGGCAGAAAAGAAAGGTTTTCGCGCCAAGGTACAACGCTTTGGCAGTTACTTAAGCGGCATGATCATGCCAAATATCGGCGCATTTATTGCGTGGGGGATTATCACGGCTCTGTTTATTCCAGATGGCTATTTCCCAAATGAAAGTCTTGCGGCAATGGTTGACCCAATGATTAAATACTTACTACCACTATTGATTGGTTTTACTGGTGGACGAATGGTCTACGATCTACGTGGTGGGGTTGTAGGGGCAACTGCAACAATGGGAGTTATCGTTGGTGCAGGCATTCCAATGTTCCTTGGCGCAATGGTAATGGGACCACTTGCTGGTTACATTATGAAGAAGTTTGATGAAGTGTTTAAAGATAAAGTGAAATCCGGATTTGAAATGCTTTATAATAACTTCTCTTCTGGTATTATCGGAGCGATTCTTGCGATACTCGCTGCATTAGCAATCGGTCCTGTTGTAGAAGGTTTGAACAAAGGCCTTGCTACTGGTGTAGAAGCAATTATCGGTGCAGGTTTACTACCATTAGCAAGTATTATTATTGAGCCAGCAAAAATTCTATTCTTAAACAATGCGATCAACCATGGTATCTTAAGCCCAATTGGGGTCGAACAAGCAGCAAATGCTGGAAAATCAATCCTATTTCTATTGGAAGCAAATCCAGGACCAGGTCTTGGTATCTTGCTAGCATTCACTTTCTTTGGAAAAGGTGCATCAAAGGCATCTGCTCCAGGCGCAGCACTAATCCAATTTGTTGGTGGTATTCATGAAATTTACTTCCCATACATCCTAATGAAGCCAATGTTGCTTCTTGCAGTAATCGGTGGGGGTATGAGTGGTGTGTTCACACTATCTTTATTTGATGCAGGACTTAGAGCTGCAGCTTCACCAGGAAGTATTTTTGCAGTCTATGCGATGGCTACACCAGATAGCTATCTAGGTGTAACACTTGGTGTACTTGTAGCAGCAGTTGTTTCCTTCTTAATTGCTTCAGTAATCTTGAAAACAAGCAAATCAGAAGCCGACCTAGCAGAAGCTACTGGCCAAATGGAAGCTATGAAAGGGAAGAAAAGCTCTGTTGCTGGAACACTAAACGCCGGTGAAACTGCTGAGGCAGATGCATTGAACCAAACGCCAGTCAATACAGAAAAAGAAGCAGCGGAGGTTGATAAGGTTATCTTTGCCTGTGATGCAGGAATGGGTTCAAGTGCAATGGGTGCTTCTTTATTGAAGAATAAATTCAAAAAAGCAGACATCGACATTTATGTCAATAACCATGCAATTAATGAAATCCCAGATGATGCAGATGTGGTCATTACACATAAAGATCTAACAGAGCGTGCAATGACTAAAATTCCATCAGCTGAGCATATTTCAGTTGAAAACTTCTTGAACAGTCCAAAGTATGATGAACTGGTAGAAAGATTAAAAAAGCAGTAAGATAAAAGCAGGGCAGGGGGCGACTCCTTGCCCTCTTATGCATTTTAATGTTAAACACAATAACAAGGGAGGTGAATGGCTTGTATATCACAGCACGAGTTCGGAAAATGCTTCAAGTACTGCTTCAGGCATATGAAGGTATAACAGTGAAGGAAATTGCAGCGACACTCGATGTTAGTGAGCGGACCATTCACCGAGACCTTAAAGAACTAGAGGATTTGGCAAAGGAATTTCAGCTGAATTTAGTAAAGCGTGCAGGTGTAGGGCTTTCACTTGAAGGGAAAAAGGAAGATAAAGACCGGCTAAACCGGGAGCTTGTACAGACAGCGGAGCTTGATCTTTCTTCAGATGAAAGGCAGGCCGTCATCCTGTCGATTTTGTTTGAAGCACAAGAGCCGATTAAGCTATATGCACTAAGCAGTGAATTACGCGTCACCACTGCCACAGTTAGAAATGACCTTGACCAACTTGAGGTTGAACTAGAAAGGTATAACCTACAGCTTATTCGAAAAAGAGGGTCAGGTGTTCAAATAACAGGTAAAGAAGCCAACAAGCGTGCTGCGATTAGTAATCTAATTTCCCAGTACGTAGAGCCTTATGATTTTATTAGCTTAATCAAACAAAACATCCAGAAAAAGTCGGCCATTCAGACAGATAAGATTTCAAATAGACTACTTGGCCTTGTAGATCCAGATAAACTGCATGCTATTGAAGGAAGAGTAGAACAGGCGAGACATGAGTTGCCTAATGATCTGGCAGATAGTGCCTATGTCGGGTTGGTTGTCCACCTTGCTTTGGCGATGGAACGACTGAACCGAGGAGAAAAGATTCGTTTTGACCCAACATCATGGAAGCAACTTCAAGGTACAAGGGAATTTGCAATTGCGAAAAAGATGCTTTTAGACTTAGAAGTCTCATTAAATATGGACATACCAGAGGACGAGATTGGCTATATTACCATGCATCTATTAGGTGCCAAGCTTCGCGCCGACCAGAATTACCTAATTGAAGATACGAGTATGGATATTGCCTATAAAGCAAAAGCTCTTATTGACCATGTTGGCAACCAGTTGGATGTAGATCTAACGAAAAATGCAGTGATGCTAAATGATTTAGTGGCACACTTAAAGCCGACGATGTATCGATTGAAGCAAGAAATGAATATTAAAAATCCGTTACTAAAAGAAATAATGGATGACTATCGAGATCTATTTGACGTTGTGCGGGCAGGTGTACTGGAGGTATTCCCTGACACTCCCTTCCCAGATGATGAAATAGGCTATTTGGTTCTTCATTTTGCAGCAATCCTGTTGCATGATGATACCAAAACGGACTTGCAGGCATTAGTTATTTGTTCAAGTGGAATTGGGACGGCAAAGATGCTTGCTACAACCTTGCAGCAACGCATACCTGAAATTAGACATGTAGACAATAAATCCATGTTCGATCTTCAGGATATGCCGGTAGGTGGATATGATATAATCGTTTCAACCATTCCGCTTCAGGGATTTGAGGGAGAATACGTCCTTGCTTCACCCATCCTGACAAAGCAAGAAGTACATCGCATTAAAAAAGCAATACGACAAAAAAAGCTTACTGTTAGCTCGAAGCAACGAAAAAGGCAAGAGCAGGACGTAAAAACATCGAGCGCTTCAGCTGAGACATTTACCGGGAAACTCCGAAAAGTGGAGGTTTATTCACGGGTTATGTTACAGATCTTGGATCATTTTTCGGTAAAGAAAATAACGAATGAGCGAACAACAAAAGATATGCTGCACATCGTCTGCACGGAATTGGCACAAGAGGGGTTACTTTCAGAGCCAGATTATGTTTTTCAAAAGTTAGTTGAAAGAGAAAAACTAAGTGGTCTTGGTATACCAGACACAACACTTGGACTATATCACACCAGGTCCAATGGTGTGAACAGACCGAGCTTTACAATCCATCATCTTGAACATGCCGTTACCATAAAGGGGATGGATGATCAAGAAATGCAAATGACGACCATCCTGCTTATGTTAGCACCAGAAGCAGCAGAACAGGAGACCTTGGAGGTCATGAGCCTGTTAAGTGGTTTGATCATCCAAGGTAGGGAACGGATTCAGTTATTTGAGTCCGGGGAGGAAGCAGCGATAAAGCAGCTTTTTATAGAGGAATTTCAAAATTTACTACACAAAAATAATTTATTATAAGGAGTGCATCAAGCTATGGCAAAAGAAGTATTAAGCAAAGACAATATTAAACGTAATGTATCAGTAAACAGTAAAGAAGAGGCAATTCGTTACACAGGTGGCATTTTAGTAGATAACGGCTATGTAGAATCATCTTATGTTGATAAAATGTTAGAGCGTGAAGAGCTGACATCAACATTTATGGGGAATAACGTTGCCATCCCTCATGGTACGGAAGATGCAAAAGGCATGGTTACAGAAACAGGTCTTTCTGTTGTAACAGTACCAGAAGGCATTGATTTTGGTGATGGAAATATCGTTAAAGTTCTTATCGGTATTGCTGGAAAAGGTGATGAGCATTTGGAGGTACTTTCTAAAATTGCGATTGTTCTTTCAGAAGAGGAAAACATTCAAACCATTCTTGACGCTGAATCAGAAGATGACATCATTCGCATTTTCAGTGAGGTGAACTAAATGCAAGCCGTACATTTCGGAGCAGGGAATATTGGGCGCGGTTTTATTGGCGCTCTCCTTTATCAAGCAGGCTATCACACTACATTTGTCGATGTGAATGACCAAGTCATTCAGGAACTAAACAGTAAACAGCAGTATAATGTTATTTTGGCAGCAGAAAACAAAGAGCAGCTGACTGTGAAAAATGTTTCTGGGCTAAACAGTATGCAGGATCCAGAAAGTGTTGTTGCTGCTATTGAAAAGGCTGATATTGTCACAACTGCAGTTGGGCCAAATATCTTGCCAATTATCGCAGAGTTAATTGCCAAAGGTGTAAGGGCACGACTAGCTTCCAATCCAACAGAACTGAATGTCATTGCATGTGAAAACATGGTTGGTGGAAGCACGCTTTTAAAAGAAAAAGTAATGGAGCATGTGCCAGCGGACGAGCAAGAAAAAATCTCTCAGCTAGTAGGTTTTCCTGATGCTGCTGTGGATCGTATTGTACCGAACCAGGTTAATGAGGATCTGCTTGAAGTATCTGTGGAGCCATATTATGAGTGGGTTGTGGATCGTTCGATGATTAAAGGTGAAACACCAAACATTGATGGCATCACATTTGTAGAGGATTTAACTCCATACATCGAGCGCAAATTGTTCACTGTAAACACTGGACATGCTGTTCCGGCTTATATCGGTCATTACATGGGCTACAATACCATTAATGAAGCGATGCACGATGAAAAAGTGTTAAATATCCTTAGCGGTACATTAAACGAGTCTGGTGAAGCGTTAATTCAGACTTACGGTTTTGATAGAGATGAGCATCAGACATACATTAAGAAAATAATTGGTCGTTTCCAAAACCCGTATATCTCCGATGAAGTAACACGTGTTGCTCGTGGTCCGATTCGTAAGCTTGGTGCTAAAGACCGTCTTATTCGCCCAGCTAGCGTGTACTTCGAAACAACAGGCAAAGAACCGGTATTCCTAGCAAAAACAATTGCAGCTGCACTTTCATATAAATTTGATGAAGATGCTGAAGCGGCAGAATTGCAAGAGAAAATTGAACAGCAAGGCTATGAAAAAACATTAGAAGAGGTTGCTGGCTTAGAAGCAGGTAGTCCTTTGGTGGAAAGTATCATGAAGCAGCTAGAAGAAATGAAACAGTTAAAAGCATAAATTTATATAGATACAAAAAGCTCCTCGTTGGTGAGGAGCTTTTTGTTTTAGGATCCAGTCGAACCAAGACGGGAAGCGAATCAACCAAGTCAGGTCTCGAATCAACCAAGATGGCAATCGAATCAACCAAGATGGCAATCGAATCAACCAAGTCGGGAGTCGAATCAACCAAGTCGGGAGTCGAATCAACCAAGTCAGGAGTCGAATCAACCAAGATGGGAGTCGAATCGACCAAGTCAGGCCTCGAATCGACCAAGTCAGGCCTCGAATCAACCAAGATGAGACTCAAATCAACCACACCGTCAACCCGCGTATGGCGCCCCACAACCGCGCACCCCATAAAAAAAGCTCTAACCGCAAGGCCAGAGCTTCCCTAATCTATTCTCTCACATGTTTCACAGACTCACGCTCTACAAGCTCTGTTGATAGCTTGTAATGATGATCGGTTTTTTCGCCGCCTAACAGCTGGAATATAAGGTGGGCAGCAAGAGCGCCGACCTCATATTTGGGCTGTTTAATGGTTGTTAGCGGTGGGGAGACATATTCAGCTAATTGTATATCATCATAGCCAATGATAGAAATATCATCTGGGATGCTGATATTGTTTTCTTTAAAGGCCTGAAGTCCCCCGACTGCCATCTCATCATTCGCATAAAAAATAGCCTGGGGAAGGTTGCGTTGTGCAATGAGCAGTTTGGTTGCCCGGTAACCGCCCTCCCGTGTGAAATCACTGGCGATATCCCATTTAGATTGGTAGGTAATATTGTAATTTTCTAATGCTTTTCGATATCCTTCATACCGTTGTACGTTATCTTGAGAGGCCGCTGGACCGCTAATAAAAGCAATTTGCTTATGGCCATGATTGATTAGATATTCTGTAGCGTGATAACCTCCATGTATATTATCCACTTCTACATGATAGACCGAATCATCTTCAAGGTACCTATCGAGTACAACGAGTGGAGAGCCGTGCCGCGCCGCATCCAGGGTGATGGCGTCACTAATATTGTGGGCAAGAATAATGGCCCCATCCACGCGTTTTTCTGTGAGGAATTTTACAGCAGTCGATTGTGGGCCACCAATCGAACTACAAGCAATTAGATCATATCCATTAGCAGATGTGACATCCTGCACCCCTTGAATCAGATCTGAATAGAAGGGTCCAGAAAGGTCGCTCAAAAGCAGTGCGATGGTGTTTGTCTTTGTTCTTTTCAGATCAGATGCAAAGCCATTTTTTTTATAGTTTAAGGCTTTCGCCGCTTCTTCTACTTTTTTCTTTGTTGCCATACTAATTCTCGGACTGTTATTTAAGGCGTAGGAAACAGTGGATATTGCGACCCCAGCACGTTTTGCTACATCTTTTATAGTTGCCATGTCATTTTCCTCCAAGGATTGATTACTAATAGCTTATCATATATTATATGCTAGGAATTACCTGAATTTTACCGGATAGGGAGCCATTTCAATATGTCTTGAATCTTATCATCCCAATACTCCCAATTATGGTCTCCAGGTCCAAAATCATACGTATAGTCAAGGTACGTTTCTTTGCATATACGATGAAAACGTAAATTATGTTCATATAAAAAATCTTCCGTACCACAAGATTGGTAAATTTTTGGTTTCTCACTGGATGATTCATTTAACCGTTCCAGCTTGTGAATTAAATCATTTTCAGTTTTACTTACATCCTTATCACCAAAAACAAGTTCGAGCGACCGCTTTTTATCACCAGGTTCGTTACGCACATTTGCTAAATGATAAACCATATCGGTAACACCAGACATGCTAGCTACTGCAGCAAAGCGTTCGGGGAAATTCAATGCCCACTTCAATGCTCCAAATCCGCCCATTGAATGACCTGCTACAAAGTTGTCCTCTCGTTTTTCTGAAAGGGGGAAGAAAGATCTCGCAGCGGCTGGTAGCTCTTCCGTTAAAAATGTCCAATACTTTCCACCATGTGCCATATCTGTATAATAGCTGTTATCAACCCCTGGCATTACGATGGCAAGTCCTGAATCTGCAGCATATCGCTCAATCGATGTTGTTCTAATGTATGCTGTGTGGTTGTCACTAAAACCATGTAAAAGAAAGAGAGTCGGGTATTTCTTGTTTGCGGTGTTGCCGTCCTTGTAAGAGGGTTGTGGTAAGATCACATTCATGGAAACAGATCGTGATAAAACTTCTGAAGAAAATTCACATTGAAAAAGTGCCATTTTTATATTCCTTTCTATTTGTGATTAAAGAAGAAGGCCCGCCACCAAGCGAAACCTTCCACCTAAGTCCTTCGTTTACTTTATACCCGAAACATTAAAACCTTCGACAATATGCTTCTGGAAAATAATGAAGATGATCAGTACAGGGACAACCATAAAAGTGGAGCCTGCCATTTGCAACCCATAGTTTGAAACGTTCTGATCCTGTAGTAGGGCAAGTCCTACTGATAAGGTGTATAACCTTTCTTCGTTTGCGATGATCAACGGCCATAGGAAGCTGTTCCAGGAGCCAATAAATGTAAGGATAACCTGTACGGCAAGAATTGGTTTTGCTAACGGAATAATCAGCTTGAAAAAGATATACAGTTCACCAGCACCATCAAGCCTTGCTGCTTCTATCAAATCATCTGGAATGGTAACCATAAATTGACGAATTAGAAAGATGTTGAATGCAGCAATTAACCCTGGGAGAATAATTCCTGTCATACTGTTTGTTAATCCCGCTTCATTTAAAATTAAATAAGTAGGAATCATGGTAACTTGACCAGGAATCATCATGGTAAGTAGCACGACTGCAAACCAAATTTCTTTTCCTTTAAACTGAAACTTACCAAACCCATAGCCGGCCATTGTGTTTAACAAGAGGCCAACCATAGAGAAAAATACGATGATCAATGTATTTACTAAGTAAACGTCAAAGTTTAAATTCGTAAATAGATTGATATAATGCTCAAATGTAGGAGCATTTGGGAACAAGGTTGGTGGAATGCTTAATACTTCTCTTTCGTTTTTCAATGAGCTAAGGATCATCCAAACAAATGGTAATGATACAAGCAGACCGCCAATGAATAGAACAGTGTTGACAATTGCGCGTTCGAAATTATTTTTTAAGTCCATGGAAGCTGCCTCCTTACTTATCTTCAGATTTTCTTAGTTTAAATTGTAGAAGTGTTGCTAGAATAATAATAATGAACAGTACAAATGATGCCGCGGCCCCGTAGCCAAACTCGCTATATTGGAAACCTTCTTGATAGATAAATAGAGCAAGTGAATTTGTACCGTTTAAAGGACCACCATTTGTCATAACAAACGGTTCTTCGAAGAATTGCAGCCAGCCAATTAAGGTTGTGACAACAACAAAGAAGGTAGCAAAGCTCATAGAAGGCAGTGTGATTTTGAAAAGCTTCTGCCAGCGGTTTGCGCCATCGATGTCTGCAGCTTCATAGTACATTTTCGGAATGGATTGTAGTGCTGCTAGGAAAATTAGCATACTAACACCATTACTTTTCCACACGGCCATTGCAATCAACGAAAGTTTAGCAATAAATGGATCCTCTAGCCATGGGATAGCGTCAAGATTTACGAGTGACAATAGATAGTTAAAAAGACCGTATTCCTGATTGTACAAGAAGCTCCATACGACTGCGATTGCTACAATATTCGTTACAGAAGGAATATAATAGATAACACGAAAGGTCGTGGACATCCAGTCAGATACAAGCTTTAGAAGGTATGCAATGACAAAAGAGCTAATTACAGCCATTGGCACCCCGATGATAACGTAGATAAACGTATTGCCCATTGACTTAAGGAATACTTTATCTTGGAATAATTGGACAAAGTTATCAAATCCAATAAAGTTAATAGTCGACCAGTTTGCTAGCCCTCTCAGATTCATATCTGTGAAACTAATACCTAACGATACGATAATGGGTAGGAAAGAAAAGATACTGAGAAGAATAACAGCTGGCATAATAAAGAAATACGGTGTTAAATTATTTTTAAAGCGATTCATTTCATTCACCTCTTCATTTTACATTTCGAAAGGTCTAGGATTTCCTTCCATTTGTGTGTACTTGATCTACATCCTGTGAGGAATTTTGTCCAAACATGGTCAGATAAGTTGAAACGTTTCTATTAAACCGATGCAACCGAAATACTGGAATCGTTTTCAACTAACCGCCATAGAATGAGAGGAACACCTCTAACTGGTAATATCATAACTATTATATTGTGAAGACTTTCCACTTCCTAAGTAAAGTTTAGGTTGTCGAAACGTTTCTATAATATGATTATAGTTGGTATTGAAATCGATTGCAAGAAGAAATGTCTTTTTTCTTGCAATTTTAACTAGGATAGATAAAGAGAACATATTGAGAAGGAAGAGGGGCGGCAAAAATAAAAGACGTAGCGTTTTGTTAAAGAAAAGAACCTGGGACAAAAGTTCTCTTAACATTTTAAAACCCGAACTATCATGCAATTCCTTGAATAAAGGATTGCCTAGTTCGGGTTTTCTTATTTTAGCGTAGGCAGAACGCGGAGACTCCTTGAAAATGCTATAACATTTTCTGCGTGCGATGCGTAGCTGACGTAGCCTTTCTTGTCCAACGGGAACAGCACGAGTCCGAAGACCCCGCAGTGGTGCCCTTTCCGCGAGGAGGCTGAGGCCGTGCCCGTGGAAAGCGAAGTGTTCTGTTGAAGCGACGCTAAAAAGTATTTTATGTCCCAGCCTCTGTGTTATTAATCGGTTTTGCAGTTTCGATTACTCACCAAGAATTCTTGATACTTCGCTTTGCATGCTATCAATTGATTCATCAATGTCTGCTCCACCACGATTTACTTCTTCAAGAACGTCTAGGATCTCTCCAACAATTCTATCGTATTCAGGAATTAATGGGAGTGGTTTCGTAGATTCTAACTGTTCACCAAATGTAGCTACCATTTCATTGTCAGTTAAAGCCGAATCTTCCCATGCTTCAAGGTTAGCTGGTAATTCGTTAACTTCTTCATACCACTTTACCTGTGTTTCAGGGGCTGCCATCCAATTAATGAAATCTAAAGCTTCATCAACTTTTTCTGAGTTGTGGAATACAGCTAAGTGTGCTCCACCCATCATAGATTCATTTGTTTCCGCTTCAGGCATTGTTGTAACATCCCACTGTCCTTCAATGTCAGGAGCTCTTTCTGTGATGGTTTTAATATCCCATGGTCCACTAAAGAACATTGGTTTAGAGCCATCCTCAAATGCCTGGAAGAATTCTTTTCCTTCTCCCATCTGTGATAATTTTTCATCATAGAACGTATTATGAAGCTCGATGGATTCTTTAAAGCCAGGTTTATCGAAATTAGAAGAACCTTCTTCTATTACGTAATCCCAACCTTGTTGCCATGCAAATACAAAAGGATATTGACGGTCTTCCATCGGTAAGTCAATCGCATATTGTCCATCACCACGATCAGCCAATTGACGAGAAGCATCTAGCATGTCATCCCATGTTTGCGGGCCTTCTGGATATCCAACTTCTTCTAATAAATCTGTGCGATAGTATAAAGCACGTGTATCTACATACCATGGAACTCCGATAGTAGTGTCTTCATATTTAGTAGTGCCAATTGCAGCATCATAAAAGTTATCTGCTGCTAAGTTCTCATAGTCACCAATTTTGTCCGAAATATCAAGGAAGGTTCCTGCATCGGCAAATTCTGCCACCCATGTTGTTCCGATTTGTAATACATCCGGACCGTTACCTGATGCAACAGCAGTCAATAATTTATCATGTGCGTTGTCCCAAGGAATAGCCTGTACTTCAACTGTTACACCAGACTCATCTTCATACTCTGTTACGAATTCATCTAAAGCACTTGTCATTGTCCAAACAGAGATTGTATCAGCGTCGCCTGAAGATTCACTACTTGATTCATCATCAGATGAACAAGCTCCTAATATTAATACTACACTTAGTAAAATTGCTGAAAGCCATGCAAATTTTTTGTTATTCATACATACACCCCTTAGATATAGTTTTTTTATTATAATAGAATATTTCAGTGTTCTCCATGTTTTGGTTGTTTACACCATCACTCCTTATCAGAGAGTTTTATTGAAACGTTTCTTAAAAAATAGCATAAAACACTTTGAAATCGGTTTCAAGTAAGAATAAAAAAATACTCACACTTACTAGAATTTGAAGTTAATTCTTGTTGTTGTGGCGGTTGTTAAGGGGAGGTGATTAAAATTCCCCTGTTGAAAATTTTATGTTTTTGTTGAAACGTTTCTACAAATCGATTATAGTAGTATTTGAAACCGATTGCAACTATTAATTTATTTTTTACATTGGGAAAGGCAAAAAATATGAACTAAGAAGTAAAAGCACCGTGGTTGAAATGTTGAGGTAACCAGTATAAGAGAGACATACACTTTTGCTGAATGATGAGACAATGCGCGTTTTCAAAAGAAATTCTCGACCAAATAAAGGTCGTAAATATAACTGAAAATGGAGGAAGTCATATGACAGATCAATTCCTAAATGATTTATTGAAAAAAATGACAACGGAAGAGAAAGTGGCACAGCTTATGCAGCTTGCTACACCATTCTTTAAAGGTGCATCGAACAGTGGGGAAATTACAGGTCCGATGGTAAATATGAACATAACAGATGAACTGGTAGAAAATACAGGGTCTGTCCTTGGAGCTTGGGGTGCTGCGGAAATAAAAGCAATTCAAGAACGCCACCTAAAAGATAACAGGTTAGGTATTCCACTTTTAATGATGGCAGATGTGATACACGGTTATCGGACGATTTTTCCGGTACCACTTGCGATTGGCAGCTCGTGGGATTTGGAGCTTGCAGAAAAAAGTGCTCAGATTGCGGCGAAGGAAGCAGCAGTAGCCGGGATTCATGTAACATTTGCCCCAATGGTTGATCTCGTGCGTGACCCACGCTGGGGAAGGGTAATGGAATCAACAGGAGAGGATCCTTACTTAAATGGAGAGTTTGCAAGAGTGCAGGTACGAGGGTTCCAAGGTAAGAATTTAAAAGACGATATGGAAGCACTTGCTGCCTGTGTGAAACATTTTGCAGCATACGGTGCTGCAGAAGGTGGACGTGATTACAATACCGTGAACATGTCAGAACGTGACCTTAGAGAATATTACCTACCTGCATACAAAGCAGCCTTGGATGCGGGAAGTGAAATGGTCATGACGGCATTTAATACAGTTGATGGCATTCCTGCTACCGGAAATAAAAAATTGATGCGTGATCTTTTACGGGAAGAATGGGGCTTTGATGGTGTACTAATCTCTGATTGGGGAGCTGTCAAAGAGATGATTCCACATGGCATTGCCGCGAATGAAAAAGAGGCAGCCGAAAAAGCGATAAAAGCAGGCTTAGACATTGAAATGATGACCACCACGTATGCAAGCCATCTAAAAGAATTGATTGAGGAAGGCAAAGTGGATGGTAGTTTACTAAATGAGGCTGTAATGCGTATCCTTGAATTAAAAGACAAGCTTGGATTATTTGAAAATCCTTACCGAGGTGCTGATGAAGAACGAGAAAAAGAATTACTCCTTAGTGAGGAACACCGCAACACAGCAAAAGAGTTGGCAGCTAAATCATGTGTCCTATTAAAAAATGAACACGTTCTTCCATTGAAAAAAGAGCAGAAAGTTGCACTAGTTGGTCCATTTGCTGAAGGCAAAGATATTCTCGGGCCGTGGTCCTTCCTAGGATCTACCGATGAGGCAATCACGGTAAAGGCTGGGATGGAGCAGAAGCTGGGAGAAAAAGTGAAGGTTGCAAAAGGCAGTGACATTGAAGCAGGAGAAGGTACGGATCTTGAACAAGCTATAAACATTGCAAACGAGGCTGATGTTATCGTGCTTGCACTTGGCGAGGCGTCTGAAATGAGCGGGGAAGCAGGTTCAAGAACAAACATAAAACTACCAGATGCACAGTTAAAATTAGTAGAAGAAATTTCAAAGCTCGGGAAGCCGACGGTTGCTGTTCTGTTTAATGGTAGACCACTAGATCTTCAAGGTGTGATCGATAAGACTGATGCGGTCCTGGAGGCATGGTTCCCTGGAACAGAAGGTGGAGCAGCCATTGCTGATTTACTTTATGGGGATGTTAACCCTTCTGGTAAATTGACAATGTCATTTCCGCAAAATGTAGGACAAGTGCCTGTTTACTATAATCATTTCAATACTGGCCGTCCAAAAGGAGCACCAGATGCACAAATCCGCTATGTTTCCCAGTATCTAGATAGTCCGAACTCGCCTTTATTCCCATTTGGCTATGGACTTAGTTATACAACATATGCATATGATCAATTTTCTCTTTCTGCGAACACACTGCATGCAGGTGAAACATTGACCGCACAGGTGAACGTAACAAACACAGGCAAAGTAGCCGGGGATGAAATTGTGCAATTATATATTCAAGATAAAGTCGGAGAAGTGGTCCGACCACTTAAAGAGTTAAAAGGATTCGAAAAAATTCATCTAGGGCCTGGCGAGTCAAAAACAGTTGAATTTACCATCACGGAAGAGCAGCTGCGCTATCACCATGCTGATTTGAGCCTCACAAGTGACCCAGGGGAATTTACGGTATATGTAGGACCAAGCAGTGCAGAAGTTCAAGAACAAACCTTTGAATTAGTATAGAAAGAAAAGCGAAGAGAGATCGCGAGTGCGCGCACAACTTAAAACACCACTCCACCCAACGACAAGAGATATGAAAAGGAGAATGCTTGATGAACCAAACGAAAACGTACATTCCTGTACAAAAAGGAGATCTTCAATTCACCTTCCTGAACAGTGGGGATATTTTCGAAATGACGCATAACCAAACATTAATTAATCAGCTGATGGCAAACCCAATTGATGGGTCGTTAAATAATATTTACCTACGGGTTTATACAGGCAGCGAAATACAGGCATTTCCATTACTTGGCGTGGAATCATCCAGCACGGTTAGCACGCAGGAAAGTGCAATACAATGGAAGGGCGAAGTGTCAGGAATTGCTTACACGGTCACCTTCCAGTTGGCGACAGATAACATGTGGTTTTGGAATGTAGAATTAGATGGTAATGGCGAGCTGGTTGATCTTGTTTATGGTCAGGATTTGGGCCTTGCTGATAAAGCAGCCGTTCGTTCCAATGAGTCATACATGTCCCAGTACATGGATCATAAAGTTTTTGAAAATCAAAACGGCTATACCATCGCTACAAGACAAAACCAGCCAATGCAAAGTGGTTTTCCATTTATCCAGCAGGGTGCTCTTGGTAAAACAGTTGGATATTCTACAGATGGATTTCAGTTCTTCGGTAAAAGCTACAGAAAAACAAACAAAGCCGAAGTGTTAAATAAAGAAAGCTTGGCAAATGAAGTGTATCAATACGAGTTTGCCTACATTGCACTACAATCTGAAAAAATGGAGCTTAACGGAAAACAACATTTTGTTTTCTACGGCTTTTTCCAAGAAAACCATGAAGCGGCCGTAACTGAACCGATTAACGCTGACCTTGTTCAAGAAACGTGGGATAATCTTGAAGAAGTCGGTCCAGGTACAGAGCTTGCGAAAGTGAAAAAGACTAGCGCGATTGGTGCACCTCTTGCTGCAGAGGAAATGACAGACGAAGAGGTTGCAGCATACTATCCAGAACGTCGCCTTGAGGAAAAAACGGAAGCTGGGCTTCTTTCCTTTTTCACACCAACTCATGAGCATGTAGTACTGCAACAAAAGGAATTAGCAGTTGAGCGTCCACATGGTCATATTTTAATGAGTGGTCATAATGATGTGGTAAAAGATACGACGATCACAACGAACGTTTATATGTACGGATTATTTAATTCGCAAATTTCCATTGGAAATACCAATATGAATAAAATGCTGTCCAATGCTAGAAACCCACTAAATCGAATGAAGACATCTGGGCAACGGATTTATTTGGAAGTTGATGGGGAGTTCCGTCTACTCACAATGCCTTCCTTATTCGAGATTGGCTTTAACTATGCACGTTGGATATATAAGCTACAGGATGATGTTGTGACCGTAACAACCTTCACGGTGGTTGATTCAGCAGATGTCCAGCTTGATGTAACATCAAAAGAAGGAAAAGCTTATCGTTTTCTTGTAACAAACCAGGCGACCATGCAAAACAACGAATATGAAGTTTCTTATAATATGGAGGTTGAGGGCAATATCCTAACCTTTACGGCGAGTGAAGAGGCTGGAAGTAAAGGAACATATCCTGATCTTTCATACACGATGCAGGTTCTAGGAGCAGCAATCGAGGTAAAAGATGAGACAGTCCTCACAGAGAATGTTGAACCAGGCAGTGCCTCCCTTGTTGTACTGGAGGTAGAAGCTACTTCTAAGTTGACGATGCTAATTTCTGGCGATCTATATGGGGAAAAGCGTACACCAGAGCCACATACCTTTAAGGAAGTAGTAGAGGATTACCGCTCTTATTACAAAAACGTGATGCAAGGCTTCCATCTAGAACAGGAGAACAAGCAGAATGTTAAAGAGATTCAAAAGGTAAATGCCCTCGCATGGTGGTATACCCATAATATGCTTGTCCATTTCTCAGTTCCACACGGATTGGAGCAATATGGTGGAGCCGCATGGGGAACCAGGGATGTCAGCCAGGGACCTTTCGAATACTTTATGGCGACACAGAACTATGAAACAGTAAGAGAGATTATTACGACCATGTTTTCCCATCAATATGAGGATACAGGTAACTGGCCACAATGGTTCATGTTTGATAAATATAATAAAATTCAGCAGGACCATAGCCATGGCGACATCATTGTGTGGCCGATGAAGGTTGTATGTGATTACATTGAAGCAACAGGTGATACAGCAATTTTGAATGAGAAGATTGCCTATACAGATCGTAAGACGTATGAGTTTACGGAAGAAAAAGCAACATTGCTTGACCATTTGAAAAAAGAGATCGACTATATACAAGCACATTTCCTCCATGATACGTACTTGTCAGCCTATGATGATGGGGATTGGGATGACACGCTGCAGCCTGCTAACCAGAACTTGAAAAAATACATGTCCAGCAGCTGGACTGTTGCTTTAACATACGAAGCATTACGCAAGATGACCAATGTACTGAAAGAAGTGGATGCAGAAGCGGCAAGTCAAACACAGGAAATGGTAGAAGGAATCAAGCGTGACTTCAATGACTTCCTGATGCAAACAGATATTATTCCAGGCTTTGTGTATATGGAGGAGCCAGGAGAAGTAGAGCGTATGCTGCACCCTACAGATGAAAAAACGGGCATAAATTATCGTCTTTTACCAATGCAACAGAGCATCATTAGTGAACTGTTTACATTGACACAGGCGGAATCCCATTATGACATTATAAAAGAACATCTTTTCTTCCCGGACGGCGTTCGCCTAATGAATCGTCCGGCAAATTACAAAGGTGGTGTAAGTACCCATTTCAAACGGGCAGAGCAGGCATCTAACTTTGGAAGAGAGATAGGACTGCAATATGTGCATGCACATATCCGTTATGTAGAAGCAATGGCGAAGCTTGGCTATCGTGACGAAACATGGGACGGTCTTGCTGTCATTAACCCAATTGCAATCCAGGATGTTGTACCAACTGCAGCGTTGCGTCAAAGCAATGCCTACTTCAGTAGTTCAGATGGAGATTTTAAGACACGTTATGAAGCACAGGAGCAATTTGGAAAATTACGAAATGGGTCTGTACAGGTAAAAGGCGGCTGGCGCATTTATTCAAGCGGCCCGGGAATTTATATGAACCAGCTAATCGCCAACACATTAGGCGTACGTCAATTTGCTGGTGATCTTATTCTGGATCCTGTTCTACCAGGACGTCTTGATGGAATGCGTTTCACCTATACGTGGAATGGTAAACCGGTAACGTTTGTGTACCATTTAAATGCTGAGAAGCAACAGGTGCTAATTAATGGCGCGATTATGGAGGCAACGGAGCTGATTAACCCGTACCGCAGTGGAGGAATTCGCATACCGCGTGCGCAGCTGGATGAAGCACTCAAAGCTGAGGGCAATACAATTGAGGTATTCGTGTAAGCAGCCCGTACAATTTAGTTACAGACCAAAAAAGAAAACCGGGCGATCAATATGTATCGTCCGGTTTTCTCTATTACATTATTTAAAAAGGGAAGGTTAAAAGGGTATTATACTATTACCCTCAAGATCCTTCTGTTAAACTAAAAATAAAAAAAGAAGGAGAGGACTGTATGGGAAAAATAGGATTACAACTTTATACGGTTAGAGATTCTGCTGAAGCCAACTTTCACCAATTGTTAAGGGATGTTGGGGAGATAGGTTATGAAGGTGCACAGTTTGCAGGGTTTTATGATACAGAAGCTAAGGATGTTGCTGACACATTACAAAGCGTGGGTATCACTCCGGCTGGTGCGCACGTACCAATTGAACAATTGCAGCATCACCTCCAGGATGTGATCCAGTACCACAAGGCTATCGGAAATAACTTAATCATTTGTCCATACCTGCCTGAATCCATGCGCGAAAATAAAGCAGGCTACCTACAAACGGCAGAATTATTTAATCAAATTGGTAAGGAGCTAAAGCAGGCCGGTTTTCAATTTGCCTATCATAATCATGCTTTTGAATTTGATAGAATAGAGGATACTACTGGTTTTAAACTTCTTTTTGAAAATACAGATCCAAATTTAGTGAAAATGGAGCTTGACTGCTTTTGGGCAACATATGCTGGATATGACCCAAACGAGATTATGAGAGATTATAAGACTCGTTGTATTTCCTTACATTTAAAAGATATTAGAGAAGAAAACGGGGAAAAGATCTCAACCGAAATAGGTAACGGCACATTGGACATGAAAACATTGATTCAATCAGGTCTTGATCACAATGTCGAATGGTTTATTATAGAACAAGAGCATTTTACAGGCGACCCTTTAGAAAGTGCGAAGAAAAATGTTGAAGCATTGAAAGAAATGCTATAATGATAGACAAATATTGAAAGCGCTATATTAAATGGAAGGAGATTTTACTATGAAAGTAACGGTTTGGAATGAGAATCGACATGAAAAAAAGAATCCGATAGTTTCTGAGATTTATCCTAAAGGAATACATGGACAAATTGCATACTTTTTGGAAGAAGCTGGTCTTGATACAAAAACAGCAACACTAGATGAGCCGGAGCATGGACTAACAGATGAAGTCTTAAATGAAACCGAAGTCTTAATTTGGTGGGGGCATCTTGCGCACGATGAGGTTACAGAAGAGGTCGCTGAAAAGGTGAAGCAGCGTGTACTTGATGGCATGGGCCTTATTGTGCTTCATTCGGGTCACTTCTCCAAAGTATTTAAAAAGCTGATGGGTACTGGCTGTGACTTGAAATGGCGAGAAGCAGATGATAAGGAAAGAATTTGGGTAGCGGACCCAACCCATCCGATTACAGAAGGCATTGGGGAATATATTGATTTGGAAAAAGAGGAAATGTACGGAGAACACTTTGACATTCCAGCACCTGATGAACTAATTTTTATTAGCTGGTTTGAAGGTGGAGAGGTATTCCGTAGTGGCGCAACCTTTAAGCGTGGGCGTGGGAAGATTTTTTATTTCCGTCCTGGACATGAAACCTATCCGACCTACCACAATAAAGAGATTCAAAAAGTTATCACTAATGGCGTGAAATGGGCAGCGAATACGAATACACCTAATCCAGTACGTGGAAACCACCAACCATTGGAAAAAATCACGGAAAAATAAAGGAGAGAGAATATGTCAGCAATAAAAGTAGCGGTAATTGGGTGTGGAAGTATTGCAAAACATCGCCATTTAATCGAGTACGATATCCAGCCAGAAGTAGAGATCGTAGCGGTATGCGATATCGTCGAAGAGCGAGCAAACGAGGCAGCAGACAAATATGGAGCAACAGCTTACACAGATTATAAAACACTTTTAAAAGAAGAAAACGTTGATGCCGTAAGTGTATGTCTACCAAACTACTTACACGCACCTGTATCCATTGCTGCATTGGAAGCAGGCTGTCATGTGCTATGTGAAAAGCCAATGGCGACATCTCGTGAGGAAGCACAGGAGATGATTGATGCAGCTAACAAAAACGATAAGAAACTTATGATTGCTCATAATCAGCGTTTTGTGCCATCACATCAGAAGGCAAGAGAATTGATTGAAAAAGGGGAAGTTGGAAAAGTATACAGCTTCCGCACTGCATTTGGCCATGGTGGACCAGAAGGATGGAGTGTCGATGGAAAAGATAGTTGGTTCTTTAAAAAGGAACAGGCTTTTATCGGTGCGATGGGTGACCTAGGTGTCCATAAAGCAGACCTAATGCGTTATTTACTTGGAGAAGAGTTTACAGAGGTAGCAGGATTTGTGGAAAGTTCTGCAAAGGAAGGCTCTGACGTGGATGATAACGCAGTGTGTATCCTAAAAACTGCGAATGGGACTGTCGGAACACTAGCTGCAAGCTGGGCTTATTCTGCTAAAGAAGATAATTCGACAGTAATCTATGGAGAAAAAGCAACCCTACGACTAGAAGATGATCCGAACTTCTCCCTTATCGTGCAATATGTGAGCGGTGAAGTCGTGAAATATGAACTTGGTGGGATTCAGACAAATGATAGTGGGGGACAAACGTCAACACAGGTTATTCATCATTTCATTACAAGTATTGCTGAAAACACGAACCCACCAATCGACGGTGAAGATGGGAAAAAATCATTAGAAGTCATTTTAAATGCACTAGAGTCAGCTGAAACAAAACGTATTTGCGGAGCGTAAATGCCTAGTTTCTAGGCGCTGTAGCTGGACTTGGCCATTTCTGTTAAAGAACAACGTTCAGCCCAAAATTATTACTGCTATACTTTTTAAAAAAGGGGTTAACATACATGCTTAAAATGGGGATCATTGGAGTTGGTGGAATTGCGCAGGGAAGGCATATTCCAGCATATCTTCAAATGCAAGAGAAAGTCGAAATTACAGCAGTACAGGATGTAAATAAAGAAAGGGCAGAAGAAGTAGCAGAAAAACATGGCATAGCAAATGTTTTTCATAACTATACAGAAATGTTTGATGTGGTAGATGCGGTGACCATATGTACTCCAAATAAATTTCACGCCAACATTGCTGTGGCAGCATTAGAAGCAGGCGTTCATGTATTATGTGAAAAACCGATGGCAATGACCACGGATGAGTGCCAGCGTATGCTGGATGCTTCACTTAAATCAGGGAAAAAGCTAGCTATCGCCTATCATTATCGGTTCACAGACCCGGCACAGGTTGCGAAAAAAGCTATACTTAATCAGGAAGTGGGCGACCCTCTTGTGACTCGTGTGGAAGCAATGCGTCGTCGTAAGGTTCCTGGCTGGGGAGTTTTTACAAACAAAGACCTACAAGGTGGTGGAAGCCTAATTGATTATGGCTGTCACATGCTTGACCTAGCACTTTGGCTCATTGGTGACTCGAAACCTGTGGAAGTTAGTGGCAGGACCTATAATCGCTTAAGTAAAACACCAAATCAGATCAATGACTGGGGTGTGTTCGATACAGAGACGTTTGATGTAGATGATCATGTTTCGGCATATATTACATTTGAGGATGGAGCTTCCTTGTTCTTAGAATGTTCCTGGTCGGCAAATATTAAGGAAGATACCCGCCATTTAAGTATTTCAGGTGTGGACGGGGGTCTCAACCTTTATCCATTGGAATTTTATGAACCAAAACATGGTACCTTTATGACGACAACGACTAAAGCCGATCATAACGAAGAAGAGGCAGGTTTCGCCCAGGCCCACAACTTTGTCGACAGCTGTCTAGGAAATGCAGAATTAGTTGTGAAACCAGAAGAAGCGCTAGAAGTTTCCCGCATTATCGAAGCCATTTACAAAAGCAGTGAGACAGGAACTTCTGTACGACTTAAATAAATGAATAAAATCGCATGGCGCCCTTGTGCCCATGCGATTTTATCTATTCTGACGCGATTAATTTAGCTTGATACTTTCTATCACGTGGACCATCAAATTCACAAAAATAGACACCTTGCCAAGTGCCAAGGACTAATCTTCCTTCTGAAACGATCAAGGTCTGTGCATGGCCGACCGTACTTGTTTTTAAATGAGCAGCTGTATTTCCTTCTGCATGTTGATCTTTTGTATGATCCCATGGGTAAACTTCATCAAGACGCATAAGCATATCTGTTTTAACATCCGGATCTGCATTTTCATTTACGGTAATTCCCGCTGTGGTATGCAAGGAAGTAACAACAAGGATTCCTTCTTCGACACCTGATTCGTAAATCCATTCTTCTAGATTACTTGTAATATCTTGCATTTCTGCGTGACGTTTGGTTTTAATCTGAAATGTTTTTAGCAATGTAATTCTCCTTCCCAACAGCCTGCTTTTAGTATACTACCCTTTTGAAGGAAAGAGAAATCAGTGTTTAATGAATTTTATGCGATATTTAATAGAATTTTTTAATGGGAGGTTCTATAGCTGTTAAAGTCGAATTGTATTAATAAGTTAGTGATTCACGGAAATATTGCGAACAATATTCGCTAATTATTTCCCGGGTAATATTTTTTGGCGATATGTCGAAATAAGAATGAGAGGATGCCAGAACATGGAACATATTCAACATACAATGGAAAAATTAAAAACATACATACCTGCTTCAACAAAACGAGCTGATCATGCTGCATTTTGGCAGGAGACATTGGAGGATTCAAACAGACAGCCTTTATCTGTGTCGATTGCAGAAAAAGAATATCCGATTAAGCAAATAAAGGTTTTTCATGTCGTATATCAAGGATTTAATGGAACACCGATACACGCGCATTACATATTGCCAAGAAATGTGGAGAGAAAGATGCCTTGCCTGCTCTTTTTCCACGGGTATGGCATGAATAAAAGTACAGTTTCCCACTATATGCAGTGGTTAATTCAAGGGTATGCTGTCATGGCAGTTGATACAAGAGGACACGGGCATAGCGGGGACGCCGCATCCTATTCCAATGACGTATCGGGTAGCTGGGTTACCAAAGGAATTCTAGATAAATATGAGTATTATTATCGAAATGTATATGTTGATGCCATTAGAGCTATCGACTTTCTTAGTACGAGGGCGGAAATCAATCAAGATCGTATTGGCATAATTGGTGGAAGCATGGGTGGTGGAATCACCCTAGCAGTAGCAGCACTTGATAATCGGCCTAGGCTTGCTGTTGCAGATATGCCGAATATGTGTGATATACCATTGGCAATGGAGCAGAAAATGGAAGGGTCTCTCACCATTGTAGAAAGCTTTTTGCGACAGAACCCTCAACATACCGAGCGTGTTTATGAAACATTGTCATATTTTGACCATGTTAACCTGGCCGAGCAAATAACATGTCAAACACGATTAGCAATTGGCTTGCGAGATGTCGTTTGCCCTCCACAGCCTAGTTATGGTGTCTATAATGTAATACAATCACCGAAAAGCATAGCGGTGTATCCTTTTTCAGGACATGATATGTCGATGAACATCCACGTAGATAAAACCTTGGAATTTATCGCGGATCATTTGTAGAGACATGGTGAGTGCTTGCTATATGGGGAACAGCAATCGACCAGAGTTTATTGCTGTAATATAACCCCAGTATCATCACTTCTCCGCCTAATCACCTATTGACATATTTTGGATTACAAATTACGCTAAGTGAAAACGTTTTCAGATGGTGGGTGAAGTCAATGGTGAAAATTCACGATGTTGCAAAGCTGGCAGGTGTTTCGGTTGCGACCGTGTCTAGGGTAGTGAATAACAATGAGCGTGTAGCCGAGAATACGAGGGTTAAGGTGGAGTGGGCTATTCGCGAATTAAATTATGCGCCAAGTGTATTAGGGAGAAATCTACGAACCTCGAAAAGTAATTTGCTGCTGGTCCTGCTTCCGAGTATTTCAAATCCGTTCTACACAGAGATAATTAATGGAATTGAAGACACAGCAATAGCAAGGGGATACAATATATTACTCTGTGAAACAGATTCTAATCCAAAACGGGAAGCCATATATTTTAATCTTCTTCGCAACAGGCTTGCCGAGGGGATTATTTCAATGGATCCCTCTGTTAATAAAAATAAGTTAAATGAACTATCAGAGAGCTATCCAATCGTGCAATGCAGTGAATATGATACGGAGAGTCCCATTCCGTATGTGACCATCGATAGTGAACAAGCAGCCTATGATGCGGTAACCCATCTCATCGAGTCAGGTCACCAGAAAATTGCACTTATTAATTCTGATGAACGCTTTTTATATGCCCGTCAGCGACGAAATGGATATGAGAAAGCGATGGAAGCTCATGGTTTACCGATCAAGGGGGAATGGATTTATCATGCGGAACAGCTCGACTTTAAACTTGGTCAGAATGCTATAAGGAAACTCTTACAACTTGATGATCAGCCAACAGCAGTTTTTGCTGTGTCGGATGTGTATGCAATTGGTGCCTTAAAGGAGATTCATAGACATGGGAAAAAGGTGCCAGAGGATATTGCCATAATAGGATTTGATAAAATCATATTTTCGGATATGGCATTTCCGACCCTTTCAACCATTGCGCAGCCGATGTATGAAATGGGGTGTATATCAGCTGAAATGATCATGGACAAGATTAATGGTATAGCAGTCAAAAGCAGGGTGCTAGACCATCAGTTAATTTGTCGAGATTCTACATAAAGGGAGAGATAAATTATGGAAAAAGGGATTGCAATAGTAACAGGGGTTAGCCATGAAAAAGGAATCGGTGCTGCCACGTGTAAGCGACTCGCTCAGGCGGGGAACGATATCTTTTTTACTCACTGGCAAGCTGATAAGAATTGGGAAGAGCAATTTAATAAAGAGATAAGACAGTATGGCGTAAGGAGTAATGGAGCGTCCATTGACTTAGCGAACCCTGATGCAGCTAAAGAAGTGCTTGATACCGTGGAGGAAGCGTTGGGATTCCCGAGTATTTTGGTGAATAATGCAGCATACTCAACGAATGACGGATACAAGCTGTTGGATGCACAGACATTGGATGCCCACTATGCTGTAAATATTCGATCAGTCTCTCTTTTGTGTGTAGAATTTGCCCGTAGGTTTGAGGAGAAAGAAATGCAGGCGGGGAGAATTATTAATTTGACCTCAGGGCAGGCACAAGGCCCAATGGTAAATGAACTGGCATATGTCGCAACAAAGGGAGCGATATCTGCCTTAACCCTAGCACTATCGGCAGAAATTGGAGAGCTTGGCATAACGGTGAATGCTGTGAACCCTGGTCCGACTGATACAGGGTGGATGTCTGAAAAACTGAAACAGGAGCTGGCGCCTAAGTTTTCAACGAAACGAATTGGAATGCCAGACGATGCAGCGCGGCTTATTGCCTTTCTTGCCAGCGAAGAAGCAGAGTGGATTACAGGGCAAGTGATTAATTCAGAAGGAGGCTTTTTTCGCAATTAAAAGCTCTCCTTTTTTGGGGCCGACTCTTTTTTATAGTCCAATAGATTCACTCCTCTCAAATGTACAATCCTAATTAACCAAAAATTCGAAATTCAGGTTGACAGCCCATGCGTTTATGTTTATTATAAAGTCAAATGTAAACGTTTTCACCAATGGTGAGAAACGCACGTTTACTAAACCAAAGGGGGTTAAAAAATGAAACTCAAACGTTATGTCATTTGGTTATTATTAATTATCTCATTGGCGGTTTTTTTAGCAGCATGTAACAACGAAGGGGAAGACACATCAGGTTCTGGTGAAGAAGAAGGCACTGAAACTGGTGAAAACACAGAAGAAGCAACAGAGGATGAAGAGGTTACCATCGTTTATGCACGTGGTGTAGATACAACGCCAGCAACAGATGCTGTGATTGCAGCGTTTGAAGACGCACATCCTAATATTAAAGTAGAACAGCGGGAGATGCCAGCAGATACAGGTCAATCTCATGACCAATATGTAACCGCATTTAGTTCGCAAAGTACGGAGATCGATGTGTTTAATGCAGATGTAATTTGGCCGGCTGAATTTGCGCAGGCAAATTATGCACTAGAGCTAGATCGTTTTATTGAGCAGGATGGCATTGATATGGATGCTTATTTCCCAGGTACAGTAGCTGCAGGTAAATTTAATGGCAGACAATGGGCGATGCCACAGTTTACCGATGCAGGTGTGTTTTACTACCGTACTGATATTGTCGAAGAACCACCTGAAACATGGGATGAACTGATTAGCCAGGCGCAAGAGCTTCAGGGGCAGGAAGGAACAGAGTTCGGCTACCTTATGCAGGCAGCGCAATATGAAGGATTGATTACAAACGCAATTGAATATATTGCTTCATACGGCGGTCAGGTTGTAGATGAAAATAACGAGGTTGTAGTAGACAGCCCAGAAACAGTAAAAGCAATTGAAAAAATGCAAGAAGTAGTCGGTTCAGATTTTGTACCAGATAACATTCTTAATTTCATGGAAACAGAAACGGAAAATGCTTGGATTGAAGGGAAAGCAGTATTTGCTAGAAACTGGCCGTATCTAATGTCCTCATCAAATGATGGAGAACGTTCCACAATTGTCGATAATGTAGAAATGGCAACACTTCCGGCAGGTGACGAAGGAAGTGCAGCTGCACTTGGTGGCTGGATGACGATGATTAATCGCTATTCAGAGCATCCTGAAGCAGCGTGGGAGTTTGTTAAATTTATTTCTGGACCAGAAGGGCAAAAGATTTCAGCGGTGGAAGGATCGCGTGCCCCTACTTTAGTAGAATTGTATGATGATACAGAAGTTCAGGAAGTGAGTTCGTTATTTGCTAATCCAGAATTCCGAGAAGTATTACAAACAGCGGTACCGCGTCCGGTAACACCAATCTATCCGAAAATCTCAGATATTATGCAAATTGAGCTATCGAAAGCATTGACAGGAGAACAGTCTGCAGAAGAAGCAGCTGCGAATATGCAGGAAAAAATGGAAGCCGCCATGGCTGAGTAACATGAAGAAAGCAAGATGGGGGGCAGTTGCTCATCTTGCTTTTCTATTAAGCTATCATGGTAAGGAGGATCAGGATGAAAAAGAACAATCGGCGTGGCTTTCAGCTAAATGAAAAACAACTCGGTTATGCCATGGTGCTTCCATCACTTTTATTAGTTATTGCTGTCGTACTATGGCCGGTTGCACAATCCTTTTATAATAGCTTGTTTGATTATCGGCTTAATGACCCTACTAGGTCGCAGCTTATGCTAGGATCTACGATTGATTTAGAACGTTATGTGGATAATCACTTTTATATTGAAGGTCAGCTAGAAACGCTAGGAAGTGCGGACGAGGAACTAGCTGCCACCGCAACTGCTATTCAAGAGGAAATTGAAGGGTATCATGCGGAATTGATTCAAGATGAAGAAATGAGGCAAAAGGTCGAAAAAATTGATGAAATGCTGGCAAGCTATACTCCAGTCAGAGACAATGAATTGAAGTATGCGGATTTAGAAAATGACTTTGCAGCAGATTATCGAGAAGCATTAACGAATGCACAGGAAGAATTGGATGCTGCAGCAGAACAGGCACCAAATGAAGAGGTAGCATCAACGATCACGCAAACTGCAGATCTACTTGGTGCAACATCCGCTAACATATTGGAATCAAATTTTATTGGGTTAGCTAATTATGGGAAATACTTAAAGGACTCAAGAATGTGGGGGGCACTGGGGAACACAGCGTTTTTTACATTGGTTACCGTAGCGCTTGAGCTCATGATCGGTTTAGCAGTAGCACTCTTAATTAACCGTGCCTTCAAAGGAAGAGGCCTGGTTAGAGCTTCTGTCCTAATTCCGTGGGCAATACCAACAGCTGTTGCTGCAATGATGTGGGGCTTTTTGTATGACGGCCAATCTGGTATTGTCGCCCATTACATGGAAACCTTTAATCTTATTCCAGGGTCGTCATGGTTGCTCTCGACTGCAGATGGAGGCATGTTCTCTATTATATTAGCAGATGTCTGGAAAACGACACCTTATATGGCTTTGCTGCTCTTGGCAGGGTTGCAAACCATACCAGGTTCACTATATGAAGCTTCAAACGTGGATGGAGCAAATAAGTGGCAACAATTTTGGGGCATCACATTGCCACTCTTGAAATCTTCTGTTCTTGTAGCACTATTGTTCAGAACGCTAGATGCGTTTCGAGTGTTCGACTTAATCTATGTACTAACAGGCGGTGGACCGGCGAATGCGACAGAGTCCATCTCGGTTTATGCCTATAAGACACTATTTGCCCAGCAAAACTTTGGGGAAGGGTCGGTACTATCCGTTATCGTCTTCCTATGTGTAGCGCTTATTAGCTTTATCTTTGTTAAATTAATTGGATCCGATCTATTTGCAGGTCGTACAAAATGAGGAGGGGAAACAGATGAATAAAAAAGCAGGGATAGGATTTTATGTCTTCTTGGTCGCCTTTGTCTTTCTCGTAATGTTCCCGTTTATCTGGGTCTTTCTTACCTCCATTAAACCAGTCGGGGAGATCTTCTCATCCTTCCGTTGGTTTACGACATCACCGACCTTGGATTCTTATGATGCTGCGCTGACAAATAGGCCATTGTTACGATATATGTTGAATAGTTTTGTGGTATCTGGGCTGACAACACTTCTTTCCATCGCTTTCGCATCCTTAACAGCATATGCTGTAACAAGGCTGCCAATTAAAGGGAAGGGCCTAATCCTAGGACTTGTGCTTGCAGCATCCATGTTCCCCCAAATCGCGATTATTTCACCAATTTTTAATTTGGTAACAGATTTGGGATTACGTAACAGCTATTTAGGATTAGTAATTCCGTATATTACAATCAGTCTACCGCTAGCAATCTGGATTCTAGCAACCTTCTTTAAAAAGATTCCATTTGAGCTTGAAGAATCTGCCAAGCTGGATGGGGCAAGCCCGTTCCAGACGTTCCGGAAAATTATCTTTCCTTTGGCAGCACCGGGCGTATTTACTACAGGGATTTTGGTGTTCATCGCTGCATGGAATGAATACTTATTCGCATTGACGATTAACAGTGATGATATGTGGCGTACTGTTCCAGTTGGGATCTCTATGTACCAGAGCCAATATTCTGTGCCATGGGGAGATATTTCAGCAGCGACAGTTATTGTTACAATTCCGATTGTGATACTGGTGCTATTTTTCCAACGGAGGATTGTATCTGGATTGACTTCAGGGTCGATGAAGGAGTAGGGTGATAGGATGAAAAAGTACAGGGGGATTCCTCTGTACTTTTTTACATGTATGGGGGTCCGGGTAGGAGATATGCATAGAGCTTCCAATTAAGAGATAGTAAAGGAAAAACAGGCGATACCTCTAAATAACGGTTCCAGAATAATTAATTATAAAGAGGCAGGTTGCAATTCGATCTATTATTAATGATAAACATGAATAGCATATTAGAGTTAAAATTGCTTGTATGAAGAAGTTTCAAGGTGGAGCTAATTAGAAGTAAGCATACTTTTACAAGAAGGTTAGTACTGGAGTTCGATATGTAGTTAAGCTTGTGTTAATAAAGGAAGCTAGAGAGACTTACATGAGATAGTGGTTTATTTGGATTAAAATACTTATCCCGATTCTTATGTAAGTCTTATAGCAAAACTATTAGAACAAACTATTCTAGATTGTATGGTATGTACAGGTTGTATTAGGCCTCAATTTCGCACGATGGGGTGCAAACAGGATATGACTTATGCAATCTTTCGATGAGTTTTTTTGTTAACCTGATAAAATGTAAAATATCAATTCGAATTTGCACCACTTTATTTCACTAACTATGTCTTTCTCTGTATTCCATTGGTGTATAGGAGGTCTTCTTTTTGAATAATTGACTAAAGTATCTGGATTCTTCATATCCTACTTCTTTAGCAATTTCATACGTTTTTAAATTGGTTGCTCGTAGCATTTGCTTAGCAGCGTTTATCCTCTTTAGTGTGATATAATCCACGAAGTTCATACCAGTATGTTGTTTAAATAATTTGCTAAAGTAACTATTGCTCATATATAACTGATTGGCCATGTCAACTTGGCTAATTGAACTGTTAAAATGACTGTTAATATATCTAATAGCATCTTCTATACCAAGTGTATATTTCTCATCTCTATATTTATAAATGGTTAGTGTCTCATTTTTATAAAAAGTGAAGGTTGCAACACTCGATTGTTTGTATATTTTTAATAAATCAGCTAAATCTTCTGTTAACAAACTAATAAATATATTCGTTTCCTTTTGTTTTATATTGATAATTTGTTCATTAATTAGTCTTTCAAAGTCACTTTCATTTTCAACATGATGAAAAAGGTAAATGTGTTTGTGGGCTGTCTGCTCCAGTAGAACACAATTTTCTGAAGGTATGCTTTCTACCACATGATTTTCATTTTTAATGATGATTATACAAAAGTTAGGATTGAGTCTATCGTGGGATTTTAGTTTTTGGATTTTGTCTTGTGTCGGATCTTCAATTACACTTTTGGCTAAATAAGAAAGATGGTGTAAATCTTCAATTTGTTCTTCTCTTAATACTTGAGCAACATGTAACATGGTCCTTTTTAGCTCATCTACATTTGTGGGTTTTAATAAGATATCATCTGCTCCCAATCGCAGAGCTTTTTGTGCATATTCAAATTCATTATGGCCTGTTAGAATAACAATTTTTAGCGCTGGATACCTATCTTTACATGAAGCAATTAAGTCTAAACCGTTGATTCCTGGCATTCTAATATCTGTTAAAAGGATATCCAGCTTATGTTGCTCCAATATCTGCAACGCTTCATTGCCATTTTTTGCAGTTGTTGTAACAGCTATCCCCCACTCTTTCCAAGGAATTGTTTTTTCCAATCCTTCCCTTATTACCCATTCATCATCAACGATTAATAGCTTTAACATATTCTAACCTTCCTTATAAGGAATTATGATCAAGATTTTGGTACCTTCATTGACTATAGAAGAAAGCTTCCATTCATATTCGTCTCCATAGCATAAGAATAATCGTTTTCGTACATTCTCTATGCCAATTCCTAATTCATCCAGAGATAAAGCCTCTTCCATTTTTTGATTAACGACCTCAAGTGTATGGTTATCCATCCCTACTCCATCGTCTATAACAAAAATCTTAATATATTCTTGGAAACTGGTAATAGAGATCTCAATATTCCCTTTGGTTAGTTTATTTTCCAGCCCATGGATAATTGCATTCTCGACTATTGGCTGTAAAAGAAGGGAGGGAATTAATCCATTTTGAATAGATTTATCAACATGCAAATGGACATCAAATTTATCTCTATACCTGAATTCCTGTATCGTCAAATAATTCTCCAATTGCTTAATATCTTGTTCAATTGTAACAAAATCATCTCCCTTTTTTACGGAGTATTTCATAATTTCGCTTAAGGAGACAACGATTCTGCTAATATCATGAACACCCTTCAGGCGTGCCAACCAGTTGACGGTTTCTAAAGTATTATATAAAAAATGTGGGTTTATTTGTGCGCGTAACGCCTTTAATTCCGAATCCTTTAAACGCACCTGTTTTTCATAGCTTTCCTGGATAAGGGTCTTCAGCCTTTTTAACATACGATTAAATCTTTTGCCGAATATTCCTATATCATCATTATATTTGCTGGAAAATCTTACATCAAGATTCCCTTTTTCAACTTCTCCCATAAGAGACATTAGCTTATATAAAGGCATCGTGATGGTCTTAGAAAGGTAATAGGCTAGCCAGCCTGATAAAATGATTCCTAGTAATGCGAAATTCCATGTTAAGTTTCTGATTAAATTATTCTTACTCTGAATAACATCCAAAGGAGTAGTGCTTATTAGCTTGAAGTTTGTTTTATCTGAAGTGTGATAGGTGAGAACGTACGGTTCCTTATCTCTAGTAAACTTAAAGAAGCCATTCTCACCAATCATCACTCTTGAAATATAATCTGATTCCAAGATAGTCCCAATATTACTTTTATCAGGTTGACTTGAAATAACATACCCTTGGTTGTCAAGCAGAAAATATTGCTTACTTTCAAGAGAGTTATTATCCTCATAAATACTAGTAAAAGCTGATTCGTAGATATCAATCATGATATATCCGAGATCTTGATCGTTATCCGAATCCACAAGTAATCTTCCTGCTGTTAGTACGACATCTTGATTGTCATATTCATCGGTTGTATATTTTGTATCCCACACCATCATCCCATTTGCCTCTTTTGCCTTTCTAAATACCCCCCAATTTTCACGGATGTTCGTATAATCTGCAGGTAAGTAATTATTGGAAAAGTAACGATCTCCATTTAAGCCAATAATATAAATATTTATATCCCAGTCTTTTATTCCAGTAATTGTATCAAATACTTCGTTTATTGTTTCATAGTCAGCGTATTTTTCTTTTAAGTTTCTATTTGTATCTTCCTTTAATATACGTTGAGTTTGGTCGTTTTTGTAAAAGAATAAAGACATTTGTTCTATATCTTTGAGAAAATAAGTGAATTGGTTATTAACAGCTGTAATCCTTTCCAATTCGTTTGCACTTATTTCTTCCTGTAGCAGTCCAGATATATATTTATAGGTGAAGAAACCTAAAAGTAATAATGGAATGATTGATGTAAAAAGGATAACGATAATTAACTTTGCTCGTAAGTTTTTACTAAGAAATTTTTTTATTATGTGCTTCACCTTCAATCATGAAAAATTACATACTCTTTATGAAAAAAATTGCATTGTATGCGTTTTCATATATTGCTAATATCAGTAGTGTATCATAAAAATTTTATCAGGGGGCTTAATAGTGAAAAAGATTCTATTAATGATGAGTGTCGCATTATTACTTGGTTTTATAAGTGCATGCAGTTCAGGTGGGAGTGAAGCAGGGAGTGATGAGGATTCAAATTCGCTGACAGTTTATTCACCACACCAAAACGAAATTATTAATCCAATTATAAAAGAATTTCAGGATAGAACAGGGATTAAAGTTGATATGGTAACAGGTGGTACGGGAGAACTCCTTAATCGCGTTACAGCAGAAGAGGGAAATCCTGGGGGGGACGTTTTTTGGGGCGGAGGCGCCGAATCGCTAGAGGCATATGGGAGCAGTTTTGAACCTTATGTTACCGAAAGCGATGAGTCTATTTCGTCGGATTTTAAAAGCCCTTCTAATGTATGGACCGGATTCTCGGCACTGCCTATGGTAATTATGTATAACCAAGATATGGTAGCTGAAGGCGATGCACCTAAAAGGTGGGAGGACTTACTAGATGAACAATGGAAAGGAAAAATTGCATATGTCGACCCAAGTAAGTCAGGTTCAGCATACACACAATTAGTAACGATGTTGTTTGCCTATCAAGACGATGGTTCAGATGGCTGGGGATTTGTTAAAGACTTTGTAGCTAACCTAGATGGTGCAATCTTATCGAGTTCTAGTATGGTTCCTAAGGGTGTTGCAGATGGTGAGTTTCCTGTCGGCATTACGTTAGAAGAGGCTGCTTATCGATATATTGCAGGAGGAGCTGCAGTCGATGTGAATTACCCTGAAGAAGGGACATCAGCTGTACCGGACGGTGTAGCCTTAATTAAAGAGGCAAAAAACAATAAGAATGCGCAAGAATTTATTGATTTCCTAGTAAGTAAAGATGTGCAGGAAATGATTGTAGAAGATTTTAACCGCCGCTCTATCAGAGAAGACGTGTCTCCTCCAGAAGGGTTAATCAGTTCAGATGAAATAAAAATGCTAGATTATGACTTTGGCTGGTCTGCAGAGAACAAAGATGAGGTTATGGATGATTTTCACCAAATTATAATTGCACAATAATAAATGAGTAATAACAAAAAAAGGGATCTGATACACGGGTCCCTTTAAAAAGGAGGAAATAATAAAGTGGAGCATATAAAGATACATAATGTAAGTAAATTATTTGGAGACACCAAAGCAATAGATGATATTAATATTACCATTAATCAAGGGGAATTTTTCACCTTATTGGGACCTAGTGGTTGTGGTAAAACCACTCTTCTCAGGACGTTGGCAGGGTTTTACCAACAAGAAGAGGGAGACATTTTTTTTGGTGATACTTTTATAAACGAAGTTCCCGCACATAAACGTAATATTGGAATGGTATTTCAAAACTACGCAATCTTCCCCCATATGACAGTTTTTGAAAATATTGCTTATGGCCTTAAAGCTAGAAAGGTAAAAAAAGATGAGATTATTGTACGTGTAAATGAAGCACTAGAAATGGTTGAATTATCCCATCTAAAAGATCGTCAACCATCCCAGCTCAGTGGTGGACAGCAACAAAGGGTCTCTCTTGCCCGCGCAATTGTAATTCATCCAGGTTTGTTATTAATGGATGAGCCATTATCAAATTTGGATGCAAAACTCCGTGTCAAAATGCGAGAGGATATTAGAAGCTTACAAAAACGCTTAAACATTACAACTATTTATGTTACCCACGACCAAGAAGAGGCATTAGCTGTATCTGATCGGATAGCAGTGCTTAACAATGGGAAAATACAGCAAATTGGTAGACCCCATGAAATCTATTTAAGCCCAGTTAATAAATTTGTATCTAATTTTATTGGAAGTACAAACTTCCTTGAAGGAAAGGTTGAAGCAGGAAAAGAAGGTGAAAATGCAATGGTAACGGTAGAGGGAGTTACGTTGGCTACTAAATTTGGAAGACCGTTTCAAGGTAAAGTGCTATACTCCATTCGTCCTGAACAAGTCAAAATTATGGATGATAAAGAGACTTCCCCCACTTTATTGGAAGGAGAGATTGTGGATGCCACTTTCTTAGGTGAATCTGTTGTATATAAAATTATTTTTAACTCCGGTTATACCATCAGTGTCCATGAGCACTCTATAAGATTTGGTATGTTAAGGGAGGAAGGAAACAAAGTTAAAGTTGACTTAAATCCAAACGAAGCGGTTATTTTTGATGAAAGCGGGGAGGAAGTGATAAATGAGCATAAAAACATCAGGCATTCGTAACAGAAACCCTTTTCGCATTCAGTTAGGATTTTGGAATTATGTGGTTATTATTGCATTTATACTTATAGGTTTTTTCCTTATTTACCCCTTGTTCAACATATTTGTTAATAGTTTCTGGCAGGATGGGAAGATTTCATTGGAAAATTACCAAGAATTCTTTTCATATAAATATTACTATTCAGCTCTTTTGAACAGTTTTATTGTGTCCACTACGGCAACTTTCTTTGCGTGCTGCCTAGGGATACCGGTAGCTTATGCTATGGCGAGATTTAATATACCGTTTAAGGGTTTATTTCATATTTTAATTATTTTAACTCTGCTTTCTCCACCGTTTATTGGAGCGTACTCGTGGATTTTAATGTTAGGTAACAATGGTTTTATAAAGAACTTTTTTGCAGACTTAGGATTGGATATTCCTTCGATTTATGGTTTGCATGGAATGATATGGGTTTTTACCCTACAGTTTTATCCCCACATATATTTATATGTATCAGGCGCATTGAAAACAATCGATGTTTCGCTGGAAGAAGCTTCTGCCAGCTTAGGTGTATCTGGTTGGAAGAGAATTCGTAAGGTAACACTTCCTTTAATTTTCCCTACTGTTTCTACTGGTGCTTTAATGGTATTCATGGCTTCTTTTGCAGATTTTGGAACCCCAATGTTAATTGGTCAAGGGGAAAAGGTGTTGCCTATCTTAGCTTATGAACAATTCATAAGTGAAATGGGATCAAATCCAGCCATGGCTAGCACACTTAGTATGATCTTATTAACCGTAACAACAATGGTTTTATTTTTGCAGAGGTATGTAGTTGCAAAAAAAACATATACGATGAGTGCATTACGGCCACCCAAAATCATTAAACTAAAACCTGCAAAGAGAGTAATGGCAACATTATTGGTAATGGCTGTTGTTACATTGTCCATTATTCCACAGGCTACCGTCATTACTACTTCTTTTCTTAAAACAAATGGACCAGTATTTGCTGGCGGGTTTAGCTTGGATAGCTACAGGCAGGTGTTGTATAAAGTCCCACAAGCAATTCAAAATACATTTACCTATGCGAGTCTAGCAATTGTTTTCATGGTTATAGCCGGGCTGTTACTATCTTATGTCGTCGTTAGAAGGCCATCAAAACTTACTTCTCTTTTAGATGCGCTCATTATGATTCCATATGTAATACCAGGTACGGTACTAGGAATCAGCTTGATTATTGCATTCAATAAACCACCTATTGAACTTACTGGTACTTGGATAATTTTAGTTGTAGCATATTGTATTCGAAAGTTACCCTATACCATGCGTTCGAGTACAGCAATATTGCATCAAATCGATAAGAGCGTAGAGGAAGCTTCTATTAGCTTAGGTGTACCGCCGATGAAAACCTTCTTTAAGACAACAGCTGTTTTGATGATACCTGGTGTATTGTCTGGGGCGATATTGAGTTGGGTAACGACTATTAATGAACTTAGTTCAACCATTGTCCTTTACTATGGTGCAACCGCCACCATTACGGTGTCGATCTACAGTGAAGTCTTTACAGCCAATTTTGGAACTGCAGCTGCTTTAGCATCCATTTTGTCATTAGCCACTATCATATCGCTGATCATCATTACACTTTTGACTGGGAAGAAGGATATTAATATATGATAAGGGAGGAAAGTAGATAAGGGGAGAAATATGAATGTGCTAGTTATAGGTCTGGAGTTGGATAGATAATTTTAATATATGGAGGGATTACATGATTCGTTTTGGTACTGGGGGCTGGAGAGATATAATAGGGGAAAACTTTACCTTTGATAATGTAAGAAGGTTTTCGCAAGGAGTTGCAGAACAAATTATTCAACAAGGGAAAAAAGGGCAGGGGGTTGTAATTGGGTACGATAATCGCTTTATGGCAGAGGAATTCTCGAAAGCTTCTGCAGAAGTTTTTGCAGGAAATAATATTAAAGTAATTCTGTTAACACCATCTGTTCCAACGCCGTTAGTTAATTTTGTTACAAAAGAGGAAAATGCAGCTGCAGGTCTAACCTTTACAGCCAGTCACAACCCCCATATATACAACGGTATTAAATATGTGTGTGAAGGTGGATTTCCAGCTACCGAAGAGATTACAACAAACTTGGAAAAATCAATTAATAATATACCTATTGAGGATATTAAAAAGTTGTCTTATAAGAAGTCTCTATCAACAAAGTTAATAACCAGAAGAAGCTACACAGACGAGTTTATTAACTTTATAGAATCCCAATTGGATATGGATTTAATAAAGGAATCTTCTATTAAAGTGTTGTATGATCCAATGTTTGGTACAGGTGTGAACGCACTGCTTACATTACTTGTGGATACCCGTTCTAATGTGAAAATTATTCATGATGAAGTGGATCCCCTTTTTGGTGGACGTGTACCTGCTCCAACTGAAAGCACACTATGGCGTTTAATGGCAATGATGAAAGAAGGAGATTACGATATTGGTATTGCAACAGATGGGGACGGAGATAGGATTGCTATTATAGATGAAGAAGGAAATTATGTAGACGCTAATGAAATTCTTACTATATTATATTATTATTTCTTGGAATATAAAAAGGAGAAGGGTAATGTAGTACGAAACATATCAACAACCCACTTACTGGATGAAATAGCAGTAAGCTATGGCCATCAATGCTACGAAAAGCCAGTTGGTTTTAAACATATAGCGGAAGGAATGCTGGAAACGAATGCCATTCTAGGTGGAGAAAGCTCAGGGGGAATTACAATCAGAGGTCATCTATTGGAAAAAGATGCAATATTATCTGCAGGTATATTGCTCGAAATGCTTGCTCACACAAAAATGTCGCTTAGAACAATTCGTGAAGAAATTGTATCTAAGTTTGGGAGAAGATTTTTTAAAGAATATAGTTATACGTATGAAGCAGATGATAAAGAATTTATTGAATCTATCATCACTAAAGTGAAAGCTGAAGAAATATACAAAGATGAACTACTTAATTACAAGACTTATGATGGTGTGAAATGGGAATGGCAGGATGGAACGTGGTGTTTAGTCCGATTTTCGGGAACTGAACCTTTATTAAGAATTATGGTAGAATCACCCAGAAAGCAGGAGATAGATTCTATTATCCAGAATGTAATAAGTATTATTGAAAATAAAGTGTTGCTGAATAATCCATAAAACATTTCTAGGGGTAGTTACATTGAAAATTAAATTTTTATTAACTTTGTCAATATGTATCGTTATTATTTCCACCGTTTATATAATAAATCTATTAAATCAGGACTTTATATTAAACAAAGATGACGATTACAATTCTACAATTAATGTATGGATAACTACCCCAGGATTAGTTTCAGCTTTGAAACAATTTCAGACAGAATCGAATAATAGAATGAATGTGAGAGAATTTAAGGATACAGAAGCGCTTTTCGAAGAATTAGAATTAATAGATACAGATAATAATGAATATCCTAATATCGTAGAAACGGACTCCAATTTTGGGATGGAGGAAATTTCAGAACTTGGAAATATTGTTCCACTCAGCGAAGTTTCAAAAAGTTTACCCGATCAATTTTATCATTCCGTTAGTCTTAATTTCTATCACAATGATTCATTGTTCGCCTTTCCAGTTGGCGTTGAAATACCGCTGGTTTTGATAAATCGTACAATCATAAATAACCAAATAAGTACAGATCTGAGCTTATATCCATTTGCTTCAGAAAGCCAACTTGTACAATATAAGCGTATACAAGACAAGATTGATAGGAACGACAATACAAAGCCGTTTTGGTTTTTTCATTTAGATAATAATATACCGTTATATTGGAATTCTTACTTATACTCCCATGGGAATAGAGATACGCATTCCTTTGCTGATATGTGGAAGCGATTGATTGTAGAATACGAACTAGTTCCCCCCTTGGATAATCATATGGCAATTACGAGATTTGCAAATACGGAGGTTGGTGTATTAATAACTACTTCTCAGCAGTTACAAACTATTCAACACCTAATTGGTAATAGCTTTGAATTTGAAGTACTTCCCTTTATTCAAAATAACAATGATCCTATTCTAGTATCAGGGAATGGACTTGTGGTTCTTAAAAATAGTAAACATATAAAAGAACTCTTCCAATTTATGAGTAGTGACGAAATACAAACGGAGATTTTGAGTAAGACAGGCTGGTTTCCTACACAGAAATCCCTGTGGGACAAACCAGAAATTTTACATGAGCTTCCGATGGCAAAACATTTAAATTCCTTACTAAAATACAGTGGAAATTTTAGAGGGAAGAAACCTACGAATAATGCCAAAAGCGAACAGATCGATATTAAAAAGAAAGCTCATAAAATAGAAAGTGACTATTGAGGAGGATTTACGGTGGAAACGGCTCAGCAGATAAAGCTTTGGGCAAGACAAATAAAAGATATCGCACAAACTGGCTTAGCCTATGGAACAGACGTTTTTGATCGGGAAAGGTATCATCAAATGAACGAAATAGCTACACAAATGCTCTCATTCATTTCAGGTAAAAAAATGGGAGAAATAAGGGAATTGCTTCCCATAGAAACAGGTTATAGCACACCAAAAATAGCTGTAAGGGGTGTGGTATTAAAAAAGGGAAAGTTATTAATGGTTAAAGAAGCAGCAGACGGATTATGGTGCCTCCCAGGGGGTTGGTGTGACACTGGCTTATCTCCAAGTCAAAATACTATAAAAGAGATAGAAGAAGAAACAGGTTTACGAACAAAAGCAACTAGACTTCTTTGCTTGTTTGATCAAACAAAACATCGTTCATCCGTAACAATGCAACATATTTATACCATTTATTTTCAGTGCGAGTTAATTGGTGGGGAGTTAAGAAATAGTATTGAAACGGAAGATGTAGCGTTTTTTAATGAAAACGAGCTACCCTCTCTTTCAAGTGAAAGAATAATGACTTGGCAAATAAAAAAAGCATTACATCTTGCCAGAAAAGATAGCGGCAACATTTATTTTGACTAAGATGGAGGTGTGCTATGAAAATAGTTGAGCAATTCATTCAATCCAAATCTGGAAATATTGATCAATGTGAAGATACATTTTACTGTAATGAACATTTTGCAATAGTCATTGATGGAGCAACAAATGTCTCTGGACGACAGTTTTCCGGGAAGACCCCTGGGCAACTAGCCGCAGCTACCATTAGAGATACCTTCCTACAATTGAATGGAAAAGAAGATATTATAGCTATCATTCAATCGATTAATTTAAATTTTCAAGAGTTGTATAAAACATTAGATATAGAAGCTGAAATACTTGAGAAGCCATACATACGCCCTAGTGCTGCTATGATTGTTTTTAGTAAATTTCATAATAAAGTATGGATGATTGGCGACTGCCAATGTTTCTATAATGATACACTATACCAAAATATTAAGCGGGTAGATCAAGTATTTGAAGAAGTCCGAAGTATTATATTAAAAGGGGAATTACAAGCTGGCAAGCGGCTTGAGGAATTATTAGAAAAAGATATCGGTTTTGAATTGATTAAACCTTTGATTCAAAAACAGTATAATTTCCAGAATGCGACACCGATTAGTACTTTGAGCTATGGGGTGGTGAATGGTTTTTCCATTCCTCCCGAATTAATAAAAACACTCGAAGTATCCCAGCAAACAGAGTTTATTTCACTCGCATCAGATGGATACCCTAGAATTTATGAAAACCTGGAAAAGTCGGAAGAGGAGCTGGCCAGGCTTCTTTTAATAGACCCACTTTGCATTAAAGAAAATATTGGTACAAAAGGTGTAACTAAAAACAATATATCTTTTGATGATAGAACGTATTTAAAAGTCAGAATTAAATAAAAATATAGTACCCATTAATTATGTACATCATGAATGATTTATAGATGCTTGGTAAGACTCCCAAGGAAAGTGTGGTGAAACTAAAAGTTTTAAAAATTACAAGGAGAAGGGGAGAGATTTAAATGAGAAAGTATCTTTTCGGAATTGGTTTAAGTATTCTATTGGTATTCTCCATGTCAACAAGTGCATTTGCAGATGGGAAGGGATATGGAAAAGCAGTTGGAGTTAATGTCATGTCCTATAACATTTATCACGGTGTAGGACTGGATGGGACACTTAGTTTAGAAAGAATCGCAGATGTCATAAGAGATGCGGAAGCAGAAATTATAGGGATACAAGAGGTGGATAGGTTTTATGGTGAGAGAAGTGATTTTCAGGACCAGGCAAAAGAATTAGCTGAATTACTTAACTACCATTATGTGTATGGTGCAAATCTTGACTTGGAACCTGGTGAAGGGCAAAAAAACAACAGACAATATGGTACTGCTATACTAAGCAAGTATCCTATCATTGATTCAGAAAATATTTTTCTCAGTAGCTTTGGTAAGGAGCAGCGCGGCCTTCTTCGGGCAAAGGTTAATGTTAGAGGCATCCATGTAAATGTGTACAATACACACTTAGGGTTGGATGTACCTAGTCGCATGGCACAAGTAGAAGAAGTTATTGATGTTACGTCATCATTTAGTGGTCCACGGATTTTGACGGGTGACCTTAATGCAGAACCCGATAGTGAGGAATTTCAGTTTTTACTCGATGGAGGGAACTTTATAGATAGTTTTGCAGGGGAAGAGAATGCTAATACTTTCCCGATAATTGAACCGACTAAAAGGATAGATTATATTCTGCATTCGCCGTCCATAGAGCTATCCAACCAGCGGGTAATCTATACCGAAGCATCAGATCATCTACCGATAGTTACGGAAATGAAAATTAAGCGGGGTAGGTAAGAGGGCCCGTTAAGAAAAGTATTTCGAGTAAAAAAAATTGTTATTGAAAAATATTAATCAGTTTTGACTTCAGGGTCGATGAAGGAGTAGAGAGGTGAGTTTAGAGCACAGGGTGCGGGCCTTGTGCTTTAATATTTCAGGTTAAAGTATTAAATTTTCTGAAGTTAAATTTGGTTTTAATCTTATTAGGTGTAACAAAGGGCATTTAGGTCACTTCAAATTTTAGGAGGATATTATGACTGAAGACTTTTATTGCGACGAAGTATTAAGCGGGAAAACTCCGGTTAATAAAGTGTTGGAGACTGAAAATGTACTAGCTTATTATCACACAAAACCTTTTTGGCCAATTCATATTGTTGCCATACCAAAGAGACATATCCCTTCCTTAATTACATTGGAAGATAGTGATAATGAATTATTAATAGAATTACTAGGAGTTATTAGGAAAGTTGCTGCTACGGTTACAGAGGAAAATGGAGCCTGTAGAGTTATCACAAACTTAGGTGATTATCAGGATTCAAAACATCTACATTGGCATATTGTCTCTGGAGAAAAATTGAGATAGTGAACGTATTTCATTCACTATTTAGAGGTAATAGTGAATTATATGTGGTGTAGAGTGGATACTTAGCTGTTGAGTATCTTGTTTTTAAATAAAAAACCAAAAGCCTACATCTTTACAATAAAAATGTAGGCTATACAAACTGGTTTCAGAGGACTCATTTTCCAGAATGGCATTCAGATTAATCACGACCAATCGAATCATTCAACTTCTCGCGATGTTTATCTTGCCACGATTTTGTGTCTTTCACTAGCTCATCGCAAAAGGCTGCCACGTCCTGGCCTGTGAGGTCAGTGACCTTCTTACCATTCGCTGCGCCTTCCTCGAAGAGATCGACAATGCCAGTGAAGATTCGACTGGTATCCTCCCAGTCAGTAAGGCCACCAGTAGTCCACATGTATTTTTGGATTGCTTTATAAGCGTTAAAGTATTCCGTTGGTAGTGTCTTGGCACGTGCTTCTAACGCTTTCCATTCCCTCTTATCCTCGATGTTTCCAATAATTTTATCAATTAGACTCATTTTAACCTCTCCTTTTAATTTCCATCGTTTTGAGCTCAACCATTTTACTTGTAATAAAATCCCACTTGGTCCAAAAAACCTCAAGCTGCTCGCGGCCTGCTTCGGTAAGGGTGTAGAACTTTCTAGGCGGTCCGACAGTGGACTTCTTTTTCTCAATGTCAACCAGATTATTTTTTTCGAGCCTGATTGTAATCGTATATACAGTGCCTTCTACCACATCGGTAAATCCTAGTTCTCGCAAGTGTTGCGTGATTTCATAGCCATACGTTTCGCCGCGACTGATGATCTCGAGTACACAGCCCTCGAGCACTCCTTTTAGCATTTCCGTAATATTTTCCAATTTCATCCCTCGTTTGTATTTCACTAAAATTATTCACTTCAGTACTCTGTAATACTTATTACTAGTATATAGTATTACAGAGTAGTCGTTTTGTCAAAAGTGATTTTTAGAAAATCCTAATCACGCTTTACGGGGGGAAGAGCTAACAAGATGAAGATTGGTAATACGCGTCCTTCGCTTCGTGGTTTCGCCAGCATAACCAAAGTCCCACCCATTTACATAATCAAGGTTTTATTCCCACGTGATAGGGAACAGATTTAATAGCGATTAAGCGCACGATTTAAGTGCAGGGAGGAGTTTATCAATGAAAGCATCAAAGGCAGTTATTAACATATTAAGAGACTGGAATATCAAGCATGTATACGGATACCCAGGTGATTCTATTAATAATTTAATTGAAGGGTTGCGCAAAGCAGAGGATGATATCCGTTTTATACAGGTGCGTCATGAAGAGGTAGGTGCGCTTGCTGCCGCAGCAGAAGCGAAGCTGACGGGTCATGTTGGTGTTTGTTTATCAATCGGTGGACCCGGAGCTGTGCATCTATTGAATGGGATGTATGATGCCAGAGAAGATGGGGCTCCTCTAGTTGTCATTACGGGACAGGTCTCCCATGAAGTAATTGGCACAGATAATTTTCAGGAAGTAAATTTAGAGCGGATGTTTGATGATGTGGCCATTTTTAATAAGCGCGTAACATCTGGAGAACAGGTACAACCATTACTTAAACAGGCATTTAAGGAAGCAACGACACATAACGGGGTTGCTGTTCTAACCATACCAGACGATGTTTTTGAAGAAACGGTTAAAGAGGATAAGCTGCGTTCAACCGTCCAAAGCAATTATCGGTATTTCCCGGATAAAGAAGATTTAAAGCAGGCTGCTAAACTTTTACAGCAAGCGAAAAAGCCTGTCATTCTAGCTGGGAAGGGAGCTTTATCTGCGCAAAGCGAACTTGAAGAATTTGCAGAAAGAATAGCAGCCCCTGTAGTCGTTTCTTTACGTGGTAAAGGCGTACTTCCGGATGAACATCCATATAATTTAGGGAATCTAGGTCAAATAGGAACCAAACCATCCTATGAAGCCATGGAAGAAACGGATTTACTTATATTAGTTGGCACGAATTTTCCGTATCGCGACTTCTTGCCAGATGATGTCCCAGCCATCCAGATTGATATTGACCCTTCGAAAATTGGGAAGTGGTATCCAACAGAGGTAGGATTAGTCGGTTCTTCAGCAGAAATTCTAGCACGATTTAATGAGCAGTTGTTTTATAAAGAAGATCGTACTTTCCTTAAAGCATGCCAACAAAACATGGCAAACTGGTGGGAGCATTTGGATGAAATCGTAAAGGTAGAGGAAGGAGAACCCTTACAAGGCCCCCATGTAATGCATGCTTTGAATAATTATGTTGAGGATAATGCGATACTTTCTGTTGATGTAGGAAATGTCACCTCATGGCATGCAGGCTTTTTCCGTATGACGAATCAAGACTTTATTGTTTCAAGCTGGCTGGCAACGATGGGGTGCGGTCTACCAGGAGCTATTGCAGCAAAATTAACCAACCCGAACAAACAAGTATGGGCAATTTGTGGCGATGGCGGATTTTCCATGGGAATGCAGGATTACCTTACAGCAGTTAAATATGATTTACCGATTAATATTGTAGTGTTTAATAACGAGAAAATCGGGATGATTAAATACGAACAAGAACAAATGGGAAATATTCCATACCAAACGGATTTACAAACGATGAATTATGCAGCATTTGCAGAAATTTGTGGAGGTAAAGGGTTCAAAGTCTCCACCCAGGAAGAGTTGCAAACAGCCCTCGCGGACGCTGCAACAAATAATCAACCAACGATTATCGATGTGGATATTCAAGAACGCGCTCCATTACCAGGAAAAATTGAATGGAGCCAAGCAAGATCCTATTCCAAGCATATGTTTAAAAAGCTCATAGAGGGTGAAGGTAACTTTGACATGCCTCCATTGAAAACAGTATTTAAGCGATTGTTTTAAAGTAGGATAAGGGATTTTCGTACAATTTATTCTACCAATCGCATTGTAAGTTATTTTGGAATTAAAACAGGATTGATGTGAAGTAGAAAGAAGCACTGGTGATTCACTGGTGTTTTTTTCTTGTTGAGAAACATCGTGCTCTGCATTTTAGCAGAGCTTTTCCAAGGTGATTTTGCTTTTAAATAATGATTTTTTTAAAAAATGGAACATATCCTTCGATTGAAACGTATTGGAAATAAGATAAGAGAGGAAGTGAACCTAATCAACTTATCAGAGATTGTAGAGGGAAATGAAATTTTCTTTATCCTGTTATATTGCTGTATTATTCTGTATGTTAATATTAGTTATCTTAGGGAACATAAGGAGATAAAAGAAAACTTAGGTTCTATTTCTCCAGAGGATGAAAAAGAAATGATATTGTCGCCAGATAGTCTTGTGGTGATGCTTTTTTCTCTTGTTTTTAATTTTTTCAGAAGATGGATGTTGTATATAATTGCAGTAGTAATGACGGAAAGTATATTTATCCTTATTATCTCAGTGGTTTTATTTTTATATGGTCTCTATGATACGATATTTAACTACAGCATTGAAAAACTTAAAAAGTCGAGTATCGGTCTATATCTTGCAATTATAGATACGTTTTATATTGTTTTATTTGCTATTTTTTTACTTTTTATTAATTAGTATCTGCTAAATATTTAATAGCTTTTCTGAATTGCTATGGTCAACAATTACCTGGAAATAGACGGGGAGGTATATCATTGTTAACCAAACAAACTGTATCTATTATTGTCGGGATTCTCACAATGATATTTTCAAGTTTCGCTTTGCTGACTCATAATGCTGACTTACTATTACTCCCGCCCATCCAATTTATATTGGGGTTGGTAACCGCTGGTATGTTAGTGTCTGGGATCACGTCCTTTCGCAATAAAACCATCGGAACAGGGTTGTTTTTCACATTTATAACATTATTTTTGCTTTCAGTGATTATCTTAAACAACACGATGACAATGGAAGGCTTCATCCCTGTTTTAACAATGTTTATAGTGTTTGGTGTGCCGATAGGTATTATTGGGATGTTTGCTAACCGGATAAATGTGCGGGATGAGCTGTAAAGGGTGGTTTGTATGAAAAAATATAACCTTACGATAATGTGTGTGTTTATTTTGCTAACTTTCACTGGCTGTGATAATTGGCATAAAGATCCTAAAATAACGGAAGAGGAGGCAAAATCCATTGTTATAGAAGATCATCCTGGAGGCTCAGATAAAGTTAGAATAAAATCAGTGAGTCATAGTTCTGGAGAATATAAAGTGAAATGGGAAATTGATGCAGATTGCAATTTTGGTATAGACTATATAGATGACCAGAGTGGTGAAATAGTAAAAAGTGAAGCATCTGCATGTTAGTAATGCTGAGTAGCCGTTTAATTTTCAAAAGGGAGAGGTGAGGAAAGTAATGGAGAGGATCATCGAGCAAAATAAAGACGAGGCTATACTAAAATACATTGTGGTGACACTGTTTTCATTCGTGACTTTTAAAAAGGTAAAGAGATTAGAAAAACGCCGGGGAGAATTAAAGGAGAGAATGGAACAAGAAAAGGACCATCACAGAGTTTAAGTGACTTTTGGAAAGTGGTAGTTTTCAAAATGATAAGCACTTGGACTTTATCCAAGCGCTTTATTATGTCCTTAGCATCCGCTTATATCACTTCAACACGATTTATATCCAAGAATCTTGAGCTAACAATGGCAGACGCACCTAAAGCATTTGAATATTTTCCAAGCGAGGAGATTTTTAAGTTAACAGAGTTACGGTGAAAGGAGGACAGCCTCTCATCAAGTACACTTTTAATCGGATTGGTGATCCAGTTTTCGAAGCGAGCCATTCGGTTTCCGATGATAAGCATATCTGGATTAAAGGTGTTTATTATATTAGCTAAGCCGATTCCGTTATATTCTCCAATAGAATGGAGCAACCGCAACACGTCTTTATTTCCTTTTTTCGCTTCTGACTCTATGCTTTCCAGTGTGATAGAATCGTCTTTCTTAAACAACTCCATTTTTTTTGCTTCCTTTAACAACGCACTCTCAGATGCATATAGTTCCCAGCATCCACGATTTCCGCAGCTGCATTTTCTTCCATTCACTTCGATTGTTAGATGTCCCATTTCGCCTGAAATACCTGTTGCTCCTTTGTAAAGCTGCCCGTTCATAATAATCCCGGTCCCGATTCCAATTCCCACACTTACATAAATGAGATTTATTGCATTTTTTCCTGCACCATAAAGGTGTTCTCCTAACGCTCCTGTATTGGCTTCATTATCAATTACAGTTGGTATGTTAAATTTCTCCTCCAAAATTTGTTTCAAATTCACCTCACTCAGCTCTAAGTACGGGGTGAAGAGAATATGACCTTCTGGGTCGACAATGCCTGGTGCTCCAATTCCTATTCCGACTACACCATATGGACTCTGTGGTGCTTTCCCGATCAATGTACTCACGAGCGAACTTAAAGTCTGAATAACGTGCTCTGCATCTTTACCAGAAAGAGGTACGGATATCTCTTCCACTATTTCGCCACTCAATTCTGTTAGTACTGCTAATATATAATTAACTCCAAGGTCGAGGCCAATCGCATAACCGGCATGTGTATTAAAATAGAGCATGACAGGCTTTCTTCCGCCACTAGACTGTCCCTGACCTAATTCGTTAACAAGCTCATCCGCGATAAGATCACTGACCAGGTTCGAGACAGTGGCTTTATTTAATCCTGTTTCTTTCGATATTTGAGCCCTAGAAATAGGACTTTTCTTTTCAATGGTGCTTAACACAATTGATTTATTAATCTGTTTTACCAGTGTTTGGTCGCCTGTTTTCATTGTTTCCCTACTACCCTTCATTGTTTAATGCTTAAATATAGTGTAACCATTTTATCATAGTTTTGAATGTTTATATGAAACTTGTTTTTCTATCGAATACAAGTTAAATAATATTGACATCGCTTACATATAAAATTATACTTTGTTTAATGATTAAACTAATTAATTAAATAGGGAGTGAAGTATAGTGGCTTATTTTAAAAACATTGATCAAATCAAGTACGAAGGATCTGTTTCTACAAATCCATTCGCATTCAAATTTTACAATCCGGAAGAAAAAATTGGCGGAAAAACGATGGAGGAAATCCTTCGTTACGGAGTGGCATATTGGCATACATTTACAATGGATGGTTCTGATCCATTTGGTGTGGGAACGATGCAACGCCCATGGGATAAGTATTCTGGAATGGACTTGGCAAAAGCACGTTTAGAAGCGGCTTTTGAGCTGTTTGAAAAATTAAATGTCCCTTTCTTCTGTTTTCACGATGTCGATATTGCACCTGAAGGAAGTAATTTGCGAGAAACGAATAAAAACCTTGATACCATTGTGAGTTTAATGAAAGATTATATGAAAGACAGCAAAACAAAGCTACTCTGGAATACGGCAAACAACTTTACCCATCCACGTTTTATTCATGGGGCTGCTTCCTCAAATAGTGCGGATATTTTCGCTTATTCGGCTGCCAAAGTGAAAAAAGGACTGGAGATCGGAAAAGAGCTCGGTGCAGAGAATTATGTTTTCTGGGGTGGTAGAGAAGGTTACGAGACACTGCTCAATACAGATATGAAATTGGAAATGGATAATTTAGGGCGTTTTTTCCACATGGCTGTTGACTATGCGAAGGAAATTGGCTTTGATGCTCAATTCCTAATTGAACCAAAACCAAAAGAACCAACGACACACCAATATGACTTTGATGTGGCAACAGGCTATGCATTCCTGCAAAACTATGATCTACAAGATCACTTCAAATTCAACATTGAAGCAAACCATGCTACCTTAGCAGGGCATACGTTTGAACATGAACTACGATATGCTAGAGTAAACAATATGCTAGGATCCGTTGACGCAAACCAGGGAGATCCACTGCTCGGCTGGGATACAGATGAATTCCCGACAGACTTGTACTCTACAACACTAGCAATGTATGAGATTCTGAAAAACGGTGGGCTTGGCCGTGGGGGCTTGAATTTTGATGCAAAGGTTCGCAGAGGATCATTTGAAGCAGAAGATTTATTCCACGCGCACATTGCAGGGATGGATGCTTTTGCAGTTGGTCTTCGTGTTGCCCAGAAACTGATTGATGATAAAGTGTTTGAAAGTGTACTAGAAGAACGCTATCAGAGCTATACAGATGGAATTGGTTTAGAGATTGTCCAAGGAAAAACCGATTTTCATAAATTAGAACAGCATGCGTTAGAGATGAATGGAGTGACGCATTCTTCTGGCCGTCTTGAAAAAATAAAAGCAACGCTCAATCAGTACTTGCTAAGGGCATATGCGGGAGAATAGATCTGTTTAAAGATGAGGTGGAAAGATGAAATACGTAATCGGGATTGATTTAGGAACAAGTGCCGTGAAAATCCTACTCGTTGACCAAAACGGTAACGTAACACAGGAGGTTACCAAGCAGTATGCCTTAATCCAGGAAAAACCAGGATATAGTGAACAACGTCCAGAGGATTGGTTGGAGCAAACGATTGCAGGACTTGCTGAATTGCTTGAAGGGTTTCATGGCGAGGTGACAGCGATTGAAGGGATCAGTTTTTCTGGTCAAATGCATGGACTTGTATTATTAGATGAACAACAGAACGTGTTGCGTCCTGCTATCCTTTGGAATGATACGAGAACAACCGCGCAATGTAAGCAAATTTACGATAAGGTCGGAGAAGCGCGGCTGTTGGACATTACGAAGAATCCAGCATTAGAAGGCTTTACGCTTCCAAAGCTACTATGGGTGAAGGAACACGAACCGGAAATATACGCAAGGGCGAGGACGTTTGTTTTACCGAAGGACTATGTGCGTTACAGGTTGACTGGCACATTGCACATGGATTATTCCGACGCAGCGGGTACGTTGTTGTTGGATGTTGCCAACATGAATTGGAGTTCGGAGCTATGTGATGTGCTGGATATTGATGTTAATCTGTGTCCACCATTGGTTGGGTCCCATGAGGAAGTTGGCCATGTTACCGAAGAGATGGCAGAAAAGACTGGACTTTCCTCCGCAACCCGTGTGTTTGCAGGAGGAGCAGATAATGCATGTGGCGCGATAGGCGCAGGCATTTTATCAGAAGGAAAAACGCTTTGCAGTATTGGCACATCAGGGGTAGTCCTTTCCTATGAGCAGGAAGGTACAAAGGAATTTGGCGGTAAAGTGCATTATTTTAACCACGGAGCACCTGAAGCCTATTATACAATGGGTGTCACGTTGGCAGCTGGTCATAGCTTAAGCTGGTTTAAGGACGTGTTTGCTACAGATGTATCCTTTGATGTGCTTTTGTCTGAAGTTGCTACTGTTCCGGTCGGCTCGAATGGATTACTATTCACTCCATACATATCTGGAGAACGTTCGCCCCATGCTGATGCCATGATTCGCGGAAGTTTTATCGGGATGGATAGCAGACATGAAAGAAAGGACTTTGTGCGTGCTGTCATGGAAGGTATTACCTTTTCCTTAAACGAGTCCTTGGAAGTATTTCGCCAAAATGGAAAAGAGATGGACACCATTGTTTCCATCGGCGGGGGAAGTAAAAGCTCAGAATGGCTACAAATGCAGGCAGATATTTTCCAAACACCGATCGTTCGCCCATCCAGTGAACAAGGGCCGGGCATGGGTGCTGCAATGCTTGCTGCTTTTGGCTGTGGCTGGTTTGCTTCACTACAGGATTGTGCAGATAGCTTTTTAGAAATGGATGAAATCTATCATCCATTTCAGGAGAATGTAGTGAAATATAAAGAATTGTTTGCAATCTATCAAGATGTGTATGGACAGACGAAGCAGCTAAATGATAGTTTAAGTAGATACCGCATGTAATCTTTAGGGAGCATCAGCCAGAGCGGCTGGTGCTTTTCTTTATTTAGGAAGGGGAAAAAGCATGAAAAAAATACTTTTTATCGGTGATAGTATTACAGAGTGGGGAAAGCCGGAGGACCCGGAAGACTTAGGGATTGGGTATGTTCGTCTCTTGAATGATTATTTACGGGTTACCTATCCTACGACGGGATTCAGTGTTGTTAATAAAGGCATTGGTGGAAACCGCGTCACGGATTTAGCAGATAGATGGGTCAGAGATGTGCTAGAGGAAAAGCCGGATCTGGTTTCGATTTCCATTGGTGTGAATGATGTATGGCGACAGTTGGACCAAACTGATATTGACCAGGTAACTCCCGATATGTTTGCGCAAGTTTATGAAGGTCTTCTAGGTCAGCTTCGTGGGCTGGAAGTTGTGTTAATGGAGCCGACGATTATTGAGGAAGACGTAGACGCAGTTGGGAACCAAATGCTTTCGGCCTATGTAGAGATCGTTCGTGAACTCGGAGCAAAATATCAGGCGAAAGTAGTGCCAACCAATAAAGCATTCTTAACTTATTTACAGGCTGGAAGTGGAGTTGCGCTGACTACAGATGGCGTACATATGAATTCAAAGGGCAATATGCTTATGGCTAAGACATGGCTCGAAGTTGCGGGAGAAAGCTGTGCGAAGGTTTTGATGAATGAAGAGGTTTAGTTGTTAGTCTATATGTGAGCGTTGGCCGGGATGGTGTGGCCGAGGCTATGAGCGAGGAGCAGGGGTGTTAGCCTTGCTCCTCGTATCATACTCATCGGGGGCTGAGCGAGAGTATTGGTTCAACGCACCCCTCTTAAAGAGGGAGCTTATTAATCGACCAAAAACAGTGGATAATCAACCAAGATGCTGAGAGAATCAACCAGGATGCCGAGGGAATAAACCAGGAAGCCGGAAGAATCAACCAACAATCCCTGAGAATCAACCAAGGATGCGCTCCAATCAACCAAGAGTCAGGAAGAATCAACCAACAATCCAAAAAAATCAACCAACAATCCAAAAAAATCAACCAAAGCAATACTCCAATCAATCTACACCGCATGTCGCTCCGCTGAGACCCTCCCCAGCTCGCGCCCTACGCATACAAAAATCAAAAAACTTCAAAAAGTTTACCAAAACATATTGATTGTACGTACAAATTATATTAATATAGATCACATAAGTTAAATATACGTACAAGTTAAATGGATGAGAGGTGAGTAAAGTGCTTGAAGATTTAAAAGACCAAGTGTTGGAAGCAAACTTACAGTTACCTAAGCATAATCTTGTAACGTTTACTTGGGGAAATGTAAGCGGTGTCAGTAGAGAAGAGAAGCTTATCGTTATTAAACCAAGTGGTGTGGACTATGAAAATATGAAAGCGGAAGACATGGTAGTCGTTGACTTTGATGGAAACGTAGTGGAAGGTGATTTGAACCCATCATCAGACACGCCGACCCACATTGTCCTTTACAAAAACTTTCCTGACATAGGGGGAGTTGTCCATACACATGCCCCGTGGTCTACGAGTTGGGCACAGGCAGGAAGAGGGATTCCGCCACTTGGCACGACCCATGCAGATTATTTTTATGGAAGTGTTCCATGTACAAGGGAAATGACAGATCAAGAAATTAATGGTGCGTATGAGTTAGAAACGGGGAATGTCATTGTGGAAACATTCCACAACAAGGAGATTAACCCTAACGCCATACCAGGTGTGCTCGTACATAGTCATGCACCATTTACCTGGGGGAAAGACCCCGCTGAAGCAGTGCATAATGCGGTAGTGCTTGAAGAAGTGGCCAAGATGGGATACAACACATTCCAATTAAAACCTGGTACAGAAGACATGAACCAGGCGCTACTCGATAAACATTACTTAAGAAAACATGGAGCAAAGGCGTATTACGGTCAAGGAAAATAAGGAGGTGTTGTTTCATGGCAAACTATGCAATTGGAGTAGATTATGGAACAGAATCAGGTAGGGCTGTATTGGTTCGTGTTGCCGATGGGCAGGAGATAGCGGACCATGTTACCCGATATAAACATGGTGTCATTGATGAAAAATTACCGGAATCAAATGTGCTACTCGGGAATGAATGGGCGTTGCAGCATCCTGAGGATTATCTGGATGTCTTGGCACAGTCCATACCAGCAATTTTGAAAGAATCTAAGGTTGATCCAGCTGACGTTATCGGGCTTGGTATTGATTTTACAGCATGTACGATGCTCCCATTAGATCATAAAGGAAAGCCGCTTAGCTTTGATCCTTCTTTAAAAGATAACCCACATAGCTGGGTAAAGCTTTGGAAGCACCATGCAGCACAAGAGGAAGCGACACGCCTGAATGAAATCGCCGAACAACGGGGAGAAGCATTCCTTGCCAGGTATGGTGGGAAAATTTCTTCTGAGTGGATGATTGCGAAAATCTGGCAAATCCTAAATGAAGCACCTGACATTTATGAAGAAACAGACCGCTTTTCAGAAGCCACGGACTGGGTGATTTCCCAGCTGACAGGTCGATATGTACGCAATAGCTGTACGGCAGGATATAAATCCATCTGGCATAAACAAGAGGGGTATCCGGACAAGGACTTCTTTGCTGCATTAGATCCACGACTTGAAAATCTAGCAGAAACAAAGTTACGAGGAGACATTGTGCCACTTGGAACGAGGGCTGGTGGGCTGACAGATGAGATGGCGGCAAGAACAGGGCTTTTACCTGGAACATCAGTGGCTGTAGGGAATGTCGATGCACACGTATCCGTCCCAGCAATGGGTGTGGCTGAACCTGGCAAACTCGTGATGACGATGGGGACATCGATTTGTTCCATGATTCTAGGCGATGAAGAGAAAGAAATTGAAGGAATGTGCGGTGTTGTAGAAGATGGAATCATTCCTGGGTTTTATGGATATGAAGCTGGCCAATCGGCTGTAGGAGATATTTTCGCATGGTTTGTTGATCAGGCTGTTCCGGAATATGTTAAGAAAACAGCGGAGGAAGCAGGCGAGAACATTCACCAATTTTTAGAGAAAAAGGCAGCTGCATATAAGCCTGGTGAAACAGGACTGCTTGCCCTTGATTGGTGGAATGGAAATCGCTCCGTTTTAGTCGATACAGAGCTCAGTGGCGTAATGTTTGGTATGACCTTGCAGACAAAGCCGGAGGAAATGTATCGTGCACTACTGGAGGCAACCGCGTTTGGTACAAGAAAAATTGTAGACGCTTTCCATAACAACGGAGTAGAAGTAGAAGAGCTTTATGTTTGTGGTGGATTACCACAGAAAAACAAGCTCCTCCTGCAAATTTATGCTGACGTAACAAACCGTGTAATCCGCATTGCCGACTCTGTTCAAACACCTGCTTTAGGTGCTGCTATGTTTGGAGCACTTGCTGCAGGCTCAGAAAATGGCGGGTTTGACCATATCTTAGATGCTACCAAACAGATGGGGCGAGTGAAGGATGAGGTTGTCCGTCCTATACCAGAAAATGTGGCGGTTTATGAAAAGCTTTTCCAAGAGTACGACAGACTTCATGATTATTTTGGCAGAGGTGAAAACAACGTAATGAAGCGCCTCCGCACTATTCGCGACGGAGCGGACAAACAAGAGGGTATACAATCCACGATACCAGTTTCATAGAAAGATACTATACATTCAGGGGGTAAATAGATGCTATTAGAAAAAACACATCAATTCTGGTTTGTAACCGGAAGCCAACAATTATATGGCAACGAGGCACTTCTCGAAGTGGAGCAGCATTCGAAGGAGATAGTTGCAGGGTTAAACGAGAAAGACGGCTTAAACTATGAAGTTCAATTTAAGAAAACATTAACGAACGCCAAAGACATTCATGCACTTATGCTTGAGGCAAACAATGATGACCAGTGTGCTGGCATCATCACATGGATGCACACTTTTTCACCAGCAAAAATGTGGATTGCAGGATTGAAATCTTTACAGAAGCCTTTGCTTCACTTGCACACGCAATACAACAGGGAGATACCATGGAAAGAAATTGACATGGACTTCATGAATATAAACCAATCAGCCCATGGTGACAGAGAGTATGGATTTATTGGTACGCGTATGAATGTTGCGAGAAAGGTTGTAGTGGGGCATTGGCAAAACGCAGATGTGGAACAGAAGATTGGCGACTGGATGCATACTGCAGTATCGGTAACAGAGGGCACCTCTATTCGAATCGCTAGATTTGGAGATAATATGCGAAATGTAGCGGTGACGGATGGGGATAAAATTGAAGCACAGATCAAATTTGGCTGGACCGTTGATTATTATGGAATTGGCGATTTGGTAGAGGAAATAAATGCTTTTTCAGAAGAAGAAGTAGATACCCTTTACAAAGAATACGAATCTAGCTATACGCTTCCATCAGAAGCAGCTGAGCCAGGGGAAGTCCGCGAGTCTATACGTGAACAAGCCCGTATAGAGCTAGGGTTAAAAGCATTTTTAACCAAGCATCAGTATAATGCATTCACAACGAACTTTGAAGACCTTCATGGCATGAAACAACTCCCAGGCCTTGCTGCACAGCGTTTAATGGCTGAAGGCTACGGATTTGCTGGAGAAGGGGATTGGCGTACTGCCGGACTCTTACGTCTCATGAAGATTATGGCAGACAATAAAGGGACGTCCTTTATGGAGGATTATACGTACCACCTTGAAGAAGGAAATGAAATGATATTAGGCTCCCATATGCTGGAGATTTGCCCAACAATTGCAGCCGAAAAGCCAGCTATTGTGGTAAATCCGCTTTCTATAGGAGATAAAGCTGATCCAGCAAGACTCGTTTTTGACGGGAGAGCAGGAAAAGCGCTTGTCGCCTCTTTAGTTGAATTAGGTGGAAGGTACCGTTTGATTGTAAATGAAGTGCAAGCAGAGGCAGTAACAGAGGAAACCCCAAATCTACCTGTAGCAAAAGTATTATGGAAGCCTGAACCATCATTAAGTGAGGCAACCGAGTCCTGGATTTATGCAGGAGGAGCGCATCATACGGTCTTTTCCTATGACGTATCAGTTGAACAATTAATGGATTTTGCAGAGATGGCAGAAATAGAATGTGTGGTTATTGATAGCACTTCCACTGTTCGCAATATAAGGCAGCAATTACGTTTGGGAGAGGCATTTTGGCAATAGATCCAGGGAAAATAGGAGCATAGGAAAGCGCATGATTATATGGTATCCTTAACTTATACGAATAAGTTGAGGTGGTTGCATGGAAACAAAGTACAGCATGGTGAAACGAGCGATTCAATCCGATATCCTGGACGGTACCTATATACCGCACCAAAAAATCAGCTCGGAAAGTGAATTGATGAAGCAATTTGGAGTCAGTAGACATACCGTTAGGCTGGCAATTGGCGACTTAGTAGCAAAGGGTTGGTTATATCGTGAACAAGGAGCTGGAACGTTCGTTACGGATAGAAGAGAAGAGCAGGATACCATACAAGTAGTAGACCGAAAAAACATTGCGATTATTACGACCTATATTTCAGATTATATTTTCCCCACTATCATTAGAGGAGCGGAATGTGTTTTAAGTCAAGAAGGCTATCATGTGAGTATCTTTAGTACCAATAACGATCATGAAAAAGAGCGCGAGATTTTGGAAAAGATTTTGAGCCAACCCTTTGATGGGGTGATTGTGGAGCCGACAAAGAGTGCGTTTTCTAACCCAAATATTAACTATTATCTTAACTTGGAACGTCTATCCATTCCGTATATTATGATTAATGCTTATTATGATGAGCTTGAACCTACAAGCATTGTGATGGACGATGAAAAAGGTGGATTCATCCAGACGGAGCACCTTATACAATTAGGGCATACAGAAATTGCTGGTATATTTAAAACAGATGATTTACAAGGTACAAAGCGAATGAAGGGTTTTTTGAAAGCGCATCGTCGTTATGGGCTTCCACTCAACCCGAAAAATATTATTACCTATAATACGGAAGAAAAGCATACCAAGCCTATGAAAGATCTGGAAAAAATGTTGTTCTCTGGGGAAGCACGTGGGATTACTGGGTTAGTCGCTTATAACGATGAACTGGTGATCAACGTGTTGAACCTTTTGCGCAAGAAAGACATGCAAGTCCCTCATGATTTATCGATTGTGGGGTATGATGATTCCTTCTATACAGAAGTATCAGAGGTGAAGCTTACCTCTGTTGCACATCCGAAGAGCGATATGGGTCAGGCTGCAGCTAAGACCATTCTTGATCTTATTAAAAGGAAAAATAGTAACAAAGTAAATGGTCCTGGGCAGGTAGAGTCTACTGTCTATCAGCCTGAACTTATATTGCGCAGCTCGACCAAAGAGTTAAAAAAGATTGAAGTTACTTCATAAGTGAGACCTATTTACTTAGTTGGTTTCCTTTGAGCCAGGAGGGTGAAACGTTGATAGTAAAACAAGTAAATCCTGTCATGGTGCACACTACAGTGGGTACAAAGCCTGCTCTACCTTCGAAGGTGGCTGTTGAGCTTACTGATGGGAATAACGTAGAAATAAATGTGGCATGGTCAAATGAGGAAAACATGGATTTTCAAAAGAAAGGTGAGTATGAAATTAAAGGGGATCTGTACTATAAGCAATACCCAAGACCGCTAATTGAGCAACGTGCAGACCCTTATATTTATTTACATGAGGATGGATATTATTATTTCACAGGGTCCTATCCACTTTATGATCGAATTGTAATTCGTAGAGCTAAAACGATAGAAGGCTTATCTCAGGCTAAAGAGGTTACTGTGTGGGAGAAACGTCAGGAGGGGATCCTGTCAGAACATATTTGGGCACCAGAACTCCATTTCATTAATGGAAAATGGTATATCCATTTTGCGGCAGGGGATAAAGAGGACGTATGGGCGATTAGACCATATGTATTGGAAACAAGTTCTGCTAATCCGCTAGAAGGAACCTGGGAGGAAAAAGGACAAATTAACACGGCTTTTCAAAGCTTTTCCCTTGATGCCACTACCTTTGAGCATAGTGGATCTAGGTATCTCGTCTGGGCACAAAAAGTGGCGGAGGATACGATCTCCAATATGTATATCGCTAAAATGAAAAATCCGTGGACACTGGAAGGGGAGCAAGTCCTCTTATCAACCCCTGAATTCAAATGGGAGCAACAGGGTTTTTATGTAAACGAAGGGCCGGCCATGCTGAAGCGTAATGGAAAACTATTTATCTCGTATTCTGCAAGTGCCACAGATGACCGCTACGTTATGGGACTACTTACCGCTGATGAAAATAGTAATCTGTTGGATCCACTCTCGTGGAAAAAGGCAGCCGAACCTATTTTCATTTCAAATGAGCAGCAGAAGCAGTATGGCCCAGGTCATAATAGCTTTACGGTAGACGAGGAGGGGAATGACCTGCTTGTATATCATGCAAGGCCATACAAGGAGATCAGTGGAAACCCGTTATATGATCATAATCGTCATGCAAGAATACAGCCATTGCTATGGAAAACAGATGGAACACCATATTTTGGAGTGCCTGGAGACATGCTAGAGGGCGAGACGACTGTGGTAGCCAAAGTGGTGGTGAACTAGGTCGCCAATAACCTTCTCCTTATTTTCGCTGTATTTTATTGAAAAATTTTGTACGTATAAGTTTGTTTAGAATATTCTTTCAAGTTATTGACTAGTTATAAGAGTAGTGATACTATTTCATTAACAGAGACTAGAGGGCATGTTTGAAACCGATTAGACGAAGCTCGAACATGTCCGTACAAAAGAAGAAAATGAATGCGTTATCAAAAATTATAATCATAAAAAGAAAGTAGGAGGTGGAGGAAACAATTCATCGTTGGATAATCAATAGCATTAAGTGTTATTTATGGAAGCGCTTTATAAAAGTGAGGGGGAAATTAAATGAAAAAGTTCTTATTGTTGGTAGTTCTCATGTTTATCCCTGCAATACTTGCAGCATGTGGGGGTAGTGATGAGGCAAGTGGTGAAGCAGAAGAAACAGAGGTTATTGGAGAAGACATAGAAGGAGCGACAGAATTAACATATTGGACCTTTGTAGGACAGCATGTTGACTTGTTCCGAGATTCAGCTGAGAGATGGAATGAGGAAAATCCAGACAGACCAATTAAACTAGTTGCTGAGACATATCCATATGATCAGATGCACAATAACTTATTGTTAGCCTTACAATCAGGCAAAGGGGCACCAGACATTTCAGATATTGAGCTCGGACGTTATGCCAACTACTTGCAAGGAGAACCACAGTTAGAGCCAATGAATGAATATGTAGAGCCGGTTTTAGGAGAATCTGTTTCTTCAAGATTTGAGCTTTATGCTAAGGATGGGAATTACTACGGAATACCAACACATGTAGGAGCCACAGTCATGTATTATAATACAGAGATTATGGATCAAGCAGGCGTTGATATAGATGCAATTAAAACATGGGATGACTATGTGGAAGCAGGAAAGCAAGTTGTCGAGAATACAGATTCTGTTATGTGGAACGTAGGAACAACTGACTTTTTAATGGACTTCTGGCCAATGGTTTCTCAACGAAAATCTGACTTTTTTGACGGGAATGGCGATGTAACGCTTGATAATGAAACAAATGTTGAGACACTACAGTTTTTACATGATGTCCTTTATGAAGAAGAGATCGCCGAACTTACACCAGGAGCTATGAATCAATCAGAAGAATTTTATGGCTATATGAATGATGGTGGAGCAGGGTCTGTTTTAGCGCCAATATGGTATATGGGAAGATTCATCGATAGTATGCCAGATTTGGAAGGTAAGATTGCAATTCGTCCAATGCCTGCATGGGAAGAAGGAGGCAATCGCTCTGCCGGTATGGGTGGAACAGGTACCGTTGTAACAAATCAATCAGAAGCAACCGATCTAGCAAAAGAATTTCTTGCCTATACAAAACTATCAGAGGAAGGAAACATTAACCTTTGGACAGTTCTTGGTTTTGACCCTCCACGCTGGGAAGTTTGGGAAAGTGAAGAGGTGAGAGAAGACAATAAATATTATCAATATTTTGGGGAAGGTATTTTTGACACACTATTAGATGAAAGATGAAATACATGAACTGAATATAACGGAAAATACTCCTGATGTGGCTACAGAATACAATACAAATGTAGCAGAAAATGTACTCAGACAGCAGGCTCAGACACCAGAAGAAGCATTAAAAGAGGCTGCAGAAAAAATTCGAGAGATGCAGTAAAGGAAGAGAACAAGAGTGAGGAGACGCAAGGAGAATCTCCTTGCTTTTGTTCTTTTATTAAGGGCAATCAAATTTCCAAAGTGATTGAAAAGTAAAATAATTTTATATATAATCAACTTATACGTACAAATTATAGCGGAATATAGTTACACACATAGGAGTGAATGAAGGAGAGGGGCATAGGTAACATCTTACTTATAAATGGGAGGAATTACATTGTCTAATGAACTAAAGGCGAAAATGGTATTAGATAAAAGCTATAGTATTTCCGAAATAGATAACCGAATATATGGTTCTTTTATTGAACATCTGGGCAGGGCAGTCTATGGAGGGATTTATGAACCAGATCATCCTCAAGCAGATGAACAAGGTTTCCGCAAGGATGTTATTGATCTAGTAAAAGGACTACATGTCCCAATCGTCCGTTATCCAGGTGGGAATATGGTGTCTGCTTATAATTGGGAAGATGGAGTAGGGCCAAAAAGTGAACGCCCGAAAAGACTTGAATTAGCGTGGCGCACCATTGAAACTAACGAGATAGGTACAAATGAATTTATGGACTGGGCTAAGAAAGTAAATGCAGATGTCATGATGGCTGTCAATTTAGGGACTAGAGGCATCGATGCAGCAAGAAACTTAATAGAATATACGAACCATCCTGGCGGAACTTACTGGAGTGATCTGAGAAAAGAACATGGATACGCAGAACCGCACAATATTAAAACATGGTGTTTAGGGAATGAAATGGATGGCCCGTGGCAGGTTGGACAAAAGACAGCTTATGAATACGGGAGAATTGCAAAGGAAACGGGAAAAGCTATGAAACTAGTAGATCCCTCTATCGAATTAGTTGCTTGTGGCAGTTCGAATACGGGAATGCCAACCTTTCCGGAATATGAAGCAACAACGCTAGATATAGCTTATGAGGAAATAGACTTTATTTCCTTGCATCAATATTATGGGAACAGATCGGACGATACCGCCAACTATTTGGCAAAAACAATGGACATGGACCATTTTATCAAAACGGTTACCTCTACCTGTGATTATATTAAAGCAAAACATCGAAGCAAAAAAACGATCAACTTAAGCTTTGATGAGTGGAACGTTTGGTATCATTCGAATGATGCGGATAAACAAATTGATGCCTGGGAAGTTGCTCCTCCACAATTGGAAGATGTCTATAACTTTGAAGATGCCCTGCTTGTTGGCAGCATGTTAATCACCTTTCTCAATCATGCAGATCGAGTGAAGATGGCTTGTATGGCACAATTAGTGAACGTCATTGCTCCAATTATGACGGAAAATAACGGACGATCGTGGAAGCAAACGATCTATTACCCTTATATGTATACATCACTATATGGAAGAGGGACAGCACTTAAACCGATTCTTTCGTCACCAAAATATGACTCGAAAGATTTTACGGATGTTAACTATATCGATTGTGCAGCAGTTTATAATAATGAAGCAGAAGAAGTGGTTCTCTTTATCGTAAACAAAAATCTCGAGGAGAATATCTCCATTACAACGGATGTAAGATCCTTTGAAGGATACAAAGTCGTGGAGCATGTTGTTTTAGAGAATGAGGATCTAAAGGCAGTAAATAAACCAGGAGATGAGAAGGTCACTCCACACAATGTCGGTTACTCCAAAATAGATAATGGTGTATTGGAATCAAGGCTAACTAAAGCGTCATGGAACATGATTCGATTGAAAAATGTAAACGCTTAAGGGTTTATAGTTAAAAGGAGGGAAATAATGGAACCGGCATCTAGCAATGTACAGTTACAAGTAGAAAATGAGGGACGGCCAAATCAAAAAGGACCGCAATTTAAAGGGAAGAAAAAAGGACCCAATAAATTCCTTAAATTTCTTAATTCAAAGAAAGTAGTACCATATGTTTTTGTCTCACCATTTATCATAACCTTTCTCGTGTTAACCTTATATCCAGCTATACAAGGGATCTTGATGAGTTTTCAAAGTGTGCTTCCAGGACAGGTAACATTTGTTGGTCTGGAGAATTACTCGAGGATTACAAATGGCACATTTCTTAGAGCGTTAACGAACACGACCATTTATGTTGTGCTAACGGTTATTATATTGACCGTCATTCCGATGGTATTGGCAGTATTTTTAGATTCGAAGTTTGTTAAGATGAAGACTGTTTTTCGGGCATCTTTCTTTATACCAGCATTAACATCAACCATAGTTGGTGGTATGATCTTTCGATTAATGTTTGGTGAGCAAGATACCGCCATTGCAAATCAGGTATTAGGATTTTTGGGAATGGATACTGTTAACTGGCGATTTACTGCATGGTCCGGAATGTTCCTGATGGTAATTTTAGCTTCATGGAGATGGATAGGCGTAAACATGTTGTATTTCTTGGCGGCATTGCAAAATATTCCAACAGAATTATATGAGGCTTCTGAAATAGATGGGGCATCCAAATTAAAGCAGTTTTGGTATGTTACATTGCCACAATTAAAACCAATTATAGTATTCGTTACAACGATTACGATCATTAATGGATTTAGAATGTTTGAGGAGAGCTTCGTATTTTGGGAAGCAGGATCACCAGGGAATATCGGTTTAACAGTAGTTGGGTATATTTATCAACAAGGTATCCAGCAGAATAATATTGGTTTCGGAGCAGCTGTAGGTGTCGTTTTAATGCTCATCATATTTGTAGTTAGTATTATTAACCTCATCTTAACTGGTGCTTTCAAAAAGGGGGATGAGTAGATGAATAAAAAGCGTTTTCCTCTACTAAAATGGGTTATCAATATTGGATTATCTATCACAGCGTTGATAGCGCTTTTTCCAATTATAAGTCTTGTCATTTCATCTTTTATGCCTTCCTCTGAATTGATGAGAAACGGCATTTCCTTAAATATAAGTTTCGATCAGTTAAACTTAGATAACTATCTTTATATTTTCACGCAGGCTCCCGAGTACTGGGCTTGGTATGGAAACAGTTTAATAATTTCAGCCGTGACGATTGTCCTGTCACTATTCTTTTCGTCCATGGTAGGCTATGCGTTAGCATTGTACGATTTTAAAGGGAAAAACCTTTTCTTTATCCTCGTGCTATTTATCTTAATGGTACCGTTTGAAATATTAATGCTTCCACTATTCCGCATGATGATAAATCTGCAATTAGTCGATACATACTTGGCAGTCATCTTACCATTAGTGGTAGCTCCGGTAGCTGTGTTTTTCTTTAGACAATATGCACTGGGTTTACCTAAGGAATTAATGGATGCAGCACGAATAGACGGTTCTACTGAGTATGGAATATTTTTCCGGATCATGCTGCCACTAATGGGTCCTTCGTTGGCTGCAATGGCAATCCTGCAAGGTCTTGCAAGTTGGAATAACTTCCTGTGGCCATTGCTCGTGCTTCGGTCTAACGATATGTTCACGTTACCAATAGGTCTCGCGACACTGCTGACACCTTATGGAAACAATTACGATGTGTTAATTGCTGGTTCGGTTATGACGATTATTCCGATTATTATTTTGTTTATCTTTTTCCAACGCTATTTTGTTTCAGGGCTTACAGTAGGTGGCGTAAAAGGATAGGCGAAAGTCTAGTTAAAGAGGGGGTTGCAAGGTGAATGTGAATGGTGTGGTAACAACATTAGAAAAAATGATGAATTGGGTCGCCAGATTAGCCTATCTAAATTTGCTATGGTTGCTGTTTTCTTTACGGGGGCTCTTCCTGGCAGGGGTTTTTCCAGCTACCGTTGCAGCGCTTGGGGTATCCAGGAAATGGCTTTCTGGTGAACAGGATATAAAAATATGGAAAACCTTTAAAGAAGGATATTCCACTGAATTTAAAGCAGCTAATGCTTTAGGTTGGATATTAACAGCTGTTGGATCCTTGCTCTATGTTAATTACCGTGTCTTACTGGGATTACAAGAAACGGTTTCATTCCTTGTTCCATTTGCCTTTTACTTTATCATCATCGTGTATGTTTTAGTGATTATTTGGAGCTTCCCTCTTTTAGCACATTATCAGACGAATATATTTCAGCATTTAAAAAATGCATTTATTATTGGCTTTTCTAAAGTGCATATCTCGCTAGGAATAGGGATACTCGGTTTTGTTAGCATCTATTTTTCTCTTGAACATCCCGCTTTCATTCCGTTCTTTCTATTTAGCGCCATCGCCATCATGTGGATGTGGGCTGCAATGTATGTTTTTAAAGCTTTAGATAAAAAGACAGCGGAAGTAGGAAACGAAGCTTAGATTGAAACCATATATGGAGGAGTTTTACGATGAACAACATTATTATCAATACGGACGTAGGGGAAGGAACGATTAACAAAAATATTTACGGACACTTTGCTGAGCACTTGGGTCGTTGCATCTATGAAGGAATTTGGGTCGGTGAGGATTCAAGTATTTCAAATACGAAAGGGATTCGGAATGATGTCCTGCAAGCGTTAAAGAATATTGATATTCCTGTCCTGCGCTGGCCTGGTGGCTGTTTTGCAGACGAGTATCATTGGAAGGATGGAGTCGGGCCTGCTGAGAATCGTAAACGAATGGTCAATACCCATTGGGGTGGTGTAGTGGAGAATAATCATTTTGGTACACATGAATTCATGCTGCTATGTGAATTATTAGGAGCAGATCCATACATTTGTGGAAACGTAGGCAGTGGCTCTGTTCAGGAAATGTCTGAATGGGTAGAATATATGACTTTCGATGGAGAATCTCCTATGGCAAACTGGCGACAAGAAAATGGTCAGGAAGAGCCATGGAAGCTGAAATACTTCGGTGTTGGCAATGAAAACTGGGGCTGTGGTGGTAATATGCGTCCAGAATACTATGCTGATTTGTATCGTCAATATCAGACATATTGCCGAAACTATGGAGACAACACATTATACAAAATTGCTGGCGGGGCTAATGTAGATGATTTTAACTGGACAGAGGTGCTGATGCGAGAGGCTGCACCATTAATGGACGGATTAAGCCTGCATTATTATGTACATCCAGGTGGATTTGAAAACAAAGGATCTGCTGTTGACTTCACAGAGGATGAATGGGACATCACGATGAAAAAAGCTCTGTTTATAGAAGAGCTCATTATGAAGCATGGCACCATTATGGACAAATATGATCCAGAAAAGCGTGTCGGCATGATTATCGATGAGTGGGGTACATGGTTTGATGTGGAAAAGGGGACAAACCCTGGTTTCCTTTATCAACAGAATACAATTCGTGATGCGGTTGTTGCAGGAGTCTCCCTTAATATTTTCAACAACCACAACGATCGTGTTCAGATGGCAAATATTGCACAGACGGTCAATGTGTTGCAAGCAATGATTTTAACAGAAGGAAAAGATATGATCCTAACACCAACGTACCATGTGTTTGAAATGTACAAAGTGCATCAGGATGCAGAGAAGTTAAGCCTTGATCTAACGTCTGAAAATGTTGAAAGTGATGCATATCCTCAAGTGAGTGCTTCTGCATCTAAAGCAAAGGATGGTTCGATTAACATTAGCCTTTGTAACATGGATAAAGCAGCCCAGGCGGATATTACGTTGGAGCTACGGGGAATAGATACTGCCGACATTACAGGACGTGTCATAACCGCCAATGAAATGAATGCGCGGAATACATTTGAAGCACCAGAGCAAGTGAAACCTACTGATTTTACAGGGTTTACATCTAAAGAAAACACACTGGCTATTACACTGCCAAAAATGTCTGTCGTTGTTTTAACAGTAAAGTAATGTTTTTGGAGAGTCGGTAGGTTAATAGTCTACTGGCTCTTTGCATGAAGAGAGGAGGATTACATATGGAGATGGGAAAGAAATGGAACCAACTTGCAGAAGAGCTAAAAGTGGATAAGAAAATGTTACCGGTGATCGACATATCCGCTGGGAGCCTAAAACATCTTGGTCCCTATTTACAAAAGATGGGGCTGAGAAAAGCCGTGATTATTGCAGATCAAAACACAACGAAGGTAGCGGGGGAGGAAGTACAACAAACGCTGGATCTTGAAGGTGTCGATTCATCCATTATTCTTCTTAAGGAAAATGAGCAGGGACAAGTAAATGCAGATGAAGCAACATTGATGCAAGTTATGGTGGAGACACCCCAAAACGTTGACGTGTTACTGGCAGTTGGGGCAGGAACGATACATGACATTACAAGATTTTGTGGTTATAAGATGGGTATTCCTTTTATATCAATACCGACAGCTGCTTCAGTAGACGGCTTCACATCGAAAGGGGCACCTTTAATATTAAGAGGGGTGAAGAAAACGATACAAACAGCATCGCCAATTGCTGTCTTTGCTGATATCACCATTATAAAGAATGCACCAACGGAACTAACGGCTGCAGGGTTTGGTGATATGCTTGGAAAGTACACATCCCTCTTAGATTGGAAAATATCCAACTTGGTTGGCGAAGAGCCATATAACCATATTGCAGCAGAACTGACGGAAAAAGCGCTTCAAACGTGTGTCATGCATGTGGATGAGATTGCTGTAGCGGATGATACAGGTATATCTGTGCTGATGCAAGCTCTAATTGAATCAGGGCTGGTTATGCTGTTGATTAATTCATCTAGATCTGCCTCAGGTGGAGAGCATCATCTTTCACACTTTTGGGAGATGGATCTTCTAAGAAGAGAAGAACGCCAAATTCTACACGGTGCTAAGGTTGGTGTCGCAACCATTATTATCACAAGGCTATATAAGCAGTTTGCGAACCAATTTAATTCTCGCAATGTAGCAAAAGAGGATCTGTTTATACAGAAACTGTGCGAGCAATGGTCTGTAATTAAGGGTGCGATAGAGCAACTACCAGCGCCTGATGAGTTAGATGCATTGCTGAAGAAGGCAGGTGGGCCGGGAACACCAGAAGAGCTGGGGATTGAAGATAAGATTGTAGAAGAAAGTCTTAATGAGGCCTATCATTTACGGGACCGTTGCACGGGTCTACTGTTAATCAATAAGCAAAAGCAAGCACGCATTTCATATCGACCAGAAGAAATGGAAATTGGTTAAAATGACGTGCAAAAGTTGTAACCGTTCCATTGCAGTTCCAGCAAATGATTTACATGAGCTATTAGAAGAACAACTTGCACTTGAAACCAATCTTGTGGATGACGTGATATTTGAGGAGCGTCTTGCTGAATGTGCCAATTGTCCCTTTCTTATAAATGAAACGACGTGTGGCCACTGTGGTTGTTTTGTGCAATTTAGAGCAAGGCTTGCGTATAAGCAGTGCCCGGATCCAGAAGAGACTAGATGGCAATAACGTGATGTCTAGGATGAATCATATTTTCATGGTTCATCCCAGGTTTTAATAAAGGTTCCTTTTCTCTATACTTATGGGAAAGCTGAAAAAGGGCCAAAGGGTAGAGGAGTGCTTAAAACTTATACGAATAAGTTTTGGGGCGCTACGGAATAAAACAGCAGGGAGCTCTGCCGTTCTGATGAGTGAGAAATAAATAGGTATAATTTGTTCAACAAACATTTGGTGGAGGCGGTAGGGACGCCTTCATCGAATGAAGTTTCATTTTATTTTGAAAATTAGGTTGAAATCATAAAACAGTTCAATTATAATTATACGTACGTACAAGTTGTAAGCTCTTTATAACTCGTGCAGATGAATTCTGGTATTGGCCATGAAATCAATTTAGAAATGTAAGCGTTAACTATTTTGGTTTAAAGCTAGTACATAAAAACAAGGGGGATGACGTTGATGAAGAAAGGTTTCTGGTTTGTAGTCTTAACATTAATTGTTTTAACCATAAGTGCTTGTAGTAGCAGTGCTGGTGGAGAAGATGGCGAAGGGGATAAAACAGTTGGGATCGCAATGCCAACAAAATCATCTGAACGTTGGGTTAAAGATGGAGAAAATATGCAAAGTCAATTTGAGGATTTAGGGTACAACGTTGATTTACAATATGCAGAAGATGTCGTGGAAAACCAATTGTCACAGATTGAAAATATGATTACCAAAGGCGTGGATATTCTTGTAATCGCCTCAATTGATGGGGAAGCACTATCAGATGTGCTTGATAAAGCTAAAAATCAGGAAATCCCGGTTATTGCATACGATCGTCTGATTATGAACAGTGATCATGTAAGTTATTATGCAACATTTGATAATTTCCAGGTTGGAGTATTACAAGGAGAGTATATGGTCGAAAAGCTTGATTTAGACAATGCAGACGAGCCTTTAAACATAGAGCTATTCGCAGGATCTCCAGATGATAACAATGCTTACTTCTTCTGGGATGGAGCAATGTCAGTACTTCAGCCATATATTGATGAAGGAACGCTTGTTGTCCAAAGTGGTCAAAACACGTTCGAACAAGGAGCAACACTAAGATGGGATGGCGCAAAAGCACAAGAACGTATGGATAATCTACTTAGTGCCCACTATTCCGGTGAGCAGGTGGATGCAGTCCTTTCACCATTTGACGGAATTAGTAGAGGTGTCATTTCTTCATTGAAGGCTGTAGGTTATGGTTCAGGTGACAAGCCAATGCCATTGGTTACTGGGCAGGATGCAGAGCTTGCTTCCGTAAAATCCATTATAGCGGGTGAGCAAACGCAAACGATCTTTAAAGACACAAGAGAGTTAGCCAAGCAGGCAGTTAACATGGCAGAAGCTGTGTTGAGCGGGGAAGAGCCAGAAATCAATGATACCGAAACATATGATAATGAAGCAAAAGTAGTACCATCCTACTTACTAGCACCAATTTCCGTTGATGCTGACAATTACAAGGAAGAATTAGTAGATACAGAGTATTATACCGAAGAAGAACTTAACTAATCATGCCGTTTGGCAGCACGTTTCATGTGGTGCTGCCAAACGACCTTGTTTGTTTAAAGGAAAGGGGCAGTCTCAGAATGTCTGAAAGAATACTAGAAATGAAAAGTATTACAAAGACTTTTCCCGGTGTAAAGGCATTAGATGACGTCAAATTAGACGTAAGAAAAGGTGAAATACACGCACTGATTGGAGAAAACGGTGCTGGAAAATCAACACTAATGAAGGTGTTGAGTGGCGTGCACCCCTATGGTACGTATGAGGGAGATATTCTATTTCAAGATAAACGCTGTGAATTTAAAAACATTAACCAAAGTGAAGAGCTAGGCATTGTGATTATTCACCAAGAATTAGCGTTAATCCCGGAACTATCGATTGCAGAAAATATCTTCTTAGGCAATGAACAGGCTACAAAAGGTGTCATTAATTGGAACAAAACCATTATCGAGACACGAGCATTACTGAAAAAGGTGCGCCTGAACGTAGAACCTGAGGAAAAAATTAAAAACCTAGGGGTAGGTCAGCAGCAATTAGTGGAAATTGCCAAGGCCTTATCTAAAAAGGTGAAGCTGCTTATTCTGGATGAACCTACAGCTGCCTTGAATGAGGAAGATAGTGAAAATCTATTAAAATTATTGAAAGAGTTTAGAGAACAAGGTATGACCTCCATCTTAATTTCTCATAAATTAAAGGAACTTCTTAAAGTCTCCAACAGTATCACGGTGTTAAGAGATGGGCAGACGATTCGTACATACCGTCGAACAGAAGAAGAAGTTACGGAAACGATGATTATTAAAGAAATGGTAGGACGAGACCTTACAGAGTTATTTCCCGATAGAGTCCATAATATAAAGGACAATGTCGTGTTTGAAGTGAAGGATTGGTCAGCATACCATCCACTCGATGTGGAAAGACAAATCCTTCATAATGTGAACCTACATGTTAAACAAGGCGAAATAATTGGGATAGCCGGATTAATGGGGGCTGGCCGAACTGAGCTTGCTATGAGCTTATTTGGGAAGTCTTATGGAAAGAAAATTACCGGGACAATTAAGAAAAACGGGCAGGAAGTCTCTTTTAAAACGGTTGATCAAGCTATTAAAAGTGGTGTTGCCTACGTTTCGGAAAATCGGAAAGAATTTGGGCTCATCTTAATTGATGATGTAAAGAACAACTTAACGCTAGCAAACCTGGATAGAATCTCCAAAAACAATGTATTAAATACAAGTAAAGAAGTGGTTGAAGCGGAATCAATAAAAAAGAGAATGAATGTAAAAACCCCTTCTATTCAACAAAAAATCGTAAATCTTAGTGGTGGGAATCAACAAAAAGTGGTGTTAGGAAAATGGATTTTCACGGATCCAGATGTCCTTATTTTGGATGAGCCAACAAGAGGAATTGATGTTGGAGCCAAATTCGAAATCTATAAGATTATTAACGACCTGGCTGAAAAAGGAAAAAGCATCATCATGATCTCATCAGAATTACCAGAATTGATGGGAATGTGTGACCGCATTTATACATTGTGTGAGGGAGAAATCACAGGAGATATCGCTGCAAAAGACGCAACACAAGAAACATTAATGACCTATATGACAGAGAAAGGGAGGTCTTAACGTGGAGGGATTAAAACAGCTTCTTAGTAACAACGTAAGAAAGTTTGGAATGATTATTGCACTTATAGGTATCGCCTTATTATTCCAAATCCTAACAGATGGGATCTTGCTAACCCCGCTAAATGTAACAAATATTATCATGCAAAATAGTTATATTATCGTCCTTGCAATTGGGATGATGCTTATCATTATTACAGGGGAAATTGATTTATCCGTTGGTTCCGTAGCAGCCTTCGTTGGAGCTGTAGCCGGAGTATTAATGGTTACCATGGACTTTCCCGTGTTTGCTGGTATTCTAATATGTCTTGCTATCGGGGCAATTATTGGAGCATGGCAAGGTTTCTGGGTAGCATATGTAAACATACCTTCTTTTATTGTTACACTTGCTGGAATGCTCATCTTCAGGGGTCTTACTTTAGTCGTCCTACAAGGGCAGACTATTGCACCATTCCCTGATGGATTTCGAGGTCTAAGCTCAGCCTTTGTCCCAGATGTGTTTGGTGGAGAGGGAGAAATTCAACTATTTACAGTAGTTGTTGGAATTGTCCTTTCGGTTGTTTATATTTTATCAGAGTTAAAGATTAGAAGAACGGATTTAAAGTATGATTTCAAAACCATATCCTTTCCGTTATTTATTGTAAAACTTGTTGTCTTTACAATCGTTATCAATCTGTTTACATACGTACTGGCGCAATACGAAGGAATACCGTATGTGTTGATTGTATTATTTGTGCTTATTATTGGATACACCTTTGTGATGAACAAAACAGTCATCGGAAGGCATATTTACGCAGTAGGTGGCAATGCAAATGCTGCACAGCTTTCCGGTATTAAAACGAAGAAAATGAAGTTCTGGGTATTTGTTAACATGGGTGTTCTTGCAGCACTTTGTGGAATGATTTTTGCAGGAAGATTAAATGCTGCAACACCACAAGCAGGTAACCTTTTCGAACTAGATGCCATCGCAGCAGCCGTAATTGGTGGTGCTTCCTTTACAGGAGGAGTCGGAACGGTATTTGGTGCGGTCATTGGTGCACTCGTAATGGGTGTTCTGAATAACGGAATGTCCTTAATGGGAATTGGCATCGACTGGCAGCAAGCAATTAAAGGCCTTGTACTACTCGCTGCCGTTGCGTTTGATGTATTGAACAAAAACAAGTAAGGGTAAAGCCGATACGTGTTGGTTGCGCGTACTCGGCTTTTTCTGCTCTTTTTGAGGCGTGAGGCGGTAGTGAGATAGGGAATGGTATGCCGCTTTGAAGGACATCGGATGAGAATGAGAAAGTGGCACGCGAGTTGGTATGGCTAGTACGCGCGATCTCGTGATTGGCACGCGAGTTAGCATGGTTGGCAAGCGCCACTGGGTAAGTGGCACGCGAGTTAGCGTGGTTGGTACGCGCCATTGAGAAAGTGGCACGCGAGTTAGCGTGGTTGTTACGCGCCACTGGGTGATTGGCACGCGAGTTAGCATGAATGGTACGCGCCAATGGGTGAGTGGCACGCGAGTTAGCGTGGTTGTTACGCGCCACTGGGTGATTGGCACGCGAGTTAGCGTGGTTGTTACGCGCCACTGGGTAAGTGACACGCGACTTCACATGGCCAGAGAGCCTCTCAGCTAAAAACGGCACCACATAATAGTTTCTACTCTTTCTTATCTAAATTAATTTAATTAAATATGCTATAATTATGTTGAATAATGGAGCGGTTAAGAATCATGAAAAAGAACAGGAGAGGAAATATGCAACGTGGTACTTTTCAATTAATGAAATCCGTAAATAAATCGATCATATTAAATAAAGTAAGAACATCCGAACCAATTTCGCGGGCGCAAATTGCGAAGGAAACAAAGCTTACACCCCCAACAGTAAGCAGTATTGTGAAGGAGCTTCTGGAAGAGGGGATTGTGAGAGAAAGCAGCCTCGGGGAGTCAAAAGGTGGCCGAAAGCCAACCATGTTACACATTGATCCCAATGCATTTTATATCGTTGGCGTGGATGCTGGTCCAGAAAGCGTCACAAGTATACTTACAGATTTGGCTGGAAACATAGTTCACCGTGCAGATAGTCAGCTGTATACACCCATAACAAATGAACAGTTTATGGGAATTTTAAAAGATGCGATAAGGGAAACGATTCTTGCACCCAGCCGAGAAAAACGGGATATAATCGGCATTGGTGTCGCCATGCATGGGGTAGTCAATATAGACAGTGGTACCTCGCTGATTGCGCCAAACTTAAAACTGAAAAACATCCCTATTAAAGCAGAATTGGAAAGAGAATTCTCGCTTAAAGTGAAAGTGGAAAATGATGCACGAGCCATGGCATTAGGAGAATCGTGGTTTGGTGGCCATGCTTCCAGTAGTATGGTGGCCGTTAATATTGGACGAGGCGTTGGTGCAGGGTTAGTAATAAACGGAAAACTATATCATGGTGACAGGGATATAGCTGGTGAGATCGGCCATATGACCATTGATTTAAATGGTCCCGTCTGTACGTGTGGAAATACGGGATGCTTGCAAGCCTTTGTAGCAGGACCAGCCATAACAGCTCGGTCCCAAAAGGAAGGGGTAACTGGTGAAGAAATTGCTAAGCTTGCTCAAGGCGGGGACAAGGAAGCTAAGGATCTTCTTAAAGAAACAGGTAAGCTGATCGGCATTGGGTTAGTTAACCTCATTCATCTGGTCAACCCAGAAAAGATTGTCCTTGGCGGGGGTGTGATGAAAAGCGAAAAATTCATGCTGCCAACGGTCAAAGAAACCATTTCCGATAGAGGTTTAACAACGGATGCGAAAGAAACCAACGTATCTGTCACAAAACTTGGTGATCATGCAACATTACTGGGAGCTGTTGCACTCTTGCTTGTTGAGTTGTTTGATCCGGTTGGGTAGGGATTCTATGTGCATTATGCCCTGAAAAAATAAGACAATATGCCTCTCCCTGCGGAAAGGCATATTTAATGAGAAGGTCTCTTGCCCGTAGTGGACCAAGAGACTTTTCTTCCTATTAAAATGTATAATCTTCTCCATCATCTGGAACTAATATATTTGAAGCGATCCCTTTTTCCTCTGCAAAGTTCTTTAACTCTTCTCTCGACAATGTCCAATGATTTACTGCTTCCATATGAACAGAAACAATTTGAGCATTAGGTGCTGCCTTGTGTAGCTCGTAAATATCCTCTTTCCCCATTACTAAAGAACCGCCCTCATAAAATTGGTTATCACCGCCATTAACGACAATAATGTCAGGGTTATGCGTGTCAATTGCCTCCTGAACGCCTTCATACCAAACCGTATCTCCAGCTATATATAATGTCTTTTCTGAACTATGCTTGAAAACAATGCCACAAACCAGGCCAGAAAGTTTTAAAATTTCTCCGCGCCCATGCTCGCCTTTGGTCTTACTTAATTGGATCCCTTTAAACACAGTGTCCTCTCTTAATACCTCAACATTTTGGAAATCGTTGTTTCTAACTTCTTTGGCATCTTCTTCATTTTGGGTAAATAATTTAATTCCTTTCGGTAATCGTTCAACCGCTGCTTCGTCCCAATGATCGGGGTGCAGGTGTGTGACAATCACAGCATCCACGTCTTGAACGATCTCCTCCACAGATACCGGCAAGGCTACCAACGGATTGTTCTGATCCTGTCTAGGTGAATTTGGCAGAGGAGCATAGGCGCCTTTTCCCCCTAAATACGGGTCGATTAAAAACTTTTTCCCTGCGTATTCTACCACTATGGTTGCATTACGAATTAACTGTATATTCATGTTTTGAACTCCCTTGTTTTGAGATTATTAGTAAAGCCTGTATAGTTTATAATAGAACGAACTTATAGATAAACAGATAAAATAAAGTCTTTTGCCTCTTTCGCTTTATTTTTGAAAGGAGTTCAATAAATGCTGGATTATACCGACATGCGTATTTTAGAGGAATTAAGTAATAATAGTAGACTTTCCATGAAGGAACTAGGTGCAAAAGTCCATTTGACCGGGCCTGCTGTATCAGCTAGGGTTATGAAGCTAGAGGATGAGGGTGTAATAGAGGGATATTCAATTAAATTGAATCAAGTTAAGCTAGGATATTTTGTACATGCATTTATAACAATCATTACGGAAAGTACTCACCATGCTCCTTATTTGTCGTTCATCAAAACACAAGAAGGTAACATAGTCCGTAACTATAAAATTAGTGGGGATGGCTGTTACCTTCTTGAATGTAAATTTCCTTCGAATGAAATACTAAATACTTTTTTGGAAGAGTTAAACGAGCACGCAAACTACAAATTATCGATCGTTATTGGGAAGTAGCGGGCATTAGAGAAGAACGGAGCATATGTAAAAATCGATAATTCCCATACCAAAAAGATTCCATTCACATAAGTTAGAAGGATTTATTGTAAGAGTAGCATCAATTGTTAAAAGTAAGCCGTATCAAGTCAACATTACTTTCTATTTCTTTTCATAAACTCTCCTTGCTAACTCTTCTAATATATAAATAACGGGGATTTGTGTCGTTACATTTGACTCGGCAAAAAATTCTTCGGTCACATAATAGGATACATTGTTATCAGAAGCTTTGGCTATCGTGGATTGCATGTTATTCGTGATACTTAAAATTTTGCTGCCTTTTTCTTTGAGTTTGTGCATGTGAGATAAGGTAATCCCGCTTTCACCGGAAACGGACAAAGCAACGGTAATGCTGTCATGTAAGTCGGCGTGAATGGGAAAATACCAGTCTTTTAGATACGTGGAAAAAGTACCTAAGCTCGATAGATACCTAGCACCATATTCTGCAAGCGCCCCTGAACTGCCAATCCCTATAAAATATACATGATTTGCTTTAGAGACAGCTTCTGCAGCATCCTCTAGCTTGGAAGTAAAGCGCTCATTTTGGGTGCGTTCAAAAAACTCTGCTAACACGTGCTGTCCGCTTTTAACCCTCATGCTAGGCTTTTCATCAAGTAAGAGCTTTAACTTTACTTTAAACTCTGAGAAGCCATCACAATTTAATTTTCTGCAGAAACGCATGATAGTGGACGTAGAGACATGTGCTTCATCCGCAAGGTCGCGAATGCGCATATAAACGACTTTTTCTTTATGCTGCATGACAAATTTATATAGAAGCATTTCTAGATCATTAAACGATGCGATAACCTCATTTGTAAACAAAGGCTTAGCCCCTTTCGAAATAGTCTATGCTTTTAGTATAAACTAAAGAGGAAACACTGTGTTACCAACATGAAACAAATTGCTTTCGTTGAAACAAAAATCTAACGCTTTCATAAGCCTATCAGAATCTTTTATTCTTCTATAAAATAGGATTTGTACGTTCATTATCTATTTAGGAGGATGAATTATGAGTAAAGGATTGAAGATTGCGACGATCGGTGGAGGCTCAAGTTATACGCCAGAACTGGTAGAAGGCTTTATAAAACGATACGATGAGTTACCAGTACGTGAATTATGGCTAGTGGATATAGAAGCAGGGAAAGAAAAGCTAGAAATAGTGGGAAACCTTGCAAAACGAATGATTGAAAAAGCAGGACTGCCAATTGAAGTTCATTTAACATTAGATAGAAAAGCCGCATTAAAGGATGCTAATTTTGTTACAACCCAGTTTCGCGTTGGCCAATTGGACGCACGTGCTAAAGATGAAAGAATTCCGCTAAAGCATGGTGTGTTAGGTCAGGAAACGAATGGACCTGGTGGACTTTTTAAGGGATTGCGTACGATCCCCGTTATTTTAGACATTGTAAAAGACATGAAGGAGCTCTGCCCAGATGCTTGGTTAATTAACTTTACCAACCCTGCTGGTATGGTAACAGAAGCAATCCTTCGCTATACAGATCACGAAAAAGTGGTTGGGTTATGTAATGTGCCAATTGGAATGGAAATGGGCACAGCAAAGCTATTGGATGTAGATCACTCCCGTCTTCGAATTGATTTCGCTGGTTTAAACCACATGGTATACGGATTAGACGTGTATGTAGATGGTGTAAGTGTTAAAGAGAGAGTAATAGAATTGTTGGCTACTCCAAAGAATAGCAGCTTTGTGAAGAATGTAGAGGGACTAGGATGGGAACCAGAATTTATTCGCGCATTAAATGCCCTAACCTGTCCTTATCATCAATATTATTACAAGCGTGATGAAATGTTGGAAAAAGAGCTGAAAAACTTTAAAGAGGGCACGACGAGAGCAGAAGTAGTGAAGAAATTAGAAGCAGAATTATTCGAGCTATACAAAGATCCTAACCTTTCCATCAAACCACCACAGTTAGAGGAGAGAGGCGGGGCGTATTACAGTGATGCAGCGGTTCGATTGATTTCATCCATGTATAATGATAAGCGGGATATTCAACCGGTTAACACAAAGAATAATGGATCGATCGCAAGCATCCCAGATGACTCGGCAGTGGAAGTAAGCTGTGTTATTACCAAAGAAGGGCCTAAGCCGATTGTAAATGGGGACCTGCCAGTCGCCGTAAGAGGTTTAGTACAACAAATTAAATCATTTGAACGCGTAGGGGCAGAGGCGGCAGTGACGGGTAACTATGATACGGCGTTACTTGCTATGACAATCAATCCGCTCGTTCCTTCTGACAAAATAGGAAAAGTACTGTTGGATGAAATGCTGGAAGCACATAAAGAACATTTGCCACGGTTTTTCCAAGCTGTTGAAAAATAGGAGAAAAGGGAGTAGTGATATAATTATTGCTGCTCCTTTTTTGTTTCATAAATTATGCAGGCGGCAATAAGGTCTTTTTCAATTACTTCTTAGAGTAAAAAATTAAAATTAAAACGTAATTAATTATTGCTTTTAAACGTACTTTAAATTACTATATAAAGTAAGGGAGGTGAAAATAATGGATGACTTAATTTTGAATGTAGGTTTGTTACGCAGAAAAGTACCGAATCTCACAAGTGCAGCACGTCAGGTTGGCTTGCGGCCAGCCACTGTTTCCAATCTATGCACGGGAAAAATACCTGTAGGGAGAGCGGAGGTTCGGACATTAGCTGCGCTTGCATCATTAGCCGATTGCAGCTTGGATGATCTGATTATTAGAGGGGAGAAGATCGAAATGATTGAAACCGGTGTAAAAACGCTAGATATGTTTGCTCCTTTAGCAAAGGGAGGTACGGTTGGTTTGGTTGCACGCCCTGGGATGGGACAGCTCGCTGTGTTAGCAGAATTACTCTATCGGTTTAAAAAGGATGGTTATAAAACAATCTTTCTCATGCCTGAAGGTGAACAACAAGGATTAAATGAAATCGTTGAAAATACTGAAATGATGACACACACGATTGAAGAGTCTTATAAGCGCATGGAAGAGATTGGTGACGGGCAGGATATGATGTTCGTTGCAGACAGAACCCATGTTATAACAGGAGGCATTCACCAACTCCAAGAAGATCTCCAAGAGGCTGGAATTCATTCTGTTACAACGTTCCTTGTTGATTTAACAGGCGAAGTTGTGGATGAAGATTTACCATATGGACCACTTGAAACCTTATGGCAATTCGATGCAGACCTTGCTGCAAGGCATCGCTTTCCAGCCGTTAATCCTCTAAGTTCAACATCATCAGTTCTCGAAGGGGCTCATCTAGATCAAGAACACTTCACTATTCAACAAAAAGCCTTAAAAATGCTTCGTCGCTATAGGGAACTCCGTTCTTTAGTGAATGCTAGTGGAATGGAGCGAATTCCTAAATCTGAGCTACAAACATACCAACGAGGAGAGAAACTTGAAGCCTATTTAACACAGCCTTTTCATGTTGCAGAGCCCTTTACCAAAAAGCCTGGCCATGCTGTTAGCCTGAAAGAGACATTGCGTGATGTGAAAGAGATCATGAATGGATCTTTAGATTCTAAAAATGTAGCTGAGCTAGAATTTATAGGGACGTTATAATAGCTAGGTAAAGAATCAGGAATTTAAAGAAGTGGGGGGACGCTTCATCCCCCACTAAATTTACAAAACCCCAAACTCAAATAAAGTCCTAGTCTGATAAACTTCTCCTGGCTTCAATACTACTCCCGGAAATCCTTCGTGATGCAAGGAAGCGGGGGAGGCTTGTGTTTCAAAGCAGACACCAAGATACTGGCGCGACATTCCTTCCTGTAACTCTAGTCCTTCTGCCAAATTATTTGATGTATACATCACCATGCCAGGCTGGTCTGTTTGAACTGTCATTTTTCTACCTGAGACCGGATCAGCTGCTGTTACCTTTGTTTCCTTATCATTTTCGTTAAAAATAAAATAGTGATCAATGCCTTTTCCAGCGACACGATTTTGATCTGTACTCGCGTTAAATCCATCTCCTAGGGGACGCGCACTTCGAAAATCAAACGGGCTCCCATCCACAGGAAGCAGCTCACCTGTCGGAATAAGCTCCTCATCAAGCTCTACAAACTGATCGCTATCAATCGACACATGCTGCTCATGCAAGCTATGCCGCAAATTCCCACTCAAATTAAAATAGGAATGATTGGTTAACGTGAGAGGCGTCGTTTTGTCAGTTGATGCCGTATAACTAATCTCGAATTGATTGTTTTGATGTAAGGTGTAAGTGACTTGAACGTCCACATTTCCCGGATAGCCACCTTCCCCGTCATCTCTGTTATAAGAAAGCACAAGACCCACAGCATCGACCTTTTCAAAGGGCTCTACATCCCAAATGACCTGATGAAATCCTGTTGAGCCACCATGGAGGTGATGCGTGCCTTCATTGTTTTCCAGCTTGTATTCCTGGCCATCCAGTGTGAATTGGCTGTTTGCAATCCTCCCAGCAACTGGGCCAATCAAGGCACCGAAATAATTGGGGTTCGTTTGATAATCCTTGTAATCGGCATAGCCAAGCACGATGTTTTCCAGGTTGCCAGCTTTATCAGGGACGAGCATTTTCGTAATAATGCCGCCAAAGTTTAGTACATTAACCTGCATCCCGTTATCATTCGTAAGGGTATATTCCTTCCATGATTTCTCCAAATCCCTAACTTCTATTTTCAATCTACTCCCACCTTTCTATAATGTGTGAAGGAACCGCTGAAAAGCATCCTTCTCTTTAAAGACGCCGGCATTCTCGAGAACCCGGACGAATTTTTTACCAAGCTCGTGCTGTATGATGTTTTCCGCTTCTGATGCTGACTCTATCGTACCATAAGTCTCTTTAAGTTCCGTGGCCCATTGCTCATGTATCGGATTCACCAAAGCATCCTTACCCATCAGCTCTTTTTCTAATTCAACAAGCTCTTCTTTTAGTCTAGCTGGTAGAACGGCAAGGCCCATCACTTCAATCAGGCCAATGTTTTCCTTTTTAATATGATGCACATCAGCATGGGGGTGAAAAATCCCCATTGGATGTTCCGCAGATGTTCGATTGTTGCGCAGGACAAGATCTAGCTCATATTTGCCATCACGCCTGCGCGCAATTGGGGTAATGGTGTTATGGGCCACATCACCAGTAAACGCCTGAATGGCAGCTGAATCATCTGAATAGCTGAGCCATGTTTGAAGAATATGATCAGCAGCATCCAGTAGCTGTGCTGTGTGCTCACTTTTTAAGCGAATTACGGATAGTGGCCAGTTCAAAACAGCTGCTTCAACATCTGGAAAATCGCCAAGCGACACGGGGAAGGATTCTGTCGCGTTGCTCATGGCAAACTCATAACGGCCTGCCTGGTAATGGTCATGGCTCAGGATCGAGCCGCCAACAATCGGCAGGTCTGCATTTGATCCAATAAAATAGTGTGGAAAAATTTCCGTGAACGCCAGTAAGCGGGCGAACGCTTCTTTGCTGATTTTCATATCACGATGTTCTTCAGCAAGTAAAATGCTGTGCTCGTTATAGTAAACATAAGGAGAATACTGAAAGTACCATGTTTCTCCGCTAAGTGGTACCCGGATCATCCGATGATTTGCCCTTGCCGGGTGTCCAGTACGCCCAGCATAGCCTTCGTTTTCGATGCAAAGCACACATTTTGGATAATCGAGCACCTGCTTCATTTCCCGATCGCGCCTAATTTGCTCGGGGTCTTTTTCTGGTTTGGACAAATTAATCGTAATATCCAAGTTCCCGTACTTGGTTTCGGTTTTAAAATGAACGTTCTTTTTTATTCGATTCATTTGGATATAGTTGCTGTTTTTACTGAGCTTATAAAAATAGTCGGTTGCCTCAACTGGAGACATATCATATTTTTTATAAAACTGTTCATTCACGACAGAGGGACGTGCGATAAAGCAATTCATGATGTTGGCAGATAGCATTTCTTTTTCCTCTAGCACATCGGTAATGATGCCTTCGTTGATGGCGTAGGAAGTGATCGCCTCCAGGATATCGGGAATGGAACGATCTGTATTAACTGGCTCTATTTCCGGAAAGGATGGGAGCTTCAAAATCTGCATCACTTGATTTCGTGCATAAATCTCATCAGCGGGCTCAATTAACTTTTCGGTAATGGCTTGCTGAACGAGGGATGAAATGTCTTCATAAATCATTTGTTGTCAGCCTCCTCGTACCCGTTTGGGTGGGATGTATGCCAGTTCCAGGCGTCCTGCATAATGGTATGGATGGCAGTGCGTTTTGGGCTCCATCCTAGGATGCGCTTCGCTTTTTCCGGGCTCGCAATTAGCGCAGCTGGATCTCCGGCACGGCGTGGACCAGATTGTGTGGGGATCTCTTTCCCTGTTGCCGATTGTGCTGCCTCAATCATTTCTTTCACGGAAAAGCCATGACTACTGCCAAGGTTAAAAATGTCACTACTTCCGCCATTTTTTAAATAATCTAGTGCAAGCAGGTGGGCTTCGATCAAGTCCTCGACATGTACATAATCACGGATACACGTTCCATCAGCCGTGTCATAATCCTCACCAAAGATCGTAATATGGTCGCGTTGGCCAAGGGCGGCTTGGAGAATGATCGGAACAAGATGTGTTTCCGGACGATGATCTTCGCCGATTTCCCCTGACACGCGAGCCCCAGCTACATTAAAATAGCGCAAGGAGACATAACTGATGTCATGAGCCTGTGCAGTCCAACGCATCATTTTTTCCATCGTCAGTTTCGTTTCCCCATATGTGCTTGCCGGGTTTGTCGGCATTTCCTCCGTGATTGGCACGGCTTCTGGTTCTCCGTAAGTTGCAGCAGTAGAGGAGAAAACAATCTCTTTTACACCATGCTCGACCATTTCCTCGAGTAAGACCTGGGTGCCATACACATTGTTGTCAAAGTACTGTAATGGCTTATCCATCGATTCTCCGACAAGCGAACTTGCAGCAAAATGAATGACGGATTCAATGGATTCATTGGAAAAAACCTCGTTTAAAAAGTCGCGCTCACGTATATCCCCTTGGTAAAAGGTAGCTTTTGGATGAACAGCCGCCTCGTGACCTGTTAGCAAATTATCTACAACCACTACGTCCTTGCCACTTTCAACTAATTGATAGACCGCATGGGAACCGATATAGCCTGCTCCGCCTAACACAAGAATGCTCATCTCATCACTCCTTCTTTTATTTCCTTTGCCCCGTCGCCAATGCTTGCAGTATAAAAGGTGGCTTCATAGCCGATTTTCTGTTTATAGGTGAATTGGATTTGTTCCTTTACCATGTCTAGCTTCGCATTTTCAACAATCGCAATCGCACACCCACCAAAGCCTGCGCCTGTCATGCGTGCGCCAACTACGCCGTCTAATTCCCATGCCGTCTCAACTAATGTGTCGAGTTCTTCACCGGTCACTTCATAATCCTCTTTTAGGGAGAGGTGGGAGGCGTTCATGAGTTTGCCGAATGCTTTTAAGTCGTTTTCTTCTAGCTTTGCTTTTGCCTCTAATGTGCGAGCGTTTTCAAAAACAGCATGCTTTGCCCGCTTTGCATGAATGGGATCTTTGATTAGATGTTTATTTTGGTCAAATGTTTCCTTGGAAAGCTCCCCTAAACTTGTCATATCAAGCTCTTTCTGTAAGTCAGCAAGTGCTGTTTCACATTGACTGCGGCGCTCATTATATTTTGAACCGGCCAATGTACGCTGTTTATTCGTATTAATGATTAAGATGGAATGGTTGGCGAGCACGAGCGGGGCATAGTGGTATTCCAGCGTTTGACAGTTTAATAGAATTGCGTGATCCTGCTTGCCCATGCCAATTGCAAACTGATCCATAATGCCACTGTTTACCCCAATATAGTTATTTTCCACATGCTGTCCGAGCTTCACCATGTCAATTCGGTCGAGCGTTACATGGAATAGTTCTTCCACAAGTACGCCTGTTACCATTTCAATCGATGCTGAGGATGAAAGCCCCGCTCCATTCGGTATGTTGCCGTAAAATAAAATATCAGCCCCTGATTCTAGTTGGTGGCCTTTTTCGATGATGGCGCGGATCATCCCTTTCGGATAGTTGGCCCAGTTGTCAGCTTCGTTGTAATCAAGATTATTCAAGTCACATTCGATCACCCCAGTTTCTGGGAAATTCATCGAATAGAAACGTAACTTTTGATCCGAGCGCTTGCTGGAAACCGCATACGTGCCAAACGAAATCGCAGCAGGGAAAACATGCCCGCCGTTGTAATCCGTATGCTCCCCAATCAAGTTAATACGGCCCGGGGCGAAAAAAGTGCGCGGGTTGCCGGATGTAGGAAAAACGCTTTTAAACTCTGCGGCTAAATTCATGCATGGTATCCTCCTCTAATTATATAGTTTATTAAATTAATTAATTAAGTTAAGCTTAACCTGTTTTCCATAATCTTTCAAGCGCTTTCTTAATTAAAATGCATTGTGGGAGTCGCGTGTGAGGCATGAGAAGTCGCGTGAGAGGCAAGCATAAGAAGTGACACGAGAGCCATAGGAAGTGACACGACAGCCATAGGAAGTGACACGACAGCCATAAGAAGTGACACGACAACCATAGGAAGTGACACGACAGCCATGAAAAGTGACACGACAACCATAGGAAGTGAAACTACCAGAAGTGGCGCACCACCTCCAAGAAGAGACGCGTCACCCTCAAGGAGAGACGCAACAATCCCCAAAAGAGACGCACCAGCCCCAAGAATTGACGCACCACCGTCAAGAAGAGACGCACACCGTCAAGAAGAGACGCACCAGCCCCAAGAATTGACGCACCACCCCAAGAAGAGACACTCCAGCCCCAAGCCTATCTAACACATCACGCTCACCATTAAAATATATTCTGTATATTTTATGCCTCAGTTTAAATACTAAAAGGACTACTAGCATGAGTTAGCATGAAGTGGAAAGGAAGAATGAAATGAAACGTGTGACATCAGAGGTATCAGCCGTTTTTTGGATTACGTTGGCGATCACAATAGCCATGTCTATTTGGGGAACGGTGGCTCCAAAGTTATTTGAAAACTATTCAGGTATATTGATGAACTTTATATCAGTTCATTTTGGTTGGTATTACTTACTTGTGGTATCCTTATTCCTTATATTTTGTATCTATTTAATTTTTAGTCGCTATGGAAAAATAAGACTTGGAAAGCCAACAGATCGTCCTGAATTTGGTTATATTTCATGGTTTGCGATGTTATTTAGTGCTGGTATGGGAATTGGTCTCGTGTTTTATGGTGTTGCCTCCCCATTATCGCATTATATAAAAACGCCACCCAAAGCAGAGCCTGGCACCGTCGAGGCATTGGAGGATGCTTTACGTATTACCTTCTTTCACTATGGCATCCATGCATGGGCGGTTTATGCAACCATTGCTTTAATTTTGGCTTATTTCACTTTTCGCCATGATAAACCAGCCTTGGTTAGCGCGACGTTAGAACCTCTTTTAGGTCAACGTATGAATGGAGGATGGGGCAAGGCTGTCGATGTTATCGCCGTTTTTGCAACCGTGATTGGGGTAGCTACTACGCTTGGCTTTGGTGCTACGCAAATTAATGGTGGGCTTACCTACCTCTTTGGAGTGGAAAGTCATTTTTGGGTGCAACTCCTTATTATTGTTGTGGCAACCGTTTTATTTATGATTTCTACCTATTCTGGTTTAGGAAAAGGGATTAAATATTTAAGTAACAGTAATATGATCTTGGCAGGAACCTTGTTAATCGCAACCTTAATATTTGGACCAACCCTGTACATTCTCAACTCACTAACCAATTCAGTGGGCACATACATCATTAGCCTGCCAGTGGAGGGAGTTCGGATTGCTCCTAATAATGAGTCAGAAAGGCAATGGGTCATGGATTGGACTGTATTCTTCTGGTCCTGGTGGATCGCTTGGTCGCCATTTGTTGGGATCTTTATTGCCCGTATCTCCAAAGGACGTACCATCCGAGAATTTCTATCAGGCGTCCTTCTTGTTCCGACCATTGTGTGTTTTTTATGGTTCACAACGTTCGGTATGTCCGGAATAGACGTCCAAAACAGTGGCGTGGACTTGGCTAGCTTGCCTGATGAGCAAGTATTGTTTGGCATGTTTGATCAATTATCTTTAGGGTTCATTCTTTCCATACTAGGGATTTTATTGATCTCCACGTTCTTTATTACATCTGCGGATTCTGCAACGTTTGTGTTAGGAATGCAAACAACGAACGGATCATTATCACCTTCCACTGCGGTTAAATTCACTTGGGGAATCGCACAGTCCTTAATTGCTGCTGTTTTACTTTATACTGGTGGGCTACAAGCCTTACAAAATGTACTTATCTCGGCCGCATTTCCGTTTTCACTCATTATCATACTGATGTGTTTATCCTTTTTTAAAGTGTTGAAAAAGGATAAAGCAGGAGGTAGGTAGAAGCGGAGGAGCGCTACCTTATGCGATAATTTTCTCCGAATAGTAAAAAGGCCCTCGTTGATCAGAGGGGCCTTGTACATTAATTAAAAGTTATAGTATAGGAGCGATCAAAGGTTTCCCCAGCACGTAGCTTGTTTATTCCAGCTTTTTCTTTTAGTTCGCCAGTTGTGTCATGCATATCAGCAATCCCATACCAAGGTTCAATGCAAATGAACGGAGCAATCTTGCCGGTTGCTTCATTGTATTTGCTCCAAATGCCAAGGAATGGAAATCCTTCACAACTCACATCGACTCCTTTTCCAGTTTTAGCTGACTTGAGACTAGCATGCTTGATATTACTGTAGATGAGCGCATCATTTTTAAAAAGATTATCCGAAAGAACAGGTGTGATTGGTGTCTTTACATTGCTGTCTTTCACATGTATAAGTGCATCTTTCAACTCGAATTGTGTCACCGTTTCATCTTCCGTTAATTCCAACTCATAATCTTCGAGTGACTCGTCTTCCAATAAAGGAACCCGAAAAGCAGGATGCCCCCCAATGGAAAAATACATGCTCTCCTCATTCTCATTGATGATTTTCCAGCTGACGGAGAGGCTGTCCTCCATAAGTGTATACGAAATGATGGCCTGAAATTCATAAGGGTATTGCGCAGTAAACTGACCATTTGATGAAAAGGAAAAGCTTACATGGTCTGAGCGATGTTCATGAAGGTCAAAAGTCACATCACGCAGAAAGCCGTGCTGGTTCATGGCGTATTCCTTCCCGTCAATTTGATAGCGATCATTTTTTAACCGTCCCACAATAGGAAAAAGTACAGGCGAAACGCGACCCCAATAGGCTGGATCACCCTCCCACATATATTGGATACCAACTTTCTTGCTCCAAACTTCTCGAAGCTCCGCACCCTCAGGGCTGACGCTCACTTTTAGATAATCATTTTCAATTATATGCATGATGTATACCTCATTTCTGCTGTTATTGATTACATTATAGCAGACACAGCCTTCGTTTGAGAGCGGGGGAGGTGGAAGTGACAAGAGAGCACAGTAAAGTGACAAGACAGCCCAGCAAAGTGACAAGAGAGCACCGGGAAGTGAATCGTCAGCCCAGCGAGCATTTTAGATTGTTGAACAAACCACATTTAGTTAACTAAAATAAAGGCGAATCAGAATCCCAAAAATTCTCCACATGCCGATCCTTTTTCATATCTTCTACCGTGTTTTTGAAGGCCATCATTACGTCATGTAGCTGTCCTGCATATATTATTTCTAGAAAATGATTTGTATCGCTGGTCGCTTTACTTGTGCATGGGTAAACGTAAATGATGTAAGGATGCTTATAATAATATGTATCATGAGGTGCAATTTCAATAAACCAATGGGTAGCATAGGGGTACTCCACGGCATCTCCTTCCTCAACGAACCTTGATTTATCTGTTTTTCCCATAGGGATAAGCGCGTAATCTATGCATCGTCTTCCTCTTCGTTTGCGCTTTTGTCGATCAGCTCTCTTTAAGAAATTATACTTACTCGCCACTTTTTTCTGTACTCGCTTGTTCATCTTTCACCTCTTCTAAAAATAATGTGCCTTAATACAATATTTCTAACTATGTATCCTATTATTTACAAAGGATAATAGTAAAAGAGACCTCTCTTATATTTACAGAGATGTATATATTTCCCCAATAATGCCTTCCATTTGATGAACACCTAATTCTGCATTTGTCATGATGACCGCGCCCTTCCCCATATTTGGAAAAAGTACCATCATACATTGAAAGCCTATTCCCCAACCGAGTGATGTTACTTCAAGTTCTTTTTCCGATCCTTCCAAAAATACACCAAGTCCACTCCAAGTTTTTCCTCCCTGTGGAGAGATTATTTCTTTTGCTCTCCTGGCAGAAATGCCGATTTTACTTTCTCCCTTAAGTGCATTCATTAATTCAATCGCCAACTTTGTTAAATCGATAGAAGTTGTCCATAGTCCTGAAGCGGCTGGGTAAGGATATATAGGATATTTTCCTTCTACTAATTCGCCGTTTTTGTGATGTCCGGAAGAAAAAACTTCACTGTTCGTTGCTAATTGTTTCATGTCTAATGTACTGTTTCCCATTGTCAACGGTTTAAAAAGAAATTCGTCAACAACATTCTGAAAGGATTCTCCCGTTACATCCTCTACTAGTTTCTGGATGATACAGTAACCTGCGTCTGAATAGTGGAATTCACTTTCAGGTTCGTACGTCACCTCGATAGATTCTTTGCAATAAGGAGTGTTCCCCGCTAATAGATCAAACATCGAAGGAGTTCCTATAGTTAAATCAAGTTCTGTAAAACTACCTTTAGGGTCGATAATCCCTGCTTGATGGCTAAGCAAGTTTCGTAATGTAACTTTTTTATTTTCAGTAAAAGCATTAGAAGGTACTTTCCACGATACAAGGCTTACGTTTACATCCTCATCTAAATCAAGGAGACCTTGTTCCGTTAATTTCGTCACAAGCATTGCTGTAAGGAATTTACTAATGGAACAGGCGCTAAAAATAGAGTCTGTTGTTACAATTTTATTATCTCTTGCATCCAGGACACCGTAATTTTCTGTGAAAATCATTTGATTATTTTCAATTAAGGTCAGACTTAAACCCGGCACGTTATAGTGCTTCATTCGTTTTGGAATGTCTATATCTTTTAAACTCATATAAGCCTCCTATATTTTTAATATTAAAATAATTATAACACGAATGTGCGTTCTGGTGCGAGGTAAAATATAATGTGGGGCAAGCGAAGCGAGGGGAGTGCAGAAAGAATGCGAAAAGTGAGCAGGCAAAAGGAAGGGAGCGAAAGAGAAACCACTAAGGTTCCTTAAGAGCAAGCGAAAACTTTCCATAAATTCGCCAATCCTTGTTTTACTATATTCTCCATAAAAATATCTCACCTCCGTCGCTAGACCTACCACATCTCAATCTGAAGGACATTGAATGTGCATCCCATTTAATATAAACTCAATTTAGAATATTACTAAAAAGGGGTAAATAGTATGCACACTAAAATTTTTCAAGAATTAGTTAAAATCATGCACCATGATTATGCAGGATACATAGATAAAAAAGGTTGGGATAATCCTAATTTTTATGAGACTAAAATACAAGAATTGGAGAGTAGAGGGGAGCTAACAGCGGCTCTATTTTCAGAAATTGTTCAAGATTATTTACTGGATTTTAAAGACCCCCATTTATTTTTTAATATCATGGAAACCGACTCCCAAAAAGAATACGATAACGGGTTTAAAGTTAGACGATATGAAGATAAATTGTATGTCACGTCACGTACAAATGAAGATCGTTTAAACCGAGGGGACGCCATCTTATCATTGGACGAAATTCCAGTTTTAACATTAGTTGATAAACATCAGCGTGAATTAATGGAGACGAAAGCAGAGAGAGAAGATTGGAGAAAAGTTATTTCACATTATAACGTTGCTGAAGTCATCAATACGAAAGGGGAAATTCGTACTATACAACTAAAGAAATATGAAAAAGCAAGATATAATGCCCAACATACCATAGAGCGAATGGACACTAACATCTTACATATGACGCTATCAGATTTTTGGGATCATGCACCCATTGATAATCTACTGGAAAAGCATCGAGAGGATTTAGCTAATACGAAGAATCTTATCATTGATGTCCGGTTAAACTTAGGTGGCAGCGATCATTCTTTTAACAATCTACAAAAATATCTTTTTCCCAGCGGTGTAAATAAAATCGACTTAAGTTATTACAATATGAAAGTGAATTGCACAAATACAAATGCTGATTTAATGATTCATAGTATTGAGGAAGAACTGGAAAAAATGGAGGACTCTGAATACCGAGAAGAATTAAAGCAGTGGAAAGAAGAGACCTGGGAGAAACATCGAGGAATGGGTTTTGTTAATTTAAATAAAGAAAACGCTATGGAAGAATATGAAATAACTGGTCTTGAGGTCCCTGAAAATGTGATTGTTTTAGCGGATAATTATTGCGGAAGTGCAGGTGATATATTTGTTTACTTATGTAAGCAGTCACCAAAGGTAACGGTTCTTGGCAGACCAACAATGGGAGTGAATGATTATTCTAACTTAGCAGTAATGCAATGGGATGATCAGTTCGAATTGATGTATGCAACATCTCGATTAGATAGTTTGGATACGCGTGAAGCCGATGCTGAACAAGGGATTAAGCCTGATGTTTACATCCCTTGGACACCAGAACATATCAATAAAGACTTAGATATAGAGGAAGCGATGAAGCTACTTCAAGAAAAGTAGGGTTTAAAGGAGCAACGTTGTTGGGGCTACGTTGCTCTTTTAAAGTGAAGTCTGGTCGTTTGTAAGCCCTAATGCATTTTTCATTTGGGGAGTAGATGATAAAGATGCCTTTGCATATATTCTATTATGAGGCACTAATATTATTGATCTACTAATCGCCCCGTCAGCACAGCATTTGAATCTGGTCACTTGCCGTTTTAAGAGGTAACTCTTAGATAGTATCCATCTGGGTCAACTATTCTAAAATCTTCCAATCCCCAAGGCCTTTTTGTTAATTCAGCCTGAATCGGATAATCTTCTGAAACTACTTTATTATAAATAGCTCTTACATCTTCCACTACTAAGACTATCTCAACTCCTAAACCAATTTGTTGACCATCAGAACCTTTAAGAGGGTGACTTTTAGGTAATTTTTTCATTTCAGCTAAGCCTAAAACTACATTACCTTTCCTAACAGGAATGTAACTACTATTAGTATCGTTAGGCAAGCTAAAACCTAGCACGTCACTATAGAATTTCATTGACCTATCTAAATTTTCCACAAACAATTCTATTCTTAGTTTCATTTTTTCTTCCTTTCAAATAAGTCTCATTAATTGAATTAGATATTTGTTATTTCTCCCATCTATAATAAACAAAAGATAATAATTGGCCATTCATTTTAAACTGTTCATCATCTGATGCTACATACTGAAACCCGCTTTTCTCCAGCACTTTTTGAGATGCTATGTTATTTGTTGTTGTCTTCGCTAAAATCTGCCTTATGCCTAGAAGGGGTGTATTCTCCAATAATAGATTCAATGCTCTGTTCGCAATACCTTTTCCAGTATGTGCTTTTCCCACTCTATAACCGATATGGCCAAGCCCCGTTGATTTATCGATATCTACTACGTTCATTCTTCCAAGAATTAAGCCTTCTTTATCCTTAATCAAATAAAAGTAAGATAACCCTTGATCTTGTTCATCCATCAAGGATTTGTTTTTAAGTTTAAATATATCAAAGTTATAGTAATCATCCCCACGGTTTGGAACCATTTCCTCAAAATAAGCTCTGTTTTCAAGTTCAAATTCGAATAACGTCTTAAAATCTGCACCTTGTAATCTCTCAATTATAATATCTGTCATCACTACCACCAATTCAATAATTTAATATGCTGCGCCTTCTTTAAGGTGAGCACCCATTCCTACTCACCATTATTCCTGTTGCTCTAACCATTCTTTTACTTTTATATCCATTTCTTTTTGTAAATCCTCAATTTTTCCACTATCTTGTTGAGCTAATTTCAAATATTTCTTAGGAAACATTTCTTTAAGAGATGACTGATACAAACTACCGTCTTGCGGTTCGGAGTAATCTATAATAGAATAATTTTCTTCTTTTTTATTTAATCGAATTACGGCAGGTAATGAATGTCCTGCTTGGCTTTCTGTTCCAGTCGATTTATTAAAACCACCATAATAAGACCACATATAGACGCTTATTACACTATCTGTTTCATCCGTGCCGTATACTTTGTGGACCTCAAATTGCTTCTCTGTATCATAATAGGAGGAAGCGTGTTTTTGAATAATATAATCAGAAATGACCTCATCCATTTTTTCGGTTATATGCTCATCCCCATCTTGTATGGTAGGCTCATTCTCACTACAACCAGTTAATAATAATGCTCCGAAAAATAATAAAAAAACACTTGATTTGAAGGTGTTCTTCAAATGTTCCATTCCTCCTAATCTTCTTTTATTAACCCATATACATAATGGTCAACGTATCGATCATATAAAAATTCGGCACTCCTTAAACAACCTTCTTTTTGAAAGCCTAACCTTTCAGGAATAGCTTGGCTCTTATGATTTTCAGTTGCCGCACGGATTTCAATTCTCTTCAATTTTAGTTCATTAAAACAATAATTTATAACAGCTTTACAAGCACTGGTCATTAACCCTTTACCTTCGAATTCTTCACCTAACCAATATCCTATTGATGTAGATTTGTTAGCCCAGTTTATCCCATGTAACCCAATAACTCCTGTTAGTTTCCCTCTATACCAAATACCAGCTTGAAAGCCATTATTATCGCCAAATTGCTTTAATGCACCTTCAATATGCTCTTCTGAATTGCTAACTTCTTTTGTGAAATCAACCCATGGCAACCATTGCCTAAGGTAACTCCTTGATTTATCAGTTAACATGAATATATCTTCAGCGTGTCTTGGTTCTAATAAACGTAATTCTGATTCATCATTTAGTTTAAAATAAAACATCGTGTATCTCCTTATTCTTTTTAAAATTAACCTTGTTGAACAGTACTGCTTATAGTTGAATAACCCCCTTTTTTCCGCTGCTTGCATAAAGCCACGTCTAGTTCATTAACTGCCTCATAAATTCAATAACTTAGCTAAGTTTACCATTAACTATTTTTATAAAGTCGACTATCTGGAAAAAATGTTAATCATAATTAGTAGGGGGGAGGGACGTATACCGTAGTTTTAAAGAATCTAAGGATGCTAGCTTTTCTTCAATAGAGAAAGCCTTCTCGATTAAGATTAAGCCACCCATTTGCACTAATTTTTAACTATTTTGCTCTCTGTTCCATATACAATTCTTTTTATATTTTGTCGATGTAGAATGATGATGGATACGCTTATTAATAGAGAAAGTGAAATGATGACTTTATCCTCAAAGATAATGCTGTAGATGAATAATGCTATACTAGCCAACATTGAACTAAGTGATACATACTTTGAAAATAGCAAAGTTAATACAAACACAACAAAACCAACCAAAACGCCTGGAGGAGTCAAAAACAAGAAAACGCCAGTGGTTGTTGCCACAGCCTTTCCACCTTTAAAATTAGCAAAAACTGAAAATATGTGCCCTAGTATGGCTAATAATCCACAAATAATAGGATTAACTGTAGAACTAAGTAGTAGGGGAAGAAAACATGCAAATGTACCTTTTAATATATCAGCAATTGCAACAATTAATCCTGCTTTCAAGCCTAATACTCTATAAGCATTCGTTGCACCAAGATTTCCACTACCAAAATGACGAATATCTTTCCTATAAAACATTTTACCGATTATTAAAGCAAATGAAATTGAGCCTATTACATAACTTAAAATCAGAGTTAAAATGTTCAAAGTAGTATTATCTCCTCACTTACTTAGTTTGTTATTTAAAGTATTCTATTTTTTTATGTTTTTTCCTGCAATCCAATGCCCCGATAGATAAATAGGCGCAGCTTCCATTATTGAATTAGTTGATGTACATTTGAAGCCAACCGTTATCCAAAGTAATAATTAAACCACCAAACAACAAGAATTATACTCACTGATCCCCAAGCTGTTGCACTTACTATCCACCAAATGACAGATTTAGCTTTTGTTGTATTTTCTTCGTCTTCCGGATTTGCTTTTATAAAAGCGACCTTACTTTCCATCCCTTTTTTCATAGAAAAGAGAACAACAAATCCGGTAATTATAATAATAATAGTTATCAAGAGTAGTAAGTCCACCTTTTATACCTCCTTTTTTTGAATTACTTTCTTTTCTATCATTATTTAATTATTTATATTTTGAATAATTTGTTTAACTAACAGTCCAACAAGACTCACCTATATTCTAACAGTCTCTTCATTGTTCTGATCTGTCCACGGTGATTAATTTCGTCTTCCATAACGTGAAACCATAAATAATAATTATTGTGAGAAACGCCATTACCCCATTTATTCTCTTCAAATAGCCAACCATCTTTTATGCTTCTAAAATATGTTAGGGTGTTCTCTCTAACATGTGATAAATTATTTAAGTAACAGTCAATACCATGATTTCTAATAACTTTCCTTGCCTTATCTCCCAATTCCAAGGCTGTTCCCCATTTCTCATACTCATCCTTCGTTAAATCTCTTTTTTCAAATGAGGCAACTTGATGTACAAACTCAATGGATGCAATATGGGATAGAAGAGATCCTATTGAATTCGAACTATGATGTGGTAAATAATCTAATTCACTTTGGGTTAAATTAGATATTTCACTCAATGTAACTTCCCTAGAATGTTCAAGCATACATACAAGTTCTCCGATTTTATCGGAAAAATTTTCATTTGATTTTATACTATAAGTAATCATCAATCTACCTCCATTTTACTTTTAAATACAACAATACCAGTAAAATGGAAAAAATGAAGTCTGATAATTAAAGAAAATATAAGGTACAATTTAATTGAATATATGGAAAAAGCAACCTGATTTATCAGCGTTGCTTTTTTGTATTAACCTGCCCTGTTTGTATAACAGTGTTAGTATACAATTTTATTTTCATTTGTGTTTATATATTAAATAATATAATGGTCCACCAAAAATTAATCCCGCAGCAGCTATACCTAAGAAAACAGCAGAATATGATAGCAATTCAATGTCCTTGCCCAAAAGGTAATCGGTAATAATACGAAGGATGGTAATGATGGTTGGAAATGCTAGCGTCCAAAATAACATTATTTTTAACAACTTTGGCACGGTTTCTCCTCCTTTTTTACTATTGATTTTCTCTGTTAGTACAATACTTCTACATGAATTAATTGAATCCTTGTTTGCTTGTAGTATGATATAAAAGTAGAGAGGGGGAGCTAATTTTGAATAAAGAAGAATTAGGAAAACGAATGTCCGACATCCTTAGAGATGAGGATAAGGAATTAGCGCAATTGACTTTTTTAGATATTATGGATTATGTTAGGGCGTTTAGTTACAAAGATATTAGTTTAAACGCTTCCTATGATGGACTAAAATCGGGCACGGCATATTCTATATCTGAGGGCTTTTTTATGTTTAAAAACAGAAAGTTACAATTTAATCTTAATGAAAAAATTATCTATGTAAAACGAATAGATGAAGATGAAAGCGTAACGCCTATTGATGAAATAATTATCTCAAATGGCATAGTTAATTGTAAACATGGTCCATTTAAAGTGAATGAAATTGACAGTTACTTAACCGAGTGTTTTAAAGACCTTTTGTAATTATCTCTAAAAAGCGCCCTATTCTGGGTGCTTTTTATGTAGAAGAAACTTAATGATTTCCTTTGCTAAAGTGTAATGGTAATGTAGTTGGTCTTCTAATACTTTATAATACTAGTATTCTATATGAATTAGAATGATTCCTTCTCTAACTATCTCACCCCGTTCACACAACTAGCTAAAAAAAGCGCTAATTAGTAAAAATACTAATTAACGCTCGGAAAAATTACTCTTATTTAATGAAACGAATAAATCGCTTTTTACCAATCTGTAATACATCTTTATTCTTCAATACACGGTCTAAGTCGTCTTCCTTTATTTTTTCTTTATTGAGCTGAACACCATGTTGCCTTATTAAGCGCGTAAATTCGCTTTTGCTTTTTACAAGTTCGAGTTGGATTAGCTGAGGAATGACAGCTCCGACTGTTTCAGCTCCATCTTCTATTAATAATTCCGGGATGTCATCCGGTATTTCTTTTTTACTAAAAGCCGTTTCAAAGTAGGAAGCCGCTCTTTTCGTTTCTTCTTCTCCCCAGTATAAGTTCGTAATAATCTCAGCCAATTGAAGTTTAATATCTCTAGGATTAGCTCCTTTTTTAAGAAGCTGTTGAATATTTTCTAATTCATCTGGGTGTTCATCTGTTGCTAACTCAAAGTATTTCATGATGAGGCTGTCGGGAACTTCCATAACCTTTTTAAACATTATTTCTGCTGGCTCATTTACGCCGATATAATTCCCTAGACTTTTACTCATTTTTTCTACGCCATCAAGACCTTCAAGCAATGGCATAAAAATTGCAATTTGCTTTTCTAACTCCCAATGTCTTTGAAGTGTACGTCCCATTAGCACATTAAATGTTTGGTCTGTACCGCCTAATTCTATATCTGCCTGTATCTCTACAGAATCGTACGCTTGCATGAGTGGGTAGAAAAATTCGTGTATCCCGATCGGCACTTGATTTTTATATCTTTTTTGAAAATCATCACGTTCTAATATTCTTGCAACAGATGTTGTTGCTGCCAATTTTATGACTTCCTCAAATGTTAAGTTGGATAACCACTCACTGTTATAGCGGACCGTTGTTTTTTCTGCATCTAACACTTTAAAGATTTGTTCAAAGTATGTTTTCGCATTTGCTTTCACCTGTTCATCACTTAAAGCAACTCGACCTTTTGCTTTTCCTGTTGGATCCCCAATACGACCTGTGAAGTCACCAATGATAATGACAACCTTATGACCGAGATCTTGCATCTGCTTTATTTTTCTTAATACAACGGCATGGCCTAAGTGAATATCAGGAGCAGAAGGATCAAGCCCTAACTTAATAGTAAGCGAAGTCTGTGATTCGTATGACTTTTTTAACGTATTTACGAAAGAAGTCTCCCTTCTTCAAACGTGTGAAGGGCATAGCCCAACGGTAAGGGGGAGATGAATTTCGTTTGGGCGATAGCCCAAATGCCTTTTCTTCTAGCTTTTGGCTTAACATGGTATAATCAGTCATATAAAGTATAAGGGCTGATATAACAATGAAATTAGACAGCAATAATCATTCGGTATTCTTGATGTATTACCATCTTGTGTTAGTTGTGAAATATCGAAGAAAAGTAATAGATGATACGATTTCAGACTATGCCAAAGATAAATTTGTGTCTTTGTGTGTAAAATATAATATTACATTGGTGGAATGGAACCACGATATGGACCATGTTCATATTTTGTTCAAAGCACAACCCAATAGTGAAATATCGAAGTTTATCAATGCCTATAAAAGTGCCAGTTCAAGACTTATCAAGAAGGGCTTTCCTCATGTTCGTAAAAAGTTATGGAAAGAAATGTTTTGGTCAAGAAGTTTTTGTTTGTTAACGACTGGTGGTTCTCCTATTGAAGTGGTGAAAAAATACATTGAAAATCAAGGGGTAAAGTGAGGTGATTTGATATGGCTAAACAACATAAAGCGTATAAGTTTCGTCTTTATCCAACAAAAGAACAGGAATTCGTTATACGAAAGACCTTTGGTTGTGTTCGCTTTGTTTATAATAAAATGTTAGCAGAACGAAAAGAAACGTATGAAACCTTAAAAGAGAATAAAGAAGAATGGAAAAAAGTAAAACATCCTACTCCTGCTAAATACAAAAAAGAATACGAATGGCTAAAAGAAGTGGATTCTTTAGCGTTGGCAAACGCACAATTAAATTTAGATAAGGCATATAAAGCCTTTTTCAAAGGCAATGCTCGGTTTCCAAGATTCAAAAGTAAACGCCATAAACAAAGCTATACAACGAATGTCGTCAATGGAAATATTCAGTTGTTGGATGGTCATATCAAATTACCTAAATTGAAAAGCATCAAAATGAAACAACATAGAAAGATACCATCAGAATACAAAATAAAATCTTGTACCGTATCTATGACTGCATCAGGAAAATACTATATTTCTATTCTTACAGAATATGAGAAGGAGATAGAAAGCAAAGAAATTGAAAAAGTGGTGGGATTAGATTTTGCGATGGATGGGTTGTTTGTTGATAGCGAGGGTGAGAAAGCCAATTACCCTAAATTTTATCGACTAATGCTTGAAAAATTAGCAAAAGAACAACGTAAACTCTCCCGTAAAAAGAAAGGCTCTTCAAATTGGAATAAACAGCGTATTCGAGTAGCTAAGATCCAAGAGAAAGTAGCAAATCAACGGAAGAACTTTCTTCACCATAAATCAAAGGCGTTAGTTTCTAAATATGATGCTGTCGTGATGGAAGATTTAGACATGAAAGGAATGGCACAAGCACTTAAATTTGGTAAAAGCGTAGCTGATAATGGATGGGGAATGTTCACTTCTTTCTTACAGTACAAACTCAAAGAACAAGGGAAACATCTTATTAAAATTGACAAATGGTTCCCATCTACCAAAACGTGTTCAAGTTGCGGAAAGATCCAACCAATGCCTATGGAAGTGAGGATATACACTTGTTCGTGTGGACTAAATCTCGATAGAGATTATAATGCAGCACGCAATATCAAAAAAGAAGGCATTCGCTTATTAGCAACTACCTAATGAAAATACAAACTCTTGGAACAAGAGGGTTAGCTTGGCCCATTTCGTCAGCTATCAAAAGTGGCGATTACCCAAGAAGCCCCCACTTCAAGCAACCCATAAGGGTGGTAAGTGGTGGGAGTAGTTCACTTTAGCCAGTAATTCTTCTTCGTTTACTACTTCATGAACACCTTTCATGATGATTCTTAGTTGTTCTTCAGGTTTTACTAACATATTAACATCTCCTTGAAATATTATTTCTAACATTGCAAGTTCTATAAGAACAAAGGATAAAAAAAAACGCCCCTTTGGATTAACCAAAAGGACGATTATCTCGTGTTACCACCTTTAATTTATAAGCAATTTACATTGCTTACCTCAGTAAGTACAGTCATGTGACGATACTTTAGCACATGATCACGGGTGCTACACCGGTGTAGCCTACTAAGGAAATCCCTTTCGGTACACAGCTCCAAGACGTATTCATAATCGTTCAACGTGTACCTCTCATCAACCGGTAACTTTCTGTCCGTTTACATGATTACTACTTTTTCTTTTCATAGCCTTTGTTCTTATACTCCGAAATGTTTAAACAAATCTTTGTTATGCAGATATTAAGTGTTACTAATTATATCTGTTTCTTAAAATTAGTCAAGTCAATACAGGAAAATGTATTTAAAGGAAGGGGGAGTTACCAAATTAAGCCACTAATCGTTCTTCTTTTTAAAGAAATGAGAACTAAGCAAGAGGATTATCCCTATAATGGTTGCTGGTAATGCAAAAGGATAGAGGGCTTCAGGAATATCTTCTGCCATCACGCCATCCTTACTAAAAAATAATAATCCAGAAATAAAAAATAGAAAACCTAACCAATAAAGTACCTTACCAAACGCAGTATGGTATTTCAATTTCATCTTTAATCCCCATTTCAACTAATTTATACAAGGAGTGCAAAAATGTATCTTTATTTTAACATTAACTTCCAATTAATTCCTTTGTTATTATCGGAAAATGTAACTATCCGAAATATCTGGGAGTTAGATAAAGAATTGAAGGGACGTGTATTAATGGTTATTTTTTCTTTTTCGGTTTTTCATCTAAAATCGATTTTAATTCCTCAATATCTTCCTCGGATAAAGAATCTTCTTCAATAAACTGGACAAGCATTGATTTTACAGTACCGCCATATATACGTTTAATGAAGGATTCTGCTTCTGCGCGCTGGCAATCATCCTGGGAATAAAGAGGATAGAAAGTATACACCCGATGCTCTTTATCGACATGGACAACGCCTTTTTGCACCAATCGGTCTAAAAGTGTGCGTACGGTCTTGGCTTTCCAATCTTTTTGCCCCTGCAAGGAGGTAATCACGTCATTGGCTGTTTGCGGCCACTTTTGCCACAGTACATTCATTACTTCCCATTCTGCTTCAGAAATGCTGGGTACTTTTTCCGTCATGTGTCTCACCTCGGTTTTATTCATCATAAATTTGCTTATCATTTAAAATAGCTAAGGTTATTTCTGTTGCTACACTTCCAGAGGCATTATCCTCATCTTGAAGATTGGTTGCAAAGAAATACGTGTTTGTTTCTGTTTCGACAAAACCAATAAACCAGCCGTTTATATCCTTGCCATTCACATTACCTGTTCCCGTCTTTCCATAGAGTGTAGCGCCGTTCTTTTCTTCCATTTGCAATCCATTTTTGACAGCCACAATGTGGGCTTCCTGAAAGTCAAAACTTTTGTTATAGAGTGACTGTAATAGCTCCACTTGTTCCACTGGTGAAATTTTCAAAGTAGATTCCAGCCAGTATTGTTCAAGTCCTCCAGAAACATCCTGGTTTCCATAATGGATTTGGTTTAGATTGGATTGAATGCTATCTAGACCCATTTTTTGATCCAACTGCTTGAAATACCAATTAACAGAACGATTTAAAGCAGTTTCTAAATTTTGGTCTTCATTCCATTGATCATAAGGATGTTCGGTCCCATCCCATTCGATGGTATTCTGTTCCGGTGTTATGATGTTCTCCTCTAATCCGAATAATGCACTATAGATTTTATAGGTAGAATCAGGAGAAATTCTCAACGTGCTCTGATCTTTATCGTAGATATGATAAGCATCTTCCTGCATGTCATATAGAACAAAACTGCCATCGTAATTTTGAAAATAGGCACTGAGATCTTCTTCGTTTGTCTGTTCATGGTTAAAAGTTGTATAACGATTATTGTCATTTGCCATCACAGAAGCAAGCGGAATCTGTGTGACTACAAATATTCCGACCAGCAAGAAAATACCAATGCTTTTGGCATGCAATAATTTAGAGTCTTCTTTAAAGGAGGCAATTTCTATAATCCGTTTCTTTATTTGCTTTTTAGATCCATTTAATTGATTTGCCAGTTTATTGTACTTGTGACTGGGTGATTTATCGATAAAATGAATGATTGTCTTTCCATATTTCTTATAGCTTTGGTCATCCAAAGAGGTTAATACAGCGTAATCACATGCGATCTCACGGTCCTGGCGCATTTCTTTAAATGCAATCCAAACTAAAGGATTGAACCAGTAGATGATTTGAAAGAAAACCATCAAATAGTTGGTAGGGATATCCTTATATTTATAATGGTTTAATTCATGTAAGAAGATATGTTTGATGTTATCTTTAGACAACCATTCTTCAAAATTTGCCGGTAATATAACAAAAGTTCTACGTAACCCGAATGTCAGAGGCGAACGTACTTCATCTGAAACGCCTAATAATATATTTTTCGAGATATTTAACTGTTGTTTAGATGTTTTGAAAAGGTCAAGGATGTCTTTATTTTCCACTTGAGAAATAGACCTTTTAATTCCTTTTAAATTCAACCATGCATGTATAGAAAGCCCGGTGAACACGATAGCACCAGCAATCCATATTCCAGCGACAATCTCATTTAACAGCTCCGTATTTGTCTGGGTAACCGTTACGGAAAAATCCTGCAACCAATTTGCGTTTGTCACCCCGTTTCCGGACGTTGTGTTATTTATGGAATCGGGACTACCTTCTATAGACTGACTGCCCGTAAATGCATTGAATAGATTGCCTGCAGGAATGAAGCGGCTAGGTATAAATGGAATGGCTAAAGCAACAAGCAATAGATACCATAGATTATATTGCCATTTAGCAGATAAATGCTTTTGGAATAGCTTTTTAATAAGCAAAATAAACCCAACTGTAATGGAAGAAATGATGAAACCAGTAATAAGCGTGGTAATAAACATGCTTCGTCTCCATTCTTCATTGTGGTATAAACTTTTTACCGAAAGTTATTTTGAATTACATTTGTAATACATTAAATTCTAGCACTCTAAAGCGAAGCTATCAATCTTCTGAGAATAAAGGTGAAAATAAGAATTGACACATTCGGACTACAAATGTAGTATTGTATTACAATTGTAGTCAAAGAGAATTTAGGAGGATTTTAGATGATACATTTTCAAGATATTTTTAATAAGAGGTTATTATCCTTATTGTTATTTATTATGGTGATAGGGTTAGCAGGCTGCTCTAATGAGGTGGAGAACAGTGAGGAAAGTTCTGAAGTTCCAGAACAGGCACCTCAAAGCGAGGAAATTTTTAAAGAACTGGAGGCTGAATTTGATGCAAGGCTTGGGGTGTATGCTATTGATACAGAATCTGATCAGACAGTTACCTATCGTTCAAATGAAAGATTTGCCTATGCATCGACTTTTAAGGTCTTAGCAGCAGGAGCCATTTTACAAACAAAACCAAAGGAGGAATTGGAGAAGGTAATCACTTATTCTGAAGATGATTTAATAACATACTCTCCTGTGACGGAGAACCATGTAGATGATGGGATGGAACTAAAAGAAATCATGGAAGCTGCTATTCGCTACAGTGATAATACAGCAGGAAATCTTTTATTGGAAGAGCTGGGAGGACCAGAGGGACTGGAAGAAATTTTAAGAGAAATTGGTGATGAAACAATAGAAGTAGATCGAATAGAGCCAGATTTAAATGAAGCAGCACCGGGAGATACTCAAGATACGAGCACCCCACAAGCACTTGCTGAAAGTCTGCAAAAATATGTACTAAGTGATTTGCTTCCTAAGGACAAGCGAGATTTGCTAACTGATTGGATAACAGGAAATGAAGCTGGAGATACGTTGATTCGCGCTGGAGTTCCGGAAGACTGGAAAGTAGGAGATAAGAGCGGAGCAGGGGGTTACGGCACAAGAAATGATGTCGCTGTGATATGGCCTCCTAATCAGAAAGAGCCAATTGTTATTGCCATCCTCTCCAGTCGTGATACAACAGATGCAGATTTTGATGATACATTAATCGAAAAAGCTACTGAGCATGTTATTGAACAGCTGCAGGGTGATCAATAATAGGAAGGTGGAAATGAAACGACAACTTCAAATGCTTACCTATCTGTATAATAAGGATTAAGTTTAGAAATTTAAAAGCTGCCTTGATGGCAGCTTTTTTCATTGAATTTGGAAGTAACAACTGTAATAAAATAATTAAAAGCACATATTTTAAACAAAGAGAAAACTATTCAAATGGTTTTATTCGTGTATAAGGATTTATTTCTTTTTAAAATAGAAGCCTTGTCCATGTTCTTGTGATATAAACCCTGATACATCCGATGAATTTTCTACCATATGTTGTTCTTCAGCTGTTATCGTAATGTTCCGGCCCTTAGCTTCATATATTTCCTGTTCTGTGGCAGTTACAACACGATACTGATCGCCGTTATTGAAGTCTGTCAGCTCTAAAGCAGAACCATCCAGTTTCGGTAGTTCTTTGGCCTCCGCATTTTCCGATTCACTCAAGAACCCAATTGAAAATGCAAGCACCCCTGCAGTACCTAAAAGTAATACTGATTTTATTTTCATTGTAAACCTCCTATTTAACTATTAATTTAAGACCGTATCCAAGAACTGGGTATTACCATAATATTCTAACATATAATTCTGATAAAAAAGCGATCGTATGGTAATCGTGTTGTTTAACGCGTGCAATCCATTACTTAAAAAGGAAATCTTTATTTTTTATTGTTTTCTTTATCTTTCTTAATGGAAAACGTAGTCATTAAAACCATAAGAACAGGTAATAAACTCCATAAAAAGAATCCCCAATGGTGTGTAATTAAAGATAATACTAAGAAGAAGGCAAGTGCTACAATTTAAATATAAACAGAACGTCTTTGGTATTTAGTCACTTTAAATACCCCCTTTTTAAAGGATTAAAATATTCTGATTTATTTTAATGTATTTCATTTCATTAACCTGCCGTATTTGTTAAAATAGAGCACAGTATAGACGATTTGCTTATTGTGTTAACGCATCCTATAGTTGATGCTGATCAAATTAATATGTAGAAACAGGAGGGATTTTTTGCTGAAGGCTATTATTTTTGACATGGATGGCGTCATAGTAGACTCGGAGATTCTTGATTATAAATTTCAAAAAGAGTTTATATTAAAGGAGGGCGGTTCAACAAATGAAGAGGAGTTAAGTGAACTGATTGGGAAATCATACAACGACTTATATGGAAATATGCTTAAACTGATTGGTAATAAGTGTTCAATGAAAGACCTAATAGACAAGTTTACTATATTTATAGAACAAAGATATGAGGAAATTAATTACATAAGTATATTTAGAGAAGATATATTAGGTATATTAAGCTATGCTAAATCAAAGAAGATTAAATTGGCAGTGGCGTCTTCTTCTCCAGAAAAGCATATTCATAGAATATTAAAGGAATGCAATATTTTTACCTATTTTGATATTATTGTTAGTGGAGAGAATTTCCCTGAGAGCAAACCAAATCCTGAAATTTACCTTCATACGTTGAATAAATTAAAAGTGTCTCCACAAGAGAGTATTGCTATTGAAGATTCTTATTCAGGAATACTAGCAGCAAAAGCAGCGAAGATTCCTGTTATTGCTTATGAAGAAAATAGGATGCCTGTAGATCAGTCTATGGCCGATTTTACTGGTCAAGATATGAAAAAAATATTACGACTAATACATGATTTGGGCTAGACCAACAGGTAATTTCATTAAAATTAACAAAAGCTGCAAACTGAATTGAACAGTACGCCACCTTCACAGATTCCTCTCCAAACAAGGCTATCGCGTTAAACGACAATAACAAAAGGAAAAATAAAAAGTTATATATATGAAATACCTTCTTACTCAATGAAGCTACTATTATAGATAAAGAAGCTTAATTCAGATAATGACATAATGTTCTAAGATATAAAGCGGAAAAAAACGATTGTGATAATAATCGCGTTGTTTAACGCATGCAAACCATCACTTAAAAAGAATTCTTTATTTTCTATTATTTTCCATATCTTTCTTAATGAAAAACGTAGCCATTAAAACCATAAAAACAGGTAATAAACTCCATAAAAAGTATCCCCAATGGTGTGTCATTAAAGATATACTAAGAAGAAGGCAAGTGCTACAATTGAAATATAAACAGAAAGTCTTTGGTATTTATTCACCTGGTCCCCCTGTTTTTTTTAACATATTACATTTCATTAACCTGCTGTATTTCTTAAAATAGTGCAAAGTATAGACGATTTGCTTATTGTGTTAAAGCATCTGATAGCGACATAACAAAAGACTCTAAAGTTAGTGTTTGTTGTCTAGTTGTTTTTCAAGTTCTCTTTTAAGCCTCTTTTGCTGATTTTTATTATATTTTGGTTTTGACATTTTTTTAGTGTCAATACTTCCTATTACTTTGCGAACATCCGTATTATTAAGAATCAATTTACTATATTCTTCATCATCAAGGAAATCTTGAAACCACTTATTATGCTTTAAATACTCTAGATTCTTTTCTACATCTTCCTCCGTTATATCCTTTAAGGAGAAAAAAATTATCGTGGATACTGAGCGTATTAAATCCAAAACTGCATCCATATTCTAACCACCTCTTCTAAATAACCTGCAAATGGATTAACTTTTCATATCTTTTTTATTTAACTATAGCCACATTACTTGAACATAGGAAGGCTCTTATTCAGCAAACGCCACCGTTCAAGAAGGATAGTATTCCATTGGCTCAGTGCAATGAACGTAACCATTTTTCTTGTAGTAATTAGTGGCTTCATCACTCGGCCACACAATTACAAATTCATATTTATTCTCTTTTATCCAATTATTTATTGTACTTAATACGTTACTTCCGAGTCCTCCATTTCGATATTCTGGAATCGTGTATACGTTGGTCATATATGCAAATGGGTGAGTAACCCTACCAGGCCTTGGCACTTTATGTATTAATTCAATGTATATATGAGAAACAATTCTCTTGTTATCCTCAGCAACCCAAATAAACCACTGATTGCTATTTAGTGCATTTTCTAAGAATGTCTGACACTCCTTTTCAAATTCTTCGTAGGACGCGTCTTTTTTGCTCTCATCAAATTCAATGGTATTATCCCATCGCATTTCTATTAATTGAGTAATGTCTCTTGCTTCAGCAAGTCTAATATCCACTTATATTTTCACCTCTAATATTTTTGCTTGTTCAACTATACTGAGCATTTTGTTAAGAGTTCCCGCCAAGTTGACGATTTTCTTGTTTGTTAAAACACCCTGTACTTCAATATATATTTGGTGAGCTAACCTCTTAAAATGTCCTCAATGTAAAGCACTATATGTGGTAAGAAATATAATAAAACCATTAAACCTAAAGCTGTAACTAAAAACACCCATACTTTTTTAACCTTTAGTTGTACAAAAATGGATATAATTACAATGACATTAAAAGTCGCAAACGCGGTAAAGATAACAGCGGGCATTCTACTTGGGTCAGGTGGAGCAATGCTAATATGTCCACCTAAGCTAATAAGTGTTGCAAATATGAATATCAATCCGTGTACAAAAATCACAGCAAATTTAAACATAGATTTTCTCCTTCTATATCCCATTGTGATACCTTCAAGTAACATTTATTAAATTATATTAAAAGTTCACTGTTTAAGTTTTAGTATGAACGAGCTCACTTTGTAATGAAGCACCCTATAGTTTTAATAGAACACAATCTAAACTCATAATTAGAATTCAATATTCTGGTATGGTTTTATTGAATAAATTGATTGTTCAGCACCGAATCTAATAGTCTTGCGTTCTAATTGCATACCCAATTTTTCCAAGAGTCTACAAGAGCCTTTATTTGCAGTTTGTGTTTCAGCAAGTAACTTCTTCTGATTTAAATTATTAAAAGCGAATTGAATAATTGGAAGAACTGACTCTGTTGCATAACCTTTCCCCCACCAAACTGGTAAAAATTGATAAGAAACCTCAAGAAAAGCACCTTCATGATGAGGATCCAGAGATACTAAACCAATAAAATTGTCTGTTTGTTTCTCTCTAATGACCCAATAAAAAGCACTATCAGACGGATTTAGCATGCTTTGTAATTGCCCTATAATCGATTCTTCATCCCGTATACCTCCAAGGTATTTTCTTACATCCTGATTCACAAATAGTTTTTGTACATCGGCAAAATCTGTTTCTTTAAAGCTATTTATATAACATCTCTCCGTTTTAAACAAAAAAATCCATCCCTTTCCTGACCAGTTATCTCCATAAAAATGTTTGAATTGATACAAATAATAAAAAGAAGAAAGTAAAAATACTTATCCAACCATAATTCTTTCTCCCTTTTCTAAATTCAATCAGTCCTATTACCAACATCAATAATCCCAAAGATAAAATCATAAATGGTTGGAACTCAAAATTTCCTGTAATTAATCCATAAGCAGCTAGTAATATCGTTATTACACTTAAAATGTTTCTAAGTATTTTTAACATATTGTTACCTCCCAATAGAACGTAGCTTCATTTTAACATTAAATTACATTTTATTCATTCGAATTTTTAGAAAATAAGCGAGATTGGTATTAGGAGTGATATGAAAAGTTGAAGGGACGTAACGAAGTTTTTTACGGAAAAGTATTGCCGAGTGAGGGGAGGTTGTTTCGGCGGGCTGAAATAGTACTAAGTAGACTCCGGGTCAATATATCTTTTCTCCCACTCAAGCTTTAGAACTAGGCATATAGGTTTAATTATAAAAAGTTTGGGAAGATTCATTTATGGAACTAATAAACATAGGAGGAATGAACATGGCTAATGTAACGTATCAAAAAGATATACTAAAGGATAAAGTAGCTGTCGTAACTGGGGGTACATCAAATGGAGGACTAGGTACTGCAACAGCCTTTCATTTAGCCGAACTAGGTGCGAAGGTTTATACACTAGGATTGAAAGCAGATGAAACAACTATTCCGAATGTCTTGGATGTAGAAGCAATTGAAATGGATGTTACAGATGAAGAGAAAATCGAGAAATTCTTCTCTGATCTTACCCAATTAGATATTTTATTTAATGGTGCTGGTGTGAATATGCCAGATCAGTACAAATATGATACGTATAAAAAAGTGATGGACATCAATGCCAATTCTGCTTTCCATATCAGTAATTTAGCGCGCCCGCTTTTAGCAAAATCGGACATTGCCAGCATTATAAATGTCTCATCCATGTACGCTATTTTCGGTTCTGATATGGCACCAGCATATAGTGCAAGTAAAGGTGCGATCGGTCAAATCACGAAATCCCTCGCAATCGAATATGCAGATGAAGGCATTCGAGTAAATGCAGTTGCACCAGGTTGGATCGACACGCCACTAATGGACAGTTTGCCAGAGGGACAAGCAGAGACGATTATCGAACGTACACCAATGAAGCGACTTGGAAAACCGGAGGAAGTTGGCCAGGCAGTGGCATTCTTCTGCACACCGGCAGCCTCCTTTGTAACAGGCGCTATCCTACCGATCGATGGAGCATATTCATTATTTTAAATGTAGATAAACAAGACAAGGGTTGCCATTGCAGCCCTTGTTTTTAAAAAATCTATATAACTTGTTTTATATAAATACTGCTGGTTACTATACGTTTCTTAGTAAATTGAATCCGTTTACAAGTATTTGGTGATTAGTTACAATTAGTAATGTAAGTACAAATAATAACAGAGGAGGAGATATGTAATGGGTAAATTAGACGGAAAAGTTGCTATCGTAACAGGTGGATCACGTGGACAGGGCGCTTCACACGTTCGTAAGTTTGTTGATGAAGGAGCTAAAGTCGTTTTTACAGATATTTTGGAGAACGAAGGTAAAGAGCTCGAAAGTGAACTAGGCGAAAATGTGAAATTTATTAAACATGACGTTTCTAATGCAGAAGAATGGGAAAATGTAGTCAACAAAACGGAAAGAACATTCGGTAATGTAAATATCTTAGTAAATAATGCTGCCTTTGGTAAAAGAAGTCGAATTGAAGATTGCTCTGAAGAAGAGTATCGAAAAGTCATAGACGTTAACCAAGTTGGAACATTCTTAGGTATGAAAGCAGTCGTTTCATCCATGAAGCAGGTGGAAAAAGGATCCATTGTCAATATCTCCTCTGTTGAAGCATTTCAAGTATCCGGAGATGCACCGATAGCTTATATTGCATCTAAGTATGCTGTTAGGGGAATGACAAAGAGTGCAGCATTGGATTTCGCTGAGTATGGGATTCGAGTAAACTCCGTTCATCCGGGAGCTGTTAAAACCGCAATGTTAGAAAATGCAGACCCAGAAGAGTACAGAAAATTAGAAGAGTCCATTCCATTAGGAAAACCTGCTGACACAGAAGAAATTTCTAATATGGTAGCATTTTTAGCATCCGATGAATCCAGTTATTCAACAGGTTCTGAATTTCTTATTGATGGTGGCGTATCAGCTTCTCTATAAAAATATAGTTTTAAACGAAAAATTCGCCTTGTCTTCAAAAAGGCGGATTTTTTGTATAATAGAACCTTTACGGAGAAATATCAGCAGAAAAACAAGGGTTGCCATTGCAGCCCTTGTTTCTAACTAGTTTCCTAGTAGCTTCTCAATCTCATTCTTCCAATCTTCTCTTTTGTTCACCACAAATTTATATTCATTTCTATCCTTATCAACGACTGTTAACCCGTTTTTCATAAGGGAAAGCCCGAAAATTTTATTGGTGTATAATTCTACGTGGTCAATATCAACAAGATTCAATTCAACTTGGTCACTTTGGATATTGATCTTATGTGGCTTATGTATTAACTGGTGAGAAGTTAAGTATAGTTTGCCCCCAACGGCTTCCTTACCTTTCCATAGGTTCGCCATCCCCTGTTTTATAATATTTTCCATTTAAACATCCTTCCTGTAAATAAATGATGATAAAATTATAGATATTCCAATAAGCATAAAAGCAATGGATAGAGGAAAATCTATTAATGTTAATCCTTCAGAAAGCTCTTGGATAAAAAAGTAAATCCCTAATAATAAAAGAATGGTTCCTAGCACAAAATTAATTTTCCCGACAAGAGATATTTTTTTCATATATCACACCTCTGCAAAAATAAAGATCAATAAACTTATTGCGAAAAAGAGGTATGCTATCTGAATGGTTATATACATGGTAAATTCATAGGCTGAAAGCTTCCTTTGTTTTTTTGTTTTTGCCAATTGCCGTAAATAAAAGGAAGAACTTATGATAAGTATTACTACGGAGATCGTACGTAAGATTTCTGCATAAATCATTAAGACAATTCACTCCCCCTTATTCTTATTGCTCTTTCAATACTTGCCAGGGTTTTTAGGTTAATTTCATTGGTATTCTCTATACAATTTATTAAATCCAATATAAAACTAGCGTGAGCACCGTAATACAAACTCTCCGCTCAAGTGAAACCACAGCACCCATTGAATCTCAATATCCCTAGAGTTTCTATAACTATATTAAAAAGTAAATTGCCACTGCAATAAGCACTGGTGTTACAATACTTTTCATTTTATTTTTCCTCCACATATCAACCGTAATTGTAAGGCCTGCTATAACCATTAAGGAAATTCCAATTAACTTAATGATAGTTAGTGTCAGTAGATTTCCAAGAGAAGCGAAGAAACAACCAATTACAAGGGAGCCGATAGTGAAAATAAAATGTGGCGATTTAAAATCCTTCTTGGCAGAGTTCCTATCAGCTGTATCCATTTTTAAATAAGCTTGAACAATCATGAAAGTTGGTATTCCCCACGTAATAAGGAAGGTAACCAATGAATCAGTATCTATATTCAAATTTAGTCCTCCTCATCTAGTACAAAAAACCAATTAAAATCACCTTTAAGGTAGGATGGGTGTTTTGGAGGCTTATTAAAATAAATTCAAAAAAAATAATTGAAAATGAAGTCTGCAATAATATAACCATTATTCATTTCTTCTACGTAGGTTGAAGTTGTTGTGATATTACCTACTTCTTTCCTACATCCTTAGTAAATGAAATCAAGTCATGCTGATGCTGGAAACCAACTTTTTTATATAAATTAATGGCATTTTGATTTGTGGAGTTAACACACAGTGTAATGGAATCCATGCTCTCAAATGTAAATAACCATTTTAAGGATCCCGCTAATAATTGTCTTCCAATTCCTTTTCCTCTCACGATTGGAGCAACAGCAAAAAATTTAATACTTGCTTCACCAAACTCTGGCTCTGCTTCTACATAAATATAGCCAGAGAGTTCTTCATTTTTGGTTATGACGAAAACTTTCCTATTTTCGTTCAACCGTTTCATTATTTGCTCACCATCATAATAAGCATTAGGAAATGCTTCATTATGAAGCTGTTTCATTGTATGGTGATGTTTTGGAGTTAATTCCTCCAGACGGTTTCCCTCCAACTTATTACTATTACTACGTGAGAAAACCAATATTGTTTCATCACTATATTTATTAAAGGAGAGGTCTCTTGCTAGTTGGCACACTCTAGTATTTTTCAAATTTGGGAACATCTCCAGGGAATCTATCTCCTTTGGTAGCAATGAAATAGCTTTTTCCCACATAGAAAAAACAATATCCCACTTATCTTTATTGATAAATGGACCCCATATTTCCGCGCTTTTATCCTCCAGGTCAGCATCAAATCCCAATACACCTACAAGCTGATTATTCTCATATGCACCAACAAAGCTATCGAAATACGGTACATCTGTGATTTCCTCTTGCATGTATTTTGCAACCTCTTTTTGATCCGTTCCACAATACCCAATATGTGATTCCTCACGATTATTTAGTTTGGAAATGAAGGTGGAAACTTCTTCAATATCGGCTTTATTAATCCCTCTAATTTTGCACATAGTGATATCCCCATTTCTCACTTTAAGATAGCTATTATCTATTTTCGACATTATTGGTTTAAATCCTGCAATACTGTATGGTTCTGTGAAAAGTAACTGTCGAGTATATAGAACTAATTAATTAGATAATTTGTGCTATGATAGATTATCGAATATTGTCGAAGAATCACGTTTTATAGTACTTTTTTTCCTTAGCTTAGGAAATGAAATGTATGTCTGAACAATGCAAGCGCTATTATAATAGAAAAGTATAAGCAACAAAAGAAGAGGTGTTTGATATGAATAAAAGATTGCAAGAGCTGTTAAGGCAATTGATAGGAAGAAAAGAAGTCATTACCAGTGCACAGCTAGCAGTGCTATTACAAGTAACCTCTCGAACGATTAGAAGTGATATTAAATTATTAGACGAAATACTCCAGAAGTCAGGTGGCTATATAAAATCACTCCGTGGTCATGGATACCAATTAGAAATTATAGATGATCAAAAATTTAAATCGTTACTTGAATCTGTCATGTTAAAAGATGTTACCGTTCCTGTTGAGCCTGAGGAACGCGTACGATATCTAGTAAAGCGCTGCTTATTACAGAATGACTATATAACGATGGAAGCTTTAGCTGACGAGTTGTTTATAAGTAGATCAACATTACAAAATGATATAAAACAAATGAAACATATTATTGAAAAATATCAGCTTCAGTTGATAACAAAACCTAAATATGGTTTAAAAATAGAGGGCGAAGAGCAACAAATTAGGTATGCTATATCTGAAGAGGTTTTTAAAAGAGATTCAACGTCCCTGTTAAATTTAACTAGTGAGGCTTCCTGGTTACTGCCAACAGAAATAATGGAAACAATCAAGTCAACCATTTTACTAAATTTAAGAAAGTTCAATCTAAGTTTATCAGATATGGCCTTAAGTAACTTAGTGATCCATATAGCGATTGCAAGTAAACGAATTAAAAACAATTATTATGTTTCATCCATAAAAAACGAGGAGAAAGACATAACCAACTCAAAGGAATATCAAGTAGCAAGTTCTATTATAAAAGGGATTGAGGAAAGCTTGCTTATTACGTTTCCTAAAGTTGAAATTTACTATGTAACTATGCATTTATTAGGAACTAAACTATTTCTGCCAAATGATACAAATACCACATTAGATCGCTTCAATAAAGAGATTATTGAAACAGTTAAGGAAGTAATTCACAAAGTAAGCAATGAAATGCAATTAGATATTGAAAAGGATGAGGAGCTTTTTTATAGTATCGCGATTCATCTGAAACCAGCAATCTACCGTTACCAAAATGGGATGAATGTGAGAAATCCTATTCTTAATGCGATAAAAGAAAACCACCCTATTGCCTTTGAAGCCGGTATTATCGCGGGTAAAATAATCGAAAAGCGCCATCAAATTGAAATAGATGAAAATGAAGTTGGCTATATTGCCATGCATATTGGTGCTGCGATCGAACGGAATAAGTTAAAAGTTTGGCCAACCCGTTGCTTGATTGTGTGTACAACAGGGATGGGAAGCTCCAAATTGTTATTTTACAAATTAAGAGCAAAAATGGGAGAGCATCTAACAATTGTAGGGACGACAGAACTACACAATTTAGATAGTTATTCAGAACAAAACATTGACCTAATTATAAGTACCGTTCCTTTGCCTGACAATATTACAATTCCTCATGTGGTAGTAAGTACAATATTGGATAGCAAGGATTTGGCAAATATAAGTAATCATTTAGAAGAAAGTGGAGAAGACATTGTAGCCAAATATTTAGAGCCTTCGCGTATTTTCCTAGGCCAAGAGCTTACTAATCCTGAAGAGGTCATCACATTTCTTGGTAACAAACTAATGGAAAAGAAAATCGTTAAAGATACCTTTGTATCTTCTGTGATGAGTAGGGAGGAAGCTGCTTCTACTAGTTATGGAAATTTGGTAGCTATTCCTCATCCAATGAATCCACAGTCAGATCAAACGTTTTGGTCGGTTTGTATTTTAAAAGAACCGATAGAATGGGGCCAGAATAAAGTGCAGGTTGTATTCTTACTTCATGTTGCACAAAACAACCAAGAAGAGTTAGGTCCCATGTATCAAAAAATCATTCAACTAGTCGACAATAAAGATATTATTCAACAATTAGTTGCAAGCAAGTCACCAACAGACGTTATAACGATCTTAAGAAAAGTGTAAAGGGCCGCCTTTGCGCTTTTTCTATTTTAAGAACTTCATTACAGCCTTTTTAACACCCTGATTAAAACCTTTCCTAAGGAAACGCTTACCAACTTCCTTTGTAACGGAAAAACATCCTCTTTAATTGGATGAGATGGGGGCTTAAAATAAAGAAGAACAAACGTTAACGGTTCACATAAGGAGGTCAAACATATTGGATTATCAACAGATTATCATGGAAATCATCGTAAACGGTGGTAATGCAAGAAGTAATGCGTTATTAGGTATTAAAGAAGCAAAGAACGGCGAAATTACCAAAGCGAAAGAGCTAATAGAACTTGCAGAGCAAGATCTTAGCAAGGCACACCGTGTTCAAACTGATTTAATTCAGGCTGAAACTAGAGGTGAAAAGTCAGAAATAACGTTACTGATGGTACATGCTCAAGATCATCTTATGAATGCCATGACAGTGAAGGAACTAGCAACAGAGCTTATTGATGTATATCAAAAAATGAATAATTAAAAATTAGGAGGAATTCATTATGAAAAATATTTTACTAGTTTGTGCAGCAGGAATGTCTACAAGTATGCTTGTTAACAAAATGGAAGAAGCAGCTAAAGGTTCAGAAGAGGAAATTAAAATTAACGCAACATCAGGTGGAGATTTAGAAAAATATGTGCAAGATGCTGATGTGCTCTTGCTAGGTCCACAGGTTTCCTATTTGAAAGGTGATTACCAGAAAAAATATGACTCCATTCCTGTAGAAGTCATTAATAGCCTAGATTATGGAACGATGAATGGACAAAAGGTTCTAGATTGGGCATTGGATTTAATTGAATCTAAATAGCTCGTTCTAACTATGTAATGATAATCTATTGATGAATGGAGTGTTAAATATGAGTTCACGTAGTGAAGCTTTTCAGGCTAAATTGCAGCGTGTTTCAGGAAAGATAGGAGAGAATAGATACTTAAAATCAGTATCTGAAGGATTGCTCCTTGCACTACCCGTTATAATTATCGGGGCTCTTTCCACATTAATTGCAAATATTAATATCACGGCATACCAAGACTTTATAACGGAAACCGGGTTAAAAGGAGTCTTAAACCTGCCAGCACAGGTTACGATTTCGTTAATAGCACTATATGCAGTGTTTTGTATAGCTTATAAATTAACTACCTTCTATAAACAAGATGGCGTAGTAGCAGGGATTATTGCTTTAATATCTTTCTTTGTCCTTACACCTTTCTTAGTGGTAGATGACGCCACAACGATACCTGTTGAGTTTCTCGGTGCCCAAGGGCTCTTTGTAGCCATTATAGTCGGACTGTTGTCTGCTAGATTGTATGTATTTATTGTAGAGAGTGGTTGGGCGATTAAAATGCCCCCTGGGGTTCCTCCAACTGTAGAAAAAACCTTTGCTGGACTAGTTCCAGGAATTCTCATTGTAATCCTTTTTACGATTATAAGTGGGTTATTTAAATTAACCAGTTTTGAAAGCGCACACGAATTTGTCTATTCATTTGTCCAAGCCCCATTACAAAATATTGGTGGCGGATTTTGGTCCATGATCGTCCTTATTCTTGTGGTTCATACGTTATGGCTATTCGGTATTCATGGTACCTTAGCAATCTTGCCTATTCTTTATGGAGTTTGGATCCCGCTTGGTCTTGAAAATTTAGATGCTATAGCTGCTGGTAACGCACCAGAGAACATAGTTAACACTGGATTCTTAGCTATTGCCATCATTATTGGTGGAGCAGGTGCTACCCTATCGCTTTCAATTTTATTAACATTTTTTGCGAAGAGTAAACGGTATAAAACATTAGGTAAGCTCGCTATTGTACCTGGGATCTTTAATATTAATGAACCTATGATTTTCGGATTACCAATTGTTTTGAATCCATATTTAGCAATACCTTTCATACTGGCTCCATTAGTTAATGGTATTATTTCATACACGCTAATGAACCTAGGAGTATTCCCACTAGTAAACGGACTTCATATGCCAGTAGGTACACCAGTATTTGTGAACTCCATTCTAGCGGGATCTGTAATGCTCATTTTATTACAGGCTATTCTAATCGTTATTAACATATTTATTTACTGGCCGTTCTTCAAAATTATAGATAAAAAGGCTTTAGACGAAGAAACGACAACTGCTGATGCATAGATGCCAGATAATAAGTTGCAAAAAAGTAGCAAAATAGAGGAGTGAGAGCGTTGAAACAAACAAAAAAAGCATTTCCTAATGACTTTCTGTGGGGTGGGGCAATTGCGGCTAACCAAGCAGAGGGCGCATGGAATGAAGATGGCAAAGGTGTCTCCATTGCAGATGTAGTAAGAGGCGGTATTATTTCTGGTGTAGCTGATAGGGAGATTGATCCTGAAAAATACTACGCTAGCCATGAAGCCATTAACTTTTATCATGAATACAAAAACGACGTTGCAATGTTCGCTGAAATGGGCTTTTCACTGTTTAGAACTTCAATTAACTGGACAAGAATCTTTCCAAATGGTGATGAGGAGGAGCCAAATGAAGCGGGGTTACAATTTTATGATGACCTTTTTGATGAATTAATAAGTAAAGGTATCCAGCCAATGGTGACTATATCACATTATGAAACACCTTTACATCTATTGGATGAATATGGCGGTTGGGAAAATCGTAAGTTAATAGATTTCTTCAGCAGGTATTGTGAAGTCATCTTCCAAAGATACAAGGATAAAGTTAAATACTGGATGACCTTTAATGAAGTAAACAATATGCATAAAATTCCTTATGCAGCAGGTGCTTGCCGTATTGAGGATGGACCCGACAAGTTACAAAGGGTGTACCAAGCAAGTCATCACCTCTTCTTAGCAAATTCCATGGCGGTCAAGCTGGGAAAAATTATCATGCCAGAGAATGAAGTAGGTTGTATGCTTTCTTTAAGTGCATTTTATCCAAATACTTGTCATCCTGATGACGTGTTTGGTGCATATGAAAACAGAAGAAAATCCCTCTTTTTCTCAGATGTTATGCTAAGAGGAGAATATCCAACTTATGTAAATCGTATACTTAAAGAGCACAACGTTACGATTGAGAAAGAAGCAGGGGATGAACAATTACTTAAGGAATATACGTGCTCATTCTTAGCATTTAGTTACTATCTGACCTCTACTTATAAAGCGGGGACGCCGATTTATGAATCAACGGGCGGTAGCATTGGATACGAAAACCCATATCTGGAAAACTCAGATTTTGGTTGGCCAATTGATCCTAAGGGGCTAAGGTATGTGTGTAACGAGCTTTATGATCGTTACCAAAAACCACTTTTTGTCGTAGAAAATGGGCTTGGTGCCAAAGATGAAATCGCTGAAGATGGAAAAATTCATGATGACTATCGCATTGAATATTTACGCAAGCATCTAGTCGAATTGCATGAAGCACTTGAAGATGGATGTGAAATCTTAGGTTATACGTATTGGGGACCTATCGATATCGTTAGTGCCGGATCAGGTCAAATGGCAAAAAGGTATGGCTTTATCTATGTAGATAAAGATGACTATGGTAACGGTTCATTAAAAAGAATGAAAAAAGACAGTTTCGACTGGTATAAAAAAGTAATAGAAACAAATGGCGAATATTTATATAAAGATTAGTAAATCAGAGGCTCTCTCTTAACTGGGAGCCTTGTTTTTTTGAAGTAAATCGAGAGGACAGTGAAGTGACAAGACAGCATCTCGAAGTGACAAGGCAGTGCTGCAAAGTGACAAGACAGCCCTCCGAAGTGACAAGACAGCACCCCAAAGTGACAAGACAGCCCTCCGAAGTGACAAGACAGCACCTCAAAGTGAAACCACAGCACCTCAAAAAGAGGCGCACTACCAAATGTGATGCGCCACTCATCAAGCGCCGGCCAGCACGCGCAATGTCTCATAGTAATTCGCGATTGGATGGTAGTCGGCTTTTGCCTTTTCGCTTTTAATCGCGCTTTGCCGCAGATTATCGCGGAATAGGGTGTTAAACCAGCCACCACCATGCTTCTGGTCAATAAAGCTCTCCGAACAATAATCCAGCATGGCTTCATAGCGTTGCCAGTAGGCGGGTTTGCCTAATTTCACCGCAAGTAGGGCGGAGGCTCCGAATGTTTCGGCTTGGACCCAGTAATATTTATCGGTATCCATCATGACTTTGTCTGCGGAAATGGAATAAATGATGCCACCATATTCGGTATCCGCACCCTTTTGATAGCCTTCTTGGTATAAGTGAATTGCTCTGTCTAACATCCATGGCTCACTTATATGCCGATCAAGCATCATCAGCAGCTTGCTCCACTCAATGGAATGGCCTGGTATAAAGCCATTTGGGCGGAATTCCTGCTTGCTTTCTTCTGTTTCTACGAAGGTCCAGTCTGGCTGCCAATCAGGAGTAAAATGCTCCCAAATGAGTCCCTTTGTTTGAGCCGCCAAACGACCAGTTACAGCGTCCGCAATCTCATAAGCTCGCTCTAAATACACCTTTTCAGAGGTTGCTTCATATGCGGCAATCATTGCTTCACACATATGCATATTGGCATTTTGCCCGCGGTACGCTGACATTTCAGACCAGTCAGCAGTCAGTTCATCCGCATACAAATGATGCTTTGCTTCCCAGAAATGTTCCTCAAGCACCTGATAAACAGATTCTATCACTTCGCGCGCCCACTCAATTCCAGCCGAGTATGCCTTTGAAGCTGCAAGCAATACAAACGCATGACCATAGGCATACTTCTTATCCTCGGTGACTTTCTGGCCATCCAATGTCCAAAAATAACCACCATTCTCCTTATCCTGGTGATGCTCCTGCAAGAAACGCAAGCCATGTTCGGCAGCTTCTATACAAAAATCACCACGGCCAAGAATAGCGCCAATGCTGAAGTTATAAATGAAGCGTGAGGTCCCGACTAAGTGTTTCGTCGTGTCGGAACTAAGCTCACCATTGTCATAGAAACTATGATAATACCCGCCATTTTCGTAATCCATGCAGGTCGGATAATAAAAAGCTAACGTATCATCTATTTGCTGATACAACCAGTTTTCCGAGTATCTTTCCGGTCCCATAAAATCATCTCCCAATTGAAATGTAAGTTAAGGAACTATTCCCGGCAAAATCCAACTTTAAAACGATTGCTCTTTCTTCTTGTTCATTAATTTTACAAATGGTAATAGGATGACAAGTAGAAAGACAGGGAAGAACAAAGGCTGAAGTAAATTGCCAATCGGCAGGGATGTCACCAGCAATAAAATGAAGCTCAAAACAATAATCCCAGCAAAGAGAACACTATTCATAATGATAAATAATTTGATAACTTCCTTTTTTTTAAAAGCACGTAAATACATCACAATCATTACGATAACGAACAAAACAATAAAGATTAACTCAACATTCGATGTCCACATGCCAATTTGTGCGATAGATTGTGCTTCTTCTCCGGTAATGGAGCCACTCCCTCTTGTAGTGACACGATAATTATCCAGCGCAACATAGCCGAGATAGGAAACGAGCATCAACGTTATGTATATAAGATAAAAGATTCTTTCTCCCTTAGATTGTAATAGTTTCATGAGGCACCTCCTCATCCCATTCTAACAGTTTTTATTAATCAAATCTTTACAAAAAAATATTATTAAAAAATAGATTGCCAGAACACCTGTTCAAGGCTATAATCATTTCAGGAAGATTAGCAAAATTAGGAAATGAGGAGAAGAAATGAAAAAATGGGCATTGGCTTTATTGGCTTTTGTACTATTCGTTGTCGCTGTTATGCCAGGCTATGCAAGTGCAGGGCAGAACGCTGGATTTGAAAAGGATTTAAGCAAATACTTGGAAAGGGTCAGCAAAGAGAGAGGTTTTACAGTGACACAAACAGACATCGAGTATTCCCTCACATTATATGAAGATACATTGGACAACTTTGAAACAGTGGAAGACTTAGAAGGTTGGTTAGGAGAGGTCATTCGAAAAGATGGCCGGAACTTACGTAGTGTATATGAAAGTTATGAATTTACTAAAGCAGACTTAGAAGCTCTATTAGCTGAAAATGGGGAAACACTGGAAGACTATGTATTTATAGATGACCTCTACCAAGCGATCGACTTTTATGTAGAAGAAAAGGTTGTACGCGACCCAGATTTTGATAAAAATCTAGAGATTCGTTTAAAAGAAGTTAGCAAAATAAGAGGTTTCACGGTTACCCGTGAGGATATTGTGGCATCACTAGCCCGATATGAAGAATCACTGGATAATTTTAAAACGATAGATCGTCTTTTCGACTTCCTAGGCGAAATTATTAAAGAAGATTTGAGCAATCTTGATTACTTTGCCGACTTCTATGACGTGAGTAAATCTGAGCTGCTCGATCTTTTGAATGAAAACGGGCTTGATATCAATGATTATATTTTTATTGATGATCTTGATCAGGATATAAGTGGTTATTTTGAGGACATGTACCTCATCGATGAATTAAGCGTATTAATGGAAGAGTATGGGTTGACCATGGAAGAAATTGAACGCTTGGAAGCACATTTCCTTTCTATTTTTGAAACGATGGATGACGAAATGCTAGAGCGCATTTTTAATTTGGCTGAGCGCATGATGGCATTTGAAGACTTTGACACAGCAACAGAATTAACACCAAAAGAGGCAGCCGAATTACTGTCCATTTACAAAGAATTCATTTCCATTTTCCAGTTGAAAGTAGAATTTAGCTTAATTAAAGATGGCACAGAAAAGCCATTATCCTTAACTGCCTTGTTCAATATGACAGAGCTTGTGAACGCAGACTTGAAAATCTCACTTTATAATCTAGAAGACATATTTCTGGCTGACTTGATAATTACTGGGGAAATGGTAGAATCCAAGACCATACATGATACAGGAAAAGCTTTATCAAGTGGTACCGACAAACCGGAGTCTAAGCCAGTCAAAAATGCGGTCTCTACAGACGAAACAACGCCAACGACTGTAAAAGGCGGAAAGCTGCCGAAAACAGCTTCCAATTATGGCATGAACAGTCTTGCAGGATTATTTATTATCGGGGCAGGCTTTGTGCTCTATCGTAGAACAAGGACAACCAACCTTGAAAAGTAAAAAGCGATTGTTTCTGTTAGTCAGCGCCCTCCTGCTTATGGCAGGGGGGATCTGGTTAACCACAACCAGTGGATGGACCTTTTTAACAGGATATAGTCTTGGTGGGGGAGGGGAGAATGAAGTGTCCGCTGAACCTGTGGAAGTCGAAATTGCTCAAGAGAAAAAAGTAGCAGACTCCGACGTGCTTTATCCAACTCGCCCAGAAATTGGCGACGAAATCGGAGCACTTTCCATCCCTAAACTAAAGGCCGTTTTGCCGATTTTCCACGGGACAGATGAAGATGAACTAGCCAAGGGTGTCGGCCATTTTGCAGATAGTGTCCTACCAGGAGAAAAAGACAATTCCGTTCTATCTGGCCATCGCGATACGGTATTTCGCAAGCTAGGGGAAGTTGGTGTTGGGGATGAACTTGTTGTTACAACAGAAGCAGGGGAGTTCACGTACAAGGTACGCAAGGTGCGGATTGTCGACGCAGATGACCGAACCGTTATCGTACCAAAACCACGTGCCACACTAACTGTCAGCACATGCTATCCATTCGACTTTATTGGCTCAGCACCTGAGCGTTATATTTTAGAAGCATATTTGGTTAGGTGAGAACCTGGACTCTGTCCGGGTTTTTTAATTGGAGATTATTGGGGATCAGCATTGCGCTTCATACGATATATCTCCGTCCGATTTGCCCACACATCATCTCGTAGCATCGTCAGTTGGGCGGCTTGATTGTAAGCTTCTTCTTTTAATTCCCCAAATTCCTTAGCGTTTGATAATTTTAAACCACCCATTTCTGCCTTCAATGTCTCCTGCCCCGCCAAAAGACCACGAAGCATTTGACTGTGATCATCCAGTTTGGTGTCATGGGTGTCTAACTTGGTTTCCATATTATCTAATCGATTTTCAATCTTGTCCAACCGAATTTCGGCATTGCCTAGTCGATTGTCCATCTTGTCCAACCGATTTTCGACATTGTCTAGTCGGTTGTCTATCTTGTCCAATCGATCCCCAATCTGTCCAAGCATCCCAATGATTTGATCTTCTTTTTGCATGTTCATCACCTCCTTGTTTTCAGCTTTATTATAACACACCAGGTAATTAACAAAAGATGATAATACTCGATTTTCCTTGAGCGTGTAGGTCCCAAATTTCCTTTTCTCTTAAGTGAAAAATTTGAAATAGAGGTCCTTTCTATAATGAAAATTAATTTTTATAGATTTCTCACACTATCAAATAGAAGGTATGATAGCAGGTAAAAAGGAGAACGAAATGATTATAAAAAAAAGAAACAAAACAGAGCTCGATCAATATGAGGCACTACTATCAAGGATTAGGCCAGACCATCCAAAATTTAGAGAAATGGAGGGTGATTTCGCACGGCGCAATAAGGGTTATATTGGCGAAAGGCAGGTGGACTATTATTTGGATGAACTCGCAGCCGAAATGACCATCTTACAAGATCTCAACCTATCCGTTGATGGGAAGAATATGCAGATTGATAATCTCCTAATCTCTCCACATGCAGCATATATAGTAGAAGTGAAAAATTACAGTGGCACCATACTTTTTGATACTTTCCTCCAACAATTCACCCGCGATGATGGTTCACAAGAAACAGGCTTCCGTCACCCCATCCAACAAGCAGAGCTGCAGAAACAACGCCTCCAAGCCTGGCTGCAAGAAAAGAATCTCCCACTTATTCCAATCTATTGCTTTATTGCGATCAGCAATCCGAGCACTATTATTAAAGTAGAAGGAGAAAAGGAGCACATCGCCAAAGTTGTCGCGCACGCTGCATATATACCAGGGAAGATTATGCATCAGGACAATGCGGTTGCTAAAAATACGCCCATTCAGCATCAAAAGCTAGGGGCCAAAATTCTGGGCGCATGTAAACAAACATACCATCTTCCCATGACGCGATACGGGATACAAGCCAAAGATATACTCCCAGGTGTTCACTGCCCAGCATGTAAATATCTTGGCATGCAACGAATCTATGGGACGTGGCTGTGCCCTAAGTGCAAAGTGAAAAGTAAAGCCGCGCATAAGAGGGCATTGCTGGATTACTTCTATTTAATTAAACCCAGCATTAGCAATCGGGAGTGTAGAAAATTTCTTGGAATCTCTTCAAAGAATATAACTACAAAACTCCTACAAAACTATTTAATATATGATAAGAAAAAAAGAAGATGGAGGAAACACTAAATGTAAAAATCAAGAGACGCACTAATCCCAAGAAGAGACGCAGCAATCCCAAGAAGAGGCGCAGCAGTCCCAAGAAGAGGCGCAGCAACCCCAAGAAGAGACGCAGTAACCTCAAGAAGAGACGCAGCAATCCCAAGAAGAGGCGCAGCAACCCCAAGAAGAGGCGCACCAGTCCCAAGAAGAGACGCAGCAATCCCAAGAAGAGACGCAGCAACCCCAAGAAGAGGCGCACTAGCCCAAAGAAGAGACGCAGCAATCTTAGGAAGAGGCGCACCAACCCCAAGAAGAGACGCAGCAATCCCAAGAAGAGACGCACCAGCCCAAGAAGAGACGCACCAGCCCAAGAAGAGACGCACCAGCCCAAGAAGAGGCGCACCAACCCAAAGAAGAGGCGCACCAATCCCAAGAAGAGGCGCACCAGCCCCAAGAAGAGACGCAGCAATCGCAAGAAGAGACGCACCAAACCCAAGAAGAGACGCAGCAATCCCAAGAAGAGACGCACCAAACCCAAGAAGAGACGCAGCTAAAAAATACCACAACCCCCAAAAAGAACTCCAGCCACGCTGGAGTTCCCATTAACCAAACCCAACCCCTCATTTAATAAAACCGTCTACCAAATGCCTCCAACCCAAAAAAACATGTTTAAACAAAAACAAAATGAGGAACCGTAATAATATAAACTCACCACAACCCAAAAAAAAGAACTCCAGCCCCGCTGGAGTTCCCCATTAACCAAAATCAATATTAATAAAACCGTTTAAATCCATCAAATTTGCTCTTCCAGTAGGAGTTGTTTAAGCTTGTTTTCGTAACGCCAGTGGATGAGCCTGCATGGATGAATTCATTGTTTCCGACATAGATTCCCATGTGGGAGATGCCAGCGCGGTAGGTGCCTGAGAAGAATACTAGGTCGCCTACTTGTGGTTTGCTTACATAGAATGAGCGATTATAGTAGCCATCTGTTGATAGGCGGCTAATATTACTCATGCCTGCTTTTTTGTATGCGTAGTAAATGAATCCGCTGCAGTCAAAGCCGCTTGGAGTGGAGCCACCCCATACATATGGTACACCGAATTGGCTTTTCGCTGTGGATACTAGTTTACTAACATTGTAGCTCACATTAGCAGTTGGCTTTTCACTAGCTGAGCTGTTGCTTGAGCTAGAAGAGCTGCTTGATCCGATGTTAAGCTTCTGACCAATTAGGATTAAGTCTGATTTTAAGTTGTTCCATTTTTTCAAGTTCGCTACAGTTGTACCATTTTGTGATGCGATACGTGATAGAGAATCACCTGATTTAACTGTATAAACCGTAGCTGATCCTGTTGACGGAGATTTGCTTCCGCCAGAACTTGAACTGCTTCCACTTGAACTAGAGCCACTAGAACTTGAGCTGGATCCTCCATTTTTGCTAACAACGAATTTGTTGCCTGGGAAGATGAGCGTGGAAGTCAAGCCATTCCAGTCCATTAAATTCTTTAGTGAAATGTTGTGTTTCGAGGCAATGCCACTTAATGTGTCGCCACTTTTCACAGTGTATGTAGAGTTAGATGATGTAGATGTATTAGTAGTAGAATTAGAACTAGAACTAGAATTAGATGTATTGGATGATTTCTTAGATGTTTCCAGAACCTGGTTCGGGAAGATAATGTCACCTGATAGTTTGTTGATTGATTTCAACTCGGAAACACTCGTGTTGTATTTCTGTGCGATGGTCCAAAGTGAGTCGCCGCCTTTTACTTTATATGACGCTGCCTCTGCTTCTTCTGCACCGACAATGGCTGTTGCTATAGCTGCACCAGCAGTAATCGACATGATCATTTTCTTATTGGCCAAAGTCGTATCCCCCTGTATAATTTGTGTTTTCTTTCCATAATCTACTAGAAAGTAATTTTATTATATATCCTTCGACAAAAGATTCATAGACAACTAGAAACATTGTAATGTAACTGTAATATAAATAAACACAAACTCCTATTATAGGTATTTAGTCACGACCTAATTCCCCCCTCTCCACACCAATCTTGCTGTAACCTGCACTACCTCCTCCCTTCTAAAATTGTTAAAAATTATAAAAAAAAGATTTTAAACACTAGCATTTATGATATAATTTCATATTGTAATGTCGAAATACGGTAGAAAAAAACTTAGATTAAGAGGAAGATGGGGGTACCAGCATGGAAGAGACTATTTCCCTGAAGGAGATATTCGGGGTCATCAAGAAACGCTTGCTATTGATACTTGCCTTTGTTTTTGGGGCAGCGTTGATCGCAGCAGTAGTGAGTTATTTTGTCCTGACACCGACATATGAATCAAGTTCACAATTCATTGTTAACCAGGGGCAGCAGGATCCGGAAGTTCAATACAATGTCAATGATATACGAGCCAATGTTGAAATTATAAATACATACAATGTTATTATTAAAAGTCCAGCTATTTTAGATGAAGTAGTAGAAGAATTAAACCTTCCTTACGGCTCCACAACATTAGGAAACAAGCTTCAAGTTTCCAATGCGGAAAATTCACAGGTGGTGTCCGTGACAGCAACGGATGAGAGCCCGGAACTGGCGGTAGATATTGCCAATACGACTGTTTCTACCTTTCAAGAGAATCTTCCGGAATTTATGAATGTTGATAATGTAAAAGTTTTGTCAGAAGCTGAGTTAAGCGAAAATCCTTCTCCAGTTGCGCCAAATCCAGTACTCAATATTGCAATTGCGATCGTGCTGGGTGGTATGGTAGGTGTAGGATTATCCTTCTTACTAGAATACTTGGATAACACAGTGACGACAGAAGAAGACCTTGAGAAGAAACATGGTCTAGCCGTTTTAGGTGTGATCGCACATATCGATACAGATGACCTGCATGGAGATCAGTTCTCCTTCCAGGCAAAATCACAAAAAAGGGGTGGCTTTGATGGCGCGCAGAAAAAAACAAGCTAGACAAACGAACAAAATGCGGCACCTGATTGCCAAGCTCAACCCGAAGTCCCCTATTTCCGAGCAGTATCGTACCATTCGTACCAACCTGCAGTTCGCATCAGTAGATGAAGCACTACGTTCTATCTTAGTTACTTCATCAGGCCCGGGAGAAGGGAAGTCAATGACTACGGCTAACTTAGCGGTGGTATATGCACAGCAAGGGAAAAAAGTCTTGCTTATCGATGCTGATTTAAGAAAGCCGACGGTACATTATACCTTCCGTCTCGATAACCTTCGGGGATTAAGCAACATTCTAGTTGGAGAAAACACGATAGAAGAAGCGGTTAATCGTTCAGATGTTGATAATTTAGATGTTATTTCATGTGGTCCAATTCCGCCGAATCCATCAGAATTGCTAGCATCTAGAAAAATGGAACAATTTCTTATCGATGCAAGACAGTCTTATGATATGGTGATTTTTGATACGCCTCCAGTCCTTGCCGTAACAGATGCGCAAATTTTAGCCAATATTGTGGATGGTGCACTATTAGTGGTGCGCAGTAAGCATACTGAAGACGAAGCGGTTGAAAAAGCAAAAGAAGCACTCGAGCCAGCAAGAGCGAAATTGCTTGGTGCTGTGCTTAATGATCGTGAGAAGAAGGCATCAAACTATCATTATTACTATGGTACAAATTAATAGAGGGAACTCCCTGCAATCAAAAGAGCAGGGAGTTTTTTCTTTGTAACAGCAAATCTGTAATAACAAATCATAGCTAGACCATTTATATTTTGGTACAATCGGAATGGGTCAATAGTCCTAAAAATAGTTAATGATTTTTTACATTCATTAATTTGGTAGAGACTTACAAAATCTGCTATAATATACAGTAATATTTGAATAATTCAAACGAATAAAAACACCAAAGAAATAGTAAAGGGAAGTGAATGGAATGATCGATATTCATAGTCATATATTACCAGGTGTTGATGACGGTGCACAGACAGAGTCAGACAGCATAGAAATGGCAAAGGCTGCTGTAGAGCAGGGGATTCATACGATCATAGCTACCCCACATCATAGAAATGGAAAATACGATAATGAACGCGACACTGTTATGCGAAATGTGGAGATACTAAGTGAACTATTAGTTAGAAAAGATATCCCGTTAACCGTACTTCCGGGGCAGGAGGTACGTATTAATGGTGATATGATGGAAGAACTCGAAAACCAGATCATCCTTCCGCTAAATGAGACAAAATACATGTTTGTGGAGTTTCCATCAAGTAGTGTGCCACGCTATGCAGCGCAAATGCTATATGATATACAACTGGCTGGCTATACACCGATTATCGTGCATCCAGAACGAAACGCTGAACTAATCCAGGATCCGAATAAACTGTACGAGTTTGTCCGCAAGGGGGCGCTAACGCAAGTTACCGCAGCGAGTGTAATCGGTAAATTCGGGAAAAATATTCAAAAGTTCTCCCATCAGCTAATTGAATCTAACTTAACCCATTTTGTTGCGACAGATGCACATAATACCACAACACGTGGCTTTTGCTTACAGGAAGCAATGCAGGAAATTAAACAGGAATACGGTAGTGAATACTTTTATATGTTTATGGAAAACAGCCAATTATTAATAGATAACAGTAATGTAAATAAAATGGAACCTTTTAAGGTTAAGAAGAAAAAGTTTTTAGGCTTGTTTTAACAGACAAGGGGTGGGAGTACAGGTAGCGTACTCTCTTTTTAAACAAGCATGCAATCGGGGAAGGGGTTCCTCTTAGCATGACTTGAAAGCATCGTGCACAATAGAAGCAATAGATAACTAATGTAGTAAAAGGGGCAGTAATCATGATTAACGTTATGCTTGTGGAGGATCAACGCTTATTTAGCGAAGGGGTAGAGGCATTAATCTCCAATACTGATGACATTCAGGTCGTGGGGATTGCTACAAATGGCGAGGAAGCAATTGCTACATTTAAGAAATACTTACCGGACGTCGTCCTAATGGATATACATATGCCAGAGTTGGATGGAATAAAAGCAATGATCAAAATTAAAGAAAAGAACCCCGAAGTAAAGGTGATTCTGCTTACGACATATGCTGACGAGGAGCTCATTTTAGCTGGAATAAATGCAGGTGCAGACGGGTTCCTATTAAAAAGTCTCCGCTCAACTAGTTTGATCCGTAGTATTCGAGATGTCTATGAGAATGAAATCGTCTTATCTGGTTCTGCTGCTCGTATCCTGGCAGAAAAAATCCGTGAACAATCCTACACGAAAAAACAAATCCTTGACTGTAAACTTCAAAATCGCAATATCACCTTATCAAAAAGAGAACTGGATATCACCTATTTGCTTATGGATTATCATACTAATAAACAAATTGCCGAAAAACTCTTCCTTAGCGAAGGAACCATTAAAAATTATATTAGTGAACTCTATCATAAGTTTGAAATCCCAAACCGTAAGAAGCTTATCAACTACTTGCAGAATGTTATTAACAGGAAAAATTAGGTATATATTAGGCTAACTGTGACTTTTATTTCCAAAAGTCACTATTATTATGACCAGGCCTTTAGTATTATAACTAGAGTAGCTTATTTTCCTAGATTAGGAAAATGTTTACGGGAAAGTTTTTACATACGAAATGTCAGCTGAGAATGAAGGTACAGATATGTTCTATGTGGGGTTTTATCAACCAAGAGATAGTGTGAGAGAGACTGCAACACAAATGGAAGAGAAACATGATATACCAGTTATGGTTGGATCAATCGAAATGCTGGCTACATGCTGTGAACTCGTATTTTTGGACCTAGAAAATCTTTCACCGACCGAAGGTGTCAGCAGCACAGAGGAATTACATAAGCAAAACGTGAAGGTGATTGGACTCGTCTCTGGTGAGGAAGAACCACTTTATTTGCTGAGTCTAGTTAAAGCCGGACTTATGAGTATAATGGAAGAGCATTCGCTCCAAGCGATAGTTGAAGGAGTGAATAATGCACAAAAGAACCATAGTATTTTGCCCATAACCTTGTTACAATTACTGAGGAATAAAATTGTCGAAATGAGTCAAGTAGAAGAAGAAGCGTTCGCACATAGGTTACTTGCATGTGGTGTTAATTTAACGCCAAAGCAAATTAAAATTGCCTTTTTAATGACGAAAGGGTTAAAGAATCGTGATATCGCGTACCTGCTTGACACAAAAGAAAGAACGGTAAAAGTACATATCAGTCATATTTATACAAAAACGGGAATAAAACGCCGAGTAAATCTTATTCATTACTTTAAGGAATTAAAACATAAAAAGAAAGGGGCATGCTTATGAATTATCGGACACGCTTATTGCTGCTGATTTTATTAGATTCGATCATTGTCAGTACTGCAATATTTATCGCATCTTGGGTTGTTTATCCATTTACATCCGTTATCAATTTTAATGCCATTATAATTAGCGCCATCGCACTTTTATTATTTCATCATTTATTTGCATTTATTTATAAGCTATATAACAAAGTATGGTCCTATGCCAGTGTTGGCGAACTCGTAACAATTGTACAAGCAGTCACGTTCTCGGTTTTAGCAGCAGGGGTTGTCATGTACTTATTCAATGACTTCGCACTCTACCGAAGAGCACTTATTGTGACATGGATGCTTCATATTATATTAATTGGTGGTTCACGCTTTGTATGGCGTATTTACCGAGATAGATACATAAAACAAGCAACGAATCAAAAGCGTACATTAATTGTCGGTGCTGGTTCGGCGGGTGCGATGATTGCTCGCCAACTTAGAAATGAACAGCAGAACACCGAACTATGGCCAGTGGCCTTTGTGGATGATGATGCACATAAACAAAAGATGCAACTATTCAATTTACCCGTTGCTGGTGGAGTGCAAGATATTCCAACTGTAGTGGAGGAGCTCGATATCGAGCATATCGTTATTGCAATCCCATCTCTACAAAATGGAGAACTGGAAAAGATTGTTGCTTCAGCTAATAAGACAAAAGCGAAGGTACAAATGATCCCGAAAATTGAGGATCTGATGACTGGAAAAGTATCTGTCAGTCATCTGAAAAATGTAGAGGTCGAGGATTTACTTGGTCGGGAGCCGGTAAAACTTGATATTAACGCAATCTCAGAATATGTAACAGGTAGCACGGTAATGGTAACAGGTGCTGGTGGCTCGATTGGTTCGGAGATCTGTCGCCAGATTATGAAGTTTGCACCAAAGAAAATCGTCCTTGTCGGACACGGAGAATTCAGCATTTATACAATTGATATGGAATTAAGAAAGCAATACGGTGACAAAGACATTGAGATCCTGCCCGTTATTGCAGATGTCCAGGACAGGGAACGCATTTTCGAGGTTGTAAATACACATAACCCAGCGATCATCTACCATGCTGCAGCACATAAGCATGTGCCACTTATGGAATACAACCCGCACGAAGCGGTGAAAAACAATATTATTGGAACGAAAAATGTATCCGAAGCAGCCGACACATTCGGTATTAATACGTTCGTACTTGTCTCAACAGATAAAGCCGTTAACCCAACAAACGTTATGGGGGCAACAAAGCGTGTTGCAGAGATGGTTATTCAGGATCTAGCAAGTAGAAGTAAAACAAAATTCGTTGCCGTCCGTTTTGGTAATGTACTAGGAAGTCGAGGCAGTGTTATTCCTTTATTTAAGAAGCAAATTGAGCAGGGTGGCCCAGTTACGGTAACTGACCCAGAAATGACGCGTTACTTTATGACAATACCAGAAGCTTCAAGATTAGTGGTTCAAGCAGGAACGCTTGCTAAGGGTGGCGAAATCTTCGTCCTTGATATGGGTGAACCTGTTAAGATAGTAGATTTGGCCCGTAACCTTATTAAACTATCAGGCTATAGTGAAGAAGAGATTCCAATTCAATTTTCTGGTATAAGACCAGGGGAGAAAATGTATGAGGAACTACTTGGGGAAGATGAAGTTCACCCAGGGGAAGTATATGAAAAGATTTATGTTGGGAGAACGGCAGTTGTTGATAAACAGCTGTTCCTTGATTTGATTGATAGGTTTGAAGGTTACGATAAAAAGGAGCTTAAGGACAAGCTTATGACCATAGTCTTTATGGAGAAAACTTATTTAAGTGTAAAAGGGAGTTAAGCCGTTAGGTGAATTCATATCAATAAAACTATTAGTCATTTTTTATTTGGATGGGGGAAAGGGTAATGAAAACAGTAAAAAAGGCAATTATACCAGCAGCGGGGTTAGGGACAAGGTTCTTACCTGCTACAAAAGCAATGCCAAAAGAAATGCTTCCGATTGTGGACAAGCCAACGATTCAGTACATTGTCGAAGAAGCCATTGAATCTGGAATTGAAGATATTATCATTGTGACGGGTAAAGGAAAGCGTGCAATCGAAGATCATTTTGACCATAACTTTGAATTAGAAGATAACTTAGTGAAAAAAGAGAAGTTTGAGCTTTTGGAAAAAGTTAATCATGCATCTAATGTTGATATTCATTACATCCGTCAGAAAGATCCAAAGGGCTTAGGGCATGCGGTATGGTGTGCACGTAAGTTTATTGGTAATGAACCATTTGCAGTGTTATTAGGGGATGACATTGTTCGTGCTGAAACCCCTGGGCTCAGACAGCTAATTCAACAATACGAAGAAACACAACAATCTATTGTAGGCGTACAGCAGGTGCCAGACAGTGAAACACATCGGTATGGAATAGTAGATCCTAGCACCATAGAAGGTCGTCGTTATCAGGTTAATAACTTTGTTGAAAAACCGAAACAAGGTACTGCACCTTCTAATCTTGCTATTATGGGTCGCTATATATTTACACCAGAGATCTTTGATTTCTTGGACAAGCAACAAATTGGTGCAGGTGGCGAAATCCAGTTAACTGACGCGATACAAATGCTAAACGAGTTGCAAAATGTTTATGCTTATGACTTTGAAGGCATGCGTTATGATGTTGGGGAGAAGCTAGGTTTTGTGAAGACCAATATAGAGATGGCTTTACAGAATGAAGAAATTAAAGATGAGTTGTTGCAGTATTTGATAGAAAAGGTTAGTGTCAATAGGGTCGGGCTTTAAGTAAGTAGCCCCCCTTTTTATGCTTTAATTAATAATTGTGACATTTATTTTAAGAATTGGTTGGCTTACCAAAGTCTTTTCACATTAAGGTGATGTCTCCTTACCTTTATCAATGGGGGCACTCGGCTGTGCTGTGGGTTAAAGAACCTTAGACACTTGTTGTCAGTAGTGTGGCGTGAGGTGGGTTAGATGCCCTGAATTTTAATTAATTTATTTAACACCTAGAGGAATTGAGCTATAGAGTTCCTATCATGTGAGGTGTGTTAAATTGATTAAGTTAATAAGTGAAATGAAGATGTATAAAGGCTTTACTTTAATTGAAATTCTTGCTCTGCTAACGATATTCTGTATTATTCTATTAATTGTTTTTCCTGTTATCTCATCAATTATTGAAAAAGGTGAAGCGAAGGTATGTGCTTCCAACAGATTTGGGTTACAAAGATCTTATGAGTTGTATTTAGATTTGGAAAGTGTATTTGATTCTGAAGTGAAATTTAGTGAGTTTACTTTTAGAAAGTTGGATAGTGTAATTTGTCCACAGTTTGGTGAGATATCTTATGCGAATGGAGATGTTAATTATAGTAAGCATCTAGATGATTCTAATCAAGGATTAAAAGAGGGGGTGCCTTTCTTGTGAAAACGGTGATTAAAATGGGGAGGGATTGGAAACAGAGATTTAGTGTTGGAATCTTTACGGTATAGGTTTGTTGCGTTGTTAGTGAGAATTATAGATTGATTGGGTGGTTATGAAATGAATATCTATTTCGTATATGGCTGATAGATTGAATAGAAATTACCAGTGTGAGTATTGGAATTCGATAAAAAACACAATATGAAATATTAAAAATGTGTTTTTAATGATGGGATATACTATATGTTGATTTTTCAACTTTATCTCATTTTGGTTATTATATAGGAAGTCAAAATGGTCTATAAATAACCACAATATTGTGTTGAAAACAGTTGATAATCGCAAAAATGTTTATCTATATAACATAATATTATTTTGTTAGTATATGAAAATATATGTCTAAAATCGGGTGTTTTGAAGTTGATTCAACGGGCTTTTTAGAGACCTAAAATATGGAAAATATTGAATGGAGTTAAGGAACTGAGTATCGCAGTTAGATTGAACGCTGGGATCCTTGCGGGATAAGGGTTTAAGGCGTTTTTAGTGAGATTTATAGATTGATTGAATGGTATATATAATAGGAAGAAACTCGGTTTTGAGTGGTTTTTTAGGGAATATCTAATTCGTATTTACTTGGTAGATTGAATAGATATTACGAGGTGGCTATTAGTAGTAGATAACAATTTTTAGTGGTTTAGTAGTTGGTTGGAGGTGGGTCTTCTAATTAAGTCCTAATCTACTAAAATATTAACTTAACAAGGGAAGGAAGTCTGGAAAATGGAATCGACAAAAGTGAAAGAAAGAATATTCCTCTCTTCACCACATATGAGTGATGAAGGTTATGAAATGCAATATGTTAAGGAAGCTTTTGATACAAACTGGATCGCGCCCCTTGGTGAAAATGTAAATGGCTTTGAAAGAGAGCTAGCTGAGAAAGTCGGTTCAAAATCTGCTGCAGCACTGTCTTCAGGTACAGCTGCTATCCATCTAGCTCTTAAAGCAGCAGGAGTCGGGGAAGGGGATATTGTATTCTGTCCAACACTTACTTTCTCTGCAACTGCAAATCCAATCATCTATCAAAATGCTATTCCTATATTTATCGATAGTGATTATGAAACTTGGAATATGAGTCCGAAAGCATTGGAAGAAGCTTTTGAAAAATATCCAGAAGTGAAAGCAGTTATCGTTGTTCATTTATATGGTTTATCCGCTGATATGGACAAGATAATGGATATATGTAAGAAACATAGTGTAGCGGTTATAGAGGATGCTGCTGAGTCATTGGGCACTTACTATAAAGGTAAGCATACTGGGACTTTTGGGGATTATGGCATCTTCTCTTTTAATGGAAATAAGATTATCACTACTTCTGGTGGTGGGATGCTTGTTTCTAATAATGTAGAACGAGTTGCAAAGGCAAGATTTTGGGCCACTCAATCCCGAGATCAAGCGAGACATTATCAACACAGTGAATTAGGATTTAATTATAGGATGAGTAATGTTGTGGCTGGGATTGGTAGAGGACAGCTTAAGGTGTTGGATCAAAGAGTTGCCAAGAAAAGCTACATTTTTGAGTTTTATAAAAGAGAGCTTGGTGGGCTTGAAGGCCTTGAATTCATGCCTAGCAATGAATGGGATGAACCAAATTATTGGTTAAGCTCGATAACATTGTCTGGTAAAGTAAGGCCTATTGATATATTTGAAGCATTGGAAGCTGAAAATATCGAGTCGAGACCCGTATGGAAACCAATGCATATGCAACCTTTCTTTGAGAAGTATGATTTTGTTGGAACGGATGTATCGGAGAAATTGTTTGGAAATGGTGTTTGTTTGCCGTCTGATACGAAGATGACAGATGAAGACTTAGAAAGAGTGGTTAAGACTATTAAAGGGTTGTGGTTAGAATAATGAAGAATTTCAATGGTGGTATTTATAGGAGATTTGTAAAAAGACCGATGGATTTTATGCTATCATTAATCGCCATTATTGTTCTTAGTCCGGTACTTCTAGTAGTTGCAATTCTTGTGAGAACGAAATTAGGTAGCCCTGTTCTTTTCAAGCAAAAGAGACCAGGGCTTAATGAAGAGATTTTTATGATGTATAAGTTTAGGACTATGACTGATGAAAAAGATGATAAAGGGGTGTTATTACCTGATAGTGTTAGGTTGACGAAGTTTGGTAGGTTGCTACGTTCTACATCTCTTGATGAACTACCGGAACTTCTTAATATTTTGAGGGGTGATATGTCCATTATTGGCCCTAGGCCATTACTGGTGCAGTATTTACCGTTGTATAACAATCATCAAAAACGACGTCATGAAGTCAGGCCAGGGCTATCTGGTTTGGCGCAGGTTAGTGGTAGAAATGCGATTAGTTGGGAAGATAAATTTAATCTCGATGTTGAGTATGTGCACAATGTAAGTTTCATTGAGGATTGGAAGATAATAGTTTTGACCATAAAAAAGGTTTTCGTTAGAGAGGGTATTAATTCAGAAACTGCTGCAACAATTGAGCCTTTTAAGGGAACCAAAAAGGAAAAAATGGAAATATGAAAAACAAACTTTTAATAATTGGTGCTAGCGGCCACGGAAAAGTTGTTGCGGACATTGCGATAAAAATGAATAAATGGCAGAGTATTGCTTTTTTAGATGACGACAAGAGCATCAAATCATCAATGGGTTTAGAAGTCATTGGGACTTCAAATGATGTTTTTACACATATAGATGAGTATGAAATATTTGTAGGTATTGGTAATAATAATACGAGACAAAGGATCTACGAAATGCTTGAAACATTTGGTACCAGTATTCCTAATTTAATTCACCCTAAAGCAGTAATCGGAAATCAAGTGGATATAGGTACAGGGACAGTTGTAATGGCAGGAGTAGTTATTAACTGCTGTACTAAAATAGGTAGAGGTTGCATTATCAACACTGGTTCTACAATAGATCATGATAATTGTATTGAGGATTTTGTTCATATTTCACCTGGAGTTCATCTAGCGGGTACTGTGAAAGTGGGACAAGGATCCTGGTTAGGAATTGGTAGTGTAGTAAGTAATAATGTGAGTATTACAAGTGGTTGTATAGTTGGTGCAGGATCGGTTGTAATTAAAGATATTGATGAACCTGGAACATATACTGGTGTTCCAGTGAGGAGAGTTAAAGCATGAAAGTTCTAGTGTTAGCAAACTTTGGTATGGGTTTATATAATTTTAGAAAAGAGTTATTAGAAGAATTGATTAAGCAGAATAATGATGTTTACATTTCTTTACCTAAGGATGAATATGTACCAAAGTTAAAAAGTTTAGGATGCAAATTCGTAGATATCCATTTAGATAGACGTGGGACAAATCCACTAACAGAATTTAAGCTATTACTTAATTATATAAAATTAATAAAAAGCATTGGGCCAGATGTTGTTTTAACATATACGATTAAACCTAATGTTTATGGTGGCTTGGCTTGTAGATTATCTAATGTTCCTTATATAGCAAATATTACAGGCTTAGGGACTGCTGTTGAAAATAGAGGGGTATTACAAAAAGTCACTTTATTCCTATATAAAATATCATTAAAAAAAGCGAAATGTGTGTTCTTTCAAAATAGAGATAATAAAGAGTTTCTTACTGAACAGAAAATAATTAAAGGCAATTATAAAATATTACCGGGTTCTGGTGTAAATCTTGAACATTATTCTTTATTGGATTATCCACCAGACGATAATATAAATTTCTTATTTATTTCACGAGTAATGAAAGAAAAGGGGATTGATCAATATTTAGATGCTGCCACTTATATAAAGAAGAAATATCCAAATACAGCCTTTCATATAGTAGGTTTTTGTGAGGAGACATATGAAGATAAACTTAAAGAAATGCAAAATAAAGGTATTATAATATACCATGGCAAACAAAATGATGTTAGGGAATTCCATAAAATATCGCATTGTACAGTTCATCCCACCTATTATCCCGAAGGTATGTCCAATGTATTGCTTGAAAGCGCAGCTTGCGGGAGGCCAATTATTACTACTAATCGGAGTGGTTGTAGAGAAATAGTTGATGAAGCTATAAATGGATTTGTTGTTCAACAGAAAAATAGTAAAGATTTGATAGCTAAAATTGAAAAGTTCATATCTTTAAGTTATGAAAAAAAGAAAAGATTGGGATTAAGTGGTAGAAACAAAGTGGAGACAGAATTTAATCGACAAATTATTGTTGAAGCGTATAAAGAACAAATAATAAATATCTAAGAAGGTAATGGTATTGAATAATGAAAAAAATCATGTTCTTGGAGTCAAGGTATGACTCCTTCTATGGCGCGCAAAAAAGTATGCTAAAACTTATACAAGGTCTTGATAGCAATAAATTCAGTTACAAAGTAGTGACAACTGGGGACGGTAAATTAATGAAAGGGTTAGAAGAAAATAATGTTCCAGTTGATGTGTTGAAATTAGGGGAAAAAGCTAATGTTTTTGGAGGAAAGGTTTTAGACTACTCTATTTTTGAAAAAATTGTAGTCATTCTTCAAATCATTATATATAACATAAAGTTGATACACTATATTAAGAAAAACAATATTGATATTGTATATGTAAATGATTTAAGGGCCTTTTTATATTCTGTGATAGCAACAAAATTGTTACGGAAAAAAAATGTATGGTATATCAGGGCTGATATTACTAATTCTTTTCTTACAAACCTGGGTCTTAGATTTTCAAATAAGATTATAACAATTGCTCATGGGGTATTAGAACATATTCCTCAGGAGAAAATTGAAAAATTTAATTATAAAATAACAAATATTTATACGGGTTTTGACTTTGATCAATATAAAATTTATGAGAAAAAAGAATCAAAAATAAACTTTGGAATATCAACGAACAAGCATGTTATTGGTTACTTAGGCTCAATAAATGAAAGAAAAGGGCTGGACGTTCTTATTGATAGTTATATTGAAGTTTCTAAAATCTATAATGACTTACACCTTCTATTAATAGGGGATGTGAGTACCGGCTATGAAGAATATTGGGAACAGCAATCGAAAAAATTGGAAAGCGAAGATGTAGCATTTTCACATCAACCTTTTAGAAAAAATGTGAGTCAAGCATTTAGCGCAATGGATACATTTGTTTTACCATCGAATTCAGAAGGGTTGCCTAGAGTAGTGATAGAAGCTATGGGGCATAAACTTCCTGTAATAGCAACGGATGTTGGTGGTACAAAAGAGGTGATACCAAGTGATGAGTTTGGCATTATAATTAGAAAAGGAAATACAAACGAGCTCATACACAGTATCAAGCTATTAAAAGAGGATAAGGTTTATAGATCTAAACTGAGCCAGAAAGGACAGGAATTTTGTAAAACAAATTTCTCTAACAATAGATTTGTCAGAGAAATTAACGATTATTTTGGGAGAATTTAAAAAAGAACTATTAGTAAGAACTCTATTAGCATTAAGTTGTGATGATTATAAAATAAAGGATTTGGTAGTTTATATGAAAAATATATTAGTATGTGGTGTAGGAAATTCAAAAAATTTAGGGGATCGTTTAATTGCAGAGACTGTTAATCTAATTATAAAAAAGATTAACAATCAATACCGGATTACAAATTTTGATTTTACTATGGGAAGCATTGATGATTTACCTAAAAAGCCTAACATTAAATTAAACTCGGAAAGTCTAATTAAAAAATTTACACCTAATACATTAAGAAGATTTAAAGTATATTCAAATTATAAAAAAAACACAGGGTTAAAGATTGAACTAAAGAAGAGAGTAATGGAATCAGACATTGTGGTTATTGGTGGGGGACAATTATTAATCGATAATTGTCTTAATTTCCCTCTAGGGATAAAAAATGTAATAGATGAGGCTAAACGGTATAATAAACCTGTGATCTTTACTTTTGTAGGAGGAAGAGCACCTTGGGGAGAAAGGGCTAAAAGCCTTTTTTTAGAAGCGCTAGAATATTCAAGTTATATCTCTGTCCGAGATAGCGATACTAAAGCATTTTTAGTCTCTCTTGATCCCGGACTCAATAAAAAAGTAATAATTACGTCCGACCCCGCTTTGTTTTTAAATGAAATGTGTTCTATTAAAAGTAATAATAATTCAAAAACGCAAATTGGACTAGGAGTTATGGATCCTAATGAATTTAAAAAAAGTAATGATTCATTTGTTAGCAGAAAAGAGTGTGCTAGGTGGTGGACATCTTTAGCTGAAAAACTAGTATCCTATGGTTACGAAGTTAATATATTTACCAATGGAGCTCCCACAGATAATGGTTTTGTTGAATATTTTTTAAAGACACAGTTGGAAAAAACAAAAGGGGTATCTATTAGAAAGTACCCAAGCAATTATGAAGAACTAATAGATGTCATATACCAGCAAGATTTAGTTGTTGCACAAAGATTACATGCATGTCTACCTTCTATTTCATTTATGAAACATACATTTGGAATTAAGTGGGATATAAAGGTACAAAGCATTTTTAAAGAGTTAGAACTTGAAGACTATTTGATTAACTTTAAAGAGAACACAGATGAGATTGCAATAGCAATTCATAATAAACTTCAAAAGAGTGGTAACTTAGATATAAAAGTTTCAAAAAATATCCAGGACAAAAAAAGGGAGATGTTAAACTTTGTCAAAGCAGGTCTTGGAGAGGAAAATTAAGGTTCTACATGTAGTAGGGAGTATGACAGCCGGTGGATTAGAAACATTAATAATGAATTTATACAGGAACATGGATAGAAGTAAGGTACAGTTTGATTTTGCTGTTCAAACAAATGAAAAATGTTTTTATGATGATGAAATTATTCAAAAAGGCGGAAAAATAATACCACACCCCAAACCAAGTGATAATCTAATAAAGTATAAAATGGCCCTTAAGGAAACTATTAAAAAGTACGGTCCATATGATGTTATACACAGCCATGTTCTTTTCTTTAGTGGAGTAGTAATTGATATTGCAAATAAAGAAAATATACCTATTAGAATTGCACATAGTCATACTTCCAATAATAGCAAGTATAACTCACTTTTGAGGAAAATGTATAAAAGGATAATGAGAAAAAAAATAATTAACAATGCTACTCACCTGATTGGGTGCTCCAGTGAAGCTTGTGAATTTTTGTTTGGAAATAATTCACTAGAAGCAGGGATTACGCGACACTTTCCTAATGCAATAGACCCAAAAAGGTTTAAAACATTAAAAAAAGATAGTAATTATCTTACTAATGAACTTAAATTACCAGATGATTCGCTGATAATTGGACATATTGGTCGTTTTACAAAGGCAAAAAACCATGTTCTTCTAATAGAAGTATTTACCGAGTACTTAAAGCGAAATGCAAATGCTCACCTAATATTAGTAGGAGATGGTGAGGAAAGAAAATGTATTGAACAATTAGTCTATGAGAATATGATAGAAGAAAATGTACATTTTTTGGGTTTAAGAGAGGATATTGAAAAGATCCTGTCAGCAATAGATTTATTTCTTTTTCCATCATTATATGAAGGGTTGGGTATTGCTTTAATAGAAGCACAAGCAGCAGGGGTGCCTTGTCTCATATCCGATACAATTCCAGTTGAAGCCGATCTAAACATTGGTCTAGCCCAGAGACGTAACCTTTCTGATAAGAATGATGAGTGGGTGCAAGCAATAGATGAGGTTAAAAAAATAGAAAGTCCAAGCTGGGATAATAGAGAATCTGCTTTAAAAGATACAGGATATGATATTAATATTAGTTCGAAAAAGTTGTTGAAAATATATAGTGGTGAAGAATAAATGGAGTTAATTATTGTAAAATAGGAACATTGTGGTCATTGTTAGGGTAACTTGCTAATGAAGTATTCGGTTTTCTGGTACTTAAAACTAGATTTTTGATCTGACTAATACGGCCTTTTACAAACTATTCACCACTGAATGTATTAACAGTGCCAATCTGTCACTTAGATTTTTCTTCTTTTTGAATAAGTTCATATGTTTCATTACCCGTCAATTAACATACGTCTGTCAAAAAGATTAGTCTATTACGAGGTTCCAATGTTTTGTTATTTCAATGAGTTTTTATCTCTATATAAAACAGGCATTTAAAGGTAGCAATTGCGTAATCTACAGTCTTGTTCTTGTAACTTTCTGAATAGGATAAGCGAAACACTCAATTAATACAAATAATTAAAAGTGGCCTTTTTAATAGCTTGTCTATGCGTTTAGGGTTACTTTTGGTTACAAAGGATTTTAATTATAATATTTTTTGCGCAGATTTCACACTAACTATATTTTTGTTTCGTTATAGCTTGAATTCAGTTTATCAATATATTTATTTTAATGGATGGTATAATTAATATCTCTCAATGGGAATCATATAACACTTGTACTCCCAATAATATTTTTTTGAGAAAAACTGGGGATTTTTCCATCTTCTAGTTTTGACATAATCACTTGGTTAGATAGGCAAACTTTACATCTTAGAGTCTTATTAAACAAACGATTAATAAAAAACGGAGAGCAATCGTTTGTTTAATAATGCTAATACGGAAGTTTGCTATTAAACCGATAAAAATTACTAAAAAAGTTGAATGACAGCAGAAGTCAACTCAGGAGTGTTTGTTTGTGGAATATATTTATAAAATAGAAAAAAATTATAGGCATTTAAAAACGGCAGCTTTTATTTTCTTTTTTGCTTATTCTATACTTTTTGTTTTACTTGGTAGGGTTCTGTTTGGGGTTGATGAAACGATTGCTATACTTATACTTACAGTAGCACTCTTACCCTTTATTTTGATGTTAAACGAAATGAAGGGTAGGAATATAAACATTATTGCTCTTATTATTCCTGGAGTAATTATGATATTAGGTAAAATAATGTATGCTATTATTTTAGACCCTTTGGCCACTTTAGATGCTACAAGATATTACGTCCAAGTTGCTCAATATCAACATAATTTTGACCAGTTTCTAGATTTCTTTTGGGCTAGTTTTACAACAGATTACTTAATGATGTCTTCGTATCCATCATTTGGTATTGTTTATTTACCTATGTATATTTTATTTAATACTGATAGCCCATTATTAATCGTATTATTTAATTCCACCAACTTGATATTAATCTCTTATTTTTCATATTTGATTACAAAAAGACACTTTTGGCAAGAGGTAAATAACACTTTATTTTCTAGATTAATTATAGCAGGGCTGTTGATTAGTCCTACTCTTATGTATTGGAGTTCCACTTTTTCAAAAGACATATTTAGTGTATTGTTAGCGATAATTTCATTGTATTTTCTATTAGACAAACGATACATTTTGTTTTTTTTGTTTCTCGTTTATTCAACCATGTTAAGGCCATATTCAATTGTTATTATTGCAATTTACTATGTGTTTTACAGAGGTTCAAAAAAATTAATGTGGATGGGGGTATTAGGCTCTACCGCAGTTGTAGCATATTATGTTGGGGTGAAAGGAGTTGTTAATATATTTAACACTCTGGCATACCTGATTGCATCACCGAATCCTTTTAGTTTAGTAAATTGGGATAGATTCTTTTTGCTTGAAGTGGAGATTTTGATTCTTTTGGGCGGATTAGCCTTATCGTTTTATGTGTTTATTAATGATAAGCAAAGTCGTAAATTTTATCTATTAGCACTAGGTGGGCTTTATATATATTCTTGTGTGATGACTCTGCTGGGATTCGGGGTAATTGATGGAAGAGAGCAGTCATATAGTTTGGGAAGCGTAGGGGACGACATGTCAAGAAAAAAACTACCTATAATAGTTTTGTATTATACTGTTATTAGCTATACGATTGTTAGGTTAAGTAAAAAGTATCATTGGTAGTTTCACACATTTAGATGATCTCTGTTTATTATTTCCGACTCAACGATTATGAAAGATATAACTTGGAATGAAAACTTTTAGATGCTGAAATATCTTATCCAAAAGAAACGAAAACTGAGATTAGAAAAAAACGTAAATTGGATATTTTGATAAGGTTAGCTGAAAAGCTTTCTGCTGGATTTCTGCACACGAGAATTGAATTTTATAGTACTAAGGAGAGTTATCTTTGGTGAGGTCACTTTCTTTCATCAAAATGGAATGAGAAAGTTTAATCCTCCTGAATTTTAAGAGAGAGTTGGTAACTATTTGAACTACCTATAAAATCCTATGATTAAGATTAGAGCTCTTTTTAATTTAGGGATTGTAACCTGCCTTAATAGTAAGTGGAAATGATATAAGTCAGACTCAAAATTTTTGTCTAAAATCTGTTCCTTCAGTTACATGTAATGTTGATACCCTTAAGCAATAAGAATTGAGACGGTGGCATTCAATAGTTATTTTTATGTAGAACTTGGTTGGGCTTAAATTATTAAATTATATAGATGATTTAAATCGGAATAAGTGGAGTGATTGATAAATGGTTATTATTGAGGAACCATATATAAAAAGAAATGGGGAATATTCCCGTTTATGTGCTGATGTTTTTATAGATAATAAAAAGTATGAAATGTTTTATGAGGTAGAAAATGAATATGAAAAGTATCTTTGCACTGAAAGAATAGATGCTTTTTTAATTGGATTACTACCGTATGCTTTAAAACATAATCTTGATATTTATTCCAAGTACGAGGTTTCTGAAAAATTATATTATCAAATTAAGACTATATTAATACCAGTATTATCAAGATATATTTCCAATTATAATACTGTAAACGTTGAGGCTAAAGTTAGTTACAAAAAATTGCCAAATAAAGGTGCTGTAGGTACAGGTTTTTCTGCGGGGGTAGATTCATTTCATACACTTTACAATAATACCAATTTAGAAATAAGTAGTTATAATATTACCCACTTAACCTTTTTTAATGTTGGTTCACATGGGTCAAAAGGAGGAAGCGAAGCAAGAAGTCTATACAGGAATAGAATGAAAAAGGCGAAAATTTTTGCTGAAGAACAAGAGTTTAAATTTGTTTCTGTTGACTCTAACCTCAGTGAAATATTAAGGCTAGAATTCGTTCAAACTCACACTTTCAGGTCATTATCTGCTGTCTTGGCATTACAAAAATTGTTTGGTGTATATTATTATTCTTCTGGTTTTCCCATAGATCAATTTTCAATAAAGGAAGATTCAACAGCTTATTATGATTTATTAAATGTTTATTCGCTATCAAATAATAATGTTTCTTTTTATTCAACTGGTTTAATTGAATCTCGCTTAGAGAAAGTAAAACAAATTTCGGAGTATAAGAAATCATATAAATATTTAAATGTTTGTGCGAAGGGGGATTATAATTGTGGTAAGTGTGAAAAGTGCAAAAGAACAATTTTAGAATTTTATTCTATAAATAAACTACAATTATATAGTGATGTTTTTGATGTAGATTTATTTAATAAGAAAATAGAAAAATATTTAGGTTTTATGATAGCTAATAAAAAGAACGAAAATTATAAAGAAATTTATATAGAATTAAAAGAAAGACATATTGAAGTACCGCTAAAAGCATACTTTTATGGAATGAGATATTTTGCTTTAAAAAAATTAAAGCTGTTACTAAGGAATAAAAAATTCAGCAGATATGTATATGATAAATACCTTAGAAAGCAATTTAAAACGGACGCCTGAATACTATGATTAGAAAAATACTTAAAAGGGTAAATATTTCAAAAAACAAAAAGAATGTTGCAAAGATTTCAACGGGAACGATGTTAGGTCAACTAATTTCTTTAATAACACTACCAGTTCTTACACGGATATACGGTGCTGAAATATTTGGTATATGGGCTTTAATACATTCACTTTCACTTATTATTAATTCATTTTCTGACTTTGGCTTATCCTATTCTTTAATGGTAGAAAAAGATAATAAAATACCAAAAGGTTATAAAATCATCTCAACTATATCCCTGTTTATAAGTCTATTGTCAAGTCTAATTCTAACTTTATTTTATGTATTTATGAACGAAGATATAATGGTTAGTTATAGTATTTTCTTTGTATTGATATTTTTAACTTCTTTCCTATCACAGCAAGTTCAAATATGTTATACATGGCTAAATAGAAAAGAAGAGTATGATGTTTTAATGAAAAATCCTATACTTAATCAAAGCATTTATAGTGTAGTTGGTATAATGTTAGGTTTTTTAGGATTTGTTCAATATGGTTTTTTTATTGCACATATTCTAGGTTCGTTTGTAACCTTAATAAATATGAAAAGTAAATTACCGAAGGGCTTAGTAACATTTGATTTTAAGGAGATATATCTATATATTAGAGAAAATCGAAAATTCGCACTTTATCAAACACCGACCAATTTCAGTAATAATTTAAAAAGTCAGACACCCACATTACTCATTAATTCTTTATGGGGATCCGAAGTATTAGGTTACTACTCAATAACTATAAGAATATTAAAAATCCCAGTAACTTTACTAGGACAGGCTATAGGTAGGGTGTTTTTCCAAGTTGTTACAAAAATGAAGCGCCAAGGGGAAGAAATTGGTGAATATGTTTTAAACAATATATTTAAGGCTATGAAGGTTTCTGTTCTTCCTATAATACTATTGGTAGCATTTGGTGATATAGTAACTGTTCTTTTTTTAGGGGAAGAATGGGTTGTTGCAGGTCATTTTGTAATGATTTTAGCCTTTCAATACTTTTTTATGTTTCTTCAAAGTTCGGTACAAGGATTAGCAATAACAATAGAAAAACAAAAATATGCAATGATAGCAAATTTATTACAAGTGATTGGAATAATAGTTTCACTCATTGTTGGAAAATACTTATTTGATAGTATATATTTAGCTTTAATACTAATGGTAATACTGTTTACTATTATTCATATATCATATTTTTGTGTACTTTTTAAAGTAATGAAAGTGAATCGATTAAGCTATGTGATAAAAGTAGTAATTAATTCGTTGATAATTATTCTTACCTCATTTATTTTAAGAAATATATTTAATTATATATTTAATTAGACATATTTTAATTTGAGACTTTAAGAAAAAGGATTGTGTTAGTAATTATGGGAACAGCATCTATTTAAGAGTATTTATCTGTTTGAGAAAATAATGAAAGGATTGTTTATATGCACAAAATAGCAGTAGCAGGAACAGGTTACGTAGGCCTTGTAGCCGGAGCGTGTTTTTCAGAGGTTGGCCACAACGTAACTTGTGTCGATATTGATGAAAATAAAGTAAAGACAATGAAACAAGGTATTTCTCCAATTTATGAAGAGGGATTGGAAGAATTGATGCAGAAGAATTATGCTGCTGGAAGAATTGATTACACGACAGATTATCAAACTGCTTATAAGGATGCAGACGCCATTTTTATTGGAGTAGGAACTCCGGAGCAAGCTGATGGATCTGCTAATCTATCATATATTGCAACAGTTGCAAGACAAATCGCAGAATCAGTTGAAAAGGATTGTCTAGTTGTCGTAAAATCCACTGTACCAGTTGGGACAAATGATAAGGTGGAGCAATTCATCAATGACTTCCTAGTTAATGATGTACGAGTAGAAGTTGCATCTAACCCAGAGTTTTTAGCACAAGGATCTGCTGTGAAGGATACCTTACAAGCTGAACGTATTATTATTGGGACGGAAAGTAAGTGGGCGGAAGATGTGTTATTGGGTCTATACGAGCCATTTAACCTGCCAATCGTATCTGTTAATAGAAGATCAGCAGAGATGATCAAATATGCCTCCAATGATTTTCTAGCTTTAAAAATATCTTACATGAACGATATCGCCAATCTTTGTGAGTTAATTGGTGCGGATGTTCAGGATGTAGCAAGAGGGATGAGCTTCGATGATCGGATTGGAAGTAAATTCTTGAATGCAGGCATTGGCTATGGTGGATCATGCTTCCCGAAAGACACCAAAGCACTTGAGAACATTGCGAAACAAAATGGCTACGAACTAAAAACAGTTAAAGCTGCAATTGATGTAAACAAAGAACAAAAGACACTACTATACAAGAAAGCAAGCAAACGTCTTATTACATTTAATGGTCTGAAGGTTGCCGTGCTTGGACTAACGTTTAAGCCAGGAACGGATGATTTAAGAGAAGCACCATCCTTAGAAAATGTTCCTCTTCTATTAGAACAGGGCGCTGATATTTATGCGTATGATCCTGTTGGTGCTGAGAATTTTGCTAAAGTTCATCCAGAAGGGCCTAAAGCAAAAGGAAGCATTACATATGTTTCAAATGCCGAACAAGCATTGAAAGATGCACATGTATGTTTTGTATTCACCGAATGGGGAGAAGTTAAAGCTGTAACTCCAGAGCAGTATGGCGAATTAATGCGTACCCCTCTAGTCTTTGATGGAAGAAATATCTATGATTTACAAGAGATGGCTATTGCAGGTGTTGAGTATCATTCTGTAGGTCGAAATACAGTAACGAAAGAAGATATAAAGGAGACGAAAAACCATGCCGTACCAAACGCTAGATAATCAAAAGACATATCTTGTTTCTGGCGCAGCAGGTTTTATTGGATTCTTTTTATCTAAGAAACTTTTAGACCAAGGCTGCAAGGTAATCGGGATTGATAATGTAAATGACTATTATGATGTGAAATTAAAGCACACACGTCTTGATCTGTTACGGCCATACGAGCAGTTCACCTTTATTGAAGGGGATATTGCTGATAAGGAAAGCATTATGAATCTATTTGCGACTCATAATCCTGATATTGTAGTCAATCTGGCTGCACAGGCTGGGGTGCGTTATTCTATCGAAAACCCAGACGTCTATATGCAAAGCAATGTGATTGGTTTTTATAACATACTAGAGGCATGTAGACAACACCCAGTTGATCATCTTGTCTATGCTTCATCTAGCTCTGTGTATGGAGCCAACAAGAAGGTACCTTTTGAGGAAACAGATTTTGTAGACAACCCAGTATCATTGTATGCATCTACAAAGAAATCGAATGAGCTTATGGCACATACATATAGCCATCTTTATAATATCCCAGCAACAGGGCTGCGCTTCTTTACTGTTTACGGCCCAATGGGTAGACCGGATATGGCGTACTTTGGCTTTGCGGATAAATACTTTAATGGTGAGGCAATCAAGATCTTCAATAACGGTGATTTTGAGAACGATCTATATCGAGACTTCACTTACATTGATGATATCGTTGAAGGTATTGAAAGATTGCTCAGCAACGCGCCAGAAGGCGATGTACAGCATAAAGTATTCAATATCGGAAACAACAGTCCAGAAAAGCTCATGACTTTTATTACCACGTTAGAGAAATGCTTAGGTAATGCTTTAGGTAAAGAAGTAGAGTTTAAGAAAGTATTTGAACCAATTAAACCTGGCGATGTACCAGCAACCTATGCATCAACAGAGCAATTGCAGAAAGCTGTTGGATTTAAACCTGAAACAACAATTGAAGAAGGTCTGCAGCAGTTTGCTAATTGGTATGTAGATTATTATGGTGTGAAGTAACCAGTGATAAGGCTGTCGAGTTATTCTCGACAGCCTATTTTCTGAAGTCTTTTTTTAAAACAAGGGGGAGTATTTAATGACTTGGCAAGAGAGCTACACAAAATGGAAACAGTTCAACCAATTAGACGAATCATTAGCATTCGAACTAGCAAACAATGAAGACAATATTTCGTTATTAGAAGAAAGCTTCTACAAGCATTTAGAATTTGGTACCGGTGGCATGCGAGGGGAAATCGGGCCAGGTACAAATCGAATGAACATCTATACAGTCCGAAAAGCAGCTGAGGGATTAGCTAGATACATAGAACAAAATGGCGAAGAAGCAAAAAAACGAGGTGTCGCTATTGCATATGATTCGCGCTTTAAATCGCCTGAATTTGCAATGGAAACAGCAAGAACACTGGGTGCACATGGCATCCAATCTTATGTCTTTGAATCACTACGCACAACACCTGAGTTATCATTTGCAGTTAGGTATTTACATGCCTATAGCGGAGTCGTCATTACCGCAAGTCATAATCCAAAAGAATATAATGGCTTTAAAGTATATGGTCCAGACGGAGCGCAGATTTCTTCCAGCATAGCTGATGAAATTATTGCAAAAGTAAATGAAGTGGATAACGAATTAACAGTTGCAGTTGAAGATGCTGAAAAGCTTAAAGCAGACGGAAAACTTGCCATGATAGGAGAGAAGGTAGACGAAGCCTATTTACGAAACCTACAAACGATAACTGTTAATCCTGATATGATCAAGGAAGTAGCAGATGATTTCCGTATCGTGTATACACCACTCCATGGAACGGGTAATATCCCAGTGCGAAAAGGATTAGAAGCAATTGGGTTTTCCCATGTGGAAGTAGTAAAGGAGCAGGAACTTCCAGATGCTAACTTTTCAACAGTCACTTCACCTAACCCCGAGGAACATGCTGCATTTGCTTTAGCCATTGAATATGGTGAGCAATATAATGCAGATATTTTACTTGGAACAGACCCTGATACGGATCGTGTTGGTGTCGCTGTTAAGAATGATCAAGGGAAATATGAAGTGTTAACTGGTAACCAAGTTGGTGCACTATTACTACATTACTTAATCACCCAAAAACAAAATCATCCCACCTCAACAGTGTTAAAAACGATTGTTACTTCAGAAATGGGTAGAGATATTGCAGCAGCACACGGACTGGAAACTATTGATACGTTAACAGGCTATAAGTACATTGGTGCATGGATTAACGCCTTCCATGAACAGAAGGATAGAAAATTCCTATTTGGATACGAAGAAAGCTATGGTTATTTAATTGGCGACTTTGTTCGAGACAAAGATGCTGTACAATCATGTCTCCTAATCGCAGAAGTAGCAGCTTATTATAAATCCAAGACAATGAGCTTATATGAAGGTTTAACCGCTCTATACGAGCAATACGGTTATTACCAAGAAGATCTAGTATCTTTAACTTTAAAAGGCATAGCTGGAGTAGAACAAATTGGTGCTATTTTAACTGATTTCCGCACAAACCCAATGAAAGAAATAGCAGGCAAGCAGGTTGTTGCGATTGAAGACTATCAAAGCAGCAAGAGCCTGAATGTAAAATTAAATCAGTATGAGGAAATCACCTTGCCTAAATCAAATGTTATCAAATATAAACTGGACAATGGAGCTTGGTTTTGCCTAAGACCATCCGGAACAGAACCCAAAATTAAGTTCTATTTTGGTGTAAAGGAAGAAACAATGGAAGCTAGTAAGAAGGCTTTAGAAGAGATGAAACAGAATGTAATGGGTCGAGTTGAAGCGTTGGTTGGTGTTGAGGCTTAGAAGGAACGGAAATTGTTTGGAAAATCTCCATCTTCATAGTAGGGTGGGGATTTTATTTAAAGATAAGGTATTCAATGGAGAAAACAGCGCTTATTACAACCCGAGAATCCTCCTACGAATATGAATAAAAAGAGAATAGGAGTGGGTAGAAATGGTAGAATTCTTTGAAGGCTTTCTACAGGGATTGCAGCTGCTTTGGTCTATTCTGACTGCTGAGCCTATATTGTTAGTGAGCTTTTTAGTGTTTTTTGGTGGTTCACTGGCAGTTGGGTTAACGGTAAGAGTAATAAGAGAGAAGAAGCTAAGAAGGTCCGGCATGCTAGAGGTTGATAAAATGTCCGGGAGAATGTTTGAGGAATTTTTACATACCTTGTTTAAGAGTAAAGGGTACACCGTGAAATTGACGCCTGCAAGAGGAGACTATGGGGCAGATCTTCTTTTAACAGGTAAAGGGAATAAAGTTGCGGTACAAGCAAAACGGTATAAGAAGAACGTTGGCGTGAAAGCCGTACAAGAAGTCGTGTCTGCTAGAAGTTATTATAGCGTAGATGAATGCTGGGTAGTGACGAACAGCTTTTATACAGAACAGGCTAAAAAGTTAGCGCGTTCTAATCATGTTCGGTTGGTTGATCGTAAGGAATTGATGGATTGGATGTTAGCAGAAGTGAAGGGTGCTAGCTAAGGAAAACTCTATACATAAATAAACAAAAAATGTCTCCCGCCCTTCAGATAAAACTTCCCTACATTTCCTAGTACAATTAAAACCATCTATAATATAATTAGAAAAGAGGCAAAGGAGCTTTTTTGCTTAAAAAAGTAATACTCAACAAATCAATCACCATGGGAGGCATTCAATTGGTATCTTCAAAAGATGTGGCTGCACGGGCAGGTGTTTCTCAAACGACTGTTTCACGTGTATTAAATACACCGGAATTAGTGAAAAAACCTACTGTGGATAAAGTTATGAAGGCAATAGAAGAATTAAGCTATGTACCAAATGGGCATGCACGTTCGCTTGTGCAAAATAAAACGAATACGATTGCCCTCATTTCAGGTCCATTACATAACCCTTTCTTTGTCGATACAACATCAGCAATTGTGAAATATGCAAATGAATTGGGGTACCGTGTTCACGTACAATTTATCAATGATGAACAAATTACAGAAGCATACGCAGCTGCCATTGAAAATAAAGTAGATGGGGTTATTTTGTCATGTATATTACTGGATGATCCGATCTTCGATAAATTAAAGCGTATGCAGATTCCCTTTATCACTTATAACCGAAAGCATAAAAGTGATGAATGGTTCGTTGAAATTGATAATTACAAAGCAGGATATCTTGCAGCACAGCATGTGATTAATTTAGGGCATCAACATATTGTTTGGATTGGTGGGCCTTTAAGCGTTAGTACGTACCTTCATCGATATAAGGGCTTCAATAAAGCAATAGAAGATAATCACCTTTCCCTTGCTGACTCAGATATATTTATCACAGACACCTCCATTGAAAGTATGCGAGATGTATTTCAAGAATTAACTAGCAGGGAGCATGTGCCAACAGCGATATGCGCTGGCTCTGACTCTATTGCCTTGGATGCGATCGACATTGCTTTACAAAATGGTTTAAACGTACCAGAGGATGTCAGTATCATCGGAATTGATAATGTAGGGATAAGTAAGCATCAATTCATTCAACTTACGACGGTAGGTAGTATTAGCGAGCAAAATCTAGGACTCGTAGCCATTAAGCGTTTAATAGAATTAATTGAAAATAAAGAAAATAGTTGCATCAAACATACAGAGTCTGTTAAACTATTTAACAGAAAAACAGTAAGAGAAGTTTAGGTTATTTTTGTTGTAAAATGAATACGTAACCATACCGCAAAATGGTTACGTATTCATTGGAGGGGCAGCTTTTATTTACGCAAGAATGTAAGGGGTTACAATTACAATTAAGCGATAGGGGGAAAGTTTATGAAATGGAAAAATCGTAAATATGGGGAAGAATCACCTTATATTCCAGCAGGACCTTTTAAAGTAAGATTGCCGTTTGTTCATTATCGTTTCGAGTATCCAGATTACGTGCAAGGCTTGCTAATGTGTGCGGTAGATCTATCAGCAATCCCAATTTTAATTGAACTGTTAGGAATGCCATTTGAAGTGGCTTTAGCAATCGTCATACTTAATGGACTGTTTTATTTACTGCACCACCTTTTAGGTGACCCGGCTGTGCCAGGATGGATTACACCTGCAATCCCTCTTATTATACTGTATTGTCAGCAATTTCCTGAGGGGCCGGAACGTGTCCATGCCTTAATTGCCTTTCAAATGACATTAGGGATATTATCAATAGTCCTTGGCTCCACAGGGTTAGCGACCAAAGTAGTGAAATTGATTCCATCCGCTTTGAAATCAGGCATCATACTAGGCGCAGGATTAGGTGCGGTAGTCTCTGTATTTGAAGTTGGTGGTAGATTTGAATCCTTTCCATGGACAATAACAATTACGATTGGTATTGGTTTTTACCTTTTATTTTCAAAGCACTTTATAAACTTACAGAATAAAAATATTTTATGGAAAACGGTAGCCAAGTTAGGAGTATTTCCCGTAATCCTTTTAGCTGTTTTCGTTGCTCCGTTATTTGGTGAAGCAGCTTGGCCAACTATTGAATGGGGATTTTCTAAACCTGATTTTGTTACATTATGGAGTGAATATACCATGTTTGGGATTGGTTTCCCTCCATTAATTTTATTTTTAACAGGGCTGCCAACTGTTCTTGCAGCTTATATTGTATTATTCGGTGACGTCCTACAAACAAAAGCACTAATAGACGAAGGTGTAGCTGGACGTCCAGATGAAAAAGTGGATTATAATTCCAGTCGAGCGCACTTAGTCTTTGGTATCCGTAATAGCTCGATGAGTATAATTGGTCCTGATGTAACCATGGCAGGTCCTTTATGGTCAGCAATGCAGGTTGTCATGATTGAACGATTTAAAAAAGGACGTAAAGCAATGAACTCTATATTTGGTGGAGTAGGTTCTTTCCGTTGGGGTACCAATACAGGCTTACTTCTTTTACCAATCGTAAGCTTAGTAGAACCGATATTAGGAGTAGCAATGGCATTAACTCTATTAATACAAGGTTATGTAAGCGTAAAGGTAGGAATACTAGAATCGAAAAGTCAACGGGATTTAGGAATCGCGGGAATAATTGGTGCAGTTCTTGTTATTAAAGGTGCTGCTTGGGCGTTCGCAGTAGGGATCATACTTTGTGCCTTAATCTACGGGAAAGATTTCTTTAAAGGAGAAGTAGATAAAACGTTCTTAAAAGACGTAGATGAAGCGAGTGAAGAAACAAGAAAGTCAAGCTAGTGAAAAATAGCTTTATAATCTTAGACTAGGAAGTGATAGACATGTCTGAAAAAATCACCTTAACTCCAATTAGTTATACTGGTTGGAATTCATTATCTAATTTAGAAAATGAAGTAAAACGGTTTAATGTCAACAAAGTATTAGTTATCTCAGATCCCTTTTTAGTTGATATTGGTGTCACAGATAAAGTAGTAAAGCCTCTCGATAAGGCTGGGTATAAAACTGAGATTTATACAGATGTCGTTCCAGAGCCTCCTTTAGCAATTGGTGAAAAGCTGGTTACGTACACACGAGAGCACAATTTTGAGATGGTGATTGGTGTTGGAGGAGGCAGCGCGTTAGATTTAACGAAATTAGCAGGTGTACTAGCAACACAAGAAGGTGAAGTTAAGGATTATTTAAATTTAACTGGGACCAAAGAAATTTTGAATAAAGGGTTGCCAAAAATATTAATTCCAACGACCTCTGGTACAGGTTCTGAGGTAACGAACATTTCGGTATTATCTTTGGAGACAACGAAAGACGTTGTTACCCATGATTATTTATTGGCTGATGTGGCCATCGTAGATCCTGCTTTAACATTATCATTACCGCCCAAAGTTACAGCAGCTACTGGAATTGACGCACTTACACATGCTATAGAAGCTTATGTATCGAAAAATTCAAGTCCAGTTACGGATGGAATGGCCTTACATGCTATTCGATTAATTAGCAGTTCGATTACAACTGCGGTATTAGAAGGGGAAAATAAAGAAGCAAGAATTAAGATGAGTTATGGCAGTTATCTTGCAGGGTTGGCTTTTTTTAATGCTGGAGTAGCTGGAGTACATGCTTTAGCATATCCACTCGGAGGTCAATTCCACATTTCTCATGGTGACTCTAATGCAGTATTACTTCCATATGTAATGGGCTATATTCGTCAAAGTTGCGAAGAGCGACTGAAGGATATATTTGAAGCAATGGGGTACAATGCTACAGGTCTTTCATCTGAAGAAGCTTCTTACAAATGCGTAGCAGAAATAAAAACAATGGTAAAAGACGTTAATATACCTACCAATCTAAAAGACTTCCAAATAACAGAGGATGCACTTGAAGGTTTAACAGACGATGCTACGAAGCAAAAGCGTTTACTAGATCGCAGTCCGATGTTGTTGGAAAAACAGGATATTTTTGCAATATACAAAGCTGCATATGATGGAGAAATCGTAGAAAAATAGATTAAAGTATAAGAGCGAAAAACGTAGTTAGAGGTGAAATAGTGGGAAAAATAAAAGACAAATTACTCATTGATGGAAATTGGATTACTACTAAGGAATATGCAAAACTTTATTCACCATATTCAGAAGAAAAGATTGCTGAAGTACCTTTAGCAAATGAAGAAGAAGTGAATATGGCAATAGAATCAGCTAACAAAGCTAAGGAGAGTTGGATCAAAAAGCCTGCACATGAAAGAGCTGGTATATTAGAAAAACTTGCACAGCTATATCATGACAACTTTGATAAGGCAGCAGAAATTATTGCCTTAGAAGCTGCAAAACCCATTGAGTTAGCAAAAGGGGAGGTAGCCCGCACAATTCAAACCTTTAAATTTGCAGCAGAAGAGGCGAAAAGAATTCATGGTGAAACAATCCCCCTAGACGCTGCGCCTGGAGGAGAAAATAGAATTGCATATACCATGCGAGAGCCGTTAGGAGTGATCGGGGCAATAACGCCTTTTAACTTTCCTTTAAATCTAGTCGCTCATAAGGTTGGACCTGCCATTGCATCTGGTAACACAATTGTATTAAAACCGGCGACACAAACACCGTTATCTTCTATCTTTCTTTCACAATTGTTAGAAGAGGCAGGACTTCCAGCAGGTGTATTGAATGTGGTAACTGGAAGTGGAAGATTCGTTGGGGATAAATTGGTAACGGATCCGCGAGTGAATATGATCACGTTTACTGGAAGTCCTGAAGTTGGGATTGGGATTCGTAATAGAGCAGGATTAAAGCGAGTTACGTTAGAGCTCGGAAATAACGCAGCAGTTATTATCGACAAAGATACAGTTATCGATGAAAAGTTAATTTCCCGTTGTGTGACAGGCGCATTTTCCAATAACGGGCAGGTCTGTATTTCACTACAAAGAATTTATGTCCATGAAGAAGTTTACGAAACGTTTGTGGAGAAATTTACTGAGGCCACAAAAAGGTTAAAAACAGGAGACCCTTTAGATCCTGAGACGGATGTTTCCGCATTAATTTCAAAGAAAGATGTAACGCGATCTTTAGACTGGATTGAAGAAGCTAAAAATGCTGGTGCAACAATTGCAACAGGCGGAGATGCAAATAGAAATACTGTAAATCCAACTGTTATTTTAGAAGCAGATCGTAATCTTAAAGTATCGTGTCAAGAAGTGTTCGCCCCAGTCGTCATTATCAACAAAATGAAATCGGTGAGCGAAGCCATTGATTTAGTGAATGATTCAAGGTATGGATTGCAGGCAGGCATTTATACGAAAGATATTGAAACAGCACTAGATGCAACAGAGAAATTGCAGGTTGGAAGTGTCTTAATCAATGATATCCCTACATTCCGTGTTGACCACATGCCATATGGTGGGGTAAAAGAAAGTGGTACAGGTCGAGAAGGAATAAAATATGCTGTAGAAGAAATGACGGAAATGAAGTTAGTTATTTGGAATAGAAACTGAGGAGTGGAAGTGGGCCATGCATAATGAGTTGTAAAGAGTTCAGTAGAAGGAACTGAAAACCTTATGCTTACTAAAAGAAATTGTGATAAAAAAGGAGACTCTCTTTGTATTGTTTGAAGGGGAGTCTTCTTTTTATGTACACTGGATTGAGTCTTTTTTACTATTATATTGAAATTCATGGTAGTATATTACTATATTTATTTGCTGTGCAAAATTATCCATATATTACAATTTGGAGGGGATGATTAGAAACATTGTTGAAATTTCCCTATAATCATTAAACCATTCTGCAATCATGAATTTAGATTTATATTAGAATCTGAAAAGAAGACTAGAGATGATAGATTAAAATGTGTATTAGTATACTTGTTTATAAAAACTGAATAGCGAAGAGCCAAAAATACTTAGAACAAAATCCTGAAAATTGCCGAACGTAAATAGAAATTATATATCATTTTAACGTTTTAAACATGCGGTGGAAACGTACAAAGAGAAAGTTATTTAGAGGGGGAAGTTTAAAATTGTTTTGTTCAAATTGTGGAAATCCTTTAAAGGAAAATGAAAAATTTTGCTCTAATTGTGGGAAAGAAATGAGTATTAGTGAAGGCACAGAAAAACCCAGCCTTATGCAACGTATCAAGAATAACAAAAAGAGCTTCATGATTGGGATAGGGGCTTTACTTATTGTAGCAATAGTATTTGTTAAGTTCACAGGTGGAGGTTCACCAGAAGACAAAGTAGAAAGTTTTATTGAATCTATTGCTAATGAAGATGTAGATCTATTTGCGGAAATTATGATGGAAACTTGGGCTTGGAATATGAACGAGGAGTTAACGTATGAATTTGGAGATAATTGGAGTAAAGATTTATCTATCCAAACCATAGAAGAATTAGAAGACACTGCAAGTATTGCAGTAGACTTAAAGTATGATAGTGATGAAATGATGCTATTTAAAAATGATGATAACGGAAAATGGATGCTTGATATAGCTTCTGATATTGTAATTGAAGGGAAAAACCCTCGTGTGGTAGCAGAAGACATCTATGAGGCTATAGCAAGTGTAGATTCAAAGAACATATCGAAAATGGTGGATTTAGAAACCAGAGCAGATTTTCAATATGAATTGGTTGAACTTAATAGTGAATTCAAGGAAAAGATGGGAAGAACTTGGGTAGATAATGTTAGAGTAGAAACCGTAATGGAAACTGATACAACAGCAGTTGTCGAAGTTCTATTAGGTGAAGATTCTGGGGAAGTTGAGTTAGTAAAAACTGGCAAAGGAAATTGGGTTCTATCAGAAGATTTTTATTATTAATTTCATATTAAATTGATAACGCTCTTCGCTATTCAATACTGTAAATGAAGTAAGTGGACACATTACCAACATATGCAACGGAGCCTCCTGATGAGATAATCTTTGTAGATTGGTTCTCACAGGAGGCTTTGAATTAGGCGAAATGGTATTGAGAGATGTAGTTGAAGAAGGCAGGTGGATTTATGCTTGAAGCAACAATTTAAGAAGGTCTACAGCAGTTTTCGGACTGGTTTGTAGATTTTTGTAGGATGAAGTAGGGGAAAGGTGAATCTATGAACAAGGATTGGCGAAGGTATCGGGGGTGCTATTCAAGAAAGTATTGAACCCAATTCCTACCCTATACTAATTAAAAATAATGGAGATGTTATGACGTTACAAAAGGTCTTTGGACATTTCATCATTAGAAAGGGTAAGAAAGTTTGTTCAAATGACTGATAGTGATTTTCATAGACAAGGGAAGGGTAGTCTATTAATAATATATATAATCTAGAAACTTGTTGAAGCAGTTATAGGAATTAATCTGCTTTTTGGTTTGGATAACAACCGGTAATCAGGTATTAAAATACGGTGTTTGCAAGAGATTCTAACACAATCTAAGAATAAGGGTCAAAGAGACCATATTAATGAAGCTAATCATTTACTGAATAGAATAGCTACAAAATTATGATGCGTATGCTTGATGAGTATTGGTTGAAATCTCCCTATCTGTAACTTAGTGTAGCCTATCCAAGGAGCTATGGCTATATGCCAGGGTTTTCTTTTTTGTTAAAACCTCTAGAGGTATTTTCTCATAACGTTTTTTATCGTAGTTGTATACTTTGATTAAATTAGCTTTCTTAACAAACATGTAATTTACATATTTATCAATAAAATATTTTTTCTTTTTTAAGTTATTCAAGGTCATCAACTTAACACCATCCTTCATTTAAATATAAAGACAGAATTATATGTAGCATGAATCCCAGCAGAATTCAAGATAACATAATGGTAATTCCACATAATAGATGACATAAAAGCAAGAAGTCCACTCCCATTATCATTATACTGCATTCAAGCCATTTAAGAAATAAGGAGTTACCAAACCCTATTTCGTCTGGGATGTTGTCTCTAGAAGCTACTTTAAACGTTATAGCTATTTGTGATTACTTCCATTTAGAACATATAGCAATTTATTTGAAGCCGTTTTATAAACTTTATTGGCCTTTAATTCCCTATAAAGAAAAAGAGTATCCAAAATTAATTGAAAACTTAATATCCTTATAGTAATATTTACTTACACATAGGTATAAAGGAGGGGGAGCAGGGTGAGAAGACCTATTTTTGAGGTCGATAAAACTAGTAAAACGGATTTGCAAGTCCTTTCTCAAGTAGGGAATCGAACAACTGTTGAATTAACAGGTTTAGAATTAAAGAGAAGACTACGAAAAAAACGTTCGTCTTCTTATGTAGAATCAATAAAGAAGTTGGATGCTCATAGTGTTACGAATAACCAAGCACAAATTGATGAGTTAAAAGAAGCAATACGGAGCGAATTTCCTGAACTTAAACCATATCAGTTTCCAATAGGTATTATTGCGAGATGCTATTTAGGAAAAACGTACGAAGTTCATACATTAGATGTTATATTCGATATTGTTAAGCATTATAAAAAAGGAGAAAGTCTTCCTCAACAACTAGAAAAGGGCAGAAGCTTAGCATTACATCCAAGTTATGAATTTATAGAGGTTTACAATGATGTAATAAGAGCAGTGACCATCCATGGTGATGTGTCCGTTATTGAGGAGTGAATATCTAATGTCTTCAGAGAGAATTATTTACGAGGCTGATCTAGGACGAATCGAGAACGGCCTTAAAGTCTTAGAGGATGGAGTAGAAGTCCTAGAAAATGGTTTAGACAATGTATATAACCAAATTGATACAGTAAATAGAGAAGTGCTAGATTCAAAAGCTAGCCTAAATGCACTAATAGAAGAATTTCATCTATTTGTAAGAAAAGATCAACTAGAAAAAAATATACAGATTGCAGAAACAAGGTTAGTTAAGGTACGTCAAGAATTAGAAACAAAATTTGGACATTATGGAGAGGTACGCCGCCGAGTAACTGGTATTCTTCAAGCGGCAGATGTAGGTCTTGTAAAAAAGGGAACAATCGAAAACACGACAGAAGAGCAAATGCTTTTAGCACCAAGATACTGGTTAGCCCCATGTTTAATTGCTCTATCCGCATGGTTAAATGATAATCATGAACTTGCTGATAAAGCAATGATGGAAGCGCTTCGTCGGGATGATGAAAAAACGTCCTTGTTTTTTGCTTTGGTTACTCGACGTGGTGCTCGCTACAAAGCAAGCAGAGCATGGTTAGAACGTTATTTTGGATTACAGGATCCACACCAGTTAGAAAGAGAAATTGTTGTATTAATTGACGGGTTCACTAATGGAATATTTGGTGCTGACTCTCGGGCGAAAATTAGTAAGGAAATTGAAACTTGGATAAATGAATTATCCGAGAGAGTAGGGTTTGTGGAAGAACAACATGAACAATGGAAAATTGCACTAAAATCAAAACAACAAAAGCTGAATGCTAATGATTATACATATTTAAGGAAAAATAGTACGTCATGGCCAAAGCTACAAGAAAGCCTGGAAGGAGCTAAACTTTATCAAATAATTTTTGATTATTTTTCAGAAATTTTCAGTAAAGAAATCACCCCGAATAAAGGTATTGCCTATGCTGTAGATGCATTACTAGATACGTTGGTTTCAAAATTTGACGAAGAAGAGCTGCCGAATCGCCGTGATGAGCGCTTATTATCTTTAATCATTGAGAATGATGGAGATAAGGTTGCTGCTCAACAATTATTTGATGATGAAAAAACATTGGAGGAACGGGTTAGTTTTAACCAGTTGCTTACTAATTTTGCAATGCATGCAGACGTTTCAAATGCATCTTTAGCGACACAGAAGTATTCTATTTCTTTATCGAAGAATTGGATTAAGAGTGCCTACGATGATCTTACTGTGAAGAACCGTGCAATAGTTCCAGTAGATATTGATTTAGAAATTGATCAGTGGAAAGGTACCACTCAGGATGGAAGTAATGAAGACGAGCTAATTCAATCGTTGGATTATCATATCGAAACTAGAAGAAAAGATGCTTTGTCTCAAGTGAAATTAAAATTAAAATACTGGATTGGTCTAGCAGGTGGTCTAATGTTTGCATATCTTGGATTTAGTACGCCATTTTTATTTGTTTTTGCACTCATTTGTGCTGGTTATTTTTATATAGGGAAAAAGGATGTAGCAAAACGGAAGGATCACATTCGTAAAGATTATAATAATTTATTAAAATATTGTAGAGAAGAATTGCTTGCCTCTTTAGTCGAAGTAGTAGATTGGCGAGAGGAATATAAAAAAGAAGATGAAAATTCAGTGAAATTTACTGAATTTCTAGATTCCATTTCACCAGAACAATATACATTTTCTAGTCACGATGTGGCAAGGTCTGTGGTTAACTAGGAGGACTAATGATGAATAATGAAAGTAAAGTTTTGGACAGTAATAAAGCGAGAGATCAAAAGTTTAAACTTGCAATGGAAGAGTTAGAAAAAGAAACAACAAATACTGCCTTAGTAACACAATTTCCACAGTGGGACTTAAAACCACCTGTTAATTTAGTAAAAAGAAGGAGTACAAAACTGTTATGAGTAATCCAAAGACGTACGCAGAATGGATGGTTTGTTTTAATCAATTCAAGGAAGGAGCGAAGGATGAAGAGACCATTCAGTCTATGGAGAGTGGGGTTATCAATTGGTCAAAAGGTGTGGCGGAACGTTTAACTCAGCGTCTGTATGAGGCAATTGATTACCGGCTACGTTTGTCTGCAAATCAACTGCAGAAGGATTTAGATTATAGTAGAGATATTGAAACAGAGGTAGTAAAAGCACTTTTATCTGCACGTAAACGGTTGGCCGTTATTCATAGGGCAGCAACTATTCGGTCTTTTCCAGAAGAAGTTAGAGATACGATGGAAAACCTCTTAATCGACTATGCAAAAAATACTCAGCAATCCTTAGAAGATAGTGCCAAATCTGATCGAACTGGACGCCTTCGTATGATGATAGGAAATAATCCTATTACAACGTTTGATAAAGTTGAAAACCTCTTTGGAGCAGTAAAAACTTCGGTAGAAGACAACCAAATCAAAGATTCAAGCAATCAGATGAATGGGAAAATGAATCGAAGAAGGGTTATATTATCATGAATGATTTACAATCTTGTTTAGAGACATTAGAAAGATATTTAAAAGCTAGAATACCGTTTATTTCTATTCGTACCTCAGAACGAGCACGAGCATTGGAAATAGCGGCTGAAATTGCCCATAAATTAACAATTCCCGTTTTTTACCACACAATCTCTCAAGGTACTAGGGATATTGTTTCCAATCGACTAGTGAACGATGATCGCTCGGTAATGGGGGGGCTTGATTTTGCTAATCAAAAAATTTCTCAGCAACAGAATGTCACGTACATTTTTACCGAAGTACAGGATTTGGGAGATGACACTCCAACTGCCAGACAATTCCAGGATTTAGCTATGATGGCAACGGAAACAGGAGGAAGTATCATTGTTATTACCAACGATCCTGTTTGGGGGCCATTGCAGCGTCATGGGATGTCTATTAAATTGGCCCCCCCAAATGAGGATGAGATGCTGAAAATTATTCAAGGTCAAATTTCTCCGTACCGTGGTGAAATCCCTATTGAATGGGGAGAAGAGGAAGAAAAGCAGGCTGCTGCTATTTTGTCGGGGATCAGTCAGATAGAAGCAGAAAATGTCATTGTTACATTGTTAGCTAATGGTGAGATTAAAAATGATGATTTAAAAGAATTAATGCATGCGAAAGATAGAATCTTTGCTGACATTTCAGGGATCGAACGTGTGTATGTTCGAAAAGATTATGAAGTAGGTGGGTTAGAGGGCATGAAGCTCTGGTTAGACGCAAATGAAAAGTTGCTAACAGCTGATTTGCGGAAAAGGGGAATTCGACCACCAAGAGGAATTCTATTAGTAGGTGTTCCTGGTTGTGGTAAATCCTTATCGGCAAAATCGATTGCATCTCAATGGAACCTCCCGCTTTATCGCTTGGATCTTTCTACAATCCATGGGCAATATTTAGGACAAAGTGAATCTAGATTAAAAGAGGCTTTACAAACTGCAGACCATGTAGCACCTTGCATCTTATGGATTGATGAAATCGAGAAAGGTTTAGCAGGTGCGCTAGGTGGGGGAGATGGGGGGACATCTACGCGATTAGTTGGACAATTTTTATATTGGCTTCAAGAGAGCTTAGCAAGAGTATTCGTTGTGGCTACTGCAAATGATGTATCTCAATTACCTCCAGAGCTACTTAGACGTGGCCGATTTGATGAATTATTCTTTGTTGATTTGCCAACTCCAAAAGAAAGAGAAGATATCATTAAAATTTATATATCTAAAGGGTTAAAACAGGAAGTTAATCCTAGTTTATTAGAGAAATTAGTGCGTCTTTCAGAAGGATTTGCCGGAGCTGATATCGAAGCAGCAGTAAGAGATGTCGTTAAACAAGCTGTTATAAGAGGTGATGAGTCGATAACAGATCAAACTTTTGTTAGCAACTTTGAGAATGTTGTCCCATTATCACAAACAAGTCCTGAGCAAATTGACCAAATTAGAAATTGGGGTCGTGAACGGGCAGTGCCAGCAGGTATATCATTTGATGAATCACCGATGGTTGAAGAACAATTTCCAAGAAAAAAAGGTAGTAGAACTGTTTTGGTGTAATTTTGCTAATAAGTTAGCTCTCTTGAAATGTGCGGACACTAAAGGGCAAGTAACTTTTGAGTAAATATTATAAAGAGCAGACCTAATAATGGTCTGCCTTCTGCTGTCTTGTACCTTATTAGCTTCATACACTCTTAATAATTTTCATTTTATTTACATGTGCTTCATCGATATCAACATAAATATTTTGTCATATCTATCTAAATTTGCTTAGCTAGTTGTGCACTTTTAGACTTTTTCTAAATTGGTCGAAGGGTTCTGTTCAGTTCATAAATCTCTTCAAACGTTAACGGTTAATTTTTCTCTAAAAGAAAAAATAATGGATTTTTAGCACTATTTTACTTTTGAACAATTATTATATAAAATCTTATTGATTTTCACTTTATTTACAGTAAATTAAAGACTAGAAAAGGGGATGAAAGATTTGAAAGGGAAGATGTGGGTAACAACTGTGTTAATTTTACTATCTATGGTATTAGTAGCTTGTGGCGACCTTGAGGAAGCCGAGAGTGTTGAAAACTCAAGAGAAAGTAATGTAGATCATAAAGAGGAAGTAAAAAATGTAGAGAAAGTTGAGAATGCAAATGAAACAGAAAATAAAGAGGAAGAAGATACAGAGGAAGTAAAAAATGATATTAATAGAGGCAGTGAAATGTCTGATGAAGTTGAAGATTCTGCTGAGGAAAACATTGATGAAAAAGAAGAAATTGGTACAGTTGAAAGTGGTTATGGGAAAGAAGCTTATGAAGTTTTACTAGCTAATGAGCAAAGCGCCCTTAATGGAGACATCGATGCTTACTTAGAGACATTAACTAGTGATAATGTAACAGAAAAAAATCGAGATATTTATACGCAGGCTTTTGAGGAAACGGATTACATAAGTTATGAGACTCATTCTACTAAAGTTTTAGAAGCTGCCGAAGATAAAGTTGTTATTGAAGTGGAACAAACGTCAACGTATGAAGTTCTTGAAGAAAGAGCAACTTACGAAGCAGCAAGACATTTTAAACATACGCTTGTTCGTGAAGACGGAGAATATAAAATTCAGAGTTCCGAAATGATAGATGAGACTGCTTAATAGAATGCAAATATAATTGACAAATTTGAATCATGAAAGGACCTCTTAAATGAGAGGTCCTTTCACATGTTAAGCAGAGTGTGTACATTTATGTAATTGTGCTTAATACAAGTGCCCTTAAGATATAGAGTAGAGAGTTGGATAATTCAATTAATATTTTGCGTATTTTTATCTATTCAGCCTCACGGCGTAACAGTCACACATGTGTGAGGCATGTCCCAAAAACGTGTATGCTTATTCTGCTGTCGGGAATACATATTACATTAATGAACAGATCGATTGCCCAGAATGTAGTGAAAGAAATGATTCTGCCTTGAGGGATAGTCACGCTATAAGTAATTGGAATATGCATGAGATACAATTATACCCATGGATAATTATTATAAAGGAGATTCAAGAGAAAATGGGGCTGAAATATCGTTGCCCGTCTTGTAATCAAGTTATTTCCGGAGTTAAGTTAATTAGATACTAATTTGAATGGAAAGGACTTGTATGTCGTTATTTTGTGAGTTATTTTATTTAATTGGTCACTCAGAAATTAAAAGAAAGGAAAATGCAGTAAAACTTGATACAACAAACGGTGAGTGGGTGTACAATGATCTAAAAAGAGATTATGAATACATTGAAGAGCCAATTTCAGAAATACCGAAATGGGTTAGTGTTGTCTATTTTGAAGAGGAGTACATCATTATCATTGGTGAAGAACCTTTTGAGGAAGTAGAGCCGATAGTGACAATTAGTTGTGAAGACTCAGCAGAAGTAAGAACAGTTATTAAAGTGCTTAAGGCAGTTTATAGCTCTAAAGGAAATGTTAATATAAAAAGTCTTTTATCCCCGATTATGCAATAGATTAATAAATGGGGTTTATAGTAAAATATTTAACATGTAACATTTAAATAACTTTGGCGTGAATATTTATACTTATGAATCATCGTCCCTTTTGTAGATAGTAGCTTAGATGGGAATTTTCAAAACGCTCTTATGTGTTTCTCTAACAAATTTAAGTTTTCTGGTTAAAGTCCATTGGGATAAAAAAACTCTATATTTTTCGTATGGCAGGGGGATTGTTAAAGTTATCGAGAGTACCAGAATGGATGTATTAACTTCTTTTAACTATAGGTATTAAAAAAAGAAATAGAGATATCGTTTTCCTCTATTTCTCTTACGTATATACTTTGGCACTGGCTCCCTTTACTTTTCCTAAGACTTAATCTGCCTAGTCATTATTCTGAAGAGCAAGATACTCCTCCCCAAAACACCTATAGTAACATCCATAGTTATCTTGATTACAATTTGCCGTTCTTACTTCCTCTAGGCCCTTAGGAAAAATAATATGCACACACATGCTCAAGTTCATTATGATAATAACTGTAAATCATTAAAGCATTTGACTGCTGAGCCATATTTCTTGTATTACCTAAATCACATTATATTGGGATTATCGTTTCTGCTTGTATTGTTGGGTTTTATAGAGAAAGAAGGAGTTTCCTATCTAGCTTTTATTTTATTAATGAAACCGAAATTTATATCCTGTTTGAGTTTCTTCACTTGTTAAATCTAAATTTAAAAAAGACTTGTTCGATTCATCACCGGATCGATTTTCTTTATAGTTATGATTCCAAGTCCAATCTAATAGGTTGTTTAAATTTAATAGAGCTGTTCGAAACTGCTGTTTTTGTAGATTGGTAGCTGAAAGTTCAATATCCGGATGTATATAACTAGATATCTCGGTTAGCGAACTTGTTAAATAGTTAATCCAGTGCCACGAATTATCCATATAATCATTTGGAGCTTCTTTCATTATTTCAGATAAAATAATCAACTCTGCTTCTTTATTTGTAAATCTTGCTTGCTGTAATGTTTTATTTATGGATCTGGATTTTTGTACATCTGTTAACTCCTGAAAAAGAGGATGCTTATCAAGCTTATTCAATGCATCCCCATCAGTTCCTGTCAATTTACGGTCGAGTAATAAATCATACAGTCTTGAAAATTGTTTAGCCGGAATTGACATGTTATAGATTACTCCTAAAGAATGCTGACTAGCTCTCTTTGCAGCGACCTCATCACGTAAACTTTTATCAATTTCTCGAGCTTTTTTCATTCGCTTAATTTGAGACGGTTTTGGTTGCACTACTTCAATTACTTCTTCATCAGAATAATGCCCTGCTTCTTGGATAGTTTCAATAGCATTTTGTATCTCAGCACCAATTATTCTCTTGGAGGTATTATGAAGGTGAAATCGCAGTGTTTCTCTTTCCAGTTTTGTACCGACAATTTCTTTTAAACGAAGGACTTTTACAATCTTAGACTTCTGGTTGTAAAGAGTTATCTCTTTTAGCGCTGTATATCTTCGGAACCCGTCAATCAGATAATACTTACCCTGTTTATCAGGTCCAACAACATATAGTGGAGTAAGAAGACCTACTTGCTGTATATTTTCCTTCAAGCTTGTGATATCAGGATGAAACCTGTTTTCTAAATCCCATACGATCTGATCCAAGGAGACCTCCAGAATGTCCATATAACCCCCCCGTTCTAAATGAAAATTTACTTTAATCTATGAGAAATAAAGGTTGTCTCAGAACAAATTGGTTCCAAAAATACATATCATTCCTGTTTTCTGCCAAAACTAAGATGGGTGAATTATCGTGACATATAAAATAACACCAGGACAACAAGCGGTTTTGGATGAGTTAAAAGCATTTCATTTTGATGAGTGCCGCACTATTGATTGGGAAATGAAAACCAAAGAACCATTTTCGAGGGGTTCTGTTGGACCAGAGGAACGAACTTGGATTCAGAAAGAGAAGAAATTTGAAGTTATATTTTTTTCCAAATTAGTAGGAATAAATTCAATTATTAATAGTTATTACAAATTAAATAGAAACAAAGCAAGAAAAAGAGATACTTTACTATATCAAAAATGGGAAAAGAATTATTTTTTTGCAAAAAGAATGTTGGATGGCCATCAAGAACTATGGAGAGAAGCAGTAAAAACACATGCTACTTTCCATAAGAAAGGTAATGTCGGGCAAGCTTATAGTTTATATGTTTTCGATTCAAGGACAGTAGAATGTGATATTTTTCTTCATACGATAGAAAAAATAATTCCAAGCAAAGTTGAAAAAACAACAAAACGAGGGAAAATTAGTTACCATGAAATGCCGATAACTAAGCGCTATGATTTATACCAATATCATGTATACAGTTGTTTAAACAAGATAATCAATGATTTGTTTGCAGTATTACCTTGTGAGAGAGTGTTTATTAATGGTGTAAGTGGTACTTATGAAAAACATCAGCCCATTTTATCCTTTGTTGTAGAACGAGAGCAACATAAACAAACAAGGTGTCCAAAGCGTACACTAGAGAAACATCAACATATGGTGACTTTTAAAAAGAGAAGTGGCTTCTATCCTTTAGATAGGGTTTATTCCCCACAGGTTCTTTTCAAGGAGGATGAATAAAATAGATTTATTAGGTTTAGCGAGTGTCACTTTGATTATTATTATAATTTATAAAGTTTATACAACATCTAAAGAAAAGAAAGCCGTTAAATCTGAAATGCAAGAATGGCACCATTTAGCCCCTTTAAGTCAGCGGTATGATTCAAGAGGGTTAAACACTAGTTATGTTTACTTTATAAGGGAGTCAGGTATGCAACGTATAAAAATAGGCAAAGCAAATGATCCTGAACAGCGTAAAAAGGAGTTAAGCACCGGTTCAGCTCACAACCACGAAATCGTTCACCTCATAAAAAGTGAAAATCCATTTAAAACAGAAAGTTTATTTCACAAATATTTTAGAGAGAAAAGATGTAAAGGAGAATGGTTTGATATAACGGAAGAGGAGTTAAGGTGGATCCAAAAAGAAGATTATCCAAGAGAGATTAAAGATTCCATAAAGGGGTACTAAAAGCGAGAGTGAATACAGCGGTATATTGTGGCAGGTTTAATTATTCTCAAACACACCAACATTAGACTTTACTTATTTTTCAATAAAAATATAGAATATATTTAAAGGGTAATCTAACTAGAATGAGGTGTAGACAATAATTACAGTCAGTACTTTTCTAAAACAAATAGAACCTCTAAATGTAGAACTAATATCGGGTGAAAACGGAATTAATAACAAAATGGAATATATCAATATTCAAGAATTTGCCTTGAAAAGTAATAGAATAAAAAAACACGGTGTATTGATGACAACATTCGCATCATTTGCGGATTCTCAAAAAATCATAGAACATTTACAATGGTTATTATCTAAAGAGATACATGCTGTTGGAATACATAGTGTATTTATTAAGAAAATCCCAGATGAAGTAATCTCTTTTTCAAATGCGAATAATTTACCAATATTTTTGATACCAGAGGAAGTTTCATATCAACAAATTATGCAAGTTTACTTTGAGCTACTGGTAGAAGATACTAACAAAAAACGTTTAGAGTTAGAACAGATAAATATAAAAATGCTAAGGTCAGTTGCACTAGATAAGGGGTCTCAATATATTGTTTCTATAATGGGGAAATATTTAAATCTCCCACTAATTCATTTAGACAAGTATCTAAACATTAAATCCCTTTGGTCTGAAGGGCTAATAAAAAGAAATGAAGTACAACATATTCTAGAACAATTAACTAGTAAACAAGCGGATTTCTATAGGGAAGAGGGAACATTTCCATATAATATACCTTCAGAAAAACGAAATATAAGTTCTCTGCGCGTAATACCTATTATGGATAATATGAATTTTTATGGATGTTTAATTTTGTTTTTTAGAAAAGACTTTTCTGTTTTGGAGGATTCCGTAATAAATCATGGTAAAACTGTATTGCTTTTAGACTCTATCAAAAGCAATACGATGGAAAAGTATTTCATAAATAATGACATGAAAATAATTGAAACCATACTTCACACACCAAGTAAAAGAGCGGAAAATTTTAATAACCCATCCCTATATAGTAAAAATTTAAAACAAATGTGTTTTGCAATAGAAAAGTACATAATAATGCAATAAAAAATACATAAGCTTGCCAGCCGGTACTTTCAATTAATTTTGTCTTGATAATGCGTGGCTTACACGGTAGCTGTCTCCTGTAAAGGTAAGTACATGAGCGTGATGTATAACGCGATCAACTAAAGCAGCTGTAAGCCTCGAGTCCACGAATATCCGATTCCACTGACTAAATTCCAAATTTGAAGTGATGATGATGCTTTTTTGCTCATACCAATCGGTGATCAGTTGAAATAGAAGCTCCGCTCCTTCTTTGCTGAATGGAATGTACCCCATTTCATCTAAGATGATAAGATCTACTTTTTTAAAACGATTCCTAAACTGGTGAAGCTTTCCTTCTCTCCACATTCTTTCTAACGTATCAACTAGATCGGATACCCGATAGAACCGCACCTCATATCCTTTCTTGCACGCCTCACGGCCTAACCCTGTCGCTAAATGAGTCTTTCCTGTACCTGGGGAACCGGAAAGAACGACATTCTCTTTCTTAGATATAAAGTGAAGTTCTTTCAATTCAGTACGGTCGACCTGAGGGGGAAATCTTATCTGATCTCCCCATTGAAAGTCTGCAAGACTTTTGTGATTGGAGAATTTTGCTTTTTTTATAAGACGTTCAGCTTTTGCTTCCTCTCTCAATTCAAATTCTCTTTGGAATAATGTTTCCAAGTATTGCGTTTGATTTTCAAACGGGATTTTTTCATAAATATCGGCTACATAGGCTAGGCGTAGACTTTTACACATCTCTTTTATATTCATACTCGTTGCTCCCCATCCTCTTGCGCAACTGGTTGTAGTAGGTCGTATTTAGACCAATCAACGTCATACGGGTGAGAAGTAGAATCAAAGGTTCTTTCTGGTTGTTGTTGTAGAAGATCATAAAACTTGTCATTAACCTCTTCCATATCATACTGAATTAATAAGTTGATTAACCAATGTAGACGCTCTTTCCTTAATGTAAGAGGCTCTATGCTTAGATAAGCTGCTATTCGGCCAGGCAAATATGGATTATATCTTGAGTAAGGAACCGATCTTGGTTTAGAAGCCCAGGCTCTCATAATGGAAAGCCAAGGTATATTTCGGTTTTTGTTCATATATGGCCGATAGTCTGAATGGAGAATCTCTCCGTAAGGAGATACCACTTTATATCTATCCCAATAGAGTATCAAATGAAGATAACTGAAATTATATCCTTTTGGAATATGTTCTTTCATACTGTCTATAGTGATTTCTCCATACTTGTTAGCTGTTACTTTCGTTTCTTTGAAAATCGGATAATCTTCCTCCGGAAGAGCTAAGGCATGATTCAATTCTTCATCAAGTAGTTCTTGAATACGAACTTCCTTTGCGTAATGAATGCGTTGCCGATCCTGTGCCAGTTTTTCACTTAAAATAGTAGTTAGATCTTCATAGCTTTCTATGACTGGAGAAGGAGTTACAAAGTTATATCTTACATACCCTACTTTATTTTCAACGTGTCCTTTCTCATTGCCCTTACGTACATTACATGCTTGGATTTCAAAACGGTAGAAATTAGCGAATTGAAGAAACTCATCTGTAAAAATGGCTTCGCCATCCTTATTCCTTGCTTTTATTACGGCGGCTTTCAAGTTATCAATTCTAAGCTTTCGTGGTACGCCACCCAGTAGTTCAAAGCTTTTCTTTAACCCATATAAAAAGCATTCTTGGTTTTCCCCTGGAAGAGGGATGGTAAAAGCTGCATTACTATAAGGCAGGCTCATTATTAAACAGTGGACATCGATGAATTTTCCATCTTTCACAGCTTCTGTTATTCCAAAATCCACTTGAGCTTCAGCCGGAGGGTGATTTAGTCTTTCACTATTCTTATCTTTAACGTCATCTGAATTTCCTTTTCCCTCTTTCCATTCAGCTATGAAGTAGGAAACGGTCCTATAGGAACCAGTAAACCCATGCGTTTGAAGTTCTTGAAAAATGGTCTTGTTTCTCCTTCTCAGTTTTGGCTTTAGTTTTTGATCTTCAATAAGCCAGTCCGTGACAATCTCTCCCCAATGTTCTTCATACATCATTCCTTTTCTCATTACTTGTTTCTCTTGGGGAACCTGGTCTTCGTCCGCATATTTCTTGGCGGTACGCCAATTCACTTGAGCCCTTTGGGCAATTTTATTTATAGATATGTCTTCATGATTTCTTAAAGTTTTGATATGATTAATCTTAGTCATTGCTAGCAATCCTCTCGACCTCCACTGTTTTGATTCGACACCAACTACAGTAGAGTTATTTTGGATGGCTGGCAAGGCTTTTTTTTATCTAAAAAAGAAGTGCAGAGTTATGTACGTTTTGGTTGCACATCTCTGTACTTCTATTTTGCACTACACAACAAATCTATTTAATAGAGTTTCATAACCCCACGAATCTTCATAAAGCTTTTGAATTCATTTATAAAGAAGTAAGTAAATGGAGTCATTCTTCATTAATTTGGATCTTTAATGAGCAGATAATCTGTATAGTTAATGATAGCATCCCTGTGAATTTGTTAAATAATATCAGCAATAGATTTGAGGATATTTTAATTGGTATAAGTGAAAAAACTGATCGTACAACACAAGAAGGTATACGTGAAAAGTATGAACAGGCCCAATTTGGGTTGAAAGTCGGGAGATACAAAGGCCAAAAAATTAATGAATGGAAAGATCTTGGCTATGACAAATATCTTTATGCAGTTCAACAGAATGAAATACTACAAACATCCGCTTTGGATTTTCTAAAACCCCTAATAGAGCATGATGAAAAATTTAATTCTGAATTAATACTAACTCTTAGTGTATATTTAGATAACTTTTTCAGCCTCAAAAAAAGTGCTGAAGAGTTATTTATTCACAAAAACACAGTCAAGTATCGAATAGATAAAATTAAGGAATTATATAAAGATAGAAACCTTGAAGAGCCAGAATCCTATTTATTATTTTCCTCATCTTTAAAATTATATATGATTTTAGAAAAGAAATAAGTAGTGCTTCATTAATAATCTACTAATTCTAAAATAGAAATTATACCCAGAAACAAAAATGGTAGATATTTTTGTTTCCTCAAACCAATGAAAAAGTTATTTAAATCATATAAAATCCAAAATAATTAAAAAATTTAGTGTTTTGCCTCATGTAACATTAAATTCCTTATTTATTGTAAACGATATCAAGTGAGTGTAATTCAAAATTTTGTTATAAGGGGAGTATATGAATGAATGTAACTAAAAGAATTGCTAAGTTAAGAGAAATCATGGCAGCCAAAGAAGTGGAACTTTCTATTATCAATAATTTTGAAAACCAATATTACTATACAGGTTATAAAGCAATTATTTATTCCAGACCCATTGTGTTAACAGTAGATACAAAGGAAATCAATCTAATCGTTCCATCATTAGAAGAAACAAATGCTAGAAATGAATCAAATGCCGATAAGCTTTATGTATATCATGAAACATTAAAAGAAGATGGAAATGGTGGCTCACATATTGAGCAATTAAAAAAGCTTATTTCTAAATACCCCAAAAATATTAAAGTAGGTGTGGAGTTTTCTTCAATGCCAGTTTTACTTGGTAACATGTTGAAAGAGGCAGGGTTTGAATTAGTTAATATTGAGCGGGATCTTGAAGAAATGAGATATATTAAGGATCAAGAGGAAATTGATTTAATTACCGAATCTGGTAGATTAGTAAGTTTAGCACTTAAGAAATCCTTGGAAAATGTTAGATACGGTATTACTGAAATAGAATTTGACCAATTTGGAACGGAAGCATTATTTAATGAAGTGGCGAAAAAACACCCTAATTCAATGCTTGATTTCTTTGTAATGTCACCATCTGGCTTAGATAGAAGTATTTTGCCGCATGCTTTTTCTAATACAAGAAAATTTGAAGCAAATGAGATAGTAATTCACAGTCGACAAGTAGGGCTAAACGGATATCGTGCTGAATGTGAACGAACATTCTTTATAGGTACTCCGACAGAAAAACAAAGGGATGCTTTTAAATTAGCTCAAGAAGCGCAAGCGGCCGCATTAGATTTTATAAAAGTTGGTGTAACTGCTAAAGAAGTAAACGAAGTTGCTAGACAAATATTTAAAAAAGCAGGTGTGGAAGAATACAATCTCCATCGAACGGGTCATGGCATCGGAATCGGCCTACATGAACAACCTTCTTTACGGTATGATAATGATCTTATTCTTCAAGAAGGAATGGTCTTTTGTGTTGAACCAGGGATCTATATTCCGCAAGTTGGAGGGTTTCGTCATTCCGATACTGTAGTACTGAAAGATGATGGGTCTCACTTAATTACTGAATATCCAAGGGACTTAGATTCTCTAATCTTTTAGGACTTATAAGTACAGAGAGGGGGAAAATTAATGGTTTATTTAGTTGCTGTTAGTGTCTACCTGCTAGCTATGGTATTGGTAGGAATATATTTTGGCAGAAAGTCCATTAGCGATAACAAAGATTTTATGGCTGCTGGAAGATCCCTACCGCTTTGGATAGTTGCGGGTACACTTTTAGCTACCTTTACGGGTTCCGGGACAATTGTTGGGGGAGCTAGTTTCATTTATCAATATGGCCCTTTTGCAGCGGTTTTTAACCTATCTGGTGGAATTGTAGGAGCAATCATTTTATATTTTTTAGCAGGACGAATACGACAGGGAGAAGCTTATACCGTACCTGAAATTATTGAAAAGAGATTCGGAACTACAACCAGATTAATTTCCTCTATTATTATTCTTCTTGCTTTTATTGGTATAACTGCATACCAATTTACTGGTGGTGCCTATGTTTTACAGATCACCACAGGTTTACCTGTAGAAACAGGGGCCATCATTATGGGAATTCTGGTAATCTTTTTAACAGTAAGTGGCGGATTGTTCTCTGTTGCCTATACAGATGCAATAAGTGCTTTATTAATAGTTGGCGGTTTCCTGCTAGGCCTTCCATTTGTGTTAAACGCAGTTGATGGGTTTTCGGGTTTAGCAATGTCCTTGCCTGAAACTACAAAATCATGGAATGGTGGACTTAGCATCCCACAGCTTTTGGGATATTTCTTACCTTTATTTCTCCTTGTATTAGGAGATCAAAATATGTACCAGCGCTTCGCTGCAGCGAAGAATCCAACTGTTGCTAGAAAGTCTACTATAGGTTTTTTCTTTGGAAGCATCTCTGTTATCGCTTTAACAATTGTGTTTGCAACTACTGCAATTGTTTTATTCCCGAATATCGCCCCTGATACAGCGGTATTACATTTAGCTATAAATGGATTACCCGCAGCATTAGGAATAATTATCTTATGTTCAGCAGTTGCATTTATAATTACAACTGCTACCTCCTATTTATTATCAGCTTCAGGAAATATTATTTATGATTTATTTAAAAGATACAGTAAAAAAGAAATCTCTGATCAAAAATTACTAAAGTATAACCGGATTACGGTTGTTGTACTTGGAGTATTAGCCTACGCATTAGCCATGTACTTTCCTACTGTTTTAGAACTTCAAATGTATTCATACACAATGTATGGGGCTGCACTTACACCAGCCATATTAGCTACAATTTTTTGGAAACGCGCTACAAAAGCCGGGATACTAGGATCTATGCTTATGGGTGCATTAGGTACAATATTCTGGGAAGTGGTTTTGGACAAACCGTTTGACTGGAACAGTGTATTATTTGCACTTCCCTTATCGGTACTTACTTTAATTATTGTAAGTCTGCTTACTAACAAAAATAATAAATAGGAAGTAAACAATAAAACAGAAAAGGACTTGGGTGAAAGTACCTCCTCAATGAAGAGGGGGGCTTTTTCATTTGGAACGTGTATATTTATGTAACTGCGTTAAGTCTAGGTGCCCTAAATTCAAACTCTCGCTCAAGCTTGTCAAAGTTGTTCTTTTAAAGGCTTGCCACAAGGCAATGATCCTTCTCTAATAACAAATTTTATAAGCCATTTAACCTACCTTCAACATGTTGGAACAATCTGATAAGAGGTTGTTCCTTTTTATTTATACTCTAGTTTACAGACCTCATAAAAAATCTTCTACTTTTTCAAACCGGATGAAGGTTAGCTTCGTCTATACTATGTGAGAGGGTGGTACTATGAAGGGACTAATACAATTGGCAGTGAGGGACGAAGATATGCTGGATGAGAGAGAACAGATAATTGATCAATTAATGCATGAATATAGCGATGATATCCTGCATCTCGTATATACATATGTTAAAAACCGATCTACAGCAGAAGATTTAACGCAAGAGATATTTATAAAGTGCTATGAAAAGTTAAATCAGTTTAATCAGCAAGCAACAATAAAGACTTGGGTATATCGTATTGCTAGTAATCATTGTAAAGATTATTTAAGAAGCTGGCATTATCGAAAAATAATGCTTAGCGATAAAATATGGGATTATATTCCTTCAAAAACAAAACAGCTTGAAGAGGAAATTATCAAAAATAGTGAAGAAGATATCTTAACTAATTCTGTCATGAGTTTACCTTTAAAGTACAGAGAAGTCGTATTTCTGCATTATTATGAAGAACTTTCTTTAAGAGAAATAAGCAAGATTACTACAGTAAATATAAATACATTAAAAACGAGATTAAAGCGTGCGAAAGAATTACTAAAAGACAAGATGAAAGAGGAGGTTTAGGAGATGAATGATCCATTTATGAACCTGAAGAGTTCGATGAAAAAATCAATTTTTAAGGATCTTTCTTTTTCAAATGAAAGAAAAAGTGCCGTGAAAGAAGCAATTCGTACGAATCAACAATCACAATTTGATAATTGGAATAGCGAAACCATTATAGCTATATTAGAATCTGTTCAGCATGAATCAAAGGATGGCTACAATATCTCCATCCAACTTTTTCAAAAGAACGAACACACTTTTCAAAAAAACGAAGGGCAGCTTTATACACTTCTACATCTATTAGAAAATAAAGAAATTCTTACTTCTAATTGGATTAATAAAAAGAAATATTACTCCTTAAATTCCAAAGGAAAAAAATACTTAGCTACTTATAAAGAAGATATCTCAAAACAAAAGATATCCCTAGAACACTTAATAGAGGAGGCATCCTTATGAGTTCTCCCAAATTTGAAGAATTTTTAAGTAAAGTTACTTCCAAAGTGAAATCTAAGCAAGCACACACCATGATAAAAAAAGAGCTTACTCATCATCTGCAGGAGTTAAGCCAATCTTACAAAGAAAGGGGGTTTTCTAAGGAGGCTTCAGATGAAAAGGCCATTCAAGAAATGGGAAATCCTTTTACCATCGGAGAGAAATTAAACCCTCTTCATAAGCCAAAAATGGATTGGGTTCTAATTGTTTTATTTGTTATTTTTGCTAGTATTAGTTTCCTTCCGTTAGTTGGTGGGATTCCCGAAGTTTCCTTATCAAGCACCTATTTTATGGAGCGACAGGCTATCTGGTACTCCCTATCTGTTCCTGTAATTATTGTGTTCCTTTTCTTTAATTACCGAAAAATAATGAACTGGTGGATGTATTTTTATACTATCGGCTTGTTGATCCATTTATATCTCCATTTATTTGGAAATATAGTCAACGGAGCAAAAAAGTGGGTTTCACTTTCAGGCCTCACGGTCGATGGCACTATAATGAGCTTATTTTTCTTATTTCTTGCTTGGGCGGGAATCTTTAGCAAAATTAATGAATTTCGTAGTTGGAAAAAACAAGGTTTTCTTTTTGTTTTATTTTGGGTTCCCATGTTGCTCTACATGATGGTGCCAGACTTTATGGTTGGTATCATTTACTTCTTCTGTTTACTAGGAATGTTTACTTTTTCCCGAGTTCATAAGAAATTAGCTATCAAACTAGTCGTAACTAATCTAATGGCTGGTGCCATGTTCGTAATTATGATCATCATGACCTCAAGCCAAAGTTATTTGTTTACTAGATTATCTGCTTTTATAAACTCAGATGCTGACCCAAATGGAACAGGGTATATGTATATGGCGGTTAAGAGGGTACTTGCAGAAGCGGGATGGATCGGTAATGGACTATACAATGATTTAAATTTTCAATTGTTACCAGAATCACATACAGATTTTGCTTTCCCCTTCCTCGTCTATTCCCTTGGTTGGATATTCGGAATCGTTCTTTGTTTGATCCTACTGCTATTTATTTCAAGAATCTCAAAAAATGCGTTTAAAACAAAGGACCTTTTTGGGAGATTGATCGTAATTGGTGGTGCTGCATTATTTGCGGTTCCTACTATTTGGAACATCTTGATGGGCTTTGGAATCGTGCCAATCATGGAAGTTTCCCTGCCGTTTATTAGTTATGGAGGAAGTGCGACCCTCTTTTACGCTGCTGTTTTAGGACTCATTTTAAATGTGTATCGAAATAAGGATATTGTAGAACCCACGATAGCAGATATTTAAGTAATGCATCATTAGTAATAACTTATGAAGGAAAGTAAAATTTAAAGTCAAAAATCTAAATGGTTATAAAAAGGGCGATAGCTAATTAAAAGCTGTCGCCTTTTTCTTATTGAAGTGCCGGTGCTTTGGTGAAGGAAGAAATAATTGGTTTAATAATGATTCCATTAAAGGGCGATATTGTTGAATAAGTAAGATGAAAAATTAACAGATCAGCTTGTTGTATGGAGAGCTGAAGGAGTCCATATCTTGTTTTGCGGCATCAAAAAGATAATAGCATTCTATTAATTAAACAGTCTTTTCTCGATAGAACTGAACACTTTTATATATCCACTTCAACTTCCGTTAAATTCATTACTTTCCCACCAACTTTGACTCCACTTACTTCTAGACCTTCAACTAGTAATTCCACTATTATCTCTGAAGGCTTTTTCATTGAATAACCCTGTTCCATTACAAATTGGTGATTACTGCCCATTTTGGTGTTTCCGTACTTGTGTAGATAACTTGCAAGGGCACCATTAGAAGTGCCAGTAGCTGACTCCTCACATATACCATATAATGGTGCAAAATTCCGGCAGTAAGCATTGGATCCATAGAGAGATTCAAGTGTAAAAACATGGTATCCTATCGTATTATATTTACTGCTAATTCGGGATACTTCTTCAAAATTTGGTTCAATTGAATTTAATGTGTCGATATTTTTTACAGGAATAAGTATATCCCTGAGGCCAGTTGAAACAATTTGCACCGGAAGTCCATCTATCATTTCATTTTCAGTAATGTTTAAGGAATCAGCTATTTCCTTTTTATTTATGGTCTCATAAAAACTTGGAGTGTTTTGTTCCATCATAATAGATGAATCTTCCTTTACCTCCACACTTAAAATTCCTGCCTTCGTTTCTTGAAGAAATACTCCAGGCTTTATTAACCCCTTACTTAAGAGTACATAAAATGTCGCGATTGTGGCGTGTCCACAAAGGTCTACCTCCTCTTCAGGGGTGAAAAATCTCACTTTAAAATCTGCTGATTCTGACTTCATGACAAAGGCAGTCTCACTAAAACCAATTGCACCTGCAATCTTTTTCATACTTTCATCTGATAAAGAATCCGCATCAATTACAACTCCAGCTGGATTGCCACCTTCTAATGTTTTAGCAAATGAATTTACTGTATATACTTTTAATTTCATATTTTTATCGGTTTTGGACAAGAAGACTCCATCCTCAAGCCTAGCTAGGGTGGACATGAATTGTCTAACTTTCCTGTATTAATTATAATGCGAACGGGTGTGCGTATGGTTGTTTTCTGATATAATAGATGTAATATTCCTGTGAGAAAGTTGTGAAAAATATGTCTATTCACAAAGCTTATAAGTTCCGTATCTATCCAAATGCATCACAAGAAGTCTTCATTGCGAAGACGATTGGTTGCTCCCGTTTTGTGTTTAATCATTTCCTAAATCAATGGAATGAAGCTTACAATACGACGGGAAAAGGCTTGACATATAAAGCTTGTTCCGCCAAGCTGACACAACTTAAAAAGCAACTGGTATGGCTCCAAGAAGTGGATAGCATAGCCATGCAGTCATCGCTTAAACACTTGGCTGATTCGTATAACCGCTTTTTTAAAAAACAGAATAAAGCGCCACGCTTTAAGTCCAAAAAAAACCCTTTACAATCTTACACAACAAAGTGTACCAATCATAATATTGCGGTTGTGGGGAACAAACTCAAATTACCAAAGCTAGGTCTTGTCAGATTTGCCAAGAGCCGTGAAGTGGAGGGACGTATCCTGCGCGCTACGATAAGGCGCAATCCGAGTGGGAAGTATTTTGTCTCTATTTTGGCTGAAACGGAGGTACAACCGTTAGACAAAACAGATTCTGCTGTTGGAATTGACGTCGGACTCAAAGATTTTGCCGTGCTTTCGGATGGAACAGTATATAAGAATACAAAACATTTTCGTACATTAGCGTCCCGATTAGCGAAAGAACAGCGTATTCTATCACGGCGTAAAGAGTTGGCGATAAAGCAAAAACGAGCCTTACAGGACGCCAAGAACTATCAAAAACAAAAACGAAAAGTGGCGCGTCTCCATGAGCGTATCAGCAATGCACGGCAGGATTACCTGCATAAAATTTCTACTGCTATTGTTAAAAGTCACGACATTATTGGTATCGAAGACTTGCAGGTTTCCAACATGCTGAAAAATCATAAATTGGCAAAAGCCATTAGCGAAGTGAGCTGGTCACAATTTCGACAGATGCTGGAATACAAAGCGGCTTGGTATGGAAAGTACGTGATAACCGTTGCCAGGAATTTTCCGTCTAGTCAGCTTTGCTCCACACCGGATTGTGGCTATCAAAATAAAGCCGTTAAAAATCTCGGGTTGCGCCAATGGGTTTGTCCAAATTGCGGCGCCCATCATGACCGGGATAAGAACGCAAGCTTGAATCTTAAAAACGAAGCGTTACGACTTCTAACTGCGGGGGCGCAGGGATAGCCTAATAATATAACTTTCGGTTACGAAGGTGTTCTTAGGAATCCCCCACTTCAAGCGTCCGTTAAGTGGGGGTCATTCAATCTCCTAAGCAATGATTTTATCAACTATGCCCATTATTCTATGACTTTGATTACTTATCAAATTTTACTTTTCTCGATCCGAATTCGTCGATTCCCCTTGTTATAAAAATATGTATACTTCTTCGGAATTTTGAGCAATCGGTATTCCTGTCAATTCAGTAACTATAGGCGGTACGCAGTCAATCTTCTTACGATTAGATGTTGTTATTTTTTATTATTATAAATGTGTACATCCTTATTGAGCGTGGTATACTATATGTAGAATATTCATAAAATTAAAGACCGCCCATGCTGGTACATGAGCGGCCAATAGACTGAACCCCGACAAGAGGGGTTGGTAGCTAGGAAAATAATCCCTCACATACCCGCTAGAGTGCATGAGGGATTATTATTTATGGCTAAAAATGTTTCTCGGTAAATGGCTAAGTTCCTTCTACATTTTGATTTGACTGTACAGCAATCCCGCGCTAACCTTTAATAGAGAATAATGTTAAAATTCAAATAAGGGAGGGGTAATTTGAATAAAAGATGGAAGTCATTGATTGGTGGAATTGTGGGCGTCGTCATAGGTCTAATGATTGCGAGTCTAATTAGAGATGGGCAAATAGATTGGAGAGCAATATGGTATTTTGTTCCGTTTGCTTTCTTACTATTGCTTTTTTACTTGGGTTTGAATTTATATAAAAAAAGGGATTAAATAGCTGGAACGTGCATATTCAGAGAAGTGTCTTGGTGACACGTGAATAGAAAGCACTTTGCTAGGGGGACATATGAAATCGCGTTATTATTTAGGTTGGTTTAATCATTTTTTTCCAGAGAACCTGGTCAAGGTGCTACAAGAGGATATAACGGATCGAAAATCGCTTGTTATGATTAGTTCGAATCCGTCTCTTTATGATGAGATTGGTTCTGCTGAACGCTCATGGCTTGATCAGGCCGGTATTACGTTTGAAGAATATCATGTGATTAATTATTGTGTACAAAAAGAAGAGGCGAAAACGTTAATTCAACATGCTTCTGTCATTTTCTTGCTGGGTGGAAATCCGTTAAACCAGAATGAATTTTTGGTGGACTATGAGTTGTCGGATGTGATAAAAAGAAGCGGAGCTGTTGTAATGGGAGCAAGTGCTGGTGCGTTCAACATGTCCGCTAAATGGTTGTGCTCTGAAAAGCTTGGATTTAATGTTGAAACAAGCTCTGTTTACGAAGGCATAGGTCTTGACCGTTTTTCCATACTGTCTCATTTTGATCTTGAAAATAATATGTCGATGGTTCAAAACGAACTCTCTCCCTTATCGGAAGAAATGGATGTTTATGTGTCAAACAAAGATTGTGCAGTGCGTGTGAAGGGAGACAAGGTCGACATTGTAGGCAATGTGTTTTTGCTTTCTCATTCAACGATGCAAAAATTGGATGAGACGCTGTAGTTATAGTGAATGCTATGATGCTTTTTAGCTGTTTTATGTAACTATTCACGTCTTGATAATTCTTTTCATATACCCAATTCCGAAGTTCCTCTCTCCGTAAATGTTGACCATACCAATCTATTTAAAGCTCCAATCTCTCTAAGAGCCATTATAGTACACAAATAGTTTTCACGAAATTAGTGCAACATAAAGGAAAAACTTATATACTAATCATCAATCAGAGAGATAAAGGAAGTGCGATATGAGAGATTTTGGACTCATGGTACTGGGTACTTTTTTCTTTGCTTTTTCAGTAGCTATATTTGCAATGCCTAACTCGCTTGCGGAGGGCGGTATCCCCGGGCTATCCCTCTTACTTTACTTTGGGTTAGGTTGGTCTCCTGCATTGGTGACTTTTCTTGCAAATGGGTTTATTTTATTAATTGGTTATCGTTACTTACCCAATGCGATGATAATAAAATCGATTGCTGCGATTTCATTATTTTCTCTATTTCTGTTTCTGATGGAGGATTTAGGATCTGCGATGGGTGATCCTCTTCTTGCTGCCCTTTATGCTGGGGTATTCACTGGAATTGGTTTTGGTTTCGTTTTTCGTTCGGGAAGTACGATTGGTGGAACGTCCACAATTGCAAAAATGCTAAATTACAAATTTGGCTGGGAACTAACAACTGTAAACTTTGTCCTAGATGCATTAGTTGTGACAGGTGGAGTATTAGTTATTGGTCCAATCTTAACATTATACACTGTAGTGGCTTTGTTTATTGGAAAACGAGTGACGGACTACGTCTTAGAAGGGTTTGAGTCCAAAAAGATCGTTCATATATTCTCAGATTACAGCGAATCAGTAGCTCGCTCTATCCGAGGGAATCTTGGTGCCCATACAACGATTTTGGAAGGTAAAAATGATGAAAATGGAAAAGACGAGAATCTGATTTATGTGGTCATTCCAAAACAGCAATTGTTTTATTTAAAAAAATTGGTTCGTGAGGTCGATGACGAGGCGTTTACTGTTGTAAATACAGTAAAGGATGTGAGTGGTGGCTCGTTTGCAAAAGCTCATTATCCAACACAGAAAACATTTAGTAGTACAAAGAAAGAAAAGCAGTACTATAGAAAAGAAGCTGAAGGATGAGGAGGAATAGAATATGAATAATTCATTTCAAGTTGAAATAAAGAGTCTTTACCAAAAACTAATAGATACATGGAACAATCGAGATGCAGAAGGAATGGCTGCACAATTCGCAGTACAAGGAGTCCAAATTGGTTTTGATGGAAGTAAGGTAATTGGAAGAGAGGAAATCTTATCGCACCTCGAACCTATCTTTGAAAACCATCCTACTGCTCCTTTTATAACGAAAGTTAAAGATATTCGTGCATTGGGGTCGGAGGCTGCAATTTTGCATGCTATTGCAGGGATGATTCCACCTGGAAAAACAGAAATTGAGCCCTCGGTAAATGCTCATCAAACGCTGGTTGCAGTTAAGAAAAATAATGCATGGCAAGTCGAGCTCTTTCAAGATACTCCTGCTCAATTTCATGGGAGACCTGAATTAGTTAAGCAAATGACAGATGAGCTAAACCAATTAATTAAATAACTAATGACGTAGCTTCTTTAAATGGCCACAAAAACGGGGATTACAAATGTAACGCAAACACATCTTAATAATTATTTTTGTAGATCCAATCTCAAAATACCTCGTTCCATATATGCTGCCCACACTCCTCGGAGCAAGCTCTTTGGGGTGAATGGTATAAGCCAGGTCCTTTCTAGCTTTTAAGAGCTCCTCTTTCGTCAAAATAATGCCCTCGTTATCTTAATAAAAAATACCTCTTTTCAACATAATGACCTTCTACTGGAAGTGGTGCTATATCATGGTAAAAAGATCTTTCTTCCTTATTAATTGGCATGACTAGCCCTCCTAAATTTTTAGTATTGTTTTTAGTAACATATTTACAGTATGACACCTATGAAGCATCCATTTTCTACGCCCAATCACCCCTGTCTTCAATTCCGCCTCGCCTGCTGCTAGTACGTGTATCAAATCAGAAAAGATGAGTATAGATTACTAGATTGTCGAATATAGATTATTATATTTGTAAGATGGATAAGTGGGCAGGAGGGGGAGAGCCCCATGAAATTACGAGAGAACAGGAGCTTTGTTCGTTTTTGGATTGCATCGACCACTTCAAGCTTTGGTACATATATCACAACACTGGCTCTACAAGTATTAGTCGTTAGTAATATGGGAGGCAGTGCTGTTCATGTTGGCTGGGTTTCAGCATCTAGATGGATTCCGTACGTTCTTTTGGGGTTAATAGCGGGAGTTTTAATTGACCGTTTTCACCGCAAGACTGTACTGGTGATAACAGATATGGGGCGCGGCATTATCCTTACCTTCATTTGCTTATTGTCTATCACAGGCGTAATCAGTATTGGCTGGCTAATGTTCCTGCTGGTGCTTTTTGGTGCCTTGTCTCTTTTTCATGATAGTGCCTACCAGTCCTTTGTGCCACAATTGGTTCCACGCCGTTTATTAACTCGTGCGAATGCACGGTTAGAACAAAGTTCAGCTGTTGCGGAAACAAGTGGTCCGGCTATTGGAGGAGGACTTGTCTCCTTAATCGGGGCCCCATTTGCTCTTCTTTTTGATGCCTTATCCTATCTGTTTTCAGGTGTATTAATGGCATCGATTAAACATCAGCCCTTAAAAAAAATGAAGACTGGACCACTTGGTCAGCAAATCAAGGAAGGTTTACGATGGGTCTACCAACACCAATACCTTCGCACACTCGCTTTAAATACACACGCCTGGTTTCTCTTTCATAGCATGACGATAACGATCCTCGTATCGATTGTTTTAATTGAGCTTGGCTTTGATGCCTCCCTTCTCGGGTATATCCTTGCCGCAGCGGGTGTTGGTGCTGTCGCTGGAACCTCTCTATCTCCGCGATTTGGTGTGCGCTTTGGAGTCGGGCGTGCTATGGCCTTTTCTCGAATTCTCTATGGTCCAGCAGTTATCCTGATGGTTCTGGCTCCAGCAGTTAACAACGCTGACTCGCACTATATAGCTCTCCTTTTTGTGGTTTTAGGGCAGCTCTTTTATGGCTTTGCCATGGGAATCGAGGGCCCTCTTGAAATGGGATATCGGCAGTATGTCACGCCATCTCAACTGCAAGGTCGCATGAATGCCACACTGCGATCCATCAACCGTAGTGCCGTCGTTATCGGCGCACCACTAGGAGGTGCCCTTGCTGATGGACTAGGTTTCACAACGGCATTATGGATTTCGATAACTGGACTTACTTTATGTGGGCTATGGTTCAGTCTCTCACCAATGCGAAATGCTCGAATAGAAGATGACGATTAGATAATAAAGGGCTGACTCACTACATAAGCAAAAAGTCGTGCGTTCCTCTTAATTTTTTCCTCGCTTGTTTCGCCCAGCTCTTCACAGCCTCAATGTTAACATTTTCCTGTTTGGCAATTTCTTTAAGTGGCATTTCCATTAGAACGGCATGATAAAACCATTTCCATTGCTTTTCTGTAAGGATGGATTTTATTTCATTTAATAGTTGTGGGACTTCGTTATACGTTATGGGGGCAGTGGTTTTGGGTAATAAAGGAGCTTGCTGCTGAAGATAGGTGGTTATTTTCATAGATTCGTTCGTTTGCTTTCGAAGCATATCGATGAGTTTATTGCGGATGGTGTAATTGAAGTAAGTGGCCATCGGGCCTTTGTCGGGGTTGTACTTTTCATAGGCCTGCCACATGGCGATCAGGCCTTCTTGGTAGTATTCCTTGTGGGGGTCATGAAGGTTAAGCTTGTGGATGTGGTAATGGATGCGTCGCTTGTTCTGTTCGTAAATTTCTTCAAAGGTATAGGGTTTTGACATGAAATGCCTCCTTTAGTGGATTAGAGAGGGGGAGGATGTCATTTCTACCTTGATGGGGAAGGGAGAGCGGGGATGCTAGTCTTCTTTCTTTGCTGCTTGCTGAACTTGCCGGTAGAAGTACTCGTGAAGGTCTTGTAATTCCTTTTTTCCCAGAAGGGACCAACTGTTTACATCTGTTAGGAATGGTGTCTTAAGCCCTGCTTCTTCCAAGAGGTCAAGGATTTCTTTTACGTCGTGGTAGTTCTTTAGATATGCTGGTTCTTTGTCTCGCAGAAGCATTTCAATGGGTACTTGAAAAAAGTCTGCTATCCTAACAAGCGTTACCAAGGAAGGATCAATATCTTCTCGTTCATATTTTCCAAATGTGTTCTTGGAAAACCCCAATTTAAAGCTCATCTCTTGCTGCGTATACCCAGCTTTTTCGCGAAGATTTTCTAATTTTAAACCTAACCCTTCCACTGTAAACACCTCTCTATCGCCTAGAAAATACCACAAAAAATTCGGATAATAGGAAAAACACCCAATTTGGGTGTTTTTTGTGGTTTAGGTGGGTGTTTTGGGTGTGATAGAGGATGGAAGAAGGTAGGAATTTTGTATTCTATCTCTTTTAAATCTTTTCAGGATATATCTGAAGTTTTTCGGAGCGGGCTTTATTTGTGGGGAATGATGTTATATTTCAAAAATTTTATGGGGGCTAGTCAATAGCAGAGCTAACATATTAGAATTAGAAGGTGCAAATAATCAGGGAGAGATTTTGAAGTAGCATTTAAGAGGGAAATCTAGATACAATGTAATCAATCTAGCTAAAATCATGAAGCGAGCATTGTAAGTATTATTTTCCTATGTACTAGTGAGGTGTGAATATGTTAAAGAATAATACCACAACAGCCGAGAAGATAGTTTATAAAAGGGCTGCGGAGTGGTTAGTAAGAAACTACAGTGCAATAAAATTAATGGATCCTGAATCTATACATACCTTCCAAAGTAGTACGAATTTTATTCAAGGTTTCGTGTATAGATGCCTAAGGTCCGCTGCGAAAGAAACTTTAGATCTTAATTATAATTGGAATCGTATTGGGGTACATAAATATATTACCCCGATATCGTTAGAGAGGTATGAAAGTAGTAAAAAAACTTCTTACATAAAGGAACACGTAGTATGCAAAAACATATATTTCAAGGACATAATAAACGAATTAAAAAAAGAGTCGCCGGATGAAGACACTATCGGTAACAGATTATTAAAGTATTACTTTACAGCTCTTATAACTAAAGAAGAAGATAAAAGATTAGATGAAAAAGGGCTCAGAAGGGTAATGTGTGTTAATGAGGAATGGGATTATGAAAGTCTGTTTATTAGGTATGAAACGGCAGGAATCGAATTAGTAGAAAATCCATACTATGTTTTAAAGAAACAGGACAGGTAGAATCTATAAATATAGATTCTTGGAGTACCATGCAGTCAACATGGATGATCAGGAACCACTGGAGAATGCTGTATAGGTTAAAGAAGTCGAAGTATATGAGCAATTGCTGAAATTTATGTTTGGCAATGTAGAAACGAGAGATGAATTTTTCTATAGTTGTGGGATGAATTGGATTGTTGAGTTAATTCAAGATGATCGTTATAAGGGACTCTTGACTAAACATGAGTTCATTTCACTTTTGTTAGAAGTGGCACTGGAGCTGGCGTGATGATATTGAGCAAGTATTTGCTGAGGGGGTATCAGCTTATTATCGAATAATGGATGAAAGGGAAACACCAACAATTAAATGGACTTACATCGAATGTTGAAGGAAAGATACCAATGGAGCAATTATTTGAGGAACAAATAGAACTTCCTTTCATTCAATCAGTATCCATGACGGATGGAATGAAGTCTGTAATGGTCGATGAAGTTTACTATGTAGAATTTGAAAAGGAATTTTTAGATGATGTTTCAAAAGATTTACAACATGGAACTAAATCTGGATTAGCGAATTATTAAATTAACGGGGGATTATCTGTAATAAGGATGAGTTCCTTTTTTTGTGCAGTATAGAAGACGATCACTTTTTGGGTGGTCGTCTTTTTTAGTTGGCCTATATTAATAACTCTAGCATGTTGAACAGTATGGTTGTAACAAGAGTTGTTAGATTTTTCTACAAATAATCTCTATTTTTTACTATAAAAATGAAGTAAATACAATAAAAAAAGTAACGACCTACATATAATTGTAACACCCCCTTATAAAACCGCTTTCAAACAGTTTATTAATAAGTGCTATATAAGGTAGGGAAATAGATCACATTGATAGCTTTACTTTTTTGATAGAAGGATCAGATTATACAGCTAATATTGTAAACAAGCGCTCTTTACAGTACAGTTTAATGATCAGAAAAGAGTAGTGAACAAGAAGGAAGCAAATTATGAAACGATTGTGTGTGAAACTCGTTTCATAATTGAAATAACGTTATATAACATAGGTGGGCTGCGCATAAGTAAAGACAATATGAAGAAGTAGAACGACAAAAAATTGGGGGAAATAAAAAATGCAAACACAAAAATCAGAACCACAATTAAATAATTTAAACGGCGGAGCAACACGCCCGTTTGGTTACAAAGATAAATTTGGGTATTTGTTAGGTGATTTTGGTAACGATTTCACTTTCATACTTGTTAGTGGTTATCTTATGGTATTTTATACCGATATCTTCGGCCTGAACCCTGCAGCAGTCGGAACACTCTTCATGGTTGCTCGCTTCTGGGATGCTATAACAGACGTCTTATTAGGGCGTTTTATTGATTCAAGAAAAAATACTAAAAATGGGAAGTTCAAGCCATGGATTGCGAGGATGTCACTTCCAGTTGTGATTTCATGTGTCTTACTGTTTTTACCTATTGGAGGAATGAACGACGGATTTTTACTTGCGTATGCTTATGTAACCTACATTTTATATGGAATGATGTATACCGGGGTAAATATTCCGTATGGTTCCATGGCTGCGGTGATTTCTGGAGATTCTGTTCACCGAACTTCTCTTTCAGGTTGGAGAACAATGGGGGCGACATCAGCAAACCTGGCTATTAATGCCTTAGCACCACTTATTATATTCGTGGATAATGAGTTATCTGCGAACCGCGTATTCATGATTACGGTAGTGTTTGCAGTATTAGCGTTTGCTTGTTATGTGGGCTGTGTGAAATTAACGCAAGAGAGAATCGTCAACCCGGAGAGCAAACCAGGAGAAAAAAGTATCCTTAAAACGCTTAAAGGGATTGGGAAAAACGTTCCATTTATCACCATATTAATTGCGTCATTATTATTTATGATGAATATGTTATTAGTTATGACGGTAAATGTTTATTTATTTAAAGATTACTTTGGCAGTGCAGGTGTAATGAGTATATTTGGCTTATTACAAGGTGGAACGACGTTCTTAGCAATGCCAACATTAGCAAAACTGGTTAAGAAATTTGGTAAGAAAGAAGTTGGACTGGCTGGATTGTTTATCGCAGGGTTCATATATGTTCTCTTATTCTTTATACAAGGCATTAGCTTAGTTCCATTCCTTGTAATATACTCAATCGGTTTGATCGGCTTTTCTTACTATAATTTAATCTTGTGGGCCTATGTTACAGATGCCCTTGATTATCAGGAATATTTAGTAGGTACACGTGAGGACGGAACGGTTTATGCCGTATTCACTTTTGTACGAAAAATTGGATCTGCTTTAGCAGGAGGGCTTGGAGGTTTTGCGCTTGCTTATATTGGATATAAATCAGGTGCTCCATCCCAAACAGAAGAAGTAAAAGATGGCATCTATATGCTTGGGACACTCGTACCAGGTCTGATTTATTTGCTAGTATTCTTTATCCTATTCTTCTTCTATCCGTTAAATAAGAAACGTACAGAAGAGTTCTCAGCAGAATTAGCGGAGAGAAGAGCAAACAAAGCAAATCAATAATAAATATTGGCATCTTGCGAGTGACGATGCAGATGACACGGCAAAAGTGAAAAGTTTATTTCCGGGCCCTGAAGGCATTTCGAAATAGACATGAAAATAATACTAAAATCAATAATTTATTCCCAGAAACCTTTTTAGTAAAAGGCTAAGATTATATACAGAATGATTAATGCAAAATTTGGAGGGTTGTAAAATGGAAAGAGATATAAAGAAATTGATCGAAGAGATGACTTTAGAAGAAAAAGTAGGCATGTGTTCAGGTTTAGACTTTTGGCATCTAAAAGGGGTAGAACGTTTAGATATCCCATCTATTATGGTAACGGATGGCCCTCATGGTCTTAGAAAACAGGCAGGTAGTGCAGATCATCTAGGCTTAAGTGATAGTGTTCCTGCAACTTGCTTTCCCTCCGCGGTTGGATTGGCTAGTTCTTGGGATCGCGAACTTATTGAAGAAGTCGGGGTTGCATTGGGAGAAGAGTCACAAGCAGAGAATGTTGGTGTATTATTAGGGCCAGGTGCGAACATTAAGCGCTCCCCACTATGTGGAAGAAACTTTGAATATTTCTCAGAGGATCCTTATCTTTCTTCCGAAATGGCAACTAGCCATATTAAGGGTGTACAAAGCCAAGGTGTAGGTACTTCTCTTAAACACTTTGCAGCGAACAACCAAGAACATCGCCGTATGTCAACAGACGCAGTAATTGATGAGCGTACACTAAGAGAAATCTATCTTGCAAGTTTTGAAAATACTGTAAAAAAATCACAACCATGGACGGTTATGTGTGCTTACAATAAGGTAAACGGCGAATTCGCTTCAGAAAATAAAACATTGTTAACAGACATTTTAAGAGATGAGTGGGGCTTTGAAGGGTTTGTCGTTTCTGATTGGGGCGCTGTTAATGAACGTGTCCCTGGATTAGAAGCAGGCTTAGAGCTAGAAATGCCAGCTAATAATGGATTGGGAGATAATAAAATCTTAGAAGCTATTAAAAATGGCAACCTTTCAGAAGAGAAGCTCGATCGTGCAGTAGAAAGATTACTTAGAATTATTTTTATGGCGGTTGATCATCGTAAAGAAGACGCAAGTTATGATAAAGAAGAGCATCATCAGCTTGCTAGGAAAGTGGCTAGAGAAGGTATGGTGCTTTTGAAAAATGAGGATGATACACTTCCGCTGTCTAAAGATAATAAGGTAGCCGTAATTGGTGCGCTTGCTAGTAAGCCTAGATATCAAGGTGGAGGAAGCTCACACATCAATCCTACAAAGCTTGAAAATATATATGAAGAAATGCAGAAGACGGCTTCTAAACAATCAAATGTTACGTACGCTCAAGGGTACCACTTAGACAGTGACAAATTAGATGAACAATTAATAGAAGAAGCGAAGGATGCAGCTAAAGGGTCTGATGCAGCTGTTCTATTCATTGGATTACCGGACCGTTATGAATCGGAAGGATATGATCGTACACACTTGCATATTCCGGAAAATCAACGTCATTTAATTGAAGAAGTAGCAAAGGTACAACCAAATATTACTGTTGTACTAAGTAACGGTGCTCCGATTGAAATGCCTTGGTTAAACCAGGCAAAAGCGGTACTGGAAGGATACTTAGGAGGACAAGCACTAGGAGGAGCCATTGCAGATTTATTATACGGAGACGCAAACCCTAGCGGTAAACTAGCGGAAACATTCCCTGTCAAATTGAGTGATAATCCATCTTACTTAAATTTCCCAGGAGAGGGAGATAAAGTCGAATATAAAGAAGGAATTTTTGTTGGGTACCGTTATTATGATACGAAAGAAATAGAGCCTTTATTTCCATTCGGCTATGGCCTAAGCTATACTTCCTTTGAATATAGTAATTTAACTGTTAGTAACAAAGAAATGAAGGATACAGACACTGTAACCGTCACTGTTAAAGTGAAGAATACTGGCCACATGGCTGGGAAAGAAACGATTCAACTTTATGTAAGAGATCAAGAGAGTACCATGATTAGACCAGAAAAAGAACTTAAAGGGTTTGAAAAGGTAGCATTGCAACCAGGGGAAGAAAAGACGGTAACCTTCACACTAGATCAAGGTGCATTTGCCTATTATAATGTAGATTTAAAAGACTGGCATGTAGAAACAGGGGAATTTGATATTTTAATAGGGAAATCTTCTAAAGAAATCGTTTTAAAGGATACGATTAACGTAACGTCATCGATTGAACTGGTACAACAGGTTCATAGAAATACAAATATTGGAGATATTTTGTCTAACCCTACATTAGCTCCACTAGCAAAAGAACTTCTTAAAGAGGCGAATAAAGATAATCCTTTATTTAATATGTCTGATGACTCGGAAGGGATGTCAGATATGATGGAAGCTATGATGAAATATTTGCCATTACGCGCATTAGCTAATTTTAGTGGTGGTAGCTTTACAGAAGAGATGTTGACAGATATGATTAATCAGTTAAATGAAGAAGTGAAAGTTTCTTAATTTTAAGTAAATAAAATAGAGGTTGTGTCGGGGGGGCGTTTTTAAGGACATAGAATAGGCAGTTTATAATCGATAAAGTGGTTATCAAATGCTAACATTTATAAAAGGGAAATGGAGTGTTGATAAAATGAGAGTATTATTTCTAGACTTGGATTCAGTTAGCCCACATCATTTAGGATGTTATGGCTATGAACGTAATACATCCCCAAACATTGATAAAGTCGCAGAAAAAGGTGTGCGATTTAATAATTACTATACATCCGATGCACCGTGTGCCCCATCTAGAACAGCGTTAATGTCTGGTCAGTTTGGAATTAAAAACGGTCTTGTCGGCCATGGTGGAACAGCTGGTGATATGAAAGCTGAAGGAGCGGAACGTGAATTGTTTGGCAGTCTTGCCACCGGTGGGTCTCTACCTTCTTTCTTGCAAATGGGTGCAGGACTAAATACTGCATTGATTAGTCCTTTTCCACAACGACATGCAACATTTAACTTTTATGCAGGGTTTAATGAAATTTTTAACACTGGTGGGTTCGGTATGGAGTCTGCTGAAAAAGTGACGCCTGTAGCGAAAGACTGGTTGAAGAAGAACGCGAAAAATGATGACTGGTTCCTGTATATTAATTATTGGGATGCCCATACGCCTTATCGCGCACCTGAAAGTTTTGGAAATCCTTTCGCGGAGGAGCCATTACCTGAATGGGCAAATGAGGACACGCTTGAAAAACATAAACAAGCCGTTGGTCCTCACACAGTTCATGAATTGGAAATAGACCATAATAATATGACATATACGAATCAACAATCAGAAAAATACCCTCGTAGCCCTGGTGAAATTAAAAATATGGATGACTATAGGAAAATGATTGATGGGTATGATACAGGTATTAAATATGTGGATGAGCACCTAGGAAAACTATTTGATTTAATGGAAGAGGAAGGCGTGCTTGAGGACACGATTATCATCATCTCAGCTGACCATGGAGAGAATATGGGCCAATTAGGAATTTATGGCGAACACGGTACTGCAGACGATGGTACATGTCGCATTCCAATGATTATTAAATGGCCAGGGATGAAGCAAGGTGTAGTTGATGAGGGATTGCATTATCATCTGGATCTCCCCGTTACTTTAGCCGAGATGATGGATTTACCTGCTTCACCTGATTGGGATGGAAGAAGCTATGCACCGACATTAAAAGACGGTGAAGATTGTGGACGAGACTACTTAGTCGTATCACAATGTGCACATGTTGCCCAAAGAAGTGTACGGTTTGGTGACTGGTTATATATGAGAACCTATCATGACGGATATCATTTATTTGATAAAGAAATGTTATTCAATCTTGCAGAAGATCCAAGAGAAGAGAACAACCTTGCAGCACAACATAAGGATAAATGTATGGAAGGTGCCTATTACTTGCAAGAATGGCATGATGACATGATGTTCCGAACAGGCGATGATGTGGATCCATTATGGACCGTTATAAAAGAAGGTGGGCCATATCATGCTAAGGGATACCTCAAGAATTACGGTAAACGTCTTGTAGAAACTGGGAGAGAAGCTCAATTTAATGAGTTGAAGAAAAAGCATCCACAAGAATTCCCAGAGGAGCAAAGCACAGCTAAGCAAGCATTTAGAGGATTAATGATGAAAAACCATTTTAACAGAGAGGTTTAACCTATAACTACCTGCCCTTCAAAGGGCAGGTAATTTAATTTGATGCACTTGTATTCATTTTTGATGATAATTTGTTAGAATAATAATAATTCATTACTACCTATTTAGTAGTGAAAGATAGAATAATTATGTAGGAATGTCACCTCTTCCTATAATGTAATGATATGAAAATAATAGTTTAAAAGATTTACCGAGGAGGAGAAATATTGAGTAAAGATCAACAAATTCGTCCGTGCTGTAGTGCAACAAGAGAGAGCAACACGCCTAAACAGGTCGAACACATTATTGAAACGAAGAGGCCAAATAAAGAAAATATAAAGTTAAAAGAGAATATGGTCTACTTACCAGGTGGGGAATTTCTAATGGGAACCGATACGGATGAAGGGTTTCCTTCTGACGGAGAAGGACCTGTAAGGAAGGTAGAAGTAGCCCCGTTCTATATAGATCGTTATACCGTTAGTAATGCAGAATTTAGTCAATTTGTGAAGGAAACTGGTTATAAGACAGAGGCAGAGAAATTTGGCTGGTCTTTTGTATTTTACAAGTTTATTTCACCTGACCTGAAGAGTAAAGTGCAACAAGTTCCGAATACACCTTGGTGGTTTGGGGTGGAGGGTGCGTACTGGTTTCAGCCAGAAGGTCCAGGCAGTACAATAGAAGGTCGTATGGACCATCCAGTTATTCATGTTTCCTGGAATGATGCTGCTGCTTTTTGTAATTGGGCAGGAAAGCGATTACCAACAGAAGCAGAATGGGAGTATGCTGCACGTGGCGGCTTGGAACAAAAGAAATATCCTTGGGGGGATGAATTGACTCCAAATGGAGAGCATTATTGTAATATATGGCAAGGAGATTTCCCACGGGTGAACACAGAGGAAGACGGTTTTGTAGGTACAGCACCAGTTACGTCGTACCCTCCAAATGGCTATGGCCTTTATAATGTGGCCGGTAATGTTTGGGAATGGTGCGAAGATTGGTTTACAAATCGACCTGAACGAAAAATAAATGAAAGTCAGCTGAATAGCCAAACTCCTAAAGTAATGCGAGGAGGTTCCTATCTTTGCCATAAATCGTATTGTAATCGTTATCGTGTAGCTGCACGTAGTTCTAATACAGCTGATAGTTCCACAGGAAATATGGGATTCCGTTGTGCCAGGGATGCTTAACTGTTAAATCGTATTGATGTTTGTATTTGTTAAGGAAGTATAAAGGAGACTATTATCATATGTTACCAAATCAGGGGCAGTTAGAATATATCTGTGAAATTCTAAATAAATCATATGACATTCCCGTTTCTTTTTTAGATAGTGAAGGAGAAATACAATTTGAATCCTTTTCTACTTTTATCTTAAACCCATTGTTACAATCAAAAGGGGATTTTTTTGACCAATTATTTAATCCAGATGACAGTAATGAATTTCCAATTTTACGTATAAATTCTTATCTGGAAAACTTTATATCTGTTAAGTTAAGTGATAGTTCAGGCTTTCATGGAGTCATCATCATGGGTCCTATAATAGACTCTCGCTTAACGGAAGAAATGGTAGAAGCACTCCTATTGGACCTAAAAGTTCCTAGCAATAAAAAGGAGCTAGTCTTTAATTATTATAGAGAATTGCCGAATATGAATAAGATGAAAATTATCTATATAAGTTTACATTTATTTTATATGTTATATCAAAAACAGCTTCAACCTGAAGAGGTCATTAATAGGAATAGGTCGATTAACTCGACAATAGTTGAAATAGAGGATCCTAACTATAATATTTCCAAAAGACGGCAGGAAGTTCGCTTGCATCATGATCTTTTAGCTGAAAAGAAGGTATTCCAATGTATTATAGAAGGGAATAAAGAAAAGGTACTAGAGAATTGGCGAACAACTAACACACAAGGGGAAGTAGGCTTATTATCAAGGAAAAGTCATGTTAGACATTTAAAAAATCTCGGTATATCTATCATTACTCTAGTTACGAGGGCTGCAATGGAAGGCGGCATTAATCATGAAATGGCTTATACATTAAGTGATTTATATATCCAAAATATTGAAGAATTACAGACAAGTAAAGATGTGGACCAATTCATAGAATTTATCTTAGGAGATTTTGCAGATCGAGTGAAGAAAAAGAAACAACTAAGTTATTCTAGACCGGTTAACTACTGTCTCAATTATATTTTTAATCATCTTTATGACAAAATAAATTTGGATACACTTGCGAATAATTCAGGAGTCCATCCCAATTATTTATCCTCCATTTTTAAAAAAGAAGTGGGGATTACGTTAAGGAATTACATTCTAAAAGCGAAGATAGAAGAAGCAAAGACATTAATGCAATTCACAGATTACTCACTATTAAAGATCTCAACGCTGTTAAATTTTTATGATCAGAGTTACTTTACAAAGACATTTAAAAAATTTGCGGAGGTAACACCTAACCAGTACAAAAATAGTTTAATATAATGTGGTGGGCACGAGATGCTAGCATAATTTTACTATAGAGGTAACCTCCCAGCTTGATGTTAGTTAAAGTCTGATTTCCGAAAGATAAAAGCCAAATCCCTTACTAGAAATAGAGAGGAATTTGGCTTTTATCTTAACTATGATAAGGAAAGGTAGAGTTCTTACTGGATGATTTCGTTAAATACCAGTCCTTCATTAAGGTTAATGATTTTCAACCTGTTTGTGTCCTTAACAAAAATACTCTTGAACTGTGGCTGCCCATTGTCGTCTTTTAATAGAATGATACGTTTGTGAGGATTGTCCTCTACAACTTCGGAATTAAAATTATCAGCATCAGCTACATCATCGAGTGTGTCGTATTCAAGGAGATCATTAATGTCTTCTGTGTTCATCTGAGCTTTTTGGTGATTCATTTCAGTGCCATTCTCTGATACGGGTGTTTTGTCTGGATTTGCGTGAAAAGCGTAACCAACACCTAAGCTTGTTAGAAGTAGTGCACTTGCTGTAGTTAGTACGAATGTTTTCATGTCTTTTCTCTCCTTTGTTTTAGTTACTTTTATTTTAAATACATCATGTTAAATACCCATGTGAGAAAGATTAGAATTTGATTAGAAAAAAATGGGTTTCCGACTGAATGCTTTTGATATTATTTCTAGGAAGAAAATTTGCATAGTGTTCAAGTATTATCATGTGAAGATGGCCTTAACGAGTTTAAATGTTCCTTACCATCAACAATAGGAAGTAACCGGTATTCCTAATGTGTTCGATTCAAATAATTTATCCCGGAGCAACCATCCGTAAGACCCCCACTTCAAAACATGAAGAGAAACCGTTAGTTTTTAGTGGGAGTAAACGGACGCTAACACCCCGATTCGTTCTACTAACAATCAGTGGGGGAAGAATGAAAACTCCCACTGATTTAAGTTTCACTTTATAAAAGCTCTCTGTTTCATATTTTGACATATATCCACATCGATGATGAAACATCATGCACTTCATTTTCTAATGCCCTATAGTGACTAACATTCGGCATAACCCGAATCCCACTTTGGTCTGCGTTTTATCGTACATTGATTTTAATTCATAAAGTAGCACATTTTGTGAGCCTTCCTCTTTCACTACTCTAATTTCACTGGTATTATTTTTGTTTTCCCAAAGGAAGTTCTTGTACAACAAAAAACCCTTAAAAACAGATACTACAAAAAGAAAAATGGCAATTGGAATATTTTGTTGCGACAGATCATGCTAATAAGCTGCCTCAACCGAAACTATTAAAGTTATATTCCTAAATGATAGCATACCTTTTTAAATTTCATTTTGTGAAGAAATCTACTTAAATTATATGGTTAAATAGTTGAGAAGAGCAACGTATTTGCTACGCATCAAATAATATAAACATCTAGAAGACGATCATTTTTTCGGTGATCGTCTTTTTTTATTGGTCGATCTGCGTAATATAAATTCTTCGTCTCGATTTGCTTTCTCAATATTGCAACCAGCATAACAATAGTATATTGTTGTATTCCGCGGTATGGTTCATCAGATTAAACCATAAAACTAATTGTTGGAGGAATATTATTGAATGAATAAACAGGGACAACTAAATATGATTAAAGAGGATTTTATTAATTGTCAAAAAGTACTATTGGCCATTGGTGATGAAACACGACAATCGATTTTGCTAGTTCTAATGGGGACGGATTGTCAAACAGGATTACGTGTTGGTGAAATCACTGAACAAACACATCTTTCTCGACCTGCTGTGTCTTATCACCTTAAGGTTTTACGTGATGCCGGTGTTATTTTAATGCGTAAGGAAGGGACAAAAAACTTTTATTATATTAATGTAAGTTCAGAATTAGGTTTATTAAAAGATCTTGTGCTGGATATTGATAAGTTCATGCAGGACTTTTATTAAAATAATGGGAATTGAAACAACATTAATTGGAGGTAAAGACTATGAGAGCAATGATTGTTGATAAATATGGGCGAGTGCCAATGCGTTTAGCAGAAATGCCCACACCTGAAGTTGGTGAAAATGAGGTGCTTGCAGAAATTCATGCAGCTAGTATTAATCCTATTGATTTTAAGATACGCGATGGGAAAGTAAAATTGTTAGTTAAATATAAAATGCCTCTTATTTTAGGGAATGACTTTGCTGGTATTGTTGCAAAGGTTGGCTCAAAAGTGACTCGTTTTAAAGTTGGTGACGAAATATATGCCCGTCCACGTAAGAGTAAAATCGGTACTTTTGCTGAATATATCGCTATTCATGAAGATGACATCGCCTTAAAACCTAAAAATTTGAGCTTTGAAGAAGCAGCCTCGATTCCACTTATTGGGCTTACCTCCTATCAAGCCCTAACAGATATTTTGCAATTACAAAAGGGCCACAAGATATTAATTCAAGCTGGGGCTGGGGGTGTAGGTACATTTGCTATTCAACTGGCAAAGTTAATGGGTGCCACTGTTGCAACAACTGCCAGTGACGCTGGTGCTAATTTAGTAAAATCGCTTGGTGCAGATGAAATAATAAATTATAAGACAGAGAAATTTGAAGAGAAACTGAAAAACTATGATGCAGTATTTGATACACTTGGTGGAGAGATCCTCGAAAAATCATTCAAAGTGATAAAAAGTGGAGGAAGAATTGTTTCTGTTTCGGGATTACCGAATGCCCGTTTTGGTAAAGAATATGGTTCAGGCTATTTTAAAACGTTGTTGTTTGCAGCAGCAAGCCGTAAACTGACTGCACTTGAAAAAAAGCATAACGCACAATATACATTTTTATTTATGAAGCCGAGTGGAGAGCAATTACGTATAATCGCAAACTATATTGAGACTGGCAGAATCAAACCTATAATTGATAGAGTCTTGCTATTTGAAGATGCTCAAAAAGCGATGGAATATGCGGAATCTGGAAGGGCGAAAGGCAAAATAATATTAAAAATTAGATAGAAATGATGCAAAAATATAACCTAACTTTTATTTTTCCTTTTAAGGTTATAGCAACATTTTTATGATCTTTTTCTAAAGTAACAAATCATCTCTAATGAGGGGGATGTTTAAAAAGCATGACCATAAAAACCGATTCTATTTACTGCACTACAAGGATATTTTTGAAAAATTACCTACCCAAAAGACAATTAGTTTCTAAGTGGTCTTCTTTTCATATTTTACTCTTAAGGTGCAATAAGTATTAAGTAAAAAAAGACGTCTAGTGTCCTAGAACCGTCTCTCTTACAAAAAATTATTTAGGTAATGGGCTTAAATGTTCGTGAATTAGTAGCCATTCATCTGATTCTTTGACGAAGACATTTGTGGCTCTTCCACGACCACTTATATATTTTCCGTTAACATAACCTTCATAGAAATATGTATAAATACAGGTTGCTGAGTGACTTTCAGTGTATAGCCATTTAACATCATGTGCTTCATAATTTTCGTTTTTTACTACGGACCAAGCATTTTCAAAGTATGTCTTTATTTCTTCTAAAGTGGTACAGCTTTGATCTGAGAAGAAAAATGCAGCATTAGGATGAAGTATCTTTCTAACTTCGTCAAAATTGTGAGTATTTGTTGCTTTAATGTACTTGTGTAATACCTCCATTTTTAACTCTCCCAACAACAGTTTATAAATATATTCTAGCATATTTAGTAAGGAGATGAAGCAGAAGTAGGAAATTATTGTGTCATCACCTTCTTCCTATTTGAAGTATGCTGGACAGTTAATATTCACTTTTAATCGAGTTTTTGAAAGTATGTACTTAGTTAATGGAGCAGGTTGGTTGAATAAGAAGCATAAAAAAATCGGCTATTTACCGATTCTTAAGATACCATTCTAATATTTCCTTTTTTTCTTTTGTAGGGGTATGTTTGTAATTAACTAATTTTAGCTTGTTAGGTTCTTCTGTTACAAAAGTAAGTGTATCAGTGCCGATCGTGTTATGTGCACCTATAAATGCATTAAGTTGGATTGTGATCTCAAAATCAAGTGCGTTTTTCATTTTTAAGTCTATTACTTTTTGATCGTAATATTGGACATGAACATCTTCTATGTCATAGTAGTTATCAACGGCTTTATCAATATCTTCCCACATTAAGGAGAGCAATGCCTTTTCGAAATCGGATTGATTAGAAGCCATTGTTGGAGTTGAGGGCATCACAATAAGAAATAATGTTACAAAGCTGACTAATACTTTTTTCAAAATATCACCTCCTCTAATAAACCTTATAACAATATAATTAGCTATTTAACAATAATTATTATTACTAATTTACGCTATTAGGCTAACTGGTGTTTTCTAAAAGAATGAGAAGTACCTTTTTTGTTGAAGTTATTTAACTAAAGGGCAGGTTGGTGAAAAAAGGAATGATAAAATATTTATAGCTAAATTACACATTGGGATGTGATTAAAATGGATAAAAGGTTATTGGAAGTATATGAAGAATGGCAAGATAGATTAGATAAGGACGAGTGGTATTTCAGTAATTCTTTTGAATCAATTACTAAGGAAATGACTTCGGAAGAAGCATTTAACTATATTCCAAATGTAATTGAGATGTTATTTAAGTTAGATGATGACTATTTAGTATGGGAAACCCTTTATTTCTTAATTGAACTCTATGGCATTGCAGATACCACTCAGATACACCCATCCCACGAAAGTAATTGGTCTGTGTTAACAAACCATATTAAGAAATTTAAAGATTCCTATGCTACTCCTTTTAAAGAACTTAACTATCACCTTAGAATAAGAAAATGAGATATAGCCTTGTTGAACTACCGGGGGATTTAGTTGAATAAGAGCTAAAAGTTCAAACTTAATTTTGATAGTATAAACATCTAGAAGACGATCACTTTTTGGGTGGTCGTCTTTCTTAGTTGACTTTTACTGTGAACTAAATCTTCACTTACATATGATTTTGTGTTGTGATAAGGACTTAAAATAATAGGACAGGTTTGTGAAATATTAAGCGGTCTAATTGTTACTTATGGTCTAGAACATGCGTTCCGTTTTGGCGTATTTATACTATACAATACAAATACGAGTTACTATTGATAAAAGAGATATTAGAGCTAGTAGTATGAAAAGGGGGGGAAATAATGAATGAATTTTATGAGGCATTAACGTATGTGAATGAGAAAGTCTATGAGCCAAATCACTTCGTCATAGAAGCTATCCAAGAGGAAGGCCAAAATTCAGATTATGGTGCTGGTGTATTTCAGATGAATTCGAAATCAGTTAGATTTAGGGTAGCAAAGATTACACCTAATAAGATAGGGCAGTTTGTATCTTTTTGGGAAAAAGATACGTCTCATAATAACCAAGCCTTTTCATATGAAAAAGCTACCGATTTATTGGTTATAAATACCTTCTCTAATAAAGATGATAGATTTGGACAGTTTGTTTTTCCAAAAGAAGTTCTTGTACAACAAAAAATCCTTAAAACCCCCACTACAAAAGGAAAAATGGCAATAAGAGTTTACCCTATATGGGATACTCCCACTAGCAAACAAGCGATTAAAACACAAAAATGGCAATTGGAATATTTTATTGAGACAGATCGTACTAATAGTCTGCCTCAACAGGAATTATTAAAGCTATATTCCTAAAATGATAGTGTTCCTTTTTTAATTTTTTTGTGAAACCTACTTGTATTTATGGTGCAATAGTTAAATAGTTTTTGGAAGAGAGGTGTGATTAGATCAAATGAAATATACTTGTCCATGTTGTGGCTATAAGACTTTAGATGAAGAACCTCCTGGAACATATGACATATGTAGTATCTGCTTTTGGGAAGATGATGGAGTTCAATATGATGATCCGGACTATGACGGTGGTGCAAACATCCCTTCTTTAAGACAAGCACAGAAAAACTATTTCTTATTTGGGGCTTGTGAACAACGGTGTATTGAGTTTGTAAGAAAGCCTAATAAAAATGATGTGAGAGATCCTAATTGGGAACCGTTATAGTTAATAAATAAAGTCTATTGAGGGGGCGGTTGTGAAATTAGATCAGCCCCCTCTTATACTAGTCGGACAGAAAGGTGGAAGAAGCATAGTGAATTTAATGTTACGAAAAAATATCTAAGGAGGAGAAATAATGAAAGAAAAGATTCATATAATGGGAGCTTCCGGGGTTGGAACTTCAATACTTGGCTTTTCATTATCAAAGGTTTTGCCTCATACATATCTTGATACCGACGATTATTTTTGGACTACTAAATTCACTAAACAAAGAGAAGTACCCGAAAGAAGGCGGTTGCTTGAAAAAGATTTATCACGTAATGAAAACTATATTCTTTCTGGAGCAGTGTGTGGTTGGGGTGATAAGTTTAAAAGTTACTTTGACCTTGTTATATTCTTGTGGATTCCGCAAGATATAAGGCTTGAGAGGCTACAACAGAGAGAATTTCAGCGTTATGGAAATGAAGTATTAGCTGGTGGTAGTAAATATGAACAATCGAAGACATTTTTAGAGTGGGCATCTTTATATGATAGTGCGGGACTCGAAGTTAGAAGTAAATCTTTACACGAACATTGGATGGCAGATTTATCTTGTCCAATATTAAAAATTGAAGGGGACTATACAGTAAATGAAAGAGTTGATATTGTCTTAAGTTATCTAAATGCTAAGTAAACTATAGGATGCGTTCGTTCAATTAGAGATCATCAAATTTGATGGTCTATATTTTTATGATGGGTATTTTGAATATTACGTTAATATCTAACGATGAGAAGTTTTTGAGCTAATGGTACAAAGTGCTGTTTAACAATTATTCCATTTAGTAGCTAAGAAAAAAGGATAATTCGTAAACTACACGAATTTTATAGAGAGAGTTTCTTTTCGTAGAAATAACTCAATTAGTATGAAAACAAACTGATTTAAGGGAGGCATACTAAATGCGTATAGCTGCTATCTATGATATTCATGGGAATTATTCTGCATTAAAAGCTGTTTTAGAAGAGGTTAGGAAAAGCAATGTTGACAAAGTTATAGTAGGTGGGGATCTAGCTTGGGGGCCGGAGCCAAGACAGGTCATGGATCTTTTAATGAATTACGAAGATGAGTTTATTTTTATTAGGGGCAATGCTGACCGTGAGGTTGCTTATCGCCATGGTAAAGAACAGGGATTAGATGATTTTGTAGCAGACTTAAACCATTGGTGTGCAGATCAATTAACAGAAGAACAGATGAATTTTCTTAAGAACTTGCCGGAGAAAAAGGTTTTAAATATCGATGGTCTAGGAGAAGTTTTATTCATACACGGCTCCCCCCGTAGTGATGAAGAAGCGATAAAAATTAATACTCCAGATGAAGAAATTCGACCTATGATTGAAAATGTACCACAAGATATTATTGTTTGTGGCCATACCCATATTCAATTTGATCGCACTATTGATTGCAAACGTATCATCAATGCAGGAAGTATTGGATTGCAAAGTCGGGCAGACGGTGCCTGCTGGGCATTACTTGGTCCCAAAGTCGAATTAAAAGTTACTACTATGATACAAAGGTAGCTTCAGAAAGAATTATTAAATCAAATATCCCTTATAAAAAGGACTTTGCTGATCACTATTTAAATCCACCGAAGGACCTTGATTGTTAAATTTGATCTTCTGCCTACTCCAGAATTGGGCAGGATAGTTCAATAAGAAACCATCTAAAATGCGATGGTTTCTTTCTAAAATGATTAAGTTTGAGAGGCTTTAATATAGGTTTTAACTGAAGGTGGAGTATAGGTTTGAAATTGGTCTATCAAAGACGCAGGCTCCGAATCATTCATTAGCATTGATAGGTATTTCTCTTGAAGAAATTCTTGTCTATTCATTTGGTTAAAGAAATCAATCAACAAATCAAAGTAATTATCTATATTTAGTAAGCCACAAGGCTTTTTATGTAAACCTAACTGCCCCCAAGTAAAAACTTCAAAAAATTCTTCCATAGTTCCTGGTCCGCCTGGTAAAGCTACAAATCCATCAGCAAGATCTGCCATTTTCGCTTTTCTTTCATGCATTGAGTCTACGATGATTAGCTCTGACAAGTTTTTATGAGCTATCTCTCTATTATCTAAAAAACTTGGCATAACCCCAATTACGTATCCACCTTCATTCAGTACTGAATCTGCAACAGCTCCCATAATACCAACACTTGCTCCACCGTAAACAAGTGCAATATTTCGAATTGCTAGTTCCTTACCAAGTATTTTTGCACCTTCTATATATGTATCAGATACTCCGTTACTCGATCCACAAAATACTGCTAATTTTTTCAAATCATCGCCTCCTAGAAAGTCACACTATTAATGATTATACAAAATTTTTATTTTTTTGTTAAACTTAAAATATTGAATTGGAGGTTAAAAGATTATGAATGTAACTGAATTTCAGCAATGGGTAAAGGATTATTATGAAGGTAGGGGCTGGTCTGAGCTAGACATATTTATTCGTATTGGCTTTCTGGCAGAAGAAACAGGAGAGGTTGCGCGAGCTATAAGAGCTCTTGAGATTGGTAGAGATAGGCCGGACGAAATAAGAGGTTCGTATGAGGAAAATAAACAGGATTTAACGGAAGAATTAGGTGATGTACTAGGTAATTTAATAGTAATTGCCAACAAGTACAATATTCAACTAGAAGAAGTGTTTCAGTCACACAAAAAGAAATTATCAGATCGTTATTCTAATGACTAGTTAAAGACGAAACAACAATAAGGTAGGACTTCTAATGAAATGGGGAATTTAATCATAGAAGGGTTAAGCTAAAAAAAGAGTAGGTTGAATTTTAACATTAGTTAGGTGTTTTCCTTGAAAAAATAAATAAACTATCAAGGTAGCATTCCCGTAGGAAAATTGTTAATAAAATACTTTGTGAATTAATGTACTTACAGTAGAGGGTGCGTTTCTGCAATAGGAGCATTTAGTGAAAGATGGTTAAATTAAAATATACTTATTTATAAAGGAGCTTTTTACAGTTTTGGTTGCTAAATGTATTAAATTTTACGAATTTGGAAGTCCTCATGATGTATTAAAAGTTGAAAATATTAGCTTAAAACCACCAGAAGATAACGAAGTCCTTGTCCGTATGGTAGCACGTCCTATCAATCCTTCTGATTTAATACCGATTAGAGGGTCATATTCTCATCGTATATCTTTACCGAATATCCCTGGCTATGAAGGTGTCGGAATTGTGGAAGATGTGGGGACTTTCGTTTCTCAAAGTCTTATTGGTAAACGTGTCTTACCTTTACGAGGAGATGGAACATGGCAAGAATATGTTAAGACAACATCAGATTTAGCAGTTGTTGTACCGGATTCTATTGATGATTTTACTGCTTCACAGTTATATATAAATCCAATTACAGCGTGGGTAGTATGTACGGAAGTTTTAAAGTTAAGACCAGATGATGTTTTACTGGTAAATGCTTGTGGTTCTTCCATTGGGCGTATTTTTGCTCAATTATCAAAGGTAATTGGTTTTAGGTTAATTGCAGTTACAAGAAATAATAAGCATACAGAGGATTTACTTCAAATTGGTGCTTCCGATGTAATTGATACTTCGAAAAACTCATTATATGAAACAGTTATGGAATTCACTAATGGACTTGGTGTTGATGCTGCGATTGATTCAGTTGGGGGATTACCTGGTACTAACTTAGCTTTCTCTGTTCATCACAACGGTGTTTTTTTAACGATAGGTCTTTTATCAGGGATACCAGTTGATTGGGGAGCAATATCAAATAAGGCGAAAGTGAAAGCGAATATTTTTCATTTGAGACATTGGAACAAAAATGTTTCGACTGAAATATGGCAAGATACTTTTAATCATGTAATAACTCTAATAAATGATAAGAGATTACGTTTAAGGAATGTAAATTCTTATTATGACTTATCGAATGTAAAAGAGGCAGTACATGTTGTAGACTCCTTAAATAGCACCAAAGGAAAAGTGTTATTAAAAGGTTAAAGGATGCAATAGTGAAAAAAGGTGATCCAAGTATGATCATCTTTTTCTATGGCTAAAATACAAATTTTGTTTTTAGAATATTGCGTTAGTATTTATTTAGATGTTATGAAGTTAAAGGGGCAGGTTAGTTGAAGAATGTTGTTTAAAAATCGGTCTATTTAATGGAATAAGAAAAAAAGGATAATTCGTAAACTACACGAATTTTATAGAGAGAGTTTCTTTTCGTAGAAATAACTCAATTAGTATGAAAACAAATTGATTTAAGGGAGGCATACTAAATGCGTATAGCTGCTATCTACGACAATCATGGGAATTATTGCGCATTAAAGGCTGTTTTAGAAGAGGTTAGAAAAAGCAATGTTGATGAAGTTATAGTAGGTGGGGATCTAGCTTGGGGATCAGAGCAAAGACAGGTCATGGATCTATTAATGAATTAGGAATATGAGTTTATTTTTATTAGGGGCAATGCTGACCGAGAGGTTGCTTATCGCCATGGTAAAGAACAGGGATTAGATGATTTTGTAGAAAAGTTAAACCATTGGTGTGCAGATCAATTAACAGAAGAACAGATAAACTTTCTTAAGAACTTGCCGGAGAAAAAGGTTTTAAATATCGATGGTCTAGGAGAAGTTTTATTCTTACACTGCTCCCCCCGTAGTGATGAAGAAGCGATAAAAATTAATACTCCAGATGAAGAAATTCGACCTATGATTGAAAATGTACCACAAGATATTATTGTTTGTGGACATACCCATATTCAATTTGATCGCACTATTGATGGTAAACGTATTATCAATGCAGGAAGTATTGGATTGCAAAGTAGAGCAGACGGTGCTTGCTGGGCATTATTTGACCCCAAAGTCTAATTAAAAGTTACTACATATGATACAAAGGCAGCTTCAGAAAGAATTATTAAATCAAATACCCCTTATAAAAAGGACTTTGTGGATCACTATTTAAATCCACCGTACGAGGATCTTGATTGTTAGATTTGACCTTCTGCCTACTCCAGAATCGGGCGGGATTGTTGAATAAACTTTATTTTTTTCTTTAACAAACGGGTGCTTTAATCTAGTGAAAATTGTAATGATAGCCAAGTAGAAATTTATATTAAAAGGGGGGTAATCTTTGAAGTTCTATAATAAGGTAGCTTTGGTTACCGGTGGTACTTCAGGCATTGGATATTCTGTTGCTGAAAGGTTAATGAAAGAAGGGGCCAAGGTTGTTATTGTTGGTAGAAATGTGGAAAAGGGAGAAAAAGCAATACAAAAATTAAAGGAAATTCACTCTGATGTTATGTATCTGTCAGTTGATATCAGTAATTCTAATGATGTTAAGAAAATGGTGAGAAAAACTGTATCGTCGTTTGGTAAGCTAGATGTTGCGTTTAATAATGCAGGAAATGCTGAAGGAAAACCGGCTCTTACACACGAGTATAGCGAAGATGATTTTGACAAGATGATGGGAGTTACAATCAAAGGGGTCTGGTTATGCCTGAAATACGAGATCCAGGAAATGCTTAAAACTGGTGGTGGGGCTATAGTAAACACTTCTTCATTAGATGCACTTATTTGCTCAGCAGGTACAACTGCATACGCTGCGGGGAAAAGTGGAGTGATTGCCTTAACAAGAGCTGTTGCTCAAGAATATGGAACATACGGAATACGTGTAAATGCATTAACACCTGGTGCAATTAGAACACCAATGATTGAAAGTAAGTTTCAAGATTTAACAATTGAACAAGCGAAGTTACTAGAAGATAAGTACAGTAACTTTAATGCAGCTGGGAGAATAGGTAAACCTGAAGAAGCTGCGGCAGCCGTTATTTGGTTATTGTCGGACGAAGCCAGTTATATCACAGGGCAGAATATAATTGTAGATGGTGGAGTGAGTTTTATTAATTGAGCCGATTGATATTAAAGAAACAATATTATTTTATATCCCACCACAGGGCGCGATAGTAGAATAAGACGTTTGCCTCTTAAGCTATGCAAATATTCCTTAAGATTAAATCAATCGCCAAAACATAGAATGAAAATAAAAACTAAATTAGAAAACTGAATTAGGGGGGAATTTATGAAAAGAAAGATTGGTATCTTAACGATAGTATTATCGCTATTGTTTTTTTCTTATATGTTAATATTACCTGATTATAAATCCTTCACCTATGTAGGTAGGGGTGTTCTCTGGGGGGAATCGGATTTTTACGATCACCAAAAGTTTGCAAATAGGAAGATTGAAAAGGCGAATGACAGCCTTCCGTTCGAATATAACTTGAAAGAAAGTTATATCGAGGACTTGTTGATAGATATTAACTATTACTATAAGCAAAAAAGTAATACGATTGGCGATGCTGAACAGTTCTTTATTGAGAATGATACAACATCATTTATTATCATTAAAAATAACAAAGTAATATATGAAAAATATTTTAACGACTATAGTAGAGAGTCTATAAATACGTCTTTTTCTGTAGCAAAATCGTTTGTATCGTTTCTCATTGGTAAAGCAATAGAGGATGGCTATATCGAGAGTATTGAAGAACCCATTACTAATTATATACCTGAATTGAGTAATAAAGGTTTTGAAGAGATTACTATTGAACACCTTTTAAAGATGTCCTCTGGAATTCATTATAATGAAGGACGATTATTGTGGGGCGATGATTCTAAAACATATTATTCCCCTAATCTAAGACGTTTAGCTGTAGAGGAAACCAAATTAGTCGATAAACCAGGTGAAAAATTTTTATACAATAATTATAATCCTCTTTTGTTAGGAATAATTTTAGAGAGGTCAACTCAAAAAACTATTTCTGAATATTTGCAAGAAACATTATGGAAACCAGTTGGAATGGAATTTTCAGCAACATGGAGTATTGATAGCAAAAAACATGAATTTGAAAAAATGGAAAGTGGTATAAATGCCAGGGCTATCGATTTTGCTAGGTTTGGAAACTTGTATTTAAATAAAGGTAACTGGAACGGCGAACAGATTATATCAAGCCAATGGGTAATTGATTCCACAAAAAGGAAAGAGAATTTAAATGATTCCTACTACAGTTATACCGAGTGGGACTTTTTCAACCGTGACCAGGGATATTACAAATATATGTGGCTAGGATACGATCGTGAAGATGGAGACTATGATTATTTTGCACATGGCAAATATGGTCAAGTTATCTATGTTAGTCCTAAAAATAACGTTGTAATAGTTCGTACTGGAAAGACAACCGGAAAAGTAGATTTCTGGCCAGAAATATTGCTTGAATTATCAAGTAAACTAGAATAACTCTTTGCTGTTCTAATTTTTGTGCAAGAATGTGCTTAAAGTAACAGAGCTTTTCTAAAAGAAGGAGAAGTACCTTTTTTGTTGAAGTTATTTAACTAAAGAGCAGGTTAGTTGAACAAGGTTTTACAAGGAAATCTGAAATATTATAGTGTGTTTTGATTACAAATCAAAGCATGCTTTTTTTATCTTTATCTGCTTGTAACAATACAAATTAACTTTATAAATAATAGAATCAAAAATAACTTAGAAAAAATGAAGGAGTTGAAACTTTTTGTACGTCTAGATCACTCTAATTGATGAAGGGAGGGATTACACTGTGAAACATGATATATATACAGTAAAAAAGGCAATTAACGGAGATGCCCGAGCCTTTGAGGAATTGCTTATTTTGGAAGAAAAGATGCTGTATTATAAAGCTCTTTCTTATGTGGGGAACAAAGAAGATGCTTTGGATGTGATTCAAGAGACCTCGTGCAAATCGTTTCTGTCCATAAGCCAATTACGGACACCGGAGTATTTTTCAACTTGGCTGTTCAGGATCCTAATACGAGAGTGCTACAAATTATTGAAAAAGCGTGACCAAATCATTCCTTATGAGGAAAATGAGCTGTTAAGGAGATTAGACAGCAAGCAAGAAGAAGACATAGAATCTTTTCATTTGGGTGAGGCCTTATCAAAGCTTAATTCTTCTTATCAAACATCTATCATCTTATTTTATTATCATGACCTTCCAATTAACGAGATTTCTGAGATTATGGAAAAACCGGTTGGAACAATAAAAACCTATTTACGCAGAGGAAAGAAAAAATTGGAAAATGAGTTGGAAAGGAGTTATAAATTAAATGAAAAATTCACATAATCAGTTAAATGAATTTCCAAAAGAACAAGTTCGTTCAGCGATCCAACAGGGAATTACTCAAGCGGAAACGAAAATCAGCAGCAAATCAAAGAATGGGCAACGGCGTCCACTCATAAATGGGAATCACAAAGTATTGTATTCTGTGTGCAGTGTAGCAGCAGCTTTTATTATATTGGTATGGACTTCCCATTATTCCCCGGCTTTGGCAAGCAGTTTATCTAAAATACCTATTATTGGCTCGGTCTTTGGTGATTCAGATTTAATTGGACTAAAACAAGCACACGAAAAAGGATTAACAAGCCAGATAGGGGAAACGAAAACGATTAATGGTATTTCTATTACTTTGGATGAAGTGCTATATGATCAAAACAATATAACAATTGGATTAAAAATGGAATCAGAAAGAGAACTTGATGACGAATATTTTGGGGCTGGAATGGATTTTACCATTGATGGTAAGAGGCCTTATGGATCTTCTGGTTCATATGGAGAAGAGGTACTATCTTCCAATTCCCGAACAGCTATTGAAACAATTACGGTAACAGATGAAATGCCGAATGAATTTGATTTAGGATTATTGCTGAAAGGCAGTAATGGAGAAAGCTGGCATTTCTCTACCCCTGTAAACCAAGTGAAAGATATAAAGAAAGTTCCAGTTCAACATACGGAAATCGTTGACGGAATTAAATTAGATGTTACTGAATTTTCCTATGGTGCTTCTGGTGCTAGTGTTTCATTTAAAAGTTCGGAAAACGCAAAATTAGTGGATGACGGACTAGGCAGGGCAGCTAAAATAGAATTTAAGATGGTAGATCAGAATGGAAATGAAATAAAGAGCCACTCAGGAGGGGTAGAAGGAAAACGAGTAAAAGATAAAATGAGCTATACAAGCAATAAGCAATTTGATCCGATTGACTCCGATGTAACCGAACTAACTATTACACCGTATTTGTCGCTCCCAACTGGCGGCGGCGGAGTAGGAATTGACAAAAATGGTGAGGAAATTGAGTTAGAATTTAAAGGGGATTCTTTACAACCAGTTGAGTTTGAATCTTTTAAAGTGAAAATACCACAATGAGTTCATTGTTTTAAAAGAGCTGATATTCAGCTCCTTTTATCTATATTTTAGGTGGAAAGTTATTTAAGTGAATGAATTTACTTAAACTAACTAGTGCTTTACTTTGACAAGAGGGCCATCCCAATGTGACGGTTTTCTTGTTAGTACAAAAGGGGAAGGATAGTGAAATAACTAAAAGACGATATAAGGTGTTATTTAAACTATAATATGTTAACATTTAAACATCTGAAAATTTCAACACTCAATTAGATGACAATCTTAGTGTAGGAGGTAGTTATTATGAAAATGGAAAAATATATCGACGTTAAAAACATGAAGGGGAAAACGTCAAATTAAATAAAACGTTTCCCAAAATTTGAGAGGGGAAAATTATTTGAAGCAAATATTGTTAGTCATTGATGCCCAGCAAGAGTTAATTGAAGGGAATCAAGAAGAAAGTGCTGTTTACAAAAAGGAACAGCTCATCACAAATATCAATGCAGTGATTGAAAAAGCAAATAATTCTAATGTACCTATTGTCTTTGTAAGGGACTTGGAGGTTGCAGAGGGAATAGGTAAAGGTTTTCAAGTTCATGAAAAAATTAATGTACCTTCAAATGCAAATTTCTTTGAAAAAACTGCAACGAATTCCTTCCATGGTACAGGACTTCTAAATCACTTAAAATCTCAAGAGATTGGACATATTGTTGTAATGGGATGTGCAACCCAACATTGCATAGATAGTGCAGTCCGAACTGCAACTATCAATGGAATGGATGTGACCTTAGTTGGAGATGGACATTCAACAACAGATGGGGATGTTTTAAGTGCTGAACAAATTATAAATCATCATAACGAAACTCTTCATGGACATTACAATGTTGAAAACTTTTCCATTGTAAGAAATACAGAAGAAGATTTATTCTATCCAGAACATAATTCATATAGGTAATATTTGAGTAGTAGAACAATATCCCAATTTCTTGGTTTGATTCAAGAAATTAGGTATTATCTTTGTGAGGTAGAAGGAATATGATTTAGAATGATAAAGTATGTGAACTATTAGATGTAAATTAACTGGTGCTTTTCTAAGAAGGAGAAGTACCTTTTTTGTTGAAGTTATTTAACTGGCAGTAGAGTTTAACAAGATTTTATTAGAATTGGAGTGTAATAATGGAAATCTACGCAATTGAGGATCTGCCGAAAAATCAAATAATAGAATTTTTTAATCTGCATTGGGGAAGTCCAGAAATGGTTATTTCAAGTGGAGTCTATGATTGCAGTGAATTAGAGGGTTTTACTATAATAAATAAAGAAAATAAAATTATTGGGTTAATTACTTACATAATTAAAGATAACGAATGCGAAATAATATCATTAGATAGTATTGAAGAAGGCAAAGGAATAGGTACAACCTTAGTCCAAGAAGTAGAAAATCTTGCTATTAAGAGAAAGTGTAAGCTCGTTAAACTTATAACAACTAACGATAATCTATTAGCATTAAAGTTTTATCAAAAACGAGGTTTCATATTGTACCAAATTTTAAAAAATGCGGTTGAGAAAGCAAGGAAGATAAAACCAGAGATACCCTTAGTTGGTAATGATGGTATCCCCATCAGGGATGAAATTGAATTAATAAAGAAAATCAACTAACGGGTGATTTAGTAGAGACTTGGAGTGCATGGAATGTCTATGAAAAAATAAAAATTAATACTGGGGGAGATGAGTACATGAGGCTTTAATCAACTTCAAGGTATTGTGAGAGTGACGAAACCTTTTTTCGTGAGTCTATGAAAGGTAGAAAAATCGCTCATAGGAAAGCCAAGAAGCGTGGGGAAAAAGACAAGAAAAGAGGAATTTCCAACCTTAAAATAGCAGTTGTGGTGGCACAAGACCGCAATGGCAATATGATTGCTCGTAAAGCAGATACAGGCCGTGTAAGGGCGGAAGATATTGACACTGTGATAGGTGAGTATATTCACCCGTCTGTTTTGTTATGCACAGATACAGCAACGAATTACAAGAAATTTGCCAAACTAAAAGGGCTACAACACGAAACAGTCTAATGAACGACAAAAACAGCGTGTAAAAAAAGGCATATATCATATTCAACACGTAAATAACTCTCATAGTCGTTTGAAGAGTTGGATGGAGTGTTGCCAAGGAGTAGCAACAAAATATTTGGATAACTACCTTTACTGGTTTCGTTGGCTTGAATTAGGCAAACAAATAGCATTTGATGAACGAGTCAAACAAATGCTTGTTTCTGCCTGTCGAAAGTCAAATCCCACCACAGTAGAAATGTTGCGATGTGCTTAACTAATTATTAGATGTATATTTGTTGCTCCCAGGAAGTTTCTTGATTTCATTCCACGCTTCAATTGCTTCATCACGACTTTTTCCTTGATTTTTCGGGTCAGCGAAAAAGTCACGAATGAATTGATTGTATTCAAATTGGGGTGCAATGTTTTTCTTGTACGATGGATCTTTCTTTCGTTCTTCTTCCTTAAACCAAGCATTTACAGCATCACGATATGTTTTTCCAACATTGTTCTTAAAATATTCTTGGATATAAGTGGAAAAGTGGAATTTTGGGATAACTGTCTTAAAAAACGCCCTTACATCTTGGCTACAACGATGATTTTCCGTAATAACTGTATCAAGACTTAAATCTACTTGTGATACTATCGTCTTATTCGCTCTTGAATTTCTGATAGTTTTTTTTATCTCACCTGTCCGAAGAAATGTTTCGATTCTATCGGAAATCTCTATTTTTGAACCAGAAGCATTTAGCCCATTTTCTCTGCAAAATGATTGCAATTCTTCCTTTAACCAATAGAATTCTTTAAAACTTTCAATACTAATATCTTTTGTTAGATTTGGTCTCATAATAAACTACACCTCCATATTACTTATTTCCATTATAGAACATTTGTTCTTATTATTCAAAATTTAACATAAACAAAAGCAACAAAACAGCCTTTGTAATAATCATTGAATTTAATTACCTCCTTTCAATTAGTTGGTACTAAGTAGGCTATACTTTATTGAAATGCGGGAACTGTAATGAACCGGATTGTTGGATTTCTTAGTATTGATAAAGCTTTAGAATTGATACGAAATAATGACTTTAAGAAAGAACTTTAATGTGCTTAGAAAAAGAAATCATCCATTTTTTACTACTTTTCAGCAATTATATTAACTAAAGAGGCAATACTTAAAGACGATGATCCAAGAAGGTCACCTTTTTCTTGTGGTTAATTGCTAATATTATTTTTGGAATATTATGTTAGTATTAAGATAGTAGTTATTAAGCCATCAGGGAAAGATTGACCAAAATTGATTGAGTATGGGCTTAGATGAAGGAGGTAATAAAAGTGAGATTAAAATTAACCTTTCATTTAGTAATAGGTATATCCTTATTACTGAGTGCATGTGGTTATTCCAATACGGTAGAGGATACTGTTTATATGGATCAAGAACACGTTATATTAAAGGGTGTTGTTACTGAGATAAATACTGATAAGGAAATCACGGTGAAGGATGAAGCAAGTCAAGTAAATTTGCGTGTTACTGAAAATAGCAGCATGATTAATCACTTAGAGGATGTCATTCATTTCAAAGATTTAGAAAAGGAATTAGAAGTATCGGTTTCCTGGTTTACTAAAAAAGGCGAGGGGAAAAATGTACTGGAATTGGAGAAGTTAGAAATTCTTGATTAATAATTTCGAAGCATAACCTTTTGAAAGGAATCATTAAAGTAAAGAGTACTTTAGCTGAAAAAGAGCTTCTATTACAACGGAACTCTTTGTTGGGCCAGTTCAACCATACTGGTAATAAAAAGAAGATCACTTTTTGGGTGACCTTCTTTCTTAATTGACTTAAACTGTGCAGTAAATCTACTTTTATATGACATAGTGAAAAAATGTACTACGTTACGAATTAAAGGGAGTTAGCGCAAGTTTTTTCACTATACATGGTTTCATTTTCAATAATTTCCGTAACTCCATCAGATGATAATTTATCTTTTTCACAAAATTGCTTAACTCGTTTTCCATTTTTAGTTATACCGTAATAGTACGTGACGTCTGGTTCAGCTTTGAAAATGACCATATAATGACCATGGTAAAATTCATTATTTATAACGTGTTTTGGCTCTACATAATGCGAATCTTCAATATCGTCTTCCGTGTAGCCCATCCCCTGTAAATATTCTGGAACCTTTTTATCTGCTAGATGATTTGTATAAGGGTTTCCATTATTAAGTACATAAATAAGGCCAAAAGGAAATGCTATGATAAGAAGGATTAGTAGCCTCAAGGATATCCATATTATTTTTTTATTCATATTTCTCCCTCTTTCAATTAAATGAAGTTATGAAACATTATTGGGCGCAAAGCTTGTTCAGTGAAAACGTACAATTCCAGATACGCGCTCAATCGTACTAGGGAAAACTATTATATTTTATTGTTGATTTGCAATAGGAATTAAATGATATTCCCAATGTGTTCGACATTCAAACAATTTATAAAAGCCCTCTGCTTCATCTTTTGACATGTATCCACATTGCTGAGGCGCATTATTAAAAACATTTTGCACTTCATTTTCTAATGCCCTATAGTGACTCACATCTGGCGTAACTCGAATCCAACTTTGGTCCGCATTTTTATCGTACATTGATTTTAAATCATAAATCAGCACACCTTGTGAGCCTTCATCTTTCACTACTCTAATTTCACTGGTATTATTTTTGCCGTTTTCTCCAGCGACTTTCATAAATTCTTCAAGGATATCTTTATTTTTTAGTTCATTAGTTTTCCAAACAACATCCTTTTCATCTGGCTGATAGTCTGGTAAATCTTCTTCTATTTGTTCGTCTTGTGATTCGAAGTTTTCAGATGATTTCGGTTCAGCATCCCGTACATTTAATTGATTTTGCGCAATAACGACAGCGGATCGAAGGCCGAATATAAACTCATAGGTTTCTCTCTGTTCCTCGTCACTTACTTCAATCTCCTCTATTGCTTCTAATGCTTCATTAATTTTTTCTTGGTCTGTTGAATCTTTTATCCTACTGGAACCGTCTTCTTTCACTTTTTTTAAATCTTCAACTTGGAACAAATCTCCTACCTTTTTGCTTGCGATGTCCTTCTTACTTGCATCTTCTATGTTACAACCGTGCATAAGTAACACTCCACATAGAATAATAAATAAGCCGATGATTCCTTTCCCTTTTGGCTGGACAGTAGATCCATTCAACTTCGGTGTTTCCTTTGTTCTGTACAATTTTTCACCCCTTAATTAGCATGCTGCTCCTTATGGAAGGAAAAGAAGAAGGCGCCAACCCTTCTTCCGAATTAGCGCCCGATTGCTTAATAATCGCTACTTTAGCCATGCTGATCTCTTTGAAAATATGCTACAGACCTTACTCCATTTTCAATCGCTGCCCCCAACAATATGAAAGCCAATATAAAATCAACCCAACGGAAGAACCCACTTTCTGCTATCCCCATCATAGTAAGCCATACGGTAGCTACTAAGAATATGAAAAAACGAAACACTGGGTGAAGAAATATTTTTGTAATAGTTTTAGACATATGTACACACCTTTCCTGGAAAGGTGTAAGTTCACCAAAATAACCATTTGCGATTATGGGTGGAATCGCCTATGCTGTAAGTCCGACTGATCGATTTACAACTTATGCCCCTAAATCAGATAACCATTTACGAAGTTTCGCTTTAGGATAATAGATTTTATTATTTATAGAGACGTGTGGTATGTTTGGGTATTCCTGAATCAAGCTCTTCGCATCTTCTTTAGAAATTCCCATGAAGTAATGGACCTCATTTTCCTTGATCAATTCGTGTTCATCGTCATCGCTAAAAATTTCGCTGAGACTATCTGTAGCATCCGGATTATTAAAGTTTTTGAGCCCATTTCCTATAAAATATCCTGCTGCAGCAATTCCTAATCCAATCCATAAAAAATCAAATTCCATATTGATCCCCTCCAAAATGTTCAACAACTTTATTTGAATCACGGGTCTTTTTGAAAGACCGTTACAGTATAAAAATAATGACTATAAGAACTAATGATGTCCAAACAAATGAATAACCAATTTTACTTTCATTGGATATAGTATTCTGTTTTACTTTATGTATAACTGCTAAAACAGTTATATTTATAACAAATAACATGTAATACATTACTACATATATAAGCCATCGATTGCTCTGTGTTACCTCACTTAGTGGACCAGTTAAAAACAAAATCATAACAATAACCAAAGACATAAAAACGATTACCGGCATAACGATGTACATTTTCTCCCATAATCGGTGCTTTAGGAACGTGTCACTTTTTTTCACTTGAAAGTACATGACAAGACTCAGTAGACCTATTATGATAACTAAAAATAAAGCTGTCATCATCGGCTGTATATTTAGAACAGCTGTTGAAGAAGCTGGTATGCCTATATCTTTCTTAAATATATCTGCTATAAAACCTATAACGGCCAGTAGAGCAATTATAATAACTTGAAATAAAGTCCAACGAGAAAAAAATATAAACCTTCACTCCCTGTGCTTATTATTTAAATCGGATGCAGATTCTTGTCCCAGATGCGCGCCTGAGTGTGGTAGTTATTCGCTAGCTCTTATATCACGGGTTACTTTATAAACAATACTACCAAATGTGAATTTAACAGGATACAAAGCAATAATAACAGCAATAAGTTGGCTGAGTGACTTGTTCAACCCTGTTAGGTGTAGTCGATCGTTAATCACGTAACTAGCTAATTGAAGTAGACCAACTACAATAGCTACCGATACAACAAATGAGAGCAAGACTATAACTATTTGCGATATTGATATTTTTCTGGTCTTGTTTATTTTTTTAATGTTATCATCACTAGTCTTTCTATACATTTAACCATTCACCTTCACGTAAAAATAGAGTTCATTGTACCCTTTAATACGGGTTGGTCTATGTTTAGGTTTCACTGGTCAACAAATTGGTCCTATTTAAGAACAGTGACTTAATAGTATAGTTCTATAACTATTTCGGATTATTTAGTCAATTTTAACCTTCTTTATTTTGTTCTGCACCTAACTCCTGAGTTCCTTCATTGGTCTCCACGTTTTGGTTTTGCCACCAGCTATAGTTATTACTTAAATCCATAACTATTAAAAATGCCCCTATGATCATAAAAACAATGCTTAGCGTATACGGAACCCACCCAGCAATGTCAGATAAAGTAGTAACCATCAAACCGGGTGGGTCACTCCAACCACCTAAATTAGGTATATATAAAGCGATCGCAAGATGCATGATACCAAATAAGACGGTACCTGACATAAATAAAACGTATCCTAAATTTCTTAACTTTTTCCTCATATCTCATGCTCCTAACATGATTACATACATTTATAGCAATCAATTTTTTCTGTTACTATCCGCCAATAACTGTATGATTCTTTGGTTTTGTTTAGTGTTTAAATCACTGTTCTTTTTAATTTTATAAACCCATATTAAAAAGAGGATGACAGCGATTGGTATTCCGATATTGTATAAATAAGAAAAAAATATTACTAAGAATGTCAAGTCCTTCACGCCTTTCTGGTTTTTAAATTTCGTTTTTTATTAAACTAAACCGTTTTTCAGTCACTATCCAAATCATTATCGAGAAATGATTTGTTTTCCTCTTTAACATCATATTTCTTCTCGAGAAATTGACCAACTAGAGACTTGTTAATTCCATCTTTTACTGCTGTGAAAATCACAAAATATAGAATAACTAAACCTATAATCCAAGGAACGATAGTCCCAATAAATGAACCTCCCATTAATATCCCTCCAATCCCAATTAACAAAATGAACCGATTCTGAAGCTAACTCTATTTAAAGGAAGGCGCCCAATTTGTGAAGCGTTCACTTTAAACTTTTTTGATAACACCGACATTCGTGGACTCGTTTAAATTCTGATTTTATATGGTCAGAGTCATCCCCTGAATAATGAGCGAAGGCTTGTATAACTTTAAACTTTGACTCATTTGTTTTTATTACTTTTTCAATTTCATTATTTCCCTCAAAAAATACATGCAGATAGGAGTTAACCTTTTCAAAGCCACTTTTTACATACCATTGATTTACCCAGTCATCATCTCTAGTCCATGCTTCGAGGTAATCCAGTCCTTTGTCTTTCGCAATCTGCTCTGCTTTTTTTAACATGTTGATTCCAATGCCCCTTCTTTGATAATCAGGGTGTGTTGCAACATGCCAGATCATACCACCAAGTCCTTCACCTTTTGTGCATACTGTTTTTTCTTTATCATCATATTCAATGTCCAGTAGACCTACAATCTGATCATTCTCTACTGCCACTAATTCAATTGCTGGGTTTTCGTATTTTTCTTTTTCCTTGAGTACGTTATCATAATAGGCTGTATCCAGAAATGACAACACCCTACAACGCAACCATCCAACTTCATCATTTGAGTTATAACTTCTAATTTCCATTGAAAGCTCCTTTGTTGAAAGATAATTGTTCTATTAGTTAACAGTAGACCTAAAACTGTCTTACTTCATTTTTCTTAAAAACCCCTACACCTAACAAAATAAGTCCTGTGATAAATATCAAAGGGAATATATAGAACATCAGCATTGTTGCCCAAGGATTCCTCACGATTAAAGAGTAGGTTATACCAAGCGAATAGGCTAAGGGTAAAGAAATTGGTACCATAATAAAAATTCCCCATATCCTGAATTTGCTTTTCTTTGATCTGCCCATACTGAAAATATAAGCAATTGGTAAACATATCAGTGTGATCAAATAACCCAAATACAACGGGGAAATCATAATATCCTGTTTTGCAAACGGACCTTCCAACCCTATAATAAATGACTCAAATCTCAACCACGGCACTAAAAAAAACAGCAGCAAAACAAAAAGGGTGCACAATAAAACTACTTTAAACTTTTTGTTCATAAAAACACTCCTATCCCTTGGTAAAAGTTATCAAACAATGACGTGCATATCGCTTTCTTATACGTTCATGTTATCTACGAAGTTGGATAGTGATTCGGGGTGTTGCATGCCAGCAGACTAGGGTACACACAAGGTATCTACATTTGATGTTTTTGTAGTAGTAGCACGTTTATTTTATGGTACCACTTTCCACCGAATTATTGACAGAAAAAATAAATAAAAGTAAATTATTCCAGTTACGTATTAAGGAAAGAGGCGAGATCATTGTTAATACCTTATCAATCTAATAGACTTTTTAACTTAAAATGATGATAACTCGATCATTACGGTGTAAAATGGATGTGTCAATACTAATCCACTTGGAGGGATTTCATGTTTAAGAATCCATTTAAGAAGAAAAAACATCTAGACGAATTATCGTCTTCTAATATTGAGGAAACAAGCGAAATTGAAATAGAAGAAGAGCTAGTTGATGATTTAAAGCACGAAGCAGAAAAGTTGGATGCGGAAGAAATAAAACAACACGAAGAGCATTTTTCTGAGGAGAAGTTTTGGAAGAAGGTACAAAAGTTTTCTAAGAAAGCTGGAACTTCAGTAGTTTACGCTGTGCTGTTACTGTACTACACACTGCAGAAGCCAGATGTCCCGGTGAAAGTAAAAGCAATCATTGTGGGGGCTTTAGGTTATTTTATTTTACCCCTGGATGTGATACCTGACATTGCAATGGGAGTAGGATATGTCGATGATTTAAGTGTTGTTATATTCGCCTTGCTTCAAGTAGCAATATATGTGGATGATGAAGTGAAAAGGAAAGCCAAGAATAAATTAAGAGATTTGTTTGGCGAGAATGTAGATACAACGGAGATTGATCATAAGTTGAGTAGAGCATAATAAGATGAGTCTGTTTCTCAAAGTTTTGGGGAGCGGGCTTTTTTGTTGGGATTAATGGTAAGAATATTAATACGGGAAGTGCAGGTAATTATTTAGATAAGCAACCATTTAGTTGCTTATTATTGACATGCAACTGTGAGGTTGCTTATACTAGGTACATGAATTGGGACAAAGACGCGGTATTCAAAGCACTTAGTGACGTCACACGGAGGCTTATTTTAGATGAGCTAGCCGAGCGTAATGAGTTAACGTTGTATGAACTTACAACACGACTAATTATGAAGCATGACCTTTCCATCTCACGACAAGCGATAGCAAAACATCTTGCAGTACTAGAGGATGCTGCGCTCGTTGAATCGAAAAGAAAGGGGAAATATCGAGTACTTATTTTCAACAACGCCCCACTTAAAGATCTGCTGAAAGGGTGGCTGGAGTAGTTTAAGAATCAACCATATAAGGGAGGAAACCACTTTGAAAATTATTGTTACCAGTATTTTTGTAGAAGACCAGGAGAAGGCATTAGCATTTTATTCCGACACCTTGGGATTTGTAAAAAAGCATGACGAGCCGGCAGGAGAACATAGATGGCTCACCCTTGTATCTCAAGATGACCAAGACGGAACAGAGCTTTTACTTGAGCCGAATGAACACCCTGCCGCAAAGGATTATCAACAGCGGTTATTTGCTGAAGGTATTCCTGTAACCATGTTTGGGGTTGCAGATATTCATGATGAGTATAAACAGCTAGTGGAAAAAGGCGTGCAGTTTACGATGGAACCGACAGAAATGGGCAATGTCACGATTGCTGTTTTTGATGATACTTGTGGGAATCTGATTCAAATTATAGAGCAGTAAAAGCTTACTTGGAAAATGGGGAGAGATTTATGGATAGTCAAATGGAATTAGCATTCGAAAAATCAAAATCAGGTGATAAAGAGGAACGTTATGAAGCCTATCAAACCATTTTAGAGGCAACAGATCAAAAAGTTGATTGGGCATATGAGGTATGGGACCAACTTTTAGAGGACTTAACCCATAAAGATAATCATCAACGCTCTCGTGCAGCACAATATCTAGCCAACCTAGCTAAAAGCGATCCAGAGACGAGAATGATGAATGATTTCCCAATGTTATGGGTGGTAACGAAGGATGAAAAGTTCGTGACAGCTAGACATAGCCTTCAATCCATCTGGAAGGTCGGAATTGCTGGTACACCGCAAAAAGAGATGGTAATGGAATATTTGGTGGACCGCTTTAAAGGAACAGGTGAAAAGAATTATACGTTAATTCGAAACGACATCCTGCAAAACATGCGGAATTTATATGATCATTATAATGAAGAGTCTATCAAGCAGACAGCTTTAGATTTGATTGAAACGGTGGACGACAAAAAGTACAAGAAAAAGTATATGGGAATATGGAAATAGTGAAACCATAGCGAGAGGTTGCTGGAGACTGGGGTCTTCAGCTTTTTTTTACGGTTAAAGATAACATGGTATTTCCAGTTAGATAAATAAATTAATTATTTAAATAATTCGTATGAATAGAATGGAAGTTAATGTTAAAATTAAGCTAGCTTATTAAACTAAAGGGAGAATTTAATAAGTACCTAGCAAGGGGGGATTTATATGCCACAAGGATTAATGCATCACATAGAGATATATGTTTCAGATTTAGAACAAACGGTTGAATTTTGGGGATGGTTTCTAGAAGAGTTAGGTTATGCTTCCTTTCAAGAATGGGAAAGTGGGCACAGTTGGAAACTGGGTGACACTTATATCGTTTTTGTTCAGGCAGAAGATAGGTTTCTAGACGTTCCATATCATAGATGCAGGGTAGGCCTTAATCATCTAGCATTTCACGCATTATCACGTCAACACGTAGACGAGATGACGAACAAATTGAAAGAAAGAAAAGTCAACATTCTTTACTTAGATAAACACCCATTTGCTGGGGGAAATGATTATTATGCTGTTTATTTTGAAGATCCAGATAGAATTAAAGTAGAACTTGTTGCTCCTGTATAGAATTTTACTGACGGGTGGGATCTTCAACAAAGAGGCATCCTTTTTCTAATTGTACTTAAGGGGGGAAGAGTTGAAGAAGGTGATCTATTTAGTCAACTCTTCTCGCTTAAGAAATGAAGTGGAAAAAATGATTATAAAGAGAAGGATACAAGAAAAAGGCTTGGATCATTAGAACGATTCAAGCTCTTCCTTTCTGTCTATATTAACGTTTAATCTTCACTAATTTTTTCGGTGTTTTTACTAGTGCTTTAATGTGAATTGGACAGTAATTCCGTAAGTTTTTTTAAAACCTTAGCGAATAGCCAATAAAATAAAGTATAACAATGTGCGCTGGGTAAAATATATAAAAAAAGTATTTCAAGCCCATTCCCTTGTTGCCGTTATATAGCAAGATAAGTGGCGTTGCTAATATCATCAACCACTGATAGTCCGCAAACGGAAATAAAGCAGGGATTATAGGCATCATTGGATTCATTTTTTGGCTAATCAAAAAAACAATACCACAAAACAATGTGTATCCAATCGTTATATTTATTTTTTCTCTATCAATATAGTAAAATATGCCCCCTAGTAAAATGAATATTATGCTACCTTCCATAAACAAAGCATTTCCAAATACGGACCCAAGAAATTGCAATGTTGGAATAGGCTTTGTTAGAGTGAGGATTGGGTATACCTCGACTATTAAGGTAAATACAACGGCTGTAATAACTTGCCATATAAATAACAATACAATCAATTTTATCTTTTTATATTCTAAAAGGAACAGCAGTAATACAATAAAAAATAAAGGAGCAAAGAAGTTAGTTAAAAGATAATAACCTTGGTCATCCTCAATTACTCCCCTCATAGAGAGGTAATAAACATGGTGATTAATAAACAGATTTAATAAAGCCATTCCAACAGCAAATATGTATAAGCAAGTAAGGTACTTTCTTTTATTTGATGTGTGTTTGTATCCGATAACAACGCAATAAATAAAAATGGGAGCAGCTATTCTCCCTCCCCACCCAAACCATTCTGGTGTATTGGGAATAAACAATCCAACATGGTCGATAAACATTGCAATCAAGGCGATTACTTTTAATTTGGTTGTAGTCATTCACACAACTCCTATCCATGTGATGTAAAAAGAAAAACGCTAAAGCAAGTCAATACTTTAGCGTTTTGACAATTCAGTTTTACAAATAATTTACAGAAGTTAAAAATTATATAGTGAATCCTGGTATGCACAGATATGCTTCCTCTAATGGGATTAGATGCAAACCAAGAATACTTCATATCGTTTTCTGCACCAAGTAACTTTGATGTTTAGTTCGAATACTAACTTTCATTTTGTTTTACTAGGTTTGTAAATGCCGAAGGGTTGGATAATAGAGCTCACAACTTTCTCAGTTTTCTTCCTCCCTATTTGTATCTATCTGTATAATTCAACTAAATGTTATCACATTCATGTTTTAAGAGTGTTAATTAATTGTAAATTGAATCTTTACACAGCTAGGTGAATAAGAAGACTAGTAGAACGTTAAGTCTCATTTGTCGATTGGATTTAACAACAGTCCCAAGACACGATTTAAAAGGGGAATCAATACGCTTTGATAACATGAAAGGTCTAAAATCAACTAGCGTTTTAAGCAAAAACACGCTTTCACTATCGGGTGCGAATGTGCAACAAGGCTGATCAATACAGGAGTAGTACCCTTTCTTGTTGAAGTAAAGTGGCAGTTGAGTGGAAGAAGAGGATAAGGAGAGGTATAGTATGGATACTTGTATCTTTTGTGAGATAATCTCTAAAAAAGAAGATGCCTTTATTATTTACGAAGATGCTTATGTTTGTTGTTTTTTGGACAAATATCCTATCAACAAGGGACATATTTTAGTAGTTCCTAAGGATCATTATCAAGAGTTTAGAGAAGTTGATAAAGAAAGTTTGACACAAGTAATACTTGCATCTCAAAGAATAGCTACTGCTCTTGAAGAGTTATTAAACACAGACGGCATTACAATAATGCAAAACAATGGAATTTTTAAAGATGTAGAACATTATCATATGCACATTATTCCACGCTTTTTAAATGATGGGTTTTCTTGGGTGGAACCAGAGAATGAAGTTTTCAATGAAGAATTTATATCACTAAGTGCTAATTTACGGGAAACTTTGAATAAGAGTTATTAAAGTAACGGGGCAGGATTGTTGGAGAATAAATTCCTTTATTATTTGGCGAAGATTAGTTTTTCAAAATAAAACACTGAAGAGTTTTTGGAGGCTATGTATAGATGTCATTTAAAGAAAATTATCAGTCTGGTATTGAAATATTCCCATACGATAAAAAATGGGAAAAAACATTCTTATTAATAAAGGGTATTCTGAAAAATAATTTAGGAGATTGAATAATATGTGTAGAACATATAGGAAGTACATCGGTGAAAGGATTAGGAGCGAAACCAATTCTAGATATTGATGTTGTAATAGAAAGCTATGGCGTTCTTCCTTCTGTTATAAAAAGACTCCGAAATCTAGGATATTATTATCAAGAAAATTAGAGTTTTGAGGAGAGAGAAGCCTCCGGAAGAAAAGATAATTTAGTTCCTTGGGATGGAAAAAATACACATTGGATGGAACATCACCTATATGTGTGTAATAAAGATAGTAAAGAATTAGCTAGACATTTGTTGTTTCGAAATTATCTTCGTAACAATCCAGAGGCAGTTACGGAATATGAACAGCTAAAAAATGAATTGGCAAAGACTGCAAAAGACCGAGCTACGTATACCGAGGGAAAAACTAAATTTATAGCTATGATATTAGAGAAAGCAATGAAGTAATGTCCGTAGATTTGACTGCTCTACTGCTTTTCAGTACAAAGTATGTGAAACTTTGTGCTTGCACTAACGGGGGCGTTTTTTGAAACAGTGCTTTACTAAAGGAGTTGAAAAAAATGGATGTAAAAAAAGATGCAGAAATAAAACGCTCTTCAAAAGAAGAAAACATTCTATCTCAAATCAATAGTGAAACGAAGCTAGGCGATTTACGAAAAATAGCGAAGGACATTAAAAAAGATCATGAACTTGCTATGGAACTTTGGTCATCCGAAACGTATTTGCCCAGATTGTTAGCAATCTTAATTATGGACAAAAAACTTCTTTCAGAAGATGTGCTAAATCAGCTTGATAAGGATATGCAGACGCACACTTTTGATGAGGCGAATAACTTAATGGATTGGTTAATGGCTAATCAGCTCACTAAAGACAAAAAGAAAATTGCATTGATGGAGACGTGGGAAGATAGCCCTTCTGCTCTGCAAAGACGAGCTTTCTGGTATTATCAAGGTCGATTGAGATGGACTGGAAAAACTCCAACTGATAACACTGAAGACTTGCTATCTGCATTAGAAGCCAATATTACGCAGGAAGAACCGGAAGTTCAATGGGCTATGAATTTCACCGCAGGCTGGATAGGCGTTTATGATGAACAGAATCGGGCACGTTGTATAAAACTTGGTGAGAGAACGGGTCTTTACAAAGATGAAAAAGTATCAAAAGGATGTACTCCCAGCTATTTGCCGGAGTTCATTAGGATTGAAGTTAACAAACGGTTGTAATAGGCTTGGACAGAAAAATAAAGAAAACAGCGCGTTATAGCAACTAGTTAGTGGAATATGCAAGGAGATCTAAAGGATGAACCCCTATCTCTTTTTGATTTGTAGGGAGCTTCTCTTTAAGAAGAACAACTTTACATATGTGCAGGACAATATAAGTATTATAATTTAAATTCTAGAAGACGATCACTTTTTGAGTGGGCGTCTTTCTTAGTAGACTAGATACTGTGCAGCAACGATTGCCTAAAGGTGGAAAATATGAACAATAATTCGTTATCATCTGGTAAGAGATAAACTTAAATCTGCTGGATAAGAATTTATTTTAATCAATCTGATTTTAAAATGGATTCTTATTATTTATTGTAAAATGTTGGTTTGGGAGGTGCTTATGATTAATCTTTATTTTAAAGCTACATAAACATGGTAAGTACATCATATTCTTGCAAGAAAATCTATCAATATAAGTAAGGATATCACCTCAAATAAAAAGTACACTCAATAAGAGGTGATTTAATGTGTATTTAAAAGTTATAAAAAATAACAGAAATATATTATTTTACTTATTAGGAGCTGGGACTTCTAGTTTGGGGAGTGTTATATCTGGGTTAGCCTTTCTATTTTTAGCTTATGAGATGACGGAATCAAGTATACATACAACTGGTGTTGCAATGTCACAAGTAGTCCCTTATCTTTTATTTGGATTAGTAGGGGGAGTAATTGCTGATTGGGTAGATAAAAAAAGGATATTAATAATACTCGACCTTATAAGAGTACCCCTAACATTATCACTAGTGCTATTTCACCAATTAGAGTGGCTGAACTATTGGCATTTAATAGTTGTGAGCTTTCTTATTCAGTGCCTAGGCTGTTTTTTTAATCCTGCCCATAGGGCTATATTACCTATTATTACAAAGGAAGAGGAAAGGTCTTCTGTTAACAGTTTGCTTGACACAGTTACAAGAGGCATTACTGTATTAGGACCTATTGTTAGCATAGGTTTAATGAATACAGTTAATGTTATACACTTTTTCACTTTCGATGCACTAACATACCTTATAAGTGCGATTCTTATTTATAAAATTCAATTTACGGAAAAAAGTATAACAAGTGAAAGTTCAAACCAAAGAAAAGTAAGTGATATATTTATCTCAATAAAGGACTTTTCCATTTGGGTAAAAAAACAAAAGACAATTCGCACCCTATTTATAGTTACAGGAATTATTGTGTTTTTCAATACATGGGTATGGCAAGTTGGTTTATTATTGCAACTAATAGAAACAACCTCAAATGGAGAGGAACTATATAGCTTACTTTTAGGATGGTATGGTGCTGCCGTTATTGTAGTTAACCTGCTTATACCATTAATTTGGAAGAATCTAAGTGTTTGTTAGGTTCATTGATTTGGGGTATAGGTATTCTCCTTTTAGGATTTGCGTATACCATTCCATTTTATTTTATAGGGATAGTCGTTGCAGCAATAGGCTTACCTTTATCTGGCTTATCACGAGTATATTTGTTACAGAAATATCTTCCCACAGAAAAACTAGGTAGGGGCTTTAGTTTTAATGCATTTCTTCTATATTTATCAAATGCTATTTCTCTTGGTGTATTCGGATTCATTTCTTCATTCTTGTCCCCAAGAACCTTGTTTGTAATATGTGGAATTATGATGGTTATTTGTTCAGTAGTTTACCTATTAAACATCTCTCGAAAAGCACCAGGAGTAATACCATATAATCGCTTAAATAATTGATTATAAACAGTAACAGATGAAAAGCCACAGTCCATTGCAATTTTTAATACGGTTTTATTTGTTTTTTTAAGCATTTCCTGACTTCTGACAACTCGGTAAGTTTGTAACCAAGAGTATGGGGAAATCCCTAAGATGTCTTTAAAGTAATGGGCAAATTGAAATTTACTTAATCTCGCTACTTTTGCCATTTCATCCAAGGTCCAAGAATGCTGATAATCCTCTTTTAAAGCTAGTATTGTTTTGTAAATTTGTGGATCTATTGTTTTATAGGTATTTAATTTTATATCCTGTGTATGGGTTCCAACAGCACTTTTCAGTAACATTAAAGCCAATTGAGTGAAACTGTGTTCTAAAAATATCCCCAAGGATTTTTCATCATCTTTTTCAAGTTGTGCGAAATCTAATACGAACTTGACCCAATTTGATATCTGAATATTTTTCTGGATATTTGTAGCAAACTGAATATCAGTATGAACGGGATATAGAGATTTAGAAATATTATTAAGAAAAGAAGGGTTTAATTCAATTAAGAACTTCCTATCATCTATTGCTAATTGTTTATGTTCATCTTGGGGATTAAATAAAATAAATTGTTGGTTATTAAGAGTAATCTGACTTCTGTTCGTTTGGTAATCTATAGTTCCCTTTAAAGAGTAAATAAATTTATAACAATCATCTGTACGCCAGTTGCTTTCTTGACTGAAATCTTTTTTTAATAAGAGAACTCCGTTATTATTTTCTAGTAGTAATTTTGTTGCGTTCACATAATCACCTTCTTAGTTCTTAGTTCTTAGTTATTATAAAAATTGTATCATAATGAGAGGGGAAATAAATGAAGCACTTCCATTATGCTAATTGCAACAGAAGAAGTCAGTTTCTTATGAACAGAATTAAACAATCAGAAAAATGTTTGGTTGTAAAAGATAATAATGGAACAATTGTGAAATATGGACTTTCTATTTTAGGTCCTGTAGTTTGTGAAAATAAGTACTCAAACTAAACTAGCTAATAGAAGCTCGATTCTTATTGTGCTAACGGGTGCAATATTGAAAAAAGGTGATTCAAGTATAATTACCTTTTACTATGGCTAAGATTAAAATTTTATTTCTATAATATTATGTTAGTGTTTGTTTAGAGGTTATTAAGCTAACGGGGCAGATAGTGTAATAAACGAAGAAAACATGATTTTCATAATGGGAACAAAGGGGAGTAGTATAGTGATATTTTTTGACATAGATGCAACATTACTTGACCATGACCTAGCAGAGAAAATGGGAGCAATTGATTTTTATAGAATTTATAAAAAGGATTTAGAATATAGTGAAAGCGAATTTGTTGATCTATGGTATATTTTATCTAAAAAATACTTTGAACAGTTTTTAGAGAAAGAATTGTCCTTTCAAGAACAAAGAAGAATGCGGATTAAAGATTTGTTTGGTCATCATTTAAACGACGAAAAAGCGGATACTAAATTCAATAATTATTTGAACTTATACAAAAGTAATTGGTCAACATTTAAAGATGTAATTCCTTGCTTACAGCAATTGAAACAACAGGGAATTCGCCTAGGGATTATAAGTAATGGTGATTATAATCAACAATTAGAAAAGTTAGAGTTAATAAAAATACATAGTTATTTTGAATGTATTATCACTTCAAGTGAAATAGGAGAGGCTAAACCAAATCCTAATATCTTTCAAGAAGCGTGTGATCAAGCTAATGTTCAAGTTCATGAGAGTTATTATGTAGGTGATAGACTTGAAACTGACGCAATAGGAAGTAAAAACGCGGGGATGATGGGAATATGGTTAAACCGAAAAAATAACATCACACATTGTGATGTAAAAGTAATACATAGTCTTAATGAGTTAACATCTTTGTTTGATAATACTTTATTAAAGTAACGGGAGCGTTTCTTTAAAAAGGAATACTCTTTTCGTATCCAATTAAAAGGAAGTAAATATATATTTTTATATTAAAGATGGTTGCTCATCTATTATAGGTGGAGAAAGCTTTAATACCCACATATGCTACAATATTAAAAAAGGTAAACTTTGGAGGCACACCACTGCTTATATATACCGTCAAGCACAATGAAACAGTGCTTTAAAAAAGGAGTTGTATAAAATGGATGTAAAAAAAGATACAGAAGTAAAACGCTCTTCAAAAGCAGAATACATTCTATCTCAGATCAATAGTAAAACGAAGCTAGGCGACTTACGAAAAATCGCAAAGGACATTAAAAAAGATCACGAGCTAGCTATGGAACTTTGGTCAACCGAAGCGTATTTGCCCAGACTACTAGCAATCTTAATTATGGACAAAAAACTTCTTTCAGAAGATGTGCTAAATCAGCTTGATAAGGATATGCAGAAGCACACTTTTGAAGAGGCGAATAACTTAATTGATTGGTTAATGGCTAATCAGCTCACCAAAGACAAGAAGAGAATTGCATTGATGGAGACGTGGGAAGATAGCCCTTCTGCTCTTCAAAGACGAGCTTTCTGGTATTATCAAGGTCGATTGAGATGGACTGGAAAAACCCCAATTGATAACAATGAAGACTTGCTATCTGCATTGGAAGCTAATATTACGCAGGAAGAACCAGAAGTTCAATGGGCTATGAATTTCACCGCAGGCTGGATAGGCGTATATGATGAAAATAATCGTGCCCGTTGTATTAAACTTGGTGAGAAAACGGGCCTTTACAAAGATGAAAAAGTATCAAAAGGATGTACCCCCAGCTATTTGCCGGAGTTCATTAGGATTGAAGTTAACAAAAGGCGGAATAATTAGTTAACTATGAAAAACTCAACTCGTCTAATAGTGGTAATTGCTATAGACGTTGGTGTTAAATCACAGGATCAGTTGATTCAGGCTTCTAATTTTGAATATTTTATTATATCTAATTAAATAAAGGAGAGATATAATGATGAGAAAATCATTTATAGAACAAGTTCACTACATTAGAATCCCTGTTAGAGATTTAGAGCAGTCTGCACACTGGTATCAAGATGTATTAGGGCTTCAGTTGTTATCCATAACGGAGGATCCATTTGCGATTTTTAAAGTTAATGAAGGGCCTTTTCTGATTACTTTAGTTCCTACTGAAGATGAAACATTTGCACATTTTACAATTGATAATGAATCAGCATTTAGCATTGGCTTTACAAGTCCAGATTTAAGTGGTTTCCATCAACATCTTATTGATAATGGTGTTAAGGTGGAGGAAATACAAGAAGATAACGGACATGCTTATTTCCATTTTTTTGATCCAAATGGTAATAAACTTCAAGTACACTGGTAAGATGAGATTATGTGGTTTAAGTAGTTTGATAGAGATAATAACAAAGTTTTTAGGGCGTTAACCAATAAAGGGTTTACGCCCTTTTTTGTTGAATTAGTAGGGTATGGATTTATTACAATGCACCAACTTTTATTCTTCCGGATAAAGATTCTGATATGTCTCTACTGTAAGTTTAATTAAATCCTTTAATACATTGGTATCGATATCAGCTAATTTATTAACATAAATACAAGCCTTACTCTTCTTGTATTTTCCAAAGCATTCTAGTAAATTCTCTCTTTCCTCACTTTCATAAGACAAATAAAGACTAATTTTCGCCTTTCTCGGTGAAAAACCCACTAATGGTGCATCTCCTTCACGTCCTGAAGCATACTTATAGTGATAGCTGCCAAAGCCTATAATACTAGGACCCCACATTTTTGCATCGTAACCAGTTACCTCTTCAAAGATCTCTAGTAACTGGTAGGCATCTGCCTTCTTCTTCTCATTTTCCACACTTTCAATAAACTTAATTACACTATTTTCGGTTTCTTTCATCTTCGGTTCATACATATTTACTCTCTCCTATTTTCTAAGTATTTTAGTACAAGGTCAATAATACTTGCCCAGTTAAAAATGTTAACTCTTTAAGAATAGATTTTTTACAAGAATTAGCATACTGTCCTACTTATTGAAAAGTGAAGCAAGCAGAATAAATTAATGGAAACTTTTTCTGTTTGCGAAATTCTTTAAGCACCCTTTGCTTGAGTGAGACCGTCTTCAAATCTAAGATCTCATGTAAATTTGCTTGTATATAAAAAAGAATAGGGATAATAACTTCCAACTGCTTATTTTTGATAGCATTCATTAAATTTACCTTTCATTATTAGTTTACCAAACATTATAATACATTTCTTGACTATTCTTGCTTTTTAGTGAAACACTAGATATTTTTAAAATACAAGTAGGTATAGACTGCTAGGGGGAAAGGTGAATTTTTAGCTGAGCGATGCCGGAGTTCATTATAATTGAAGTTAACAAACGAAAATAATAATTAGTTACATCTGAAAAAGATATAGAAAGGAGGCGTGGGATACGTAATAGATTTCCGAACCTACAGTTACTTGAAGGTAGAAGTAATGGTAGCAAAAATGATATGCGACTAGTCGATTATTACAATGGGGAATTATTCCTTTTAAGTTCAACTTTTCCAATAGTAAAGTAAAATGGCGAAGGGAAAGGCGGAAGTTCTCTTTTTATTAATTTTGACAAAGAAATAGTCAACCAGTTACGTTTTTGGTGTAGCCCGGTAAAGAATAGATATAAAGTATCTTGATTATGTTCGGATTCACCATAGTAACCGTTAGGATATCCAATTCCATTCCTATACCATTCCAGACCTTCATCACAATCCAAGATTAACTCAGGTACACGAGACCAGTTTTCCCGGTCTCCATTCGGTTTGGAACCTTCCAATAACCACAAACCTTGTTTAGGAAATGGTTGCCTACCATATAAATTTGTACTTCTACAAACAGCCATTTCATACCCGCCCCTATTAGATTTATGGACAGTTGCATCGTAGAAATTCTCATCTTCAGTAAATAATGTTTTAGGTTGAGACCAGTTGTGTAAACCATCATCGCTTTCTACATATTTAACACTATATTGAGGGGTCCCCTTCTTTCCAGTTTCTTGCCTTGTCGTTACATACCACATTCTCCATTTCCCCTCGATATAGCTTACTTTTGGTTCAAGAACATTGATGCTCTCTGTCGTTCCCACTAGAACTGGTGTTGGATGACGTTGCCAAACACCTCCTCTTTTTTCTATCAGTCCAATTGAATAAGGGGATGTATTATCAACCACTTTTCTTGAGCCTCTTCCTGTATAATACACACGTTCCACTATATCCCCATTTGCATCTATTCCAGAAGCATAAAATGGTGTATGAAAACCAAAGTAATCCCAACTCCCTTTCTTTGAATTTTCCACTATTGGATTTGCCATACTTGGATTCCCTGATTTAGTCGTAATTCGCCATTCATTAGAGCTGAGCGTTTTCCCTTCAGGAAGGCTAGCTGTAAAAACATTATTCTTAAAATTAGTCTGAAACCCGCCAATAAACATCCACCATTGGTTTTGAATTTTTACAACATGTGGATCGCCTAAACCTAATACGTTATGTATACCACCATAGCCATCTAGTTGATCAAAGAGCTTGATTGGCTCATTTACTGTAAAGTTCATATGGAACCCCTCTTTTTTAAAACGATTATTTGTATCATTTCCATAATGTACTTAATTAAACAGGTGCAATAATTTAAGCGGTTTCTTTCAATACGTAAATCTTTAATGAGCAGTATAAGTTTGAGTAGTGCTAAAATGAAAGTTTCATTTTAGGGAGAAACTTATATATAAGAGCCTCTCCAATATAAATCCATAACGGAGGATCCATTTGCGATGAAAGACTATTTTTTACTCATTTTAGTTTCGACTGTGAAATATTTGCACATTTTACGATTGACAATGAATCAGCATTTAGGAAGATAACGGACATGCATATTTTCATTTTTTTGATCCAAATGGTAATAAACTTCAAGCACACTGGTAAGATGAGGTTATGTGATTTAAGTAGATTGATAGGCATTATAACAAAGTTTAGGGCGATAACCAATAAAGGGTACAAAGCTACTACGCATTCAATTGTTTCATTAGGCTGTTTTCGTAAAATTTGTTGCTTTTTCTTATAACTATTTTTGATTAATAGGAACAATTGTTCTATAATGGAAATAAGTGTATATGGAGGTGGGAAATATGAGACCAAGCCTAACAAGAGATATTAGTGTAAGTAGTTTTAAAGAATTCTATTGGTTGAAAGAAGAATTACAATCGTTTTGCAAAGAAAATGGAATAAGTGCTTCTGGTTCAAAAATAGAGATTTCTGATAGAATTGAAACCTTTCTTCTAACGGGAGAGGTAAAAAAGCCAATTAGAAAATCAAAGGTAAATAATAAGTCGGAGCCACAGGTCGATTTAAGTCTTAATACGGTTATTTCGGATAACCATCGTTGTAGTCAAAATGTAAGAGCCTTTTTCAAGTCAGTTATCCCTAATTTTCATTTTTCTACCTATATTCAAAACTATTTTAAAAACAACAATGGGAAAACGTATCGAGATGTTGTAGATGCTTGGTATAAAGAAGAAGAACGAAAGAAAGACCCATCATACAAGAAAAAAATCGCTCCTCAATTTGAATACAATCAATTTATTCGTGATTTTTTTGCCGACTCTAACAATCAAGGGAAAAGTCGTGAGGAAGCAATTGAAGCCTGGAACCACATCAAAAAACTCCCAGGAAGCAATAAATATAAGTCTAATAATTAGTTAGGTACATCTCAACATTTCAACTTTGATTTTCGACAGGCAGAAGCAAGTATTTGTTTGACTCTTTCATCAATTGCTACTTGCTTGCCTATTTCAAGCCAACGGAACCAGTTGAGGTAATTATCTAAGTATATGGTTGCCACCCTTTGAAAACGTTCCATCCAACCCTTCATATACATCTTTCTACATACTTGAACGCCTCTTAAAACCCCATTATATCAACCTTTTAAAAATGTGTTTAAGAAAGCAACAATCTATATGAATACAGCCTTTCATTAAATGAAAGGATAAACTGACTCTAACCTTAAGTGATTGGCATTTTCCCTTTTTATTTAGTTTGACACATCCCCAGATACATAAACAAAAAAAGGTGGACAGCCAATTGACTGTTCACCTCTCATTCTTATTCTTCATTAAATACGATATGCCATTCTGATCGTTTAGCAAGAAATTCTTCTGCTAATGCTTTAGCGCCTTCTAGGCTATGGCTTGCTGCCCACCCGCATTGCACTTCATTACATGCTGGCACTTCTGTTGCTTCTAAAATATCTTTTAGCGTTGCTTCAACGGCATCTAATACTTCATCGTAGTTATCATGATTAATAACTGATAAGTAAAAACCTGTTTGACATCCCATTGGGCCTAAATCAATGACATTACTATGATGGTTGCGGATATTCTCAGCCATTAAATGTTCTAGTGAATGGAGTGCAGGCATTTCCATATACTCCTGGTTTGGTTGTTTTAGACGAAGGTCGTATTTGTGAACAACGTCTCCGTTTGCTCCAGTTGTTGTGCCTGCTAGACGAATATAAGGTGCTTTCACTTTTGTGTGATCAAGATTAAAACTTTCTACGTTCATTTTTTTAACCATGTTTTCCACTCCTAATATTATGATTTTTTCAGAATTTATATACATTTTACCAGATTTGGGGTTTCGTTACGCTATTTTTCCATTTTTATGAGCTGGCTTTCTTTTCTTTGAATTTAGGGAAGCCAATTAGAATGGCAACAATTCCACTTAGGATGATTGCAATCGGGTAGAAAGAATATGGCAAGATGCTTATTGGTGATATAGCTGCTAAACCTGATACTGCAAGCATTTGACCACCGTATGGGACGAGTCCCTGCCATCCACCAGCAAATATATCAAGTATACTTGCTGATTTTCTAGGATCAATATTGTATTCATCTGAAATATTTTTTGCTAATGGGCCTGTGACGATAATGGAAATGGTGTTGTTGGCAGTTGATATGTTAGTTGCACTTACTAAACCTGCAATACCAAGTTCCGCAGCTTTTTTCGTTTTGATTCTACTCGTTACAAAGTTTAATAACCACTGAATCCCACCATTATGTTGGATGATTCCAATCATACCACCGATTAATAGGGCAACGATTGCGATATCCTCCATGTTCAGGATTCCCTGAGAAACAGCTTGAACGAAACTACTCAACGTATACGAACCGTCTACTAAACCAATGATACCGGCAAAAACGATTCCGCTAATTAATACAACTAACACATTAACACCAGCTAATGCGGCAATAAGTACCCCTATATAAGGTAAAACCTTAACAAAATCATACGAGTAAACGCCTATGGTATCAATTTGAGCTCCAGCGGTAATAGTCCATAAAAGAATCGCTGTAACGATAGCTCCAGGTAGCACAATGAAAAAGTTCGTTTTAAATTTATCACTCATTTTTGTTTTCTGTGTCCGGACTGCTGCAATGGTTGTATCGGAAATCATCGATAAGTTATCACCAAACATTGCACCACCCATAACGGTGCCCATGGCAAGCGCTATCGGTATGCCTGTTTGTTCCGCGATCCCAATTCCAATTGGTGCTAGTGCAGCCACTGTACCCATCGATGTTCCCATTGCAACAGAGATGAAACAACCAACCACAAATAGTCCAACCATTAATAGATTAGGAGGAATAACCGATAAGCCCAAGTTGACGGTAGCGTCGACAGCACCCATGTCCCTAGCTGTTTGAGCGAATGCACCAGCCATTACAAAAATAACAGCCATTAAAATAATATTTGGGTGTCCTGCCCCTTTCGCAAATATCTCAATTTTATTAGACAATTTTTCTTTTCTATTCATGGCGAGGGCAAAAGCTGATGCGATAATAATCGCAACATTTAGTGGCATATTGGAGAAGTCTCCAGAAATAATACCAGTACCAATAAATAGCGATATAAAAATAAATAATGGAAGTAATGCAAAAAGGTTACCTTTTTTCACAGTAGCCATCAAATATACCCTCCTTTGATTTGTTTTTGCTTAGTGGATACTCATGAAACAGGTACCCTTGCGGTGAAAGTCTTTATAGATTCGGTAATTAGAGGTAGGTCGATTAAAACCGGCTTTGCCTGATAACACCGACATCCCCCTTTTGCAAAGCTTGTACTTTATTAATCAAATAAAAAAACCTCTTCTTTAACAAGAAGAGACCTTAAAACGTCACCGTTAAAATACTCTTCTTATCTTCAAGCGTTACGCTTCTGGAATTGGCACATTACTCTTAAAGAGCTGTTGCCGAGGTATCGTAGGGCCAGTCCCTCCACCTCTCTGGATAAGAAAATTCGCGATATGTAATTTGTAGAATTAAAGATACACGAAAATGATTTAGCCGTCAAGAAGGAATTCTAAAATGAATCCACATATTTTATAGTTGAAAGAAAAATATATAACCACTGATCTAACGGTCACCTCAAAATTTAAAAGTGGTTTCAGTTGGACTCTATATGATTATTTAAGAGCCCATTATGGTTACTGGCATAAGCTTGTCCCGGAAGAATCCTTATTGGTTAGATGAATAGAAAACAGTTTAAATTTAAGAGGTATATGAATGGGTACTACTGTAGCAATGATTTGTGGGATTTCCGGAGGCTTAAATATAATAACAATTTTTCTACTATATAACATGAAAAAAATGCTAAAAGAACAAGAGTAGTTAAGAAGTACTTTTGTTACTGGAATTTTATAGAAAAACAGATAATTTATTGCTCTTTTGTTGTACAATTTAGAAGTTGATGCAAAATCAAGTAAATATTATTCTTATGCAATTAAAGATAGTATTAGAAAAGGGTGGATTTTTATGATAGTTGGGGTTGATCCGTTTATTTTACAATTAGTAATAATACCTTTTATTGTTATAGGGTTAGGCCTTTTGGGCGCTTTTATTACTAAAAAAATTACATTAGGAGTCATCATTACTTTAGTAGCAAATATTTTGTTGGAATTAATATTATTTGAGGGGGGATTATCCAGTTGGAGTATTATCTTCCCTGTTATTACGTTAATTATTTTACTGTTTTTTGCACAATGGTTTAAATCTCAAGGAAAAGGATAGTTAAATCGAAGATAGGACTTATATATGTCATAGTCAACATATCACCTAAAAAAGGCGTAGTAATTCAAGAAATTTGCTTACTTACTTTTAATTAAACTTCATCGTTCTGCATTTTTCTTGTTACAGAAAAATTACTAAAGAAGAAATGCTAATGCCAATTGAGCCCCTCTGCAGTTTGTAGGGGGCTTTTTTCATAGAAGGAGGTTAGTAGATTCAAAAAACGTTTAGTTTTTAGAGCGAAACAATTATTTTTCACCCGATTTGTTTTTTTTAGATGTTGGCAAGCTTATTAGCCAATTAAAAAATGTAGCGACCATTGAGAAAATTAATATTTCTAATATATCTAGGTTGTAAAAAGGAAGTGTGAGATTCAGAATCAAAGTAACACCAAATACTACTATGAAAAATATAATGTGTCTTAGCATTTATTCACCTCATTCAATCTAAAAAATGATATAACTCTTGTGCCGCAAAATGGCCCGATTACAGCATTTAAAACAACAATTGTTTTGCTATTTGTTTACTTTATCTCTCCTGGTCTGTTCAATATGTGCATATAAGATTTTTCTTCAAATAGTACATAGATCTCCTTCATCATAATACGTTTTCCTTCAAAAATAAAACCATCAAGTAAGTACGAAGTATGTGGATTGGCATAGCCCATTTTATGTTAAGTGATGATATCCCTTGCGAATGTCCTTTATGTGCTACGCATTCCTGGGTGAGGGGTGACGGGTGTATGTATTACTAGCTTTATAGAACTATTGATTAATCAATAGGTAAAAGCGGCTCGACCATCCAAAAAGAGCAACGCCAACATATCAGCGTTGCTCTTCATTGGTTGAAATGTTTCATGATTCTTTTTTCTTTACTGGAATCCAAACTTCACTATACGCGTAATCCTTTTTCTGTTCGTCCATTTTAGTAAACGAAAAGGTTGGGGCAGGGATGACTTCATAATCGGAAGAGGGAAGCCATTCTGAATAGGTCTTTGCCATGGTTTCTTGTAGTGTTGATGGAAACGGCCCTTCGTTAGGAAATATCGCCCATGTACAGGCATCAACTGCTACTTTATCTAATTGATTACTGACTTTATTTTCCGTTGTTAATACACCGATTAAGTGTGTTAAATCGCCTTCTTCTTTTAAAAACTGAGCATCAGCATCATAGGATGCATTCACAATTTCATACGGTTCTATATTTTTTAGTGCATGCATTTCTTCCTTTTGCTTTTCCGTTATGCTCTTAGCCAGCTCGACAATCGCGTCATTAACACCTTCAAATTGCATCTGCACCCGTTTACTTACACCAACTAAGTTGAATGCGGGCTTTTCTTCTATTCTAAATTCCATCGTTGTTCCTCCTTTAACTGTTATGACAAACGTGAACTTCGGAAACGTTTTGCTTACTCCTTTTTTCACTACCTCTGAAGGTAAAAAACCATTCCACTTTTTAAATGCTCTGGTAAAGCCATCTACTGACTGATATCCATATTTAAAAGCAACATCTGTTACTTTTTCACCTTGTAATAATTCTTTATTTGCCTCTGATAATCTTCTGTTTTTTATATACTCATTTAGTGTCATTCCTGCAAGGTAAAAGAATATTTTTCTAAAATGATAGTCTGAAACCCCAGCATAATCAGAAATCGTTTCAAGCGACAAATCATCTGTTAACCGTTCTTCAATATATTCAATGACTTGGTTTAATTCTTTTAACACGTTATCCCTCCTTTCTGTCTATATGATAGCAAAGTAGTATTTCAATTACTCGACATGTTTTACGTAATAAATATCGATTCGTTAATATTGGCAGAAGGGTAAGGAAAAATGGTAAGCAGTAGGTAATAGGACAAGTTGGAACAATAGGAAGGTTTTATGGTTTTGAAGCATGTAACAAAGAGTATAATAAACACTCTAGTTATTCATTACATTTGTAACTACCCCGGTAATACATAAAAAAATTATGATGATAATATGAAGTGTTGAAGGAGGATATTTTATGGCAATTGTTCATATGAAAGATATAGTAAAAAGGTATAGTTCTCATATAGTCTTGGACAATATAGATCTGGATATTGCCTATGGTGAAATCCTTGGTTTATTAGGTCCAAATGGAGCAGGTAAAACCACTTTAATTCATGCGCTAGCAGGAATTCATGGATTTGACTCTGGAGCTATCGAAGTATTTGGCAAGGAACAGAAAGCTAATTTGTTAGAAATCAAACGACAAATTGGACTTGTCACACAGGAAATCACCTTATTTACAGACCTGACTGCAAAAGAAAACCTCGCGTTTTTTGGTGGGGTATATGGTCTTAAAGGAGAGAAGTTAAAAAAGAGAATTGACGAAACGTTGGAATTTGTAGGGTTATCAGAGCACGCCCGAAAACTCCCTGCTAAATTTTCTGGAGGGATGAAACGTCGCCTAAATATTGCTTGTGCTCTCGTCCACCGACCAAAATTCCTTATTATGGATGAGCCAACCGTTGGGATTGATCCGCAATCTCGAAACCATATCTTAGAGACGATTCGGCAACTGAATCAGCAAGGTACAACTATTCTTTACACTACACATTATATAGAAGAAATTCAAAATCTCGCATCACGCGTCGTCATCATGGATCAAGGGCATATCATCGCGAATGGCACGATTGACGAGCTAGTGAAAAAGATTCAGTATGAAGAAAAAATAAAACTGGAAGTAGCGGCGCCAACGGATGATCTTCTAGAAAGACTTCGTAAGTTGGATGGAGTAAAACAAGTACTCAAAAATGAAAAAGAAATTCATATCATTTCTCAAGTAGAATCAGGCAACCTTGATCGCGTCCTTTCGATTGCTAGGGAGTTTGGTGGAATCCATTCCATCTCAGCAGAAAAGCCAACCTTAGAAGATGTTTTCTTAACGCTAACGGGAAAACGACTTCGTGATGGAGGCGAAGAAGAATGATGCTGATGAAAGCTAGTTATTTCATCTTTCGTCGGATGCTCCGTGATTATATTGGCATGGCCATACTGTTACTATTGCCGATCGCCCTCATCTCTGTCCTAGCACTGATAGCAGATGGTGCGGTGAGTGAACCGCTTGGCATACCCATGATGGATGAGGTTGCCGTGACAATGGTATTCGCTTTTATAATGTTTGGTGGATTTTATACCATGGAATATGTGAGAGGTGACCTTATGTCTTCCATGAAATGGAGAATTTACTCGCTCCCATATGGAATTCATAACCATGCTTATGCTATTTTAATTTCGTGTTCTCTATTTAATGTGCTACAGAGTTTACTAGTAGTCTTTTATACCATTTTTGTTTACAACGTTAATTGGGGAAATTTAGGGATTGTCTTTTTCATCATTCTGCTTGTAACAGCTGTTATTCAACTCGTGTTTATTAATTTTGTATTAGGGGTGAAAAAATATAAAACGGCTGAACGACTAGGTACTGGATTTGGGCTCGCTTGCCTTATGCTTGGCGAGGTATGGTTTCCACTGCCGGATGGTCCATTTTTTTCCTTTCTATCGACATATAGCAACCCCTTTTCTCTTGGACAAAATATGATATTTGCAACTATAACAGGTGAAAATATAGAGAAAGCTATCATTAGTTTGGTCATATTTATTGCCCTAGCTCTTGTTTTGGCAATAACAGCTGTGTATTTTGGAAGGCGGAAACTTATATGACCATATTTACCTTTGTTTTTAAACGTTTCTTTCGAAAAAAATCTAATATCGTCTTTTTATTTGTTTTACCCATTGGATCGGTATTTATCCCGACAGCAGCATGGCCACCAATTCCGTTAGGTTTTCATTACTATAGTCTACTATTGTTGCTCTTGGCAGCACGGCTTGGAGGAATTACATTAGAGGACCGGACTAATAAGACATTATTGCGTCTCAGTGCCTCACCTATTAGCCATTTCCAGTACTTGTTTCAAAATTTATTAGCCTACACGGTCATTTTGACTGTTGTTAACCTGGTGTTCGTTTTTCTAGGAGTTATCGTACATGGAGAGAATTTACCATCGCCGATCCTACTTTTTATTATCTATACTGTTTTTTCCATGACGGCATTAGGGTTTTCATTGGCTTGGTATTCATTATTCCGTCATATGGAAACAGCCTTCAGTATTCTAGGAGGAGTCATCGTCCTTATGGGGATGCTTGGTGGTGTCATGTGGCCAGTCGAAGCAATGCCCGAATACCTTCAGCAGGCCGTAATGCTGTTGCCAACCTATTGGGCAGCAGAAAGCACACTTATCGTGGCTTATGGAACGCAAGCAAAGGATCTCGGCACCCCACTAGTGGTCATGATACTATTTTGCATAGCATTTTTATTATTGGGAAGTAGAAGAAGATTAACATAGTTCTTTAAGTGTGTAATCAAGCACAAATTATCTTCACCAATTTGTTATGATAGGGATAACATAAATAAGGGCGTGAATATGTATGGATTACAAATGGGGAAATTGGACTTCTGAGTCGGCGACCTTCCTTTTACGCCTACTAGGGTTACTCTTACTTTGTTCGCTATGGCTACAGAGCAGTGGAGAAGAAGCTGGAATAATCCTTCTATTGTTTCTATTAATAATGACATTGGCTCGGTGGCGATTTCAACTACCAGGAAGCAGTGTTCTCCTTGATCAAGTAGCTTGCTTGTTTGCAATTATATATTGGCCATTAGCTGCATTTGCTCTGATATTACCCGTTTTTGAAAGTATGTATCAGCGTAAACCCTTGTTTAGCTTACCCACAATCATTTTTGTTATCGTTTATCCTGAAACATCATTCCTGCTAGTTGGTATTTTTGTTTATGTTGCTTGTACGGGAGCAGTTGTTGGAGGTTGGAAACAGGAGACAAAGAAGCATCAACGGGAAGCGGATAAACAGCGGCGAGATCGTTACGAACTCGAAAACTTAAAGGAAGAACTTTTGTTTGCTAATGTTCAAGCGACACGAATGGCTGAGTTGTCGGAAAGAAACCGAATTGCACAGCAACTTCATGATGAGGTAGGTCATGAACTTACAGCTTCCGTTCTTGCCTTGCAAGCCTATGAACAGCTAAGAAAAGAGGACGAATCTGTAGCGGAAGAAATGTTTACTGAAGCCCAGCAACGTCTTCATAATAGTGCTGATTATCTGAGAGAAACGGTACATAACCTCAAGCCAATAACAGACCTTGGAATAGATGAATTGCAAAATATTAGTGATCTATACACCCAATGTCCGGTTAACTTCCAAGTATTTGGCGATACTTCCAAAGTTCCCGCACACTTATGGAGTATTCTGTACCCTTGCTTAAAGGAAGCTTTAACAAATACGATTCGCCACGCAAAACCGACAGGGATTGAAATTACGTTGGATGTGGGCCCTCATATTCTAAGATTATCCGTCTATAACGATGGGGTCCTTAAGGAAAATAGCGACAAAGGATTGGGAATAGGACTACGTAACCTTCGACATCGAACCAAGGCTGTGGGTGGAAGTATATCCACTGACACAACCGACGGCTTTTTATTAATCTGTGTCCTACCTTTAGAATAAGGAGAGCGAGGAGGTCTGTACGTTGAATATTGTAGTAGTAGATGATGATCCTTTAGTTTGTAAAAGTTTAAAAGTCCTCCTTTCCCGAGAAAAAGACATGGAGGTCATTGGTACTGCTAATAATGGTGCCGAAGCAATTACAGCCTGCTGTGAAAAAGTTCCACATGTTGTCTTAATGGATATACAGATGCCTGTCATGGATGGAATCCAAGCAACGAGGCAAATTAAAGAAAATTGGCCTAACATTCGTGTCATGATGTTAACCACTTTTAAGGATGAAAAAAATATACGCTTAGCTATCCTAGCTGGAGCCGAGGGTTATTTAATTAAATCAACAGAGGTATCCGATATGGCCCAACAGCTGCGTACCCTTATGTCCGGTTCCACTGTATTAGGTGCAGATGTACTTAAACAACTGATTCAGCCTACTGAAGGGGAGAACCTTGAGCAATTAACCCCCCGGGAAAAAGACATCGCAGAACTAGTTGCACAAGGACTCTCCAATCGTGAAATAGGAGAACATCTCTATATCGGAGAAGGCACCGTACGCAACACGTTATCGGTTATTTTAGAAAAGCTTCAGCTACGGGATCGAACGCAGTTAGCCATCTATTATTTGAAAAAACTATGAATGGTTGATTGGATAAATATATTTACGGTTATGAGCCTCTTGCCCCCTAAAATAATTGTTTTTTATTTTATGGTGACAAGTTACTTGAGAAAAATTTAAGAATGCTTTAAGAGGAAATCCAACCCAAATTTTATTGAAATAATTTGGGGAATTTAGTACATCTAAACGGTAGAGGACGGTTTGACTTAAACAACAAACAAGTATATCTACTAGATAGTTAACATGATGAAAGTTAGAATAATGGACAGGAAATCATCTTGTAAGTAACAATAGTAAAAGAAACTGTAATACCTTAACATTTGAAAGGAGGAGGGAACATATGATTAACGATGGCAATCTCTATGAAAAAGAAGGAAGATTTGTTTTGGTTTTTGAACGTAATTATCCAGTGATTCCTGAAAAAGTGTTTCCATTTATAACAAATCCCAAATATTTCACGCAGTGGTATCCATTTGCTACCGGCGATATGGAGCTTAAGGTTGGTGGAAAGATAAAGTTCGATGATGGGGAAGGATCAAACTATGAGGCGGTTATTACCGAATACAATCCTCCATCTACCTTTTGTTTTAAGGAAATGGACGACCTGTTAGAGATAAGTATACAGGCGGCAGATCAAGGCTCAACTATGTCGTTTAGACATACGTTTGATGATAGATCAATGGCTAAATATACAGCTGCAGGTTGGCATAGATGTCTGGATGCCCTAGGTCAATTAATTAATGGACAGACAGTAGAATGGGAAGAAAATGGACCGGAGTTACGTGAATATTATGAAGGGAAGTTTGAGTGAATGATAGGGCTAGCGATCAACTTTGGTTGGTCGCTTTTTGTTTGCCCAGTGGGCGAACACTAACAGGTGGAACTCACGAGTACGGCTAAGTAGCGGTATGTACTTATCCTCCAATCTATATGGAAGGAACACTTCCATTTTAAGAGGTTAGCTGATGATTAGATGTTTCTTCAGCTTTTTTGGATTGTAAAAAGCATACCAAACCCAACTAAAGGCGCCTTCTTATTTTAGAAGAGTGCCTGTTTTCGTAAATGCCCTTTATGAATAAATACAAATCACCCTCTTAACTAACAATTTAGTTTACACTCACCTAAACAATTGACTCAAAATTTAGGCCTTAACTTCCGCTTCAATAGGCCAATATTCAAGAACATTTATTCTTTATTTAATTTTAGTATGTTTTTTCTTACTGAATCTATTAAAGCTTGGAAAGCGGATATGGATTTATCTTTATCTTTTTCTCGTAAACCTTCTAATAGTTTTAAATGGTAAGGATAACTTTCATCATAAAGCTGCTCTTTTCCAAATGGGCTTTCCCATAACACATACAATTCTTCGTGTATTGTTGTAATGATTTCATATAAGATATGATTATTACTTGCTTTATAAATAACTCTGTGAAAATTGGAATCTGCTTCACTTGCTTTTACGAATTCTTTAGATTTTCTATATTTTACATATTTATCTAGATAAAATTGCATTTCTTCTAGTTGTTCTTCGGTTGCATGTTTAGCAGCAAGTTTTACAGCTTTTTCTTCTAACGCTGTTCTGACTTCAAGTATTTCCATCAAATGCTTAGCTCCATCTGTTACATGAAAGGAAGTATAGATACTAAAGGCTTTATCCTTTTTTACATAAATACCTTTCCCATTCTTTACTTCAACTACTCCTTCTGTTTCGAGCTTTTTTACGCCTTCCCTTAGTGTGGACCTACCAACTCGTAAAATTTCCATCCACTCAGAAACGGTTGGTAATTTATCCCCAGACTCTAAATTATGCTCTTTTATATACGACTTTATTTCTTTAGCCACACTATCTGATAAATAAACTCTCTGCATTTTAAATCACTACTTTCTTCAGTAAAATTCACACATATTAATCATATCATACAAGAATTTTCAAAAAACACTTTATTTTACGAAAAATATTTGATACTGTATAACTATCATGCTGTCTGATAGGTATAATAAAAATGAAAGGGGTTACAAACTATGAACAAACAAGACTTAGAAATATGTGCACACGGCTATGAAGATAATACGAAATACGAAGGTGCAGTTATTCCACCTATTTATCAAACAAGTCTATATACATTTAGAGACTATAAAAAGTTTTCAATCGCACTTGATAACCAAAGGGAAAATTTAGTGTATAGCAGAGGATTAAATCCAACAGTGCGTTTATTAGAGGAAAAACTTGCCGGTTTGGAGCAAGGTCAAATGTGTAAAGCGTTCGGATCAGGTATGGGTGCTATCAGTTCAACATTGATGGCGCTCCTTAAAAGCGGTGATCACGTATTACTTGTTAATCAGATCTATGGGCCAACTGTCGAACTTTTGGAACATCTTCATTCATTTGGAATAACTTTTGACCAAACTTCAAATCATTTACATGCTATAGAAGCAACTGTGAATGATCGGACAAAGTTGATCTATATTGAGAGTCCAGCAAGTATGGATATGAGTATTGCTGATTTGAAAGCAATAAGTAAATTTGCTAATAGTCGAGGAATTATTACCGTAATAGATAATTCATGGGCAACTCCATTATTTCAAAAACCCCTAACTTTTGGTATAGATTTAGTTATTCACTCTCTATCTAAGTATATCGGCGGTCACAGTGATGTAGTTGCAGGAGCAGTGATTGGAAACAAGGAGCTTGTGGAACCAATTTTCCAATACGGTCATCAGTTATTTGGATCAACGCTTGCTCCACAAGATGCCTTTTTGTTAATAAGAGGATTACGCACTTTACCCGTTCGAATGAAGCAGCATCAAGAAAATGTTTTAGCTGTAATTGATTACTTAAAAACAAAAGAAGAAGTTGTGAAAATTAATCATCCAAGTGTACTAACAGGTGAATCGAAGGAAATTTCAGACAGTCAGCTACAGGGTTATGCCGGGCTACTAAGCTTCGAGATAAAGTATGGTAATTATAAGCAAATTGAAACATTTTTGAATGCGTTATCAATTATTCAAATAGGCGTCAGTTGGGGAGGCTATGAGAGCTTAATTATTTCATTTGTTAAATCTCATGAAACGGATACTCAGAAACATGGATTTATTCGTCTTGCTGTTGGTTTGGAAGGACCAGAATTGATAATCGAGGATTTAGAAAAAGCTTTTTGTGCATTGAGTGAGACTATCGTTTATAAAAAATAATAAATGAGGAGAGTGAAATGCTTATGAAGACAAAGAGACAAGCATCCTTTTATACTTCTGCTTTATTGATAGCTGTCATTCTATTCGTTATGATCTACGGCGTGATGATTGCCGGATTTCCTGTTGAATCTGTTTTAATCACAGCAGGGGTATTAGCTACCATCTTCGCAATGCTTCATGGTGCTAATTGGAGTAGTATCATGAACGTCATGTCAGAGAAGATCAAAACAGCGTTAATAGCTATTTTAGTTTTATATAGTATAGGTTTGATAATAGGTACATGGATGATGTCAGGAACCATCCCTTACTTTATTTATTTGGGATTGGAGATAATTAACCCTCAGTACCTGTATATAATGGCCTTCTTGGCACTAGCAATAGTATCTGTATGTATTGGAAGTTCTTTTTCTTCTGCAGGTACAATAGGTGTAGCAATCATGGGGATTGCAGCAGCGATGGATGTAAACCTGGCAATTACAGCTGGGGCAGTTATTTCTGGTGCATACTTTGGGGATAAGCTATCTCCTTTATCAGATACGGTAATAATGAGTTCTTTAGTAGCGGAAGTGAATGTATATGATCACATTAAGCATTTAATGTACACTTCCATCCCCTCTATGATTATAGCAGCAACTGTCTTTTTGATTGTTGGACTTAAAATTGATGTTTCAGGATTTCAGTCTGATAGTATTATGAATGTGTCAAACACGCTACAAGATTTATTTAACATGAATTTATTGCTGATTATACCTGCTCTCATTGTGATCATTGGATCATTAATGAAAAAACCAGTACTAATTGTGCTGTTCCTATCTTCATTATCTGCTATGGTTTTATCCTCATTGATGCAACAAGAGCCTTTAACACAAGTAATAGAGGCAGCTGTAGAAGGTTTCAATTTAGAAATGTTAACAGCTGTAATTCCTGATCTACAACTAGGTATGATTAGCGAAAATATACAAACCTTACTCAACAGGGGTGGTATTTACAGCATGCACCAACCTGTATTAACAGTATTTTGTGCATTTTTCTTTGCAGCAGCTTTGGAAGTATCCAGAGCACTAAAGATCGTTTTGTCTAAAACTCTTTCATATATAAAGTCAGCAACAAATACAATCTTAGTTTCACTTGTTTCAGGACTTGCTATTATACTATCAACAGGAAATAGCTATGTTACATTTTTCTTAATGAAAGATGCATTTGCAGAGCAATATAAAAAGAGAGCTTTGCATCGGCTAAACTTATCCAGAAGTATGGAAGATGGAGGTATGATTCCTGAAGCATTAGTTCCCTGGACAGTCGCAGGAATTTATATGTCAACAACGCTTGGTATTAGTGTTATTGAATATGCACCTTGGGCGATATTTAATATGTTCGGTATTGTCTTCTCTGCCATCTTGGCCATTCTTGGACCATATACAAATTGGTTTGGTATTAAACGAATAGATCCAAACAAAGAAGAACTTTTTACAGGGCAAGAAACAAGGGAAGAAAAAATAAATTAGAAAAAAGTAGCAACGAAAAAAACATAATTGTATTTTGGCAGGGAGGCGTTCTATTGTTGCGATAAGCGAGTATTTCTATGAGTTTTTAAATTTAAAAGGTATGTGCCAAATTTTCAAAATAAACTTATCTTTTAACAGGAAACCCCTTTCATCATTTGTTTTTGTTTGTTATACTGTTAAGCAAAATAGTGAAACAAAAATAAAACAATATAAAACAAAGTAAACAAAAGTTGACCTAGATAAGGAGAAATTAAGTATGACACAAATTTTACAAGAATTATCGATATATTCCGTGAAACTAGTAGATAGTGGTCTAGTTGTAGGTGCAGGTGGAAATTTAAGTGCACGTAAAGGAAAGTATATGTATATCTCTCCAAGTGGATTTGATTTAAAAGAAGTTACTGAAAATGAGTGGGTTAAAGTTGAAATTGATTCCGGGAAAGTTTTGAGTGATTTGAAACCTTCTTCTGAGTTGGAAATGCATTTAGAATGTTATAGAAAAGATCAAAGCATTCAAGCAGTGCTACATGCACATCCGACATATTCGGTTGCAGTATCATCAACTGGTAAAGAAATTCCTCCAATGTTCCCTGATTACCCAGCAATGGTAAAAAGTGTTTCATATATTGATTACGTGATTCCAACAACAAACCTTATTGCTGAAAAAGTAGGTGAAGTTGTTGCTGACAGTCAGGCTATCGTGATGCGAAATCATGGAGTTCTAACAGTAGGGACTACAGTAAAAGAAGCATATTTTTATATGCAATTGACTGAAGAAGCAGCAAAAGTATACGCAATTTCTTTAGCAGTAGGAAATCCCAGAACCCTAACAGAACAAGAGTGTGATGATTTACGCAATCTATCGGCTGAAACATATCGTTCAAGTCTGTTGAAAAAGTAGTACTAGGTTTAGAATCTATAATCCCCACAAACAGAGGTGAAATGTTTTGGTTAAAAAAGTTTTATCTTTTGATTTTGGAGCATCGAGTGGACGAGCAATATTAGGGACATATGAAGGGAATATTATCCAATTAAAAGAGATTCACAGATTCGAGAATAAACCAGTCATCCTTAATAATACACTTTGCTGGGATATCGATAAACTTTTTGATGAAGTGAAGAAGGTGCTTAAGGAAATTGGCAAGAAAACAACTATTCACAGTATTGGTATTGATACCTGGGGGGTTGACTTCGGTTTACTTAATAAAGAGGGCAAACTGATCCATAACCCTGTACATTATCGGGACCCTAGAACGGAAGGGATCTTGGAAGAAGTAGAGAAGTCTTTTTCACAAAAAAAATTATATGAAATGACTGGAAACCAGATAATTTTTTTTAACACAATCTTTCAGCTGGCATATTTGAAAAAATATAAAGAAGAAGAATTAGAAGAAGCGGAGTCACTGCTATTGATGCCTGATTTGTTTAATTATTTTCTGACGGGTGTGATGCGTGGGGAAGAGACAATTGCTTCGACGACACAGCTTTTTGATCCATATAAGAAAAGATGGAATGAAGAAATCATCCGTAAACTTGGTTTTCCAATTGATATTTTTCAAGAACTAGTAAAACCGGGTGAAAAAATTGGAACCGTTTCAGAAGAACTGTCTAATGAATTAGGAATTCCACAAATACCGGTAATCGCTACAACTTCACATGATACAGCGAGTGCTGCTGTTAGTGTGCCTGCCTCAAATGATGAATTTCTGTTTATTTCATGTGGGACATGGTCGTTGGTAGGTACTGAATTGGATGAACCAGTCATTTCTCCAAAAACAGCGGGCTATAATATCACAAATGAAAGCGGATTCAACGACAAATCACTATTTATGAAAAACGTTACTGGTCTATGGGTGCTTCAAGAAACCAAAAGGCAAATGGAGAAAGAAGGAAGAAATTATTCGTATGATGAAATTACCAAAATAGCAGAAGAAGCAAAGGCTTTCAACTTTTTCATTGATACGGATCATCCAGATTTCCAGTTGCCTGGAGATATGCCTTTGAAGATAAAGGAATATGCGAAAAAGACAAACCAGCCTATCCCAAAATCAGATGGAGAAATTTTCCGAACTATTTATGAAAGTCTTGCATTAAAGTACCGTTCTGTATTTGAAGAAATCATGGAATGTACAGGTAAACATTTTAAACAGGTGCACATTGTTGGAGGTGGATCTCAGGCAGGAATTTTATGTCAAATGGTGGCGAACGCAGGTAATATTGAAGTGTTGGCAGGACCTGTTGAGGCGACTGTCATTGGCAATACTGTTGTTCAGCTAATTTCACAAAACGTAATCCAAAGTGTCCCGGAAGCCAGGGGGATTATTAAACAATCCTTTGGTGTGAAAGTCTATCATCCAGAACAGCATGAAAAATGGAATACACATTATGATGATATTAAGGCCATACTGGAGAATTAAAAAGGAAGTATGTATGAGAAGCTGAGAAAAAGATAGAGCTCGGTTGGTTTAGCTAGATTAGTAGAAACATTACTTAAACAGGAGAGGATAAATATGACTAGATTGCCGAAAGTTGGTATACGCCCAACAATAGATGGAAGAAGACAGGGAGTAAGAGAATCATTGGAAGAACAAACAATGAATATGGCAGAAAATGTTGCTAAGTTAGTTCGAGAAACATTAAAGTATCCGGATGGAAACCCTGTTGAATGTGTAATTGCAGATTCAACAATTGGCGGAGTCAAGGAGGCGACAGATTGTAAAGAAAAGTTTCATCGGGAAAATGTGGGATTGACCATTACAGTAACACCATGCTGGTGCTATGGAACAGAAACGATGGATTTGGACAATAAAATGCCACATGCTGTCTGGGGATTTAATGGAACAGAGCGCCCTGGTGCCGTTTATCTTGCGGCGGTTCTAGCAGCGTACGCACAAAAGGGGGTTCCAGCATTCGGTATTTATGGTGAGCATGTACAGGAAGCAGATGATGAAGAAATACCCGAAGATGTAATTGAAAAGTTATTACAATTTACAAGAGCTGGATTAACTGTCGCAATGATGAAAGGTAAATCATATCTATCTATGGGGAATGTATCCATGGGAATCGCTGGATCAATTGTTAAAGATGATTTTTTCCAAGAATACTTGGGAATGCGGAATGAGTACATTGACATGACTGAATTTGTTCGTCGAATAAACGAAGAAATCTATGATAAAGCTGAATACGAAAAAGCATTAAAATGGACGAAAGAAAATGCTATTGTAGGCTTTGATAACAATCCAGATGAATTGAAATTCACGACAGAAGAGTATGAAAAGAGTTGGGAAACAGTTGTTAAGATGACATTGATTGGTCGGGATTTGATGGTGGGAAATAAAAAACTGGCAGAGGCTGGGTATGATGAAGAATCACTAGGTCATGATGCTATTTTGTCAGGATTTCAGGGTCAGCGACAATGGACTGATTATTCCCCTAATGGGGATTACATGGAAACGATTTTGAATAGCTCGTTTGACTGGAATGGAAAGCGTGCACCATATGTTATGGCAACAGAAAATGATAATAATAACGGTGTATCGATGTTGTTTAACTATCTACTTACAAATACACCGCAAATATTTGCCGATGTTCGGACCTACTGGAGCCCGGAGGCAGTTAAACGAGTTACCGGATATGATCTGACCGGTAGAGCGGCGAATGGCCTCATTCATTTGAAAAACTCAGGTGCTTCTGCATTGGATGGAACAGGCCAGCAAACAAAAGATGGTGAACCTGTAATCAAACCGTTTTGGGAGGTCACGGATGAAGAAGTAGATGCAATGATGAAAAATACTACATTCCATCCAGCCAATAAGCAATATTTTCGTGGGGGAGGATTCTCAACTCGCTATCATACAAAAGGAGAAATGCCACTGACAATGACACGGTTGAACATGGTAAAAGGGCTTGGACCTGTTTTGCAAATTGCTGAAGGGTATTCTGTTGAATTGCCGGATGAAGTTTATGAGACAATTGACAATAGAACGGATCCAACATGGCCTACTACATGGTTTGCACCAATACTTACAGGTGAGGGGGCATTCAAGACGGCTTACGATGTAATGGACTATTGGGGATCTAATCATGGAGCTATTTCTTATGGACATATAGGTGCAGATCTTTTAACATTAGCATCTATGCTAAGAATTCCCGTTAATATGCACAATATTGATGAATCACGTGCTTTCCGTCCACATGTTTGGTCGATGTTTGGAACGCAAAATGTTGAGGCAGCCGATTTCCGTGCATGTGATAATTTTGGAGCGTTGTATAAATAAGTATAACTAAATAGTGGCTGTCGTCGTTTGCAGACGGCAGTCTTTTTATTTTCAAGAGAGGATTTTTAATGAATGAGACATTCATTGAAATCTACTTCGGAAATTTAATTATCAAAATATTGCACTAATAATAGTGAGTGAATTTGGTCTGTAAACGCTTCCAGTATAAATGTATAATCTGATTAAGTTAAAAAAACGAATTAAAGAGTGGTGAAAGAAAATTGTTAACAACAAGAGAGATTCAAATTGTCACAAAATTACTTGAAGCAGAAAAAACTTTGAGGACAAAGGATTTATCAAATTATCTTGATGTTAGCACAAGGACAATAAAAAATGATTTAAAGAATGTTCGTGTATGGTTTCAGCAATATGACATCGAGTTGTGCGCACAACCGAATAAAGGTTACTGGATTGATACGGAAGAAAATGAACGGTTAATGCTCTATCAAACATTATTGGGTGAGGATAGTAAACCCTTTCATGCTGATCAGAACACACGAATCGAAAAAATACTATATATATTTTTTTCGCAAAGGGACTATATAACTGCAGCGCAACTTTCAAATTATTTACAAGTTAGCAGAAATACGATCCTGAGTGATTTGAACTTTTTGGAACAATACATCCAGCCTTGGGAAATTAAATTAAAGAGAAAAACACGTGTCGGTTATAAATTAGTGGGACCAGAGCTTAATATTCGTTTATTGTTCGAGAATATCATCCAAAGGAATTTAAATAATTTTGATGTGTATAACATTATTACGCAAATTCAATCGGACAAAAGAGTGGAATGGAATCACGGGTTTACCTCAGAAATTAATGTGAAATTTGCCGAGGTAATAATCCACTTCCGTAAGATATGGAAAGACGATAGAAGAAACGACATAACACATTCAGAGATTTTATCTACACTTATACGTCTTACTATTTTTTTAGTAAGGATGGAATACGGCTTTACTATTGGTAACTATAGGTTACTAAAACTCGACCAAAACAAATCTCATGATCTAGCTGGATTTTTGACCAAAATAGTAGGAGCTATATGTGAAGAAAATGCTTTACCATTACTTGAGGATGAGTTTTCTTACATTCACCGTAACTTTTTGTTGGAAGATGAAAATATAGATCTACTTATTTTAACGGGAGAATTAATTCATTACGTAAGTGAAAAAGAACAAGCTCCCTATTCTAATGATACTAGATTATTTAATAATTTATTGTTACATCTTTCATTACGATTTGAAAAACACTCCACATATGTTACAGAAATAAACCCCTTTATTAACGAGATTAAACAAAAAAACGCATCATTATTTTTTTCTGTGAAAGAGGGTTTTAAAAATATTTTTTCAGATGTAGTAAATCACATGAACTTTCCTGAAGCGGTAGAGGACTCATTCATTTCTTTCATTACATTACACTTTCTTAATTCATATGAAAATGTACTAAATAGAAAGCCAGAAATTAGGGCTCTTTATGTATGCTCAACTGGAAGAGGAGTTGCTCGATTTATCAAAAATCGAGTTGAGAGCCAAATCAACGATATCAAGATTACGACTTACTGTTCTGTAATGGAAATAGCTAACGTCACTAAAAATGAAAATTTTGATTTAATCATTAGTATGTTTCCGATTAAAACTACTTTTCCCGTAATTGTGGTAGACCCTGTGCCGACTGAAGATAATATCGAAGCTATAAGGGAAAAAGTTCATAGCCTATACCAGCAGGATAGAGTCGATGCAAAGGTTATAGAAAAGGATGTTTATAACCCGAATGAAAAAGATTTTGAGTCAACTAGTCAAGAAATTATTATTAAGGGGTTTGAGATATCTTATGAAATCTATGAAAAATTGACTGATAAAGTTATCGAAGAACGTGAGAAAGGGCTTTTTGTCCATCTATTTCTTATGATTCATCGTTATTATTTTCATAAACAATATGATCAGTTTATATATCAGAGAAACGGAGATCAAAATGAGGACTTGTTGCGGGAAATAAATGAAATCTTAAAAAGCCATAGTATTTATATTAATGAATCTGAACAAAGTGCATTGCTGCAATATTTCAAAAAATAATGTAAATCATACATTATGTCTTTGAATTATACGTTACAACCAAGAAGGGTGGTTTAAGAAAATTAACAGCTTATACGAAGAAAAGGAAAAATTAATGATAAATAGTGGCGATAAAGAATTGTGCAAACATGCATTTGACCTAGCTCAAAACCAATGTAAAGAGAAAAGGATATACATGACAGATAGTCAACTATTGGCAGTGCTTTCTCATATTTCTGCTATGGTTCATCGTTCTTTAACAGGTGAAAAGTTAATTGGGTTTGATCACAAAATATTTGCTAGTGTTTCAGATGAATCATTATCTATAGCAAGAAAAGTGAAAGATTTACTAGACGGATTGGAAGAGGATGAGATCTATCTATTGTCAATTCATTTTGAAGCGGCAAAAGAAAATTTGTATAGATAAAGGATAGATAGTTCCATTTTCTTAGTTGGTTTCTTTAAATCATTTTAAGTTTAAAGAAGAGTTCACCATAAAAATTGGAGTGAAAAAAGTGGGAAAAAATGTATTTGAGGAATATGGGTTAAAAAAAATAATTAATGCAAGTGGGAAAATGACGGCTTTGGGAGCTTCTTCTGTCACTGAAGAAGTTGCCAGTGCATTGAAGGTTGCAGCAAAAGAATATGTGGACATTGAGGAGCTAATTGAATATGCAGGTAAAGTCATTGCTTATCATACCGGTTCTGAGGACGGTTGTCCGACTATTGGCGCCGCATCTGGAATTGCGATTGCAGTTGCAGCAGTAATTGCAGGAAGAAACAGGAGCTTAATTGAAAAAATGCCTAACTCAGATGGGTTAAAAAATGAGATTGTTATCCAAAAGGGCCAAACCATTAATTTTGGTGGTACTATTGATCAAATGATTCGTATGGGTGGAGGTAAGGTCATCGAAGTTGGTAGTGTCAACAAAGTAGAAAGGGAACATATTGAACAAGCAATTACCGATAAGACAGCAGCACTAATTTTTGTGAAATCTCATCATGCAGTGCAAAAAGGAATGCAAACGGTAGAAAATATGGTTAGAGTCGCCCAGAAACATCAGATCCCATTAATAGTTGATGGCGCAGCAGAAAGTGATTTTCGTAAATATATTACGATGGGAGCTGATATCGTAGTTTATAGCGGAGGTAAGGCGTTGGAAGGTCCAACATCCGGCTTTATTTGTGGGAAAAAGAATTTAATGGAAGCTTGTCGTGAGCAGTATAAAGGAATTGGCAGAGCAATGAAAGTTGGAAAGGAATCAATTTTGGGACTCATTGTTGCCTTAAATCAATATCAGTTAAAAGTCCCTCGTGCTGAAGAACAACTTTCTCGTATGGAGTCTATGTGCCAGAAATTGAATGAGATAGAGGGACTATCATGCGTCACCAAACAGGATGAAGCGGGCCGTTCCATTTATCGTGCACAAATAAAAGTAAAAGAAAAAGCAGGAATAACTGCAGAGCAGTTATTGTATCGTCTGAAAAATGGTGATCCAGCAATTTATTTGCGTGACCATTATGTGAATATTGGTGTATTATCTGTTGACCCACGTCCATTGCTAATCGGTCAAGAAGACATTATTGCTGAACGAATCATTACTGTAATAAAAGGAGATGACAGCATTGCCTAATAAACGAACATTTAAAAATTCGCCACAGTTTTATAAAGAAAAAATTTGTCTAAATGTACTAGCTGGTTCAAAGGAAAATGCAGCTGATATTTGTGAAGCAACAGATGGTAACGTCCTGATAGGACTTTTATCAAGAGACTATCAATCTAATGAGGAAGCTGTCTCAGCTATGAGGGAATATGCAAAAGTAACTGGGAATCGTATATCGATTGGATTAGGTGCAGGAGACCCATCCCAAGCAAAGAATGTAGAAAATATTGCAGGATTAGTACAACCGCAACATGTTAACCAGGTTTTTACAAATGTTGGTGCTACGAGATCTTTACTAGGTCAGGAAAGTACAATAATCAATTCTCTAGTCTCACCTAGTGGTAAGAAGGGGTTCGTCAAAGTAAATACTGGAGCAATTTCTAGTGAATTAACACCAGCCATCGTACCTGTAGAAACAGCAATTGGAATGATTAAAGATGCGGGTGGAAACTCGTTGAAATATTTTCCGATGAATGGTTTAGAAAAGATGGAGGAATATAGCGTGGTGGCAGCAAAATGTGCAGAACAAGATTTTATACTTGAGCCAACTGGTGGGATTGGTTTGGATAACCTTGGAGAAATATTACAAGTAGCCTTAAGAGAGGGCGTACCAAAAGTTATACCACATATTTATAGTTCAATAATTGATAAAGAAACAAAACTCACAAAGATCGAGGATGTGAAAAAGGCTATGAACATTATAGAACAAATCTTATAAAGAAACGAGGTGATTGGAATGGAAGATCTTTTGTTGGTTAATGGGATTATCATAGACCCAGATAACTCTAAACGAAAAAATGGAGTAATAGGTATTCAAAAGGGGAAATTCGTCGATCCATCTCAAATTGAAACTGATTCAGCTGAAATAGTGGACTTGAAAGGAGCATTTGTGGCTCCCGGATTCATTGACATTCATGTACATGTGTTTGAGAATAGTACCTTTTTAGGTGTGAAGGCAGATGATGTGGGGATTTCTCAAGGAGTAACTACTATAGTAGATGCTGGGAGTTCAGGTGTGGACTACTACAATACTTTTAAAGAAGATGTTATTTATAAAAGTGAGACAGAGGTACTGGCTTTTTTAAATATTTCTCGTAAAGGGCTAGTGGAAGGTACGCATGAATTACATAATCCCGAAGATTTAATGTCCATTTATGAGGCAAAACAAGCTTTTTCTAGGAATCCTTCATTAGTAGGGATTAAAGTAAGATTGAGTCGATCGGTAGTTGGAAATCAAGGTGTTCTACCATTGTTACATGCAAGAAAAGTAGCTGATCAAATTAATGTGCCTTTAATGGTACATATTGGTAACCCACCTCCTTATTTGCCGGAAGTCTTTCCAATTCTAAAAAAAGGAGATATTGTCACACATGCTTTTCATGGGAAACCTCATGGAATTTTAGAAGAAAACGAGCTTATTCCAGAAGCAAAAGATGCATTAGATCGCGGTGTGCTTTTCGATATTGGCCACGGGTCAGCTAGTTTCAGTTACAGTATACTGGAGCAATTTAAAAAACGTTACCCATACACATTTACTACCAGTACAGATATACACAGTCAGAATATAAATGATTCGGTAGGAAGTCTTATGGTAACAATGACAAAACTCTTGCAACTAGGATACACACTGCAAGATATAGTTAAGAGTGTCACTATACTGCCAAAGAGGGCACTTCAGTTAAAGGACCAAGGTTCATTTGCTATTGGAACAACTGCTGACGTTTCTATTTTCCGAATAATACAACAAGAGTCTGATTTGAAAGACGCAGAAGGAAAAACGAAAAAGACTTCAAAATTAATGAAGCCTGAAATAACAATTCGTAATGGAATAATAGTTTGGAAGAGTAATCAATAAATTAATATATTTTATAAAAAGATGAGGGGTATGAAAATGATTACAGTTGTAATTGCAGATCGATTAGGTAAAGGGCAAAATGTTGCGAGAGGTGCAGAGGAAGCCGGCGCAAATGTGATTCTTGTGCCTGGGATCGGTGCAGATATGAAACTAGGTGACGTCATGAATGAGCATGATGCAGATTTCGGGATTTCGTTTTGTGGTAGTGGTGGTGCTGGAGCGATTTCAGCTCAAACAAAATATCAGTACCCTGCAAAATATGGCATGAGGTCAATTCAAGAAGGAATTACTGCAATTGAAAATGATAAAAAGGCCCTTGGTTTTGGATTTATGGATTCGGCTGATTTAGGAAAAGCATTGGTTGAAGCTTATAATAAGAAGGTTAACAAAGGTGAATAAAAAGATAGAAGATTATATCTATGTAAGTGGAAAAGGTTCTTCAAAAAAGCAAGCTGTTAGTCAAGCGCTTGCTAAAATTCAATCAGAAGTTATGCGAAAATATCATGATTACATGATTATTAGGGTAGAGCCGATGGATGTGGAGATATCTAATATTGAAGAGCAGAAGTATACAGAAAAATTTCTCTTCTTTTTCTTCAAAAGAGAAAAGACAAGTGTGAATGTCGAGTTGAAGGTAACAGTTTCCCTATTTTTGATGGGATTATAACTAAAAAAGGGCGGGGTAAGAATAAATGACTATTTGGATTTTAATAAAGTCACTCATCATTGGTGGGCTAGTTGGGTTTTCTGTTAGTGCTGGTGCAGCTAGAATGTATCACATTCCCAAAACACAAGGTATGGGAGCATTTCGTACCCTTGGAGAGTTAAATGCTTGTCAAGGTGATCCAGCAAGTCACTTTTCGTTTGGTCTTGGTGTTTTCTTTAATGCCTGGGCGAATACTGTTGCAGGAGGTGCCTTGACTGGTGATGTTGGACATCGTGTTATACCAAACTGGTCAGCCGCAATTGTGCTTTTAAAAGGTAAGGATCCAGAAAAGACTTTGCATAATCCAAAAAAGATGGCGATTACTGGCGCCATTGTTGGGGCATTAGTGGTTGCATTTCTTAATGTAACGGCATCCTCTATACCAACATCGTTGCAAGAAGTTGCTAGTGAAGTATTGGTCCCCGCAGCAGACTGGTTTTTAAACCCTGTTATGCCAGCAATTTTCTGGTTAGCGGCAATAGATGGGGGTAGAAGAACAGGGATATACGGAACATTATTTGGGGGATTAGCACATCTTGTAATGGGAAATGCAGTGCCGGGTCTTGTATTAGGAATTTTGATTGGTAAAGGCGTGGATGATACTGGGTGGTCCAGGATGTCCAAAATAATAATTACAGCAATTGTATTACTCTTTATTTTCAGTGGATTCTTCCGCGGGTTTGATATCGAATTGTTGCAATCATTAAATATCACAGTTCCTAATTGGTTAGAAGATCTACATCAAATATTCGGATATGAGGTGGAATAGTATGGGAAATCAAAGTAGTAATGGAGAATTAGCAAATAAAGATTTTTGGTATGCCGATTGGTCATTCCCGATATTTACAACCCTTCTTGCTTCTGGAATCTTTGCTGGAACCCATATGTATTATGTGCACGGGACAGGTGTTTTTAATGAAATTTCCATTCTCGCTATGTTGAGAGTAGGCATGGAAGGTGGAGGATATGGAGCTGCTGCTGCATTTGGAGCAAGTTTTCTCTTTGCTAGGATATTAGAAGGTTCACTTGTAGGGATATTAGATATTGGCGGTTCTATGATGACCGGAATTGGAATTGGTCTCCCAGCTCTTATTTTAGCTGCTGGGTTTACACTCCCTTTAACAAGTTTTCCAGTGGCTTTGATCACAGGTGCTTTACTAGGGTTAGCGATAGGGTTAATTATTATAACCATACGCAAATATACTATAGGTCAAGGTGGCTCTTCATTTGGAGCAGATATTCTGATGGGGGCAGGAAATCAAGCAGGTCGTTTTTTCGGACCGCTTATTATAGTCAGTGCCTGTGCAGCTTCAATACCAATAGGCATCGGTTCCATATTGGGAGCACTAATATTTTATGGTATGAACAAACCAATTATTGGTGGTGCAATTCTTGGAGCAATGCTTTTAGGTTATTTCTTCCCCATTACCTAACATGAAATGAGATGTGAAAAATGGATATTTATAAAAGGTTAAAGTTAAAAGAAGTAATTAATGCTTCTGGAAAGATGACTAAACTGGGTGTTTCAGGTGTTAGTGATGAGGTGGCAGAAACAGCTAGGTATGCATTACAAAACTATTTTCATATAGATGAAATGATGATAGCTGTTGGGGGCGTAATTGCAGATGTAACCGGCGCAGAAGATGGCTGTCCAACAGTGGGAGCGGCTGCGGGAATTTCAATCGCAACCGCGGCTATTATTACAGAAGGAAAAGAAGATCTAGTCTCATATATGCCGCATTCAAAAGGATTAAAGAATGAAATCTTAATCCCAAGGGGGCACATTATTAATTTTGGTGCTGATATCCGACAAATGATAGCTGTTGGGGGCGGAGTACCAGTTGTGGTCGGCACAGAAGAGGCCCTTACGATTCGTGATATAGAATTGGCGATTACACCACAGACTGCGGCACTTATGTATGTTAAATCTCATACTACAGAGAACTATAGTATGATTTCAATGAAACAATTACTTAACATAGCGCATAAAAATGATTTACCTTTGATAGTCGATGCTGCAGCAGAATATGATTTTCAAAAATATATCTCTATGGGTGTTGATATTGTAATTTATAGTGGATCAAAAGCTCTGGCTGGCCCAACTTCTGGTATGATTTGCGGACGATCATTTTACATGGAAGCATGCCGTGCACAATATAACGGAATTGCACGTACGATGAAAATTGGTAAAGAAGGAATGGCAGGTTTGGCAGCAGCATTACTTGAATACCCAGACAAAGTTATGCCCCGAAAAGAGCAAATAAAAGTTTTAGATGTTATGAAGGAAATAGTTGATGAAACGCCAGGTATAAGGTATTCCATTATTCAAGATGAAGCAGGCCGAAACATATACCGTGGCCGTATAGAAGTAATTGAAAATGAAATAAATATATCGGCTAACGAATTATATCGAGCTCTAAAAGAAAATGATCCATCAATTGTATTGCGGAATCACAAGCAACAACAGGAAATACTAGATATCGATCCACGTAATTTGAAAATGGGGCAAGAAAAAATGATAGCGAATAAAATAAAGAGTATAGTTGAAGAATCTACTAAACAACAGAAATAATTGTAGCCATCTTTAATGCCTGAATGGGACGCATGTAAAACCCCTTGTAAACATTCCGTTTACAAGGGGTTTTTGGATAGATAAAAGAGAGTTCTAGCAACGATATAGCTATTGCACATGAAACTCCTGTACATGTGATGGCCTGGATGGCTACAGAATCTCTGCCATCATTAATCATACTCCTAGCAATAGGAATATTTTACTTGACTTACCGATATGTCAAAAGACTTTATTTAAAACCTTACCTTTGACACGAGATGGTTATGAATCTATTCATAATATATAGTATGAAATAAGCATTACAAGATAGGAACGACTTGACTGATTTAGGTTCTCATCAATAAAGTTCAATGTCTCAACCTCCACTATTCACAAACAATTACCTGCCGTGAGAAAAGCTCCTTTAACCCTTTATGTGCTGCGCATCTATCTACTATTGTAAAACCGGCCATCAAAATCACTTCATCCATGTCTTCGATTGTAAGAATCACAACTCTATCAGCTATTCTTCTAGCATGCTTGATAATAGCGAACTGCTCTTCCGGTGTAGCTAGGGAAGCAATGTTGTAAGGCATATCAATGATTGCCACATCATAATGGCCATCTACCTCGGCAATATCTTTTACTTCAACTAATCCTTCATAGTTAAAGTAAGTGATATTTTCCCTGGATCCTTTTACTACTAAGGGATTGCGGTCAGAGCCAACGATTTGGATTCCCATGGAGAGGGCTTCGACAAGTACCGTACCTATTCCGCAGCAAGGATCAATCACGCTGACACCTGATGGGTCTGGAACTGCGATATTTACAACAGCTCTGGCCAAACGTGTGCTTATTGCTGTCGAGTATTCTTGAGGTTTTTTCATATGATGAAGCCATACGGACTCGCTTTCCTCGTATGTGCCAAAGTACCACTGTCCTTTAAACGGTACAATACCGAAGAGGACATCAGGATTTCTCATCTTAGCTTTTCCGATGATATTCCAGCCAATTTCTTTTTCAATAATCCGCTGTTCTGCAAAGTCTATTTTCTGTTCATTGGAAAGGTCATTTATTTTTATGTAGAGTACCTTAAAGGTTTGGTCACCAAGCTCGATTTGAGGAACCTGTTCAGCGATTGTCTGAATTGATTTTCCTGAGAAAAGAACCGAGAGCCTCCCCTTTATAAACGGGCTCCTACTTGGATCGATGTTTCTAGTGCTTTTTATCAGGTTATCGGATTCTTGTGCAAAGAATGCCCTTTGCTCTAATGCACAGAGAGACCTTTCTTCGAGACCATGCGCGTAGGTGTATAGGTATTCGGATGTTTGCGAGTTAAGTTTTGTCATATTTTGTGTATTAGCCCTTCTTCGATCATGAATTAATCCATTACTATTCAATCTATTATATCTTATATAATCCTTTTATAACGAAAAAGAGTAATATATTATGTAAAGATGTCGCACCGAAGCCGTATTCAAAAGGGCGGCATTATCGATTTGTCACATATTCACATTTGTGTTTTGTATAATATAGGGATTTGCAAACCCTAAGAGATGTGTTTGCAACACACTCACTTTCTTGTGATAAAATGAATTTGATGTTTGTAGGATGAAAATACTAACTTTTTTCTCATTTAGGAGTGAACGGGAGAAAAACGGAGTAATTATAGAATTCTAATTTATAGAGGGAGGTGTTATCTTGAGTAATATAGATACATTTAATGCGAGAGTATATCAGTTTAGTGATAAATTAACATCTAGTGATGAAATAATTGCTCGTTATATTGTCAATCACCCTCAAGAAGTGAGTAGAATGAAAATTACAGAGTTAGCTCATAAGTTATATATTTCTAAATCAAGTCTAGCACGATTTTGCACAAAGCTTGGTTATGACGGCTTTATAGAGTTGAAAAATAGCCTTAGATCCGAGCTCGTTGAAGATGAAGAAGAAACAATAAAAATATCTAATTTATTGGATGATTTAACTCATGATTATCGTGTGCTGTTGAATCGTTACACAAAGTACAGTGCAATGGATGAATTTGAAAAACTAGCTAATATTATCATGCAAAAGGATCACATCTATCTTTTTGGTTTAGGGCATTCGGCACTGTCCTCTCAACTATTTGCAACTCAACTAAAACGATTAGGTATTCGAGCTGAGGCTACTGATTCAGTAGAAGAGATGAAAATGCTGTTAGGAAATTTAAACCAAGATGATTTATTAATCCTAAATACTCACAGTTCTAAAAATTTCAATATCATTAATATACTTAGCATTGCTAAAGAATTTAAAATTGATACATTTTTGATCACTTCCTTTGGCAATCCTAATATAATTAAATTAGTCAACAATTATATTGTTCTTCCCAACACACTTCACCTAAAATTAAGTAGTCTGATTAACCCATCTTTTATAACAAATGTAATGATCGATATTGTAATAGGTTGTCTCATTGATGCAAATAAAGACTATATGAACAAGTATCAACGGTCGATAAGATATATCAATGAGGATTAAAAATCGTGTCAAATGTTTCAAAAAGATCTCGGTCCATTGTACTACGCCAAACGGTGTGGTACTTTTTTTGTAAGCACTAATTAAAAAAGAGGGGGGAACAATCTTGAGTGAACTATATGAAATGGGAGTGGAAACATTTGTGAACCTTAACTTTGAAAATAGTAGTACAGAAAAAGTTAACCTAATAAAAGAAATAGCTCAAGATCTATCTAAGAAAATGAAAGTGCAAGATTTAGCAGACTCCATAATAACTGCAGTCAACGAAAGAGAGCGACTAAGTACAACAGGGTTTGGTAATGGCATAGCTATACCGCATGGGAAAGTAAATGGACTTAAAGAACCTTACCTAGCATTTTATAATTTTGCTAACCCAATAGATTGGGAAGCACTAGATGATGAAAAGGTTGTAAACGCTTTCGTTATCTTGGTGCCTGACAACGATTCATCTGATATACATTTACGTTTAATCTCTACATTGGCATATAATCTGATGGATGAAACGTACCAAACTAAAATTTCAACAATCAGAAATGAAGATGAAATGAAGCAATTAATAAAAGAAATGTTTAAAAAAGAAGGAGAGTAAAGAGATGAATATAATTGCTATTACGGCTTGTCCAACTGGTGTTGCTCATACATTTATGGCGAAAAAAGCATTAGAGAACGCTGCTCTTAAGCTTGGACATAATATTAAAGTAGAGACACAAGGCGCAACAGGTATTGAAAACGAAATAACGGAAGAAGAAGTAAAAAAGGCAGACATTTTAATCTTAGCAGTTGAGGTAGGAATAGCTAAGAAAGAGAGATTTGAAACAATAAAGAAAGTCAATATTCCTATTGCAACAGCAATAAAAAGTGCCGAAGCACTAATTCGTAAAACAGAAGAAAAATTAAAGGATACACAAAAATAGTTTTTAATGAGGAGAGGTTTTTATGTTGAAGAAATTACAACAAGCATTAATGACTGGTGTTTCTTATATGCTCCCATTTATCGTTATAGCTGGTATGACAATTGCTGTTACAGGTATGTGGACGCAATATATAAACCCAGATACAGTTGCAATTAATACTTTAAATGGTTTCGCTTGGACTATTATGGATCTTATTCCAGCTATATTCGCAGCATATGTTGCTTATGCAATCGGTGATAAGGCTGCGATTGCGCCCGGATTTGTAGGGGGTTATATCGCATCTCAACCTTTAATAGAAGGAACTGCTGCTAGTGGTTTTTTGGGTGCTATGGTTGCTGGTGTTATAGCAGGATATTTAGTTGCTTATTCTAAAAAAATTAAGGTGCCTGAATTCCTTGAATCTATTAAGAAAACATTGTTTATTCCCGTGATCACCGGGTGGATAGTATATGTGCTAATGACTTATCCAGTTGCAATGACTATTGGTGAACTAAATGAATTTATTATTAATAATCTGATTACATTATCTGAAGCACCTCAGTATGCATTTCTCCTAGGTGCAATATTGAGTGCAATGTGTGCATTTGATATGGGAGGCCCGCTTAATAAAATAGCTATTACATTTGTATTCGCTGTATGGAATGATCCCAGCGGCATTGGCTTTGTAGTGAATGCCGCAGTATTCCCAGGAATTATGGTTCCGGCATTATCCGTTGGCATAGCAGCACTAATTGCTAAATCAAAATTTAGTGATGAAGAGATTAAAATGGCTCCACCTTCTATTTTATCGGGGATTGTTGGTATTACAGAGGCTACTTTACCATATGCTTTTCAAGACCCGATTAGAGTTATTGGTTCTAATATGATTGGCGCTGCAGTTGGGGGAGCTATCATGATGGGATATGGAGTTTCTACTTCTGGCGTTTCTGGTATTTTTGGGCTTCCTATGGCTAGCAACATATTTATGTTTATATTATCTATCGTTGTAGGTGTAGGTATCTCTGTACTATTGCAGATTACTTTAAAAAAGCGTAAACAACCAACAAGTTCTAGTGAAGAAAAGAATGATGATGATCTAGATTTCGAAATTACAATTTAAATATAAAAAAGAGGTGGAGAGACTGGTTTTAAAAAGCTAGCTCCTCCTTCTTTTTATGAATGATAGAGAAATCGGATAATAGTTAACACCTGAACAAACAAGATTTAACAAATTAAGTATGGAGTGATTACTAATGAATACCACAACTTTTTATGTTGTTAACCACACCCATTGGGATAGAGAATGGCAGAAAACTTTTCATGAATATCGCACGAGACTAATTAAATTTATGGATAATTTAATCGAAACTCTAGAAGAAGATGACCAATTCCATACATTTATGCTTGATGGGCAAACTTCACTCATCGAAGATTATTTGTCAATTAAACCAAAGATGCATCAACGCCTTAAAGAACTTATTCAGAATAAAAGAATTACCATTGGCCCTTGGTATGTACAACCAGATGAATTTCTTCCAAGTGGAGAATCATTACTTCGAAACCTTCTTATTGGGGAACAGATTTCCAGAGAATTTGGACCGAAAATGAATGTTGGTTATCTCCCTGATTCATTTGGTCAATCACGATTTATTCCCCAAATACTAAATCAATTCAATATAGATACCGTTGTTGCCATGAGAGGTTTTAATAAAGAAGAAATTAATGCGAATGAATTTATTTGGGAAGGAACAGCAGAGAACCAAGTTCTTTGTAGCGTACTCTGGTCAGGTTATAATAATGGTTCCCAATTGGTACAGGACTTCGATCATACCGATAAATTTATTCAATTAAATCTAAACGATTTACAAGATACTTCTTATAATCAGAATATCCTTTTATTAGCTGGGTCAGATCAAACAACAGTTAAAAAATACATGCCAAAATTACTTAATAAATTAAATAAGCAGTATTCCGAAAAAAATTATGATTTTAAGCTAGTAGGATTAGAAGATTATATAAATAAAGTAAAAGAAAATAAGCATGGACTAAAGAAGTTAAAAGGCGACTTTAGAAAAGCTCAGAAACAACGAGTTCACAATTCTATTGCTGGGACAAGAACAGATATTAAACAGGCAAATTATCATGTTCAATCACGTATGGAAAAGTTACTGGAGCCTATGAGTGTGATTGGGTATACATTTGATCAACGTTATGAACAAGAACTTATCACACATTGCTGGAAACGAATTATAGAAAATCATGCACATGACTCAATTTGTTCTGTATGTGTTGATAGTACGCACTCTGATATGCTTCATCGAATCAGTGAAGCAAACGATAATATTTCAGCTTTACACAAGGCTAATGTAAACAACTTAGTAGAAAAAATTAGATTTCAAAATACAACTCAACGAAGGCCAATAATTGTTTTTAACCTTAGTTCGCATAGTAGTGAAGAATTTGTAGAAGTTGAAGTTGATGTGTATGATAAATTCTCATTAGAAGACAATTATGGGAATGAAATTGCTTATGAAATACTCAGCGAGACCACTGTTAATCTTAAAGATTATCGTCTATGGTTAAAAGAAAATCCAGATGATTATGTAACAAGAACAAAGATATTGTTTAAAGCGAAGGTAGGTGGAATTGGATACCGTACGTACTATCTCCAAGAAGGAAAAAGGAGACGTAATTTCGAGCAACATTCATCAATTCATGTGACGGATGATTCTATTGGAAATAATATAATCCAAATTCAAGCAAATCCAGATGGGACAATTAATTATATAAACCATAATTTAAACAAGCAGATGACCAATCTCTTAAGCATTATAGATGAGGGGAATGCAGGGGATAGTTATGATTTTTCTCCCCCACTAAAAGATGAAAGTATTTCTAGTACAGATGCTAAAACGGAAATAAAAACAACTAAGATTAATGCGTATACTGCTGAAATGCAGATAACACAAATTCTTATGATTAATAAATATACAAACCATGAAAAAAGAAGTGAAGAAAAAATACCATTACAAGTGCGTATTACTTTAACAATTGTGGAAGATAGTGAGTATATAGATGTAAATATGTTTGTTGATAATACTGCTTATAACCACAGACTATCTTTACAAATCCCTAATTTTTCAGAGAATATGCATTATCGGGAAGGTAGTTTTGGCGATGTGCTAACTGAGAACTATGTTGATGAGCCAAATTCTTTAGAAAAGGGATGGAAAGAACTATATTACCCTATCTACTCAACACAACGATATGTGTATGACAAAAATTCAAAACTTGCTGTATTTAATAAAGGCATTCCAAGCTATGAAATAAAGAATGGAAAAGATTTAAAGGTACACCTATTAACAACGATGGATTATATGGGGAAAACAGACTTATTATATAGGCCTGGAAGAAGGTCTGGAGCGAAAATTCATACACCTGACTCTCTTATGATGGGAGAGAACAACTTTAACTTCCGTATGTTATTGTTTAATCAATGTGATGATATCTATAAGACAAGTGATGACTTCCAAAATGGACTAATTGGTCACTATATTCACAAGCCGAGTAATACCGGCCATGTAACGGATGAACTATCTACTTTTTCTGCTAATAGTAGTTCAGTAAGTACAAGCGCGCTTATGAAATGTCAATTTTCGGATGGCATTATTTGGAGAATAAAAAACATGACTGATCAACCAATAAAATCTATTGAACTCCAATATAACCAAAATCTATACAATGTACATTCAGAAGTAAACCTTTTAGAAGAACATATGGACACTGATCGAATTTATGAAGAGAAAAAATCTGATTATGTAGGAGAAGAATATGAAGGAGCTGGTGAGATGATCAGAACTGGAAGGATACAAGTATCGAATATTAAGCCTAATGAAATAGTTAGTTTAAAGTTTCTTAAGGAATAGGATTGGTTCATCTAGGAAAAAAGAGAGTTATTTGTTTCTAGCAAGCTACCAATCTCATAATACTTTATAACCTGCTAATACTTGAATTCGCTCATTACCAATAGGTAGTGAGCTTTTTTTGTATAGTTTGATCCAACGCATGCTGTTAGTTGCTAGTTGGTGAAAGTCCAACGCTGGCATAAAAGTTGGGTGAAGAACTTGGTAAGCAGCACTCCCTACAACAAATAATTTAATTAACCTCATAACAGCTTCGGCGCCTGCTAGAATCTCTGTAAAAGCCTCTGAATCTATATCAAGCAATAAGAAAATACCAATAATCTCCAAATTAATTAATAGCGAATTCAATAAGACACTAACAATATTCATTTGAATAATTATTTATATTATAGGGGGCTGTTATGTAATAATGAAGTATTTCCTTATAAATGTGTTTCTTCATGATAGTACTTTGTAACGATCTCATAAAATGGCAGAATTTTTTAAATTATTTAAAATCTATTTTAGATCGAATACATAGAAAGGTAGATTTTAATGAATCATAAGCGTAGATTTCTAATTGGAATTTTATCAGTAGGATTGCTCATTTTAGCAGCATGTGAAAGCTCTTCTGCCGAGTCTAGCTCTACAACAGACAATGAGTCTGATTCCAATTCAGATGAGTCGACTCAAGCCAACGCGGAGGGAAGTACCACGGAAGAAGTGGGGAAAGAAACAACAGTAGATGAGCAGGCAGCAAATGATAATGTGAATATCACAGAGGAAGAAGACTCGACTATCCCGACTTTAGTAAGCCGGAAGGAGGAATACCGCCAGAAATTAAGTAATGTAAAAAAAGAAACGTATGAGCAGCGGGAAGAATCTGCAGATGGCATAACAGTCGAGTTAAAAGGTGTGGAAGGAAATCTATATGACCTTTGGGACGGATTAATAAATGAAATTTACGGAGTTCTAGAAGATCAACTTTCTTCAGAAGAAATGGAGCAGCTGAGAGTGGAACAACGGGAATGGATCAAGTACCGCGAAAACACGGCAGAGTAGGCATCCCTGGGATATGAGGGAGGCACAGCAGAACACCTAGTATATAGATCAGTCCTTAACGACCTTACGATAGAACGATGCACTGAATTAGTTGAGGAGTATATGAAGTAATGGTTAGAGCACTCTCATTTGAGAGTGCTCTTTTTTGAAGCCGATGCTCAGCACGACTTTTAGTTGCTGTCACGCGAGTTTCAGCAGCTATCACGCGAACTTCAGTTGTTCCCGCGCGACTTCTACTGCTCACATTCTCCTATCAATTAGACGTTCTCAAATTCCTTTTACGAAGTAGTGTATTCAATTTCTCAGAGCATAGAAGCATCCCTACACTATATAAAACAATAAAAAACGGGAAGATTGCAATGGTTGAATGAGATGCAATTAAACCAAGTAAAGGTGGGAGAAAGGTGTTACCTGTATATGCTAGGGCCATTTGGTAGCCCATAATAGTCTGGGAATGTTTCTTCCCAAAGCGTGTAGGTGTTTCATGTAACATAGATGGGAAAATTGGTGCTAGACCTATTCCAATCATGATAAACCCTACGAGTGAGAATGTAGTTGGAAATGGCAGTACGAGAAGTACAGCACCAACTAATGCGGTGAGTTGGCCAACTCGAATCAGCATACGACTACTCAATTTAAATGTGACAAAGCCAGTTAGAAATCTACCAACTGTTAATCCACCCCAATAAAGGGAAACCCATTGAGCAGCAGTTGCCGCTGACAAACCCTTGACATCTACGAGAAAACTACTTCCCCAAAGCCCCACTGTGGTTTCCACCCCACAATAAAACAGAAAGGACAACAATGCTAGCTTCACACCTTTTATTTGCAGGGGCTTTACATGTTTTGCGTCTTCTTGAGCTTCAGCCTGGTCTGCTTCTGTTTCCTCATTTTGCGTCACACTCCTGTTTTGCGCTACTTTTTTCCACAATGGGAAGGAAAGTAATAGGATAGTTGCTAATGCGAACTGGATTCCTGCAATGGTTAGATAACCATTTCTCCAACCGTGTTGTCCTGAAATGAAAGATGCCATGATAATTGGTCCCAAGGTTGCTCCCACACCCCAAAAACTATGTAACCAACTCATATGGTGTGCTTTATAATGTAGTGCAACATAATTGTTTAGTGCTGTATCTACAGCGCCCGCTCCTAATCCAAGCGGTATAGCACATACAACCAGCCAAATAAGCGACGGCGCGAAATAAAAGCCCAGTAAAGCACCTGCCGTCATTAAAACACTAACAAAGGTAACCTTCGCAGTCCCAAATCGTTTTATGACCTTTCCACTTAATAAACTGGAAACGATGGTACCACCGGAAATGATCATAAAAAGGTATCCTGCTGCCTCAAGTGGAGCCCCTATATCCTCTTGTATCACGGGCCATGCAGCTCCTAATAAGGGATCAGGTAATCCTAAACTAATAAAAGCTAAATAAATAACAAGCAAAAGTAATAGTGTCATGTTTACTCCATTTCTCCAAACTATAATTGTTGTTGCGTTTTCTGTAATGGGTACATTGTAAAGGAAGTGTTGTTGAGGCTGCGCTTACAAAATTGGACAAACAGGACTAGCAATCTACCAAAAGTATTTCTCAAGACTCACCCCTTATCGTTTCTTTCTTGTACCATTCTTTCTATGTAAAGCCCCTTTTTCCAATCACCCTCATGACGTTCACCGCATAAGCACTTATTAAAACGCTTTAATATGATGAAAAATATACCATATTCATATTTTTATAACAATGGAAAAAGAATAGTTGTGCTTCATGAATCATAATTTTTATTTTATAAAGGGTGCAATGGAACCGGATATTATTAACTGCAATAATTTCAATGCTTGTTTTTTAAAAATTTTAAATATATGGTAAAATAAAACTGTTAAATACTGGGCTTATAACTAACTAAGAAAGATATTTATTATTAACGAAATCCCACTTGCTATAAGGAGAGATGAGTTTAATAAGAACTTAACTTAATGAAAAAAAGGAGTGGGTTTTTGATAAAGACAAAAATAATTGAATTCTTATTTAACGAAGAAAAGTATAAACTCGAAAAAACTTTTCTGTTCATTTTGTTGTTTTTAGTTGGCTTATATCTATCTTATGTTTTAGAGTTTCCTATAACCGCTATTTATGTACCCTTTTTAATCTTTGGTTTGGTGATAACTATAATCGAAATAGCGTGGTACAACAAGAAAAAGAACATCAAAACAAGGACTAGACATTGGGTATTAATAATAGTCTGCTTAGTTATTTTACTAATTTTGGGTTTTATGAAGTTGCAGGAATACAAATTAGAAAATGAAATGTATGATGTAATAGAAGAAAAAGTTCAAGGTGAAACGTTTGAGATAGAATTTATTGACGAAATGAACTACTACGAAGAAAAATACTTTGTCGTTGGCTATACCATTAAAGGTGATCCCAACGAATATTTAGAATGGTATTATCGGAAAGATGGAAAATTAGTTCAAGATCTAACAAAATAAATTGCATATGAAGATGATTAGTTTGATCAGTTAACAATACTAGTCGTAAAAAAGAACGTGGATAAATTAAAAGCATCAATCATTATGCTGATGGGGGCTTTTGAATTTTTTCTTGATTTAAATTTCCATACAAACAGCAAATTGGAACAAACATTCGCATGAAGTTATAATGGGTTAAACAAAGTTAAGGGAGTTGTGCTATATGAGTCAAAGGGTTTCCTACGATGATGCGGCACCTGATGGTATGAAGATTGTGATGGATATGGAGAAATACACTAAAAAGTCTTCCATTAGTCGTACTACAAGAGAACTTATTAAAATCAGGGTTTCCCAAATTAACGGTTGTGCCTTTTGCATAGATACGCATACAGCTGATGCTCGTAAAATGGGGGAAACGGAGCAAAGAATCTATTGTTTAAATGCTTGGAAGGAATGTACTTTCTATACACCTGAAGAGAGAGTTGCATTAGAATTATCTGAGCACATTACGTTAATCCCAACCCAAGGAGTTCCTGAAGAACTTTATAATCGGGTACGTGAGCAATTTGATGAGAAACAATATGTGGACCTTGTTCTCATTATTAATCAGATCAACAATTTGAATAGGATCTCTATTGCAATGGGAAATACACCAACTAAGAGATAGTTTCTTTCAAAGTACTTCTTATGATATTTGTTCAAGGTACATCCTTGAATACAAACCTCCGGCATATAAAAGGAGCAAAAGTAAAATTTGCTCCTTTTTAGTGTTTACTTCTTTTTCATCTGCCTAAAATATCCCATGGAAGAGGCATATGCTGCTGTTCTTGCAGGAACTCCTTTTTTCATTAAACTCTCTGCTGTTTCTTCAATCATTTCTCCTGCACCTTTGATTTTCAAAGCAAACCCTCCCTCCTTTCTTGTTTATTATTTGTGGGGAGAGAGAAAATATTTACCAACGTAATTGAATGGGGTTTAGAATTTAATTTAGTAAAAGACGAATTAAAGAAGTGGAAGGAATTTTAATAGCCGAGAAGGTACAATTTGGTTCAAACCTCAGAAATGGATCATGCACTTAGTTAGTGCTACAAAAAGCCATCTCTAAAGATATGCGGGATTATACGACAGTCATAACACTTTAACGGAGAAAAGGTGATTTTTATTGGTAGTTGGTTATAAAAAAAGCTTATTGAAATGTAGTAGAGCATTCTCATTTGAGGGTGCTTATTTTGTTGAGTCAAGTCCTCACATTAGCTTAAATTAAAAGCCCTCACACTAAAAAGAGAGCTTTTTTAACCATGAATTATTCTCATCTGTTTATTTCCTTATATATCTGTGGTACTTACTTGGGTGACAATTTAACAAATTCATATTATATTAATCAAAATTATTTAAAGAAAATATTTTATACATTCGTCTCTTAAACGGTGCTAAACAACAATATTTGTGTAGTTTTTATAATGATCTAGTACTGGCGAGTCGAGCTCTTTATCGGTAATAATAGTTGAAACGTCATTTAGATCTGCAAAGCTGGCAATTGAACTCATGTTAAATTTTGTGCTGTCAATTAAAGCTAGCTTCTTGGACGAGGCGTTGAGCATTTTTTTCTTTAGTTCAATTTCGTATAAATTAAAATCAGAAAATCCATTTTCCACTGATACTCCATAAGAAGAGAAAAACACTTTATCAACATTTAGTTTTTTGAAGACCTCTTCTCCTAACAATCCTTCCATCGCGTTTGAATTTTTTCTAATAATACCACCAATTATTACTACTGTAAGGTTTAAATTCTCTCTAAGGATGTTAGCTGTTTTAAATCCATTAGTTAGTATAGTTAGCTCCTTATCGGTTTCTTTAAGAAGAGTAGCCAATTCAAAACAAGTTGTACTTGAGTCAAGAATTATACATTCCGAATTACCGATTAATTCATAAGCTTTATTTGCAATTTCTTTCTTTTTTTCTATGTTTATTTTCTCACGTGTATCATAGCTCTGTTCACGAGGTCCTTTAAGAGCAGCATTAATTAAAATTGCCCCTCCGTGAGTTCTTTCTAATTTTCTCTCTTTATCTAAAAAATCCAAGTCAGCGCGCACCGTTGGAAGAGAAACGTTAAGGGACTCAGCTAATTCGTTTACGGAGATAGATTCTTTCTCTTGTAATAACTCTAAGATTAATTTTCTTCTCTTTTCTGCGAACACAAAATTCCTCCTAAGAAAAATTATATTAACCGCTTACCTAAGGTAATTATAAGCGCTACAAATATAAAAAACAATGAATAGAAAAATAAAGAAATAAAAAGAAAAAAATGATTGACAAAAGAAAGTCGGGTTGGTATCTTGAAAGTAAGAAATTTAAATTTTTTGATAAATAAACAATTGAATTATGAAAGCGTTTTAATTTTTAAGTGAAAGGAGATGAATTCTACAGTTTGTTTTAAAAATCTAAAAAGAAATGGGAGATTTACATGCTAATTACTGGGAAAGAAATGCTCGATGTGGCAAAAGCGAATAAGTTTGCAGTCCCTGCTTTTAATGCGGGGAGTGGCCAGTTGTTGACTGCAGTTATGGAAAGTGCTGAAGAAAAACAAGCACCTTTTATTATGGCAATTCATCCATTAGAATTAGAATTTCTACGTGATAGTTTTATTTCACAGGTTATCTATGAGTGTAACCATACGAAAGTACCTATCGCTATTCATTTAGATCATGGTGCTACTATCGAACAGGTAATTCATGCAATTAAGTTAGGTTTTACTTCTGTTATGATTGACAGTTCTCACTTATCTTTTGAAGAAAATATTAAAACAACGAAAAAAGTAGTTGAAATCGCGCATGCAGAAGGAGTTTCCGTTGAAGCAGAACTTGGTACTATCGGTGATACGGGGAACACGGTAGAAGGCGGTGTTTCAGAAGTTATTTATACTGACCCCGATGTAGCTGAAGAATTTGTTAGCAGAACAAATATTGACTCACTAGCAATAGCGATTGGTACTGCACATGGAATTTATCCCAAAGATATAAAACCACAGCTACGATTAGATATTCTTGAAGAGATCTCCAAAGCGACTGAGATTCCGTTAGTTTTACATGGAGGATCAAGTAATCCAGATAGAGAAGTTATGGAATCAATTAGGTTAGGGATTGCTAAGATTAATATTTCCAGTGATATAAAAATTTCGTTTACCAATAAATTAAGAGAAATATTAAATGGTGATAACTTGGAGATTCGTGAACCGAATGTAATCTTTCCAGATTGTATTGTGGAGGCTAGGAAAACAGCAAACCATAAATTTGATATATTTAATACAACAAATAAAGCAAAATGTTTCAGCCTGAATTACTCAGAAAAACTGTTAGGGGAATTAGTATGAGATTAGAAGATATCTTAGATGATAGGATAATGGAGGTTAACCTAGATGCAGAAAATAAAGATCAAGCCATTACAATACTTTCGCAAAAACTAAAGGAAGCTAATTATATTCATGATGTAGAGGCTTTTAAGAAGGATATTTATTTAAGGGAAACACAAGGGTCTACTGGAATAGGTAACTATATCGCTATTCCGCACGGGCAAAGTGAAAGCGTATACAAAATAGGCGTTGCTATAGGTAAGTTCAAAAATGAGATAGAATGGGAGACTCTTGACGGCAAAGGTGTTAAAGTAGTTTGTTTATTTGCTGTGAATAACGGCAGTAAATCTGCTGAAGAACATTTACAATTACTTGCACAATTCGCTACGAAATTAGGAAATGATGCAGCCGTTGAAACATTATTAAATGCAGAAAGTGTAAAAGAAATAAAAAATGTTTTTCTAATGGAGGAATACGTATGAAAATTGTAGGAATCGCGGCATGTACTGCTGGTATTGCACATACGTACATTGCCAAAGAAAAATTAATAAAAGCAGCTCAACAAGCAGGTCATGAAATTTGTATGGAAACACAAGGAACAATTGGTCGTCAGGATGAGTTATCTGCTGAAAAAATAAATGAAGCAGATGTGGTTATCATTGCCGCAGATGTAAAGGTTTCTGGGAAGGAACGTTTTGAAGGGAAAAAAATTATTGAAATTCCAACTGAGATTGTAATAAGAGCACCAAAAAAATTAATTAAAAGAGTGGAGAACCTCATCGATGAAGCAAACCAAGTCCAATCCTAAGTTGTTATTCTAACTCTTTAATGGAAGGTAGATGGATATGAAAAATTTACAACTCAAAAAACATATCATGACTGCTATTTCATACTTGATTCCTATTGTAGTGGGTGCTGGCTTTATGCTGGCGATCGGTAATATTGGTGGAGGTTCTCAAATTAGCGATATTGAAGAGGGTTTTGGCTTTTTCGATACCCTGACTACCATGGGTGGTTTAGTTTTAGGGCTATTACCTTTAGTTATAGCGACTGGAATCGCATTTTCTATTGCTGATAAGCCAGGAATAGCCCCAGGTATGGTTATTGGTTTGGCTGCTATAAATATTCAAGCAGGTTTTCTAGGAGGTATTTTGGGAGGTTTTATTACCGGGTATCTCACTAAATATATTACAGAAAAGTTAAATGTTCCAAAATGGGCAGAAGGATTAAAGCCGATGCTTCTTATCCCTTTAATATCTTCTGTTTTATCCGGTCTTATCATGTACTTTGTTATTGGTAAACCAGTAGCAATTGGTACAGTATTCTTACAAGATTATCTTAGTTCATTAGATACTTCAGATAAGATACTATATGGAGTTATCATTGGTGTCTTGGCTTCTATAGATTATGGTGGTCCGATTAATAAAGTAGTGTTTGCCTTTGTTTTAAGTCTACAAGTAGAAGGGGTTTATGAGCCAATAACTGTCTTAATGCTAGCATCGATGGTTACACCATTTGGAATGGCCATGGCATACTTCTTCCAGAAACCATTCAGAAAAAATATCTACACACAAAACGAAAAAGAAACCTTAAAAACAGCGTTTCCTATGGGAGTAGTAATGATTACAGAGGGGTGTTACCCAATTATTCTAAACGATCTCTTTCGATGTATTGTCGCTACAGGAGTTGGTGGTGCAGTAGGTGGGGCTTTATCAATGCTCTGGGGTGCAGATTCATCGGTACCACATGGTGGGATGCTCGCAATGGTTACAATGACCCACCCATTAGGATTCTTAGGTGCTTTATTGCTTGGTTCATTAGCGACCGCAATCGTACTTTTTATTTTGAAGAAGCCTGTTGACCGTAACCAGGTAAGACTTGATGACGACAAGGAAGCTGATATTGATTTAAGCTCAGTTAAAATCTCATAATTTAAAGCGGATAGTGTGGAGGGATAAAATGACAAATGTAGATGAACAATATAAAAAGGGAGTAATAAGCTTATATGAAAAAGCAGGTATTCCCCTAACTCAGAATGAGATTGCTAATATTGACTATGCTGATTTTGGGCTTAATAACGTACAAGAGGAAGCACTAAATCTAGTAGTATATGTAAATAATGAGAGATATTGTGCAAAAGAAATGGTGTTGTTACCTAATCAGACATGTCCAGAACATATGCATCCTTCTATAGAGGGGAGGCTAGGGAAGCAGGAGACCTTTAGATGTTGTTGGGGAAAAGTATTCTTATATGTAGAGGGAGATCAGGAACTCAAAGAGGATGGAATACAAGTGTCACTTCCTCAAACAAATAAAGATTACTATACTGCAAGTAAAGAAATTGTGTTAACACCAGGTGAGCAATATACCATCGACCCAGATACACGGCATTGGTTTAAAGCGGGTAATGAAGGAGCCGTTATTACCGAGTTCTCATCACCAAGCGATGACGCATCAGATATCTTTACCAATCCACATATTAAGAGAGTTGCTAGAGATAAGATTACGTCATAGTTTTGGTGCTGCTAGCATAATCGAAAAGCAAAAAAGAGAAACCGTATAATTGTTAGCGGTTTCTTTTTTTGGCTTGAAAATAAATTTTATTATACGTGCAAAGCATATCAAGTAGGTGTTTTAAATCATACGGATATTAATCGGCTGAAATAACCTTTATACCCGTGTTTTGGATTTTTGAGTGTAATTCATCCTCAATAGCCTTTTCAGTAATTAACGTATCAATTTGGTCTATAGTAGCAAAAAAAGCACTTGATGTTTTACCAATTTTTGAAGAATCAATTATTGCAATTACCTTCTTGGCTCTTTTTATCATTTCTTTTTTTAACTCTACTTCATACAAGTTAAAGTCTGATAGGCCTTTCTCAATAGAGAACCCGTTAGCAGAAGTAAACATAACATCAATGTTGACATGGTCTAAAACGCCTAATCCGAAAGTTCCCTCAATAGAAGTAGACTTCTTTGTTACTACTCCACCAATCATTATAACTGTAATATCAGGGTTATCTTTTAATTCAAATGCTGTTTGAATACCACTGGTTACAACAGTTAATCGAAGGGGCTGGCTGTTCAAATAGCGAGCTAATTCTAAGGCCGTAGAACTCGCATCGAGTAGAATGCATTGCTTCTCCGCAACATACTGGAACGCTTTTTTTCCAATTAAGGACTTTTCTTTTTTATTTTTCTTTTCTCGTGCAGAAAAGCTAGTTTCTTGATCTATATTATCTTTTAAAATTGCACCACCATGAGTCCTAGTAAGTAGCCCTTCATTCTCCATTTTATTAAGGTCTGTACGCAAAGTTGCTTCAGAGACCCCAATCTGGTTTGCAAGCTCTTTTACAGTTAACCGCTGCTTGTCATTTAATAATTGCAATATTTTATTTCTTCTTTCATCCACAAACATTTTCATTTACTCTACATCCTTACTTTTCTAGTTAATTAACATTTTATTTCAAATAGGGATATTTATCAACATTTATCTTTCCAACTGTTTTTATTTTCGTTTTCAAAACTGATAGATAATAACAATAATCAAAAACAATATTGACAAAAAAATAAAAAATGATAACATAAAATTAAAATTACGCATTGAAAACGATTGCAATGTTTAAAGATTTATGATTAAGTTTGTCTTTAATTGGAGGAGGTACGGATCCAAAAACAATTAATTTATTTTAACTTTTGAAAAAACATCAGTAAACAATTAGGGGGGAAAGTTCATGTCAGCAGAAGGTCAAATGATATTAGGGTTAGTTATTGGAGTTTTCGTTTTAATTTTTCTTGTAATTAAAACAAAGGTCCATGTGTTTCCTGCACTAATTATTGGGGCTGCATTAACTGGATTAATCGGCGGAATGGATGCGCTTGATGTTGTGAATGGAATAACATCTGGTTTTGGATCTACTATAAGTTCAATTGGTATTGTGATTGGATTCGGAGTTATGCTAGGAAGAATCTTGGAAGTATCTGGGGCAGCAGAACGTCTAGCCTTTACGTTATTAAAGTGGTTAGGTAAAAGGAAAGAAGAATGGGCAATGGCTATTGCTGGTTACATAGTTTCCATTCCTATCTTTGTAGATTCTGCGTTTGTTATTTTAACGCCACTTATTAAAGCGTTATCAACCAAAACAGGTAAATCTATTGTTAGCTTAGGTATTGCTCTTGGTGTAGGTTTAATCGTAACGCACCATGCTGTTCCGCCTACTCCAGGCCCTTTAGGGGTTGCTGGGATATTTGAAATTGACATGGGATATATGATTCTATCTGGAATAATTCTTGGGATACCACTAATCATTGCCGGTGTTTTTTATGCTAGATGGATCGGAAAGAAAATCTATCAGCTTCCAGATGAAACTGGAATTGGGTGGAAACGTCCAAACATGCCAGAAACTTTTAGCGAGTATGTAGAAATGGAAGAAAAGAAAAACCTACCATCATTTTTTGTTTCTGTGCTCCCCATTTTATTACCAATTCTATTAATCTTTATAAATACCGTACTTAGCGCGTTAGAATTGAATGATGGTATATATCAATACTTACAATTTGTAGGGTCTCCAGTAATAGCTGTTTTAATTGGTTTATTGGTTGCGATTTATACGTTGTTTAATGATATTAAGCGATCAGAAGCGTTAGATCGTATGGAAGAAGGGGTTACCCAAGCAGGTATTATATTGTTAGTAACAGGTGGTGGCGGTGCACTTGGAACAATTCTGAGAGAAAGTGGAACAGGTGATTATATAGCAAATGTAATCGCGTCATGGCCACTTCCGGCGATCCTGATTCCATTTATTGTTGCTAGTTTGGTTCGCCTGATTCAAGGTAGTGGTACAGTTGCAATGATTACGTCTGCATCCATTACAGCTCCAATATTGGCCACTATGGATGTAAATATGGTTCTTGCTGCGCAGGCAGCAGCATTGGGAGCGTTAGTTTTCTCGTACTTCAATGATAGTGGATTCCATGTGATGACCCGAATGATGGGAATCAAGAATGTAAAAGAACAAATAATGGTTTGGTCCGTTCCAATGACAATCATTTGGGCAATCGCCTTAGTAGAACTTTTGATTGCGGATATGATTTTCTAATTAGTAGAATATAAGACTTATAAGAATCTATAAGGAGGTCTTGCAGTGAATATTGGGTTAAGTACGTATGCGTTTTTTTGGCAAATATCTGGACATAATCCTTCTCCAATTACAGTAGAAGAAATGCTAGAAACTACTGCTTCCCTGGGGGGAGATGTTTTTCAGATATGCGATTATCCTCTCATTGAGAGCATGCAGGAAGACGAACTAGTCTCAATTGCTCAAACTGCAAAAAAATTAGATATTGAATTAGAATTAGGAACACGTGGGGTAAAACCGGAACACTTGTTAAATTATCTGCGAATTGCTGACATTCTAAACGTGAGATTAATTAGAACGATGTTCCATACAGCGGATGACAAGCCGGACAATGAGGCAGTTTATACGCGTTTAATGGAAGTTTTGCCAAAGCTTGAGGAAGTGGAGGTCAAGTTAGCGATTGAAACTTATGAACAGGTTAAGACAAGTGATATTGTAAAAGTAATAGAAAAAATCAACAGTCCATATATAGGTATTTGCTTAGATCCTGGTAACACGATTGCTGCCCTAGAACACCCAAATGATGTCGTTAGACTTTCGGCACCATATGTAACCAATCTTCACGTGAAAGATTTTATTTTTTCTAGAAAAGATGGCTGGGTTGGATTCAGCTTAATTGGATGTCCTTTAGGGAAAGGATTACTTGACTTAACCTATATGTTAGGCGAATTAAAAAAAGAGAACAAAGATGTCAACGCGATTATTGAACTTTGGGTTCCTTATACAAATACAATAGAAGAAACAATTTCTTTAGAGAAAGTTTGGACGAAAAAAAGCTTAGATTATTTAAGGAGGAATATAAAATGAGTAAAGAAAGATTAACAGTGGCGGTAATCGGTGCAGGTGGGAAAATGGGTGCGAGAATTACGGATAACCTTATTAAAGTTGAAGATTACGAGTTGAGATTGGTTGAAAACTCTCCGCAGAAGAAAAAAGATATTGAGGCTAAGGGTCTTGAACTTTCAGATATGTCAATAACAGTTGAAGTAAGTGATGTTATCATTTTAGCTGTTCCGGACACGGTCATTGGGAAAGTTTCAGAACAAGTTGTACCTCAAATGAAGTCGGGAGCCGTTCTGCTAACATTAGATCCGGCAGCAGCTTATGCAGGGTTATTGTATGATCGAGAGGATATTACGTCCGTTGTAGCCCACCCTTGCCATCCTTCTGTATTCGGAAAATACTTAACTGAAGAAGAACACGCCGACTTTTTTGGTGGGGTAGCAGCAGAACAAGATGTAGTGATTGCTAAGTATTCTGGTGCAGAAGATAAGTTTAATGCAGGTCAAGAAGTTGTAAGAAACATGTATGCCCCAGTAGGTGCTATACATCGTATAACGGTGAAACAAATGGCGATCTTAGAGCCGACTTTGGCTGAAGTGATTACTTGTATGATTGGTACAGTGTTTAAGGAAAGCCTTGATGAAACAGTTAAAAAAGGTGTTCCGGAAGAGGCTGCTAAAGCTATGTTATACGGCCATATTCAAATTGCATTATCTGTAGCGTTAAAAGGAACAAATCCTTTTTCCGATGCTTGTATGGTTGCTATTGATCATGGTAAAGAAGCAATTATTAAACCAGATTGGAAACGAGTATTTGATGATGAAGTATTGGACAAAGTAATTGGTGATATGCTTCACCTAAAAGAACCAATTAACCACTAAATCCTACGTGTAAGAACAATTGTTAGGGGATAGAAGAGTTCTTCCTTTATTCGAAAAGTTCAGCTGGTATCTTCAATGCTATCCGAGAGAAAAAATAAAAATCCGACCCATGCTCATTGGCTGGGTCGGATTTTCGTATCCAAACAAATGTAGTGTGATTAGCTGCTTTTTATTACATAGTATCCTTAGTGAATTTTGGTGCGTAATGAGCTGCTAGTTTTATACATTCCTCCATGCTCACACTGGATGCAATGTTTTCGCCAGCAATATCAAACGCAGTTCCGTGATCTACGGAAGTTCTTAAGAAAGGAAGCCCATTTGTTATGGAAATCGTTTTATGAAAGTCTGCCATTTTGGCTGCAATATGACCTTGGTCATGGTATAAGGATAATACTGCGTCATATTTTCCATTTAAAGCCTGGTGGAATACGGAGTCAGCCGGAACGGGGCCATGCGCATCAATTCCATCAGCCTTAGCCTTCTCAATTCCTGGACCAATCTCCTCCACCTCTTCATACCCGAATAATCCACCTTCGCCACTGTGTGGGTTTAAGCCAGCTACCGCTAGTTTACGAGAGTCGACTCCTAAGCGACGTAGGGCTTGATCACAACGATTTAAATAATCATGTACCCTTTCCTGGGTCATTTGAGAAATCGCATCTTTTAAAGATAAGTGACGAGTAAGGAAAAAGATACGTAATTTATTTACTTGGAACATGGTCAATGGATCTTTGGTATCTGTTAAGGACTCTAACATTTCAGTATGGCCTATGAATGGAACGTTCGCTGCTTTTAATGATTCTTTGTTGATTGGGGTTGTTGCGAGTGCTTCAACAGCTCCACTCGTGGCTAAGTTAACAGCAGTCTTAATATACTCATACGCTGCCTTTCCACATTGAGCTTGAACTTTTCCATATTGAAAAGCTTCCACATTAACGTTATCTAAATCTATTAAGTCGACGGTGCCAGCTTCATAAATACCTTTTGTTGGCTCCTCTATAACATTAATTTTTATATTTTTGTTAACGATTTCAATCGCTTTTGCAAAAATCTTAGCATCCCCAATTACGATAGGTTTGCACATGTCATATATCTCCGTATTTGCTAATGCTTTTGCCGTAATCTCAGGTCCTATTCCTGCGGGATCTCCCATTGGAATGGCAACAATTGCTTTTTTCATCATTTATTCGCTCCTTTGTTTAAATATAAAAGTTTGGGGGGGAGAAATGTCTGCTTACCCTTTAGTTTTGGTAGTTTGTAAATACTTCACAGCTGTGTAAATTGACTTCTTGTCACCTATCATACCACCCTTCGTTACGATGGGGAGATTAGGAAATCGCCCATCGATCATTTTACCAAAGGCTGTTAATGGTAAAACTTCATCGATTAGTTTTATACCAGAGGCATTACAAACGGCGCACATAGAAGCTGTTACATCCCCACCGCTAGTAAAGCAGCCCTGAATAAGATAACGTGTTTGTTGCATCACGATTCTAGTAATTTTAGCGAGACCATCAGTAATGCGTTTAGCTAAAGCATCTTCTGTGGAATGATACTTTTCTGCTATAGCCTTCAGGTTAATCTGTTTTTCTGTTCCTTCTATATTTGTAGTAATGATCAGCACATCATCTTGATGAATTCTATTCATAGCTTCAAAGGTTGCTCTTTCGACCTCTTCCTCCCAACTTACTCCAAACGTTGCTAACTTTTCCGCTGATACATAGATAGGTGTCGAGTTTGTTTTGCTTTTTAAATAGCTTAATTGACTCTTCGTTAGTGCTGTCACGCTACCAACTGATACAATAACTTTCCCTGGATTCACATGCTGATTAAAGAAGGCTTGGGAATAAGCAGCCGTCAGGGGCCCAGGGTCAGTTGGAATTAAGTTAAATCCCTTAATAGTAAGCATTGTTTCTGCAATGATCTCTATATCTTCGTCCGTAACCGCATCAATTACAATAATGCGGTTACCTGAATTGATGGCGCTTAAAAGAGATTGATTTAGGGATTCGATCCCAGCTAGTACTTTATCTAATCCAATATGCTCAACCTTATGATGACTTTGCTGCTGAATAACCTTTGGAACACATGAATCTACAATGGGGGTTATCGGATCCTGTGCAACGTCTGTCTCTTGAACAGGGATGCCATCTACTAATAAATAACCACCCGAGGTAATTCTTCCTGAATCAGGGAAGGAAGGAACGACAACGGCGATACTATCGTCACCAACTTCCTGTAATACGGTATCTATTTCATACCCAATATTTCCTCTAATGGTGCTGTCTATCCGTTTGCAAATTATTTTAGCATCCCACTCTCGAAAACTTTCCATTGCTTTATGTATCCTATTGGTAATTTGCTGCTTGGGAAGGTATCTAGTATCTGTGTCGATACATACTGCGTCAAGTTTATGAGAGTCGGGAATTTTATCCCTATACACTATGGTAGCAGAAGTAAATCCCACTTTACTTAAACGGACCCCAGTAGCGTTTGCGCCTGTTAAATCATCAGCAATTATGCCTACTTTCATGTCATTCCCCCCTTATTGATAAACTTGTTACAGTACCTTTAGTACATTGGAATATCGCTTTTTTGTTTCTACTGAAATATCATCATCTGTAAGCAGGCCGTATACTTGAGACAAATCACATACTTTCGAAAAAGCCTTCTGGTTTAATTTAGAAGAATCAGCGATTAACCAGCTAGTTTCCGCTGCGTCGATCATCAACTTTTTAACCAAAGATTTCTCTAATGTAGGAGAAGTGACTCCTGCCTCCATATCAACTGCATGTGCACCTAAAAATAGTAAATCGACATGCAAATCTTTAATGAAATTATAAGTTTGAGGCCCGTAAAGTGTACCGACATTCTGTTGCAATTCACCGCCTGTTACAATAACTTTAAGTGAACAATCTACTAATTCGGTGGCAATTTTAATATCGTTTGTGATAACTGTTATGTTCTCTCGTTTCTTAAGTAATTTCGCTAGCTCCAAATTGGTTGTGCCAGCATCCAATATGATGGTTTGGCCTTGTTGAACGAAAGAGAGTGCCTTATTAGCAATACTCTTTTTCTGGTTGATTTGCAGACTTTCTTTGTTTTTGTAGGGAGTTTCCGCCACTAAGGAGTTTGTGGAGACTGCCCCACCATGGATTCGGATAACTTTTCCGGTAGATTCTAAATATTTTAGATCTCTTCGTATTGTCATGGGCGAAACCTTCAAGCTATCAGCAATTCTCTCAATTAAGACTTTTCCATCCTCATCAATCCTTTTTAATAACCAATCTCTTCTTTGTTGAGTAGAACCCAAAATGTCACCTACCTTTATGTTAACAACTTACATAAAACATTTCCTTTATACATCCATTATGTTATTTTTAAACAAAAAGTCAACCTAAAATGTTCATTTTAAACAAAAAACGATCTTGTTGAGGGTGATAAAAGCAACAGAAAATCAGTGTTATAAAGCATTTATGAAAATTGACACAAACAAATAATAACGTTATAATTAAAAACAAAAGAAAATGATATGAAATAAAAACATTTATAGTTAGGCAGGAGGGGGATTTTTTGAAAAAAGTAATAAATAATCCAGCAGATGTTGTAGAGGAAATGACGGAAGGAATTATGCTTGCTCATAAAAATCAGTTTAAAAAGCTAGAAAATGTAAACGGAATCATCAATAGAAAGCTTAAAGATAAAGTTGCTATTGTGACAGGTGGCGGAAGTGGTCATGAGCCGCTTTTCTTCGGGGTTGTTGGGCAAGGGCTTGCTGATGGTGTAGCTATTGGGAATGTTTTTGCAGCACCAACACCAAATACGGTACAAGAGGTAGCCCAAGCAGTTGACGCTGGTAAAGGAGTACTTTTCATCTATGGTAACTATGCAGGAGATGTCTTGAATTTTGATATGGCTGCTGAGTTGTTAGAATTTGATAATGTAGAAACAACGACAGTAAGGGTTACGGATGATGTCGTCTCTGCACCGGTTGAAAGAAAAGACGAGCGTAGAGGGATTGCTGGTGATATGTTTGTGATTAAGGTGGCAGGAGCTGCAGCTGATAAGGGGTTATCGTTAGAAGAAGTGACTAATGTGACCCAAAAAGCGAATGACCACACTTTCTCAATTGGCGTTGCCTTGTCGCCAGGGACTATTCCAGACTCAGGTGAACCAACTTTTACATTAGCTGATGATGAGATTGAATTAGGGATGGGTATTCATGGAGAACCTGGGATGGAAAGGACAAAGCTACTCCCAGCTGATGAGTTAACCGATCAATTAATGGAGAAATTGTTGAAAGAGAGCAAGGTAACAACAGGTGATGAGGTTTGTGTTTTAGTAAATGGTCTTGGTTCTACAACACTTATGGAATTATTTATAGTTAACCGTAGGGTTGGGAAAATTTTAGATGAAAAAGGGATTGGCGTCCATGATATGGATGTTAATAATTACTGCACTACGCAAGAAATGGGTGGTTTTTCTATTAGTCTATTAAAGGTTGATGAAGAGTTAAAAGCATACTATGATGCTCCAGCTAACGCACCATACTATAAAAAATAATACATGGGAGGGCCATAAATGAAAACGGATGCAATTGTTAAAACATTAAATGCTTCACAAGTCAAAGAAATGCTTCTTTATGTAGGGGAAAAAGTGAAAGAAAGCAAACCTTTTTTAACTAAGGTGGATAGTGAAATTGGTGATGGAGACCATGGAATTGGAATGGCGCTTGGTTTTAGTAAAGCGGAAGAAAATTTAAAGAAGCAAGAATTCCATACAATTAATGATGTTTTTAAAACAACTGGAATGTCTATGGTTCAGTCAATGGGCGGAGCTTCTGGAGTCATTTTCGGCACGATGTTTCTTGGGGGTGTTAAGAAGCTAGAAGTAAAAGAAAAATTAGATGTTACAACCTTAGCAGGTATCTTTGAAAAATCATTAGTAGCGATTAAAGAACGTGGAAAAGCCAATCTTGGTGATAAAACCATGATTGATGCACTTGAGCCAGCAGTAAATGGACTAAAAGAAAGCGCTACGACTTCTGATAGCCTTATAGAAGCCTTAAAGAGCGCGGAAGTAAATGCAGCGAACGGTGTAGAAAACACCAAGGATTATGTTGCGAAGTTTGGAAGGTCGAAATCATTAGGTGAAAGAGCGATAGGACATCAGGATGCGGGAGCTACCTCTGTATGGATTATTTTTAGATCGATGAGAGAATGGGTAGGTAATCATGAATAAATTTTGGGTCGGAACTAATTGGAAGATGACCAAAACGATTGCTGAAGGATCTTTCTACACAAAAGAGCTGAAAAAAATTGCTGAGAAGCTCAGTAATATTGAATTATTTATCATCCCATCTCACACCTCTTTAGTATCCATTAAAGAGCTTACTGAAAATAGCAAGATTCATATAGGGGCACAGAATATGCACTGGGAATCCGAAGGTGCGTATACGGGAGAAATATCTCCAACAATGCTACACGAAATTGGCATGAATATTGTAGAGCTAGGCCATTCAGAACGCAGACAGTACTATAATGAAACCGACGAATCAATAAATAAAAAAGTAATAGCAGCACTTAAGTATGGGATGAAACCACTAGTTTGTATTGGAGAAAATTCAACCCAAAAAAAGAACAATATTTCAAAAGAAACCTTGGCTGCGCAACTAATAGTTTGTCTTAAGGGCTTAACTGCAGAACAGGTCAAACATGTAATGATAGCATATGAGCCAGTATGGGCAATAGGAGAAGATGGTACTCCAGCTGATGCTGCCTACGTCGAGGAGATACATGGTTTTTTACGAGAAAAGTTGAAAGACCTTTTCGACAGTAAGGGGAACGACATTCCTATTCTGTATGGTGGAAGTGTAAATAAAGAGAACTTTTTGGAATATAGTAAGCTACAAGATGTTAATGGTTTGTTTATTGGGAGAGCAGCCTGGGATATAGAAAGCTTTCGAGTAATTCTTCATACACTTAATTCACAAGTCTATAGGTAAGTCATATAAATAAGAGAATAATCTCCTAATAGATTGTTCTCTTATTTATAATTCGTTCCAATATATTAAACGGATGTTGTTTTTAAGTTACTTTCAAATCTAGTTATTTTAAAACAGGTTCTATTTTTTTGGTCAAATATGAAAGTAAATGAAAATAAAAGTTGAACAAAAATAATAAATGGTATAAAATGAAAATAAGTTAGTGAAATCATGAAAGGAGTTTTTAAATAATGAAAATCGCAATCGGTAGTGACCATAACGCATTTCAATTGAAGGAAACAATTAAAGAGTCCTTGAAAGATACAGAGCATGAGGTAGTTGATTTTGGATGCCATTCTGAAGATGCAGTAGATTATCCAGATGTTGCATTTGACGTTTCTGAGGCAGTAAGTGAAGGAAAGGTAGATCGTGGTATTTTGATTTGTGGAACAGGGATTGGTGTATGTATTACAGCTAACAAATATCCAGGAATTCGCGCAGCTTTAGCACATGATGAATATTCTGCTGAAAGAGCACAGCTAAGTAACAATGCACAAATTCTTACGCTTGGATCACAAATTGTCGGACCAGAAGTTGCGAAAAAAGTTGTGCATGCATACCTAAACGTAGCTTGGGCAGAGGGTTCTAAACGCAAAGTAGATAAGATTGTGGAAAGAGAACAGCAATTTGTTAGTCAAAATTATAAAGATGCAGTAGCAGGTAGTAATTGCGGCGTCAACTAAATTTGTTAACTGAGGGGAGAAATATATGCGATCCTTGTTGTTAGATTTTTTAAAAGTAACCGAATCAGCTGCTGTTGCTGCTATTCCATGGGTTGGTAGTGGCGATAAGATTGCAGCTGATGCAGCTGCTACAAATTCTATGCGAGAGAATTTAAATAAAATGAAAATGCATAGTACGATTGTCATCGGCGAAGGTGAAATTGACGAAGCACCAATGCTTTATATTGGAGAAAAGCTAGGAAAAGGCGGAAGTCATGAAGTAGATATAGCGGTAGATCCAATTGAAGGAACAACTCCTACTGTGAATGGGCAAGGGAATGCAATAACCGTTATTGCAGCAGCGCCAAAAGGTACGTTGCTCCACGCCCCAGATATGTATATGAAGAAACTTGCTGTAGGGCCGAGAGCAAAAGGGAAAATTGATATTGATGCTCCAATAGAAGAGAACTTGAAAGCTGTAGCAAACGCAATAGGTAAAGACGTGAAAGAATTAAATGTTCTCATACAGGATCGACCTCGGCATAAAGAATATATTGATAGAATTCGTAAAGCTGGAGCTAAGGTTAGGTTGTTTCATGATGGTGATGTCATTTACGCAACAGCTACTTGTATTGAAAATTTTGATGTGGATATGTTCTTCGGAATCGGCGGAGCACCTGAAGGAGTACTAGGAGCAGCAGCTGTTCGTTGTCAGGGAGGAGAAATGCAAGCAAAGCTATTGCCCCGAAACGATGACGAAATAAGAAGATGTCATGAGATGGGGATAACGAATATTGAAAACGTTTTAACTCAAAATGACTTAGTAAGTACGGATGATTGTGTATTTGTTGCAACAGGGATCACAGATAATTTAATTGTTAATGGAATTCAGACCGAGCACGAAAACTATATTACGCATTCTATACTCGTGAATGGAATGGATAAACAAGTAAGATATGTTAAAAGTACGTATCCAATACTACAGACGGTTTAAAGGTGTAAGCAAAAAGAGAATGATGAAGTGTACACACTATTTTAGAACAACAGGAGGTATTTTAAAATGGAATTTTATTTAGACACAGCAGACCTTGAGGAAATCAAAAGAATTAATCGCTTAGGCCTTGTAGATGGAATTACCACTAATCCTACGATTATTGCAAAAGAGAACCGAGATTTTGAGGAAACGATAAAAGAGATTTGTAGTGTAATAGACGGCCCAGTAAGCGCGGAGGTTATTGGACTTACGGTAGAAGAAATGGTTGCAGAAGCTAGAAATATCGCAACATGGGCTCCAAATGTTGTTGTGAAAATCCCAATGACTGAGGCTGGTCTTGAGGCAGTTAACACTTTATCAAATGAAGGAATTAAAACGAATGTCACGTTGATTTTCTCCGTTGCTCAAGGATTAATGGCTGCTAAAGCTGGTGCGACCTATGTTAGCCCATTTGTCGGAAGAGTAGATGATATGGGGGAAGACGGGATAGAACTTATACAGAACTTAAAAGTAGCACTTAATAATTATGGTTACGATGCTAAAATTATTACAGCTAGTGTGAGAACGATCGGTCATTTAGAAAAAGCAGCTTTAGCTGGAGCAGATATTGCGACCATTCCAGGTTCACTTTTACCTAAGTTATGGAAACATCCATTAACTGATAATGGTATTGCGCAATTTTTAGCTGATTGGGAAAAGGTTCCAAAGACTTCTAATGCACATTCTTAAAGAAGGGATGAGAGAGTATGACGACTGCTACTTCTATTAAACAATTATCGATTGATACCATTCGCACACTTTCAATAGATGCTATTGAAAAGGCGAATTCCGGGCATCCAGGGCTACCGATGGGTGCAGCACCGATGGGATACACATTATGGACAGACTTCATGACCCATAACCCGAAGCATTCCAAATGGTTTAACCGCGACCGCTTCGTGTTATCAGCAGGTCATGGATCAATGCTGTTATATAGTTTACTTCATTTGTCAGGCTATGATGTTACCGTGGATGATTTAAAGAATTTCCGTCAGTGGGGTTCTCGAACTCCAGGCCACCCTGAAGTGCATCACACAGACGGGGTAGAGACAACGACAGGACCGCTAGGCCAGGGTGTCGCGACAGCCGTAGGGATGGCAATGGCAGAAGCTCATTTAGCGGCAACGTATAACAAAGAAAAATTTCCTGTAGTGGACCATTACACGTTCGCCCTTGTTGGGGATGGTGATTTAATGGAAGGAATCTCTCATGAAACAGCATCACTTGCTGGTCACCTTGGGTTAGGAAAACTAGTCGTTTTATATGACTCCAATGATATTTCACTTGATGGAGATTTGGACAGGTCGTTCTCCGACAATACGGAAGAACGCTTCCGCTCCTACGGCTGGCAAGTGATACGCGTAGAAGATGGGAATAATTTAGATGCAATCCATGAGGCTATTCTACAAGCAAAGCAAGACACTTCCAAACCAACACTAATTGAAGTGAAAACAGTCATTGGATACGGTTCTCCTAATAAGTCTGGATCTTCTGCTTCACACGGTGCACCACTTGGTGAGGATGAAGTGACACTTACAAAACAACATTACAACTGGTCACACGAACCTTTTCACGTTCCAAATGAAGTGTATACCGATTTCAATGAAAAAGTCGTAAAAAAAGGCACGCAAGCCGAAGCAAAATGGAACCAACTAGTGGAAGATTATAAGGATATTTATCCCCAAGAAGGAAAACAACTTCAATTAGCGATAAATGGAGAATTAGCATGTGACTGGGATAAGGATTTACCAACATATGAGATTGGAAAAAAACTTGCTAGTCGTGCTTCCTCAGGTGAAGTTTTAAATGCTATAGCTAAAACGGTACCAAACTTTTTTGGTGGGAGTGCCGACTTAGCTGGATCTAACAAAACGACAATTAATGATGTAGAAGATTTTACAAAAGATAATTATGCTGGAAGGAATATTTGGTTTGGCGTCCGCGAGTTTGCGATGGCTGCGGCATTAAACGGAATGGCCTTGCATGGTGGATTAAATGTATTCGGTGGAACGTTCTTTGTTTTCAGTGATTACCTACGCCCAGCAGTACGACTGTCAGCTTTGATGAAATTACCAGTTACGTACGTGTGGACACATGATTCTATTGCTGTTGGTGAAGATGGACCAACACATGAGCCAGTTGAACATTTGGCATCCTATCGTACCATGCCAGGCTTATCATTGATTCGCCCGGCTGATGGTAATGAAACACAAGCAGCGTGGAGACTAGCTGTCGTTTCGAAGGATAAGCCAACAGCACTAGTCTTATCTCGTCAAAACCTCCCAACACTTGAAAGTACGAAAGAACGAGCGTATGAAGGTGTCAAAAGAGGGGCTTATGTCGTAAGTGAGTCTGAAAAAGATACACCAGACGCATTAGTCCTAGCGACTGGATCTGAAGTTCACTTAGCTATAAAAGCGCAACAAGAATTAAGAGGCAAAGATATCGATGTGCTTGTGGTGAGTATGCCATCTTGGGATCGATTTGAGGAACAAAACCAAGAATACAAGGACTCTGTTATTTTGCCAAATGTGAAGAAGAGACTTGCAGTGGAAATGGCCTCTCCGTTCGGATGGGAACGATATGTAGGTACAGAAGGAAAAGTACTAGGGATAAACACATTCGGGGCTTCAGGGAATGGTGAGAAATTGATTGAGGAATATGGCTTTACTGTGGAAAATGTTGTGGAGCATATAGAGCAATTGGTAAAGTAAGATATTATTAAGTGGATTAGTTAGCTTAATGATAGTTACCAATAAAAAGGGATCATAGAAAGAACTTCAGTAGTTTGAGACTGAAGTTCTTTTAATATTAACAGTAATCTAATAGGCTATTAATCAGAGGATCTTAATGCTTTCCATCCCATTATGTGCCCCACATTTCCCCCAGTCCAATTCCCCCGCCACTTTCTAACTACAATGTCTTTTTAATTAGTTCTTTTATAATATTTACTAAATAATCGAAAAAATGGTACGATTCTGGCACAAGGTAATTTTTGAATATTTAGTAAATAAAAATTACTAACCAACTAAAAATAAGGAAAGGAGGTAAGAATAAATAAGAATTACTTTGTGAATAAAAATGAAAGGGGTTTCATTTTATGAAAAAGTTTTTCTTAGTGTTTTTGTCCGTACTGTTAGTTTTATCTCTATTACCATTGCAAAGTTCACTAGCAAACGAGGAGCAAGAAAACCCGGATGTAGATCTATGGAATGCAGTGAAACCACTAAGTACTACAGTTAGCTTCCTGAATACCGGAGCACATCCAGATGATGAACGCAGTGACTTTCTTGCATACCTATCTCGTGGTCTAGGTGTACAAACTTCTAGTATGATAGCAAACCGAGGCGAGGGAGGACAAAATGAAATTGGAACGGAATTAGGGAATGGACTCGGTATTATTCGATCAAATGAAATGATTGAAGCGTCAGAAATAACCGGAGTAAAAGCATACCACTTAAGTGAAACCACCTCTGATCCGATTTATGACTTCGGTTTCTCCAAGTCTCCGGAAGAAACCTTAGAAAAGTGGGGAGAAGATCTGACATATGAACGATTCATTCGCTTAATCCGGACCTATAAACCAGATATTGTGATGCCGTCTTTCCGAGATGTTGAAAGTCAGCATGGCCATCATCGAGCAATCACAGTCCTGACTCATCGGGCATTTGAAGATGCAGCAGACCCCTCTGTATACCCTGAGCAGCTAGAAGAGGGATTGGATGTTTGGCAAGTAAAGAAATTATATCTGCCTGCTGCCTCTGAAGAAACGGCAACAACCTCTATTGAAATAGGTGATTACGACCCTATTTATGGCATGACTTATCCACAACTTGGAGAAGAATCAAGGTATATGCATAAGAGTCAAGGGATGGGAAGAGACATACCAGCAGAACCTAGGCAAACCCACCTAGAGCTCGTTACATCCGCAGTAGATCATGAAACTGGCAAGTTCTTTTCTGGTGTTCCATATAACTTGGCTGATTGGGCGGAGATAGTGCCAAATAAAGGGTTAGGTAAAAAACTAGAGAGATTGCAACAAGACCTTGATGAAATAGTAGAACTTTATCCAAATAAAGAAGACATTTTACCTGTTACCCAGCATGCTCTCAAAGATGTAGATAAATTGTTGAAAGCAACGGAACGAAGTAAGATGCATGAGAATGCCAAAAACGATTTAATTCATAAACTAGCACTTAAAAAAGAACAATTACAGGAAGTAAGCTTTATATCTTCCGGACTTCATATAAACACGGAGATCGAATCAACCGTTTTAACGCAAGATGAAGAAACGAAAGTAACCATGATCGTCTCTAATGAAGGAAATGAAAAAATAAAACATGTTGATACATCCTTGCTTACCCCAGAAAATTGGGTGGTCGAAAAGGAACAGAATTTTAAACACTTAGATCCTGGACAGTCCGAAACAGTTGTTTTCAACATTAAAGTAGCGGAAGACCAAGAATATTACAAACCATATGGAAAATCTGTATTGCAAATAAAAATTTCATTTAAAGAAAAAGGTACAACGACAACTAAAACACAGGAGTTTGATAATACTGTTGCCGTCCTTCCAGATCTTAGTCTAGAGGCAGATCCAGATAAACTAACGATTAATACAGCAGACGTACAACAAGATATTCCTGTGACGATTAATGTGAAAAACTATTTTAACGGAGTGAAGAATGCACAAGTTGCCTTAAGTCTGCCTGAGGGTTGGACAAGTGACACCGCACATAAAGAAGTATCCTTTACAGAACGACTTGAAGAGAAAGAGGTTGTATTCTATATAAGTCCACCAGCTGATATAGAAGAAGGAGATTTTTCCTTGGATGTGGTGGCACATGCAGATGGGGAAACGTATAATACCACTGTTCAAGAAATAAAATACGACCATATTAACGATGCCTATCATCAATATCCGTCTACTGTTAATACGGTAGCGTTCGAGTTGTTAAAGCCAGATAACCTTAAAGTTGGTTATATTGAAAGTGGATTTGACGAAGTGGCAGATTATTTGTCTAAGGCAGGTATTGATGTAACCAAACTCACAGAAGAGGATCTTGCATCTGGGGACTTATCACAATACGATACGATTGTTTCGGGAATTAGGGCTTACCTTTCCAGAGAAGATCTCGTGCAAAACAATGAAAGATTACTACAATATGTAGAAAATGGTGGGCATTTTGTCGTTCAATATCATAAACCAGGCGATAACTGGGATCCAGATAATACGGCACCATATTCATTAGAGATAGGAAGTCCATCCATTGAATGGCGTGTTACAGATGAGGCTGCTGATGTGACAGTAACTCAACCAGAGCATGCGTTTTTCAACTATCCGAACTCGATAACGGATAGCGATTGGGATAATTGGGTTCAGGAGAGAGGCCTTTACTTTCCTATGAATTGGGATGACCGTTATGAAACCTTTGTCAGCATGTCTGACCCAAATGAAGAACCATTTACTAGTGGGATACTATCAGCGGATTATGGAAAGGGTACGTATACGTATACGAATTTAGTATTTTACCGTCAAATTGATAATCAAGTCCCCGGTGCCTACCGGATTTTTACAAACCTAATCAGCTACACAGCAGAGTAACAAAAAAAGGCATCTTCCAGGTTAAATTTACCGGGGAGATGCTCCTTTTTATTTTAGGGAACTGGTAAATTACTTCATCCCAGTTAATACAATTCCTTTAATAATGTGGCGCTGTAGAAAGATAAATACCAAAATTAAAGGAATCACGGAAATGGTCGCTCCAGTCATGATTAAATGCCATTGTGACTCAGCTTCACCTGAAGAAAAGTATGACAATCCGACAGGTAACGTTCGCATACCAGGAGATTCGGTTACAATTAATGGCCACAGAAATGCATTCCAGTTACTTAGAAATGAGAATATACCTAAAGCAGAAATTGCTGGCCAGACCTGGGGAACGGCTATTTTAAAGAAAATCGAAAACTCGTTCATCCCATCAATTCGCGCAGCATTCAATAGATCTTCAGGGATCTGTTCCATAAACTGCTTCATTAAAAATACACCGAACCCAGTCATTAATCCTGGAAACAAAATTCCCCAATATGTATCTGTCCAGCCTAATTCTGAGCTCATCATATACCAAGGGATAATTAGCATTTCAACAGGTACCATTAAAGTACTGAGAATTAAAATAAATAATAGTTTTTTCCCAAAAAAGTTGAATTTGGCTATAATGTAACCGACAAGTGTATCAAAGAAAATGACACTAATTGTCGTGATTACTGCAATGATAAGACTATTTAAAAACCACTTAACAAACATACTCTCTTCTAAGATTCTAATATAGTTAGCTAAGGTAGGACTCTCAGGAATTATATTCAGGTTAAAGATGTCCATTGGTGCTTTTAAGGAAGTGGATAGCATCCAAATAAATGGAAAAATCATTACAATTGCACCTATTATTAGAATTATATAAGGTAAAAATTTCCCCGGTTTCATTTTCTCCGCCTCCCTTATTAATAATCAAATTTCTTTGTTAGTACCTTCATTTGGAAAATGGTCAAGGACATAATAAATAGAAACAATATTACAGTTGCAGCGGAAGCCGTTCCCATGTCATATTGTCGGAAGGCTTGTTGATAAATATAAACTACCACGGATATGGTGGAATTTAATGGTCCACCACTTCCATCCATGCTCATGTTTACAACTTGCGTGAAAGAAACTTGAATGAACGTAATCATTCCAATTATGGATGAAAATACAATCGTTGGGTTGAGTAATGGTACTGTCACATGCCAGAATTTCTGCCAAGGAGTAGCCCCATCAATATCAGACGCTTCATATAACATATCTGGAATATTCGATAACCCAGCTAAAAATAAAACCATTTGAAATCCAATAGACTGCCAGATCATAGCTGCTGATATTACAAAAATTGCTTGGTCTGGTGAGTTTAAGAAAGGTTGTTGTGAAAACCCTAAGTTCATTAAGAAATCATTAATAAACCCGTTGCTCATGAAAAGCCATTGAAAAACCCAGCTAATGGCAACAATACTTGTTACATATGGAATAAAGTAAATAACCCTAAACAAACCAACAAACCGCTTAATTTTATGAAGCAAAAGGGCGACAATTATTCCAATCGTTAATTGACCAATTACACCAATTACAATATATATAAAAGTATTTAATAGAGATTTAAGAAAAACTTCATCCTTAAATAAGGTTACAAAGTTTGAAAGACCAACGAAGGGACGATCGCCAGTTGAAAGAAGGTTCCATTCTCTAAAACCAACATTAAAAGTGAACAAAGTGGGCAAGATCCGTATGCCAATAAAAAAGATGAGCGGCAGCAGTAAACAACTGAATATGAAAATATACTTCTGATATTTATAGTTATTCCTTAATTTATAGAAGATGGAAGGTTTGTGCCCGTCTTTGCGCTCTGGCTTTTTCTTTTTCTGTTCATCATAATCTGGTGTAGGGTTTACTTGGCCCATAGTGCACCTCCTTTTGGAAAATAGGGATCAAAGGTAATGACCTTCAATCCCTTAAAAAAGTTTATTTATCGCTCCAATAGTCATCAAAGAGTTCCTGCGTGGATTCAACTAATTCATTAAAGGCTTCCTCAGGATCCTCTCCGTTTAATAAGACTTTATTAGCGGCATCAATTACTAGATCTCGCTCTCTTGATTCATCGACGAAGAAATGTGCATTTGCATAAGGTAAAGATTCAATAAATGGACCATATATTTCGTCATTGGCGAATTTATCCTGCATCGCGACTGCTTCTTTTGCAGGCAACTCGCCTGTAGCCTCTAACCATCTTTCCATTACTTCATCACTAGTTAAAAACTCAAGAAATTTAACAGAGGCGTCCAGTTTTTCGCCTTCTACACCAGCAGTGATACCATTAGTCCAGAATGATGCGTTGGTTGATTGCTCATCTTGAGCTGGGAGTGGTGCAATTCCGTAATTTAAATCAGGCGCATCTTTTTGAAGTGTCCCTACTCGGAAGGACCCATCAATATTCATTGCTGCATTTTCTGTCACAAAAGCTGTTACATCATCCGTATAGAATCCTTGCTCAGATGTCCCAAGTTCCCCAGGAAAACTCAACCAGTATTCAAATGCCTCAAAACCTTCTGAGCCTTCACCCCAAGCTACCTCTTTACGGTCATCACTCAAAACGCTTCCTCCAGCTTGATAAGTTAAGCCGTCTCTAAGCCAATGATGCCCTTGTTGATCAGGTTGCCATGCCATACCGGATTTTACTAAAACGTCATTATCATCTCTTTCCGTTAATTGAACTGCATAATCTTGAAGTTCATCCCACGTTTCTGGTGGAGATTCAGGATCTAGGCCAGCTTCTTCAAACAGATCTTTATTGTAGAACAAGGCCAATGTTCTTACCGCAGTAGGAATAGTCCAGTATTCTTCATCAATTTTTGTAGCATCTACCAATGGGAAAAATTCATCTTCTATTTCTTCATGTGGGAACGCATCTTGCGGTAGAGGTTGTAAATAACCAGCGTCTACATAAGAAGGTACCCAGCCGTAAAATAAGTTTATTACATCTGGTCCTCTTCCAGCTGGTACTTGAGCTGCTACTTGCTCATTGTATTGATCGTAAGGAAAGGTTGTTTGTTCAATTTTAATTCCGGGATTGTCTTGTTCAAATTCCTTAATTAATTCATCCATTAAGCTAACCTTAGAATCAAAGGCATATTGCCAGTAAGTCAGAGTGATTTCTTCACCATCTTCTGATCCACTTCCAGAAGTTTCTTCTTCATTACCTGAACAAGCAGCCAGTATAAGCAAAATAAGGATTCCCAACAGTGCAAATTTCCATTTCTTTAACATTAAATAACCTCCCTTAAATAATTAAAGATACTTTAGAATCTTTCTGTATTACTCTCTCATTATCTTGAACTTGTAGCCCAAAGATACGTTGTTGGGTGAAGGTAATAAGATTGTAGTTTTCTTTAGTGAATTAACAGGTTGGTAATAATCTTGCTGCTCTTTTATCCAAGAATTTCAAAGGGCAATTGGACTGCATTTGGTACTCCTTTTTCTATATAATTAGAGGTGTGATCGTGGTGAAAGGTTCTACTGTAACAATGGGGATCTTTTTGCACATATAGTGGGACATAATTAAATTTTTAATATAGACTCGTGTTCCATTAGCAACAAATAACCTGCTCCTAACAATGAAACATCCGTAACGCTTGTTGTTTCAATTTCTGTTTGTATTGGTATGTGTTTATCGATTGTTGCAGATATAGATGGTAAAAATTGATCCATAGATTTTGAAATCCTACCACCTAAAACAATCCTTTCTGGGTTAAGTAAAGAAATCGCATTAATTAGTGCAAAGGACAAATGAGATAAAGGCTCATTAAGAGCTTCTAGAGCAATTTCATCTCCACTTTTTGCAGATTGGAACACCTTTTTTGCTGACCAAGTTTCACTATTACCAGCTTCGCTAGAATAATTCTTCATTCTTCTTGTAATGGAAGGGCCACCAACATGGTTATCTAAAAAACCGTACCCAGTAAAAGTGTGTTCATAATTTTTTTCGGCTGTTTTCTTATCTGTAACCATATAACCTATCTCACCTGCAGCATAGGATGAACCTCGGTAAAGCTGGCTATTAATTATGATGCCGCACCCAACTCCAGTACCTAGGGTTATCATCAAAAAGTTGCTATTCGTCTCTCCAACTCCTTTCCATAACTCGCCAAGTGCAGCAATATTCACATCATTGTCAAGGTAAACGGGAAAGGGAAGGAGTTCTTCAAGTCGGTTACGTAAGGGTACATTTTCCCATCCAACACTAGGAGCATCAATTACCACTCCGTTATCTACATCCGTGATACCGGGAACGCCGACACCTACTCCAAATATTTGATCATACGTAAGTTGGCTATCTTTAATCATGCTTTTAATCGTGTCAGCTATAAGGGGGATAAGTTGGCTACCTACATGCCGTTGCGTTTCAATAGACATTTTGTTTTCAATCACTCCATCCAAATTCATAATGGCTATCTCTACTGAGGTGCCTCCTATATCTACCCCAATTAGATAATATGCATTTTCATTAAAGAATAACTGGTATGGTTTTCTGCCACCTGAGGAACTTCCTTTCTCACTTTCTTTCTCTCTAACCCATTCTTCTGCTATGAGCTCATCAACAAAATTGGATACAGTTGGCTTACTAATATTTAGAGCTTTAGAAATGTCAGACCGTGAGCTTCCTTGATTTCTTTGAATGTAATGTAAGATTTTTCTTTTGTTCAGGTTTTTTATGTTAGGTAAATTTGCTTGGATGTTACGATTAATTATGATTTTTCCCTCCCCTCTAAGTTAGTTAACTATTCATTTCTAATAAGTTAGTAAAGATTACTTATTAATTAAAATATATATTACTAGTTTGGTTATTTTATGTCAACGCTTACATTTGTAATTTATAAATTTTTCTAAATAATTAGTTCTTTACAATGTAAGGGCTTTTATATACAATGGTGGGGAATTGTTTGTAAGTAAATCTTACAAACTAAAATCTCTTTAAAAGTGATGAGGTGTTGCTTGGATGGATAATTTAAAAAGCGAATTTGAATCGACGGAAGGAATTGAATTTCCAGGAAAAACGTATGTTGAACATTTATTAAAACCCCTCTTTCAAGACCAAAAAGACTATTTATTCGAAGCGATGTTTAAAATACATAAAGCACATACCATCATGCTAACTGAACAAAAAATTATTACGAAAGAGGAATGTACTAAAATACTAGAAGGAATAAAGCTGGTTGAAAACCTTGAAAAAGAGGAATTAACGTATTCAGCGCAATATGAAGATTTATTTTTTCTAGTAGAATCCAAAATTGGCGAACATATTGGTGATGAATTAGCAGGTAAAATGCATATCGCCAAAAGTAGAAACGATATGGGAGAAGCAATGTATCGCATTGTGATCCGTAACTACCTAAAACAGACTATTGAAAACGCAGAAAAGTTAAGACACGTCATTCTATATCAAGCAGAACAGCATGTAGAGTCTATCATGCCTGCCCACACCCATACCCAACCTGCTCAGCCAACTACTTTTGGACACTATCTTGTTGCCATTTACGATAACCTATCCAGAGATATTACAAGGTTGCAACGCGCATATCAGACTGTAAATCAATCACCCATGGGGGCAGCTGCCATCACTACCACAGGCTTTCCAATAAATAGAGAACGAATGGCAGAGTTGCTAGAGTTTGATGGATTAATAGAGAACTCTTATGATGCAATCGGTACTGGGGATTATTTAATTGAAGCAGCCCAGACGCTGATAAGTCTTATGACAAACATGGGCAGGTGGATCCAGGAGTTTTTACGAATGGCTTCAAAGGAAGTTGGATTGTTAAAAGTCTCTAATGCATACGTACAGGTAAGTAGCATTATGCCACAAAAAAGAAACCCGGTTTCCATTGAACACTCCCGTGCCATTGCCAGCAGTGCTGCAGCTGAAGGAATGGCTGTACTTCATATGATTCATAACACACCCTATGGAGACATAAACGATACGGAGGATGATTTGCAACCCCATTTGTATGCTGGGTACGAAAAGGCGACAAGAGTTATAAGCTTAATGAGGGCTGTTATTCTTACATTAGATTTCAATAAAGAACGAGCTTATCAGCAAGCAAGAGAAAATTTGATTACAATAACAGAGCTTGCAGACGTGCTAGCCCGGGATTATGGTATCCCTTTTAGAACGGCACATAAAAAAGCAAGCATAATAGCAAAACAGTCAGATAGAGAAAATAAAGAACTCTATGAAATTCCGTTATCTAAAGTAAACGAATGGCTAGAGAATATTATATTAGAAGATAGAGATTGGCAGTCTATCATTGATCCCAAACACTTTATTGAAAGAAGAAAAGTAACAGGTGGAACAAATCCCAAGGTTGTGTTAGAGATGATAGAGCGGAGGAAAGAGGAAGTTCTCTGAATTTATTTGGGGTTTCTATGACGTATTTAGTTAAATTTATTTCTTGATTGTATGATTTTCGAATAAGTTTAAAGTCTTCGGGAGAGTGAAGGCTTTTTCCTTTTGTTTCTCTTGTTTTGGGTCTTTTAGCTGTCTACAACATTTACCGGGAAAAATAATTTAAATACTTTCCGTTGCACCACTTCTGGCTGAGGCGGTATTAAGAATTCACAATAATGCTTCTGTTAGTGTTTTGTTTGATTAAATAAGGACTATTGTTGAACGAAAATGAAGTAAGGAAGAGCATAATATGAATATTTTAATCGCCATTGACTCTTTTAAAGGCAGCATTTCTTCTGTTAAAGGGAGCGAAGCGATTTCTCTTGGAGTTAGAGATATTTTTCAAGAAGCAACTATCTTTACTTTTCCCTTAGCTGATGGTGGAGAGGGCACGGTAGAATCTATCGTACAGGCTACTTCAGGTGATATATTAGAAAAAAATGTGACTGGGCCTTTAAATGAAAAAGTTTCAGCAAAGTATGGTCTCTCTGGTAACGGTAAGACAGCCATTATTGAGGTAGCAACGGTTTGTGGACTTCCACTTATACCACCAGAAAAACTCAATCCGTTAAAGGCCACTACGTATGGAGTTGGGGAACTCATCTCCCATGCTATGGATGAAGGATGTCGTGATTTTATTATTGGATTAGGTGGAAGTGCTACAAATGACGCAGGAATCGGTATGCTTCAAGCATTGGGATTTCGTTTTCTAGACGCTCAAGGCCAAGAGGTTGGTCTAGGTGGGCAAGCATTATTAGATATTCAAAAAATAAACACAGATCATGTAAATCCTCATTTGAAGCAGTGCACATTTCGCATCGCTTGCGATGTAAATAACTTCCTTCATGGGGAAAGTGGCGCAGCTCATGTATTCGGTCCTCAAAAAGGAGCTACACAGGAAATGATTAAAGAGTTAGACAATGGACTCAAACATTTTTCTGAAGTAGTTCTAAGAGATTTAGGAATCGATATTCAGTATATTGAAGGGGCAGGTGCTGCAGGTGGATTAGGTGCAGCTTTTTTAGGATTTCTTCATGCAGATTTACAATCAGGAGTAGACACAATATTAGAAGCTAATAACATAAGTGATTATATATCTAAGGCAGATTTCGTTATTACTGGGGAAGGGAAGTTCGATAGGCAAACTTCAATGGGCAAGGCGCCCATAGGTGTAGCGAAGTTGGCTAAGGAACATGGTATTCCTGTTATTGGCTTGGCGGGTAGTATTAATACAGAGGAATACATTCTAAACAATGAAGGAATTACCACTTGTTATTCCATTTTAAATGCTCCAATGTCTCTGAAAGAAGCGATGGAAGAGGAGACTGCTTTTCAAAACTTAAGGTTTACAGTGAACCAGATATTCCGCTTAATTAAAAGTTTAAAACAGTAGACTATGATGTTTTAATAAAAGGTGGAAATTAGGAGCAGTCCCCTAATTTTCTGAGCAACTAATCAAGATGAATTTGAAATACATAAAGAGAGAACCAAGTAAATCTATGAAGTTACCAAAAAGTTAACCCATTTATTCCAGTTGTTAGACATGAGTCCGATATTGTGTTCGGGCTTATGTCTTTTCGTTTTTACATTGTTCGTTCAGAGGAAATAACTTATTACATAACCAGGATTTTGGTAGATAGTGTAGAATTAAATATTTAACTATACTCTCAAATAAGGAGGAACTCCAAATAGATACAAAGACGAAATTAAATTATGTATGGGCATATTTTGTTGCATTCTTCGTTTTATGGTCTGTTCGTGAATTATGGCTTGTTCAGTATTTAGACACTTTGGATCCTATACCAAGGGCTATTTTAGCCGCTATCATTAAAATAGTAATTTGGGTTCTCCCTGTGGTGTTTTTAGTGAAAACGGTAGAAAGAGAGAAAGCATTGTTATATTTAGGGCTATCTCGTAATTGGAAAAAAGGGTTAACATGGGCTGGATTGGCTTCTTTAGCACTAATTCTCTATTTCGTTGTCGTTCATCTTGGAGTTCTGAATAAGAGTATTACGTTCAATCTAACCCTTCATGATTGGCTCAATACCATTTTACTAGTTGGGATTATAGAGGAAATCGTATTTAGAGGCTTTTTACTAAGAAAGTTGAGGGAGTCCTTCCGGTTCTGGAATGCAAATGTGGTCACAAGTCTACTCTTTGTCTCCATTCATTTTCCCATATGGATTTATAAAGATTTATTTGTATTCCCTTATATTTTGACTGCTATCACGACTTCTTTTGTGTTGAGTATGTTATTTGGTTATATATACAAACGATCTAATTCTCTCTGGTCTGTCATCATTATTCACTCTTTGTATAATCTATTGGTTTCGGTGTTTTATTAAGGGGCTCACTGTCGTTAGACTAACCTCTAAGGAAACCAAAAAATAAGCGTTTATTTCTTAATGAATATAGCACTTCCGTTTACCTACCTACAACTGGCCAGCAATTATACCTAACTTTTCATATAATGCTGCTTCGCCTTTTTTTGTGATTTTTACAGCTCTATCGGGTAGTCTTTCCACCCATTCCTGGTCCAACAATCGCAACAAAACAGCATTTCCTAAAGCACCTGCAAGATGGTATCGTCTTTCGCTCCAATCTAAGCACTTTCGGGCAAATGCCCTTCTTTTTTGTCTCAAAGCATGAAGGTCGATTTCGAGGTCATAAAAGAACTTCTCACCTTTATCCGTCACAAGGAAATCATCTCGATCCGCGACCAAATATCCTTTGTCCATAAATGCTTCGGTCAAGGTTACCCCTAGTTTTCCAGCCAAGTGATCATAGCACGTACGGGCAATTTTAAGTTTGTCTGCACGTGAAGAATCTTTTAAGGATTTAATTTGTGCTGGTGGGGCAATGACAGTCAACGTTTCTAGTGCCTGGGCAACATCAGCATTAGCAAGACGAAAATACCGATGCCGGCCGTGCTTTTCGACACGAAGAAGGTTTCCTTCTACTAATTTCGTTAAGTGCCCGCTAGCTGTTTGCAATGAAATATTCGCTTTTCTTGCTAAATCCGTTGCTGGTAGTCCATCTAATCCAAGAAGGGCATCTAACATAGCAGCTCTCGATGGATCTCCCATCAATTTTGCGACATAGGCAAAATCTGGTCTACTTCCCATCTTCATTCCTCCTAAAAACATTCATACTTCGATTATAACCGAAGTTTCTACATGATAGTATAGTAGAAACGTAAGGAGGAGAGAAGAAATGAATAGTAATGATTTAATTGTCTTGAATTTTGAGGAGGTTCGTCGACGTAGTATAAAGGTATGGACCTCTATCCCTGCTGATATGCTAGACTGGCGCCCAGATTCGGAAGCGATGTCTTGCAAAGAAATGATAAGGCACGTCTTGGAGGGGGAGTATCTCTATCACCACATATTAGAAAATAAAGGATCTTCAAATCTCGATGACATTTATAATCCATATGGAACAAAAGATTTTACCACAGTTGAGGAAGAATTAGAGTTTGCTCAGCCATATAGACAAAAATTCTTGCATTTTATCAACTCACTCCGTAGCGATGAGTTATCAAACATACAAATAGATCGGTCTGATGCAGGTTATATTCGGACACTTGGGGATATGCTTCTCAGAATCGCTTATCATGAATCGGTTCACATGGGACAACTGTTAGATTATTTGCGTACAGCGGGTGTGGAAAGAACAAATATATGGGATTAGTATATATACGGTAATCTGGAAGCATTGGAAAAGTAATGCTACATAGGGGAGACGAGTTCAGATAATTATTAAAAGGCGCAGTGGTGACTTTTTTATGTCACCACCATGCCCTCTTCTGTAAGAGACTAATCCTCCTCAATCGCAATATAAATTTCAATCTTGCCGTCTTGATAATACTTCTCAAAATCATATGTATATGCTCGTTTTAATTGGCCATTTTCTTCCTTTTTCCATATTTCATTCCATTTGTTAAAAATCCCTTGCTCTTCGTCTGTATTGACATGGAATACCTCGTATTTTGCTTCATCAGGAATAACGACCGTTGTTTCGCTTTTTCCTTCAATAGCTATCCCTAATGAATAATCCCCTTTATAATTGGATTCGTATTCATGATACAAACCGTATGTATTTCCTTGATGCTTGGATAAATCGGTAGAGGCACCTTTCCAAAGATCTGTAATTTTTTGCAGGACTTGCTTATCATTAAAATTATTTGTCCTTACCCTATTTAAAATTTTCAACTCCATCAATACCACTCCTTTATATATTATTAATTATGCAATTCGATTTTTTTTACGATATTCCTTTATATAGTTATATTCTTACTGTGGGTGTTGGGCTAGTAATTGAATTTCTCCCGGAGCAACCGTCCGTAAGACTCCCACTTCGAAACATGAAGTGGGAGTAAACGGACGCTAACACCCCGATTCGTTCAACTAATAATCAGTGGGGAGAAAAATGAAAACCCCCACTGATTGAAGTTTCACTTTATTAAGACCTTCTATTCACTAGCAAAAAATCAATCTCTAAACCGATTAATCGAAAACTGCGAAATATCTACATCGTTTTTTCCTGAAATAATCAAGTTACTTAAGGCCTGTCCAACTGCACTGCTAAATTTGAATCCATGACCTGAAAACCCTGCTGCAATGGCGACGTTTGAGTACTTAGGATGCAGATCTATAATAAATTTATCATCCGGGGTATGTGTATACATACAGGTCTTACCATACTTCAATTGCGAAATATTAGGAATGTATTGAGTTAGAAATCGTGCCAAATCACCTTCGTCCTCTGCCATTTCTCCAAAATCAACGAGTGAATCATCTGGACGGATGGGGTTTCCACCATCATGACGACCGACCTTTAATCCTGACCCTTCGATACTAGGAAAGCCATAATACGTTCCTTGTACTGTATCGAAGGCAAAGGCTGGAAAATTGTTATGATTATAGAACGTTTCATTCGCATCAAACCAAGCAAATGTCTTTCTTACGGCTGTCAAAGGGAGATCTAAATCTACCATGGAAAGTAGATCCCCTGACCAGGCTCCTGCGGTAATAACTAACTTATCGGAGTAATAGGTCTGTTCGTCTGTCTTGATTGTTACACTATCGTCTCGAATGGAAATATCTTTTACTCTACTATTTGTGAGAATGGTAGCGCTGTTCAATTCAGCAAGTTCTCGATATGCTTTTATAATTTCCTCACTTTTTAGTACCCCAGAAGTTGGTTCAAAACAGCCAATAAAATCGTCAGGTAACGTAATGCTAGACCAACGATCGTGCACAGCGCTAGCATCCATTACATCAAGTGGCAAGGAATAACTTTTAGCACTAGAGATAATGTTTTGGATAAAAGCAGATTCTTCCTTACCTACATTTAGTACGCCAGTTTGGGTGAATAATTGCTTTCCAGAAGCCTTTTCTAAGTCATTCCATAACTCGTGTGCTTTAAGGATAAAGGGAACATATTCTTCTCCCTCACCATAAGCATAGCGAATAATTCTTGTGTCCCCGTGATGACTCCCTTTATTATGTGGTGGGTTAAAAGAATCTAATAATAGCGTCCTTTTCCCACTCTTGGATAAATAATAACCCGCTGCCATTCCCATGGACCCTGCACCAATTATAATGACATCATAGTTCATAGCCTTTCCCTCCTTTAATAGTTGCAGTTACAACAAACATTTTTCATTAGATTATAACGGAAACGAATAGTTGTATCTAGTCACTTTAATCACTATTCTGGTAACCTCTCTATGGTAATTTGATGATAGTGGCAGTCGTTGATGCAGGAATGTATTTATAATTTTAGTAGTCACTTGTATCTATTAAAAAAAAGAGCCTTCACATTAATTGTGAAGGCCTTTCTATTATCTTATACTTTATTCCGCGTCTTCGTTTTCCTCTGTATCCTCGCCTGTTTCTTGATCTTCTTGTTCTGTAGAATCTTCTGTTGCTGGGTCCTCCTGGTTGTCCTCATCATCAGAGCAACCAATTAATAAACTAGTGGATAGGATTGCTGTTAAAGATGCAATAGCTAATTTCTTCATTTTCAACATAATCACCTTCCTAACAAAAGTTTGATTCCCTTATAGTATAAATTAGCTTCATTAACCTACTGTTAAGTAAATGTAATAATCCCTACATAAAGAAAAAATGAGTCTTGTTGGCTATTCGAAGAAAGGGAGTAGGCTAATTCGGATTAACTCCAACCTCTTTCTTGTAATCAACTTATCAATTGATAAGCTATTTTGGCTATGATATAACTAAGGAAGGTAAAGCAACTTAGAAATATCTACTAATAATAAGAAAGAGAGAATACAAATGAAAAAGATATGGAAAAATTCCCTCTTAGTTTTGTTAGCGATACTCCTAATTGGAGCAGGAGGTTTTTATTATTGGGCACAACAAACCTACGATGCTTCAGATACGTTATACGAACTTGTGAACAAAGAGGACATTCTATCTGAAGAAGACTGGCTTTTATTCGAGCCTGAAGAAGAAGCCGACACAGGAATTGTCCTTTATCCTGGAGCCAAGGTGGAACCAGAAGCGTATAGCTATTATGGTAAGCAATTAGCAGAGCAAGGTTACCTTGTGGCCATTCCCAACCTTCGTTTAAACCTCGCGATTTTGGATTTAAACAAGGCGGAGCAAATAATGGAAGAGCATCCTAAACTGGAACATTGGTATCTAGCTGGACACTCATTAGGAGGAATTGGTGCAACAAGTTTCGCTATGGACAATCAGGATGTAGTAAAGGCTGTTATCTTACTAGGATCCTACCCGAGTGACAATACAGATTTCTCGGACGTAGCCATGCCGATGCTTTCCATTTATGCAGAGCATGATGGCTTATCAACTCCAGATAAAATAAATGATACGAAACACCTCCTATCTGAACAAGCAGTCATGCATGAGATTAAGGGAGGAAATCACGCACAGTTTGGCGTTTACGGGCCGCAAAAAGGTGATGAGAAAGCATTGATTTCGGTTGATGAGCAGCAGGATGAGATCATGCAGGTGATCACAGAATGGCTAGCCCAACAAGAGGAACCAGAAAACTAATGTAATAGGTATTCTTTAATTCAGCCTAAAAGGAGGATGGAAATGGATACGTTTCTTTACACTTTTTACACTATGGCTTATGTGATAATCCTTATTTGGAGTTTGCGCTCTACACCATCTAAGTTCCGCTGGTCCTTACGATCTTTCGTTCATCTTGTAATTATCGGGCTTATTTTTGATAATGCCGTCATCGCAAGTGGCAAGTTTATCGGGGAAGGGGAATTTCTGGCATTCTTAAACGAAATGCGCTATTGGATTCATGCCTTTATTACACCGACACTTGTCCTTTATGCGTTAGGATTATTGCGTTTAACAAGTGCTAAATGGAGAAAAAGCGGGCTTGCCTTAGGTAGCTTTATCCTGTTCACCGTTGGTTTAATCGTCTATGAAATTCAAACAGGGATCCTTAACAAAACGCTAGAGCCGGTGTGGGAATATGGAGTGCTGCGCTATAACACAGTAGAATCCTCTTCAGGTCCACCTATCATGATTTTATTGGTTATGGTCTTGTTACTCGTAACGAGTATCATCCTGTGGAAATTGACGAAATGGCCATGGATGTTTGTGTCTCTATGTATCATTCTTGTGTTAAATGTGATTCCATTTAATTTTGCGAGTTCTGCAGTCACGAACGGATTTGAGCTACTTTTAATGCTTTTATTAGTGGTGACGAAGAAGCATTATGAGCACATGCGATGAAAAATGTTCCTTTATACTAGGTTGGTTTGCGAGAATGGCGGAAAGTGTATTTGAAATTTAATAGGATTCCACTTATAGTCTGGTTGCAGGACACACCCGCTTGTCTCCCTCTGTGAATATAGTAAGTGTAGGGAGGTGAAGTAGGATGACTAGATATGTTAAAAAGACAGTGGTATTTTGCTGTTGTTGCTGTTCTTATCCGTGCTGTTGTAAGCCAGAGGAAACTCCAAATTGTCCCCAGCAATTAACACCATGTGAAGGGCCTCAATGTCAAGCAACTAGAATGCAGATTGCTGCAAATAATAACGATGATGAGAGTGGTTTAATATATACCTACGTTCCAGAAAACGTAACGTATGCAACCGCAGTCAATCAGTGTGTAGACTTAGGATCTGGTTACCGCCTTGCTACAATAAGCGAACTAAATCAACTAGCACATCTGTTTAACTATATGGATGAAAATGGCATTGTAAGGCGTTGCCCTACTCTAGTTTGGAGTACGGACGAAATAGGCAATCCAGTTATCGTCCGTATTATGCCGTGCAGTGGAGGAAATGTGGAAGTAATAAGGGATTTCGATATAAGAGCATGCCTGGTTCAAAGAATTTGTGTGGTCGGACCGGATTAGGTGAAATAAATATTGTATAATAGTCTAATTTCTGTTGGATAGCAGAAACATTAGACTATTTTTTTTGCTCTTAATCTGTGTCCTTGCGAAGTAGTTTGTTTTTGTTATTCATAAAAGCTATAAGTTGTTAAGCTGAAGCATCTTTATACCTACCGCCCGCCTCCTGCATATTTTCCCAGCAATGCTTTCAATTCTGCTGCTTCCTTCTCCGGATCAACAACAACTACAGGTTTCTCTGTTTTTGGCTTTTTCTTCTGTTCATAAAACCAATCCGGCACTAATTCTGTTTGGACGTTTCCTGTATAGCGTGAACGCTGCCTGGAAAATTGCATTTCTTCATTCCTCGCCTGCTCAACAGTCCGAATTCCTTTCTTTTCCCATGCTTTTAGAATACCTCTTACATAGCGCCACGTTATCTTATTCTGGTCGAGCGCTTTTTTCATTGCATGTAGCAAAATTTCTTCATTCATAGCAGTAGTCCACTCTTTTATTTCCTTGGAAATATAGGGCGTTAAATCACTGAAGTGTGTCTTGTAGAAATGGCTTGCTGCTGTATAGGCTTGTTTATCTTTTTTGTTTTTTATTTCGTTTTGTTTAATGAATGGGTCGGGAGTGTGGTCGGAACTGCAGTCTGTTTTGTGGGTGTGTTTCTGGTTGGATGTTTCTGAAGTAGAGGTGGTTTCAGTAGGTGATAGCTTTGATTCGTCTTTCGGTTTCTTTGCAGGGCGTGGTTTTGTCGGTGTGTTATTTAATGGATTATTTTCTCCTGTTGCTTGGTCGTAATCCTCAACTTGGGAAATCATTTGATAAATGGCAGCTCTATTGCTGCCTCGGTTGGTAACGATAATTCGATTTTTGTCCTGTAGCTCTCTGCGTGCAGTCTTGAAACTAGTATTTTTCAGACCACTTTGTGCTTGCAGTTGGCTAGCAGCTACGGAAAATTGTTTTTTCCAGCCACAAAGGTTCTGAAAATGCATAAGGGTAAACCAAAGAGAGACAGCAGAACTAGAGAGTGGATCAAAGATATTGCGTTTGTGGAATGCGTTGATTTCTTTAATATAGTTCATTTGAAAAACTCCTTTTTCGATAATATAGGTGTCCATAACTACTATCGAAAGAAAGTAGTCGGAGGGGGTGTCATAGAAAAAATTTTCTCTGTTTTTTTAGAAAGGAGAAAAAACACCCAATCTGGGTGTTTTTGTGACAAATCGGGAGTTTTGTGCTGACGAAGGTTATATTAGAGATTCATAGCGGTAGGCTAGAAGCAATTTACACTTACAAATCAATGGGTTGATTTCTTACATCATCTTGATCAAGCTGGGTCGTAAAAAGCCCACACATAAGAAATGCATGTGTTCTGACAAAAATGTTTCAATAAATTTAAGGTGGATATTGAAACAGCTGAAGAATTCGAAGCAAAATATCTTTAGGAGACAGCGGGGGTTTTACCCCGTTTTTTTATTTTCGGATTTGCAACAATCCAGTTTAGAAGCCAAAATAAAAAGCCCCCGAGGGGACATTATGCTTTTTGGAACTCCTTATTTAATTTCTCATTTTTTTTTACGATTTTTCTTCTGTCCCTATCAGCTACTCTAGAAGAAAATAATTTATTGTAAAATTCATCCACACTTATCTCTCCATTATCATATTTTCTTCTGAGTTCGACGTCTTTTCTTTCCTCGAATTTTTCATACATTTCTTTTCCTAACCTCCTTATCAGAAGTGTCTAATTGGTCTTTGATATCTCTATATAAAAATTCTTTATATAGTAAAGGGGATAACGAAGTGGCAAAATATGTTAAATAATCTTTATCATCGGTGTTAAAAGAATTTTCTTTATACGCGTCTACATTTAATACTCCGATTACCTCTTTATTATATATGATAGGCACGCAAATTAATGACTCGTAATTCTTCTTAGAAGAATGAGGATTTCGTTTGAATGTAGGGTCATTACTCAGTTTATCATAATGTACAATTTCATTATTGGTGTAGCAATACCCGGCCTTAGTGTTATTCAAACCAAGACACAAATTCGATTTACCATCCGGAGAGTATCCAATCCCGTGTAAAATACGCAATCCATCGGTCGCCTTATATAAAATTGCAACTCTAAAACTGTTTCCTTTTGACGTATTGAGTATATTAATTATTCCCCCAAAAAACAAGTCATAAAAAGATGAAACACCTTCCTGAAACTTATCCCTAGTTAACTTTCCAGTATCCGAAACTGTCTTATTGACTTGGAATAGAAACATTATAACTTGTTGTTGATGAGAGCTATGTTCGTTTAATTCATTAAATTGTTTTTGTAGTTTATCGTAAGCTCTATTGTTGGAGAATTTAATACCAAAAATAGAAAATTCTGCTTCACCTTTTAAAACCTTTGTGATAGTTACTATTAATAAAACTAAGACAAGTAATATTGCAATTATAAGTAAAACATCACTCAACCATGGAATCTTTTCTTCAATAAAATTCTGTATATTATTCATTCTTTATTACCTTTCTAATTAAACTAAGTTGACCTTATTAAGTAATTCGACAATATATATATAATTCCTTCACGAAAAATAAAAAAATTCAAAAAATACCGCTAGAGGACTACTTTCAATTGAGGAAACATCCCACCACATTCAGATTATTTTATTATTCTTGTTAAAAGGAGACGCTTCAAACGGTCTCCTTTTTTTATGGTAAGAAATATATATAAAATTGAAAAAATAAAACCATTGAAGCATGGACAAGAGAAGAAGAAGGGTGCTAGCATAGATGAAAGCGTTTAAATAGAGGGAGGAAGGTGATGCATTGTATTATTATTCGAAAAGAAAGTATCCTGGTATATGGAAAAACGGCTTGATGATTTTTGTATTAATGATGTTAGTTGTTGTGTCGGTGGTATTTTATAAGGTGATAATAGCAAATGCTGAGGAAGGGGAAAAAGGTAAGATAACCATTAACCCAAAGCCGCAGCACTTGCAGGTAACAGGAGAGGGTTTTCCTTTAACACCAGTTGTAGGTATTGTAGTTGGGGATAATACAAATGAAAATGCATTACAGCATTTGAGGGAGACGTTGAAAGAGAATGAAGTAAAACGTATTGTAGTAAAAGAGAATATGAAGGATAAGCCCCATACACCAACAACCATTTTTCTTGGAGGACCCTCTGAAAATGAAAACACGAGTCAGATACTGAAAAGCTTTGATTTGAAAGAGCCAGCATCCATAAATGATGAGGGCTATGTACTTGCTACAGATGCAGATAAGAAGGTGATGGTATTAGCGGGGAAAGACAAAAGAGGCACGTATTATGCAACCCAAACATTTGAGCAACTTATTCAAGAAAGGCCCGGAAGAAATTGGGTTCCTAGTGTAGCAATCATCGATTGGCCAGAAATGCCGATTCGTGGTTCGATTGAAGGGTTTTATGGACCACCGTGGTCTCATGAAGATCGATTGAGTCAAATTGATTTTTATGGAGATAACAAGTTGAATTCTTATATATATGCCCCAAAGGATGATCCATATCATCGAGAGGGTTGGCGTGAGCCTTACCCAGAAGAGAAGTTGAACGACTTACAAGAATTGGTTGATCAATCAAAGGAAAATCATGTTGATTTTACCTTTTCTCTATCGCCAGGAAATACCGTATGCTATTCCGGCGATGAGGATTTTGAGTTGCTAATGAATAAAATGGAAGCAGTATGGGATTTAGGTGTTCGTTCCTATGCAATTTTTTTAGATGATATTAGTTATGAACTTCATTGTGATCAGGATGAGGAGATGTTTGGTGATGATCCGAATCCAACTGCGGCAGCTCAAGCTTTCTTATTAAATCGCTTTAAAGAAGCATTTATTAATACACATGAAGGAGCTAACCCTTTAATAACAGTCCCTACAGATTATGCAGGTACACATACTAATACGTACAGGGAACGTTTTGCAACGTTAACAACAAAGGATATCATTGTGATGTGGACAGGACCTGATGTTGTATCCGAATCAATCACGTCGGAAGGAGCAAGCCAAGTAGCTGAGATTTTTAATCATGAACTATTACTTTGGGATAACTATCCAGTTAATGATTTTGATCGTAATCGCTTATTTCTAGGACCATTAGTAAAAAGAGATAGGGATTTAACAGAGAATGGTGTCACTGGCTTAATTGCAAATCCGATGAACGAAGCGGAAGCATCCAAAATCCCACTATATACGATTGCCGATTATACATGGAATCCGTACCACTATAATGCGGAGGAGTCTTGGGAAAACAGCGTTCAGGATTTTGGGGGAGACGCTACTGCGTATGTGAAGACTTTTGCAGAGAATTCCTACTCATCACGGATTAGCGATAAAGAGTCGCTAACCATTGATCCGCTGTTGGATGATTTCTGGGAAGCATATGAATCTAATACTGATGCTCAAGATGAAGCAAATGCCTTGAAATCCGAGTTTCAAAAACTACAAGCCACACCTGAAAATTTAAGGACTCATCTGGATAATAAGCAATTCTTAGATGAAATTAGTCCGTATTTGGATAAATTGGCGCTTTACGGGGAAGCTGGCGTTGTAGCGGTTGACCTCTTAACAAGCGAGAAACAAGGAAACGATGAGTCAAGTGAAAATAGAGAAAAACTTCATTTAATGTTGAACAGATTGGATGAAATACCACAGAAGATGGGAGAATTCGCACTTGAGCCCTTCTTAATTCAAGCATTATATGGAGAATATGTTCTTTCACGCCCGTTAGATGGTGTTAATAAAGGACGCGGTGCTGATGAGTTAATTCAATATACACCTGAGCATGGTGAGACTACTAGGACGAACATATATGGTTATGAAGTAACTGTTGTTAATGGAAAAGTTATAAAAAGAGGCGGGAATAATTCGGAGATTCCTGATAACGGCTATGTTTTAAGCATACACGGAAGTGATTGGTTATTGGAAAATGCAGTGTTAGGAGCTGAAGTGGAGATTAAAGATGGTCGAGTTATAATTACGATACCGAAATAGGGTTATTTGAAAGGCTATTGTTTATTTGAGCAATAGCCTTTTTTTGACGTTAGGAAAGTATGTAATTTCAGTTAGAAAGCTATTTACAACATTCATGTTTACTAGTTGAAAAAAGTTTGTGGAGTGGCTGAACTCAGGTGAATAAGAGTTTAGAAATAATTTTCATTATAAACTATAAAATAAAAATATTTTTCAGAAAAGTGTTGTATTTCTGAAGTTAAATGAGTAAACTTAACTAAGTAAGCGTTTTCTTTTTAAAGGTTTTATTTAAAAAAGGGGGATAAAACATGGAAAGAAAGTTTAAGCAAATGTTATTCATTTTTCTGATGGGAAGCCTTTTTATAGGGTTAGTAGCATGTAATAGTGAAAGTGAGGACGCTGGAGGGACAGATAGTGGTGCTGACTCAGGGGAACTTTCGGGGGAGGTAACAATGTGGACGGCATCTCTAGCTGGTGAACCGTTTGATACTTACTTTGCTGACCTAGAAGCTGCATTTGAAGATTTGCATCCAGAGTTAGACGTAATCATAGAAGATATTCCACAAAATGAAATAGAACAAAAAGTATTAACATCTCTTACTGGAGACGATGTACCAGATCTAGTCAACCTGGCACCTAGATACATGGTTAATATCGCTGCACAAGGTGGATTGCTAGAATTAAATGACCTCGTATCTGATGAAGTGAAAGGTTCTTATCTTGAGGGTCCTTTTGAATCAGGGCATTTTGAAGATGGACTATATGCTTTGCCATGGTATCTGACTACGACTGTTAGCTGGTACAACGGCGATCATTTTGAACAGGCGGGGATCACAGAAACGCCAACTAGTACCCAAGAAATTTACGATACATCTAAAACGATCACAGAAGAAACAGGTAAACCATCCTTCTATCAAATAATAAACGAGGGTGACACTGTAATGTCTAAAATGATCACACTGGCAAACGGTGAACCAATTGTAGAGAACGGAAAAGCAGTTCTACAAAATAACGAGGATATCATAGAATTCTTTACACTTACACAAAAAATGTATCAAGAAGGTATTATGCCTCAGGAAAATGCAGAAGGATCTTTCTCAACAGCCCAAGAGCTTTTCATGGCGGGGAATCTATCTTTAACCGAAAGTGGTGTTACATTTTTAGGGCCAATGGAGTCAGGAGCTCCAGCTATTTATGAGGTTTCCAAAGCCGGGCAACCATTAAATGATGTAAACGCGCCTATGGATGTTGCTGTAATGAACTTCTCTATACCTTCTAAAACATCAAATCCAGATGCTGCGGTTGCTTTAGCGGAATTCGTTACAAATGCTGAAAATCAATTAGAATTTGCTGAATTGGCTGGTACGGTACTTCCGTCCACTACGGAATCGTTAGAGGATGATTATTTTCAAAATCCTGGAGATTCACCGAAAGCTACTGGTATGTTAGAGGCATCCAAATCGCTTGAACGTGCAGAAGTATTAGTACCAGTAGTAGAAAATAGTGCAGAACTACGGGAAGCGGTGAAGATTGCTTATGTAGAAAATTTACAAGGAAAATTAACTCCTGAAGAAGCATTAGAAAAAATTGCTGAACAATGGGATGCATCCTTTGAAAAAACAGGGGAAGATATTACATTTTAAAATGAATAGAAATAGGAGACTAGCAATCTAGTGCTAGTCTCTATCTTTCAGGAGGGAAAATAATGCGTGAAAGTCCTTCTAAGATAACGAAGAACAATATGATGAAAACATTAACACCTTGGTTGTTCCTACTACCATCACTTGCGATACTCATTACCTTTCTTATAATTCCTATTATAGAAGCGTTTAGGTGGAGTTTGTTAGATTACAAGATAATAGCAGATACAAGTGAATTTATAGGATTGGCTAATTTTAGAGAGTTATTTGCAGATGAAATGTTTTGGAAAGCATTTATAAATACAATTTTATTTGTGCTAATCGTACTTCCGATGAACATATTTCTTCCAATGGTATTAGCCTCACTAGTTAATCAAAAGATTAAGGCTGTTGGTGCTTTTAGAGTAATGTATTATGTCCCAGTAGTAACTCCAATTGTGGTAGGAGCATTAATGTGGAAAATGCTTTACTCCCAGGACGGTGCCATGTCTCGTTTCCTAGTATCCATCGGTATCCTAGATCAACCTATGAACTTCCTAACAAATTCCACGACAGCATTAGTAGCTGTTGCCTTTATTACTGCATGGAAGGGGCTAGGATATTATATGATTATGTATTTGGCAAACCTACAATCTATTCCTAATCAATTGTATGAGTCTGCCAGCATTGATGGGGCTACCAGTATTCAAAAGTTCACGAAAATTACCATGCCTATGCTTGTCCCTTCTATGACTTTAGTTTCCATACTCACCATTGTAAATGGGCTAAAAGTGTTTGAAGAAATTGCTTTAACTACAAATGGCGGACCAGCAGGGGCCACGACAACACTCGTCATGTATATTTATGATAAATTTATGAACCTTGATGTTAGCATAGCATCTGCAGCTGGACTCGTATTGCTGGGATTAGCAATAGTAGGATCCTTAATTCAGATGAAATTGACAAGTAAACGAGAGGAAGATTTACGGGCATAAGAGGAGTTGAGCAAATTGAAAGGGAAGTCTAGAAATAAAAAGATAATTGTTTATTTCTTAATGATAGTGATTACAGTTATAACTGTTGGCCCATTTTTATATACATTGTTTATTGCCTTAAAGTCACCAAGTCAAGGGATTTATGATGGGTTATTACCAACAGATCCAAGCTTGATAAACTTTGTAGATGCATTTAAGAAGACAGATTTTATGCTTTATTTATGGAATACAGTCATTGTAACGGGAATTGCTGTTCCGCTTAATTTATTATTTAGCAGTCTTGCAGGATACGCGTTGGCAAGGAGCAATTTTAAAGGAAGAACCTTAGTACTAACATTAATTATCTCAACTATGACAGTTCCATTCCAACTTTACATGGCACCACTTTTTCAAATAGCAGGGGAAATGGGATTACGTAATACACATGTCGGGTTAACAATCCTACAAATTTCCACAGCCTTTGGTATATATTTTATGCGACAAGCCTTTTTAAATATCCCAAAGGAATTAGAAGAATCTGCTTATATGGATGGTGCAAATCCTTTTCAAGTTTGGTTGAAGATTGCAGTGCCATTGGTTAAACCTACCATTATTTCGCTAGCAATTTATACCTTTACTTTTACGTGGGGAGATTACTTATGGCCTTTATTAAATACAACAGATAGTACAATGTATACATTATCGATTGCGCTTGCGCAAATGTCGCAAAATTTTGATGGTGGAAATCTGAAACTAATTAGCGCGGCATCCATCCTAACAACCATTCCAAGTCTACTTATTTTTATCTGGTTGCAGAAATACTTTATATCTGGTGCTACAGATGGAGCAGTGAAAGGTTAGTGTGACTTAGCAGCTGAGGAGAGGTAAAATGAGAAAATTTTTAGCTTTTGATATAGGGGGTTCATTAATTAAATATGGGGTCGTCACGGAGAAAGGGACTTTTCATGAGAAGAATGAAGTTAATACCGAAGCCCATCTTGGAGGACCAGAGGTTTTAAATAAAGTTAAAAAAATAGGTGAAGAATTAATCCTAACTTATGATATATCTGGTATCTGCATTAGTACAGCTGGGCAAGTCGATTCAAAAAAAGGAGAAATTTTGTATGCTTCCCCAATTATCCCTAACTATACTGGCACAAATGTTAAAAAGGAATTAGAGAATCATTTTAATTTACCCGTAGAGGTAGAAAACGATGTGAATTGTGTAGGTTTAGCGGAGTCTTGGATCGGAAAAGGGAAAGATGCTAAAAGCATGTTCTGTTTAACAATCGGTACAGGGATAGGTGGTAGCTACATTATTGATAATAAGCTGCATACTGGTCACAGTTATAGTGGAGGGGAGATTGGCTATATTCCAATTGAGGGAAGCCAGTTTCAGGAGTTAGCATCAACTAAAACGCTTATTCAAAATGTCGCAAAGCAAAAAGAGATGCCAGAAAAGACCCTAGATGGTAAAAAAATATTTAAACTAGCTATGGAAGGCGATGAGATTTGTAAAAACGAGATTGAAAGATTGGTTTATTACCTATCTAAGGGAATTGCTACCATCACATATATGATGAATCCAGAAGTGATCGTCATTGGTGGTGGGATTACAAATCAAATGGACTATCTGTATCCACGAATTATGAAGCAGCTTGAAATAGATATTATGCCTTCCATCTTAAATCAAACAAAAATTGAAATTGCTGGGAATTTAAATGATGCTGGCGTTATTGGCGCCCTGCGCTACTTTTTACTACAAGAGTCGTTACAGCCATTTAACAAAATCACCACCATGATTGAGTCGAATAAACATAGGTTAACAAAAGGCGAGAGCATGATAGCTAACTATATTACGATGAATTTAAGTGATGTACCTAATCATACTATCTCTGAGATGGCTGAAAAAATTAATGTTTCAGAGTCGATGATTACACGTTTTTGTAAAAAGCTAGATATTGGTTCCTATAGTAGGTTGAGACTCATGTCTAAAGAAGCAATTGTTGGAACACGTATTCACGATAAAGAGGATTCAGGCAGCCTAATTGAAGTGAAGAATGATTATATTAACATCTTAAGTAAGCTGGAAACATTGAATCACACAAATGATTTATCTCTATTTAAAAAGAAATTGGTCCTCACCGATCGAATATTTCTCTATAGTTCAGGGGAAATGTCTTTTTTAATAAATCAATTTAAGTACAAATTAATGAAGTTTGGTATACCAGTAGATGCTTTCTCTAATGCCTATCAAATGGAAATGTCACAACATTTATTAAAACCAGAAAGTCTTGTTATCGGAATTAGTGCAACAGGCTATAATGCAGAAATTATCGATATGTTAAAAGAGGCTAAGAAAAAGGGTGCTACAACTATTGCTATTACGAGTCAAAATGATTCTCCTATTTCACTTCAGTCAGATATTGTCTTGTTAAATTCTACAGAGGAGTTCGAGAATGAAAACAGTTCTATTGATGAAATTTCCACGTTATATCTTCTCGAGGTCTTTTTTAAGGAATTGCAGGTTGCAATGAAAGAGTATAGTAATGAATTTGCTATAAAGTAGGTGTAAAGCATGAAAATTATCTATATACCGTTAGATGAACGCCCTTGCAATACACAGGTTGTAGAGAGAATAGCTTCTTCCTGTTCCCAAATTAATTTTGTCTCTCCTCCACCAGAACTGCTTGGATTAAAAAAGAGACCAGCCAATAATGAAGGCATATGGGCGTGGTTATTCCATGAATCGAAGGGTGCTGATGCTATTATATTAAGTATAGATATGCTGGTATACGGTGGTATTGTACCTTCAAGGATTCATTATTTACAAGAAGAAATGGGCTTAGTGTGGATAGAAAGATTACGTGAGTTTCATAAGATGTATCCAGGAATTCCTATTTATGCTTCCAATTTAATCATGCGGACACCTAAGTATAGCTCGAACGATGAGGAACCAGATTATTATGGGACATGGGGAAGAGAAATATTTTTAAACTCCTACTTAAAGGATAAAAGCGTGCGGGAGAAGTTATCAGAGGAAGAATCAGAACAATTAAGTGTTATTGAAAAGAAATTGCCAAAAGAAATTGTAGAAGATTATGAGAAGAGGAGAGCTTTTAACTTACTTATAAACCAAGGAGTATTAGATTTAGTAATGGATGGAGTAATTACTTTTCTCTCTATCCCGCAAGATGATAGTGCCGAATATGGCTACACAACTATTGATCAAAACATTATTGTAAGAAAACGTGACGAACTTCGTCTGTATGAAAGTGTCCATATATATCCAGGAGCTGACGAGGTTGGGGCCACTTTGCTAGCGCGGGTTTTTAATGATTTAACAGGGGATAGCCCTGCAATATATCCAATCTGGAGTAGTACTCTCGGCCCTCAAGTCATCCCTATGTATGAAGATCGCCCATTTGCTGAGTCAATGAAGGCCCATATTCTCGCCTCTGGCTGTACATTGGTTGACGACCAAGATTCTGCTGATATCATTCTTGCCTATAATACACCTGGAAAGGTCATGCAAGAATCATGGGATCAATCCAGAAAAGATATCACCTATTCAACTTTCCGGAATATGTTAATGTTTACAGAACAAATTAAGAAATTTATTAACCTAGGGAAAGATGTAATTGTTGCAGATTCTGCTTATGCCAACGGCGGAGATCGGGATTTAATTTTGCTGTTGGATAAACAGCAAATGTTAGATAAACTCATATCATACAAGGGATGGAACACAAACTGTAATACCTTAGGAACAACAATTTCACAGGGAGTAATTGGTCGGTCCGGAGATAAGGTAAAGGTACAAGAAAATATTATTTATCATTTGATGGACGATTATTTTTACCAAGCAGAGATTCGCATGAAAATGGTAGATGATCTTTTAATGAAGCATAAACTCAGTTACTTTGACTTAAAAAATCAGGCTGAAAGAGTGAACACTGAACGAACAAGATTGTTACAGGGCCGGTTTAATGAAGAGATAAAGAATAGTTTTAGAAACATACGTATTAAAAACATAAGTACAAATGCACCTTGGAACAGAATGTTTGAATGTGGAATTGAACTAGAAACACAGTGGGAAGAATAGTTTTAGGAGTCGGTGGAGCGATTGCCAGTCCCCAGCAAATTATAGAAAATAGTAAGTACTATAATAGGAAACTAGCGGAACATGTCCAATATGAGAGTAGGTGGTTGATTGATGCGTGAAGAAAATGCGAATGTTGTAGTTCTCGGTGGAAGTCTTGGTGGATGTATGGCCGCATTATCTGTTGCTAAAATGGGTTTCCGTGTCATTCTTACTGAGGAAACGGATTGGCTTGGAGGACAATTAACTAGTCAAGCTGTTCCACCAGATGAACACAAATGGATTGAAGAGTTTGGCGCAACAGCATCATATCGAGAGTTTCGGCAACGGGTACGTAACTATTATAAAGAAAATTATCCGTTAACAACGGAAGCTCTAAGTGATGATTATTTAAACCCCGGAAATGGGTGGGTTTCTAGGTTGGCTCATGAACCGAAAGTTGCTTTAAGTGTTTTAAGTGATATGCTTGCACCATATATAAATAGTGGCAAGATAAGAGTTCTCTACGGATATAAACCCCATGATGCGGAGTTGCACAATGATATTATTGAGTCAGTAATCGTCCAGCACTTGCACACTAATGAGAAATTAAAATTGGTAGGGACTTATATTTTAGATGCTACCGAATGTGGAGATGTCTTACCTTTAGCAAAAGTGGAATATGTAGTAGGGGCAGAGTCTAAACAAGAGACTGGTGAACCCCATGCACGAGAAATGAAGGATCCTTTAGACACGCAAGCTATAACCTACGTTTTTGCAGTTGATTATGTGAAAGGTGAAAATTTCACCATTGATAAGCCCGAACAATATGAATTCTGGAAAAACTATGTGCCGAGCTTTTCTAGCTATTCATTACTTGATTGGCATGCAGTGAACGCAGCTGATACAACAACATTAAAAGAATTTACGATGTTTCCAAATAATGAAGGAATACCTTCACTTTTTACATATCGACGAATTCTCGATGTTAGCAAAGTAGAAGAGGGTCTATATGATGGAGATATATCCCTGATTAATTGGCCACAAAACGATTACTTTTTAGGGTCTATTTTGAACGTTACAGATGAAGAACGAAAAAAGCATTTAAAGGGAGCGAAGGAGTTAAGCCTTTCCCTGTTATATTGGTTACAGACAGAAGCCCCCCGTTTAGATGGCGGCAGAGGGTTTCCAGGTTTACGTTTGCGAAAAGATGTTTTGGGTACAGAAGATGGGTTCGCAAAGTATCCTTACATACGAGAATCAAGAAGAATTAAGGCACTCCAAACTATTACGGAAATGGACGTTAGTAAGGAAGAAAGAGGCAAGAAGGGCATACGGAAATATAAGGATAGTGTTGGGATTGGTTGTTATCATTTGGACCTCCATCACACAACGAATTCCAATAGAGCGTTCTATATACCAAGTTACCCTTTTGAAATCCCGTTAGGAGCTTTGCTAACTGTTCGAGTTAAAAATTTGTTACCAGCCTGTAAAAATATTGGCACCACCCATATAACAAACGGGTGCTGTCGGCTACATCCTGTCGAGTGGAATATAGGAGAAGCAGCAGGATTCTTAGCAGGATATGCTATGTTGCATAATATTTCCACACGTGAGATAAGAGATAATCCAGAGCATCTAAAACACTACCAGGATATTCTAGAGGATAATGGCGTTGCATTACATTGGCCTGAAGGTATGGAAGTGTAGCTCACACTATTCGGTATTTCGATATTTCCCCGAATGATTCCGTATCTTTTCAAATGATAAAGAACTAGAATTTATATAGATGTGTAAAGCGGTGCAAGCCTTTGATTCTTAACAATTCTCGTTTACATGTTATTCTAAGAGAATAGTTTAGAAAATTAAGGAGGCACAACAATGATAAAAGCTGTAATTTTTGATTTTGATGGACTTATTTTGGATACAGAAACGGCATGGTATGATACGTATAAACAAATTTTAAAGGAAACGCATGATTATGATCTTCCGCTTTCTGAGTTTGTAAAAGGTGTTGGTGGTGGAGACGATGCGCTTCTTGAATACATAGAAAAGGAAGTAGAAGGGACGTTTCAACCAGATGTTTTTCAAGAGAAAGTGAGTGTGATGCACGCTGAACGCTTGAAAGAAGCAGAATCCAGAGAAGGTGTAGAGGATTATCTAAAGGAAGCCTCAGATGCAGGATACCAAATTGCAATAGCATCTAGCTCTGATCGAAAATGGGTTACAACACACCTTACCAATCTGGGATTGATTGATTACTTTGATCACTTTGTAACTTCAGATGATGTGGAAAAAATAAAGCCAGCACCAGACTTGTTTCTAAAGGCTATTGAGGTATTGGATGTACAACCAGAGGAAGCGATTATATTTGAAGACTCCTTAAACGGCTTGGTTGCTGCACGGAAAGCGAACATTAAAACAATTATTGTGCCGAATCCAGTTACAGAAAGTCTACCTTTTGAGGATCACCATTTAAAGATTGGTTCGATGAAAGAGATGCGTTTAGCGGAGATTATTAAGTCAGTAGATAATGCAGAATAAATAAAACCGCTTACGGAGAGGGAGGATTACATGCAAGAACTAAAGGGAGGCTTGGTGGTTTCATGCCAAGCCCTTGAAGATGAACCATTACATGGCAACGGCCATATGGCAGCGATGGCTTTAGCTGCTAAACAGGGCGGTGCAGTAGGGATTCGGGCAAACGGTCCTCGTGATATTTTGCAAATCAAAGAAAAGGTAGATTTACCGATCATCGGCATATGGAAAAAGCATTATGAAGGATATGAGGCATTTATCACGCCAACTAGAGAAGATGCAAGGATCGTATCGGAAGCTGGTGCAGATATTATAGCAGTTGATGCTACCGATCAGTCGCGCCCGGAAAAACTAGAAGAATTGGTGAAATACATACAAGACGTGCTCGGGAAAAAGGTTATGGCAGACATCTCGACACTAAGCGAAGGGAAAATAGCGGAGAGCTTAGGATGTGACTATATAGGTACGACCTTATCGGGTTATACCTCTTATACCCAAAACAGGGCACAACCTGATTTTTCTCTTATGAAGGAACTGATTCAAGAAGTTTCTATCCCAGTTGTGGCTGAAGGAAATATTGGTAGCCCTGAACAAGCGAAAAAAGCTTTGGAAATTGGTGCGGCTTTTGTAGTGGTTGGTGGGGCAATAACGCGTCCACAGCTTATCACGAAGGGTTTTGTTGATGGGATGAAAGCATTATAATTGGTCTATTATGTCAGTAAATCATAGGGCCTAAATAAAGGTGGTGGCTACCTCCTTTCTTAAAAAAAGGAGGCAGCTGGATTTGGTGTACGCCTCCTTAAAGAAATAGTTTGTAGAGAGGGAGTGAACGAACATGCAGCTAGAAGTCATCGTACAAAACAAACAGGAAGCAATTCAGGCAGAGGAGCTGGGTGCAGACCGTGTGGAACTCGTATCAGCTATCTCAGAAGGTGGTCTTACTCCAAGCTACGGAACGATCAAGCACGTACTTGGGAGTGTGAACATACCGGTTCAGATTATGATACGCCCTCACAGCCGTCATTTCTTTTATACAGACGAAGAGTTTCATGCAATATGTGATGATATCCAAGCAATTCAACAGCTTGGTGGTAACCGAATTGTCTTCGGTTCTTTAAATGGAGACCACACTGTAAATGAAGCGATGCTGAGTAAACTTTTTCATCGTTTTCCTGATATCGATATGACATTTCACCGCGCTTTTGATGAGGTGGTTTCACAGGTAGAAGCCTATGAAACTTTATCTAAATATAAGCGGAATGTGAAGCGCATTTTAACTTCGGGTGGAAAGGCAAGTTGTGAAGAGGGCTTAGAGCAACTAATTAAATTAGTTGGTTTAGCCAGGGATCTTCAAGGGCCATCTATTATGCCAGGCGCTGGGCTTTCATCAGAAAATATCAAAAGAATCAAGCAGGAGACAGGAAGCGTGGCGTTTCATTTCGGTAAAGCTGTCAGGATAAATCAGTCATTCGCAAATGGTTTTGCGCAAGAAGAGCTAGAGAAGATTCGATTTTATCTGGAATAAGTTGGATTAAATTATAGCGAAGAAAAAAACCCTCCGTGTCAGGAGGGTTTTTGATTTGTGCTCATAGAATGAAGCTTAATGAACTGCAAAAAGGATAGAGAGCATAGCGAAAATGCAGTTCCTGGCCAGCCCACTCCTGTTAACTCGATAATCACTTTAATTCTCCCAACAGGTATAGTACGATTACTATATAAAATAAAAATACATAATTTTATGACAACATAAAATTACGAGCGGGAGGAGTAGAGGATGTCCCAAGATTTTAAAAGACCTAAACTAAAAATCCCTAAAACGAAGATAGAATGGGCCGCGGACATTATCGGCTATCTATTCTTTTTAGGAACGGTAGGCTTTTTAATCTATCAATGGAATAACCTCCCGAATGAAGTGCCAGTCCATTATAATGCTCAGGGCGAAGTTGATAACTGGGAATCTAAGTTTGTATTAATCCTATTGCCTGCAATAGGGGTTCTAATTGCAGTAATGATGGAGGTATTTGAAAGATTCCCAGAATGGCATAATTATCCAGCGCGGCTTAATCAAGAAAATGTAAAAGCGTTTTATTTATCAAGTCGCAAAATGACAAATCAAATAAAGAACATTTGCTTTATCCTCTTCGGTATCATTCTAATCGAGTCCATCACCATTGCATTAGGTTGGATTAGCAGTCTGCCGGGATGGTTATTACCACTTATGATTATAAGCACGTTAATTCCAATTGTTATAGGTTTGATTCAGCAAAAGAAAATTAAATAGAGATGAATTGAAGAATGCCATCATTCTATGCTTGTGGTTGCGGCAGACACCTATCTTAAGAGGAGGCTCATGATGGATATATTAACGTATCTCATTGGCCCTTTTATAGGGGTCCTAATTTTTCAGTTAATAGCGGTGTTTATGTATAAAGATACGGAAAAGATTGATAAGGGATTTGTGCTTAATTATAATAAGTTATCATATCGAAGAAAGTTCATATGGAATTTAGTATGGGGGATTCCAATTATAATTGGTGCTTCTATAGCCATTTATTTAGTTACCAATTTGTCTACAGCTGAATACATTATTTTAGGCATGGCCTTTTTGGTGCTCTTTTTACTGGAGGTTACTTATAATTATGTTAAATGGAAAAGGACTGAACAAAATTTCTAATACAGAAAAGAAAGTGGATCAGGAGTAACCTGTTCCACTTAACAGCATGAGTGAGCGGATAATCACTTATCGCTTTTTTCCGCATGATTTATTTTTCCTCGTCTTCCCGATATTCCAAAATATCACCAGGCTGACATTCTAATGCTTTGCAAATTGCATCTAACGTCGTAAGTCGAATTGCTTTTGCCTTTCCGTTTTTTAGGATGGAAAGGTTAGCCATTGTAATTCCCACTCTCTCCGAAAGTTCAGTTACACTCATTTTTCTTTTTGCTAACATCACATCAACATTTATTATAATCGCCATAATATCACCTCAGACCGTTAAATCATTTTCTGATTTAATGTTAATTGCTTGCTGTAGAAGTCTTTTGAGAACGGCAGCAAAGACTGCAATTACCAAGGAAGCGCCACTAATGACCATGCCAATTAAGACAAGTCCCGGTGCGTCGTCCCATTGAGCTACTATAAAGACAAGGGGTAGCACAAGGATATATAATCCAGTAATCGTGATGGCACAATATTTAATTTTACTTAAAGCGACTACGGATAAATCAGAAAATGCGTTGTTCTGATCAATATAACGTAAAAGCTTGAAAGCCTGATACAATGCAAAATAAAATGGAATTGCGGAAAAATACATAACAGCTAAAATGCCAAGGACAATATAACCTAACTGCGCCCCATCACTTGCATGATCTATTGCCTCCAGCACAATTTTCGGTAAAAAAAAGACACATATTGCAAATATCGGTATCCCCATTAGAATTACTGCAATCTTTAAAAGAAGCGTTGAACCTTGCTTCATAATGAACACCTCACTAAATTTTGGTCTACTTGAATGTACCATATTATTTATCGCTTTACAATAAATAATTATTCTATTTTGATGTTAAATGATCTAGAAGGAGAATAGTGAGAGGTAGATGGGAAGCTAAAAATAGTAATGATAAATAATAAGGCTCGAGGAGAGATTAAGTGTAGTCGCTCAATGTATAATAATGCCCTTATTCATGCTAAAATAAAAAGTAGCATGAAAGATAAAGGAAGAGGTACGATGACAAAATCACAAATGAATCGCAAGGATCCGGAGTGGACGAGAAGCCGTATATTAAGTGTGGCAGAGCAGTTATTCATGGAAAAGGGCTACCGAGCTGTAACCACAAGAGAAATTGCAAAACAGTGTGAGATAACACAACCAGCTCTTTATTACCATTATTCAGATAAGCAATCACTATACATAGCAATGTTAGAGAGATTTGTTACCCAGATAAAAGAAAAATTACAAGAAGTTGACAATGGGACAATAGCGGAGCGTTTGGAAGGAATGTTAGAGGTATTATCTGCTGAACATCCTACAAGCATGATGATGATGGTACATGATATTTTAGTTGAATTTAAAGAGGAGAACCGCAAGCGCGTGTATAATTTATGGAAAGGAACGTACTTGGATCCTTTTATCGAAATTTTTGAAGAAGCGCAGGAAGCTGGGATGTTAAGAGAAACGATCCAGCCGGAAGATGCTGCTCGTTTTTGTTTGCTAACAATGGGTCAAACCATGTCGCACTGGAAGAATCAACCCAAGCCATTAACGGGGCAATACACCTTACTTGTAGATTTAATTTTGCATGGAACAACAAAGCCTTAATTTTACTACGCTCCTTAGGTTTGTGAATCCATTGTGGATTAGTAAAATGTTACCGGTAATTTATAACTAGATAAAGTTTGTACTTCCTAGTCAGACAATAGGTCTAAATTCCTGTTTTTAAAATGGAACCCCCATAAATCCATTCCGCCCCCAAATGGCGGTTTTTTTGTTGTATACTAATGATGATTTACAGCAGTAAAGTATGGAAAATTTACCAAGCTTTGAGCGGCGGTTTCTTTTTCATGCCGAGCTGACGGGACCAATTTAGTACATGACAGGAGGAAGCAAATGGAATATTGTAAGCATTGTGGTGGGGAAGTAGCACCAGACGCACGGTTTTGTAAGCATTGTGGAGAAACCTTATCAAACGAGGGGGCATCCAGTGAGCACACAAGCAATACATATTATAGTCAACAGGAGGGGCAAGAAGAGCCTGGGCAACATGACACGCAGCCATTGGAACAGGCAACAGCACCTAAGGGAAACGCAAACCGAAAGAAATTAAATAAGAAGACTAAAATCATGCTTTTTTCTTCTGCAGCACTCATTTTACTATTAATTGGAGCTTATGTTGTTGGTAATACAATGACATCACCAAAGCATGTGTTGAATGAATTTAGATCCGCAATTCAAGACGAAGATGCTGAAAAACTAGCAGCCTTATTAACTGCAGATAATGATGAGTTAGAGATCACAGAAGCGTCTGTTAAAGGGATGATTCAGCATTATCAATCGAAAACCAATGAATTTAAAGTCCTAATGAACCACTTGGAATACCAAGCAGGTGGCGAGGTGGACCAGTATGGAATGTACGCGCTGGATCTTCAAAAAGACGGGAAAAAGTTCCTATTATTTGATGACTATCAACTTATTGTGAATCCTGTTTATGTTGAAGTTGCGACGAATTATAAAGATACGGATATCATTGTCAACGATGAGGTTATTACCACAGCAGATTCAGAAAACTTCAGACAGGAGATCGGTCCCTTTTTACCTGGGGAACTTACGATAACGGCAGCACTGGATACAGGTTTCTTTAACCTGGAAAGGGATCAAACCGTAGTAGGTGAACCTAGTTTTCCGTCATATGTAGACCTTTATCTAGAAGGAGATAATGTTACATTTGATTTAATGATGAAAGGCTATGATGAGTTAAGTTCCGTTCAATTATTTGTAAATGGAGTAGATACAGGTATGGACTTAACAAAGGATGAACGAGTTGGTCCGTTGCTGACGGATGGTTCGATGCATGTCTCATTTGAAGCAGATTTCCCTTGGGGGACGGTACGAACAAATGACCAGCCGCTCACGGAAAGATACATGGAGTTTAACTTTGGTGATAGTGATGAGTTTAAGCAGCAGATTCAGGATGTGTTAATGACTTATAATGAGGAATTTGGGGAAGTTTATTCAACTGCTAATCCTGATTCCTTAACCACAGCTGTACCAGATTTAAAGGAGCGGATTGTAGAGGAAGCAGCATATAACCTGGAAAATGATATTGTGTACAGTGGAGCTTTTCATGGTATGGATTTTTATCAAGATTCCTTCGAGTTAGAAAAATCTTATGAGGGATTCTGGGAATTAACAGTGGATACGATCACTTACTATGAGGAAGCGATGTATGAAAAAGGCTCCGAGACGGAGATGGAACAAATAGACGATGAGACACGTTACCACTTAGCGTATGATCAACAGCAAGAGATATGGATAGTTAGAGGAATAGATACTGCAGGAGCGATGGAGGAAGATCGCATGGAGCGGCTTACCGTAGAAGAACCTGTCTTTCATACCTCTGAGACAGGAAAAGAAGAGGAATAAGTTGACGATACTTCCGTGCTGGGCGTGGAAGTATCGTCTTTTACTTGTCTTTAATGATGGCGGTGGAAAGGATGCCACCAAGATAGGCAGCTATTCCACCAAGGGCTATGAAAACGATATTTTTATAGGGAAAGTCAGGTAGAAGAAATAAAAATGCTGATAGGATGAGCATAACAAACACAGCAGTAAAGAAAACTTGCTTGGCATTTAATTGTTTTTGCATGGTGTTGTCCTCCTTGTTTTGTGTGAGTGGGGTGTTTTGTTAGAGAAGGATGGGAGTTATAAATGATGAAAGAATATCCTTGTAAAGGAGGAAGATTAGGAATTGTTGATCTTGCGAAGTTTTTTCTCATGCTGGGCACTTTTGCTGGAAAGAAAGTCAACCGTTTCCTGTGTTTCCAATTCAACACGCATGCCATCTATTCTAGAGGGTCAAACCGTTCATCCATTCGAGCTTCAAGTCCGCTTTTCATGTCACCCATATGATTTTCCAGCTCAGTAAATCTTTTGTTGTTTTCTTCGGAATAGAGTTTAAGTGCCTTCAGAATCTCGTTTAATTCATGCTATTCCACCTTATTTCACCTCTATTATAAACTACCGATCTTTGCTTTTAAAGAGAAAATTATGTGCTCGTTTCTTTTCAAGAAAAGGCGAGAGCAGCGTCTGAGAGGGGGAAATGTCGGACGAGAGCGAACGCCCATCGTATGAGCGCGCGCATCCAACTCTATCAAATCCGTCCAGAGTACCCCCACTTCAAGCTTGCTAAGTGGCGGGGTGAATGGACTTTTTTTATTTTCTGGCGAAAGCAAAGACTTTTTAATTTGTTTTTGGTAATATTATCTTACAAACATACATTCGTATTGGGAGGTGGGAGCTATGGCTACAACAGAAAAACAGTACAAAACACATCAAATTTTAATTAAAAAAGGTCATCGCATGTTCAATTATTGTGAACAAGCCACTTCTAATGCAAAGAATATGTATAACACTGCTAATTTTTATATTCGTCAGGCTTACACAGCGTTGAAAAGCGATAAAGAACTTCAACCTCTTCAACACGAAGTGCTGGAAAATATCCAAGAACACTTACCTAAAATGAATGATGTGCAGCTAGCTGCTTATCTTCGAAAAGTAGAAAAAGAGAAGGCGAAACCAAAAGAAAAACGAAAAGAGTTGAAATGTAATCTTTTCGAAGGTCCAACTCAAGAAAAACCTTTTGTTGATTACAATTTTTTGGATGCTTTGTTCAAATCCATGGTTCAGAATGATTACCGTTCTTTGCCAACACAATCGGCTCAAGCAGTCATGAAGAACGTTTTTCAGAACTGGAAGTCGTTTTTTAGTAGTCTGAAAGACTATAAAAAGAACCCTTCTAAATACAAAGGCCGACCAAGAATTCCAAACTACTCCCGGGCCAAGCAAAAAGAAGTGGTTTTTAGCAATCAAGATTGCGTTGTGAAAGACCAACGTTTCTTAAAGTTTCCTAAAACCAAGGATCGTTTGAATATTGGCAAGTTAGGACTTACCGAAGGTAAGTTAAAACAGGTCCGAGTTATCCCTCGACACGGCCATTACGTTGTGGAAGTGATAAAGGAAGCACAGCCTAAGAACGAACCTAAAGCAGACAACAATAAGTACATGGCCATCGATTTGGGAATTGATAATTTAGCAACCATTATTACAAACACAGGTCATCGACCTGTTTTGTTAAAGGGCAAAAATATCAAATCCATTAATCAATTGTACAATAAAAAAAGAGCTCATTTATATGGCGTCCTGCGCCAAGGTAAGGGAGCGAAAGAGGGCTCTTTCTCTTCAAATGCCCTCACAGGGCTGTACCAGAAACGCCAACGAAAAATAAAGGATTTGTTCCACAAGGCGAGCCGTAATATCGTTAACCTTGCACTCCGAGAGGATGTATCAACCATTGTCATTGGACTGAACAAGCAATGGAAACAGGAAACAAATATGTCCAAAAGGAACAATCAATCCTTCACCAGCATTCCGCACGGAATGTTATTAAATATGGTCGAATATAAGGCTGCAGAACACGGTATTAATGTTGAAATACGCGAAGAGTCCTACACCTCAAAAGCGAGTTTCTTGGATAACGATGTTATCCCAACATATGGAAAGAAAACAAAGGACAAACCTGTGTTTTCGGGGAAACGCATCAAGCGAGGTTTGTACCGTTCTTCGAACGGAACACTACTAAACGCAGATGTAAACGGAGCCTGCAATATTTTAAGAAAAGCATTTCCAAATGCACTTGCAAATGGAATAGAGGGGTTGGATGGTAGTCAGCCCATCAATGTGTCAACTCCACTTTCGTTAATCGTTCGCTAAGTTCGACACGAAAGAAACCCCCACTTCAAATTTTCGTTAGGAAATTAAGTGGCGGGAGTATTCATTTCTTATTACCTGGCTCTTCTTTAAATCCGTATTTAATAAAAACGATTAAATCTCTAACGACTCCGATGTCTTTCAATATTATAAAGATGACAAGGAGGATCGGACCTATGAATACTCCAACCATTCCAAATAGCTGTAAGCCAACAAATAAGGAAATCAAGACTGCTAAAGCATCAAGGTTCATACTAGAGGAGATGATCTTCGGCTCAATTGCCTGGCGAACTGCTGCTGTAACACCATATAAGATGGCAAGTCCGACGCCCATTCCAATATCTCCGGTGAAAATCATATATAGTGCCCAAGGTCCTAATATGGTCCCAGAACCTAAATAAGGTAGAATTTCAGCAATCCCTACTACGATAGAGATAGCCAAGGTATGCTCTGCGCCAAGGATAAGTAGGCCGATAAACACAATGATGGACGCTACAAACATTAGTAAAAGTTGTGCACGGATTAAGCCCCAAACACGATACCTCAAAATATTTCGGAAGAGTTTTGCCCTTTCCCAGACACTTTTCGGCAATTTGTTATGTACCTTCCGTGTGAATTTCTCCCAATCCTTTCCGATAAAGTAAAAACCGATAAAAACGAAAAGAAAGGCGAGCAGAAAGGATGGAACCATGACGAAAAGCTGCGTAAGTGCGTTAACTAACCCCGTTCCGACCTCGGTAATGGAGGAAGCGACGCGTGTCCCCATCGAGGAGATGCTCTCCTGGAGTGCTGCTTGCTGTTCGTTTGAAAAGACATCCATTAACTCATCCATTCTTTGCCATATGGGAAGGATGGAATTGTTAAAAAAGTCTTGCGCATGTCCTGCTGTACTTTGAACCCACTCAGGCAATATTTTTGAGAGGCTCTTCACACCCCAAATAATTAAGAAGACCAAGCCTGTTATCGCACCACCAATTACAGCTAAACTGAATAGCAACACAACCAAGACTGCCAGCGAATTTGGTAGGCGAATTTTTGATCGAATAAGCCTTACAAGCGGATAAAACATCCATACAAGCAGGGCAGCGAACCAAAAAGGATAGGAAATTTTAAATGTCCAGGCGACAATCCAACAAATGGCCAGGACGGAAATAATAACAATGATAAATCTTGCGACGATGAGAGCTTGGTTTTTGGTCATAATTATTCCTCCATCTACTTTACAAACTACACGTGAGCTTTCTATCATCATACCAAAAAATGCCTAAAGAAAGAATTACTATTGTAATCTAGCTTTGTTAAAACGAAACGTACATATATATGGTAGAATAATTTCTGTAAAAACTAGAAATAGGTGTGATACATGTATTTTAAAGACAATTTAAAAATGATCAATCCAGCATCCGGAACCATTGTAATGGCATTGGGGATTTTCCTCTTTTCTGTTATAGAAACCTTCCAAATACCACGTGTCATGCAATTAATACTGGTCACTGCGTTTCTAGTGCTTGGGTTCGTTATTTACGCCATGTTAACCCTGCAAATTTTTCGTAAAGGTTTTCTGTTACCATTTATAAAAAACCCAGTGAATTCTTTTATAGTGGGATCCTGGATTGCGGGAATCTCCATCATATGTGATGTGATAATAAAGTATTTCCCTAATTTTCCTTTTTTTACGCAAGCTATCGTGATAATTAACAGTGTAGCATGGGGAATTTTTGTCATTCTATGTCTGTACCAGTTCATACAGCTTTTCAAGAACCATCAAACCTATACGATTCATGGAGTTATCTTGCTATCAGCCGTTGCAACACAATCTATCGTCATCTCCTGGTTCCAGGCTTTTGATATTGTTTCAAAAGGATTAGCGACGCTCTTCATCATAGTTGGGGTGAGTTTTTACATGATAGGAGTTGTGTTAATTGGGTTACGTTACACAAGCCAGAAGTGGGACCTTGTTGATGACTGGACAAATACGAATTGCATTTTACATGGTGCTTTGTCTATAACAGGACTCGCCTTGGTTTATGCACAGATTTTATCTGGCTTCGTTATGGTTGTGTTTTGGATTGCTGTTTCTACTATTCTACTAATAGTAGAAGGGATAGAAATTGTAAGAGCGGTAACGAGAGTTAAGAAATATGGTTGGAAAAAGGGCATATTCACTTATAACATCAGCCAATGGTCGAGGAATTTTACCTTTGGTATGTTTTATGCGTTTACTTTGGCTATGCATAGTGCTTTTCCAGATAGCCCAATATATAGCTTTCAACATGCATTTATGCAAGGATGGATGTGGATTGTTCTAGCCTTGCTGGTATTGGAAATAGCTTTGTGGATTAGCTCCACTTTTCAAAGGGGAAAAAGGGGTCTAAAGGAGAATTGAAATGGAAAAAGAAATCGTTAGTGAGTGTGCAAACTGTGGAAAAGTTGTCTACTGTCACGGTGGATTTTTAGAAGGAGTGCAAGAAGGGAAAGAACTATTCTGCTTTGCCTGTTATGAAATGAAAAAAAGTTGACCTCTGAGCAAGAGGTCAACTTTTGATTTAGTTGCCTAGAAACGGGAGTCAGCTTTGTGCTTCTTAGGCTGTAATATCTGCAGCTGGCCCGAAGATTTCAAAGTGAATTGCTTCATCTGCAACGTCCATTTTTTTCAGTGCATGGTACATGCCACGCATAAATCCTTTTGGTCCACAGAAATAAAACGCGGAATCCGTTGTAGGGATAATGCTTCTTAGCCATTCCTCATCTATACGACCATGTTTGTCACAAGAAACAGGATCCTGTGGATTATCGTATATGAAGTAATGTGTCACATTATTATGCGTGCTAGCTAATGTCTCGACTTGTTCTCTCATCGCATGATGCTTGCTTGATTGTGCTGCATGGATGAAAATGACCTCGCGCTCTGGCTGTTCTTTTACAGCTGTCTCGAGCATGCTCATTAGTGGTGTTAAACCGACACCACCACTAATAAGAACAAGTGGTTTTTGATCCTTTTGTAATGTGAAATCACCTGATGGCGCGGTTATTGGAATAATGTCACCAGCGCGAACTTGCGTGTGCAAGAACGTTGATACAACACCTGCTGGAAGGTTATCAAAAGCATCTTCCCGTTTAACACTAATGCGATAATAGTCATTGCCCGGTGCGGTGGACAAACTGTATTGACGCAAGTGGTCGTATGGATCATTTTCGATTTGTGCCTTTACGGTAACATACTGACCAGGCTCATAGGATTGGATTGGTAATCCGTCTGCTGGTTTTAGATAAAAGGATGTAATGACATCGCTTTCCACAACTTTTTTCTCTACGATAAAATCACGGAATCCCAGCCAACCACCAGGGGTTTGCTCGGTTTGGTCATACATCTCTTTTTCCACTGAAATGAAAACATCCGCTATGACACCATATGCTTTGCCCCATGCTTCTATAATGTCGTCTGTTGCAGCATCACCGAGTACTTCTTTGATAGCTAGCAATAAATATTTCCCCACAATTGGGTACTGCTCTGGCTTAATGTTTAAACTTCTATGTTTATGTGCGATTTGCTTTACATGCGGAAGGATTTCTTCCAAACGGTCAATGTTCGCCGCCGCAGCATACACCGTATTGGCTAAAGCCTTTGGCTGGTCCCCTTTTCGTTGATTTGTTTGGTTAAAAACATTTTTTAATTCAGGATGTTCTTCAAGCAATCTTGAATAGAAGTGTTTGGTAATACTTTCTCCATGTTCCGCTAATACAGGTACTGTTGATTTAATAATGTCCATCGTTTTTTGATCTAATAATTGTGTTTGAGTTGTCATAAAAATTCGCTCCTTATTAAAAGGTGTATTTTGAATACATCTTTATTGTAGAACGCTCCACTGTCTTTTACAATGGGGTTTAGGCAGAAGTATGTTACAATAATGTGAAAAGATGAACAAGAGGTGTGCTTGCCATGAATTTAAAAAAATACACGGATTATTCCTTGCGTGTCTTAATTTTTACTGGATTAAAACATGGCGAGGAACGTGCTAGAATAAAAGAAATTTCCGATGTCTACAACATTTCACAAGAGCATGTGCGAAAGGTCGTGCATGATCTAGTGAAACGTGGCCTTGTAGAATCCACCAGGGGTAGAGGTGGCGGGATTAGACTGGCCAAGCCAGCAAATGAAATCAATATTGGCATGTTGGTACGTGAGTTGGAACAAGACTTTGTGCTACTAGAATGCTTTGATCAAGGTGTAAATCACTGTGTGATTTCCCCTGGCTGTAGTTTGAAGCATATTATTAATAAAGCACTCGGCGCCTTTTTTAAAGTGCTGGAAGAATACACGCTTGAGGACCTGATTCATAATGAGGAAGAATTGAAGACATTGATGGGTATGGACACAGGTGATAGAAAGCAGTAATTGCATGATTGGTCGTGTTCGGGGGTAAGGCTGAAAGATTGCCTAGGCAGCAAATATCTTGGTAGAAGCGGCAGATGAAGTAGGGAGATTGGCAGATATCGGAGCAATCTACTTGCCCTACAGCAGTTGCAACGGTAAAATTTACCTAGTCAGACAAAACATATATAGTTAAATAGCATCAATAGGGGGAACGGAATATGAAAGCATTAGTTTATTATGGTACAAAGAATGCCAAGGTAGAAGAAATTTCTACACCAGAAGTAACACGAGGCACAGTAAAAGTAAAAGTGGAATATGCGGGTATTTGTGGTACAGATTTACATGAATACATGCACAAATCTTTTGTTACAGCTGACAAAATGATTTTAGGCCACGAGTTTACTGGGGAAGTAGTGGAAACTGGAGAAGGTGTAACTAGATTCAAATTAGGTGATCGTGTAGCAGTGGAACCAATTTGGGGATGCGGAGAATGTGCATCCTGTAAAAAAGGAAATTACAATACGTGCCCTAACATGGAATCTTACGGTATCCATGAAGATGGCGGGTTTGCTGAATACATAGTTGTTAAAGAAGAAAACGTATTTGTCCTTCCAGAGAGTCTTAGCTATGAGCTTGCAGCATTAGTTGAACCGACAGCTGTTGTGCTACATGCAGTGCGTAACAGTGAATTTAGAGTAGGGGACAAAGTTGCGGTATTTGGCGCAGGTCCAATTGGCTTGTTGTTATCTGAAACATTACGTGCAGCTGGTGCGAGCAAGATTTTTGTGGTGGAAGTAAATGAAAAACGCCGCGAGCTTGCGAAGGAAATGGGAGCTGACGTGGTAATCGATCCTTCTAAGGAAGATGCTGTGAAGATCATCCAAGAGATGACAAATGGCGGAGTTGATGTTGCTTACGATGCAGCAGGTATTGAGGTAACATTCAATAGCGCATTGGATTGCACAAAACCGAATGGAGAGTTTATGGTCGTAAGTGTTTTCTCTAAACCGGTTTCCTATCATCCTGCAACTCAATTAGTTACGGAAAAGAAAATTACAGCTTCTTTAGGATATAATCATATCTTTGGTGAAGTGATTGATCTTCTGGCGAAGGGCTCGATCAATGCTGGTCCTGTTATCACAAATAAAATTAAACTAGATGACATTATTGAAGAAGGCTTTGATAAATTAATTGAAGATAAGTCTGAATGTAAAATATTGGTAAGCCCTAAGTAAATATTAATAAAAAGTACACGTTGCCTTAAACATAAGGTAATGTGTACTTTTTGTATTGGGAGTGCAATAGGACGTTTCGATAAAAATTGTCTTGTGAAAAAGGAAATGTTGCGCTCTTATTTAGAATAATAGAATGATTAGACACAGATTATAAATACTGTTACACTTTAGTTTAATCATTATTCTGATAATTGTAAGTGAGAGTTAAGAGGAGATAGGAGGAGGTCCAGATAATGAAAAACGTTCTAATATTTATTGTTGGTTTATTGATGGGAGTGCTTCTACTACCCATGATACTAGAATGGCTAGGGTTGCCATCTGGTGGCGAGTTGCTGGAGAGAGTTCTCGGTGAGCCGAATGCTGTCACGATTCCGATTGTCATTGTCTCCATGATTCTATTATTTTATTTAATTATCCGGGGTTTATTTAAGCAAGCTAAAAAAGAAAAATGACGAAGGAGACAGCAGTCATCCCATCGTCATTAATCTAGCAAATTCGTTAAGAACCCATTACTATTTGTGCGGTCAAAAACGTAATCAATCCCGTAGTGTGAAGCAACGCCCATAATGATAGTCCAGGCGACAATACTGATGGTCATCCAGAAGGAAATTTGCCTTTTTGTACCACCGAAACTCATAGCAAGCACGGCACCTAAATGGCTACCAGTGATAAATGGTGCAACTAACGCAAGACCTGGCAGGCCGTATTTTTTCCATACGAAGGCTGCACGCCTTTGCTTTTTCTCCGAATTTCCCTTTCCCTTCTTTTCTTTGCGTCTTTCTAACCAGCGTTTCGTCTGATCTGTAAGCGCAATTAAGATAAGAATGGTTGCCATATTTCCAGCAAATGCTACGAGTGTAACAGGGATTGCCTGTAATCCGGCTGCTATGCCAATTGGAATAACTACAACCACTTCAAAAAAAGGTGTGGCACCTAATAAAAAAACCACAATATATGCTAAATATGTATTCATTTCTTCGCTCCTTTCTTTATTTCATCTAAAGACACAAACTGAGTTTACTAGAGCAATACTCTCTAGGATGCCGTAATTGTAAGTATAACAGTAAGCAAGTTATGGGTGCGACAATTATGCTAGAAGGCTTTACTCCACTCGGACAGTCTGATGAAGAGCTAGAGATTTTTGCAGGAGGATGAGCCAGCGGAATAAGTGTAGGATGAGCATACTCACTGATAAAGCATGAACTCCGCCTAACGTCGCACTCCTCATACTTGAAAGACATAAGCAACATAGGATGAATTTGGAAATTGATGTTGTATTCTGTCTAGTTTTGTAGGTATAATAGAGGAGAGTTTTTGTAGATGCCGGGATATTATCACGAAGGAAAAGAAAAGGAAGAGAAGGGGTACGAGAATGAGAAGATCTGAGCGCAAGAAGCCGAGGAGATTGTGGCTGAAAATACCTTTAATTGTTATATTGTTGCTTGTACTGGGAGTAGGCGTTTATGCATTTTCGCTATATAATAATGCGAAAAATACAGTGAATGATAAGATGAATGAGCAGGTAGACTCGATTGATACTGCTGTCACCAAGAAGAAGGTGAAAGATTTAGAGCCTTTAAATATTTTGCTAATGGGTGTGGATGCAAGGGGAGCAGACAAAGGGCGTTCTGATGCTCTTATGGTTTTGTCACTTGATCCTGACTCAGATCGCATGCAATTAATTAGTATTCCACGTGATACACGTACAACCATTGTTGGCAGAGGTACGGAAGACAAGATTAACCATGCATACGCATTTGGCGGACCGGACATGTCGGTAGCAACTGTAGAAAACTTCCTGGACATTGAGTTGGATTATTTTGTCCGCATGAACATGGAGGGGCTTGAAGAGTTAGTTGATGAACTAGGAACCATTACAGTGAATAATGAAATTGCCTGGAATGATGGAAAATATAATTTCACAGTAGGACCTGAAGAGATGGACGGCGCTAAAACGATGGCTTATGTACGGATGAGAAAGCAGGATAATGCTGGAGACTTTGGGCGTACGAAGCGTCAACGTCAAGTAATTCAAGGAATTGTAGATAGAGGAGCTTCGGTTGGCTCTGTTAATAAAATTGGTGGCGTGATAGATGTGCTTGGCAATAATATGGCGACAAACCTTGACTTCGAGGATATGAAGAACCTATTTTCTAATTACCGAAATGTCCGTAAAAACGTCGATAACTACATGTTAGAAGGCAGTGGGACCACTATTGATGGCATTTATTACTATCTAGTGCCAGATGAAGAAATACAGAAAGTTCATTCCATGATTGCAGATATTAAATCATAAATGATAATAAGCAGCACGTTCCTTATTGGGAGCGTGCTGTTTTTTTGTGTAAACTTTTACTTCCTTATGAGAAATAAGCATATAAACATTGATAACTGTAAAAATGCATACCAATTATTTGTTAATTGGTATGCATGGTTAGGTAGTAATAATATGGTAAATGATAACCTACCCGTTTAAATAGACGTTTTACGTGCCAAGCCCTGTTTCCAATTGGTATACCATTTTTCCATGGTGTGAGGAATGGTGGTGCCTACCTCAATGAGTGCCTCTTTGAAAAGCGTATATTGTCTTTCTGCTAATTTATTTTTTCCAGTGAGTGCATAAAGCTTAATTAATTGGTAGTTGGCAATTTCATCATCTGGGTGCTTATCGCAAAGCCGTCGATACCAGTCCTCTGCTCGTGAAGTATCCCCTTGGTCATGGTAGTGTGCGGCAAGCAGTTGGGCTGTTTCTATCCATTCTTGCTCCAGCCTTACGCGTTCACCTTCTGCCCACAGATAACCATAATCCTCTAAATAGCCCCCTTGATACAAGGCCATACTCTCTTCAGCCTGAGAAATGGTCCCTTCGTCTATTGCGGAAAGGCTATTCAACCTGCGCTCCCATTCATATAAATCGATAAACGTATTGGAAAGGATAAGCATATATCCGCCCTGCACACTTTTCAGAGTAAGGTATGATTTAAAATTAGATAGTGTTTTTCTTATATGATAAATCGTCGTGTAAAGCTGAGAAAATGCCTTTTCTTGATCAATTTCAGCCCATAATAATTCGGTTAACTCATCCTTGCTTACCGTTCTTCCTCGGTTGTGAAGTAGGTAGAGAAACAGTTCTCTTGCCCGTAACGTTCGCCACGTAATGAGCTCGGCTTCCTTGTTTGTCAGATGGAATACTAATTCTTTGCTTACATTTATGTGAAGTTTTGTTGTTTCTTCAGTGATGTCCTGTTGTTTTGCTTTTACTTTTGCTTCGGCGCGCTCGATGGTTTTCTTTAAGCGATCTATTTGCACGGGCTTTAAGAGATAGTCCAGTGCATGGACTTCAAAGGCCTGCACAGCATATTGGTTAAAGGCGGTTACGAAAATAATTTCTAGGCTGGGATTGATTTCTAATAGTTGTTCCGCTAACTGAAAGCCATTTCGCTCAGGCATTTCAATATCCATAAACACAATGTCCGCTTCTTTTATCACATCGGTACTGGTGGAAGAATCGAAAAAGGTGAACGTCTCTACTATATGTATGTTGCTTACCTTTTGAAGCTGCCGCTTAAGAAAGCCTAATGCAAGTGGTTCATCATCGACTAGAACTGCTTTCATCATTGTTTTTCCCTGCCTTCTATTCAAACGTTTTCCGAACATTTCCTATATATCTAGCATAGCCATTTTTTCTATCTTGGTAAAGGGGTTACAGGATAATTTGGTAATTATTTCCCGTTGTAAAGAAAAAGTATAGGTTATTATGAAAAGCTGGTGCAAAAAAATCCACCGAACTGATACCTTCTAATTTTTTACCCACTTAAATAGCACGATGAGAATGGGCTTTGTTGTGGATACGAGTTGCAAAGTAAATCAGCTCGAATAAAAAAGTACCAATCGTCATGAAATGAAATCGACGATTGGTACTTTTAAATTTAAGCTTAGTTTAATTCTCTTTTCCTGCGGTAAATTGCTAGGACCATTCCAATGATTAACAATCCAACTCCAAATGCAAGTATGTTAAATGTATTTGTCGCTGTATCAGGTAATTTATTTCTTGCAGTTTCGGAATCTGTAGTTCCTGATTTTCCTTTTGAAGGAGCTTCTGGTTTGTCGTTGGAGTCAGTTGGCGAATTTGCTAAATCACCTTTATCTCCTACATCTTTTACAGCAGATAACGTATTTGTGATGTCATAACCGTTAATTGTAGTGTTATAGCCGTCTACAGTATTTTCTGTTATGGTGTATTCTATTTCGACACCAGCTTCGTATTTCGGTAAGTTTGTAAAGCTGTATTTCCAGTCATCTGCTTCTATTACCTTAACAGATTGGACGGTTTTACCATTTGCTAAGAGATTTACTGTAATTGAATCTGGCCGCGTGCCGTCTTGATTATTCGCATCATCCCATGTCTTGGTGCCAGCTATTTCTATTGCTTCTGGTGTATGAGCATTGGTAAGGATGATATTACCGTGGTCCTCATCATGTACAGTTACTTCATAGCCTTCTGGTACCTCAATTTCTTCCACTGAGTAGTCGATTGCTACACCGTCAGCTTTTTCAGGAAGCCCATTCCATGTGTGTGTCCAATTGGTAGATTCATCAAGCTTAACAGGTTTTTGTCCTTCTATTGCTTCACCATCTGCAAGCAGTTGAACTTGAACACTTTCTGGACGAATGCCATCCTGGTTGTTTCCATCATCCCAACCTTTAGTCACTGTTACACTTGTTTCTCCTGGTGTGTGCGTATTAGTAATCACACTTTCTATTCCTTCCTCTGTTTCAGTTTTCTCAATTGATGTTGAGTATTCTGTAACAGAGTTTTCTGTGACACTATAGTTGATCTCAATCCCGTTTTCGTATTTCGGCAGGTCAGGGAAAGTATGCTGCCATTCATTATCCTCGCTGAGTGTTGCTTCATCGATAATAGCGCCTCTGTTATTCAACAAGTTGACTGTTACAGATTCTGGGCGTACACCGTCCTGATTATTAGCATCATCCCAAACTTTTGAAACAACCAGTTCTGTCAGCTCTGGTGTATAAGAATTTGTGATATTATAACCATCAACTTGCTTTTCGTAACCTTCTACTGCTGCTTCATCAACTGTATAAACAATTTCTTCACCAGCTGCATATTTCGGAAGCTCTGTGAAAGTATATTCCCAACTATCTTTCGCAGTCACTGTCTCAGAATCAACTTGCTCACCATTTGCAAGAAGGTTTACTGTAATAGCTTCTGGACGGATGCCATCTTGGTTGTCGGCATCATCCCAGATTTTATTTACTGCTACTTCAGTAAGTTCTGGTTCATGAGTATTTGTGATGACAAGATTTCCATGATTTTCATTATTAATGCTAACTTCATAGCCTTCAGGTATCTCAATTTCATCTATTGAATACTCAATAGCGACACCAGCTTCATTTAAAGGCAAGCCGTTCCATGTGTATGTCCAGTCGTTCTCTACATTAAGTTCAACTGTATCTCCCGTTGCTTCACCGTTTGCTAGCAATTGAACTTCAATACTATCTGGACGAATACCATCTTGGTTATTCGCATCATCCCAAGCTTTTGTGACAGTCGCACTTGTTTCTCCTGGTGTGTATTCATTCGTAATAATAAACCCATGTTCATTTTCTTCATCTGCTTCAATAGAAGTAGAGTATTCTGTTACTGTATATTCAGTAACACGATATTTGATTTCATTTCCATTATCGTACTTCGGTAAATCTTCGAATGTTATTTTCCAGTCGTTTTCAACTTCTAAAATTGCCTGTCTTACAATTTCACCATTATCCTTTAACAGATTTACTGTAACATTATCTGGACGAACACGATCTCGGTCTTCACCATCATCCCAGACTTTCGTAACAGGTATATCTATTAACTCTGGCGTATGCGTATTTGTAATAATAATGTTTCCATGATTTGCATTATTAATAGATGATGTGTAACCTTCAGGAACATTTACTTCTTTCACTGAGTAATCAATCTCTTCTCCGTCAGCATATAGATCTAGACCATTCCAAGTATGTGTCCAATTATTATCTTTTGATAAATTAATAGTTTCTCCTACTGGTTCACCATCAGCTGTTAATTGAACTTCAATACTCTCTGGACGGATGCCATCTTGGTTGTTTTCATCATTCCAACCTTTTGTTACGGACACACTTGTTTCTTTAGGTGTATAAGAATTGGTAACGACAAATCCATTTTCCACTTCCTGGTTCTTTTCAACTGTTGTGGAGTAATCTAAAACTGTGTCCTCTTGTACAGCGTAATTTATTTCTTCACCATTCTCGTACTTCGGTAAGTCCTTGAAAGTGTATTGCCATTTATTGCCATCTTGCTCTTGGACTACTACTGACTTCACAATTTTTCCACTATCATTAAGTAAGTGAAGCTTAATGTGTGAAGGCCGTTTTCCGTCTTGGTTATCAGCGTCGTCCCATATTTTTGTAACAGGAACTTCAGTCAATTCAGGTGTATAGCTGTTAGTTATAATGATATTTCCGTGATCTGTATCATTAATTGTAACAGTGTACTCATCATTAACATTACGTTCTTTTACTGTGTACTTGATTTGTTCACCATCAGCATTCTCATCTAATCCAGACCACGTATATGTCCAATCATCTTTAGCTGTTAGGGTTATTTTTTCACCTTGGGCTTCACCATTAGCTATTAATTGAACTTCAATACTAGTCGGGCGATTACCGTCCTGGTTGTTTGCATCTTTCCAAGATTTTGTAACAGTAACGCTTGTTTCATCTGGTGTATGTGTATTTGTGACAACATAACCATTTTCTGCTTCTGGATCCTCTTCAACTGAAGTACTGTATTCCGGAACATTGTTCTCCGTAATTGTGTATTTAATCTTTTCTCCGTTTTCATATACAGGAAGATCTGTAAACGTATGCTCCCAGTTTCCTTCCTCGTCTACAACAGCTGTTTTATCAATTTCACCGTCAGCTAGTAAATTAATTTGTACATTTTTTGGACGGACTCCATCTTGATTATCGTTGTCATCCCAAGCTTTTGTTACTGATATTTCTGTTACTTCTGGTTCAAAAGAGTTAGTAATTACTAAATTTCCATGGTCTTTATTATTAACACTAACTTCATATTCCTCAGGAACATTCAGCTCTTCAACCGTATAGTTGATTGCTTCTCCACCAGATTTCAGGTCAAGGCCTTCCCATGTGTATGTCCAGTTATCTATTGCTGTAACATCTACTGGATCACCATGACGTTCGCCATTTGCAAACAATTGCACTGAAATAGTTGCTGGACGGTTGCCGTCTTGGTTATTTCCGTCTTTCCAAACTTTCGTTACGGTTGCAGTTGTTTCTTCAGGTGTGTAGGAGTTCGTTACAACACTGTTTAAACCGTTATCTGTATTAGTAGTTTCAATCGTTGGTGAATAGTTCTCTACAGTATCTTCTGTTACGCTGTATTGAATTTCTTCACCATCAGCAAATTTTGGCAAATCACTGAAAGTATGTTTCCAATCATTGCTTTTATTCAATACTGCTTCTTTCACAACCTCACTACCATTCAGTAGGTTAACTGTAATGTTATTCGGACGAACACCATCTTGGTTGTTTTCATCATCCCATACTTTGGAAACTGAAACTTCAATCGTCTCCGGTGCATGCGTGTTCGTGATGATAACATTGCTGTCGTCCACTTCTGTTGTTGGCTTATATTCTTCAGGTACATCAACTTCTTGGACAGTATAGTTAATTAAATCCCCGTTTGAGTGATGCTTAGCTAAATCTGACCAAGTATGTGTCCAATTATTATTCTCTGATAAAGTGACAGTTTCACCGACAGATCCACTATCAGTTGTTAATTGAACATCAATGGAATTAGGTCGGATACCATCTTGATCATTTGCGTCATCCCACTTTTTTGTCACGGAGATGTCTGTTTTCTTTATCGTGTTTGTAAACTCAGCCTCATAAACATGTTCTGCAGTACCATATGGTTCAGTTATATCAATCTCTTGCACTTCTCCATCGATGATATAGCCAGTAGGTGCCTGAACTTCTTGTAGGTAATATGTTCTAAGTGGCAAGTTGCCAATTAGGATTTCACCATTTTCACCCGTTTGAAACTGGTCGCCAAATTGTACGCGTTCGCCGTTCAAATCATAATACAACTCAAACGTGGCAGCGTTATTTTGAATAGCTTCTCCAGTTTCAGAATCATTTTTAACAATCTTTAATGCTCCACGATTTACATTAAACTCTCCATCTACCCAACTGAATTGTTCAGCAGTGAGTTCTTCAGATATTACAGTTTTGTTTTCAATGTTTTCACCACTCAAAATGACTTCGTTGTTCACTGTATCTCCATCTTCTGCTGAAACTACCGTTGTATAGTTTAGAGTCAACGCCTGGTTTAATGTTTCATTAAATTCAATTGAAAGAACCGTTTCACCATCTTCTGTTTTTGTATTCGATAGGATGTAATCTTTGCCTTCACTTAATGTGTTACCATCTCTTGTTGAAATTTCAAGTGTGCCTTGAACATATTCTAATCCAGCACTAATGATATCTGTTATTTTTGCATCATCGATAATGGATAAGCTATCGTTCACTTCAACTTGCCAATTTACCTCATCACCAATATAGACATCAGAACCCTCTTGCCCAATCGTTGATTTATCTAAGAAGTGATTATGTTTTACATAGCTCACTGTTCCAGTATATGGATATTTCTTTTCTCCAACTTCAACTGTCGCTCCGTTAGTATATTTTTCCTGTGAAATATCCGGTACAGTTGTTAAAAATTCTACTACATATCTGTCAGATACTTCTTCATTAAATGATAATGTGAATTGGTCACCGTCTACTACAAGATTATATGCAGCTGAATCTAAAACACTATCAGTAATTGTCGTTTTACCATCAGCACTTACATCATAAATAGATACTTTGATACTATCCTCATCGATCGTGCCAGCATACTTTAAAGTGTCGGTGATTTGTACATCGCTACCTAAGTTTTGTTGTTGATAGTTCGTGTAGAGTTGCCAAGCAATTTTTCTTTCTGAACCACTTTGCCAACCATTCACTAAATTGCCTTCACTGTTTTCGTGGACGAGTTGCCCTTCTTTCTTACCACTGTTCCATGAATCTTCTCTTACAGTAGTTTTGGCCTCTTTGTTAACATTGATTTCATTTCCATTTACTGTTGTACCAGTATATGTTGCACGGTTTACATAAACTCTTTGCTCCTCTTCTGAATTCACATGGGGATCTAATGTATTACCATTAACTTCAAATTGAGGATCATAAGAAGTTGTATATTCAACCACTAAATATCCGCCGTCTAACGGTAAGAACTCTTCATTAAGTTCAATGATAAAACCTTTTTGATAACCTGTTGAACCATCTTCAGTCCTCGGCTTTAAAGTAAAATCTTCTCCTTCTGTTAGAAGACCATTTTTGGAATGACTAACCACCACAGTTGAAGGGTCTAGAATCATACCTTTATTTGGGAAAGTATCTTCTATCGTAAGAGATTCTATCGCTTCTCTCATCGGATCAACTTTAAGGCTCCAATCCATCGTTCTTTCACTATAATTAATACCTTTAAAATCTTTGTAGAAACCATTGCCCCGAGGACTTATTTCATGACCAGTGTCATGGTCACCATCACCAATGCCGTCCCCGCCTATTCCAACAGTGTTACTGAATTTATTAACATCAAAATCTTCAATCCCTGTTGTGTACTTTATCGTTATATGCTGTGTCCCAATATCACCAAGATCGATAACAACCTCTTGTTTACCGTCATCTTGTTCAGTCACCTTAATATCCTCAGCTTCGAAATCTTCTCCATCATGGTTAGTGATTTCAATGTCTTCTTCTGAAATACTCAGTCCTTCTGGAATTAAGTCTGTGATGACAATATTTCCAAGTGGATGCTTCGCTCTGTTTACATCAATTGTCCAACTTAATGTCTTGTTTTCATAGTCAACATTAGAAGTACCCGATTTTTCTAAAAGTGGGTCTCGACTAAATTTAACAGAAGCATCATCTTCAGCTAGTTCTTTTTTGCCATCATTTAATGTGGCAACGTTTGTAAAACTATTATCAATTTGATATTCACCATCATTAACCTGTTCATAATCAATATCTGTACTGAAATTGATTACATAATGTTCATTTGCAGCTGTTTCTCCAAGATTAAGTGGGAAATCATTTGTATCAAGTGTGAAATTTTCATCCTTAGAACCATCAACAAATTTTTCAACTGTAAATGTCTCCCCATCTATAGTCAAACCTTTTGGTAACACATCCTCTATGATGGTATTTCCGATGTTAAAACCATTCTCATTAGCCACAATCGTCCAGTCAATTTGACCTGTTTCTTTATTATATTCACCAGACTTTTCAACTGGGTTACTAGCTGTCAGTTTGGATACAGTTGCATCTGCAGGTAAATCAGACTCGCCATTAAAGAATGTTGCGTTATTTGTAAATTCTGTTTGATCCCTATCATCAACAGACGTAGTATATTGTACGCGGTAGCCATGATAAGGCTCTAAATTATCAAACGCTATATCGAATGTGTTATCCGTAACATCTACTGGGATTTCAACTGTTTCTCCTGTAATTTTGTCACCATGCAATCCAGTTGATAATTCTGTTATAACGAAATTCTCAGGTGAACCTAAGCCCGCTGGTAAAATATCTGATAATGTCGCATCAGATACTGGTTCACCACTGTTGTTCATTACATCGATAGTCCACGTAATCTCACTTGCGTTGTGGCTTTGGTCCGGATGCCCCTCTTTTGTAACACCTTCTGCATTATTATAGGGCTTAGCCACAACATTCATCTCTCTGTTAGTTGAGTCATTGAAATGGATCAGTTGTTCAATGTTTTCTTCAAACTTTTGTAAATTAAAGTTTAAATTTAAACCAACTATCCCGTTGGAAACATCACCATCTTCAATATTGTCGTTAAATTTAAATACTAACTCACCATTTTGAATACTGTAAGTACCTACTGTGATACCACTCGTAACAAGAGGTATTTCAGGTGTCGTAACCTGTACAAAAGTTTCAGGTAACTGCATGGAAGCAGTATCTCCACTCTTAACACCAAGCCCCTCAGTATTCCAAGAAAATTCAATTTCTACTTGTGTCCCATCACTAATGTCGATAATTGAACCATCTTCAATGTCATTACCGTTATGAGTCAATCTTTTAAAAGTAAATATATTCTCTGGTAATTCCGCGAAAGTATCTATCGTTCTCTGTTTATCTTCATCTTTAACTACTGACTGATCTTCAGGTTTTTCTTCATCGTTAGAACTGTTATCATCTGCTTTGTCATCAGTCGCTTCATCTGGTTCAGTAGTATTCTCTTTAGATGTATCTTCCTTTGCAGCATCTACATCTTCTTCCGTATTCCCTTTAGATTTTTCATCAGCTTCGGTAGCTTTATCTCCGAGATCTTCAACTACCACAGTAGCTGCTACTTCAAAAGTGCCATTTGCCTCTGGGTTATTCACAACGGAATCATTAATCAAAACAGTCACTTTACCATCCGTTGTTATTTTGTAAGTACCCACATCGGCTTCTGCATCACCTAAAGTACCCGATTGTTCATCTGAAACACTTAATTCAGATGGAAGAATAATGGATTCTGTACTTCCCTCCTTAACATCAATGCCATCAATTGACCAATCAACGTGCACGTTCACTGCTGATTCTTCAACTGCTTCATCTAGTTCTATTGTTTTGCCTTCTTCATCTGTAAACGATATACCAGTGAAAATGCTTTGCTCAGAACCTTCTGCACTAATTTGTGAAGGTAAAATGAGACTACTGGAAATCGTCTGAAAGACTAGCATGAAAATAAATAGAACACTTAGTCTTTTGTTCAATTAAACTACTCCTTCCGAAAAAAATATTTGGATAGTCTTATCCGTATCCAAGAATTCAGTATATATGGCCCAACTCTACAATTTATATACAACAGACAACATGACTAGTACCATTTTGATTTAAATGAGTATTTTATCCCGGAGCAACCGTCCGTAAGACTCCCACTATTTAGTCATCAAGAAAGATGCTGCCTTTTAAGAGGAAGTTAGAAATCGGTTTAGGTCTACTACTAGCAGGGGGATCAATTTACCTCATGCAAGAAGAAAGCGTGAAGTAGAATAATAGAAAGTAGAAACACCCCGCCTACAAATGTAGTCGGGGTGTTCTGTGTTCTTATGCTTGCTAATAATTCTTAGAAAGGTCCTTCGGTACTCGAAAACTAACTTGTGTTCCTTTACCGACTTCACTCGTAATGGTGAGACCTTCACCAAACAGCTGGATTAATCTTCGATGTGTATTCGACACACCGACTCCACCTGTGTAGTGATCAGCTTGAAGAATTTCTCCTATTTTCCCTTGGTCCATTCCGACACCATCATCTTTTACGATGACTTTATAAAAATTGCCAGCGTCCTTCACATAGAGGCCAACCGTTCCGCCTCTGCTTCGTTTCAAGATGCCATGTCTCAATGCATTTTCGATAAGCGGTTGAATGGTAAAGGGAGGAAGGTACATTTCCTTGTGCGGTATATCCATATCAACTGAAATCCGCTTGCCAAAGCGCTCTTTTTCAATGTATAAATAGGACTGAACTAATTCTAGTTCTTCAGCAAGTGGAACAACTCTGTTAACATGTTGGTCTTTAAAGCTCCCTCTTAAATAGCTGCCAAACTCCTCAAGCAACCGTGTAGCTCTGTCAGAGTCAATTTCCTGTAGTGACACAATGGTGTTCAGTGTGTTGAACAAGAAATGTGGTTGTATTTGCGATTGTAGCCATGCTGCTTCTGTCCTTAGTTGTTCTGCTACGGATAGCTTTAATGCAATAAGTGCATGTAAACGGGCTCTTAATTCCGTTGCATCCACAGGCTTTGTCACATAATCATTTGCCCCAATTGAAAGCCCGATTCGTAAATCTTCAGGCTGATGTCGGGCTGTTAGTAATAGAATAGGAAGCTCGGTGAGTGTATGCTTTTTCCTGACTTCTTCCGTTAGTTCATAGCCTGACATGCTTGGCATCATGACATCTGCTATCAAAAGATCAATGTGTTGCTGCTCGATAATTTCTAATGCTTCCTTCGCATCTACCACTTTTAAAATGTTGTAATCCGTTTCTAGAATATTCTCTAATACTTTTAAATTCACCGGGTTATCGTCCACTAATAGAATGGTAGGTGCATGCCCATTTGGTAGGCTAAGCTGTTCGATTTGGGAAGCTTCTGTTTCTTGGAGATTCTCTAATACAGATGCTGATTCCACATGGGATGACTTATTTTCTTCCCCCTCGGTTGCAAGGGGAACACTAAATGTAATATTCGTTCCAAAACCTACTGTGGATTCCAGCGTTATTTCCCCTCCATGCAGCTCGACCAACTCTTTGCAAATGGAAAGGCCAAGGCCGATTCCATCTTCAGTAGAATTTGTATCGGTTTCCACCTGTTCATATGGTTCGAACAAGCGATTTTGATCTTCCGGCTTTATTCCTTTTCCTGTATCTTCAACCGAAATAAGTGCCATTGCCTTTTCTTGTCTCGCGCTAATCGTAATGAAGCCATCTGTTGTATGCCGAGCAGCATTATAGACGAGATTAAATACAATTTGTGTCATCCTATTTTCGTCAGCAGAAACAAGTGGGAAAGTATTCGCGACATTTAAGTGAAAAGACACATTTTGCTCGTTTGTCATAAATCGAACCATATCGAGAACTCCTGCAGCAACGGAACGTATGTGGATTGCTTGTTTTTCTAAACGTATCCGTCCATCTTTTAACTGCGAAATGGCGAGGAGATCATTTAGGGTATGTTTCATCTGCCTACCAATTTGTAGAAGCAGGGTAATATTTTGACGTGATTTCCCCCTGATATCTTGTTCTAAAAGGGATTGGCCAATATTCAATATCCCATGCAGCGGGTTGCGTAATTCATGAGATGTTCTTGCTAGAAAGTCGTCCTTCTGTTTATCAGCTTCCTGCAACTTCACGGCCTGTAGGGAATATTGATTGGAAATATAGATTTGTTTTTTTAAGAGCATAAAGGCTAAGACAATAATAGTGACGACTGTATCAAACGGATAATAAGGAGCTTCAAATCCAGCTAGTTTTATCCCACTTCCCCATAGCATATTTGACGTATAACCAGTTAATGCCAGCAACACAAACAGACCATCCTTGTAACCATTCCGTACCGTTCTAATCGTGTCATAAAACAGAAACGGTACTGTTATAATGAAGAAACTTAAAACAAAAATAGCAAAGTAATAAAAATAGTCTAAGGGCAGGAGAAGATTTACGAATACTAAGCCTGCGTAGTAATAACCCATATAGCGATATGCTTTTCGAGTTGACTTTAGAATATGCTGAATAAACTTCCCAATCAGGAACAGGGCTGTTATATAGAAAAAGATAATGAGTTTGTATGTCGTGTCTGCCTCGAACGGTAGTTTAATAGGGACTTCTTGATCGAATAATAAAACAATAGCAGAATGAAAGACAAGCAGTCCGTAAAATAATAGCTCTTTTTCCAAATTACTCTTCCTAAGAAAGAAGATAAAGAACGCATATCCAGCATGTAGGAAATAAATGGAGGCAATGAGCAACTGTAAAAAAATAGATTGCGTTTCTTTTTTATTGATTGCCCCGTAAGAACCAATCTCGACTGACTTCGTTAACCCGCCAAATAGCGGTATTTCATAATTTGATAGGTGGACAACGATATGAAGTTCATTCTCATCTGTGGTGAAGTATCCTAAAAAGGGGCCATGCATTCTTGCTGCTGAGGACTTTTCATTTGTGGCAATAGGATCTGACTCGTTAACCAATTTTCCATTTACAAAAACTTTCGCAGCTGTAGAAATTCTTTCAAAACGTATGCCATAACTAGAAAGTTCTCTGTTAGGAAGCTTAACTTTTAGCTGATAGGTACCATAACCGAAAGTCTCATTCTCTTCATCTGAGTTGAGGTGAGTACTCCAATTACTCGGCACTTCAAGGTAAGAGGCAGGTGCTGAGGGGGATTTCGGATCTAGTAACACGCCCGGCGTAAAACCCCATTCACCATTTAAATGTATAATGGTGCCAGCTTCGAAGTTTGCATTATTTAAATCCACTGCACCATCTTCTGCAAAGTAGTCTTCTGGAGGCGTATAAAAAGATTCCCATGCTAGTCGGAACACAGTTAGAACGGACAAGGATATTATAATGAAAAATAGGATTTTTGTTAGGGAAAACGTACTGTTGATTTTCATGTGTATTTACTTCCTCGATTTATATTTCGGTGAATTTGTCTTAGGCTTAAAAACCCATGTTAACATAGGGTCATAGATAAAGGTATAGATGAGTTTGAAAAATGGTAACAAACTGATAAATGCTTGGGCTGACTATACATAAGAAGACAGAGTGGGCATGAATTTGAATTCATGCTTTCTTTTTTACATACTTTCTTTTACTTTTAAAATTAATTCATTAATTTTTTCAAGTTTTCATTTAAGCAAAGGAATGATTTAATTAAAGAAAGCGCATTCTTTTAAAATAATAGAAAGCTAGTATAGAGGGGGAATAGAAATGGGTGACTACACGTTTCCAAAAGATTTTTGGTGGGGTTCTGCTGCCTCTGCAACGCAAATGGAGGGAAGCATTGATCAGGATGGAAAGGGAAAAAACATTTGGGATCACTGGTTTGAGATTGAATCCAATCGATTTTTCGATGGAGTGGGACCAGGGAAGACCTCTCAATTTTATAAAAAATATAAAGAAGATATAGCACTAATGAAGAAGCTAGGCCACAATTCTTTCCGTTTTTCTATTTCCTGGTCTAGATTAATACCGAATGGTACTGGTGAAGTAAACAAGAAGGCTGTCACATTTTATACCGATGTTATTGATGAACTGCTTGCTTCAGATATCAAACCATTTATTAATCTATTTCATTTTGATATGCCTCTGGCGTTACAGGAAAAAGGAGGATGGGAAAATCGTGAGGTTGTAGAAGCGTTTGCAGCATATGCGAATACATGCTTTAACTTATTTGGAGATAGAGTTAACACATGGTTTACCCAGAACGAGCCTATTGTACCAGTAGAGGCTGGTTATTTATATGATATGCATTATCCAAATGAGCTCGACTTTAAAAAAGCAGTACAGGTAGCATACAATTCGCTACTCGCAAGTGCTAAAGCAATTCAAGCATATAAACAAACAGGGCAATCAGGGGAAATTGGGATTATCTTAAATGTGACCCCGGCTTATGCAAGGAGTAAGCATCCTGCTGATCAGAAGGCCTCTCGTATAGCGGATTTGTTTTTTAATAGGGCATTTCTTGATCCATCTGTTAAGGGAGAGTTTCCACAAGAACTCGTACAGATTTTAAAAGATCTGGATTTCCTGCCAAAAACAGAACCAAACGATCTGGAAATTTTCAAGGAAAATACAGTCGATTTATTAGGTGTTAACTATTATCAGCCTCGTCGAGTAAAGGCTAAGGAATATTTACCACATCCAGAAGCACCATTTACGATGGAGCACTTTTTTGACCATTACTCCATGCCAGGGAAGAAGATCAATCCACACCGCGGCTGGGAAATCTATGAAAAAGGAATCTATGATATTCTACTTAACCTTCGCGACAACTATGGAAATATTCGCTGCTTCATCTCGGAAAATGGAATGGGCGTTGAGGGTGAAGAAAGATTCTTAAATGAGGATGGCGTTATCCAAGATGATTATCGGATTGATTTTATCCAGGATCATCTGAAATGGGTACATAAAGCAATGGAAGAAGGCTGTAATGTAAACGGATATCATCTATGGACGTTTATGGATAACTGGTCATGGTTAAATGCCTACAAAAATAGGTATGGGTTTGTTTCCGTTGATCTAGCACAGCAAGGCAAACGCACCGTGAAGAAAAGTGGTTGGTGGTTTAAAGAAGTAATTGACAACAATGGTTTCTAATAGAAAAGCCAGTAAAAAGTAAAGGGGAAATGAACAATGGAGCATAAACAAATACCAAAAGCTTTAACAGCATTAATTCAAAAAGTAGAAAAGAAATTTCCAAATGACGAAAAGTTACATAAGTTATTTGCCAATACCTTTCTAAATACATATACCACGACATTGCAGGAAAGTGAAAACGATAAAACGTTTGTCATTACGGGTGATATTCCGGCTATGTGGCTTCGCGATTCTACAGCACAGGTGCGACCTTACCTGTTAGCAGCTGAGGACCCGGAAATTGCCAAAATGCTTGCTGGTGTATTGAAACAGCAGATCGAATTTGTGCTACTGGATCCTTACGCTAATGCATTTAATAAAGAAAGCAACGGACAAGGCTTCCAATCTGATAAAACAACAATGCATCCAGGAGTGTGGGAGCGGAAGTATGAAATTGATTCGTTATGCTATCCATTACAGCTAGGGTATCTATTATGGAAACAGACAGGAAGCACAGCGCATTTTGATAGCCAATTTAAAGAAGCGGTGCAGGTAATCATAGACCTTTGGAAAACGGAACAGTATCATGAAACAAATTCACCCTACTTATTTGAACGGATGGATGTAAGGCAGTCTGATACATTAAACCGTGATGGAAAAGGTAGTAAGACAGCATACACGGGAATGACATGGAGTGGGTTCCGTCCTAGTGATGATGCTTGTCTTTATGGCTATTTAGTCCCGTCAAATATGTTTGCAACAGTCGTGTTGGGTTACATTTCGGAGGTCAGTGAACAGGTTTGGAAGGACAGTGAACTTCAAACAAAATCCAACGAGTTAAGGGATGAGATTTTAGAAGGAATTCAGCGTTTTGCTGTATCAGATCATCCATACTATGGTGAAGTTTATAGCTATGAAGTCGACGGTAATGGAAATAAACTATTTATGGACGATGCCAATGTTCCGAGTTTACTAGCTGCACCATACCTTGGATTTTGTGAGAAAAATGAAGAACGCTACCAAAACACTAGAAAACTATTACTTTCAAGAGAGAATCCGTTTTATTATGAAGGTGAAGTTGCAAATGGAATTGGCAGTCCCCATACCCCAGACCATTACATCTGGCATATTGCATTAAGTATGCAGGGACTCACAGCTTCAACGTTAGAAGAGAAACAGCAGATTTTAGAATTAATAAAAGCTACGGACGGCGACACAGGGTATTTACATGAGGGCTTCAATGCTTCAGATCCAAATAAATTCACACGTGATTGGTTTGCTTGGTCTAATTCTCTATTTAGTGAATTCGTTCTTGATCTTTGTGGTGAAACGATTAAAGGGAGCCCATTAGCTAGTCTTAAAGAGAATGTCATGTAGGGAGAGTGGCGAATATGATCAGAGTATTTACGGAAATAAGTCAGTGGATTAGTAGATTGTTGTTACTGAATTTGTGCTGGGTCATTGGTTTGCTTGTTGGGCTTGTTCTATTTGGCTTTATGCCAGCAACAATTGCGATGCATGATATAACGAGAAAATGGGCTCATGGGGACTTGGAAGTACCGATTATAAAGCGATTTATTCAGTCTTACCGTGAAAATTTTATAAAAAAGAACCTTGTTGGGGCAGCATTTGTGCTGGTAGGATCTTTTCTTTTGGTAAACTTAAGATTTGCTTCTATTGTTGAGGGAACAGTGATGATGGCTGTTTATTACTTTATTTTATTTGCTTTGTTTATTCTTCTTATGAGTCTGATTACTTTCTTTAACGTGTATAATCATTATCACTATGATTCTTTCAAGCAATATGTACAGCAGTCTATTGCTATTACAGTAGCAAGTCCTGCTTTGATGGTATTAACATCCATAGGTTTAGGGCTCATTATATGGTTATTTTATCAAGTGCCAGGACTAACCTTATTCTTCTTAGGAGTCTTTCCGGCTTATTGGAGCAGTATCGTAAGCAAAAAAAGATTTGGTATACTAGAAAAGAAGATTCAGGAGGCTAATTTTGTTTCATGACTACTGCAGTTTGAAAGAGGGTTTAGCCGGTGTGGTTTAAAAAGCATAAAATATTCTCTTCGATAAGCAAATTATGGCATCAGGTTTTCAGTAGAATACTTTTTATCTACTCCGTGACAATCGTGATTGTGATTTCTCTTCTGCTTCTCTTTATTGGGCACTTTTTACATAAAGAGTATGTCGAACAAGCATTGAGAGCGAATGACCACACACTTGATCGTTTAGAGACTTATTTTGATTCAAGGAACCAAAATCTTTCCGCAAATTTACTGAGGCTTTATTATAATAATGATCTCGTTGAATCGGTAGCATATGCGCTGCAAAACAATCGCGAGGATTACTGGGAATATAGACTAGATAGTTACATGAAAAGTAATTCCTTTGTACCGACAACCATTGATTCGTTTGTCAACACCATGTATTTAACAGATCAGGATATTGATGCAATTAATATTTCCAGCCTGGAAACCGGGAACTCGTTTAATTATATTTTTAATCATTACAACTGGAGTCAAATGCGGATGGAGAAAGAGGACAGCTTTCTACCGGATATAAAGAATGGGATCGCAATCTCTAAACCTATCCATGATGGTGTTTCACCTGAAAGTATTGGAACCTTTACGGCTTATTATAGTTTGGACAAGTTGAATAATGATGAGGAAATATTAGGAAACAGTGAAGTTGGTGGAGTACAGGTTTATTCCCTTGATAAAGAGCTTCTATTCAGCTCGGTTGATGAATTGGAAAACGTCCCAGTACCTACTGGGATGTCCAATAACGAACAAATAGAATGGGGCCACGATGACGGAACTTATTATTTAAATCACAGAGTAGATTATAATTTAGGCTTTATCTATGTTGGGGTTGTACCAGAAGATGAAATTGAAGGGATATCGTTTACTTTTTGGTTTACGGTTCTAGCCATTATATTCCTAGCGATTATGGTCGTGTTAACAGGCTATGTAGTTATTCGAAAATATGCTAGAAGAATGCGTGAGATTGAGTACCATATGCTTCAAGTACAGGACGGGAACTTTACAACACGTGTAAATGTGTCCGAGCAGGATAAGGATGAATTATCAACCATAGCAAACAGCTTTAATCGCATGGTTCAAGAACTGAATTCTTATATTGATAGAGCCTTCGTCTTAGAAATGAAGAAAAGAGAGGCGGAAATGCGGGCATTGCAGTCGCAAATAAACCCACATTTTCTTTATAACACGTTGGAATCTATTCGAATGAAAGCAGTAATCGAAGGATCAAAAGGGACGGCAGCTATGACTTACCATCTCGCCACAACTCTTAGATATTCTCTGTCAGATAAACAGCAGGTACAATTGAAGGAAGAGCTCGAACATTTAAAGCAATATATGAAAATTATGGAGTATCGCTTTGCAAGTAAACTTTCAGTAGAGTACGAGATTGACGAATCATTGCTAACCTTACCAGTCCTACGGTTCATATTGCAGCCGGTGGCAGAGAATTATATCATCCACGGATTCAAGGCGGACCAACAAGGAAACCAGTTAAAAATCCAGGTTAAAGCATTGGAAGATCGTAAGGTTGCAATCACCATGCGTGATAATGGAAAAGGGATTGAAATAGAGAGGTTACATTCCATTCAGGAAAAGCTTTATGGAGAAGAAGGGACCTCCTCGGAATCCATTGGGCTATCTAATATCCATCAACGAATTCAGTTACAATACGGAAAACCATATGGTCTATTTATAAAAAGTGAGAAAGATATAGGAACAGAAGTTACACTAATTCTACCTGTTGGACAAGAATAAAAGAAGTTAATTATATAGGCCATTGTACACATAGAGGGCGATTTTATGGGACGAAATCTTCAGTTGGGTTTCGTCTCTTTTAAAAGTTAAACGCAGGGGACTCACGTCCAGTTTCAGCACCCAGAAACTAGGCGACTTCACAAATTGCCCTACGATAAGTCATCATCGGTTCGTATCCTCACCGTGATTCCTTTATCTCAGTTAATTCGTTCCAGTCACTACGTTTCTAAACGGATGCTTACACTTTTGAGTTCTTCATATAGTTTTTTCATTATTTCTAACATTTATCCAATAGGAGGATTTTAAATATCTTGCTAGACTTATGTAAGTGCTTACAAAAAAGGAGGAGTGATTGGATGAGAAGTTTTCATCGAAAGAAAGTATTTAGAAAGACATTCGTTATATTGGTTGCCACCGTTTTAATGGTGCAAATGTTTGCAACGGTAGCATTTGCTGGGGACACGCTGCCATACACTGGGCAAAGTGCGACTGGTGAAAAGCAACCAACACAGCATGGCTATACCTCTCATGATATTTTAAAATGGGAGCCAGACCGGGATAAATTTGCCGATATGTTTCGTTCTCGGGTACCACTACAAGAACGAAATGAGCCTTTTGCTGCCACACAGGCCAACCCTGAATTACCTGCTGAAACACAAATGTTTAATTTAGCAGGCGATTATGGAAACGCTTTTATGGATAGCACTGCCTATACCAATAAGTTTGGCCAATACACGTTTCCTTATTGGCAATATGTTGATTATTATTCTTATTGGCATGGGACAGCTACAGCGGATGTGCCGAGAGATCTTTATGATCCTGAACTCCCTTGGTATGAAAGATGGTTTGAATTTGGGGTGTTGAATGTTCCCAACCCAGCCTATACCAATGCAGCGCATAAAAATGGAGTTGAATCACTTGGTGTTATTTTCTTCTCAAGCAACGATAGAGGCCCACAATCGTATACACAGATGGTCAAAAGGGATAAGGATGGCAATTTCCCAGTAGCAGACAAGCTAGTGGAAATCGCCGAGTATTTTGGATTCGATGGTTACTTCTTTAACCAAGAGGAATTGACAGGAATAAAACTAGAAGATATTCCCGAGTATAAGGAATTTATGAAGTACATCCGTGAACAAGGATTGTATGTCCAATGGTATGATTCAACAAAGAATGATTCTGGACGGTTATATTATGAAAATGAATTTAATAAAGCAAACAGTCCATTCTTACGGGATGCAGAATACGGAGATATTGCTCATTCTATTTTCTTGAACTATAACTGGAACAGGACAAGAATGGAAAATTCAAAAGCACATGCTGAAGAACTAGGATTAGATCCACTTGAAAGTGTATTTGCAGGTGTGGAAGCAGGTGCAGATAGGTTTGGAAGACACCGAAATAATCTACAGAATAATCTAGATCAGAATGGTAACCCAATGAACAGCATAGCCATGCTTGGTGCTGATTTTACTCATCATGGTTTGGATGAAGACCTAGGGGGAGAAGACACGCTAAGAAGGTTTGACAACGATTATCAATGGATGTCGTTCATTCGTGACCGTGCTTGGTGGTCAGGTCCGAACTTAGATCCAACAAACACAGGAAGAGATTCGCAGGCTTCCTTATCAGATGTTGGTGCACAGGGAGGTAACTGGGACGGTGTAGCTGCATATATCGCAGAACGAAGTGTTATTGATGGTGGAAATTTCGTCTCTCACTTTAATCTTGGCAGAGGGTTACACTACTACCAAAATGGCGAAATCAGTAATCCTGAAGAATGGTCAAATATTAATATACAAGACGTACCTGTGACATGGCAATGGTGGATCGATACGCCGGGCACAGAATTACATGTGGACTATGATTTCGGAGCGGATTACAATGCTGGATCAAGGTATGATTATGAACAAATTGGTGCTTATGAGGGTGGTAATTCACTTGTTGTAAATGGAACATTGGATGCCGAGAATTTCTTAAGACTTTATAAAACAGATATAGATCTTCATGAGACTTCCGAATTCTCTTTAACATATAATAAGAGCTCAAATGATGCGTCGAACATGCATTTAGGGGTGATTTTTGAGGAATCTCCAGATGAAGTAGAAAAAATAGCGATACCAAACTCGGATGAGAAGTCAGAAGGATGGGTTACACAAAACGTGGACCTTTCTGAGTATGCTGGTAAATCGGTTGCTGCCTTTGGTATTGTATTTGACCCACAGGATAATGAACAGATTGATAACTTCCAAGTTAATCTTGGCGAAGTGAAATTTACTGATCATTCAATTGAGAAGCCAAATGCACCTACAGGCCTGCAGATTTCAAAGGCATTTACAGCTTCTGAGGAAATGTATATTTCTTGGGACATCGCACCATACGAGCAGGTCAAACAATATAACGTTTATAATAATGGCGTGTATGTTGGTGGCATATATGATGAGGTTTTCTATATTAAAAACATGCAAGGCCTATCAGGAAATGTATCCGTAACTGCTGTAAGTGAAGATGGACAGGAAAGTGATCCTGTCACCATTCCTTATAACTTTGAAGAAAGTGTGCAAGATATAGCGGTAACACAGACTTCAAGCGGTGAGATGAATGTTTCGTGGGAAAACCCAGCTTCTATTGAGGAACAAATAACAGTAAAGCTTTCAACCGAATATGATGAAACCGAAAAAGTTGACGAACGTGCTGTATTACAAAACGAGGAGTCAGAGGTTACTTTCAACAATACTCCAGTAAATGGCGATAAATACCTTATCCAAATCCAGGTGGATGATGGAAATTGGGTAAGTTATTCGGATACGTTTGTTGATAAAGAAATCGAAGCTTATCCTGCAGAGAGTGTGACCCTTGATGGAAAGAATGTTTCGTGGGAGCTACCAACTCAAAGGGATTGGCATTACCTGTATGTTTATGAAGATGGTGAACCGTTAACTTTCCAAACAACGTATAGTCAAGGAGCAAAGCCTTATATTATAAGAGGTAGAACACATTTAACAGAACTTGAATTCCAGACTGCATCCACAGATAGTAAACTGGAATTTGTTATACAGGATTATGCAGGAAATACAGCAAAAACAGTAGTGAGAACGACGTTAGAAGAGCTGTACGTGGATATAGAACAATACACGAAGGATGGAGAACTATCCAATGCAGCATCAAAACAATTAACGAACACGTTAAAAACGGCTGAGAAGCATTACAACAAAGGGAAATGGAAACAGGCTGAGCATCATTTACAGAAATACCTCTCCAAATTTGATGGGAAGCAACTAGGTGATCTATCTAACGATACGCAAAATGTGTTAAAGAGTAGTGGAGCCTACCTATTAAAGAAATGGTTAGAGGAAATCAAATAAGTTAAAACAATATAATATAGTCGGTGCAAGCGCCGAGCTGATTCGAATCTTAAGGTTCGAGTCTGGCTCGGCTTTTGCTTTTTAAACAACCCCATGTTTTACCCTCTAAACTGGAAGTAAGACCACCAACAAATGAAATTTACTTTATTTAATCCAATCAAACTATGATTTTTTCAATGTTAAAGAAAAAGTCTACTTGATATGATGAATGAAAGGGCTTTCATTGACAGGGACATTATAATGAAAATAGTTGATATAAAAAGGACTATAGTGTGGGAAGGAGATAAGTCAATGTTGCATGTTTTACTTATAGATGATGAACCTCTAATTGTAGAAGGATTACAGGCATTAATTGATTGGGAGAGCCTTGGGTGTAGGATAGTGGGTACCGCAAATAGTGCAGAAGAGGCGTTAAAGACATACAGTGACACGGCATGCGATTTGGCCATCACCGATATTAGAATGTCCAGTAAAAGTGGGCTTGAATTAATTGAAGCATGGCAGCAATTCCAACCTAGCACAAGGTGGATTGTATTATCAGGTTATCAGGAATTTGATTATGTTAAAAAAGGCCTGGAATTAGGAATCGAAAATTATTTAGTTAAGCCTGTAAATGAAGAGGAACTTGTGAGAACGGTAGAACAAGTAAAAAGAAAATTGTATCTTTCTAATCAGCAAAGTATTAGAAAATATGTGCTTAGGGATAATGCAATTTGGTCATATCTTCATGATGAAATACAGCAAGAAGAATTTGAGGCAAGGATGGAAATTTCGGATATGGGCCCCTTTAATTCTTACAGAAAGCTAGCATTTTTAACTTTTCCTGAAGTGCATACTTTTTCGGAAGAGAAGTTTTCTGCTATTCAAAACCAGTTGGAGCAGGCTTTTAAAACTGAAAATGCAATTTGCTGTATAACACCGGAGAGCGATTTTCTCTTGCTTTTCCCTACTGACGAAATAACTGACCAAAAAGTAGACAATAAGATTTCTCACTTTGTAGAGGAGTCCATACGTTTGCCATACATCCTATTTATGGGAGAAAAAGGGGAGACGAAAGCTGAATTAAAAAACAGCTTGTCACAGGCGATTTCCCATCGTGACCATTATGCTTTTTTCAATGATATAAAAATTACTTCAGAAGCTTCCTTTCATGAGGTGAATAACCAATTAAAACCAATCCATATGGAAGCATTATTAAAAGCGATCAATGAAAGAGATACTCGGCAAGCAAAGGATTGGGTTTCGAAGACGTTGTTAGTGAACACGAGCAGTTCTGACCAGGTGAAAAGTGGCGCACTAGAAGTTGTTATGGCTATCAATGCACACTCAGCTGCCTTAGAGCGTGTTACGCTGTCTAAGGTTATCGATGAAATGCTAAAAAGTAGAACGATAGCAGAATTGTCAGATCAAATCGACACAATTATTGAAAATGCAATCTTACACATGAAGAAAGATAAAGAAATCAATCATTCCTTGGTTGAGGATGTTATTGAGTACTTACAGACAGGTTATAGTGATGAGATTTCTCTTAAGTTGCTTGGACAAAAATTTTACATAAACCCAATTTATCTCGGACAGCTTTTCCATAAGGAAATAGGCATCTCTTTTTCGGAATATTTAAATGAAATGCGTTTAGAAAAAGCAAAGGATCTATTACTCCATACACATGAAAAAGCTGGGAAAATCGGAAAGAAGGCCGGTTATTCTGATCCAACTTATTTTTATAAGCAGTTTAAAAAACATTATGGGGTAACACCGAACGAATATAGAACAATTAATAAATAAAGGGAAACTTCGTATGGGGTCTCTCTAACTCCTCCCAACTGCTAGTTGAACGAATCGTACCTTTCCTGTTAGGTTGATCCCCTGCTTCGTCTTTTTAATGGCCTCTTGGAGTGGGGGGATTGCCAGGTAAGACGGATCGAAGTTTTTCACAAAATTAATCCATTAAATCTATGAATTATCAAATATTCAATCGATTGGGTAATTGGTAGAATAAATGTAAGGGTTTTCTTTTTGGTTAATACAGTAGGAGGGAGGACGTATAAATGAAGAAGTTTTTTAGAAATCTCTGGGAAAATCGCACTTGGTTGCTAATGGTGTTGCCAGGTACGTTATGGTTTATCCTCCTCGCCTATATTCCGATGGCGGGTAATGTTATTGCATTTAAAGAGTACACCATTCATCCTGAAGGTTTCATTGCAAGTATTATACATAGTGACTGGGTAGGGTTCGATAACTTTAAATTCTTGTTCTCAACAAGTGATGCCTGGGTTATTACGCGAAATACCATCCTTTATAATTTAGTGTTTATTTTACTTGGGTTAGCCTTGGCTGTTGCACTCGCAATCTTACTAAGCCAGCTGGCAAATAAGCGACTTGCAAAAGTATATCAAACAGGAATGCTTTTCCCACATTTCCTATCATGGGTAGTTGTAAGTTATTTTGTTTTCAGTTTCCTTAGTATGGATAAGGGCTTGTTTAATAATATCCTGGAATCACTCGGTATGAGTGGAATTTCATGGTACCACGAACCAGAATATTGGCCATATATCCTAACCTCAATGAATGTATGGAAAACAGTAGGTTTCTCTAGCATTATTTACTTAGCTGCTATAGCTGGTATAAATCGAGATTACTATGAAGCGGCAATGATTGATGGAGCAAGTAAATGGCAGCAAATTAAGCATGTGACATTACCTGCATTGATGCCGTTAATGGTTATTTTGACCATTCTGGATATAGGTAAGATATTCCGAGCAGATTTTGGACTTTTCTACCAGGTACCAAGAGATTCAGGGACATTATATTCGGTTACCAATGTAATTGATACCTATGTATATCGTGGGTTAATGCAAATGGGAGATATTAGTATGACCACGGCAGCAGGCTTGTATCAATCAATGGTAGGGTTGATCCTTGTTTTATTAACGAATTATATAGTGAAGAGAATTGATAAAGATTATGCACTGTTCTAAGCCATTTATGTAAGTGAAGGAGGGGGATTAGCAATGAAAGCTGAAGAAAAACCAGCTAACTTATCAAAAAAGAGAAGAAAAAAAGTAAGAAACCCTCACCATTTTAGTCCGAAAACAAATATAATCATGACCGTCTTATTGGGATTATCCGCATTTCTCTGTATCTTCCCATTCCTGTACGTCATTATTATTTCCGTCTCATCTGAGGAATCACTGATTAGGTATGGATACAAACTTATTCCAGAAGAATGGTCACTTGATGCGTATTCTTATCTATGGAATATGCGTGGACAGCTATTTCAATCCTTTGGTATCTCTCTTTTAGTTACTATTCTTGGTACTGTTATAAGTGTTCTTATGATTACCATGTATGCGTACGCCATTTCACGTCCGCAATTCCGTTACCGAGGGTTCTTTACCTTTTTTGCTTTTTTTACAATGTTGTTCAATGCAGGATTGGTTCCATTATATATCGTAATGAATCAATTTCTCGATTTGCGAAATACAATATGGGCATTAATCTTGCCACTGGCAATGAATGCTTTTTACATTATTATTATGCGGACCTTCTTCGTCCGTTCCATACCGGAAGCAATTTTGGAATCAGCCAGAATTGATGGAGCCAGTGAATGGAGAATATTCTTTAAGATTAGTGTACCGCTTGCTGTTCCCGGAATAGCAACTATTGCGCTATTCAGCACACTGGGATATTGGAATGATTGGTTCCATGCTCTGTTATTTATCGATGATCCCAATTTGGTTCCATTACAGGCTCTTTTAATGCGTATTGAAAACAACCTTGAGTTTATTAGGCAAAATACAGAGCTTGGTGGAGCCGTTCAAGAAATTTATGCGACCGTTCCACAAGATGCTGCAAAAATGGCAATGGTCGTGATCGCAACACTGCCGATAGCACTGACCTATCCATTTTTCCAAAAGTACTTTATTAGTGGATTAACTATTGGGGGAGTAAAAGAATAAGCTTCCTCCATTAGCTAAAGAATTTTGAAATGGTTTTTATCAATGTTTTTAAAGAGAACCGCGGCTCTTTAGAATATAGTATTTTTCGTAATATCATAAGGTAGAGATAATAATAGGGAGGTTAAAAGATGAAAAAGGTTTTTGGACTATTTATCTTATTTGCAATATTGTTGCTCGCTGCATGTAGTGATGATAATGCTAGTGGGGAATCTGATGGTAAAGATAGTGATGATGTAGTAGAACTGCAATGGTATATGATAGGAACACCACAACCTGATACAGACAAGGTTATGGAAGAGTTAAGTGATTATACAGAAGAAGAAATTGGTGTCCGTGTTAATATGACACAAATTGACTGGGGAGATTATGAGGAAAGAATGCGAATTATTACTTCCTCTGGTGAAAATTATGATATCGCTTTCGTCTCCGGTGGTACGTATACATTAAATGCTCAAAGAGGAGCATACGTGGGCCTAAACGATTTACTTGATTCCCACGGGAAAGATGTGAAAGAAGCGCTTCACCCTGATTTAATTGAAGGTGCTAGCATAGAAGGGGAACTTTATGGAATTCCAGCAAATAAAGAGATTGGAAACCAAAGTGTTCTTGTCTTTAATGATAACTTAGTAGAAAAGTATGGCTTTGATACGGAAAGTATTGAAACATTCGCAGACCTGGAGCCAATGTTAGAAGAAATTAAAAACAACGAGCCTAGCTTCTCACCAATCTCAGCGGCAAGTATGTTCAGACCTGTTATGCCATTTGATTATGTATTAGGTTGGAACATGCCAGTTGTATTTCCATTTAACGGAGATACCGAAACGGCTGTAAATCTTCTTGAAACAGATGAAGCAATGGAAACATTTAAAGTAATGCGTGATTTTTATCAGAAAGGATATGTTCCTTCTGATGCTGCAAGTTCAACAGATCCTTGGCCATACAATGTAGAAAACTGGTTTGTAAGAATTGAAGGATATAACCCATATGCTGAGCTTCTTTGGGAGCGTGATGCTGGTTATCCAGTTAAAGTTCAACCCCTAACAGACCCAATTATTAATAACGAAGCGGTTACGGGTTCTCTGATGGCTATATCTGCTACATCTAAACACCCAGAAGAAGCAATGGAATTTCTTAACTTGCTAAACACTGATCCGTTTGCTCGTAATCTAGTGAACTACGGAATCGAAGGGGAGCACTATGAGAAAAATGAGGATGGTAAAATAGTGAATTTACCAGCAAGAGGGGAACGCTATTCAGTGCCTCAGTATGCACTAGGAAATCACTTTATTCTAGATCTGTTTGAAAATGACCCAGATGACAAATGGGAAGCATTCCAAGAGTTTAACGATTCAGGTGTTCGTTCACCATCTCTAGGATTCCACTTTGATCCATCACCAGTTAGAACAGAAATTGCCAACGTATCCAACGTAGCAAGTGAATTCATGCCACCAATCTTTACGGGAAGTGTCGATCCAGAAGAGCATGTACCAATGGCAATAGAACGTTATAACGAAGCAGGACTTCAAACAGTAATCGACGAAGTACAAAAACAATATGACGAGTGGAAAGAAACAGTAGGAGAATAAGAAAAGCCTAGAGTGTCCGAATCTAGACAAAGACTGAGACACAAATAATAAATCAATAATCATGTAACGACTAAATTTAGTGGCTGGGACGTAACAAAAAAAGAAACAACCGGACGATCGCTCGAATTATAGTATAAAGACTTTAAATGCGCCTTATTAGCGAAGGGAAATGCGTAGACTCCAGTGGGAACAGCACGAGTCCGAAGACCCCGCAAGAAGCGATCTTTGCTTCTGAGGAGACTGAGGCCGTGCCCACGGAAAGCGCAGTATTTTCCGAAGCGGTGATTAAGCAGTCTTTTATTGTTCGACTTCCTGAAAAGGGAAGGAACGTGATGTCCCAGCCCCCTTTTAAAAAAACTATACCAGAATTAAACGGAGGACATTATGGAAAGAATCCACCGATTTTTATCGAAAATATCTAAATTTGTACATACAGAAACAAAAGAACTAGGATCATGGGAAGCAAAAAAAGGAATTTATGACAAACCAGTCTCCTATACGTGGACAAAGGAAAACTTTTCAGTTAAAAAAGGAGATTCCCTTGTTTCAACTAGGGAGACTATTTTTTTAAACCAAACGATTACACAACCTACAGAGTGGAATAATAGTGAATCAATTGGGTTGCATCTTTTATTTGGAGCAGATGGAAAACCGACAAACCACGAAGCACTCGTTTCTATCAACGGAAAACCCTATCACGGAATAGACCGAAACCGTAGCTTTGCACCACTCCCTCTATCAGATAAAGGAAAATGGGATGTTCAAGTGGAGTTATACAACCCGATAGCCCAGTCAAAAGACATGTTAAACGAACAAAACGAACCAGCGGAATACGCACCACCAGAGGTTTACTTTTTGGAAAATGCGCTTGTTGTGAAAAATGAAGCACTTGAAAGATATATCTATTTAATAAAAGCATACATAGAAGCAATCGAGCTCTTACCAGCAGTGGATATGGACCGAATCACTGTAGGAAATGTTCTAAACTCCCATTTAAAAACAGTAGAGCATGTTTCCGCAGATCAGTGGAATAATCAAGGCTGGGTTAGCGAAAGAATGGAAGCTTTGAAACAGGAATTAGCTAGCATGGACTTTTCAAACAAAGGAAAAATTCACCTTGTTGGGCAATCACATATTGACCTAGCATGGTTATGGCCTGCAAAAGAATCGGTTCGTAAGGTAAGTCGTACCTATTCTACAATGAGTACGTTATTAGAAACAGATGAAAACTTTACGTATGCGCAAAGTCAGCCAAGTACCTTTGAGTATATTAAAGAACATTATCCAGATATTTACACAAGAGTTAAAGGGCATATTGATTCAGGACGTTTTGAATTAGTTGGGGGAATGTGGGTGGAGCCGGACCTAAATATCCCGTCCGGAGAATCACTTGTTCGTCAGCTGCTCTATGGCTTAACCTTTTACAAGAATGAGTTTGGTAAAAAGCCGGAAATAGAATGGCTTCCTGATACATTTGGTTATTGTGCATCTTTACCACAAATTCTCAAACTTGCCGGAATGAACTATTTTATGACTACAAAAATGAACTGGAATGATACCAATGAATTCCCATATGATCTATTCTATTGGGAAGGAATTGATGGTACGAGTATTCTTTCCTATCTAAATCATGGGGTAAATGAACATACACATCCTAAAGAAATAGATACACACTGGAAAAGCTTTAAGCAAAAGGACGTGCACGAGGAGCAAATGCTTTTATATGGTCATGGCGATGGAGGTGGCGGTGTAACGAGGGAAATGCTTGCCTATGCTGAGCATTCAGAGGAACTGCCGGGATTACCTAAAGTAGAATTCAGTACAGCAGATGCTTTCTTTAAAGGTATTACCGAAGCAAATCCACCGTTACCGACATGGAGTGGAGATATGTATTTGGAGCTACATCGTGGCACCTATACTACCCATGCATATAACAAGAAGGCAAATCGTTTTGCAGAAGGGTTATACCGTGAAGCAGAGATCTGGACCGCTTTTGCTAACATTTCTGGAAAGAATGTAGATAACAGTACACTGCAAACAGGCTGGAAATCGCTGTTGTTTAATCAATTTCATGACATTATCCCTGGAACCTCGATTCCGGAAGTATACGAGCAGTCCACAAAGGATTACAAGGAAATTTTCCAAATTGGCCAAGGAGCTAGAGAAACTGCATTACAGGCGATAGCCGAAGAGATACAACTTGAAAGAGAAGGAAAGGCATATATTCTATTTAACAGTCTCTCATGGAAACGCGATGAAACAATTGAAATTCACGGTGGTATAGAGCTGGCAAACCAGACTGCTTGTACGGAAAATGGTGACGTACTCCCAATGACAGTGCGTATGATCAGGGAGGAAAACTATGTGGCTTCTATATACGTATCAGATATCCCTGCAATGGGTTATACGACGATCTGGTTGGAAGAAGGAAAGTCTGAGGAGCAGGAATTGACCGAGAAAACCTTTGATTATCAGTGGGATACTGACTTTTATCACGTGGAGTGGAATGAAAAGGGAGAAATGACCTCGTTATTTGATAAGCAAGCAGGACGAGAGATTGTACTGTCTGGCCAAGTAGCAAATCAATTACAGTTCTTCCATGATAAACCATTGGTATGGGACGCATGGGATATTGATCCAGAGTTTGAACAGCATCCAGCAGAAGAAGCAGAACTGGTAAAAGTAGATGTGATTGAGCAGGGTTCTGTTCAAGATGTTTTAAGTTTTACATGGAAGCTTTCTAATTCAACGATTACCCAGCACATTGTGTTTTCTCATTTTCATAAACGAATAGATTTTAAAACGGAGGTAGAGTGGCAGGAAGAGCATAAGCTTCTTAAAGTAGCGTTTCCAGTAGATGTGAGAGCCTCTCATGCTACCTATGAAATTCCATTTGGTACTGTTGAGCGATCTGTTAACACGAATACATCATGGGAAAAAGCCCAATTTGAAGTGTGTGGTCATCGTTTTGCTGATCTATCAGAAGGAGATTATGGTGTTAGTTTATTAAATGATTCTAAGTACGGCTATGACATTAAGGGGCAAGTACTACGATTATCCCTGTTACGTGCACCAAAATGGCCTGATCGAACAGCAGACATGGGAACACACCAATTTGTTTATTCCCTTTATCCACATGAAGGAAGCTGGCAACAGGCTAAGACAGTCCAGCAGGGTTATGAACTTAACCAGCCTAGCGTAGTAGTTGAGGGTGAGAATCAAAATAGTGGTAGCCTTCCTGCTTCTCATTCATTTATCAATATGGAAGAAAATCAAGTCATTGTAGATACAATCAAAGAAGCAGAAGATAATCAAGGCTTGATTGTACGCCTTTATGAAGCTACTGGTTCAAGGAAAAATGTTGTGCTGAAACCAAACTTCCAAGTGACGACAGTAGAAGAAACAAATCTCTTAGAAGAAAAGGTTCAGGAGGGTCTACATTCAAATGGGGTTATCGAAACGACGGCAAAGCCTTATGAGATTAAAACCTTCCGTTTGAGAACAGAAGATGGTGATCAAGAATAATGGCCATCTATCAATCCCCTAGTTATCCAATCGAAACTAGAGTGGATGACTTAATCAGTAGAATGACATTAACAGAAAAGGTAGGCCAGCTTAACCAAAAGTTATATGGATGGGAAGCCTATCAGAAAACCGGTAGTGACATTACCTTAACCGAAACCTTTACAGATGAGGTACGTCGCTGGAATGGAATTGGCGTTCTTTATGGCTTGTTTCGTGCAGATCCTTGGTCTGCACGAACCTATGAAAATGGAATTACTGCGTCGGAAAGTCCGAAGCTGGCAAACCAAATCCAAAAATATATTATAGAAAATACGAGGCTAGGCATTCCTGCCCTTTTGTCAGAGGAATCTCCACATGGCCACCAAGCATTAGATGGGACCATGATTCCTACAAATATTGGGGTAGGGTCAACGTGGAACCCACAGCTTATGAAGCAAATGTACCAGCATATAGCAAAAGAGATGAGAAGCAGAGGAGCACATCTTGGTCTCATTTCAACACTAGATATTCTGCGTGATCCTCGTTGGGGAAGGTCTGAGGAGTGCTTTGGAGAAGATCCGTTCCTGGCCGCTTCTTTCACCAGAGCTGCAGTAGACGGATTACAGGGTGGTTCTTTTGAGAAATTGGCTGGTTCTGATAGAATTGGCGCTATCTTAAAGCATTTTAGTGCCCAAGGAGCTGGAGAAGGCGGTATTAATGCTGCACCAGCAATAATTGGCGAAAGAGAATTACGAGATATCCATTTGCCGGCAATGAAGGCAGGTTCAGAAGCGGGTGCTGCTGGCTGTATGGCAGCTTATAACGAAATTGACGGCGTTCCATGTCATGCAAACAAAGGTCTATTGACGGGAATTTTGCGTGATGAATGGGGCTTTAAAGGAATTGTCATGGCAGACGGTGTAGCAATTGATCGCTTGGAAATGCAAACAGGCAGTTATGTAAAGGCAGCTGCGACAGCCTTGGATGCTGGGGTGGATGTAAGCTTATGGGATGAGTCTTTTACAACTTTGGAAGAGGCAGTAAGAACTGGACTTGTAACGGAAGAGGACATCGATCGATCGGTTCGACGGGTCTTATCCTTAAAGTTTTCGCTTGGACTATTCGAGAACCCATATGTGGAAGAAGAAAGCATTACGACAAGTAATGATAACGAAACGGTACGCCAAGCAAACATTCAGGTTGCTCGTGAATCAGTAGTCCTGCTTAAAAATGAGAACAGCCAATTACCATTACAAAGTAAACATAAGCGTATTGCCGTGATTGGTCCAAATGCAGATTCCATATACAATCAGCTTGGAGACTATACCTCCACCCAAAAAGCAGGAAAAGGAACAACGGTTTTAGAAGGAATTAAGAAGATTGCCCCGAATGGAACAGAAATAGTGTATGCCAAAGGGTGTGGGATTAGAGAGGGATCACCGGAGGAAATTAGAGAGGCGATTGAAAAAGCGAAAGATGCTGATGTAATTGTTCTAGCAGTTGGTGGCAGTAGCTCTCGAGACTTTGATATTCGATTTGATACCAATGGTGCTGCCATTCCAGGCGAACAACCAGCAGATATGGACTGCGGAGAAGGAATGGACCTCGCTGATTTGAATTTAGGTGGAATGCAGGAGACTTTAATAGAAGAGCTTGGAAAACTAGGTAAGCCGATGGTAGGTGTTGTCATACAAGGAAGACCACATGCAATAGGGACCCTCGTAGAATCATGTCAAAGTGTTCTTTGTGCCTGGTATCCTGGGCAAGAGGGTGGGACAGCTATAGCAGAAATCTTGTTTGGCCATGTAAACCCAAGTGGTAAGCTTCCAGTCTCTATTCCAAGGTCTAGTGGACAGTTGCCTGTGTATTATAATCATAAAGATTTGGGAAAGCTTCTACCTTATCGGAATATGGAAGCAACGCCACTTTTCTCATTTGGCTATGGTTTGAGCTATACAACCTTTAACATGAATGACTGTCAATTATCACGAGATTCTATTTCTCTTGACGAATTAAATGAGGGCGCAACCGTCACGCTTGAGGTCACTATCGAAAATACGGGTGCTGTAGATGGCGCAGAAGTTGTACAGCTATATCGTTATGATGCGGAAGCTTCTGTAACGAGTAGAATAAGAGAGTTAAAAGGTTTTAAAAAGCTCCCCCTTAAATCAAAAGAAAAACAGAGCCTATCGTTTTCGATTGGAAAAGAAGAACTTTCCATTTGGAATAACAAGATGGAATATGTTGTGGAGCCAGGTCTAATACAATGGTTTGTTGGGGGAAATTCCCATGCGACAATGAAAGCCAACCTGCAAATTACCCCTTAACATACAGGAGGAATCGTGATGTACTTAACAATCGATTTAGGTGGAACGTTTGTTAAATCAGCATTTATGACCGAAGAAGGAACTATAGAACAAGAGCAAAAAGTAAAAACGCCCGAATCATTAAAGGATCTCCTTCAGTATGTGGTGACATTACAGAAACAAGCCAATGGGAATTTGGATGGAATAGCTGTTAGTTCTCCTGGAACAGTTTTTCCGGATGGGAAAGTTGGAGGTACAAGTGCCATTCCCTTTATCCATCATGGGAATTTGAAAATGGAATTGGAACAGGCAACTGGACTATATACTACAGTTGAAAATGATGCAAATTGTGCAGCCCTTGCAGAAGTTTGGCAAGGAGCTGCGCAAAATGTAAGCGATGCTGCGTTAATCATAGTCGGTACAGGAATTGGTGGAGCACTAGTAAAGGATCGGAAATTACATAAAGGCAGCCACTTACTGGGTGGAGAAATTGGGTATAGCCTGCTTACCGTGAATCCGGAAGAGAGAACGGTAGGGCAAGTTAGTCAGATGGCGTCTACCCGGGCCATGATTCGAAATTATGCTGCAAAGACGGGAAGGCATGTGGACAGTATTTCAGGAGAATGGCTTTTCGAGCAGGCCGAAATGGGTGAAAAAACCGCAAAAGAGGTCATTCACACCTTCTATTTCACATTAGCTTCACTCGTTTATAATATTCATTATTTGTATGATCCAGATGTTATCCTGCTTGGCGGGGGAATAAGTGCACAAAAGAGCGTGTTAGCTGGAGTGAAGCAGCAATTAGAGGTCATTTTTAAGCAGCTCGACGATCTTGTACACGTTATGCCACATGTAGAGGTTTGTCAGTTTCGTAACCAGGCAAATTTAATTGGCGCACTTTATGCCCATCTTCAAAGCAAGGAAACAGCAGCTGAAATCTAGTAATGGAGGGATATTCATGCGAATTCATTTTTCTGGAGATATGGAAGAGCTCCATGAAGGAATTACGTTATTAGAAGAGATATTGCAGATTAGCTCTCATTCTTCAGGCTTTCCAATTGAAGTGAAGCAAAGACAGGGACCTATTGAATTGGGCTGTGATGAGACAAAAGGCTATATTTTCTATGATAAAAAAACTCACTTTTTTCGCGCCTTAGGTAAATGGCTGGAAGCCTTTCAAACGGAAGAGTCCTTCCACCTGGTTGAAACACCTCAATTTGAAAAAAACGGTGCGATGATTGATGCTTCACGTAATGCTGTTCCAACTGTCGAAGGTGTGAAAATGTTGCTTCGGAGAATGGCTGTTATGGGATTAAATGTTTTAATGGTATATACAGAGGACACCTTTTCTGTAAAGGATTTTCCATATTTCGGTTATATGCGCGGAAAGTATACGCAACAAGAATTGTGTGCGATGGATGATGTGGCTTTTTGTTTAGGAATAGAAATGGTGCCTTGTATTCAAACTCTAGCACATCTAACAGAGGCATTGAAATGGAATTACGCTGAAGAGCTTCGAGATACGGAAGATATACTTTTAGTAGGTTCGGAGAAAACGTACCAATTTTTAGATGCGTTAATTGAGTCTGCAAGCAGTCCTTTTCGCACTAATAGAATACATATTGGGATGGATGAAGCGCATCAGCTCGGTCGAGGAAACTATTTGGAACATAACCCGTACACAGATACATTTTCTATTATGAAGGAACATGTAAACCAGGTCACAGAGATTACCGATAAATATGGGTTAGAGCCAATGTATTGGAGTGACATGTATTTTAAACTAGGCTCTAAAGAGCAAAATTATTATGATCTCAATTCCGTTGTCCCGAAGGAAATCGCTTCAGAGATTCCCAACCAGGCTTCTCTCGTCTACTGGGATTATTACCACTCCGACAAAGATTTTTACCGGCAGTTTATCAAAAAACACCAAGACCTTAAGAGGGGGCTTATCTTTGCTGGGGGAGTATGGACATGGAATGGCATTGCACCGAATTATGGAAAGACCTTTTCTACTACTGAGGCAGCACTTTCAGCTTGTAAAGAAGCAGGCGTGAAGGAAGTCTTTGCCACGTTTTGGGGAGATAATGGGGCGGAAACACCAACTTTTTCGGGACTCCTTGGTCTACAACTGTATGCCGAGCATGGGTATCAACAAGAAGTTGACGAAGAAGTGCTTCGAAAGCGATTTGCGTTTTGTACTGGAGGAAACATGGATGATTTTCTTCTGTTAAGCCAATTTGATGAAACACCCGGAGTAGGTGAGAATAATTTAGAAACAAGCCAGCCTTCTAAATTCATGTTATGGCAAGATCCCTTGTTAGGCTTGTTTGATGAGAATATTAAGGGATTACCTATGGCAAAGCATTACACTACTTTATACGAAAAATTAAAACAGGTACAACAAGCCACTTTATGGCAACCAATTTTTACATATTATACACAACTGGCAAACGTGTTAAGCACAAAATCAGAATTAGGCATAAAGATAAAACAAGCATACGAAGAAAAGAATATCACGAAAATACACCATGCTATAGATGACATGACACAGTTAAAAAGGGAAGTAGATACACTCCGTACCTTCCATAGAGAAATGTGGTTTTGGACGAATAAAGCTTTCGGCTGGGAAGTGTTAGATATACGCTATGGAGGCGTTATCGTTAGATTAGAATCATCTATACATCGGTTGAAACAATGGCTAGACGGAGAGGTCGAGACACTGGAAGAGCTTCATGAAGAAAGACTTTACCATGATGCCCCGTTCTCTATGCCTGATCGGCAATTAGGTGGTAATAAATATCACCGAATTGTCACGGCAAGTCCTTTCTCTGGTTAAGGGAAAAAAGGAAACGTTTGGAGGTATTGAAATGAGTTTAGCAGTAGGAGTAGACATCGGTGGAACAAAAACAGCGATTGGAATAATCGATCATGCGGGCAAAATTTTGTCACATACTAAAATTCCTACAGATCAAGGAATTGTACCAGCAGAAATGATTGATAGAATAATCGCTTCTATTAAGGTACTTTTAACAGATAATGGCCTACAAGAATCGGATATTACCGGGATAGGGGTTGGTGCTCCTGGCCCACTTGATGTGAAAAATGGATTAATCAGCTGTCCGCCAAATCTACCACAATGGGTTGATATCCCAGTTGTTCACCAGTTCAATCAGCAATTTTCCGTACCTGTATGGCTGGCCAATGATGCAAGTGCAGCTGCAGTTGCAGAAAAATGGATCGGTGCTGGTACATCGGCTAATGACTTTGCTTATATGACAATCAGCACAGGTATTGGCGCAGGTTTTATTCTAAACGGTGAACTCTACACGGGAGCTAGAGGGAATGCAGGGGATATTGGCCATATGGCGGTAGACACACGTGTGGAAGGGACTTGTGATTGTGGACAAAAAGGCTGCTTCGAGTATGTCGCATCAGGTACTGCGATAGCAAGACTTGGAACAGAGCTAATGGGCAAACCACTAAGCTCCATAGACGTTTTTGCACTATATAATGAGGGGGACCCTGACATAACTTCCATGGTTCAAGAGGTGTTTGAACGAATTGGTATGGGTTGTGTTACCTTAATTAATACGCTTGAACCCGAATTTATTGTAATAGGTGGAGGCGTATCAAATGTAGGGGAAGCGCTGTTTGAAGCAGTTAATGACTATGTCTCCAAGTACGCGTTAAGTCCATTAGGAAGAGAAACACGTGTGGTCCCTTCAAAGCTTGAAAACAACACAGGCTTGATCGGGGCTGCAGCATTAGTTTGGCAAAATACAGGAAAATTATAAGAGTAGAATCACCTGAATGAGGGGGATTCTACTCCTTTTTTTCTATATAAATTTCTCCGTCTGTATAGCTACAAATAAATACATCCTCTACTGTAAGTCCCCGTTGCTCAATTTGGCTAAATAGCCATTCTTTATTTACACGAAGAAGGTCAAGCTGCTCTTCTTGCACTATCCCATCAACAATGACGGGGAGGCTAAATGGGGTGTCGTAATCGAAGACAGAAAAAGCACCCGACGCTTCGATCATGGCGTATTTTACGGTTGAAATATCTGCGATACCCTTGTCACGCAGCTGCGTATAAAGGTCGTCAACTGTATACCCATTATCCCGCATGTTTTGTTGATGGCACTTACCATTTTCAATAATAAGGGATGGCCTTCCGTCAATAAGGTCCCGGGCTTTTTGGCTTTTAAGTGTAACTTTGGATACAATATATTGAATAAGAACAAGGAGAAAGATTGGCAGGAGCGCGATGAACAGAGATCTCTCCTGTTCTTCAATGACAATAACGCCTAAATCAGCAATCATGAGCGTGACCGCAATTTCTAAAACACTTATTTCTCCAATATCTTTTTTGCCAGTTAGTTTAAAAAACAGCAGAATTGCGATAAAAGCAATTGGGGTACGGTAAAGGATGAAGAGGGCTTCTTCCACAAAACGAACTCCATTCTAAAGTAGTTTCTAATAATAAGGTGCGCCAGTTCGTTAAGTTCTATGCAAAAGGAATTTGTCTCTGTATTTTTAAATGACGTTTTGTGAGTAAAGTACTAGGGTAGATAAACTACAAACAAAATTTTAGGAGAGGTGAAATATATGAGTAAAGTAGCAGTCATTACAGGTGGAGCACAAGGTATTGGGAAAGGAATTGCTGAGCGATTAGGGAACGATGGATTTAATATTGTTATTAATGATATGAATATTGACCTAGCTCAGGAAACGGTAGAAGAATTTAAAAAGAATAATATTAAAGCGATTGCAGTAGAAGGAAATGTAGCGAAACAAGAAGATCAATTCGATCTAGTTAAAAAAGCGGTTGATGAATTTGGATCAGTTGATGTCTTTATAAATAACGCTGGAATTGACCAGGTTGAAGCAATTGAAGATGTAACACCAGAAAGTCTCGACAAAATCTTTAACGTAAATGTGTACGGAACAGTTTATGGTACACAGGCAGCGGCGAAGCAGATGAAAGAGCAAGAAAATGGCGGTAAAATTATTAATGCCTGCAGTATTGCTGGTAAAACAGCCTTTGAATTATTAGGAGCTTATTCTGCGACGAAATTTGCTGTACACGGATTGACACAGGTTTCTGCTAAGGAGCTTGCTCAATTTAACATTAAAGTAAATGCCTATTGCCCAGGTATTGTAGGTACAGGTATGTGGGATCGTATTGATAAAGGAATGGTTGAATATAAAGGCCTGAAAGAAGGCGAAGCTTGGCAGGAGCAAGTAAACGGAATCCCGCTAGAACGTTCCCAAACGCCAGAGGATGTTGCAAACTTAGTTTCTTATCTAGCATCTTCTGACTCTGATTATATGACAGGACAAGCAATTAACATTGATGGCGGAATTGAAGTACATTAATTATAAAAAGTTCGAAGGGAAAGAAATCAAACGCGATTTCTTTCCCTTTTTTCATTGTAAAGTGCTGTGTTATTAAAAATTCTAACCATTTTAACCAATCTATTATTATTTTTTTCTAGTTGACTGAAACGCTTTCACATGATATATTGATTTTGTTAATTCACATATGTAATTCAAAATCATATATGTGAATTAAAGGAGGTGTAATAATGTCGGTAAAGTCAGCAAAAAGGGTATTTGAAATTTTTGAAGTTCTCTCCCAGTATTCGGAGGGTTTAACGATAAAAGAGGTTAGCGAGAAACTAAACTTACCACAAAGCAGTACATTCAATTTGTTAAAAACATTGAAAGATGAAGGTTATGTACGACAGGATATGATAAAAAAATATCGCCTAGGGGAAAAGTTAATCCCGTTAGGTACTAGAGCGATGGAATCATTGGATATTCATTCTGTAGGTTTCCCACATTTACAGAAATTAAAGGATTCTGTACAAGAGACGATCTTTATGGCGGTATTATCCAATGAGGAATTGGTTTACATTGCAAAAATCGATACAAATCGCTCGATTAGGACCTCGGCCCAGCCTGGATACAGAAAGCCATTATATTGTACTGGACTGGGGAAAACATTTCTAGCTTTCATGCCGGAGGAACGTAGAAAAACACTATTACATAACGTGGAGCTAAAACCGATTACAGAACATACGGTAACGAGTTTAGAGGCATTAGAAGCACAATTAGAGGAGTTTCAGAAGAACGGTTACAGTATAGATGATGAAGAAAATGAAGAAGGGCTATATTGCTTAGCAGCACCGATTTATGACAACGAAGGGCACATCACAGCAGCTATAAGTGTAGCAGGTCCGAAGCAACGAATGCTCACGCAAAAAGAAGAAATAGCACAACAGGTAATGAAAACGGCCTTAAACATATCACGTGGTATTGGCTATAGTGGAAATTAGATAATGGAAGGAGGAAAAACAGATGGATGTTATTGCAATTGGAGAAACAATGGTATCCCTAACTCCAGACCAAAGAGGGCTTATGAGAAATGCCACTTCCTATATTCCGAAAGTTGCAGGAGCGGAAACAAATACGCTAATTGGTTTAAGTAGATTAGGGCATCAAACAGGCTGGGTTAGTAGATTAGGAGAAGATGAGCTGGGAGCGAAAATCCTAAAGGAAGTTCGGGGAGAGGGTGTGGATACCTCTTTAGTGGAGTTTGATAACAAAAACAGCACGGGAACATTTTTTAAAGAAATCGTGAACGGTTCAGATGCTAGAGTCTATTATTATCGAAAAAACTCTGCAGCAAGTCAAATGACGCCTAGCTTTTTAAACGAAGCATATATAGCGAAAGCAAGCTATCTCTATTTATCTGGCGTAACACCAGCTATAAGCCCCTCATGTCGGGAGACTGTTTTTCATGCAATTGAATTGGCAAAAAAGAATGATGTTAAAGTCGTGTTCGATCCGAATGTTCGACGAAAGCTTTGGTCAGAAAAAGAGGCAAAAGAAACCTTAACTGAGATAATCAGGCAGTCTGATATTGTGCTACCAGGGGTTAGTGAAGGGGAATTCTTATTTGGTAGCAGACAGGAAAAGGAAATCGGACAAGCATGTATAGAACTAGGTGCAAAACTTGCTGTCGTGAAGTTAGGTGAAAAAGGAGCCTTTTATAAAGCTGAGCAGGAAGAAGGGCACGTTGAAGCATATCCTGTTTCCGACGTAGTGGATCCAATCGGAGCAGGGGATGGCTTTGCGGCTGGGTTATTATCTGGATTACTTGACGGTATTCCCATCAAAGGGGCAGTCGAAAGAGCTTGCTGGACAGGCGCTGTTGCTACCATGATGACTGGCGATTATGAGGGATTACCCGATAGAAAGCAGTTAAATGAGCAGACAAGCCAAGGAACTAAAGAAGACGTCAGCAGATAGGTAAAAGGGAGGATTAGAAATGAATACGCTTAACTGGATTGAAGATAAAAAACTAATTGCGATTCTACGTGGTTACAATACGGCGGACTCTATCGCCATTGCAAAGGCATTACATGCGGGAGGAATAACAACATTAGAAGTCACACTGAACAGCCCTTCCCCATTTCAAACGATTGAAAAAATTAGTAGTGAATTGGGAGACGAAGTAATAGTAGGTGCAGGAACGGTGCTGGATGCGGAATCAGCACGACTAGCTATTTCAGCAGGGGCTCAGTTTATTTTGTCCCCTACCTTTGATAGGGAAACGATTAAATTAACGAAGCGCTATGGCAAGGTGAGTATTCCTGGAGCATATACGCCAACCGAGATTTTGAACGCTTTTGAAGAAGGCGCAGATATCATTAAGGTATTTCCAGCTTCTACATTAGGACCAAGTTACGTAAAGGATTTACGTGGTCCACTTCCACAGCTGAAATTGTTGCCTACCGGTGGAGTAACAGTAGAAAACGTTGCATCATTTATTAAAAACGGAGCGGTAGGAGTAGGACTTGGAAGTTCTTTAGTATCTTCTGTGGAAAAAGTAACAGATGAATTTTTAAATGAACTTACAAAACGAGCTTCGGCATTTGTACAAGCAGTAAATCAAGAATAGGGGAGGAAGAACAATGAAAATTACAGGTTATAAATTATATCAAGTACCGCCAAGGTGGTTATTTTTAAAAATCGAAACAGATGAAGGAATCGTTGGCTGGGGAGAGCCCGTTATCGAAGGAAGAGCTGCGACAGTAAAAGCAGCGGTAGAAGAATTAATGGAAAACCTCATCGGAAAAGATCCACAACGGATTGAGGATCACTGGAACATGATGTACCGTTCTGGATTCTATCGCGGTGGTCCAATTTTAATGAGTGCCATTGCAGGGATTGATCAAGCACTCTGGGATATTAAAGGAAAATACTATAATGCTCCTGTTCATCAATTACTTGGAGGAGCATGCCGTGACTCCATTAAGGTGTATTCCTGGATTGGGGGAGACCGACCGGCAGATGTAGGAAATGCTGCCAAGGAAGTAGTGGACCGAGGATTCCAGGCAATTAAAATGAATGGAACAGAGGAATTACAATACGTAGATTCCCATCAAAAAATTGATCAGGTTATTGAACGAATTGCAGCTGTTCGAGACGCAGTTGGACCGTATGTCGGAATCGGAATTGATTTCCATGGAAGGGTACATAAGCCAATGGCCAAAACATTAGCAAAAGAGCTCGAAACCTTCCGCCCAATGTTCATCGAGGAACCTGTTTTGCCGGAAAATAATGAAGCACTTCGTGACATTGCGAATCATGTAACAACACCAATCGCTACAGGAGAGCGCATGTTTTCAAGATGGCAATTTAAATCCCTGTTAACAGAAGGATATGCGGACATTATCCAGCCAGACCTATCACATGCTGGTGGAATAACAGAGTGTAAGAAAATTGTATCGATGGCTGAAGCCTTTGATGTAGCAGTTGCACCACATTGTCCACTTGGACCAATTGCACTAGCTGCATGCTTACAGGTCGACGCAACCTCACACAATGCGTTTATTCAGGAGCAAAGTTTGGGCATCCACTACAATGTCGGCAGCGATCTGTTGGATTATATTACGGATAAAGATGTATTTACCTATAAAGATGGATTTGTAAACATTCCAGACGGACCTGGATTAGGTATCGAGGTAAATGAAGAGCATGTTAAAGAAATGGAGAAAAAAGCCACACATTGGAGAAATCCAATTTGGAGACATCAAGACGGTTCGATTGCCGAATGGTAGAATAAGTCCATTTATCCCGGTGCAACCGTCCGTAAGACTACGACTTCAATACATGAATTGAAGCGGTGGGAGATACGGGCGCTAACACCCCGATCCGTTCAACTAACAATCAGTGGGGAAAAAGAAAACCCACTGATTGAAGTTTCACTTAATGAAAACGCTAAAGTATAAGGGGGAGAGAGAATGTCTAATACGACAATGTTAATCTTAGTTACAATACTTGGTATATCGTTGTTACTGTTTTTAGTAATGAAATCAAAATTGCAAGCGTTTGTAGCCTTGCTCATATCGAGTTTATTTATCGGTGTCTTGTCCGGAATGGAGCTTACCGAGATTCTAACCACCATGGAAGAAGGAATGGGTGGAACTCTTGGATTTATTGCCGTTGTGGTCGGTCTCGGGGCCATGTTCGGTGAAATGTTACGAGTCTCAGGAGGTGCCGAACGACTAGCTCTCACTTTAATTCATAAATTTGGGGACGGAAAAGTACAATGGGCACTTGGTTTGACTGGATTTATTGTTGCCATACCAGTATTTCTTGATGTGGCGCTCGTTATCTTAATTCCAATTGTGTACAGCTTAGCACAAAAGACGAAGAAATCACTCCTTTATTTCGGGATACCACTTTTAGCAGGACTAGCTGTTACACACAGCTTCGTGCCTCCAACACCTGGACCAATCTCGGTAGCTTCTATTTTAGGTGCAGATCTAGGCTGGGTCATTTTATTTGGTGTGCTAGCTGGTATTCCGGCAATGGTTATTGCGGGACCTATGTTTGGGAAGTTTATTGCGAAGAGAATACATTTAGAGGCTCCGGCTTATATTACGGAAAAGCAATTACAAGAGCAAGTGGATCAAAATGATCGGGACATGCCTAGTTTTAAAATGGTTGCGACTCTAATTATGATTCCACTCGTATTGATTCTGATCAACACAGTATTCGGATTAATTCTTGAAGAAGGAACGTTTATACATTCCTTGCTAACATTTATTGGACATCCGTTCGTTGCATTGACTATTTCTACCTTGCTTACGTTTTATCTACTTGGAACCAAACGCGGTTATACAAAAGAGGAAGTACAAAATATTGCGACCAAATCATTGGAACCTGCCGGGATTATCATTCTAATTACAGGTGCTGGTGGCGTATTTAAACAAACGTTAATCGACAGCGGTGTTGGTGATGTATTAGGTGAAATGATGGCGACATCCAGCATGCCACTTGTACTGGCCGCATTTTTAATCTCTACCTTTGTTCGTGTTGCACAAGGTTCTGCTACAGTTGCAATGATTACGGCAGCAGGATTAGTTTCACCGATCATCGGGATGATGGAAGTTTCTCAACCAATGCTTGGATTAATCGTTATTGCCATCGCAAGTGGTGCCACTGTTTTCTCTCATGTTAATGATTCTGGATTCTGGCTTGTAAATAGATTCTTTGGCATGACAGAAAAACAGACATTAAAGACCTGGACAGTGATGGAAACAATTATTGGGTTAGTTGGGTTCGCTGTTGTATTCACAATTAGTTTCTTTGTTTCATAGAAAGGAAGCTATCGGAATGATTTCCGGTAGCTTTTTTTTGATGTAATAAGCATGAAAACGTATATAATAGAAGAAGATGTAAAATGAAGGGACTGAACGATGCACAGATATCAATATTCTACTCTCATATTCTACTAAAAAATGGAGGAAGAAATTGATGAACGACCTTACTACAGAAAGATTAACTTTAAAAAAGATTCAAGAGAACGACGCGGCTGGTCTGTTTGCTGTCTGGTCAGATCCTGATGTCACCAGGTTTATGAACATTCCCGCCTTTACTGGGGAAGACCAGGCTAAAGAAATGATCACCATTTTAGCTGCGTTAGCGAAAGAAAATAAGGCTCTCCGGTATACTATCCGCATGAAGGACAGTGGACAAATTATTGGGAGTTGCGGTTACAACGTACTCGATTTTGATAACCAAAGAACAGAGCTTGGTTATGAACTAGCAAAGGGACATTGGGGCAATGGCTATGCCTCAGAAGCTATTCGTGAACTTTCCAGGTATGCATTCACAGAATTAGGTCTTCACCGTATTGAAGCGAAGGTGGAGCCTGAAAATGACAATTCTATTCGATTGTTACAAAAGCTCGGGTTTACGTTTGAAGGTACATTGCGTGATGCCGAGAAAGCAAAGGGTAGATTCGTCGACCTCGCCATGTATGCCAAATTAAGTTCAGATTAAAAATAGCGCCCCAATTGTCTGAAGCATTGGGGCGCTATTTAAATGGAACTTTTTTCTCTATTTTTCGTATAAAAAGGGAGAAATGTTTTACGGGAAGTGGGGAGATGGATGGACTGTTATATAAAAGGGACAGGTAATAAAGATGGCCCGCTAATGCTTTTTATCCATGGCGGTGGAGTTAGTGGTTGGATGTGGCAGGAGCAGTTAGCTTACTTCAGGGACTATCATTGCATCGTACCTGATTTACCTGAACAGGGGAAAAGCGCGGGGACAGATCTCTTTTCAATAAAAAGCAGTGCAGAATCGTTACTAAATGTTATCGAAGAGAAAGCAGATGGAAAGAAAGTGGTCGTGGTCGGCTTTTCCCTTGGTGCCCAAATTATCGTACAAATGCTCAGTATGCGGCCAGATCTCATTGACTATGCCATGATTAATAGTGCCTTAGTTAGACCCATGAAGCGATTAGAAGCCTTCATAGGTCCTACTGTAAGACTGACGCATCCTCTTACCAAGTGGCGTTCCTTTGCTCAGGCACAGGCTAAGACACTTGCCATTCCAAAGGATTTATTCGAAACCTATTTTCAGGAAAGCATCAAAATGACGCCAGAGACACTGACAAGAATTTTGCAGGAAAATATGACGTTTTCAATACCTTCAGAGTTTAAGGATGCGAAAACGAAAATTCTTGTCACAGTAGGAGAGAAGGAAAGAGGTATTATGAGGCAATCAGCGGAGGATATTTTAACAAACAGTCAAAACGGACAGGGTATCATTCTAGCGAAAACAGGGCACGGGGCTCCGTTAGTAAACCCACTTCTTTTTAATTCTATATTAGATAAATGGCTGAAGGAAGATAGAAACAGCTAAATACATACATCTTCTCCAAACGGGTATACTCCCTATAAAAAAGGTGGTATACGGTAATGGAAAATAAAGTTGCAATCATTACAGGCGCTGGATCCGGAATAGGTCGAGCTTCTGCTTTACAATTGGCTCGTTCTGGAGCGAAAGTGGCATTGTTTGATCTTAAGGAAGAGAATGCAACGAAAGTACAACAGGAAATCGAAAAAGAAGGCGGGGAAGCGATTGTCTGTGAGACAGATGTTTCCAAGCCTGAAGAGATGAAAGCGAGCTTTCAAAAGGTATCCAGTAAATGGGGGCGTTTAGATGCAGTGTTTGCCAATGCAGGGATCAACGGCACAGTTGCGCCTATTGAGGATCTAGATCCAGAGGAATGGGATAAGACATTGGAAACAAATCTCCGGAGCACGTTCCTATCAGTGAAATACGCCATTCCATATATGAAAGAAAATGGCGGCAGCATTGTGATCACCAGCTCCATCAATGGAAATCGTACCTTCACAGGGTTTGGCATGAGTGCATACAGCTCATCGAAGGCGGGACAGATGGCCTTCGGAAAAATGGCTGCACTAGAGCTTGCGGAATATGGCATTCGAGTCAACATCATCTGCCCTGGGGCAATTGAAACGAATATTGGTAAGAACACATTTCCAGAAAAGGATAACCTGAAAAAGGTCGAGATACCAATTGAGTTTCCAGAAGGCGGCCAGCCACTCGAACATGGCCCAGGAAAACCAGAACAAGTGGCAGACCTTGTTCACTTCCTCCTATCCGACAAATCCAGCCATATTACAGGAACCGAACTATTCATTGACGGAGCAGAGTCCTTGTTGAGATGATGAGTGGTGGAGGGGCGGTAAAGTGACAAGAGAGCACGGCAAAGTGAAACGAGAGCAAGGTAAAGTGAAACGAGAGCAAGGTAAAGTGAATCGAGAACACGGCAAAGTGAATCGAGAACACGGCAAAGTGAATCGAGAACACGATAAAGTGAATCGAGAGCAAGATAAAGTGAAACGAGAGCAAGGTAAAGTGAATCGACAGCACGGCAAAGTGAAACGAGAGCACGGCAAAGTGAAACGAGAGCACGGCAAAGTGAATCGAGAACACGGCAAAGTGAATCGAGAACACGGCAAAGTGAATCGAGAGCACGGCAAAGTGAATCGAGAACACGATAAAGTGAATCGAGAACACGGCAAAGTGAATCGAGAACACGATAAAGTGAATCGAGAACATCTAAAAGTGAATCCATATCCAGATTCCTAACAAGTTCATCCATGAAACAAAAGAAAAAGAGTACCAAAAAAGGGGGGAAGCATCATCATGAACATGAAATTATTCTATATCATCCTGTCTATCTTCCTTGTGCTTCCTAATTCGAGAGCATTGCTTAGCGAAGTGAAGGGGGGAAAAGGGATGATGGGTTCGAACACAGCAGACATTATCGTGGATGGGCACCAGGATACTATGTATCAATCAATAGACTCTGAGACTTGGTTGCCAACTACAGATATCGGGCAAGAAACAAATTTTGAAGTGGATATCCCGAAACTACAAAAGGGAGGATTAAACGTACCTTTTTTCGCTGCCTATACGCCGGGCTTTTACGGAAATGATGCTCGGAGTATAAGTCACACGCTTGCGCAAATTTCTGCTCTATATTGGACAGAAGAAAATAATTCCGAACAGCTTCAAATTGTTTCACGCGCACCTGATATTCTTGCCACTGCAAATCGTGGAAAAATTGCAGCTGTCCCAACAATTGAGGGGGCATACTCCTTAAATGAGGAAAATGCACTGGAGTTGACACGCCAATATAACGATCTTGGTATCACCACCATGGGCTTTACATGGAACTATTCCAACGCCCTTGGAGAAGGGGCAGATCAAATTTTTGACGACCAGGCGAAGACAGCCTCATCAGGAGGGCTTACAGAGCTTGGAGCGAAGGTAGTTAAAGAAATGAATAAGCTAGGGATGGCAGTCGATGTTTCTCATATGGCCGAGAGCACGTTTTGGGATGTAGTGGAAACAACGGAGGCACCAGTTATTGCTACCCACTCTGGTGTGAAGGCATTAAAAGATCATCAACGTAATTTGACAGATGAGCAACTCGTCGCATTAAAAGAAAATGGCGGTGTTATCGGAATTGTCTTTTATCCGGAATTTCTTACAAATTCGGGTGAAGCCACGATTTCTGATATAGTAGATCACATTGATCATGCTGTTAATATCATGGGAGTAAACCATGTAGCGATCGGCTCTGATTTTGATGGAGCCGAACTGCCGAGTGATTTAAACGACTCCAGTGAAATTGGAAAAATAAAAGAAGCACTGACCGAACGAGGATACTCAGAGGAAGAGGTCAGCAAAATCATGGGTCTTAATACATTAAGAGTGCTAAATGAGATCCAGGGGGCGGCTGACCAAATAAATCGTGCCCAGGGGCTTTCTATCATTCCTGAAGTAGAAATGGGAGAAAATCTTATTGAGCGAACACCTACCCTAACTGCGGAACTGAAGGTGGAGGAAGGAACAGAACTCGATATGGAAAGTTTAGAAGTTATCGTGGATGGCATTCCAAACCCGGCAACGTATGATAAGGAAACAGCTACCATATCTTTTACACCTATAGAGTCCTTAAAAGAGAAATTCCATGTTGTCACCTTTCTAGCTGCAGATAAAGAAGGAAACGAGCAGAGAGAGACGAGGATTTTTAGGGTGGAATAACTAGGGGACCGTTAGTCATGCAAAAGATTCTTTTTTTCACTATGTTTCTCCAATAAACAACCAGTCAGTTTAATCATCTCAAAAGTCGGGAATTTGAAACCAACGTAGAGCGTTTCCCGTATGATACGTTAGAAATATTAATTTCATGGGAGGAGGAGAAGAGATGATGAATCGTACGATTGAAAGGATTTTAGGTTCTGTTGGTATTGCTATGGATTTTCTGTTCGCTATACTAGGCGCTATTATCATCCTGATTGTGAACTCAGGTATTGGTTGGTTTGGGAACTCTATTAATACCGTGGAATGGGATTTTATATCCAACGTACTGTATATTATAAATAATTTACTTTGGCTTCCAGTGCTTAGCTGTGTGGTTAGTTTTATATTAGGACTTATTGCTGTTATAAAGGTGAAGCAAAACGCCAAGCTTGCCGGCGGATTATTTATTGCTTCCGCTGCCATTAGTAGCTGGCTCTTATTCACTGGTGTAGCATTTCAGTCAATCCTATATTTGATTGCTGGACTAATGTGCTTCATCCGTAAAAATGAAGATGAGGCCGGCGTAAGAGTTTAAAGAAAAATCCGCACCGTAATGGCGCGGATTTTTTCATGACTTAATTTCCTGATAAGAGGAGACCGAGCTGAGCGAGTAATGCACTTCCAGCATAAGTTCCGGTAAATACGAAGACCGCTACAATGGCAACTTTCCATGAAGTGTTACGCAAATCAACAAGGCGGTTGGCAACAGATAACCCTGCAAAAGTAAGGATAGGCGTTGTAATGGAAAGAAAGTCAACAGCCTGGATAGCTTGGACAAAAAAGTCTGAGACTAGACATAGTACCAAGGACGTGATAGATACCCAACCTAAGATTGGGAATTCACGAATAAATTTAACCGGCGATTTTTGCAGGAAGTTTGAAATGGCAATTCCGATCATAGAAAATAACCATAATACGCCGAGACCTGCGAATGTCATGCTGGTTACAGGAGTGGACTCCGGATTTTTTATTAATTTGATTTCTTGAGTGAATAAAATTAAGGAAACACTCAACAAAAGAATCAGTCCGTATTTAATATATTTGCGTAAAGCTGGGCTCATTATTTGTCACCTCTAACGAGAGTTTTATACATAAATCGCTGTAGTGGAGCGGCTAAAAATACCATTGTGAATGTTCCAAGAAAGCTGGTAAGCAGCTGACTAGCCGATGCATATGCTAGAATTGTGCTCTCCATTTCTGGGATACGTGCAACGAGAGTAGCGGATGCTGCACTCATCATACTTCCAGAACCAACTCCTGAGGCCATAGCCAATGCTTCCACACGAATTCCAAGGTCTAGCAGGATTGGTGCAAACACGCTGAAGAAGATAGCGCCGAACAATGTTCCAATAATGTAAATAGAAAGCACGCCACGGCCTTCCTTGGATTCCAGTGTATATTTTTCCGAGATATACGCTAATTCACCTTCACGGCCTATGCCAAGTGTTGCCCCAATTGCTTCTCTCCGTAATCCGAGTAGCAATGCAATCGGCAGCCCGATTAGAACGGTTCCCAAATTTCCGATTTCCTGGATGATAAATACCCAGCCAACCTGAAGAATTTCTCTGATCTGTGGTGCAACATCTGCCCCGTATCTAGCCATCAATGGAAGCATAATAAAGATGAGATACTTTCCGGCAAAGCTAATGTTTCGATCACTGTAAACCTTTTTCCAGAAACCTTTTCGGAAAATTTGCAGGCCAAGAACCATTGTAATAATAATGGCAAAAACTAAAGGTAATAACCCAATGTTAAAAGGGCCGATTGGTATGCTTTGAAAGCCTATCATCTCTGAAATGGTAATGACAGCAAAGATGAAAATAAGGAAATAAGAAAAGTTTTTAAACACCGTATACCCCTCAATTCTGGAAATTTCTTTTTTAGATAGATTAGTTGATTTCGTTATATGTCTCTATTATTTAAGTGAGTAACTCATTCAGTAGATTAAAATTCTTGAAGAGTCGCGTGAGGCACCGCAAAGTCGCGTCCCCCACAAAGGCGCGTGACAGCCATACGAACTCGCGTGAAAATAACCCTCCCACTCTCGTGCAAACTAGGAAGTTTGTTACTCTACAATCCCAGCAATAAGTTCCTTATACTCTGCATATGATTTTCGGTAAAGTTTCTCTTTGTCTATATTACCGTCCATTTTCTCTAGTACATTAGCAAGGAACCTTGGGAACGTTTCATAAATATATTCTGGATCGACATCAATAAAATCATCACCGTGAATGGTGCCAGTAAAGCCACTATAGCCAATTTGAATGCATGGCATCATGTAAGAAAGGTCTCCAATATCCCCAGCAGCGCTAATAAAGTTGTTGTTTAACAATTCTTCTATCTCACCGGATTCATCGAATGCCTCTTTTACAAAAGTAGATAAATACCTATCCTGCACAAATGGAAGGTAGCCCATTTGCGTATGTGTATCCACCTTGCCTTGAAGCGCAAGCGCACTTCCGTTTGCAGCATCATCAAGCTTTATCGCAGTTGCTTTTAGATAATCGACTGTCTTTGTACGTAAGTCCGTACCTACTGTAATCTGGTTAGGTACAACGTTTGTCGACATATCGGATTGCATGACGATTGGGTTTACTCTTACATGTTCTGCCTCATCCAATTGTTGGCGACCAAGTGCTACTGCTGTATTAAATAATGTTGACATGCTGTAGGCATTTTTTGCTGAAAAAGGATCAAACCCGGCGTGAGTCGCTTTTCCTTCAAATGTATATTTTTTATAAAGGAATCCAGCCAGATCGCAATTTATTTCAACTGTCCTTTTTTCAAATTCCCCGCCAATGGCATGTACACAAATGCCAAGGTCAATATCATCAAAGATGCCGAGCTTCATTGCTTCAGGTTTGCCTCCATAATGAGAAATTGTACCGTCTTTAATTAAACCATCCCGATAATCAAGGTCTAAATATTCCTCAGCGGGTATAAAGATAAAACTAATTTTGTTCGTTAAGTTCTCATGTGCTCCAGATTTAAAAAGGTGATTGTATAGGGCAAGGGCAATAGCGACCTGCGTATAGTGGCCACAATTATGCGCTGCACCGGAATTTTTATCAGCATACATATGACTTGGTGCATAAACAGCATCTAGCTCTGCTATGAAAGCGATATGTGTATCACTGTTTGCATTTCCAAGTGTCGTCTTAATTCCAGTTGTACTGAACTCTTCTAGTTGAATGTTCGGATTTGCTTTTTTAAGGGAATCCACTACTTTTCCTTTCGTTCTTGTTTCTTTATATCCAAGTTCTGGGTGGTAATAAATGTCTTCTGCAATACTCTTGATTTCATCGTATTGATTTTTAAAAATCATAGTTTATACCTCCGATAATCACGCTAACGTATTAAAGCCTGTTATTATCTTAGCATTCGACAAAATTCGAGTCAATACCGAATCTTATAATTTATATACTAATTAATGTTCGGTTTTTGGAAAGTTGTCATATCCATAGCAATGCAACTCAAATCCATCAAAAAAGCGCCCAAATGCATTCAAGCAATGGGCGCTGTCTCTAGCTATCTTTTCTTTTCAATAAAACAAGTTGCTCTCCCTTGCTTAAGTTGATTTTCTTACGCAAGCTCACGAGCTGGATCGTTTTGTTTTCTTTTTGAACAAAGAGAGGAGTAGATTCCTCCGGTATAGCGTCCTTGTCCAGCTTGCAATTCTCTTTAATTGCAATAGGCTTTATTTCATACGTTGTATTTATTTTCCGATTTAGCTCAGTGAAGATGGCATTCTCTTCGAATAGCAGATGTGCTTTATGGGATGTAGTTATTTCCTTTTTACCCAAAGTGCTTCCTGCTGGTAAGGAGAAGGTATTGTTAAAACCAAATTCTGGAGCGTACGTTTGACTGACAAGAGCGTTGTAGGCCATATCCCCTGTCATCGCCAATATCGTTTCATATGGCGTAAGATCTACATCATATTGCGTATGCTCTGATAAAATCTGGCCGTGATAAAACGGGATGTCCTTATCGATAGCTGCCTGCAACCTCCCAATGGAAGAGTCACTAATTAGAACAGGAATGCCTAGTTCTTTAATATATTTGGCAAAAGCAACGGAAAAGCTGCTTGCACCTACAATAAGAACGCCGGGTGGTGCATTGTTTGCTAGTCCAAGTGCTTTCGCCATAGGACGTAACGTGAAGCCATGGGCACAAACCGTGATGAAAACTAAGGCAAAGGTTAGCGTTGTTAATAAGGCTGCACCCTCATGCCCGTCTTCAAGTAAAATTGCAGCGAAATAACCGGAAACGGTCAGTGCAACCACACCTCTGGGAGCGACCCACCCAATTAACGTCTTCTCCTGTTTCGTCAGCTCTGTTCCAATGGTCGAAAGCCAGATAGATAATGGACGAACGAGAAACAGCATCACGAGTACGAACCCAATAATGGGCCATGTGAAAATTTCTGCTATTGTATCTCTGGAAAGAGATGCTGTTAGTAAAATGAAGATCGTGGAGGTCAAAAGCACTGATATATTTTCCACAAAATGATTCACATTACCAATGGACGAAACATATCGCTTTGTGCGCGCCATCGTTAACCCCATAACCGTTACAGCGAGCATTCCCGTCTCATGCATAATGACCTCAGCTACGGTAAAGCAAAGTAGGACAAAGGCTAAAATAATTGGTGACTTAAGATATTCTGGGAAAACCCCTTTGCTTACCATGATACTTACTAACAATCCAATGCCTAATCCTAATAGAATGGCAATTAATGCGCTGAAGAAGAAGGTAAGTATATAATCTGCATGCAAACCATCTGTGTTGATGACTTTAATTACTTCATAAGCAAACAGGGCAAGCAATGGACCGAATGGGTCGACAATAATTCCTTCCCATTTAAAAACAGCAGCAATCCGCGGACTCAGCTTAGCATTCCGTAACAGTGGAATAATTACAGTTGGGCCTGTAACTACAAATAACCCACCAATGATGAAGGAAATTTCCAAGCTGAGACCTGCAATGTAATGCGCTGCGAGTGCCCCAAAGATCCAGGCAATAACAGCACCTATTGTCACAATCCGGAATACAGATTTAGAAACACCCTTTATTTCTCTAACATCAAGTGTTGAGCTGCCCTCAAATAGGACAATGGCTACGGCAAGCGAGATAAGTGGACTATATAGTTCACCTAATGCCTCCTGGGGATTGAATAGACCAAAGACAGGACCGAGCAATAATCCTGCTATCGACATAATGACAATGGATGGCCACTGAATCCGCCATGCGAGCCATTGCGAAAAAATACCGACTACGAGAATAACAACCATACTTACTAAAACAATATTTTCCAAAAGGACACCTTCTAACCAATATAATGGTATTCATTTTACCAAGTTTGTTCACCTTTGTCGCTATTTAGAAATTAAGTGGGGGTGAGCAGGAATATTGTTAGCGACACAGATTAGCGGTTCAAGTGACGCAACACCAAGTCAAAGTGACGCACCAATCACTTGAATTGGCGCAGCCCCAAGCGAAAGTGACGCACCAATGACTGAAGTGGCGCAACACCAAGTCAAAGTGACGCAACAATGACCTGAAGTGGCGCAACACCAAGTCAAAGTGACGCACCAATGACCTGAAGTGGCGCAACACCAAGCGAAAGTGACGACACCAACCGGTAGATGATGAACAACTATTTCATTTAATTAAAAGCAACTGTCATGGATTAATATATCCATGTATAATAAAACCATGACTATACTAAAATTAAAATGAAGTACAGATCATAAAACACTTCAAAAGTGAGGGTATACGATGATTGCAAAGACAGAAGAGGATTTTAATGGATTAAAAGAAATTGGAAAAGTATGTGGAGCAATTCGAAATGAATTAGTCCGTTCTACTAAACCTGGAGTAACCACGAAAGAACTCGATGAAATAGCGGGAAAGATGTTTGATAAAGAAGGTGCCGAATCTGCACCAAAAGGGGAATACGATTTCCCCGGATATACATGTATAAGCGTAAACGAAGAAGTAGCGCATGGCATTCCTGGTGATCGAATCATCCAGGAAGGGGATCTTGTTAATATTGATGTTTCCGGTTCAAAAAACGGTTATTTCGCAGATACTGGGGTTTCTTTTGTAGTTGGAGAGGGAGAGGCCATTTTACAAAAGATATGTGATGTTGCAAAAGAAGCATTCGACACTGGACTAAAGAAGGCAAAACCGGGATCAAGAAAGAATGCACTTGGGAAAGCTGTACAAAGTGTAGCAAAACAGCATAACTTAACGGTGATCACAAACCTTACTGGGCATGGTGTAGGGCGATCCATTCATGAAGCACCAGATCATATCTTCAATTACAGCACTCGCTGGGACGACGAAATTTTAAAAGAGGGTATGGTAATTGCCTTTGAACCTTTTATCTCTACATTAGAAGAGGAAGTTTTTCAATCTGATGATGGGTGGACCTATCTAACCGATGAAAGCTTTGTCGCTCAATACGAGCATACGATTATACTAACAAAAGAAGGTCCGATCATTACGACCTTGTAAAAAAACTTTAATTACAATGCGATTGCTTCATATAGCGTCTCAGCTTTTCATCACTTGGTGATGCAAGGGCTTATCAAGACGCTCATTGAAACAGTCGCTTTTTTTACGGGAATATTATTTGAAAATTATGGTATTATTGAGTGGAGTAAAATAACTAGCGAGGGAGGAAGGCTGGTAACAATATGTTTAAGGAAAGCATCAGATATCCAATAATATATTTTGTTGTTTTAACAGTTTGGCAGATTATTAAAGATCAAGAGATTCGCTGGTTTGAAAATATATTTCAAGTTACGTTTATATTTTTAATCTTTCTTTTTTATAATTGGACAAAGATACCTTATGATTGGAATAAGAATAAGGAAAAATAAGTGTCTAATCGAGATGCAGTGTGCGATAAAGTGAGGTGTTAGCTTATGATTTCAGAATTACATAAGTCCAAATTCTATATGTGTAGAGGTTTATTATATGAGCAAGGACAATTGGAAGCAAAGGCTATTATCGAAGGCACCAACCCAGGGCGGGTGTTTGTAGATGATCTGGAGTCAGCATCCACAGGACTTATCTGGTTAGGTAATAACGATGGTTTTATCTTTATTGGAGATGAAAAAAACGAAGCGTTTCATACCCAGTTAAATGATTTTATTGATTCTATATTAACTCCAGAAGCTAGGAAGGTTGGTCTAACCTGGTTTGAGATGGTTGGGAATCATAAAGGATGGGATAAGGTTATTAAGGATGTATTTGAGCATCGAAAATTAGGTTGCTGGGACCAAAAGGTTTATATTTTAAAAAAAGAAAATTATCAAGCCAACTTTGAACAGAATATCGGGTCAGAGTATAAGGTTCTGAAAATGAACGAAACACTATTTCACAATAGGGGTAACGCTGTTAAAAATATTGAGTTTTTACGTTCCAAAATATTAGAATTTTGGTCTACTCATGAAGCGTTTTTTAACAAAGGTGTTGGTTACTGTGTGATTCACGAAAATGAAATGGTAAGTGTCTGCTTTTCAGGGTTTGTTGCTGGAAATGTTCATTGTATAGACATTGAAACGTTAGAAGCACATCAAGGGAAAAAACTGGCGCAAAAAGTTGCTCAAAGCTTTGTAGAAGATTGCTTGAATCATAACTTAACACCGTATTGGGATTGTATGGAGTCTAACAAGCCTTCCGTTGCTGTTGCAGAGAAATTAGGATTTAGAAACATATTCAACTACAAAGGATTTGAATTTCAGTTGTAGCGGTGGATGCGATTAAGGAAAGCGTTAATTCCAGGAGGATTAACGCTGCTTTTGTAGTGGTAGTATTGTACTAAAATGGCAGGTTAGTGCAAGATAAGGAGGGAGAGAAATTGGTAGTCCCCAAGAAAAAGATACTGAAAAATTGGATTGTTCTTTTTGCCTTAGTCTTAATAGTAGTTGTCGGTTCATTGTATTACGTATATTTCTTTACACCTAAAAACTCACTTGAACTGTATCAGGAATTAGCTTTTGCAGAGAGTTTTGAGGAAGCGGAAGGACTAACTTTAGATGGTTACGAAGCTAATTTTAAAGAAGAAGACTTCAACTTTATTCAAGCCAACACAGCGGACTCGGTAAGACAATTCTCTCTTTTTGATTATAAGGATAAGTCATATGTAGTTATGACTTCCCCAGGAACTGAGAAACTAAAGGTTCTTGCGGTAGAAGAATTACCAGATGACATTAGAAAATTCTTTAGGGAACTTCCGAAGTAAAGTCGTTAATAAGTGAGCGGGTGCAACAGGAAAACAATTGCAGTCTCAACTTTGCTTTTTTGATTATTGCAGTGTTGGGAAGTGAAATTGTTGAAGGGGGGATATGAAATCCTGTTTTCTTTCTATGCATAATTTTGCTTATATATCAAAGTATCAGGGAGGAGAGAGACATTTGAAAAATTCGTTCGTGATGGTGACGGATACATCCTTTGCTTTGAACTTCTTAATTTACATACAAAATATATATTTGAATCAAAATGAAGAGGAAGAAAAATTAAGGTTTCCTTATTTATCAACAAGAATGGCGTTTAAAAATGATTTTGAAAAACAGTATAAAGAACTTTGGGAAGAAGTAGCAGAACGAATAGGTAACGACAATAGAAATGGGCCAACACCATTTTATGGAGAGAAGGATTTATTTTTTCAAAGGCTTTTTGTGAATGATGAAGTTAGTTTAATGGACTTTCATGAGGCATATAAAACATTCGAGGTGTGGTGGAATAGCTTTGCTGGATATTTCGCAATTGAAAGGTCTATTGAAGAAAAGGGACAACAATTATATGAAGAGATTTCAGACTTGTTGCTTCAAAAGAGAATGGAACCAAAAAGCCGATTGAAGATAAGTCTGATATATGATGAATCTTTATTAGCTGATACCCAATTCTCCTCATATTTTGCTGTTCTTCCGATTAAAGACTTTTTTCTTCATTATGAAGAGTTGGTTTTAAAATTAGAGGTTTGTATTGATTAACTAATTGTTGTTTTATTTGAACTAGGTATTTTTCTAGAGTTCTTCTATTTAATAAAGATCCGATTTACCAAGGGTGGCGGGAACAAAATGGAAATTAAAGTTGGAAATTGGACAATTACTTCAAAATCAATATTTAATGTAATGTTTATATTGGTTTTACTTGCTACCATTGCTCAAATAATAATTAATATTCTTTCTGATAGAGACTTTATTACAGGAATGGTTATTTTTTCAACTTGCGCAACTGGTATATGCTATTATTTTAGTAAAGAAAATATTTAAATTTTTGCACCTTTCCTAGATTCTCTTGAGACAATGAATGTTGGATAGGAGTTAATAGTAAAAGCAGCAATAATTATAGACGAATGCACATTATGTTAAATAGCTAAGGGCAAGTATAGTAGGTATACTTCTATACTTGCCCTTTCTATTTTAGGAAAGTTAAATTTACTTTAAATAAGATTCTCTACTTATTTCTCTCCACTTAACTCCACAAGAATTTTCGCTTGGGATTTATCATTGGATAAAGCCTCAAAACCTTTTTCCACAATATCATCAAGCTTAATATTATCTGTAATCACACCTTGTGGCTTGAGCTGTCCTGCTGCCATCAAGTCAATGGTTTTCTGGAAAGTAGATGGCGCATATGCTGCAGATGATGTGATGCGCACGCCTTTTCCAGTTAGTTGGAATGGGTTCCATGTGATTGGTTTAGAGAAAATAGATACGATTACCATCATCCCACGTGGCTTTGTTGCATTAATAGATTGTTGGAAAGTAGCTTCTACGCCAGCCACTTCAAAGGATACATCGACGCCTTCTGGTTCAATTTCGAAAATGCCTTTGACTGGATCTGTTTCACCCGAATTAATACAGTGGGTTGCTCCGAGTTCTTTTGCTTTTTGTAAGCGGGTTTCAGATAAATCAAGTGCAATAATGTTGGTAGCACCTGCTGCTCTGGCTGCAATGATAGTGAGTAATCCGATCGGACCAGCACCAAATACGGCAACTGTATCACCGAAGGACATTTCACTTTCTTTAACCGCCTGTACTGCAACTGCTGTCGGCTCTGTAATCGCACCGTCTTGTAATGTTAATGAATCTGGTAAATGATACACGTTTGTTGCAGGCACGTTGGCGTAGTCTGTAAAACCGCCGTCTGTATGAAGTCCTATAAATGCAAACCCGTCATATATGTCCAAACCTTCTTCTTTATTCCCATAAGTTAAGGTAGGGTTCACCGCGACGCGATCGCCTGCTTTAAATTCTGTGACATCTACGCCAATCTCTTCTACAACACCAGCAAATTCATGCCCGAATGTAAAAGGCGCTTTGTCACCAGTTAGTGGTTCTTTTTCATCTACTGGCACAGTGATTGGTCCGTGCTCATATTCATGCAGGTCACTTCCGCAAATTCCTGCCCAGGCTACTTTTACTTTTACTTCTGTATCTTTTAATGGTCTCAATTCACGATCTTCAATTCGCATATCTTTCTTGTCATACCATACTGCTGCTTTCATTACAACGACCTCCTAGTAAAATAACTTCTAGAATTCAGTACTATTGTACTATACCTGTTTTATAAGTGGATTAAACTGATTGTGAATTAATTCACAAAAATTCCAAAAAAAGTAAATGGTAACGTATACGATTCATAATCCGAATGTTAAAATAAATGAAAAAGGCCGTAGAAGGAGTTGAGTAAATGAATAAAGGAAAGGTTTTATTTTGGATATTTTTCATCACTTTAAGTTTTATCATTACATATAGTACCTTTTCTTTTGTAGATGGATTTTTATCCTGGTATTCATCCTTTTTTACTATTATCTTTTTTGTGCTTTATCTGCTTATCATCATTCCCATTGCTGCATTTATTTCAGAGAAGCTGGTTATTTTGTGTCTTGGGAATGGACTGGAAAAGAGTCGAAATTTCAAGAGATTTATTGTGCTCTTGGCCGTTGTACCCATTAGTCTATATGGTCTTTTTTTAGTGAATGAATATAGAGAAAAGGGATTAGAAGAGGTTATGGGTTCAGATGTTTCGAATTTTGATTACTTGTATTTTTCTAATCATGAGGAGTTTAATTATTGGAAAACGGAGGAAAGAAAAGCAGCTGAAGAATTATTTGCTTTTCTCAGTAACTACGAAGTGAAAAAGATGAAAGATGCCGAGTGGTTTAGTGATGTGTCAGGAGTAGAAGGCTTTGAGGTTACCATTTATAATAACGGGAAACCCCAGATTGCAGGCGTTTATGAGGATCGAATTCATGTTTATAATGGGGGAGATTACTATAAGGTAGTAAATGGTCCAATAGATACTGCTTGGGTAGAGAAATTTCAAAGGCAATATCAATAGAACATTTACATACAGCAGAGTTATTTTTCCAGGAAACAGGTTGATAAGGGCGAAATAAAAAAGCAGTCTAATGGACTGCTTTAGCTATGTCTAAACTTCTATCCTGTTCATCCTGGACGCAATCTGAAAATTATAGATATTTAAAGAAAAAAGACTAAAGGGTTTGCCTCTCAATATAACTTTACATGAATTTTAAAATTCGGATCAGACTAGAAAGGAAGTGAAGGAGGGATAATAGATGGCAAAAGGAAAAACAAAAACAAAGAACAAAAGCAAGGAAGAAATTAATGACATGAAAAACGACAACAAATACAAGCGTAATCGACCACCAGGTAATTAAGAATAAAACGGAAAACGCCATAAAAACATAGTGGAACGAAAAAATTCTTAAAAACCCCCAGCAGCTAAAAACTACTGGGGGTTGAACTTGTTCATATTATACAGATGTAGCACCTTGTGCGCCATCAATTCTGTAATAAGAACCACTAATAAAGGAAGCTTTATCAGATGATAGAAAGACCATTAAGTCTGCAATCTCTTCAGCTGTTGCATACCGGTTCATTGGAACAGATGCTTCAAATTGTTTTCTGGCTTCTTCGGTGTTTTCACCCATTGCGTTTGTTTCAATAGATTTCATCATTGCTGTATCGACACCAGAAGGAGCAACAGCATTAACACGAACACCGTATTCTGCCATTTCTAATGCAGCAGTTTTATTCAAACCGATGACTGCATGTTTAGAAGCAGCATAAGCTCCCATGCCTGGAGCACCAAGTAATCCACCATTTGATGCGGTGTTCACGACAGCACCAGATTTTTGCTCTTTCATTATGTCTAGCACATATTTCAAGCCAAAGAAGGCGCCCATCACATTTACACCAAATACAGCATTAAAGTTATCTGCTGTTTGTTCTGTAAGATTTCCAAACGCTCCATTAATCCCGGCATTATTGATGAACACATCAATTTGGCCAAAATGTTCTTTTGTTTTCTCTACATAATTTTTAACTTCTTCTTCTTTTGTTACATTGGCATCAAGGAGTAGGACATTAGAGTCTTCAAGAGAGCTTGCAGCCTCTTCTAATGCTTCTTTCTTCAAGTCCACAAGGGCAAGTTTTGCTCCTTCTTGTTGAAAAGCTTTTGCTGCTGCGATTCCAATACCGCCGGCAGCGCCTGTAATAAGTACGACTTTATCTTTAAATTGCAAAATTTTCCACTCCTATCAATTATTGTGCTGTTACACCGCCATCGATTGGTACAACCACACCTGTAATGTAAGGTGCTTGTCCTCCAAGCAGGAAGGACACTAGATTTGCAACTTCTTCTGGTTTTCCTAGTCGTCCTGCTGGAATGCTATCAACCGTGGCTTTCATTGTTTCCGGATTTTGTTCCCCAAATTCTTTTACCATTGGTGTTTCGGTTGTTCCTGGTGCAATTGCATTCACTTGAATGTTTTCTTTACCATATTCTATTGCTGCCGTTTTAGTTAGTCCGACAATCCCGTGCTTGGTTGCTGCATATGGGCTAACATTTGAGACACCAACAACACCTGCAGTTGAAGCAGTGTTTACGATCGAACCGCCGCCTGTTTTAAGCATTTCCGGAATAACATACTTCATACCATAAATGGCACCTTTTAAATTAATGTCAATGATTTGGTCGAATTGTTCAATAGTGTGGTCAGCTAATTTTAGACCTGGTCCGGAAATTCCTGCATTATTAAAGAACATATCGATCCGCCCAAACTCTGCCACTGTTTTTTCTACATATGTTTTCACTTCTTCCGCCTTACTAACATCCGCTTTTACAAAAATGGACTCTCCTCCTTTAGCTTTAATTAGTTCAACGGTCTCCTTACCACTTTTCTCAGATACATCAACAATTGTAATGGAAGCCCCATTCTCGGCAAGTTTCAATGCTGTTTCTTTTCCTAGTCCACTTCCGCCACCAGTCACAATGGCTACTTTAGTGTTTGTTTCCATATCTTCTACCTCCGATTTTAGATTAAGGAATACTTCTAATTTACTTTTTACTTAAGCAAATTCAATATACTCTCTTAGGAAAGTGGGTTCAAATTATTTGTTTTTAACTTTTTGTTGGTTCAAACAATTTTGCTAACTGCTGCTTCTTCAACGTATTCTCATCTGCCAACATACGTTGCTTTTTTAACAGATAGTTGTCTTTCTTTAACTGACGGATTTCTTCTTTATAAATTTGAATTATTCTAATCTGTTCCTGATGATGAATTTGTGTTTCTTCTATATCTTGAAGCATCTTTTTATGTGCTGCCACATGCGATATGGTTGTCCCGATATTACGCATAAATGCTGCAATATTAGCAGTATCATAATTAATTTTATGTTCGCATTCTATATAAACTTCGGTTTGTGAATTGTCTACACGCATTGGAAAACTTCTCCCTGCAAGCTGTTTTGTGATTTTTGTGGTTCCCATATTTTGATATTTACACTTTTTAATGAAACGCATCACATCAATTGCTTCAGTGAGAAAGTAGGTTGTATCATCTTGTTGGGTCTTTGGAATGTACATCGAGAACTCCTTTATCCAATGTTTCCCTGTTTGCTGAGGGATTCCAACGATATGACAAAGTCCTTGAAAGCTTAGTAATTCCATCCTTTTCACCATCTTTCGCTGATTTATCTCGGCTAGACTGTCTGTAAGACCTCTAACTTTAAGAGGGTCAACTGCTAGTAAAAGTCCGATTCGTTCAACTAACAATCAGTGGTTTAAAAAACGGTCCCCACTGATTGAAGTTTCACTTTATGCGTGTGGTCTTACTATAGGGAAAAGAGTAGGAACGTGAATGGCACAAATGTGGAAAAAGTATGGGATTATCCCAATACGTTACGAATAGATGTTTAAGCCAAAAGCGATTCATTGAGTATCACAGCACCCAGGTTTGCTAGAGCAGATTCAAAAGCAAACAGTGGAACTTTTGAATGGGTATATCAAAAAGCCTCAAATCACTGAACATATTGAGGATTATATTTCCTTGCCTGGTCTTGGTTCCCAAGCTGGTTTAAAAGGGTCCTTGGCATTAGCGTTGGATTAATTTTTAGAAGAAAAAAGCCATGTAACGTTTAAAGTTCATGGCTTTTTGCTGTGTTTTATAAGAGTTCCTCCTGCATCAATTCCAATGTGATTCAAATTGACCCCCTCCATTTTCTTTCATACTACTATCATAACAAAAAGCGAGCGATATTTTCGTTAGTTAGAGGGTAACATGATACAATTAGTCTATACTCAACAAACTTAGAAAGGAAGATACGTATGACAGCAAAATTTATCGGTTATGCAGGAACATACACACGAAAGACGAGCGAAGGTATCTATCGGTTTGTACTGGATACGGAAAAAGCAACATTGAGCAAAGCAGAGGTTGCCGCTAAGGTAGGTAGTCCTACATATTTAACCATTAGTGAAGATAAAAAGTATCTATATTCTGTTGCTCAGGATGGAGACTTGGGCGGGATTCATGCCTATGAAATTGCGCGGGATTCAGGTGAACTAAAGTCGATCAATGGTCAGCTTGTCGAAGGTGCGCCACCATGTCATGTGGACGAGAAGGACGGAGTAGTCGTAACAGGAAATTATCATAAAGGGGAAATCGGGCTCCACAAGGTTGACAGCAATCATGAACTGGAGCAAGGTAAGTTTTTAAAACATGAAGGAAGTGGCCCACACGATCGCCAGGAGAAACCGCATGTACATTTCACAGGCTATACACCAGATGGAAAATATATAGTAGTGGCTGATCTTGGGACTGATAAGCTTGTCACGTATAAACAGGAAAAGGACGAGCTGGTTCATGTAAACACGTTGACTGTCAAAGAGGGAAGTGGCCCACGTCATATTGCCTTCCATCCAAATGGCAAGACAGCATACTTGCTTACAGAGCTTCGCTCAGAAGTTATTGTTTTGGATTATGATGCAGCAACTGGAAGCTTTACCGAAAAGCAGTATATTAAAGCGATTCCGGAAGATTTCAACGAAACAAATGATGCTAGCGCAATTCACGTTACTTCAGATGGGAAATTCGTTTACACAGGAAATAGAGGACATAACAGTATTGCCGTTTTTGCTGTTAATGAAGAGACAGGTGAACTTTCTCTAGTTGAGCGTACTCCTTCAGGAGGGGACTGGCCACGGGATTTCGTACTAGATCCAACCGAAAAATTCCTGCTTGCCTCCAATCAACATACCGGAAATGTCGTATTGTTTAAACGAGACGAATCAACTGGGAAATTAACGCAGACAGATGAAGTAATAGATGTACCAGAAGTTGTGTGTGTGAAATTTCTCCCGGAGTAACCGTCCGTAAGACTCCCACTTCAAAACATGAAGTGAAACAGTTCGTTTTTAGTGGGAGTAACGGACTAACATGCCCGATTCGTTCAACTAACAATCAGTGGGGGAAGAATGAAAACCCCCACTGATTGAAGTTTCACTTTATTGGGTAATGATAGGAAATAACGTACAAACAGAGAGAGGCTGCCTGTTGCTTTTCTCTGTTTTTTATTTTGAGGAGAAAGGGTTCGCAAAGCTTGGTAATGGTAACTAATAAAATGTGCAGATTGATCTTTTTATTTTAAAGGAATTAGGCACTCTCATTTTGTTGTTTTCCCTAATAGATAATTGTATTTTAAGGATAAAATTGGACGGAGAAATGGCCTTTTATTCATTTTACATTTTTACTAGAATAGCTTAACGTTAGAACTAGAAGTTTTATCTCGTTATAACTGGCAAAAGGTTCGTAGATTGATATGGTGTGTGGATGAAAATTAATTTATCCCGGTGTAAGCGTCCGTAAGTCATCCCTTTAAAACATGAAGTGAAGCCGTAGTTTTGAGTGGCAGTAAACGGATGCTAACACCCTGATTGGTTCAACTAACAATCAGTGGGAGTAGAACAAAAATCCCCCACAGATTGAAGTTTCACTTTATAATAAATATAGGAGGTGATGAGTTGGAGACGAACGAAATATTACAGCAAATTCTTGATAATCAGGTCGAAACAAATAAAAAAATAGAAGTATTAGAAGCCAACATGGAAAAACGTTTTGCAAAGGTGGAAGAACGATTCGGCCAAGTGGACAAGCAATTTGCACGAATGGAAGAACGATTCGGCCAAGTGGACAAGCAATTTGCGCGAATGGAAGAACGATTTGGTCAAGTGGACAAGCAATTTGCACAGGTGGAAAATCGCTTTGTACAAATGGAAGAGCGTTTTGCGCAAGTAGAAAAACGCCTCGACAAGGTAGAAGAAAAGATAGAGCTGCTAACTTCGCAAACTACACAGGCATATCGGGATCTTGTTGAAATCATTACCAATCAAAAGGAAGACATAACACAAAATTTCACGCCTCTTGTAGAGACAGCCTTCTGGGCAGATAAGACGCTTCACCTTGAGAAAGAAATTTACAAATTAAAACAGCAGCATAGCTAATCATTGCACAATGGTTAAATGTGATGCCTTTGTGCAATCATTCTTTTTTAGTACCCTTTTCTTAGACCCCACACTTAATGAGCTCCCCAAACACAATGTAACTAAACAAGATAGATATAAAGGAGGACTACCCGATGAAAATTTTTCATACAGCAGACTGGCACCTTGGGAAACTTGTGCAAGGTGTGTACATGACAGAAGACCAGGAGTACATACTGAAGCAATTTGTTCAGGCAATTGAAGAGGAAAAACCAGATGCCGTTATTATCGCCGGCGATCTTTATGACAGAGCCGTCCCCCCAACCGATGCTGTTCATTTGCTTAATGACACGTTGGATAAAATTGTGCTACAGCTAAAAACACCAGTGTTGGCTATTGCTGGCAACCATGATAGCCCAGGGCGAATAAACTTTGGTAGTAAAATCATGCGCGATAACGGCTGTCATATTACTGGAAATCTACAAAAAGAAATGGAACCTATCATTCTGCATGATGAACATGGTGAAGTACATTTTCATCTCGTTCCATTCTGTGACCCTAGTGTAGTACGAAATATATTTGAAGATGAAGAGATTCGTTCTCACAATGATGCTATGAGAAAAATAACAGAAGAAATAAAAGCTTCCATGGATCCGCAAGCTCGTCACGTGCTTGTTGGACATGCATTTGTCACACCATATGGAGAGGAAGAAGCGAACACAAGTGAATCGGAACGCCCATTGTCCATTGGTGGATCAGAGTATGTCGATGCAGCCCATTTTGAGGGGTTTCATTATACAGCGCTCGGTCATTTACACAAGGCCCACTATGTAACAAATGAAACAATACGCTATGCCGGATCACCGTTAAAGTATTCCGTATCGGAAGAAAATCACAAGAAAGGCTACTTTATTGTAGAAATGGACGGGAAGGGCAATGTCTCTTTGGAGAAAAAAGAACTTCAGCCACGTCGAGATATCCGTACAGTGGAAGCATTACTTGATGAATTGCTAGAGCACCCAATTAACGAAGACTATGTATTTATCAACCTAACTGATGAAACAGCTGTCCTTTCACCGATGGAAAAAGTTCGCTCTGTTTACCCGAATGCCATGCATGTAGAACGAAAAAATTATTTGTTTTCCCCTTACTCTGAAGTCTCTACTGAAAAAATGGAGCGGACAAAAATGAGCGACATTGAATTATTTCACGCTTTTTATAAAGAGGTAAAAGGCACGGAGGCATCAGAAGAAGCAGAACAGCTTTTTAAAGAAGTACTAGATGAATTATTAAAAGAAGAAAATGAAACGACATCTACCCATAAAGCAAGTAATGCAGTAACCAATTAGTTGCCACGGCAGGCGGTAAGGAGCGAGCGGCGATATGAAACCATTAAAGTTAACCTTAACAGCTTTTGGACCATATAAAGAAAAAGAATCGATCAATTTTACAGACTTAAAGGAGAACCGTTTATTTGTCATATCAGGGAACACTGGTGCAGGAAAGACCACCATCTTTGATGGCATCAGCTTTGCTTTGTACGGTTCGGCAAGTGGTCAGGATAGAGAAAATAATACCATGCTACGCAGTGATTTTGCTGATGATGACACCCATACATCAGTGGAACTTGAGTTTGCTTTAAATGAGCGAACGTATCGAGTCCTTCGGCAATTAGGGCATGTTAAACAAGGAAATAAAACAAAGACCGGTGAACGATACGAATTCTTTGAAACGACGAATGGCCACGAAGTACCAGCTGTGGACAGACAAATGGTCTCAGAGATTGATAAGAAGATTGAGCAACTGATTGGATTGACACAAGATCAGTTCAAACAAATTGTTATGTTACCTCAAGGCGAGTTTCGTAAACTATTAACTTCACAAACAGAAAACAAGGAAGAAATTTTACGCAGACTTTTTAAAACAGAACCATATAAGCATATTACGGAAAAGATTAAACAGAAGCGGCTCGTTATGGATGACGCCTATAAGCAAGCTAAACGAGAGCGTGATCAACATATAGGAGCGATTTCACAAACCTTACCGAAGCGAGAAAACGGAACCCTTTTTCCACTTCTGGAGACAGAGTACCAGAATACAAAGCAGGTACTGGATGCGCTTGAAGAAGAGCGACAGTTTTACGAGGCGAAAATCGTGGAAGACAAGGCTGTCTATGAAGATGCATACAAGCGTCATAATGAGAAACAGACTATCTATCACCATTCAAAAGCACAAAATGAACGCTTTGCTGTGTTGGAACAAAAAGAGAATCGCCTCAAGGAATTAGAAAACCAAACAGACCTATTCAAGAAAAAAGAAGTCCAACTTGAACAAGCAGAACGAGCACAAAGCCTAGCACCATATGAAAAGCAGCGGGAAGAATGGCGTCGTGATGAGATTGCAAAACAAGAAGCACGCAAAGAAGCGGAACTAAATCAGAAGCAGATGGATGAAAAAAGAGTGGAAGTCCAAGCGGCCTATGAGAAAGAAGAGAACAAAAAGGCTGAGCGAGAAGCGGTCCGCAAAGAATTGGACAAACTTCATGACTATTTACCAGTAGTGAAGGAAATGGATGAGGCGAAACAACGACTTCAAAGATTGCATCAGCAAGGTAAAGCTACGTATACGGAATGGCAACAGGCGAAAGAAAAGCTTGAAAAGCAGAAAAGTCTGGCTGAGCAAGTAGATAAAAAAATAAAAACACTCGATCAACAGGTGGAAAAGCTGCCAGATAAAGAACGGCAATTAGGGAAAATGCGCGAGCAGATAAAACTCGTCATGGATTATCTTAAATGGAAAGATCATTTAGCTACTATTGAAACAGAAATTAGCCAGCAAAAGAAAGTGGTTGAAGAGAAAAGGAGTATCTCTTTAAAGCTTGAAGAAAACTGGATTAGCAACCAGGCGACACTACTAGCTACACACTTGCATGATGGGGAGGCCTGTCCTGTTTGTGGTAGTCTTGACCACCCGCAAAAAGCGGTAACGAGTGCAAATTCCGTTACCAAGGAACAACTGGATAAAGGAAAACAGGAATTCGACCTTGTCGATAGTAAATATAAAGAAGCAGTGGCAAATTATCAGACTGCATCATCTCAAGTTAAAGAAAAAGCTCAGGAGCTTAATAGCCATTCGATTTCATTGGAAAATGCGGAACAGAGGAAGGATAAACTCACCCAAATGGGAACGGCGCTTAAGCAGGAAATAGCACAGCTTGAAGAAGCACGGAAAGAGCTAGCAAGAGAGAAGAAAAGCTATGAGCAATTAAAAGAAACAACAAAGCAATTAGAAGCGACAGTTCAAGAAAAAGAGAAAGCATACCAAGAAATCAAATCCTCTTACGATACGTCGAAAGCAGTTTACCAGGACAGGGTAAATAACATTCCTGAAGAAGTTCGGGTGTTATCGGAATTGGAACAGAAAATCCAGCAGGCTAAAAAGCAGCAGGAAATGTTGGAAAATGCATGGGAGTCTATCCAGAAGAAGTTTCAACAGGTGAAGGAAATGCAGGCGAAGGCCGGGGAACGGCTTACCCATGTACAAAAACAGTTCCACGAAACAACTGCGAAGCGTGAGGAAGTGGAAAAGCAATTTACAAGTGCTTTAAACGAGTCAGGATTTGCAACGGAAACAGACTATCATGAAGCAACGCTTACTGAAGATGAGCGAACGAAACTTAAGAACAGTATAGAACAATTTAAGCAAACACTTTCGACAGTAAAAGAGCAGGTAACAGAACTGCAAACCGAGTTGAAGGATAAGCAGAAGGTTGACCTGACGACAATTGAAGCAGAACTTGCTGAGCTGAAAGCAGCTTATGAGAACGCACTAAAAACATGGCATGAGTCGAGAAACTATCATCAGGAAACGAAGGATCTACAGCAAAACATTGAAAAGGCAAGTGAAGCATCAGGAGAACTCGAGAGGAAGCTAAGAACGGTTTCAGATTTGTATGATGCCATTCGCGGACAGAATAACCGTAAAGTTTCCTTTGAACGGTACTTGCAGATTGAATACCTGGAGCAAATAATTGATGCGGCCAACCATAGGCTTAAACCATTATCAAACGGGCAATATTTCCTCATGCGTAGTGACCGCCAAGAGTCACATGGCCGACAGAGCGGGCTTGCCCTTGATGTACATGATGCTTACACTGGACAGACTAGGGATGTCAAAACGTTATCTGGCGGTGAGAAATTTAACGCATCATTATGTTTAGCACTAGGTATGTCAGATGTTATTCAAAGCTTCCAAGGAAACATCTCCATCAAGACGATGTTTATTGATGAAGGGTTTGGAACACTAGATGAAGAAGCGTTAAATAAAGCAATCGACACATTGGTGGACCTACAACAATCAGGAAGAATGATTGGCGTTATTTCACATGTTCAAGAACTGAAAGCAATTTTCCCAGCTGTTCTGGAAGTGAAGAAAACGAAGGAAGGCTCGAGCAGGGCGGCATTTTTAATAAAGTAAAAAGAAACACAGTACTAGCCATTTGGCTCTGTACTGTGTTTTTCGTTAGCTAAGCGTTTTGAAGTTTTTGTTGTTTTTTATAATACGTATTAAACATTACCATTACGACAAGGACAACGGCGGCACAAATCAAGTATAGGCTCTGATAGCCAAAACCTGCTACAACCAGTCCCCAAATGAAGGAGCCTAATGCAATACCCGCATCATATAGCATAAAGAAAGTCGCGGTTGCATGGCCGCTTCGTGTTGGCTCAGTTGACTGAATTGCCATCGTTTGGAAGCTTGGCAGCAATGTGCCATAACCAAGTCCAATTAAAGCTGCTGCAATGAAAAGCATCAAGGGAGTAGTTGTAATACTTAATACAACGAGACCTGCCACAAAAAATAGCAGGCATGGAAGGATGACAAAACGTGCTCCCCTGCTGTCAAAGGCTCTCCCTAGAGATGGTCTGGATAGTAGCATTACACCAGCGAAGACGAGGAAGAAAAAGCTTGATGCAGCTGCTAGCCCAATTGACTCTGTATACACCGAAATGAATGAGACGATACTAGCGTACGCAAGAGCAATAAAGCTAGCAATAATTGCAATAGGCAATGCTTTTAATTCTATTAAACTGTGAATAGAAAACTTTTCTTTTTTTATCGTAGTTTTTACATCTTCCGTTTCTTGAACGGTGACAAGCAAGGCGGATAAGATCCCGGCAATCATAAATATACTTAGAATAATAAATAATGTCTGGAAGCTAACAAATTGTAGCAAGGTTAAGCCTATAAATGGTCCCACTACGACTGCAAGATTCATAGCCATTGCAAAATATCCTAGGCCTGCTCCCCGGCGTGAGGCTGGAATGATATCGGCAGCAATAGCTCCTGTAGCCGTGGTTATTACGCCAAAGGAAAGACCATGAATGAAACGCAAAATCATTAAGGGAACAAAGGATTCAATCCCTATATAGAAAAACGTTGTAAGCGTAAAAATGCTAATACTTAATACAAGACCTTTTTTCTTCCCTATTCTATCAAGTAGACCAGCTGATACAGGTCTTACAATAATGGCAGCAATCAGCATCGATGTGACGACTAGACCACCTTGAGCTTCCGTTCCACCCATGTTTTGAATGACATAGAGGGGAAGGGTTGTTAATAATGTATAAAATACAACAAACAATAAAAATTGTGTTATCGAAATGCTAATAAAACTTTTCGTCCATATCTTTTCTAATTGGTTTTTCATTCTGTATTCTCTCCTGCTGATTTCAGTTTTCCTAAAAGCGTAAATAATTGGTTCTTTTCTTGTTGTGATAGAGAAGAAAGCATCTCTTGATCGAAGCTTGCCACGGAGTCCTTCACTTGTGGAATTTTTTCAATTGCTAATGGAGTTAATTCAATAATGCGTTCTCGTTTATCCTTACCTTGCTTCCTACTAATCCACCCGTTTTCTTCAAGGCGAACTAGAGTCCGAGTCACAGTAGGAGCCTCTGTATTTAAATACTTCCAAATCTCAGTCTGCGTCATCGTCCCAAACCTGTCTAGACAGTAGAGAATCGCCCACTGGGAAGCATATAAGTCAAAACCTTTTAATCTCGTGTTTAACTCTTTCACTGTATAACGGAACCCTTGATTTAAGGCGTGCATAATATCCCGGTTTTCTACATCCTTCACTTACAACCACCTCTTTTATATATTTACCTAAGTAAATAAATACCCGAACAATCCTACAGGAAAATTGGCTAGTTGTAAAGGGGATTGGCTTAATATGAGACAAGGAGGTGCTTGATGATAAACCTAGTGAGATCGCAACAGGAACTCCTAAAATAAATAAGATAATAATGGATACAAAATATGTGCTAGTATCATTGCGCTTCACCTCTCTCGAATGTTGTACTTTTTCTATCTTCAATCATGACAGCGGTTGTATTAAGTAGTAACAGCAGAGTTCCTAAAGGAATGGCTGCATATGCCCAACTCATAGAAAATTGCAATGTCGGTGTTGCCTGGTTTAATACAGTTAATGTCAAAACAGAATCATAATTTGAGGATTATTATCCCGCCAAGTATTCCTTCTATCGGCAAGTTGAACCTATTTATGGGAAATGGATATAAGTGACTTCTCCCTTTGTTCGGATTGAAGGGAAGAAGCCATCTAAAGAGCATATTATGCATCAAGACATATACAGTGAACGACTAGAAATCAATGCCATTTTGCATGCATCGTCATTCTACAGTACGTTAATTGCAAATAGAAGTACCTTCATCCACACCCCCGCATAAAGAATTTTCAAGTGTGTTTTGATTTAACAGAAATGGTCGTGTTTAACATTAAAATCCAAATATTTTATTTATAAAAAATATATTGACAATTTAAAAATAGGGGCATAGAATGGGTAATAATCTTTTACTGTTTACTTCGTTAAAGTGATGTCACAATGTAACGCAGGAACAAATTTAGTAGAGAAAGAAGCTGATCCTCATGATAGACGAGCCCATTGTTGCTGCCATGCTAATATTTGCCTTATTCGCATTGGGAGAATTTTTATCCGTTGTTTCCAGAGCAAGAATCCCGATGTTATTTGTCGTGATGTTCGGTTATTTACTCTTACTTTGGACAGGTGTTTTTCCACCTGATATAGCCGACAAGGCGAATATTTCCGCTTTCGCTTCTATTTTGCCAGCGGTGCTGATTGTGCATATGGGGACATTAATCCCTTTTAAACAACTGAAGGAGCAGTATAAGGCAGTTCTTATTGCCTTATCCGGGATCCTTGTCGCCGTAGTGCTTGTCATTTCATTGGTCACACCGATTGTTGGCTACACATCTTCTGTGGTTGGATTAGGGCCATTAACAGGTGGAATTATCGCATTTGTTATTACATCAGAACGTTTGCAGGAACTTGGACTAGTTAGCTTAATCACCATTCCGGCACTCATTTTAGGGATTCAAAATTTTGTTGGAATGCCACTTGCTGCATTTTTTTTACGTAAGCTTGGCGTCTCCATACAAAAAGAACTGCGTGAGACAGGCTATCAGACAGTAGCCGCTACGAAAGATAAGCAAGAAAAAAGCAAGAAAAGCTTGCTTCCGGAAAAATACCAAACACAGGTTATTCTTCTTTTTCAAGTATTTTTAGGTGCTGCCATAGCGGTAGTTCTTGGATCCCTGACTGGCATTAATTATAGTCTATGGGCACTTGGAATAGGCATTATTGGAACCTATTTTGGCTTCTATCAAGGAAGTATGATGGAGAAGGCAAATTCCTTTGGGATAACGATGGCACTCTTAATTGTTGTTGTGATGTCTTCCATGAATTCGATCACACCATCCATGTTTACGGACTATCTTCCAGAGGTGCTTTTGATTATGGTGGTTGGGATAATCGGAATTTTAATTGGTGGCTATTTCAGTTCTAAATTATTTAAATGGAATCCAAATAAAGGAATACCTGTTGCCTTAACAGCACTATTCGGGTTTCCTGGTGATTATATTATCTGTGAGGAAGTCAGCAGAAGTATAGGAAAGGATGAGAAGGAAAGAAAGGCAATTTTTAACGAGATTTTAACACCGATGCTGGTCGGTGGATTTACGACCGTCACGATTGCATCGATTGTCATTGCAAGTATTCTTGTGGGTACACTATAAAATTTAATAGAAGGGGAGCATTACATATGACATACACATTTGTAAAGAACGGTACGTTGATTGATGGCAATGGAGGAGAACCAGTAGAAAAGGCTGCTGTACTACTAAACGATGGGAAAATTGAGGCAGTGGGAAAAGAAGCAGAATTGGCATCACTAAAACCTGACGCAAAAGTAGTCGATGCTGATGGAGGCTACATTTTACCAGGTCTGTTTGATACCCATGTTCACATGATGTTCCAAAAAGCAGAGATGCAAAAAACATTGGAAATACCTTTCTCCTTGCGTTTTTACCAGGCGATGGATTATTTAAAGAAAACGATTGATATCGGGATCACTTCTGTAAGGGATGCAGGTTTTACCGATGTTGGTGTGAAACAAGCGATTGAAGAAGGATTAATTGTTGGACCAAGAATGCAGGTAAGCATTAATCCCCTTACCATTACTGGTGGCCATGGAGATTCTTGGATGCGATCTGGCATAGATGTTACAAATGCAACTTACCCTTCCATGCCTGATGGGATATGTGACGGCCCTGATCAAGTACACAAAAAGGTGCGTGAAATGCTACGTGCAGGAGCTGATATTATAAAGGTACACGCAACAGGAGGGGTGCTTAGTCCTACTGACCATCCAGAATTCACGCAATTCTCCAAAGAAGAGTTGGAGATTATTGTGAGGGAAGCGAGATTCCGTAATGGAGTAAAGGTAATGGCCCATGCTCAAGGATCTGAGGGGATAAAAAATGCAGTGCGTGCCGGAATACATTCAATTGAACATGGTATTTACTTGGACGATGAGGCAATTGATTTAATGTTAAAGCACGGTACGTACTTAGTGCCAACATTGCTTGCGCCGGTATCTGTACTGGAGTTGGCCGAAACAACGAATGACATGCCAGCCTATGCGGTAGAAAAGTCAAAAGAGGTTGCTGAGATCCATAAAAATAGTATTGCCAAGGCTCATCGTGCGGGAGTGAAAATCGCAATGGGAACGGATGCTGGCGTAATGCCACATGGTACCAACTTAAGAGAGCTTGGCCTAATGTGTGAGATAGGGATGTCCCCAATGGAAGCTCTACAGGCAACGACAAAAGTGGCTGCTGAATGTATGGGTTGGGATAACAAACTAGGTACATTGGAAACTGGAAAAGTAGCGGATCTAATCATTACGAAGACCAATCCACTTACGGACATCCGCAGTCTAGAAAATAAAGAAAATATCACAACAGTCATTAAAGATGGACAGCTCGTGAAGCAAAATACGGTTAGAACTACAGTACATATGTAAAGTGAAACTTCAATCAGTAGGAGTTTTCAATATCTACCACTGATTGTTAGTTGAACGAATCGGGGTGTTAGCGTCCGTTTACTCCCACTAAAAACTAACGGTTTTACTTCATGTTTTGAAGCGGGAGTCTTACGGACGGTTACACCGGGTTAAAGTAGCAAAAAGGAGAGAAAAGCTTCCACTTTTCTCTCCTTTTCATGTGTTTTTCTGGTTATACAACCGACTTGCACGCGTTACGCTTAGCGCTAGAAGGAGGAGGGATAATACAATAAAAAATACCCATCCATCCAAATCTCTTGCTGCTAACAAGATGGCAATAATGCTTCCAATAATAGAAGCGGAAAAGCTGAGCATCGTCTTAACATCTTTTAACATGGTATAAATCATGATTTTTCCTCGCTTTTCTTATTTTGTGTGCTTTTGAAAAAGAAACAAAACCTTTATTATGCCACATTCATAGCAAAAATAGGACATGGCGATCACACTGAACAGCAAAATCCATCCTATGGAGAAATCAGGTATGGGAGCCATGGAAAGGCAATATCCAGTAAATGCACACACAACGATAAGTAAAAGAAACAGGGAAAAACTATTTTGTAAATAATAGAGCGATGTATGCGATGAAGATTTGACCATATCTTTCCCAGCAAGTAATCGTTCCAAGAAACCGTGGAATAAGATGTTCAATACATCTCGAATGGTTGGCTTTTCCATTCTTAGTATATATTACAATTCTTCCCCGTAACGTTCACGCCACTTTTTGGATACACATAGAGTAGCCATTTCATAATAAACCAAGCCTCCTGCGTCCCAATGTCGTCACTTGTTCCAATTCTTTTAAACTTTCTTCAAGATATGCTTTGCCTGTTGAGGTAATTTTATATGGCTTTCTCCTATTTTGTAGAGGCATTGCTTCAATGAGTTCCAGCTTTTCCATTCGGCTGATGGCACCATATAACGTTCCAGGGCTAAGTTTTTTATGATACTGTTGCTCAATATCTTCCATAATCGCATAGCCATGTTTTTCACCTTCAGCCAAACTAATTAGGATAAATAAAGCAGGCTCAGAAAATCGATCAAGTGATTGCATAGCTCCACCTCGTTATTACGTTTTGTGTTATATCGTACAACGTAATAGTAACGAAAAATGTTGTATTGGTCAACAAATACGTTGAGAGAACAAAATCATGGTATGCTAGTTTTAGAGAAAGAATAGTAAGGAGTTTTAACATGTATGAAAAATTACTGCGCCTAATTATTACATTAGGGCTAGCTTCGATTGGTGGCTATCTCTTTACCCTTTTACATATGCCCCTCCCTTGGGTACTTGGTGCCCTAACGTTTACCTTTATTGCACAAGGGCTGCTTAAGCAGGATGCCTATATTCCGGCTCCACTTAAAAATACAGGCTTTATTATACTAGGAATTTATTTTGGACTATATTTCACGTTGGAAACGTTCCAGACGGTGTTTCCTTATTTTCTACCATATATTTTGCTAACGCTCCTGCTTATTTCTGCAAGTATATTGTTAAGTATAGCGGTGACAAAGCTTCCATGGGTGAAAGTAGACAGCATGACAAGTATCTTTGGGGGGATTCCAGGGGGCTTGTCTGAAATGACATTAGCAAGTGAGGCATTTCATGCACGTACGTCATTGGTTGTGATTTTTCAAACGATCCGTCTCGTCACAGTTCTTTTTACCGTTCCATCTGTGATGGCTTTACTATTCGGTCAAGGGACAGGAAGCACCACGAGTGGGCAGGCCACTACAGAATTCGTCCTTGGTTCACCTACTAGCTATCTGTGGTTTATACTTCCTGCATTAGCAGGTTTATATTTAAACAAAAAAATACCGGCTGGGATGATCATTGGAGCTATAGGTGTAACGGCATTTCTCAATATTAGTATAGTTGATCTCCCATCCATTCCACCCCTGCTTATGAACGCAGCACAAGTAGCTGTTGGAGTGAGCCTAGGAAAAAATATTCTGTTTCGCGATTTAAAAGCTGGTGGGAAGATGTCTATCGTCTACTTTGGGACTTCCCTTATTATCATAGCTTTTTCAATTCTACTAGGAGCCATTTTGGCCAGTCTGACATCTCTTGATTATGTTACAGCGATACTTAGCATTGCACCTGGTGGCTTGTTTGAAATGGTGTTAACAGCATATAGTCTTGATGGGGATCCTGCTATCGTCAGTTCCCTACAGCTTATTCGCATTCTCGTTATCGTAATTGGAGTACCACCATTTTTAGGTATGCTTTTTCGGAAAGAGAGAACAGCCAGTAATGAGACCTTGTGATCTCGTTGCTGGCTTTATTTATCTATTGCAATGCTGTCAATCTCCTTCCTAGTTGGATATCGGGTGCTACAGTCGGATAAAAAATCTTACTATAGAGAAGCAAGTTAAAGAATTTTTTTAATGGAAAGTGGATTAACTTAGAACAACGTACTCAACAGTAAATAAAGCAACCAGTACGGGTACAGAAGGTACTGGTTGCTTTTATTTTTCATGTTTTTAGCTTTCATATTGAAAGACTACAATATTCTTATGGTATTTCAAAAGCTTTATATGAAGGTTAAATTGCTTTGTCTTCGAAATGAATTTAAGTCCTAGTGTGTATTTTCATTGAATTCAGTCTTATTCATTAATATAATTAACTCCAAGTTGAAATTTTCAATTATTTTACTTGGGGGGATGAGAAAGTGGCAAAAAACGAAACGAAAGAAAAAAATAAAAGACGCAGTAAAATGCCAGACGCTTTCGTTATTTTGTTTGGATTGCTGCTCCTTGCAGCCATCGCTACATATATTATACCAGCAGGGTCTTTTGAAAGAGAGACAACGGACAATGAAATTACCCAAGTAATCCCGGACAGCTACAGTGAAACGGAAATGAATCCGGCTTCTGTAATGGATGTGTTTTTATCTGTCCAACAGGGATTAATTGATACAGCCCACCTTGTGTTTATGGTATTAATTATTGGTGGGACGGTTGCCGTATTTGAGCATACAGGAGCCGTCAACTCAGGAATTAATGCTCTAATCAATCGTACGAAGGGAAGGAAGTATCTGCTGATTATTTCCGTTATAACTCTATTTGGTATATTGGATACAGCAGGGGTTAGTGGAAATGCGGTTATTGCCTTTATTCCGATTGGGATTATCCTTGCTCGGGCACTTAAGCTTGATGCGATTACGGGAATTGCGATGATCTATTTAGGACAGTATGTGGGTGTGGCTACAGGTACGTTTGATCCAGTTATTACTGGAATTGCTCAGCAAATTGCCGAATTACCTCTGTTCTCAGGTGCGGCACTACGTGGATCGGCCTTCATCGTTTATCTGCTTGTAACGATTACTTACATCTGTCTTTATGTCAAAAAAATCAGCAAGGATCCTACAAGGTCGATGATGGGATCGTCGCCTTTTGCCCAATATCACGAGGGTACACGAGACACGGATTCATTTGGGGCATTTACCCTGCGGCATAAGTTCGTTATTCTTACTTTCTTTGTTTTCTTGGGAATTTTTCTATTTGGTGTTTATAACCTCGGTTGGTCAATTAACGAGCTTTCTGCAACATTTCTCATGATGAGCATCACGGTGGCAATTATCAACAAAATAACGCCAAATAAATTAGTATCGGTGTTTATGGAAGGAGCGAAAGGACTCGTCTATGGCGCGCTAGTTATTGGGATGGCACGTGCGATCGTAGTCATTTTGGAAAATGGGTATATTTTAGATACGATCGTTCATTATGCCTTTGGTCCGCTAGAAGGTCTGCCAACTCTGCTTGGTGCCCAGGCAATCTTTGTTTTCAATTTACTCTTTAACATATTAGTAACATCCGGTAGTGGCCAGGCGGTCATCACCATGCCATTTATTGTACCACTTGTCGACATGCTTGATATTACACGGCAGACAGGTGTCTTAGCATTTAAACTCGGTGATGGCATAACGAATATTTTTACACCAACCTCAGGTGTGCTGATGGCAGTATTGGCTGTCGGAGGAGTTCCATGGAATAAATGGTTCCGCTTCGTCTGGCCACTCGTTCTTATTTGGGCAATCATTGGCGCTGTATTTATAAGCATTGCGGTTTTGATTAATTACGGACCATTTTAATGAAGGGAGAAACAACATGGATCAAATAAAAGCATACATGATCAAACATCACAAGGACATTATGGAGGACATGAAATACATTGTGGAAAGTGATTCGCCTTCCCATGACAAAACACTACTTGACGCATGTGGAGAACGTATTCAAGACTTATTGGAAAAGCACTTTGGCTATCGTGCAACGTTAATAGAAGAGAAAGAACACGGTAATCATTTACGTTTTGAATACGGAGAAGGGCAAGAAAAACTCTTAATACTTTCCCATTTTGACACGGTTTGGGAAAGAGGAGAACTATCTATTAAGGAAGAGGAAGACAAAATCTATGGTCCTGGTATCCTTGATATGAAAGGTGGGCTTGTCCAAGCAATTTGGTCGATGAAAGCATGCAAGGATTTAGGACTGGAAGTAGATAAACGCATTGTTTTCTTGTGTACAAGTGATGAGGAAATTGGCAGTCCAAGCTCGCAAGCATTGATTGAACAGGAAGCAAAAGACAGCTTTTGCGTCTTAGTCACAGAGCCACCCGTAGCTGGGAGCGGGGCATTAAAAACAGAACGAAAAGGTTCTGCTCGCTATTATGTGGACGTAACAGGAAAAGCAGCCCATTCCGGCAATCACCATGAAGAAGGGGTGAATGCTATCAAGGAAGTGGCTGAGCAAATTCTTTATTTAGAGTCCCTCACAGACTACGAGAAGGGAACTACCGTTAATGTAGGCTCTGTTGAAGGCGGGGGGCCACTAAACGTCGTAGCGGATGCAGCTTCCATCGGAGTTGATGTAAGGATGGAAACAGAAGAAGAACAAGACAGAATTGAACACATTATGGAAGAGCTTGAACCTCATACAGAGGGCGCTAAAATAAAGGTGCATGGTGGTGTGATGCGTCCGCCTATGCATAAGAATGATCGGACGGAAAAGTTATTTGCGAAAGCCAAGGAAGTTGCTCGAGAATTAAATATGGAACTTGAAGAAGAAGCTGCTGGCGGTGGAAGTGATGGGAACTTTACTGCAGCAATGGGAATCCCAACACTTGATGGACTCGGTGCAGCTGGTAAAGGGATACATGCAAGAGATGAACACATTTTGATCGACGACATTCCTGAGCGTACTGCTTTGCTCTGTAAGTTGATTTATTCAGTATAAATAGCTGGGAATTTAACCGGCTTAGTATGAATAGGAATAATAAAGAATGAGGGGGATGATGGAAATGAATCAAGGTATTGGTGGGGTTGTTTTTACTGGCTGCATGTTTCTTGGTATAGGGTTAGGACTGCTCTTTGATAATGTGGCAGCAGGCACGCTGATTGGTATGGGTGCGGGGTTTTTAGCTGTGGCTCTTAGTAGTAGAAAAAGAAGCTGACATCCCTCTCTCTACTATGAAAGAAAGTTGCAAATTTGTATGTTTCTGATATTAATGTTTAGAGTATTGATTTTCGAGTTGTACATGCAGTTTGGTCGGTTGAAATGTAGGCCAATAGGCAGTTGGGGAAGAAGTAGTGATGTGTTATATTCTAAATAGGTTAAACTTTCAATTAATGAGGGTTGTATATGAATGCACGCTGTGGAAAGATTCTACAATTACTCCTTTCATCCAAGCAAGCTATCACAAGCAAAGAGATATCCTTAGAGCTACAAGTTAGTTCCAAAACCGCACGAAATGATTTGAAAGATTTACAGCCATTACTCATAGACAATAATATAAAATTGGTTTCGATTCGAGGGAAGGGGTATGAGCTACTTCCCTCTGATAAGGAGAAAGTGGCTCTACTATTAGAACAACAGGCACTACAATCTTCGCCTATTGAGCCGGAGGATAGGGTCCATTTTTTGATGGAAAAATTACTCATGCAAACAACCTATATTAAACTTGAGGATATGGCTGAGGAACTTTTCGTCAGCCGATCAAGTCTGCAGGGGGATTTGCGGCAAGTCCGGGAGATTTTGCATGATTATCACCTTGCACTTGAGCAGAAGCCTAATTATGGTATCAAAGTGGTTGGGGATGAGATGCAAATACGCTTTTGTATTGCGGAATGGCTGTACCAACAAAATTCATCTGTTTTACGAGGTACTGTCGACTTGTCTATTTTGCCAGAAGAGGATTTGCAAGTTATAAAAAATAGTATTTTAACTAACCTGCGAAAAAACCAAATTCTCATCTCAGATATAAGTCTCCAAAACCTTATTACCCATGTTGCCATTGCTGTTAGAAGACTGGGAGAAAATCAAGCTATTGGGACAGGCTTGGCGTATGACCATTTGAAGGATGAAAAAGAATATATGGTTGCTAGAAGAATATTGGACGATATAGAGGACACTATACCAATTACGTTTCCAGTTAATGAAGTGGCCTATTTGGCCATGCACTTATTAGGCACGAGGCTTGTATTACCAAACGAAAAAGTGGATCCTCATGTTTGTAGTATGGATCCAGCCATTTTTAAACTGGTGGAGAATATGGTAGCAAGAATAGATAATCAATATGGTTTCCAATTGAAAGAGGATATGGACCTGCGGTTAGCCTTAGCTTTACACCTAAAGCCTGCTATCAACCGTTACCACTACCAAATGAACATAAGAAACCCGATGCTTGATGAGATTAAATTAAATTACCCGCTATCATTTGAAGCAGCACTTGTTGGCAGTGAGGTATTGAATGAAATCCAAGCTATTAAACTGGTAGAGGATGAAGTTGCCTATCTTGCCCTCCATTTGGAAGTGGCACAAGAACGGAAGAAACAGGAAGCTATGAATAAACAAAGATGTCTCATAGTATGTGCTTCAGGGATGGGGAGCGCCCAGCTGCTGATGTATAAATTAAAAGATCCTTTTAAGGAAGAGATGGTTATTGTCGGGTCTACTGAAATGCACAATGTAAGGCAGTATCCACTTGAAGAAATTGACTTTATTATTACGACTATCCCCCTGTTATGGGATCCAGGCATTCCCGTTATTCAAGTAAGCACTATATTGGGAAAAGCAGATATATCCAGAGTTAATGGGATTATCAAGAGAAAGAACGAAGTAATGAGTAGTTATTTTTTGAAACCGTTTACATATTTTAAAAAAGACTTTACGGAACCTGAAACGATTTTGCGTTTTCTCTGTAATGAACTCGAAAAAGAAGGGTTAGTTGACCGTTGCTACCTCGATTCTGTTCTGCAAAGAGAAGCATATGCCTCCACGAGTTTTGGCAACCTCGTAGCAATTCCTCACCCAATGGAACCACAAACGAACCGTACATTCTGGTCGGTCATGACGCTTGTAAAACCTATTGAGTGGGGAGACAAGCCTGTCCAATTAATTTTTCTATTAAATGCTAGCAAGAATAGGCAGCATGAACTCAAACCGATGTTTGAAGAGATCGGCAACTTGTTGGAGGATCAGCATCTCATTAGACAATTAATTGCTGCTAAAGATTTTAAAGCGTTTAAGGAAGTCATGAAAATAGATTAGCATTGTAGTTGGAAAAAATAGATAATCGTTAAACTCGATGACGTGGACATGGGGATGAGACATACCTCATGTAGGATCTCTTATTGCCGCTCCGGAAATGCACTTCGCTTTCCGCGGGCGGCTGGTGAGCACCCTAGTGCTGCGCACTTTGGGGTCTCACCTATGCCTTTCATCCCGCCGGAGTCTTCGTGTATTTCCTACACTAATAATGCCAATATATCAAGAGTAAGACCTAGCTTCACAACTTCTCTCCTTGCCAGATCTGCCCCCTTTCTGGAAAAATCTTCACTTTAAAAGTACTTCTTTCCATCTCTATTACAAAGGCAATTGTCGTTTCTTCGCTATTTACAACAATAATAGTTCTTCGTAAACCTGTTCTATATTTGTTAGCAATGGTTTAAAAAGCACTATATTTATTACTGTGAATTTTAATCTGTACTTTATCCCGGAGCAACCGTCCGTAAGACTCTCACTTCAAAATATGAAGAGAAACAGTTAGTTTTTAGTAGGAGTAAACGGACGCTAACACCCCGATTCGTTCTACTAACAATCAGTGGGGAAGAATGAAAACCCCCACTGATTGAAGTTTCACTTTATCCAAACTACTACATTAAATTAACAAACTAAAATTATGGCAATTTAACGAGCTACTGCTATTGGATAATTTCCAAGTAGCTTTTTTCCGTTGCTAATGGAAAAAGAGTGGGTGCAAATGACTCATTTTTCAGAATAGAATAACTATAACATGCAAAAGAAAGGAGGGATCCTTTGAAACCTATTAAAATAACAGTAATAGGTGGTGGCTCATCATATACGCCAGAGCTTTTGGAAGGGTTGCTTGCGGAAGCTGATGTGCTCCCGATAAAGGAAATATGGCTCGTGGATATACCGCAAGGAGAGAGAAAACTGCAGATCATGGATGCGCTGGCAAAGCGTATGATAAAAAAGTCCAAGCATGATATTAAGATCGTTTCTACATTGGATAGACGCGCTGCAATAAAGGGAGCAACCTACGTCGTTACGCAAATAAGAGTAGGCCAGTTAGAAATGCGTCGGCATGATGAATACATCTCCCTTAACCACGGGGTTATTGGGCAGGAAACGACCGGAGCAGGAGGATTTATGAAAGCGCTTCGAACGATTCCGGTTATATTGGATATTTGCAATGAGATGGAAGAACTTGCTCCAGATGCATGGATGTTAAATTTTACGAACCCTGCTGGTATTGTTACAGAGGCTGTGTTAAAACACTCTACTATTAAAGTGGTGGGGCTTTGTAATAACCCGATTAATTATTATAAGAAGTTCGCCAAAACGTATAACGTGTCAATGGAGGATGTGCGGATTAATTTCATCGGAATTAATCATTTAATTTGGATAACCGGATTGTATATTAAAGGAAGATCACACATTCAGGATGTTTTGACAGGTAAATCTGCCAGTTATGAGGCTGCAAACATACCTGACTTTGGCTGGGACCATGATTTTTTACAGTCCCTTGGGGCAATTCCTTGTGGCTATCACAAGTACTACTACCAATCGGATACCATTTTGCAGAAACAGCTTCTAGAATATGAAAAAAATGAAACGAGAGCAGATCAGGTGAAAAAAGTCGAGGCAGAGTTGTTTGAATTATACCAAGACCCGGGGTTAAACAAAAAGCCTGAAGCATTGGAACAACGAGGTGGCGCTTATTATTCGGAAGCAGCAGTTCGGCTCATTCGTGATATTCATTTAAATACACAGCAGGTTCACACATTAAATGTACGAAATAATGGGGCGATTTCGTGCCTGCCGGATGATGTTTGTGTGGAGATTAACTGTGTTGTTGAAAACCATCAAATCACACCACTGCAAACGGCAGAGGCGCCAGCCCAAATCAGGGGATTACTACAAGTCGTGAAGGCTTATGAAGAATTGACAGTAGAAGCAGCCGTCACGGGAGATAAGGGAATTGCGATTCAAGCTTTAACTCTCCATCCCCTAATCCCATCAGCTGATAAGGCAAAGCAGATCCTAAAAGAAATGCTGGAAGTCAACGAACCTTATCTGAATTAAAAAGCATAGATTTTCTATTATTGGAGGTGGAAACATGAAGATCACATTATTGTGCGCGTTAGGAATGAGTACAAGTTTGCTCGTTAAGAAAATGAATCAGGAAGCTGAAAACCAATCAATTGACGCTGTGATAGAAGCCCACTCTGTGGATGATATTGAAAAGCAATTAAAGACAGCAGATGTTCTTTTACTAGGGCCGCAAATACGTTACAAGAAAAATACACTGTTTAAACAGGCAGATGAAGCGGGTGTCCCTATTGCAATTATTGATATGAAAGCATATGGCATGCTTGATGGAAAAGCAGTTTTGGAACAGGCGATAGCTTTGAAAAAATAAAGAAACGAAGGGGAGAAGGTCGATGAAGGGGTTTCAAGCATTTATGGAACGTTATTTTATGCCTGTGGCTGGAAGATTGGCGGAGCAGCGCCATCTAAAAGCGGTACGTGATGGAATTATTGCCGTCATGCCATTATTAATCATAGGTAGTATCTTTTTAATTATTTCCTCACCACCTTATGAACCATGGGCAGAATTTATGGCACCATTTGCAGCTTCGCTTAGCATCCCAGTAGATGCAACTTTCGGTCTGCTAGGTTTAATAGCGGTATTTTCGATAGCCTATAGTTTGGCTAAAAGTTATGGAATGGATGGCCTTTCTGCTGGTGTGTTAAGTACCGCAGCATTTTTTGTGGCAACTCCTTTAACTGAGGAAGGAAATATACCGCTTAATTTAATGGGGAGCCAAGGACTATTTATCGCTATCTTGCTAGCCATTACGACGGTGGAGATCTTTCGCTTTTTCGAGAAGCGAAATATTGTCATACGCATGCCAGACACTGTACCACCTTCCGTATGGCGAGCCTTCACAGCACTCATTCCAGGTGCTGTCATTATAACCTTGGTATGGGGAGTCGATCTATTACTTCGATCCAGTTGGGATTTATCCTTGCATGGAGTAGTTGGAGCCGTGCTTCGTGAACCACTGGAGATGCTTGGTGGAAGCTTCTGGGGAGCAATGATTGCCATTTTACTTATTCATCTGCTTTGGTCTTTTGGTATTCATGGAATTTCTGTTGTAGCAAGTGTTATGGCACCAATTTGGTATAGTCTTACAGAACAAAACGTAGCAGCACAGCGAGCAGGAGAAGAACTTCCACATATTGTCGGTCAGCCTTATATGGCGATTTGGTGGGCAGTTGGGGGATCTGGAATGGCGCTGGCACTTACACTGCTATTTCTGTTTCTAGCAAAATCAAAGCATCTTAAAGGGCTTGGACGAGGGTCAATTGGGGCAAGTATTTTTAATATTAGTGAGCCAGTTATCTTTGGCGCACCGGTCGTCATGAATCCATTGCTCATTATCCCGTTTATTTTAGCACCGCTTGCAGTTGGTATCATAACGTATTTCTCCATGTCGATCGGGTTAGTTGGGAAGCCGTATGTGATTGTGCCATGGACCATGCCACCACCCTTCTCAGGAATTTTAACTACAGGTGATTTTCGTGGGGGGATCCTCATGCTAGTGAATATTGCAGTGGCGATGTTTATCTACTTCCCGTTCTTTAAACTATATGACAAACAGCTTCTAAAAGAGGAAGAAGAGAGAAAAGAAACAGCTGCGGCAGCCAAGGAAGAGGAGGCTTAAAGGGTTTATGCAGCAAACCAAAAAGCAGGTTATTATCAATGCAGATGATTTTGGAATGACTCCTGGTGTGACAGCAGGCATTCTATATGCACATCAATTCGGTATTGTTACAAGCACCACGGCAATGGTGAACACGCCATTTGTCAAAGATTCGCTGGGACTTGCCAAGGGACACCCCAATTTAGGTGTTGGATTGCATTTTGTATTGGATGCCGGGAAACCAATTTCCCGGCAGGTTCCAAGTCTAGTAGACGCGAATGGGTACTTTTTAAAAGGAGAAGAACTAAGCAATTCTGCTAGAAAAGAAGATATAAAGGTGGAGTTGCTTGCACAGCTTGAATTACTTCTGCAATGGTATCCACAGGTCACCCATATAGACAGTCATCACCACAAGCATTTGCATATTCCTCAAGCGCTGGAAGCTGTACTGGAGGTTGCTGAGGAGTACAGATTGCCGGTGAGATCCTTTTCAAAGAGTAGGTGGCAGAATGTAAGAAGTACAGATTATCTGCATTATGATTTTTATGGAGAAACTGTTCAAGCCGCTTTTTTGGAAAACCTCATTCGTTCCACTAATGGTGGCGTGAGTGAAATTATGTGCCATCCAGCATTTTTGGATACATGGCTTTTAGAAAGAAGCAGTTATACAGAGGCGCGGATGAAGGAACTTGAACTTTTAACAGATAAAAACGTGAAGAATATCCTCACTTCCGAATCTATTGAGCTCATACACTTTGGAGGAATACATGATGAACATAAATAATTTATCGATGCAAATTATATTGCATGCAGGGAATGCCAAAGGAATTTTACATGAAGCGTTGGAAAAAGCAAGAGGTGGAAATTTCTCTGAAACAGATGGATTACTGAAAGAAGCCTCTGAAGAACTTCTTAAAGCGCATAAGGTACAAACCTCCCTCATCCAAGAAGAAGCACAGGAAAAGCTAGGCGTTCTTCCTGTCATTTTAGTACATGCCCAAGATCACCTTATGACCGTAATGTCTGAAAAAACACTGATAGAAGAAATGATGTATTTGTACAAAAAGCAAGATAGACTGGAGCAGATGGTAGAGAAGTGGGTTGGTACAAAGGAAATGGAGAAGTTTGATTAGACTTATTTAAGGAGTGTTTTGATGAAACCACGTCATATCCTAGTACTTTGTTTTGTATTACTCTTTAGCCTGTTTGGAGGAGGGAGTAATCATCATGTAGAAGCTAGTCAAACGAGTAAGAAAAAAGCAAAAGTTAAACCGGGCGTAGAAGTCCTAATGGAAGATCATTTAGATTGGCTGGAGGGAAAACGGGTTGGCTTAATTACGAACCCAACTGGAATAGATCGAGACCTGAATAGCACTATTGATCTGTTGTATAACCACCCTGATGTGAATCTTACAGCTCTTTTCGGAGCAGAACATGGCATAAGAGGGGATCAGGAGGCAGGCGAATATGTCGAATCCTATATAGATGAGGAAACAGGACTGCCAGTATACAGTTTGTATGGATCAACCTGGAAGCCAACCGAGGAAATGCTGGAAGAAGTAGATGTCCTTTTATTTGATATTCAGGACATTGGTTCTAATGTGTATACCTATATTTATACACTTGGTTTTGCTATGGAAGCTGCAGGTGAGATGGATAAAGATTTAATCGTGCTTGATAGACCAAATCCAATCGGTGGAGAGCGCGTCGAAGGGCCGCTTCGCTCAGAAGATGCCGTAAGCTTTATGGGGAGATTCCTTCTGCCAGTCAGACATGGAATGACGCCAGGAGAATTGGCAACAATGTGGAACCATGAGTATAGCATGGGCGTGAATTTGAAGGTTGCTGAAATGAAAGGCTGGAAGCGGGATATGCATTTTGAAGATACAGGGCTTCCTTGGGTACTCCCATCGCCAAACATTCCAACACAGGAATCCGCCTACCTATATGCCGGCACTGAAATTGTTGATGACACAACGCTTTCCACTGGACTTGGTACAACGAAGCCATTTGAACAGGTAGGTGCTCCGTGGATCGATGCTGAAGCACTTACTGAGGAAATGAAAACTCGTGGCTTAGATGGAGTGGCTTTTCGCCCAGCATATTATACCCCGATGTTTGGTAAGTATGAAGGTGAGCGAGTAGCAGGCGTTCAGGTTCATATAAAAGACCCATCGGCGATTAATCTCGTTGCGCTTGGCTTACATTTAGTCGATGCAATGAGAGATCAAAATCCTGAAAAATTTGACATGACAGCAAGCTATACGAATCTAATTGGCGATCCGGAAGTACCTCAGATGATCCTAGATGACATGCCAGTATCGGAAATTATGGCATCTTGGAAAGAGAAGCAACAGGAGTGGGTAAGCGAGGTAAGGAACCAATATTTAATGTATGGGCCTTATCCAAAAGGATCCAAGCCATATAAAAAGCAAGCAGTTCTTGGTATCTTTCCACTTGATTTAACAGCAGCACTAGGTGAACCTGTTGATTTAACAGTGAAAGGCTATGATAAAAACGGAGAAAAGATCACGATTGCCGAAGAGGACGTGGACTGGGAACTAGATGGACTCGCCGGTACTATTGAGAATGGCACATTTATAGCGGATCAGGATGGGACGGGGATTGTACGTGCTTTTTACCAAAAGTTAAAAGCAGACCGTACTGCTGTTATTTCAACTCCGTTTCTGGAAAACATTCGATTCGGTCTCCAGTCAGGTTATTCTAGAGTCGTACTCGACCTGAATAAAACAACAACCAATTATGATATAGAAAGAGGAGAGGATCGCCTGTTCATAAAAGTTCCGTACGGGGAAATACAAGGACAGTTAGAGCCGAATGGAGGGTCGATCCAGATAAATGGCAGTCCGGTGCTTTCCAAAATAGATTATTATACGGAAGATAATTTCATTGTAGTAGAACTGCATGTAGATGGAGACGTTGAATATGAAACCCCAACCTTTTCTTCTCGTATCGTAGTTGACCTGCAACATTAAAAAACCAAGCCTGAGCTATTAAATAGTTGCTCAGGCTTGGTTTACTTTAGATTAAGAAGAATTTACGTGTCGATTCAGTTTTATGCTCTCCCGATTCAGAATGGGGGTCTGACGATTCAGTTAGGTGCAGCCACGATTCGCCCCCAAAATCAATTAATCAAAGTCACCAATTGAAATATATTTTGTTTCAAGGTATGGCTCGATTCCTTCTAGTCCACCTTCACGACCTAGACCACTTTCCTTCATACCGCCAAATGGTGCGTGTGCTGCGGAAGGGCCACCATCGTTCCAGCCTAGAATACCATATTCAAGCTGTTCGCTTAAATACGTACCTGTTTTATAATTGTTCGTGAAGTAGTATGCAGCAAGGCCGAATGGTGTATCATTCGCAATTTCAATGGCCTCATCTATCTCTTTAAAGGTCGTAATTGGTGCGACTGGGCCAAAGGTTTCTTCATGCATGATATCCATATCTGTTGTTACATTTTTTAAGACGGTAGGATGTACAAAGAAGTAACCTTTTTCTTGATCTGCGTCATACTCATCGCCAAGTAGTACCTCGGCACCCTTTTGCTTCGCATCTTCTACATGTGCCACGATTTTTTCATAGCCATCTTCGTTAATAATTGGGCCGATCGCTACATTTTCTTCTAGACCGTTACCAACTTTAAGCTTTCTCGTTTCTTCGACGAGCTTTTCAGCAAATTCTTCAACGACATCTTCTTGGACAATAATCCGGTTTGCGCTCACACAGGTTTGCCCGGCATTACGGAATTTTGTAGCGATGGTTTGTTTAGCTGCTAAATCTAAATCCGCATCTTTTGCGACGATAAGTGGAGCATGTCCACCAAGCTCCATTGTCGCGTTTTTAACAGTGCTGGCACTGCCCTCAATTAATTTTTTGCCGACAGAGGTGGAACCAGTAAACGTGATTTTGCGAACATATTCACTTTCTGTAAATAGCTTGCCAATTTCACTACCAGAACCAGATACATATTGGATCACATCTTCTGGAATGCCAGCTTCATGTGCAAGCTCAATCACTCTTATACCAGAAAGAGGAGTTTCAGATGCAGGCTTCACGATAAAGGTACACCCTGCTGCTAATGCTGGTGCAGCTTTACGAGTCATCATTGCTGCTGGAAAATTCCATGGGGTGATTGCTGCAACCAATCCAATTGGCTCTTTTTGTACAACAATACGTTTTGACTCTGTGTGTGCTGGGATGGTTCGGCCATACACACGTTTCGCTTCTTCTGCATACCACTCGATAAAGCTGGCTGCATACGCTACTTCGCCTTGTGATTCTTTTAAAGGTTTTCCGTTTTCTAATGTCATGAGCTCGGCAATTTCTTGCTGGTTTTCATGCAATTTGCTTGCCCAGGCATTTAATAAACGAGCACGTTCATGGGCATTGACTTTTCGCCATGACGAGAAGCTTTCCTTCCCTTTACGTAATGCTTCGGTCACTTCCTCCTCTGTGAATTTATTGATTTCCTGTATTAACTCTCCCGTCGCGGGATTCATTACTTTAATTGTATCTGCCAACATTATTCACTCCTTTAAAATTGGTCATGTACTGTTTATTCCCTGTTTAACGTTTTTTCAAAACAAAAAGCAGCTCCAAGTTATGGACTGCTTATTACATAATTCATCCCTATTCGTTTATAAAACACCACTATCCATCATATCCACGACATCATCAATGGAAAATTCTTTACCATCAAGTATGTTTTGCTTTTTTTCTTCAATAAATGAGGGCTGTGTTGGTACCTTTGAAGGCCGTTCTTCTTGCACAAGTGAAATGGTATAAACCTTTCCTTCCATTTGGAAAAGAGCATTATTTTTATCAATAATTGTTTGTAAAAACTTCTCTTCCTTGTCATTTAACCGTTTCAACTTAAGCACCTTCCCTCTATTTTAAATATAAGTATTATTTACGGTATACCCGCTTGCTTCCTAGATAAAACCTCTTTTTTATATTATTCGTAAAAAAAATAAATTTTTGAGCGTGCAATAATTAATATATTGTTATTACTATATGCTAAGAACACATTTTTCTCTATTTCCTTTCAATTTTGCTATAATAGATCCAGATAGATTAAGAGAGTGGAGGATTTTAAATATGTACAATGCACCGATCTTTTTACAGCCAGTTTTACAGGAAAGAATTTGGGGTGGACAGAAATTAAGGCAACTCTATCAATATGATCTTCCTTCTGAGCAGACAGGAGAGGCATGGGTAATCTCCGCCCATCCAAATGGACCAAGTAAAATAAGTAATGGGCCTTTGGCTGGGAAGACGCTTGCGGATGCCTGGGAAAACGATGGAGAGCTTTTTAATAAAAATCCGGACAATTTGGAAGCGTACCCACTGCTAGTTAAGGTGCTGGACGCTAATGATGACTTATCCGTTCAAGTACACCCGAATGATAGTTTTGCGCGGGAAGAGGAAGGAGAGCCATACGGTAAGACAGAATGCTGGTATGTACTAGAGGCAGAGCCAGGAGCAGAGCTAGTATTGGGGCATCATGCAACAACAAAGGAAGAGCTTGAAAACATGATGGACCAAGGAAACTGGGATAGTCTATTAAAACGTATTCCTGTTGAAGCAGGGGATTTTGTTTATGTGCCAAGTGGTACCTTGCATGCAATTGGAAAAGGGATTGTCATATTAGAGACCCAACAAAGTTCAGATATTACATACCGTGTTTATGATTATGACCGTAAAGACGCAAAAGGAAATACGAGAGAATTGCACCTCGATCGTGCCAAGCAGGTGACTACCGTTCCGCATAAATTGCCAGACATGGCGAAGCAGCAAGAACGGCAGGAGGGCCTCCTTTCTTCAAAGTTAGTTGAGGAAGAGTACTTTACAGTTTATCACTGGGTCTTGGATGGCGAGGCCAAGCGTGAGATGGATGCTGATTTTCTGCAATGTAGTGTAATAAAGGGAACGGCTGACATTTCCATTCAAGGTGAAACCTTCTCAGTTAAAAATGGTGACCATTTTATATTGCCACATAGTGTAAAAGAATACGTTATAGCAGGAAACGCAGAATGGATTGTTTCCCATACGTAATTGTCGACCTCCCGTCACATAATCTCTCTCTTGGTTTGTTAAAATGGAGCAAAGAGAAAGTTTAAGGGAGCATAGAAATGAAGATAGATGAACGAATGCAAGAAGCTGATTATTATATTTATAATGTACACAAAGAACTCGGCAAGACTGAGCGAGAAATACAGGACCGGCGAGCTGCAGTTCAACAGGAACTAAAAGAAACCGGTACATATGTGCAGACAACCGAGGAGCTAACACATGGGGCTAAAATAGCATGGCGGAATAACAATCACTGTATTGGTAGATTGTTTTGGAACAAACTTGATGTAGTGGATGCACGGCATTTCACAACAGAGGATGCTGTTTTTGAAGCATTATTCACCCATATTGAACAGGCAACAAATAACGGGAAGGTCAAGCCGCGTATTACTATCTTTCCACCTGAACAAAATGGGAAAGCACAGGTCAAGATTTGGAATCACCAATTATTCCGCTATGCGGGGTATCAAACAGAAGAGGGCATAGTGGGCGACCCAGCATCCCTTTCGTTAACGAAGGAATGCCAGAAGCTGGGGTGGGAAGGAAAAGGTACAGATTTTGACTTACTTCCCATCGTTATACAGGTGGGAGACAGTGACCCAGTGTATAGAGAAATACCAGAGGAGCTCGTCTTAGAAGTGCCCATTCGCCATCCGGACTTCTCTATCTTTTATCATTTAAAAGTGAAGTGGTATGCAGTACCCATCATTTCAGATATGCGATTGGAAATTGGCGGTATAGAATATCCAGCAGCGCCCTTTAATGGTTGGTATATGGGAACAGAAATTGGTGCCAGAAACCTGGCAGATGAAAACCGCTATAATTTGCTTCCACATGTTGCCAAACAGTTAGGGTTAAATACAAAGCATTTAAACACATTATGGAAAGACCGCGCTTTAGTAGAGTTGAATGTGGCAGTGCTAGACTCTTTCCAAAAAAACGGTGTAGCGATCGTCGATCATCATACTGCTGCAAAGCAATTTAAGGTGTTTGAGAACAATGAGAAAAGGGCCGGGCGAACTGTTACAGGAAAATGGGCATGGTTAATCCCGCCACTTTCTCCAGCAACGACGCACATTTTCCATAAGCCGTTTGATAATACTGTTAACAAACCAAATTATTTTTATAGAGTTGAAGCCCCTTACGAATGATAAAAAGACAGCTATCTAGCTGTCTTTTTATTAGGTAGATTAACAGGAAAAATGGTTGTTTAGCAGCCTGTGATGGAAGTACCCAAGTTGGTTGATAAAGTGCCCAATGTGGTTGATAATCGGCCGGTGTTGGTTGATAAAGAACCAAAAGTGGTTGATAAACAGCCGTAGTTGGTTGATAGTAGCCAAAATCAGGTTGATAAACCTACTAAAGTGGTTGATAATCCCGCCAAGTTGGTCGATTCCAACGCCTCCAAAAAAATCTTTTCGACAAAACTCTTGTAAACCGCTTACAAATATTCTATACTTATTCTAAATCGATTTACTAAACCGATTTAGTGACAGAGTTAATGAGTTAGTAAAACTATCTATCTATTAGGAGAATGAAAAATGAAAACGGTAACGATGGCGGATGTTGCGAAGCATGCTGGTGTTTCCAAGAGTACAGTCTCTCAATATATGAACCAACGCTATGACTACATGGGAGAGAAGACAAGGGAACGAGTTGAAAAGGCCATTGAAGAACTAGGGTACAGTCCTAACATCATAGCCAGAAGCTTAAAACAGAAATCGACAACAACGATCGGCGTTATCGTGGCCAATATTCTGCATGTTTTTTCAACACAGGTAATCCGGGCTATCGAGGATTTTTGTCACGAAGCGAATTTTCATATCATTGTCTGTAACGCAGATGATGATCCAGTAAAAGAAAAAAAGTACATGGACATGCTTCGTGCAAAACAAGTGGATGGCATTATTGTATTCCCAACTGGGGGGAATCTAGCATTATACCAACAGCTTGTCCGGGATAAATACCCTATCGTTTTTGTTGATAGAATGGTTCCCGAAGTCGAGGTTAACACGGTGTTACTTGATAATGAAAAGGCTGCCAAATTAGGGGTAGATCTGCTAGTTACAAAGGGATATCAAGGAATTGGTATGATTACTCCACCACTACATCGTTATGTGACACCAAGAATGGAGCGAATGAATGGCTACCAAAAGGCTTTAAAAGCCCACGATATAAAATTTGATCCGCAACTATTAATCAGTGCGGAGATTGGACATATCCGCCAACAACTAGACGTATTGCTACAGCAGCCAAATAAACCAGATGCAATTCTAGCAATCAATGATCGTGTGCTTTTTGAAATTCTTCAATATGCAAAAGAGAAAGGCTTGAGCATACCTGATGATCTTGCTGTCATCGGAATTGATGAAGTGACATTTGCGGGATTTTATAGTCCCACATTGACTACTATAGCTCAGCCAGCATTTGAAATGGGGAAGAAGGCTGCGGAGCTGTTATTAAATCAGATCCAAGATAAAACAGAGGTTGATGAAACCAAAATATATAGGTTTGAACCACAACTATTAAAGCGGGATTCCTGCTAGATACAATTGGAAGGATGACGATAATGAAAAATATAATGGAAACAATTAGTACTGAGATCACAACCGTAATGGGACAGGTTAGTCCGGAAGAAACGAAAGCACTAGCAGATAAACTGGAAAAAGCGAATCGAATCTTTGTTGCAGGTACTGGGCGATCTGGCCTTGTAGGTAAAATGTTTGCGATGCGTATGATGCATAGCGAATATCCAATCTACGTTGTAGGAGAGACTGTTACACCAAGTATCGCGACAGACGATCTCTTGCTACTCATATCTGGTTCAGGGTCAACAGGGTCTTTGAAACAATATGGAGAAAAAGCGAAGGAGATTGGTGCTGAGGTGGCGCTCGTAACGACTAATCGTGATTCGGCAATTGGAAAACTGAGCGAGGTAACAGTAACTATCCCGTCGGCAACCAAAAAACGACTGCCACAAGAGCCAGAAACCATTCAACCGCTCGGAAGTCAATTTGATCAATCGGCCCATTTAGTGCTTGATGCGATCGTCGTTTATTTATTAGACAACAAGCCAGCCGGACAGGACAATACAAAACTAAATCAAATGCATGCCAACTTAGAATAGAGGAGAATAAACAAATGCGTATAGTAGAGCAAATAAAACAACATAAGATCGTAGCTGTTATTCGCCATGCGGATGAAGACAATATCGTTCCTATTTTAAATGCACTCGCAGCGGGGGGCGTGTATGCGGTAGAGATCACTGCTGAAACACCGAATGTGCAGCGAGTTATAGAGGTGGCTGTAAAAGAAGCACCAAAGGATATGCTGATTGGCGCTGGAACAGTTCTTGATCCTGAAACTGCACGGGCAGTTATCATGGCCGGAGCACAATTTATTGTCTCACCAACATTGAACGTGGAGACATTGAAACTAACAAATCGCTATCATATTGAAACAATACCTGGTGTACTTACACCGACCGAAATTCAAACAGCCTATGAACATGGGGCAAGCATGGTGAAAATTTTCCCTGCTAATACTTTTGGACCCGGTTATATAAAAAATATACGCGGCCCCTTACCACATGTCGAAGCAATGGTTACAGGTGGAATCAATGTCGACAACATGAATGAATACTTGAAAAATGGTAGTGCTGCAGTCGGGATTGGCAGTAATTTAGTTAATGCGAAAGCGTTAACAGATGAAACGTCCTATAAACAATTGACAGAACGTGCAAAAGCTTTCGTTAAAAAATCACAAGAGATACAGTAATTAACCTATTGGAAAATGGTGTCCTTCAGAGGCATCATTTTCCTAAAAGATCAAGGGGTGAATTGAATGGGAAATAAGAAATCTTTTTTAATTCTAATTGTAATCGCTGCCATTATAGCGTTAGCAGGATGTGCTGATAAGGCGAGCTATAGTGAAGATGGAAAGATAAAAATTATCGCTGCACATAACCAGACAGCACCAGAGAACCCGTATCAAACGGGGATGCTTAAATTTAAAGAAGTAGCAGAAGAACTTTCCAATGGGTCAATTGAGGTGGAAGTGCATGCTGGAACGATTGGCACAGAAGAATCAGAGCTTGTAGAAAAACTACAGCTTGGTGCCGCAGATGTGGTACTCGCTTCACCTGGTTTCATGACACAGACGGGAATTAGAGAACTTGATCTCTTTTCAGCACCATACTTGTTTAAAGACTATGAGCATTGGTTGAATGTGGTAGATGGAGAAGTTGGGCAGCAAATGGGTGAAATCATTAATGAGAAGTCCAATAATTCTTTTAAACTATTAGGCTATTGGTCTGCTGGTGTAAGACATTTTTACGGAAAAAAACCAGTTGAATCTGTTGAAGATTTAAAAGGTGTTTCAATCAGAACCCAAACATCTGGTGTGATTGGCGACTTCTGGAAAGAGCTTGGGGCCATACCATCGAGCATTTCCTGGGGCGAGTTATATCAGGGACTACAACAAGACGTAGTAGATGGATCGGAAAATGCATATCCATTTTTTGTACAACAATCCCATCATGCCACACCGAACGGAAAATATATTACCGAAACAGCACATGACTTTACGACACGGTTTTTACTAATTAATGGGGAAAAATTCGATAGCTATTCCGAGGAGCATCAAGACATTATTTTACAAGCTGCTGAAGCATCGGTTGAAGCGGAAAGAGAAGCAACAAATCAGCAGGATGTCGATTATAAGGAAAAAGCTGTTGAAGAAGGTGCAACCGTAAAAGAGATTGATAGGCAACCATTTATCGACGTAGCCACGCCAATTTTGGATGCGTTTGCTGAAGAAATTGAAGTAGAAGGTTTGTTAGAAAAGATTAGAGCAGCAGAGTAGATACGAGGGAGGTTTGAAGCATGAAACGTTTTGTACAGGCATTGGAAAAAATTCAAATCACGATTGGTATCGTGTTTCTATGTATCTTTTTTCTAGTTATTCTTTTACAGATCGCTACAAGGTACATGGGAATATCCGTCATCTGGACAGAAGAGGTAGCCAATTATACGTTTATTTGGGCAGTGTTCATGGGAGCAGCGGTGATGGTAAACCGCAAAGAACATTTTAATTTTGATATCCTTCAATTAAAGCTAAAAGGAAAGAAAAAACTTTCCATAAGCATTATAAGTGACCTTGTTTTAATTGCCTTCCATGTGGTGGTTCTTTTGCTAGGAATCCAGGTCGTTGTTGAGTTTTGGAATTATACGTGGGCAACCCTTCCAGACATGAAGATGGGGTATGTATGGCTATCTATCCCTATCATGGCAGTGACAATGCTTCTTTATTCTGTCACCCATCTCATGGAACACATGAAAGCATGGAAAGCGAAGGAGGTAACAGAATAATGGGTTTTCTATTACTAGGTATATTTATTGTACTCATGTTAATTGGTGTCCCAATCGCATTCGTCATTGGAATTGTGGCATTGATTGGAATTTTTGGTATCGAGTATACACCAGAAGCAACGGTCGTTATGAAAATGGTAAATGGACTCGACTCCTTTGTTTTGCTAGCAGTTCCATTGTTTATTTTAGCAGCGAACTTAATGAATTCAGGAAAGATCTCGGAAAAATTAATCCAGCTTGCACTTGCCATTGTAGGAAGAATTCGCGGTGGTCTAGCGCACGCAAACATTCTCGTTTCCATGATGTTTGCTGGTGTCTCTGGTGCATCCCAAGCAGATACAGCGGGTGTGGGAAAAATTCTTATTCCGAGCATGTTAAAGAATGGGTATGACAAGGAAACCGCGGTTGGCGTAACAGCAGCCTCATCTACAGTAGGGGTGGTTATTCCTCCGAGTATACCGATGATTATTTTCGCTGGTCTAACAAACGCATCGATTGGCGGACTTTTCCTTGGTGGGATTATCCCTGGAATTTTAATTGGCGTAGCGATGATGGTTTTAATTTATATTATTGCAGTGAAACGGAATTACCCAAAAGCAGAGAAAACGGAATTAAAGGCGTTTGGTAAACTTGCTTTGGAAGCGCTGCCGGCATTATTGACACCTATCATTATCATTGGTGGGATCATTTCTGGGTTTTTCACAGCAACTGAGGCAGCAGCTGTTGCTTCGCTTTACACGCTTTTCATCTGTATGTTCTATTACAAAACGTTGAAAATCAAGCACCTACCAAAGATTTTAATGGATACATTGGCATTAAGCTCGCTATCCTTGTTTGCATTAGCTGCAGCCAGTGCCCTTGGGGAGTTAATGAGCTATTATCAGCTAGGAACGATGGCACAGCAGTTTTTCACTGATCATGTAGGTACGAAAGCCTTGTTTATCGTGATTCTCATTGCGTTCTTCTTATTTGTAGGTACCTTTATGGATGCGATTCCAGCCATGATTCTCTTTGTACCAGTTATTCTGCCTACAGCAATCGAATTTGGAATGGATCCTATCCATTTAGGCTTAATTGTCGTAATCACACTAGCTATCGGACTTATTACACCACCATACGGACTCTGTCTATTGCTAGCAGCAAAAATCGGGAACTTACCGATAGAACGGTCTTTTGTAGCGGTAGTGCCTTACATTGCCATTGTGATTGTCGTTCTACTGTTCCTTGCGTTTTTCCCTGACATTGCGTTCTACATTCCAAAACTTATTAACCCATCCTTATTTTAAGATAACGGCCTCTTATTAGGTTGATTCGTCTTGTAACAGGGAACATTAGATGGATAATAAATAAAATCGCAGTGGAAGCAAAAGGAGAAGATAAAATGAATGCAAACAAGAAAATTGTAGCAGAAGAAGCAGTTAAAGAGATTAAGGATGGTATGACGGTAGGGCTAGGTTCAGGTTCAACTGTTTACTGGATGCTCCAAGCTTTAGGGGAACGAGTGAAAAACGGTTTGGAAATCGTGGGTGTTCCTACTTCACAGAAAACAGAAAAACTAGCGAAGGAGCTTGGCATTCCTTTGGCAGACTTTTCGTCTGTTGATGGCATTGACCTTGCAATAGATGGGGCCGATGAAGTAGATCCACATCTTCATTTATTGAAAGGTGGTGGCGGTTCGCTCGTAAGGGAAAAGATTGTCGACATTCTAGCGAAACGGCTCATCATCATCGTGGATGAAACAAAGGTTGTGGATTATTTAGGGACGTTTTCCTTGCCAGTCGAAGTAGTTCCGTTCGGCTGGGAGACGACAAGGGACCGGGTAGCACAATTAGGTTGCCTACCTACAATCAGGAAACAAGATGGAGAAGTTTTTGTATCAGACAACGATAACTATATTTTGGATTGTGACTTTGAAAGCATTCAGGAGCCTGCCGAGCTTCATGAACAGTTGAAGGGCTTGGTCGGTGTAGTAGAAACAGGGCTGTTTATTAATATGGCTGATGTTGTCATGATTGGCCATGCTGGAATGGTTGATGTGCTAACTAAATCATAACTGTACGATGTAGGGGGAGAGAGTTTTGAAAAAAGATATTATCACGATCGGGGAAGCAATGATCGCTTTTAATCCAGCGTCAACTGGGCCGATGAAGTTTGTAAATGGCTTTGAGAAAAATATTGGGGGAGCAGAGCTCAACGTAGCAATAGGCTGCTCCCGACTGGGACTGCAAACAGGATTTATAAGTAAGCTTGGGAATGATGAGTTTGGAAAATATATCTATAATTTTGCCAGAGGAGAGGGCATTGACGTGTCACAGATTGGATTTGTTGATGGTTACCCAACCTCTCTAAACTTTAAAGAAATAATGGAGGATGGCAATGTACGGACATTCTATTACCGTGACAAATCACCTGTACTAGAAATGGAACCAGAAGATTTAGATGAAAGCTATTTTGAATCAGCTCGTGTGCTTCATCTAACAGGAATTTTTCCAGCCATTAATCCAAAAAACATGGCCATTTTTGAACGGGCAATCGAATTGGCGAAGAAGCATGATGTGCTTATTTCCTTTGATCCAAATATTCGCTTACGGATGTGGTCAAAGGAAGAAGCTCAGGAAACTCTTTCAACCATTCTGCCTCATGTCGATATTCTTTTGGCTGGAGATGAAGAAATGGAAATCATCATGGGAGAGAATGACCCAGAAACGATTATCGAAAAGGTGAAAACACTTGGTATCTCCTACATTGCGGTAAAACAGGGAGAAAAAGGTGCGGTCGTTTATCATAAGGATCAAGTGATTAATACACCGCCAGTTAAGGCATCAAAAGTAGTCGATACTGTTGGCGCGGGTGATGGCTTTGATGCGGGGATGCTTTATGGCATTTTACAAGGTTGGCCATTAGAAAAAATTGCTACCTTTGCAGCAACAATAGGTTCTATGGTTGTTAGTGTAAAAGGGGATAATGAAGGGCTGCCTTATTATGAAGATGTCCAAGCTAGAATGGGAGAAATTGAACGGATTGAACGCTAGAAAGGATGGGAAAGATGAATCTACAGCTTGCTTTAGATCGTTTAACAAAAGAGGAATGCTTCCGAATACTTGAGGAAACGAAAGAATCGGTTGATATCATTGAGGTAGGCACAGGGGTTATTAAAGAATATGGTATGGAAATCGTTCGTGAGGTACGGGCAAGGTACCCTGAGAAAACGATTGTAGCAGATATGAAAACGTGTGATGCAGGTAAGCACGAGGCAAAACAGGCCTTTGACGCAGGAGCAGATATTACAACGGTGATGGCTTTTTCTGGTGATCTTACGATTGCTGACACATTACGTGTAGCGAAAGAGCATGGAAGTCGGATTATGATAGACCTTTTAGAGGTCGATAAAGCAGAAAGAGTGGAAGAATTGGTCGCATTAGGCGTCGATTTAGTAAGTTTACATGTCGGCAAGGATAAGCAACAGGAAGGTAGTTTTGATACAGGTCTGTTTGCCTTAGTGAAAGATCATGATATCGAGGTAACAGTAGCTGGTGGAATTAATGTGGATACATTACCTGACATTATAGAAGGAAAACCAGATACTGTCATTGTCGGAAGTGCGATTACCAAGGCAGAAAACCCGCGCGAAGCAGCAGTCCAACTAAAAGAGTTGTTAGGGTAAGGAGCGGATGTAATGAGAATTGGAACAGTTGGCACAAGCTGGATAACAGAATCCTTTATTGACGCAATAGGCGAAGTAGCTGGTGTGGAATTAACTGCAGTGCATTCCCGCACCTCCGAAAAAGCAGAGGACTTTGCCAGGAAACATGGCGCTGGTCATTACTTTACAGCTTTGCAGGAGATGGCTAAAAGCAGTCAAATGGATTGTGTGTATATTGCGTCTCCTAATTCCCTCCATTTTGAGCAAGCCGTAGCTTTTCTAAAGAATGGCAAGCATGTGATTTGCGAAAAGCCAATGTTTGCTAGTTTAAAGGAGTTTGAGGGAGCCCATCGTATTGCCGAGGAGAATGGCGTGTATTTATTCGAGGCGATGCGCAACCTTTACACACCAAACTTTCAAAAGGTAAAAGGTCGTCTGGACGATGTGGGGGAGGTTCGGAATGTGCTCCTACATCGGATGAAGTATTCCTCTCGCTATGATGAATTACTAGCAGGTAAAGAACCCGCTATATTTTCCCGGAAATTTGCTGGTGGGGCATTGGTTGACTTAGGCGTCTATCCTATTGCGGTGGCAGTTGCATTGTTTGGAAAACCACTTGATGTGAAGTACACGCCAGTCATGCTATCTAGCGGTGTGGATGGTAGTGGTACATTGGTATTAAGCTATCAAGGCTACGTATGCACAATCCTATGCTCGAAAATTTCTACCTCCAATCTGGAGTCAGAAATTCAGGGCGAGGCAGGGACCATAAGCATTGATAATATCGGTTCTTTTTCCAATGTGCAATGTAGTTTACGAGCGTCCAAGGGACAGAAATGGACGGGGGAGTCGCAGCGGGAAAACACCATGACATATGAACTGGAAAGCTTTGTTCAGATTATACTGGAGGGCAAGACGTCAACATATGAAAACATGAAGGCGATTAGCCGAGAAGTACTCGCCATAACTGAAGCAGCACGAAAGCAAAGCGGAATTTATTTTGAGGGAGAGGACTAGCATGGGCTAGTCCTCTTTAATTCATTAAAGTCGTGTGAGGTGTGGCGGAAGTCGCATGGGAAGCGATTAAACTCGCGTGCCAAATCGCCAAACTCGCGTGGAGCAAGGTGCAAGTCGCGTGCCAAACCACTATTCTCGCGTGAGGAACCATCCACCTCCCCGCTCTCCCCAATACCCGATACATAATTTCTACTAATCTCTTACGACCGTACGAAATCGCTAGTTGACTAGTTACCTGGAGTTGATTATCATAAAAGTAATTGAATAGGAAAAAGATGGGTTGATTTATGCTCTTGCATAAATCATTAAAAGGGAAGTCCGGTTTAAATCCGGCGCGGTCCCGCCACTGTAAATGGGAGTTTTCTATTGTAAACCACTGTCACTTGATGGGAAGGTCATAGAAAATGAAGATCATGAGCCAGGAGACCTGCCTGTTTTTTTACACCATTCAAACCTACGCGGATAGGGAGGTGTGTCAGCGGATTATACAGCATAGAGCTTTCTGTATACATAAAATGTTTAATACGCTACGTCACGCATACATCTCTTCGGGAAGAGGTGTATTTTTTGTGCCATGGATCAGCACAGTGTCTGGGGCATTCGCTAAGAACTAGTGAATGCGCTTTATTAGCGGACGTATATGGAGTATAGCGTACTAGAATGATAGTAAACGAGGAGGTTGAGAAATGAAAAACAGAATGCTGAAATCTGTTGTATGTTTGCTAAGTTTTTTACTGATTATCGGAAACTTAACGTTCATGCAGCCGTTAATTATGCATGCAGCCACATTGGATAATGGTGTTACGATAAAAGCAATTGATGAAAACGGCGAGGAAGTACTACCCCTAACAGCAGTTGAAATAGAAGAAGGAGACATGGCTTTTGATGTCTTACTTGATGCTGGAGAGCAACGTGACGAGGACATTTTTTATGAAGAAAGTGATTTCGGAGCCTATATAACCGGCATTGGTGAAGAGTTGGAAGGTGACTCTCATGCCTGGTCCTTTAATGTAAATGGGAAGGCAGCGGAGGTAGGTGCCTCCTCTTTTGAAGTGGAAAATGGCGATAATATTTTATTCGCAGTCAGGGATTTGAATGATTTTTCCCCTGAAGTGTCTGTGAAAATACGAGCCACAGATATAAATGACAACGCTATCATAAAAGGAGAAATATCAATTGCAAGTGGATCTAGCGCTTACGATGCGCTATACCAGGCCGCAATACGAGAAGAAGTAAGCCTAGACATATCCGTAGATGATACATACTACACGTTTTTAAATAATATCGGTGAAACGGAACTCGGTCCTAATGATTACTGGAATATCGCGGTAGACAACAAGCCTTTATCTAGCAGCATGGCAAACTACACCATGCAAGAAGGACAAGAATTTCAATTAAGTGTCACAACATATGTACCACCTGAAGAAGAGGAAGAAGCACAACCAGAGGAGGAAAAAACTCCTCCTGCAGAAACCGAAGATGAACCCAAAACACCTGCAGATAAGAAAACACCAGCAATCAACTTAAAGGAAATCCAAACTAACGTTAATGGCATCCTTTCTTATATGGATACAGCATCCGTTGATTTAAGCTATCACAGTGAATGGTGGGTTTGGGGTGTTGCCCATACAAACCGTGACATCCCTGATAGTTATGTGAAAAGTGTTGAAACCTTGCTTGATGAAAACGAGGGCAAATTCAGAAATGTTTTTGACCTTGAAAAAATCATTATCGCGCTTAGTGCAGCTGGAAAAGATGCCACTGCGGTCAATGGCTATAATTTAGCAGAAAAACTGGAATCCCATACTGCGATGGAAGCCCCCGCTATTAATGCAGCGATCTATGGTTTACTCGCGATAGATAGTGGTGATTTTGACGTGTCGGAGGATTTCCGCACACGACTTATTACAAGTGTTTTAGATAACGAATTGGGAACGGGCGGCTGGTCATTTTTCGGACCCACTGCTAGTCCGGATATTACGGGTATGGCTTTAGCGGCGCTCGCTCCATACCAGGATGATCCCAAAGTGGAAGCAGCTATCGAAAAAGCTGTAACCTATCTTTCAGAAAAACAAGATACAGAAGGCGGCTATGATATTGAATTTAATGGAGGAGACTCTAGTGAGTCCGTATCACAGGCAATCATTGGATTAGCAGCAGTTGGAGTAGACCCAACATCTCCACAGTTTACGAAAGAAGGTGGGAACCTTTTACAGCACTTACTTAAATTTAAACAGGCTGATGGAGGATACAGTCATCTTTTAGATGGAGAATCTGGAAGTATCTCGACACAGCAAGCATTGTTAGCACTTGTTGCCTATCAAAAGCTAGTAGATGGAAGTGGCTCGGTGTATCAATTTGCAGCATCTGTGGATGAAGAACCACAGGAACCAGTAAACCCGGAAAAAGATCCTGAGCAGCCAGAAACAGACGATAAACCAAAAGAAGAAGAACCGAACGACGAAGATCCAAATGAAGAGCAAGTTCCTAAAAAAGACAATAACCCAAAAGATGACCAAAACAACAACTCTAAGGAGGTAGAGAAAACAGGCGATGTTCAAACAAATGCGTCTGGAGAAAAATTACCAAATACATCAACAAATACTTTTAATCTCCTAGCAACTGGAGGAGTGCTCCTGTTGATTGGTGGTTCTATCCTCCTGTTTTTAAGAAAACGCCAAGCACGTCAAAGTATGTAACATACAAACATCGGGTAATCGGTTAGGTTACCCGATTGTTTGTCTAACCAAGGAGGGAAAAACGTATGAGAAAATATATAAATATGATGTTCATGTTGGTTCTTATCGTTTTCATTGCTTTTGGTTGTGCAAAGGACGAGGTTACGCCTGTTAATGGACAGCAACAAGATACTGTAAATGTACTGACGGAAAAGAAAACAGCACTCCAAGAAAAGGCAATCATCGCCGTAGACAGAGAGCAACAAGAAGCGAAACAGGATTCGGAGCCTGAAGAGGAGAAGAACGAAAAAGCAACAGTTCAAGAAAAATCTGGCCAAGAAACAAATCAACAAGAGGAACAAGCTAACAATTCAGCGAGTACAGACTCCCATAAAACGTCGCAAGAAGAAAAACCTACTAGTGAAAACGAAGGAACAGCTTCCGTGAAACAACAGGACCGCCAGAAAAAAGAACCAACAAACCAGCCTGCGCAAAAGAAACAGACAAAGTCAGAAGCGAAGCCTGATAAAAAGGATGATAAGGAAGACAAGGACGATGAGAAAACACCCCCAAAGAAAGAGCCTGAACAGCCTTCCTCCTATGTCAACTTTTCGATTGATGCACGTGAAGTAAAAGGGCAAATCGTCCCCCAAACAAAGGTGGAAAGGAAGGAAGGGGACACAATTCTCGATATTACGCGAAGAATACTAAAGCAAAAAGGTATCCAACTAAGTGTAAGGGGCGCAAATGCCGGTGCATATGTTGAAGGAATTGATAATCTGTATGAATTCGATGAAGGGCAAAATAGTGGTTGGATGATTCGGCTTGATGGTGCGTTGATTAAACAAGGTGTTGGTGCAACGCCGGTAGCGGAGGGACAAACGATTTACTGGTTTTATACAACCAATTACTTAGAGGAAAGCGGGGCGGGAGGATGAGCCTAAGAGGGGTACGCTCTTTCCACCCTGCTGTTATGCTCCTCTACTATGTCGTGATCATCATTGGATTTATGCTTTCACAACATCCCATTTTTTTAATGGTAGGGGTAGGATTCCTTCTCTGCACCCAATTTCTTTTTGATAAAGGCAGGCAATTGAAAAGCTGGCTTGGGATGATTCTCACTTTGGCGGCTTTTATTCTTATTTTAACACCAATTTTCAACCGACGAGGAAATCATATTTTATTTTATTTATTTGAGAATCAAGTCATGCTAGAAGCAGTCATACAGGGAATCATGATCGCATTCACATTAGTAGGGATTCTACTTGCATTTATTAGTCTGAATCAAATTATTACCCAGGATCGCTTTTTATACATATTTGCTCGCATTTCTCCGCAATGGGCGCTCTTAAGTATGCTTGCTGTACGTTTTGTCCCATTGTTAAAAAGACGCTTAATGGAAATAGAAGAGATACAGAAGGTAAGAGGATTTTCAGTCACAAAAGGAAGCTTGAAGGAACGGGTGAAAAACGGAATGCTTTTTTTACAGGCACTGCTAACAGGGTCACTCGAACAATCCATACAAACTGCCGATTCTATGTCAGCAAGAGGATACGGCCAACAAAAGCGTAGCCATTATCAAGCCTTTCCAATGAAAAAGCAGGACGCATACGCATTGCTGTTTATTCTTATCACAGGGTGTTTAATGATTTTTGGTTGGTGGCTTGAAGATAGCGTCCTGTCATTGCTACCTGTGCTGGAAACCACAAAGTTAGAGCAACGAGAATGTCTTTTTCTAGCTAATTGGGCCCTGTTACTCGCTTTTCCGGTATGGGCTGAAGGAAAGGAAGTAGCGAAATGGAAATATTATCTGCAAAAAATATAAGCTTTACTTATCCATTGGAGGAAACACCCGCATTAAGGAATGTGGATTTTCACATACATAAAGGAGAGTTCGTGGTAATGTGTGGTGCATCAGGTAGTGGAAAATCAACCCTGCTCCATCTCATAAAACAAGAAATTGCGCCACATGGCCAATTGGCAGGGACCATGTTTTATAAAGGGGAACCATTACATAACGAAACACCTCCTCAAGATATTGGCATCGTCTTTCAAGATCCGGAAAATCAGATCGTGATGGAAAACGTGATGGAAGAGCTTCTTTTCGGTATGGAAAATAAAGGCTATCGAACGGCTGTGATGCGTAAGAAAGTTGCAGAGATGACGCACTACTTTGGATTAAGTCACTTGCTTAATAAAAGAACGAGCGAACTATCTGGTGGGGAAAAACAAATGGTGAATTTAGTGTCCGTTCTTTTACTAGATCCAGACTTGCTTTTGCTTGATGAACCTACTGCTCAGTTAGACCCTATTGCAGCTAAAGAGTTTATCCAGACACTGGCACAATTAAACAGAGAGTTTGGCATGACTATCTTGATGGTGGAGCATCGCTTAGAGGAACTATTTGCAGTAGCTGATCGTGTCCTTGTATTAGATCAGGGTATGAAAAAGATGGATGAACAGCCACGTGAAGCGGTAGCCATGCTTCAAGATCATCCTGTTTTGCAGTATTTTTTACCAAGTTCCTCTAGATTGTTTCTGCACTATGAATCAGAGGTGATACCTGAAAATATCCCGATTACTGTTAGAGAAGGCAGGGATTGGCTTCGGACTAAACATGTTGACTCACGAGAGATCTCCCAAATAGAAGAACATTCTGCTCCTTATTTAACGTTAAATGAAATTGACTTTCAATATAAACGGAACACGTCTCCTATTCTTCATAACCTGTCACTTACAGTCAAGAAGGGAGAGTTACTGGCTATCCTTGGGGCCAATGGTACGGGGAAATCTACTTTATTAAAAGTTATAGCAGGAATCTTGCGACAGCAGCATGGGAAGATAGTTATCAATGGAGAAAAAACAAAAAAGCTGGAAAGCGGGGCAGTTAGTTATTTGCCACAAAATCCAGCACTCTATTTTCTTGAGGATACACTGATTGCGGAATACAAACAGATCATAAAAAAACATAAGCAGGAAAATGGAGAAGCGCAGATACATAATCTACTAAGTAAATTTGGTCTGACAGCATTAAAAGATCGCCATCCAGCTGATTTAAGTGGTGGTGAGCTACAAAAGGCTGCCTTACTTGGCACAATTCTTGAGAATCCTGCGATTTTGCTAATCGATGAGCCAACAAAAGGTCTTGATCCTTTTTCCAAAAGAATGTTTGGTGATTTGCTTGGTGACCTGAGGAACCAAGGGTTAACGATTGTGATGGTGACACATGACGTGGAATTTGCTGCAAACTATGCGACAAGGTGCAGTATGCTTTTTCAAGGAGATGTGTCCATAACAGAGAGTACAAGCGACTTTTTTAAAGCGAACACGTATTATACCACAGTTATGAACCGAATCAGCAGGAAAACTTCAGCAACACCTGTCATAACAATGGAGGAGGCAAAAGACAATTGGCACGTTCAAAAAAAGTCCTCCTCATCCTAAGTTTTACTTTATTGCTTTTACTTTGTTGCTTTCCTCTTGTTATAAACAAACACTATATGCTCGTTAGTCTGCTTATCATGGGTGTTTCTTTTATACCTTTTATGTATCGTTTCTCGAAACAGAAACTAACGAGTAGAGAGCTTGTCATGCTTGCCATTCTAGGATCAATTGCAGCAGTTAGTCGTGTACCCTTTGCTTCATTACCAAGTGTACAACCAACCACATTTGTAATTATTGCAGCAGCACTTGTGTTAGGTCCACAAAGTGGATTCGTAATTGGCGTGCTGGCCGCGATTGTTTCCAACTTATTTTTAGGTCAAGGTCCTTGGACTCCTTGGCAAATGTACGCCTGGGGAATGATTGGGTTAATGGCAGGGCTACTGCGCAACACATTGTTTATGAAGCAGATGCTAGGCAGGTGTATCTATGGCTTTTTGATAGGATTTTTATTCGGTTGGTTCATGAATCTTTGGTTTGTCGTTAGTATGATCAATCAAATAAGCTGGAAAGAAATTCTTTTATATTATAGTGCTAGCTTTTATTTTGACTTAGCGCATGCCATTTCTAATGTTGTTTTTCTGCTATTGTTTAGTAATGCTTGGATAAAAATTATAAAACGGTTCAAAACCAAATACGGCCTTTTTGAGTAAAGTGATGGCGTAACCTATGTATGTTTTTCATCAGTCAGGAAATAACTAAGCGTAATCGAAATTTTTAAAAGGGCTGATGATATGTGGAAGCGAGGCTTAATGCTGGCTGGGATTTTCTTTATTCTTTTAAGTGGAGAAATTACCCATGCAGAAATCGAGGATGGATCAACTAGACCAGCGGAAGAAAAGGAACATAATTGGCAAGTACAGGATACATATATAGAAAAGGTGGACGGGGGCGATCATAAATTTACCTATTGGAAAAATTTCATGCGTCACACACGGACCTGCCAGATCATCCATCATATCAAGGTGGTCGTTTATTATTGTGATGTCCATGATGAAACAAAGACCGAAAGCACATTAATTAAAACAGAGCATAGTGGCAGGCATAAATAAGTATAAGCAAGGGAGGCTACTTTCCTTGCTTTTTCTTCGTCTTAAATTAAATTGGTAATTTTCTAACAAATACAAAATATGGTATACTTAGAATTAATTTTACTGCAACTTAATCAGGGGGTGCTGGTATGTGGGAATCGCTGCCAAGCTGGTTGGTGTGGCCTTATGGTCTATTCATTTTATCCACGATTGGAATGGCAATATGGAGTATTAGTAAGAAACGTATGCAAGACTTAGCGTACCCTGCCTTGGCTATGGCCATTATTACACCAATTGCCACAATATTTTACCTCATCGGGAGGGGAGCGGGAGTAAATGAATTTGAATACATAATGCAAAACGTCGTAAAAGGCGATATCATGGCAATTTTTATATTCGCTCTATACGGTTACTTGATTTTTTGGTGGGTTGTAACGGCAATCAAGTGGAAAACATCAAGCCCAGTAAACCAAAATAAGGAGGTAGGATAATGGAGGTTGCTGCAAATCAAGCAGATCGTATTTGTGTCGTCTTTGTTTTTCAAAAGACAGAACAAATTGAAGAGGTACAGCTTAATTCTGCTCAATTAACTGCATTATTACATGCAAAACAGGTATGGGTTGAAGCCTTTAGCTCTAATTTAGTAGTTGAAAATTCGGTTTGGTCTTACGGCAATAACAAAGTTACATTGCAGGTTTATTTAAAATAAAAAGATTTGTCATGAGGGGGGACTTTATGCTTTATGATCAACAACATAAAACGATTACGACGCAACGGTTACTGCTACGACTTTTTGAAAAGTCTGATGCAGAAACGATAGCAGAGCTCTGTAATAATATTAATATTTACCAAAACACACTATACCTTCCTTATCCGTATTCCGTAGAGGATGCTTTGACATGGATGGAGCCTCACCGCGAGCGCTTTATCGCAGATAAGTCCTATGAGTTTGCTGTTACGGATAAGGAAAATGGACAGTTATATGGCGCGATCGCACTCTCGAATAATCGAGCATTCCAGCATGGAGAAATCGCCTATTGGATTGGCGAGCCTTTTTGGGGGAAGGGGTATGCGACAGAGGCAGCGCAAGCAATCGTACAGTTTGCGTTTGAGGAAAAAAAGCTACATAAAGTGTTTGCGCGTTACTTCGGTACAAATCCTGCATCTGGAAGGGTTTTGCAAAAAATAGGGATGAAAGAGGAAGGGATCCTTAAAGAACACGTGAGAAAAGGAAATCGTTACGAAGACCTTATTCATTATGGCATGTTGAACGAAGGCGCACATAGCCCGCTTTCTGCAACAGAAAGTGAAGGATAACATGAAGTTTACATTTCATGTTATGACACAACGAGAAGCAGAGCATATCGCATATAACTGGAAGTATGATGGAATATACTCCTTTTATGATATTACTGCAGATAAAGAGGACCTCGAGTTGTTTTTAGACCCGATCAAAAGGGGGAATTCCGTTTTTTCCGTTAGGTCCGAGGGGGAATTAGTCGCCTTTTTTTCAGCACAATCTATTAATTATTATATTGTGGATATTGGATTAGGTATGAAACCTAATTTAACTGGAAAAGGAATAGGAAGAGAATTTGTAAAAGCAGGCTTAGCGTTCGTCAGAGCAAATTATAATCCTAAAAAGATAACTTTATCTGTTGCAGTATTTAACCAAAGAGCTATTAATGTTTACAGAAAGGTTGGCTTTGAAGAGGCAGGCAGATTTATGCAGGATACAAATGGAAGTACATACGAGTTTTTGAAGATGGTTTATGTATGCTAAATCAGTGGGGGATGAAAAAAACCCCCCACTGATTGCAGTTTCACTTTATAATTTAGTGTTTTATTGGAGGAATAGTTAAGCCTCTTTCATCTTTTAAAGTAATGTGTAACGCATGACTATTATTTATTGAAGCAAAGAAAACATCCTTTATATTATGAATTCCTTGATCGGACAATTGCTGGTTAATCCACGCTTCATTAAGACTAAATTCATTTAGGATCTCCGAGTAAATTGTTCCTTCTACAATAACAGGATAGGATATAGTAGAGGTTGTTTTGACAATGTTCATATCTTCTAAGGTTACTGTGTTTTTTTGAGGTTTTTTAAGTACGCTTAATGACCCGTTTGATTCAATAATCGCTGTCTCTACTTCATTCATATCAAAAACATTTTTTTCCCTAAGCATTTGAAGTATATTATCAATGGAATAGCGAATACTTTTTAGGTTTTTATTAAGTAATTTTCCATCTTGGATAATAACAGTAGGTTCAAATGTAATGAATCTCCCTATTTTCCGATTGGATATTTTCCAATTTGCTACAACTCTTTGTAGAACCCCAAGCCCAATTATAGCGACGGCAGTTGGAAGGTGTTTAATACTAGGATCCGCGATATCTGCACCAACAACAGCCCCCAATGTGACTATAATTAAAAAATCAAATATAGGCAACTGCCCAATCGCTCGCTTTCCCATAAATATGGTGATGAATAATAATAGGGGTAAAATAGTAATGATTCTTCCCAGTACTATGAGCATTTCTTTCAAGAATTCAACCATTTCCACACCACTTTCTAAACTCGTTTATACAAAAATATTCTCAGATGGGAATATTTTAACTAGTTTATAAGTGTGTCCTCAGTTTTAAGTTTTATTCCTAGTTCTGCTATACCTCTTCCTTACTGTTCCTCAGCCTTCAAGATTTCTTCTACTGCCTTTAATTCATCCCCTTGCAGGAGCATATATAACGTGTCTCCAGGCTTTAAGGTAAGATTACCACTCGGAGGAACAGTATCTCCTTTCCGCAAAATTAAGGTAATATTAACCGTTTCAGGAAGGTTAAGTTCTTTTATCTTCTTGTTTGCTGCATTATTATGCTCTGCAATTTGAAATTCTGCTACCTCAAGCTCTGTTTTCCCAATGGAAAGAAGGTCCATTGTATAGATTGGATTCGTAGTAGAAGATGACACATGACCTAGCATGGAGGCAACTTTAGGTATGGTAGTTCCCTGGACAAGCGTTGAGGTCAACACAACAAAGAATACGATATTAAAGTATAAAGCACTGTTGGCTAAATCGGCTAGTAGCGGAAATAATGCCAACACAATGGGGACCGCGCCGCGCAGACCAGCCCAAGATAAAAAGAGCTTTTCTTTAAATTTAAACTTCATCCCTGCCACAGAAAGAAAGGTAGCAACAGGACGTGCAATAAGCATTAAAGTAAGGGATAAAATTAACCCTTTCACTATAATCTCAAAGCTGAACACGTCTTTTGGTGCGACGAACAATCCGAGTAAGACGAATAACACAATTTGGGCAATCCAGCTGAACCCCTCGTTAAATCGTAAAATTGGACTTCGTTGTTTTAAACCAGAATTTCCTATTACGAGGGCAGCAACGTATACAGCAAGTAATCCACTTGCGTTCAATAATGAACCAACACTGTAGGTCAAATAAGCAAATGATATAGCTAGTAGTGGATACAAACCACTTGAGGAGAGGTTAATTCGATAAAGAGACTTGCTGGCAATTTTCCCGATTAACAAGCCAATTAACAGGCCACCACCCATTTGTAATAGGAATTGACCAATGAATCCAAAAAAACTTGTTCCTTCCTGGTTTACAATCGAAATAAATGCCGTAGTTAGAAACACTGCCATTGGATCATTGGCACCAGATTCTCCTTCCAATGTAGCTTCTAGTCTATTTGTAATATTTCTTCCTGCTAGCATAGCAAAAACCGCTGCAGCATCTGTAGAACCAACAAGAGCCCCCAATAAAATCGCCTCTGGCCAGCTCAGGTCAAAAAGAAGATAAGCTGCAACACCAACAAGCAAACTCGTTATCAGCACACCAACAGTAGCTAACGAGACTGCGGGTGCAGCGTTAGGTCGTATATTTTTCCACTGTGTCTGAATCCCACCATCGAATAGGATGATTACGAGAGCCATCATCCCAACAAGTTGGGCAACTTCCGGATTATTAAAATTTATAATTCCTAGTATGTCACTGCCTGCAATCATACCAAGCGCAATAAAGAAAAGCAGTGATGGAGCATTTACTTTCACGGAAAATTGAACTGCCAGAATACTGCAGATTAATAGAAGTGAAACAATAAGTATAAATAGATTTGAGTTAAAAATTTCCTGTATCATAGCTCACTCCATATTCTAAGTTCGTTCGTGTAATAACTTATTTATACCCCATTTCTGTAGGATTGACACTTCGGTAAACGTTTGCGATTTTCTGACTAGTTCTTATACAATGAAGGTAGAATAATACAATCTTTGAGGAGGATATGCATGATCACAAGTTTGCAGGATACTGTAACATTGAATAATGGTGTGAAGATGCCGGGATTTGGACTTGGCGTATATAAAGTAGAGGACGGAAAAACAGTGGTAGAGGCTGTAGAGGCTGCATTGCAGCATGGATATCGCAGTATTGATACAGCATCCTATTATGAAAATGAAGAGGGCGTCGGTCAGGCAATAAGGGACTCCGGTATCCCGAGAGAGGATATCTTTGTGACATCAAAAGTTTGGAATGATGAACAAGGATATCATGAAACAAAGCAAGCATTTGAAAGAAGTTTGCAAAAACTAGGTTTAGATTACTTGGATTTATATTTAATACATTGGCCAGTCAGAGATCTCTATATCGAGACATGGAGAGCAATGGAGGAATTGTATAACGAAGGGAAAGTGCGCGCGATCGGTGTGAGCAATTTTCATCAACAACATCTCGAACATTTACTCGAAAATGCTGAGGTGAAACCTGTTGTGAATCAAGTCGAATACCATCCACACCTCACCCAGACAGCTCTTCATTCGTACTGTAAAAAAGAAGCCATTCAACTGGAAGCATGGGCACCATTAAAACGTGGGCGCTTGCTTGATGATCCTACTCTTACCGAAATTGGAGAGAAATATGGTAAGACACCAGCACAGGTGATTTTACGCTGGAATATTCAACATGACATTATTACCATCCCAAAATCAACTAAACCAGAACGAATTGCAGCTAATGCAAATGTATTCGACTTTTCATTGACAGAAGAAGAAATGCATACGATTGATGCCATGGATTGCAATGATCGAACAGGAAAAAATCCTGACAGTATTTAAGAGTAGCCTACTGATCCGTCAGCCGGGGCGATGAACTGCAAAGGTTGGGAGAGTCCCGGGTGAACTGCATTTCATCGGGGTGATGGAGGTCATCACGTCATAAGGGAGATGACGTGCAAAAGAGAGAAGGGGAACAGTGAAAATGCACGTCATGAAGGAGGTGACGTGCAAAAGAGAGAGGAGGAGCAGTAAAAATGCACGTCATGAAGGGGATGACGTGCAAAAGAGAGAAGAGAAGTAGTGAAAATGCACGTCATAAGGGAGATGACGTGCAAAAGAGAGAAGAGAAGTAGTGAAAATGCACGTCATAAGTGAGATGACGTGCAAAAGAAAGAAGAGAAACAATCAAAATGCACGTCATAAGGGAGATGACGTGCAAAAGAGAGAAGAGAAACAGTAAAAATGCACGTCATAAGGGAGATGACGTGCAAAAGAGAGAAGAGAAGTAGTGAAAATGCACGTCATAAGGGAGATGACGTGCAAAAGAGAGAAGAGAAGCAGTAAAAATGCACGTCATAGGGGTGATGAACGTCAAAAAGCAGAAGAACTCCAAGTAAAAATGCACATCATCTATGCGAGATGACGTGCTAACAACAAATAATCATTACATCAATTCTAAAACGATTTCTGATAATCTGTGTCTTATAACTAATTGTGTTTTTCTTGCCTTTTCATCTAATCCTTTAATATCCTCGGTTTGCTCTTCCCAACGTAATTTTGTTTCTATTTCTAGTTTAGTTACTTCATTTTCCAACCAAAGATAGTAAGTATCATAGATTTGAATAGCCTTCTCTTCATTTTGAAATTCATCAGGGCATTTAAAATGGAGGTTAACAAGCCAATGTTGAAATGCTCTTTCTCCTTGTTCTTGTATCCTCTTTTCAAAAATTAAAAGCAACCCTTTGATCAAGCCACGTTCAAAGGTCGCCTCTCTCATTTTTTGTTCTAAGCGATCAAGTGTGATATTAGCAAAGCTGGTATCTTTTATCCACAGAAAGTCTTTTACAAAACTAGTGACCTTTTCCTTCACAATAAACACCACCCATTTATCCCGGAGTAACCGTCCGTAAGACTCCCACTTCAAAACATGAAGTGAAAAGTGGGAGTAAACGGTCGTTAACACCCCGATTCGTTCAACTAACAATCAGTGGGGGAAGAATGAAAACCCCCACTGATTGAAGTTTCACTTTACTAGACTTAAGCTTTTTATATCATTATATCACACAGCTAAAGCCCTAATAGTGAACAGTCACTAAAACACAAAAAAACTGAAGCGATCATTAACTTTTCGCTCCAGCTTCAACGTACTCTAGAAAACTAATCACAGCTTCTCTAAGCCTTTGTATCTTTCCTCTTTTCCAAAAAATGACTAAATGCCCCGATTGCCACTCCTAGTACTGCTCCACCAAGGACTTCAATAGGCATATGGCCTAGCATTTCCTTTAATTCTTTTTCTTGTTTTTTATAATTTATATCAGGGTGTTTGTCAGCGAAATGCTCGACCTGCTCATATAAATCATTTACTGCGATCGCTGTTTGCCCAGCTTGCCAACGTATTCCCATTGCATCATACATGACAATAAGTCCAAAAATACTGCAAATACCGAAGTCTACGGAAGAAATACCTTTCTTCATACCCACATATGTAGTAAGTGACGTGACAGCTGATGAATGGGAACTTGGCATGTCACCAGACCCAAACGTTTTTTTCCAATCCCAATGTCCTGTTTCCGCATAGTAAAGGGGGACTTTAAGAAATTGCGCAGTTCCTATACCAAGTAAAGCAGTAGTCAATCCACGATTTAACATAAACTCACCTCCGTCTTAAGGTTGGACAGTAAAAGAAAAATTATTCATAAAAGCCAAGTGGAATCATGCCTTGAAAAACTTAAAACTCCTTCAAGCTCACCGATACTCATGATGTTTTTCTTGTTTGTCCATTTTCTATTTTCCCGAAATTTATCTAAAAATAACATGCAGTCAAATTCCTCACATTGAAGTATTTTATTACTGATTTTTAAGAAATTTCACTTCACAAAAATAAGAAATATATTGAACTATGAAAAAATTAAGCATATAATGTTTCGAAAGAAAGGTAGGGATGATAAATGGATAAAGATTTACGTATTAAAAGTCAGGTTTTCAGTGAAGGCCCAATGAAAGCACCAAATAGAGCGATGCTTCGTGCGGTCGGTGTTACCGAGGAAGATTTTAAAAAGCCGATGATCGGTATTGCCAGTACATGGAGCGAGGTAACGCCTTGTAATATACATATTGATGACCTAGCGCGTAGCAGCCAAAAAGGTGCACGAGACGCTGGTGGGGTACCACTCATTTTTAACACAATTACAGTTTCTGACGGAATTTCAATGGGGACTCAAGGAATGCGTTATTCCCTACCAAGTCGAGATGTAATTGCTGACTCGATTGAAACTGTAGTCGGTGCAGAGAATCTGGATGGCTTTGTGGCGATTGGTGCATGTGATAAAAATATCCCAGGCTGTATGATCGCAATTGCCAATGCTGAAGTGCCTGCAGTATTTGTGTACGGTGGCACGATCGCTCCAGGCCGTCATAATGATAAAGATATCGACATTGTTTCCGTGTTTGAAGGTGTTGGCAAGCATAATAACAACGCAATTGATGACAAAGAATTGCATAAGATCGAATGTAATGCCTGTCCTGGAGCTGGTGCATGTGGAGGTATGTATACAGCCAATACGATGGCTTCAGCCGTTGAAGCGATGGGGATGAGCCTTCCAGGAAGTTCCTCAAACCCAGCCGAGTCAGCTGAAAAGCATGCTGATTGTGCAGATGCTGGTAAAGCAGTCTATCATTTGCTTGAAAAGGGAATTTATCCAAAAGATATTATGACAAAAGAAGTATTTGAGAATGCGATTACTGTCGTTATGGCTTTAGGAGGTTCTACGAATGCTATTCTTCACTTGCTTTCTATTGCGCATGCGATCGAAGTAGATTTAACGATTGATGATTTTAATAGAATTCAAGAAAAGACACCACATTTAGCAGATTTACGACCTAGTGGAAAATATGTTATGCAAGACCTGCACCGAGTTGGTGGGGTACAAGCAGTGATGAAGCTATTGTACGAAAATGGTTACTTGCATGGGGATTGTCTAACCGTTACAGGTAAAACAATTGCTGAGAATTTGGAAGTAGCTGATTCGTTAACAGAAGGACAAGAGGTTATTATGCCATTTGATAAACCTAAACGGGCAGATGGACCACTTATTGTTCTTAAAGGAAACCTCTCCCCAAGTGGAGCAGTAGCTAAGGTCTCTGGCGTGAAGGTTAATCGTCACACTGGACCGGCACGTGTTTTCGATACAGAAAAAGAAGCGACTGCAGCAGTAATGGATAACAAAATTAACGAAGGTGACGTACTGGTAATTCGCTATGTCGGACCAAAAGGTGGACCGGGTATGCCAGAAATGCTGTCTATTTCAGCGATTCTTGTCGGAAAAGGACTTGGTGAAAAAGTAGCACTGCTTACAGATGGCCGATTCTCTGGTGGAACCCATGGCCTTGTTGTAGGGCACATCTCTCCTGAGGCGCAATCTGGCGGGCCAATTGCATTCCTCAAAGAGGGGGACATCGTGACCATTGATTCTGACAAAAAAGAAATTAGCATGGAAGTAAGTGCTGAAGAACTTGAACAACGAAAGAAAAACTGGTCAGCACCCCCATTGTACAAGCGAGGAATTCTTGGGAAGTATGCCCATAATGTTTCCTGCTCTTCCAAAGGTGCCGTTACAGATTTCTTAGATAAATAGTTTGAAAAGAAGCTCCTCCCAATAGCTGGGAGGAGCTTTTTTGTTAGGGATGAGGGAAAAGACAAAGAGAATCAACCAGTTTGTCTGTGTAATCAACCAACATAGAGAGAGAATCAACCCAATTAGCCACTTAATCACCCGTAAACCACCAACTACGCATCAACACTACGCCCAAAAAATAGATGCAACCAACATAACCGATATATCACTACATAAAAACAAATTACCCTAAACTAAACGTAAAATCTACAACAAAACCCTCAGCAATATATTAATTAAATAAAATTGAACTTTTACCTGTAAATACAATAAAACAACTGATATATCGCGTTGTAATGTAATTGTAACATTTCAAGACTTTCCCTGTCTAACAAGCATGAAAGCGTATACAAATAAACAGAGTTATCTAAACAAATAAAAAACTTTGAAAAAAGCTGTTGACTGTTCTTTTGAAACGGTATATGATTATCCGCAATATCAAATATTCAGATTTCACCTAACAAATTGAACAAATCTTTAACTCTAAAAAACAACTTTTTACTAAAAAATTCTATAGGTTAACTCGATGACGGGAGCAAAGGAACATTCGCAATGTATTCACAGAGAGCTGGGGTTGCTGGAAGCCCAGAAATACATTTTGTTCTGACATCTTCCCTGAGTGCCACGTTGAACGGTGACTGCCAAGTAGGTGTGGTCAGGTACAGTGTATGTGCCTGTTATCAAGGAGACTGATCTTCAGTCTCATAAGGTAGTATTCGTGAGGATGCTATAAAACCTGGGTGGTACCGTGAAAAGATGGCTCTTTTCTCCCCAATAATTCTGCTGATTTGTGCAGTTTTAGGGGAGAGAAGGGCCTTTTTTAATAGAAAAGCAAATGGGGGAGGCATGTAGTAGTGACACTTAAAGTTAAACAGGTACCGAAAAGTGAAACAGAATTTATGACAGGTGCAGATTTGTTCATCCAAACGTTGGTGGATGAACAAGTGGACACGATATTCGGATATCCTGGCGGGGCTGTTCTGCCAATCTATGATGCGGTTTACAGAAGCAAAGCATCGTTTAAACACGTCCTTTCCCGACATGAGCAGGGATCAATTCATGCGGCAGAAGGATATGCAAGGGTAACAGGAAAACCTGGTGTTGTGATTGCAACTTCCGGACCTGGCGCAACAAATCTTATTACAGGAATTACGGATGCCATGATGGATTCCTTACCACTCGTTATTTTCACCGGACAGGTGGCCAGTGGTGTGATTGGAACAGATGCTTTTCAGGAAGCGGACGTATTAGGGATTACGACACCGATAACGAAATACAATTATCAAGTGAAAACGATCGAGGAACTGCCACGAGTAGTCAAAGAAGCTTTTCATATCGCTTCTACCGGCCGTCCCGGTCCTGTAGTAGTAGATATTCCAAAAAATATATCGGCTGAAGTTACTGGTGGATCTTATCCAAATACTTTTTCACTGCCAGGTTACCAGCCGAATGTGAACCCGAATCCATTACAAATTACGAAGCTAGCTGAGACTTTAAGCCATGCTAAGAAGCCGCTCATCCTAGCAGGAGCTGGAGTACTCTTTTCAAAAGCCTCAGCAGAATTAAAGGAATTCGCAGAAAAATATGAGCTGCCTGTTGCCAATACATTACTCGGTTTGGGAAGCTTTCCAGGCTCCCACCCCCAAATGCTCGGAATGGCCGGGATGCATGGAACCTATGCAGCAAACATGGCTTTATATGAATGTGATGTATTGCTAAACATTGGAGCACGATTTGATGATCGACTGACTGGGAACTTACAGCATTTCGCTCCAAATGCCAAGGTTGCCCATATTGATATTGACCCAGCTGAGATCGGCAAAAACATTCCAACTGCGATCCCAGTTGTAGCGGATGCGAAGGCTGCACTACAGGCACTATTAGCAAAGGACATTAAAACAGATCATGAAGACTGGCAAAAAGGATTGCAGCACAACAAACTGACATTTCCACTCTGGTATGATCGCTCAGATGAACTGCTTTCCCCACAGTGGCTCATTGACCAAATCCACCAGATTTCAGAAGGGGATGCGATCATTACAACAGACGTGGGACAGCATCAAATGTGGACAGCACAATATTATTCTTTTGATAAACCAAACAAGTGGGTTACATCTGGTGGACTCGGAACAATGGGATTTGGTTTTCCAGCAGCAATCGGAGCACAGCTCGGTGCACCAGATGAATTGGTTGTAGCAGTTGTTGGAGATGGTGGTTTTCAAATGACTTTACAGGAGCTATCCGTCTTGAAGGAACAGCAGTTGCCAGTAAAAGTCATCATCGTAAACAACCAGGCATTAGGCATGGTAAGACAGTGGCAAGAAAGCTTTTACGAGGAACGCTACTCGGAATCTCTATTCGTCGAGAATCCTGACTTTGTAAAACTCGCGGAAAGCTACGGAATTAAAGGTGTACGAATAGAAAAAGAAGCAGACGCACCAGAAATGCTAGAAGAGGTTTTCTCCTATAACGGGCCAGTAGTTGTGGATTGTCGGGTTGTCCAAAAAGAATGTGTCTATCCGATGATCGCACCAGGCAAAGGGCTCCATGAAATGATTGGGGTGAAGAGATGAAGCGCATCATTACAGCCACTGTGCAAGACCGGAGCGGGGTACTGAATCGCATTACCGGCATGCTGCATAAACGGCAATTCAATATTGACAGCATCTCCGTTGGAAAATCAGAAACAGAAGGCATTTCGAAAATGACGTTTGTTATTGAGGTAAGTGATCACCAAAACCTCGAACAACTGACAAAACAACTTAACAAACAAATTGATGTCATCAAAGTATCAGATATTACCGAAAAGGCAATCGTTGCAAGAGAGCTTGCCTTAATAAAAGTGGGAAGCAATGGGCATCAGCGGGCAGAAATTCAAGGAATCATTTCTCCGTTTCGCGCCTCGGTAATCGATGTAAGCAAGGAAAGCATGACCATACAAGTAACGGGAAAGCCAGATAAAGTCGAGGCACTCATCGAGCTGCTTCATCCATACGGCATTAAGGAGCTTACCAAAACAGGTGTAACAGCCTTTTTAAGAGGACACCAACCTAAAGCTGTTACAGATCTTCACGCAACACCTTTATAAAAACTATAGAGCTAACTGCCAGTGAAGCAGGATTAAAAATGAGGAGGAATACAAAATGACAAAAGTACGCTATGAAAATGATATTCAAACAGAGGTATTGAAGGACAAAAAAATCGCGGTGGTTGGCTATGGTTCACAAGGGCATGCCCATGCGTTGAATCTAAGAGAAAGCGGCTATGATGTTGTGGTTGGACTAAGACCAGGGAAGTCACAGCAAAAAGCAGAAGAAGATGGCTTTTCCGTTTATTCTGTAGCAGAAGCTGTTAGCAAATCCGATGTGGTGATGATTCTATTGCCTGATGAGCATCAGACAGCTGTTTACACAGAAAGCATTAAACAAAACCTGCAGCCAGGAAACGCCATTGCCTTTGCCCATGGATTTAACATTCATTTTAGCCAAATTGTTCCTCCAGAAGATGTGGATGTCTTCCTCGTAGCACCAAAAGGACCAGGGCATCTTGTACGTAGAACATATGAAGGTGGTGCTGGAGTTCCGGCATTGTTCGGTGTATATCAAGATGTAACAGGGAATGCAGCAGAGCTGGCTCTCGCTTATGCCCAAGGGATTGGGGCAGCAAGGGCAGGCGTACTAGAGACATCGTTTCAAGAAGAAACCGAAACAGATCTGTTTGGTGAGCAGGCAGTATTGTGTGGCGGTCTTACAAGCTTGATCAAAGCAGGTTTTGAAACACTAACAGAAGCAGGCTATCAGCCAGAAGTTGCTTACTTTGAATGTTTGCACGAAATGAAGCTAATTGTGGATCTGATCTATGAAGGTGGACTGGAAAACATGCGCTACTCCATCTCTGACACAGCACAATGGGGTGATTTTGCTTCAGGCCCAAGAATTGTTGATGAGAATACGAAAGCAAGAATGAAAGAAGTGCTAACAGACATCCAAACTGGTGAATTTGCCAAAGGATGGATTTTGGAAAACCAAGCAAACAGACCCAAATTCAATGCGATTAATGCAAAAGAAAACAACCACCAAATCGAAAAAGTTGGAAAGGAGTTACGTGATTTAATGCCTTTTGTTAAGCAACCACTTCAAGCAAAACAATCTAAGCAAAAGGATGTGAAAGAGCATGTCACGAATTAAAATCTTTGATACCACCCTTCGAGACGGCGAACAGTCACCTGGTGTGAACCTAAATCAACTAGAAAAACTGGAAATCGCCAAACAGCTAGAGAGATTTGGTGTGGATCGGATGGAGGCAGGGTTTCCTGCTTCCTCCAAAGGAGACTTTCAAGCTGTTAAAGCCATTGCCGACACGATAAAAAACACCTCGGTTACCGCTTTAGCACGAACCGTAAAGTCAGATGTCGATACAGCATGGGAAGCATTGAAAGGGGCAGAACACCCAAGCATTCATCTTTTCTTGGCTACTTCCCCGATTCATATGACTTATAAACTGAAAAAAACTCCCGAACAGGTGATGAATACGGCAGTCGAAATGGTCACCTATGCCAAAGAGAAATTCCATGATGTTCAATGGTCTGCAGAGGATGCTTCCAGATCGGATTTAGATTTTTTGGCACAAATCATCGAACGTGTCATCGACGCAGGGGCGACCGTGATTAATTTGCCAGATACAGTCGGCTATACAACGCCACTGGAATATGGCCAAATGTTTAAGTATATCAAAGAAAATGTGCCAAACATTGATCAAGCACGCCTTTCCTGTCATTGTCATAACGACCTCGGGATGGCTGTTGCCAATTCGTTAGCTGCTGTGGAAAATGGCGCAACGCAAATCGAAGGAACGATCAATGGAATAGGCGAACGGGCAGGCAATGCCTCCTTAGAAGAAATTGCCGTTGCGTTAAAAGTACGCTCTGATTTTTACCCTTATACGACAGGCTTACAACTGGAAGAAACAAAACGAACGAGTGACCTTGTAGCAAAACTAACAGGAATGTATGTGCAGGCAAACAAAGCGGTAGTGGGCCGCAACGCCTTTGCTCATGAATCTGGTATTCACCAGGACGGTGTTCTAAAGCACGCTTCTACGTATGAAATCATTACACCAGAAATGGTCGGTGTGAAGGCGAATAACCTGTTCCTTGGAAAACACTCTGGGCGACATGCATTTAAGGACAAAGTAAAAGAACTCGGCATGGAGCTTAGTGAGGAAAAGTTAAAGAGTGCTTTTGCAGCATTTAAACAGCTAACCGATCACAAAAAAGAAGTGACAGATGATGACCTGTTTACCATCCTTATGGAAGTTCAAACAGATACCACTTCTGTTAGCAAGTATCAAATGGAAATGTTTCAGGTTCAATATGGCACAGCAAATATCCCAACTGCCACTGTTGTACTCCAAACACCTGACGGAAGGACAGTCCAAACAGCTTGCACAGGTCAGGGGAGTGTAGAGGCTGTTTACCGAACATTAGATGAATTAATCTCTGAAGATCTTAATCTCATAGATTACCAACTAAGCTCTGTTGGGGGCGGTAAGGATGCATTAGCCGAATCACATGTCCAGCTAGAGGTAAACGGGCAGGCGGTAAACGGAAGAGGAACGGCCCAGGATGTCATCGAAGCCTCAGCTAATGCATTCTTGAACGCAGTTAATCGGTATATTATTCGGCAGCATTCGCAAGAGAGCAATGCTTTAGTTTCAGAAACCTAAATTAGAATGGAGGAGAAGCGTATGAATAAACAAATTATCCTGCTTCCAGGTGACGGTATTGGAAAAGAAATTATGGAGTCAGCGAAGTATGTTTTAAATACTGTAGCAAGTGAATTTGGTCATCGTTTTACCTTCCATTCTCATGCAATTGGCGGGGATGCCATTGACCAGTATGGAACACCATTACCAGATGATACGATTAATGCTTGTGAACAAGCAGATGCCATTTTACTAGGTGCCGTCGGTGGGAAGAAATGGGAAGCACTACCTGGAAATATCCGACCAGAACAAGGCTTACTCGGCATTCGTAAAAAGCTTGGCCTGTTTGCTAACCTGAGGCCAATCCAAGGGTTCGCTCCCCTTCTTCATGCTTCCCCGCTAAAGGAAGAAGTGGTAAATGGAAGTGATATTTTGATTATCCGCGAACTAACGGGAGGACTTTACTTTGGTAAACCGAGTGAACGAATTAAAGGTGGAAAGGCAGTCGTTGATACGCTTTACTATGAGCGAAGTGAGATGGAGCGAATTGTCGAGAAAGGTTTCGAGAGTGCAAGACTTAGACGTAAACACCTTACCTCTGTTGATAAAGCAAATGTTTTAGAATCTAGCAGACTATGGAGAGAAGTAGTCAATGAGAAAAGCAAGGAATACCCTGACGTTACAGTAGAGCATATGCTTGTTGATGCTGCTGCTATGAAGCTGATCACAGCACCAACCCAATTTGATGTGATCGTAACGGAAAATCTATTTGGCGATATTTTGAGTGATGAAGCTTCCGTGTTAACAGGATCACTCGGCATGCTACCGTCAGCGAGCGTTCGCTCAGATGGAGTCGGGCTATATGAGCCGGTTCACGGGTCAGCCCCGGACATTGCTGGAAAAGGAATCGCAAACCCGTTAGGCATGATTCTTTCCGCTGCTTTAATGCTAAGGCATTCCTTAAATATGGAGGAAGAGGCAAATGAAATTGAGGAAGCAGTCAGAGCATGTCTTGAACAGGGGTATCACACCGTAGACTTGTCAGTGAAAAACGGCAAGCAGGTTGGAACTAAGGAAATGGCAGAGGCTGTAGTCGAAAATATGACCACAAAAAGTGTTTCAGATAGTATTTGCAGTACCTATGCCTAAGTCGTGGAGGTGGCAGAATGGATCAAGCCAAAACAATTATAGAAAAAATATGGGAAAACCATATCGTGCATCAGGAAGAGGGGAGACCAGACCTGTTGTATATTGACCTACACCTAGTGCATGAGGTCACTTCCCCACAAGCTTTTGAAGGATTACGTTTGAATGGACGTAAGGTGCGCAGACCGGATTTAACCTATGCGACAATGGATCATAATGTCCCGACAAAAAATCGGGACCAAATGAAGGATGAAATTGCTAAAAAACAAATGCATACCTTAAAAGAGAATTGCGAAGCCTTTGGTATTCCACTCGCTGATATGCGCCACCCAGACCAGGGAATTGTGCATGTGATTGGACCACAGTTGGGTCTTACGCAACCAGGAAAAACGATCGTTTGCGGGGATAGCCATACATCTACACATGGGGCATTTGGTGCCTTGGCCTTTGGTATCGGTACAAGTGAGGTAGAGCATGTTTTGGCAACACAGAGCATATGGCAGGAAAAACCAAAGACCTTAAATGTGCATGTCGAAGGTGATTTAGGTTCTGGTGTAACGGCAAAGGATTTGATCCTGGCTATTATTGCGAAGTTTGGTGTCCGTTTTGGCACCGGTCATGTAATGGAGTATACCGGTGAAGCAGTTCGTAATTTGTCCATGGAAGGCCGTATGACGGTTTGCAATATGTCGATTGAAGCAGGGGCTAGAGCAGGACTAATTAGCCCTGATGAAAAAACAATAAATTTCCTGAAAGGAAAAGAGTATGTACCTGACGGGGAAGATTTTGATCAATTGGCAGATTCCTGGCTCGCATTAGCTACAGATGAAGGAGCAGAATATGATAAACGTGTTGTCATTCATGCAGACGAGATAGAGCCGCAAGTTTCCTGGGGAACCAATCCAGGCATGTGTGTTCCGGTTAGTGGAAAGACACCTGATTTGACCACCGTGGAATACAAAGAAGATGTAGCACGCGCCCTGGATTATATGGGACTCGAGGAAAATCAGCCTATCACGTCGATTAACATCGATCATGTTTTCATTGGTTCCTGTACGAACTCCAGGTTAAGTGATTTACAAAAAGCAGCAGCCATCGTTTCCGGGAAAAAGGTAAATGAAAAGGTAAGAGCTATCGTTGTACCAGGTTCCTTCAGCATAAAACTACAAGCAGAAAAAGAAGGACTGGACACCATATTTAAAGAAGCTGGATTCGAATGGCGGGAAGCAGGGTGTAGCATGTGTCTGGCAATGAACGATGATGTTGTCCCACCAGGCGGAAGATGTGCCTCCACCTCAAACCGAAACTTTGAAGGCAGACAGGGGAATGGGTCCCGTACTCACCTAGTAAGTCCAGAAATGGCTGCAGCGGCTGCGATCGAAGGCCATTTTGTTGATGTCAGAAACTATGCAAGTGTACCGAGCTAGGAGGTAGATCGTCATGCAGGCATTGAAGAAGCATGAAGGAATCGTTTATCCATTAAACCGAACGAATGTGGACACAGACCAAATTATACCGAAACAATTTTTAAAACGTATTGAGCGCACTGGCTTCGGACAGTTTTTATTTTACCATTGGCGCTATGATGACAACGGATTTAAACGGCAGGATTTTTCTCTGAATGATCCAGCTTATGACGGTGCATCTATCCTAATAGCTGGTGAAAACTTCGGCTGTGGCTCATCACGAGAGCACGCCCCATGGGCATTGCTGGATTACGGCTTTTAAGTCGCCATCGCACCAAGCTTTGCGGATATTTTTTATAACAATGCATTGAAAAATGGCATCCTTCCCGTCCAAATGGATAAGACCCAAGTCGATGCCTGGCTTGTGCAGGCAGAACAAACTGAATTGGTATTAAAGGTTGACCTAGAAGAACAGAAAATCACGGATCAATCAGGTAAAGAAATATCTTTTGAGATCCCGTCATATCATAAGAAGAAGCTGTTAAATGGCTGGGATGACATTGCGTTGACCTTGCATCATGAGGGAAAGATTTCAGCATTTGAAAATAATAGGTAAAGCCGTTTTATCCCGGTGCAACCGTCCGTAAGTGGGAGTAAACGGACGCTAACAGCCCGATTCGTTCAACTAACAATTAGTGGGGGAAGAACGAACCCCCCCTGATTGAAGTTTCATTTTATATTAAACCAAGGAGTGTGAAACCATTGGGGATTGCTTAACAGGTGAAAAGGTTCATACCGCATTAGGAATTTTACGTCCTATTGTTCACCGAACACCAATTATCACGTCTGAAACAACAAATCAGCTTGTAGGAAAAAACGTCTATTTTAAAATGGAAAATCAACAAAAGACAGGTGCCTTTAAGTTCCGAGGTGCAACCTTTAAATTAATGCAATTATCCAAGCAGGAAAAAAAGAAAGGCGTGATCACGGCCTCTGCAGGAAACCATGCCCAGGGTGTTGCTTATGCAGCAGCAAAACTCGGCATTAAAGCAACAATTTTCATGGCAGAAAAAACCCCTTCAGCCAAGGTGCAGGCAACGAAAAACTACGGAGCGGAAATCGTGCTGACAGGAGAATCCTTTCAGGAAGCCTATGAAGCCTCGCTGAAAAGGCAAATGCAAACAGGTGCCGTCTATATTCATCCCTTCGATGATTATGATGTTATGGCAGGCCAAGGAACAATCGCCATGGAAATGCTGAAACAGGAGGACCGACTGGATACCATCTTAGTGCCGATCGGAGGAGGCGGATTAATTAGTGGCATCGCAGTTGCTGCAAAGTATGTAAACCGTAATATAAAAATTATCGGTGTCCAGGCAGAAGGCGCATCGGCCATGTATGATAGTTTTTATAAAGGGAAAGACGTCCGGCTGCAATCCGTGAACACCATCGCAGAAGGCATTGCGGTCAAACAGCCTGGCAAGCGAACCTTACCAATTATTAAAGAATATGTCGATGAGATCCTCACTGTGACCGATGAAGAAATTGCCTCGGCCATTGTTTACATGTTAGAACGAAACAAAACCTTAATGGAAGGTGCAGGTGCTGCAGCCATTGCAGCCTTGTTCGCTCACCATCAACATATCAAGTCAAGGCATCTAGGAGTCGTCGTCAGTGGTGGCAACATGGACATAAGCACCATGGCGAAAATTCAACATATGGCAGAAAGACTACATCATCCTGCATAAAAAGAGACGCCCTTTTGAATGAGGGCGTCTCTTTTGGTGTGCTTTAAAGTATAGTATAGGGATGGCGCGTGGGGGGAGTGGGAAGTCGCGTTGGGACAGCACAAAATCGCTTGAGAGTAGCGCTAACTCGCGTGGGTCTAATCCGAAGTCGCGTGATAGTATTTCCAGGTCGCGTGCGAACAGTGCCAAGTCGCATGCGAGCAGCGCAAACTCGCGTGGAAGCAGCCCGCCAAACCCACTTCAAACCTAAGTTTAATTTTCAATTGCCTATAACTTCTGGCCATAATACTTGTCCAATGAAAAGCCGCGTCCAAGTATTTCGGAAGCATTGATGAAAATCACAAACGAAGCAGGTTCTTCTTTTTGCAAAATGCGCTTAAGCTGCACAGCTTCCTGCTGCTCTGTTACGCATAGAATCATCGTTTTATCCTGATTGGAATAGCCGCCAACAGAGCGAACCTTGGTAATGCCCCTATCGATTCCATCTCTAATTAGTTGCTGTATTTTCTCTTCTTCTTCTGTAATGATCATAATTAGTTTTGTAGCAGAGGTTCGTAGCTGAACAATATCAATCGTCTTACTGGTTATATAAATTGCCATAAGTGCAAACAATGTCAGCTCCAGACTGAAAACAATAATCGAAGCAATAACAACAAAGCCATCGACAATCAACTGAGAATAACCACTTGATATTCCTGTGAATTTCTTTACGATTTGGGCGATGGCAGCCGTTCCTCCGGTAGATCCATTTCCTTTATAGACAATTCCTAACCCTGTACCAAGGACAATTCCGCCATAAATCGCACCTAGCAGTGGATTCGTTACTGTATACGGAATATCAGCAGAAAGCCAGATGATAAACGGTACCCAAAACGTACCAATCAACGTTTTCCAGCTAAAGCTTTTTCCAAGTGCAATCCAGCCGATAATAAAAATAGGAATGTTAATAAGCATTTGTGTATAAGCAGGACTTAAACCATATGTTTCAAATAAAATGGTACTAATACCGGAAATCCCACCTGCAGCAAGTTTCGAAGGTAGTAAAAAGATATTATAGCTTAACGCAACAAGTGTAGCACCGATAATAATTTTCAGTGCATCATCCAATGCGCGATTTTTATGTAATATATTCATAAACGGATCTCCTCCATATAAAAACTGATGACTGATCTATTCTATCATTATGGGTATGAAGAGTAAATCACACCTGGTATGAAGGGAAAAGAAAAAGACTACCATAAAGGTAATCTTCAAAAATCTATATTATCGTGCAACAGCTTCTGCACGTTGCATTTTTCTTACTACTGCTTCTGTGAAATCCTTTGTTGTACGTGGCAGCATGGTCCGCAGCATTGTGTTTATCATTGGCCCAATCAGCCCCTTGGCTGTTATATGCAGGTAGCCGGTCATTTTAACTGATGATTTTGATATTTCCTCTGTTTGGAAATAGCCATCGCCGGAAAAATTTTCATTTAATCCTTTGAGAGTAAAGGAGATACGTGCAGGTTCCACCCATTCCTGAATATCAATTTTGAGGCACACCGTTTTATGTACCACGCCTGCATCCCCGCGAAATGTCCATGTTGATTGCCTCTCATTTAGAATTTCATGTTCCACATAACCCGGAACCAAGGTTGCCCAATTCGTAATATTACTCACAAACGACCACGTATTACGAATAGGTAGATCTACTTCCAGCTGATGAACTCCACTCGGCATTTCTGTCCCTCCCTGATGTTAATTTCACACTTTACTATCCTATGCACATGTAAGAATTATAGAAGTGATTTTTTGAGCAGGAAGTAAATTGTTGTGAGGGCAAAGTGAATCGAGAACATCACAAAGTGAAACCACAGCCCTACAAACTGAAACCAGCCAAGCACCAATTCAACTCCCACTAGGTTGAGAACACAGCAAAAAAGGTCTATGCTATTAATGGACAGATTGCTAACAAAGAGGAGTTTGCTTAATGAACATAATCGCTTACGGGCTGCGAATCGCTACCGTAATTTATGCACTTTTACATTTTATAACGTATTTTTTTACTTCAGATATTCTGCTAGTTATACAGGCAATTAGTGGATTTGGCATTTTATTGTTTGCACTACTGCACTTTAAATTAACTCGATTTAAGTTACCGTTAATGCTTTTCCTCATCGGGATAGGTGTCCTCTTTTATACAAATCACTTCTCGCTTGCCGACTTGTATGCGGGATTTCTACAAATGCGAAACATAATCGGACTACTCATTATTGTTCCGATGATCAGCTGGGTGCTGCGTGGAGAGCCGTATATGGAGGCGATCCTTTCACAGGCACATCACGCGATTGATACGAGCAAAAAGTTTTATTTTGCAGTGATGGTATTTACACAGGTTATTTCATATTTTCTTTTATTTGGCGCCATCCCGATGGTGTACCAATTTATTAATGGCATCTTAAAAGATGAGAAGGGGGAAGGATGGGAAAATTTTAAAGGAACAGCGGTACTCCGTTCTTTCGCGCTTTCTACCATGTGGGTCGTTAGTATACCGAGCTTTATCTTTGCTGTAGAAACGATGAAGGCCTCTCTGTGGCTGGCCATCCTGCAAGGCTTGCTTATCGCCGTATTAGGGATCGGACTTTCTGTTGCTTTTTCCACTAAACAGGAAAAGAAATATGGACTTAACATCACGTCTGTATTACAAGTGAAAATAGCAGGTATCCTACGAGGCTCCACCTCATCAAAGATAAATCGAAAACTTGTAATGGAGTTTCTGCTTTTATTCATCACGTTATTTGGTACCATTTTTGCTCTACATGGGATCTTTTCTCTCGAATTGATGATCACAATCCCTATCGTTATTTTCTTCTGGAGCCTCCTTTACTATGGAATAAAAAGGCGACCAGGAAAATTCATGGAGGAAGCACAGCATTACACAAAAGAAGGGATGCTAAGGCAATCTTATCAACTAAGTATCATGCTAGGTGCTGGGGTTCTAATCTCTGCTCTCAACCAGACGGGATTTGGCACTGCGGTTGTCGACGGCGTGTATTATTTACAAGGTCACATTCCATTTTTGAATTTCCTTTATTTACTACCATTTATCGTCATTTTGCTCGGGTTTTTAGGGCTTGGCCCACTGACAGTGATGGTACTTGTGGCTGGAATTTTAGAATCCATAGCTCTGCCTTATCCACCAGAGCTCATTGTACTTGCTGTGACATCGGGAAGCGTCATTTCCATACTGCTTTCCCCACTCATAATGCCAGTCATCGTCCTTAGTGCATCTAATGGATTAAATGGTTTTAAAAACGGGATCAAGTTTAATTTGGGTTATGCAATCGTCTTTTACATTCTTGTTCAATGTTATATTCAGACCATGATTCATATCTTGTAACGACCTAGGAGGGCAATGGTAAATTGGCCTCCTACTACAAGTTAATTCCGAAACATTTTCATATGTATAAACGTATTAGTTAGTAAGGAAAATTGTTCTATATGTGAAGGGGGACGATCAATGGAGAATCAAAGCGTCGAGAAATTATTAACAAATATTGAAGAACTAAAAACTAATATCGATGAACAAATTGCCACAAAACTTGATATAGAGACATGCAAGCGAATTGTTACGAGATTGAATTCCTTCTCAGCAGAATGTGAGGAATGTGAAAAGCGTTTTATCGAACTAGAGGGTCACATCATGCAACTCTTGAAAAAGAAAAATTCCCTCACGGAAGACGACATAAAACATTATACACAAAAAGTAAACAACATTACTTCCCACCTAACGAAAAAACATAAGTTAGTAACAAGTGGCTTTTATTTTAGTGTATGTATGCCAATTGGAACAAGCTTAGGAGTCGTATTTGGACTTCTAATATTTGAAAATATTGGGTTAGGGCTACCGCTCGGAATCGGCCTTGGTGTCGCGATCGGCGCAGCTTTAGATGCAAAAGCCAAAAAGGATGGACTGACCTTGTGACGTATCCTTACCTAGAAAAAGTCATTTTTGATAGATTACTGGATTAAAAGGGGTGAAGAATTTGAGGAAAGTAGAAGTGTGTCCCTACAATGAAAAGTGGGCTACCATGTTTTTGAACGAAGCTAAGAAGTTACATGAAATTTTTACTACAGAAATAATTGAGATTTATCATATCGGAAGCACTTCTGTACCTCGATTAAAGGCCAAACCGATTATTGACATCATGCCAGTCGTTAAAAATGTAAGCGCAGTTGATAATTTTAATGAACAAATGAAAGCGATTGGATATGTTCCTAAAGGAGAAAATGGTATTGCGGGTCGCAGATTTTTCCAAAAAGGGGGAGATAATCGTTCCCACCATGTACATGTTTTCCAAAATGGTAGCCAAGAAATTGTTAGGCATTTAGCCTTTCGTGACTACTTGAGAGTACACCCAGTAGAAAGAGAAAACTATGCAGAGCTAAAAGAGAAACTCGCCGCCCAATTCCCCTATAATATGGAAGCGTATATTCAGGGTAAGAATGATCTTGTTAAAGAAATAGAAGAAAGAGCATTGGGTTGGTACAGTGGAAAGTGATGCTCCTATGCTGAACCGATAAGCTACGGTTTAATTTCGCGTATGCCATTGTTTTATGTTCATGTCCAATGTTCTATGATTCGGAACGACTACGAAGCAAAATGGGAAATTAGATTATTTCGGTTTGGATGGGATATATGGAAAAATATGAGGTAAGGCAATTAGATAATCTATTAAATTTCGATTTAGATTGGTTAGTGAAACAAAGCCAAGAAGAGGGTTTCCGTTTTGTAGAAAGACTAGTAAACGACTATAAGGATGGTAGTAATACGTTTAATCTGCCTGGGGAAAGTTTATTTGGTGTGCTTAATGAAGAGGGTACCCTAATTGCTGTCGCTGGGTTAAACAAAGATCCATTTTCAAAAGACCATTCTATTGGGAGGATTAGAAGGTTTTATGTAAGTAAAGAGATTAGAAGAAATGGGTTAGGAACTATTTTGGTTAATAGGATAATAGACGAAGCAAAAAAATATTATAAAGTCATCGTGCTTCATACAGATACGAAGCAGGCTGATAAATTTTATACTTCAATTGGATTTACAAAGAGTAGTCTTTATCCAAAATCAAGTCACTATATGGAATTCGTTTAGGGGGGAAGAGAGTGTTAAGCACGATCAAAAAGTTAATTTTAGATAAAACCAGATTACTTAAAATAGAAGAATTGAATTTGTCTAAGCAAGCTATTGAAGAGTTCGATCGACTATTTTTAAAACATATATCATCAAATAACGGTAGTGTTTTTACATATAACAGTAAATACCCGTTATATATGTTCTTGAACTATGTCATTGAAAATAAGGATGTTGTAGTACACGGTTCCAATAATTCCTCGATAAATAAGTTTGAGCCGAGAAATAGTACTCTCTTTAATGGTAGGCCTATTAATGCTGTTTTTGCTTCATCTGACGGAGTATGGTCCCTCTTTTTTGCGGTTCAAAATAGAAAAGGTTATGTCGGCTCCATTAGAAACATGTGTTTATCCATTACTTCTAACAAAGGGATAAAACGTTATTACTATTTTTCCACGAATAACCATAAGGCTCCGGATTGTTGGACAGACGGAACGATCTATTTCCTTTCAAAGTCCCAGTTCAAACAAGGCGGAATTAAAGACGAGTGGGTTTGTGAGAAAGAATTGAAGCCACTCGCGAAATTAAACGTTACATCAAGCGATTTTCCTTTTTTAAGTAAAGTCAGGGTTCATAAAGAGAACGAATCCACAACAAAAACTATTATAAAAGCACTTTTTTTAAAAGTATGAAGATCTCACTAAACAATGTGTATTATTACACCCCCGCTTAATTCTTTCCATTCTCATGATTCCCTTCCCCATAGCCACTCCATTCCAATACAAATTCTGTGCGATCATCTTTGTAAATCCTTGGTTAAATTGTCCCATTTATGTACTAGGATAAGCTTGTTATCTCATATCACCTAATAAGGGTTTTTAAAAAAGAGGAGGTTCTCTTGTGAAAACACTTGGTAGAATTATGGTATCCTTGTTGCTTATTTTGTTAATTGGCCTAGTACGTGACACGATTTCAGCAGAGCCGTTAGTCAAAAGTCTCCCTGCTCCTGTATTGATAGAAAAGAGTCCAGCATATTCCATACAGGGAAAAGGCAGTAACGGAAACGACGAGACACCAGGGGAATGGTATGCAGGAGATATACCAGCTAACCTGATCGCAGATGCCCCCGTATTACTGTTTGTCCCAGGGCTAAACAATGCGGCGCAGATTTTCTGGGAAGATAATGATATGTACCAGACAGCCTATGATGCGGGTTATCAAACAGCGTTTTTACAGTTGCACGATGCTGGTGGGGAATCAGCTGATATGTGGGAAAATGGACAGCTTCTTGCTGAAAAGATTGAAGAAATCGCAGCCCATTTTTCGAATAAGCCAATTACGGTGATTGCGTACAGTAAAGGTGGCGTTGACACACATACGGCCATTACCTATTATGGTGCCGGTCCCTATGTGGAAAATGTCATCACACTATCCAGTCCACACCATGGTTCACAGCTTGCAGATTTAGCGAATAGTAGCTGGGCAGGTTGGCTCGCAAATTTGATCGGTGCGCAAGGAGATGGAACGACTGCTATGGAAACTGGAAATATGGCACATTTTCGATCCATTACAGATGTGGAACCAACAGCATCCATGCATGATTACTATACAATTGGTGGCACAAATTGGGGATCCATGTTCTCCTCGACATGGTTTGGTGGGATGTACTTAAATAGCTATGGAGACAATGACGGGGTAGTAACGACAAACAGTAGTCTTCTTCCAGTTGGGCAGTTACTTGAAATCGGAAATTGGAACCATACAACCGTCAGATCTGGCGCGACGTTTTCGATTTTTGAAAGTATGATCATGGACAACAACCTGAATCATTTTAATCAGTATCATCCTATTTATGAGGAAGCAATTCCGAAAGAAACCTCACCAAATCAATGGATGACAGGTGGGGTATTAGAAATAGGAAAAGAGAAGAGTATCGCACTAACATTAGATGAAACAATTAATAAGGCAGACATTCAACTCCTAACTGCTGAACCATTATCTCGTATTGAGTTAGTGGACCCATCCGGCAAAATAACCTCCATCACCCCTAAGACGACAGAAAACAATGAAGGTTACTTTATAAACTCCATCTCTCACCACTTCACCTTAAAAGATCTTCAACCAGGAAAATGGCAACTTCGTTTAGAAACGAGCAAAGATAACGCCTATCTTTTCATTGCAGACTATGATGCAGAAACGCTCGTATCCGTTTCTGCAGATGCCTTTACGAATAAGAGCCAAATTCAACAAGCAATTACAGTGGATAAGACAAAAGTGAAGCCAGAAACAATTAAGACAACCTATTACGTGAAGGAGTCTGGAGCAGATCCTGATGATGTTACCACCTATGAAAGTAAAGGAAACACTACCCAAACAGTCCCGCTACAAAAGAAAAATCAAAGCTACGTGATCACTGTTGAGGTAGAAGGTACGACCATAGAAGGCAATGCGTTTAAACGAACGTACGTTAATTCAGTATACCGTTCTGAGTAGATAAGGGCTCCTGCTGCTTCGATGCATGCAGGGCCTTTTTATTCATGCATGTTGAATTCTCTTTTGTTTTGTAAGCATTAGGAGGGTTATGATTAAGGATATGGACGAGTTGTTGAGACATGTACGCGGTGGATGCAGAAAAATCATCTTTAATCCAATCTATTATTAGCCCCCATATGCCATAAGCCCGAAAAGTCGTAAATAAATGATCGTTAATATGTTTATCCTTCGTCGTTAAAAGATCCAAATCCTCGTTAAATAGCTGGATAATTGTATGAATAAATCTATTTTCAAACCCAGGAATTGCTTCCGAGTACTTCCATAGCTTGTAAAAGTCAGCGTTTTGCAGGATATAATCAAATAATTGAATGTCAGACACAGTAAGACGCATCATGTTTAACTGGCTCTTGTGGATGTACGGAGAACGAAATGCTGTCACCAGTCCATCAATTAATTCCCCCTCCAGTTCGTCTACTAGTGCTTCTTTGTACTTGAAATGGCGATAGAAGGTTGCGCGATTATAATCTGCTGTTTCTACGATGTCCTTTACAGTAATGGAGTGATATGATTTTACTTCCATAAGCTGAATAAAGGCTTTCATTAAAGTACGTTTCGTTCTACGTATTCGTCGATCTGCTTTTTTTAATTCTTTCATTCCAATTTCCCTCCTTAAAAACAACGAAGTACAACAGATATTCCAATAGTGTTGAAAACGCGTACATTTATGAAAAAATTGCGGATTGAGTTAGGTGATCCGTGACTTTTATAATAAGACAAAAGAACTTCTTTTCGTGCATGTAGGAGTTTTGTTATAGAAGGGTTGCTTTAATAAGAATATTCTAACATATCTTCCTGCAAGTAGTCTCGAAGTTACTCTCTAAGGAGGAATTGACATGAACTTTAATGACAAGGCAGTTGTGATAACAGGTGGCGCTGGTGGTATAGGGAAAATTACTGCTAAGGCCTTTGCTGACAAAGGTGCAAATGTTGTACTTGTGGATATGAATCCTGATGCGTTAGCCAGTACAAAAGAAGAGCTGGGACTTGGAGACGATCGAATTTTAACTGTGACGGCTGATGTGACAAATGAAGAGGATGTAGCGCGTTTTGTAGCAGAAACGAAGGCAAAGTTCGGAAGCCTTGATGTTCTGTTCAATAATGCTGGATTTGAAGGTCCATTTATCCCTATCAAAGATAGTGATTACAAAACGTTTCAAAAAGTAATGGAAGTCAATGTCTATGGCGTATTCCTTGGTATGAAGCATGCCTTAAAAGTAATGGAAGAGCAAGGCAGTGGGGCGATCGTGAACACGATTTCGAACGCAGGATTTATTGGAAGTGCAGGAATGTCACCATATATTGCCTCCAAGCATGCGGTGGTAGGGTTGACAAAAACGGCTGCGTTAGAGCATGCAGATACAGGAGTTCGTATTAATGGTGTTGCACCAGCAGCAATTGATACACAGATGCTCGGAAATATTGAGAAAAATATGTCACCAGATAATCCAGATAATATTGAAAATGTACGGAAGCAAATTCAAGCAAGTGTGCCAATGAAACGCTATGGTCTTCCAGTAGAAGTGGCGCAAGTGGTATTATTCCTCGCCTCAGATGAAGCCTCGTTCGTAACGGGCGCAACATATCCAGTTGATGGCGGATCACTTGCAACGTAAGAACGTTTCATAACGTGTCCATTTGAATAATATAAGCCTTCCCCCACGAATACAATGTAAAAATACCATGTTCGTGGGGGAGCGCTTTTATGAAGAAAGGAATTGTTCTGGTTGCTTTAGGAATTATGCTAATCACGATTGTACTGCTCATTTTCCAGATTTTTTCACCCAAAAATCAGGCAGAAAGAGCAGTAGAGAATTTTTATGATTACGAAAAGTCGGCAGCATATTCCCTTTCTTGGGAAATGTTCCATCCTCTCATGCAAGAAAAACTAGATAAAAAAGAATATTTGCAGGTAAGAGGAGAATTATTCATGGGGTATCTCAGTACAAAGGAGTTTAGTTATTCTATAGAAAAGATCGATAAGGTAAAAGGTTGGACTATGGATGAATCGAGTAACACATTCGAAGTAGTTTATAAAGTACAGGTTAACCAAAGGCTTAAAGGTGATTTTGGAAATTTCACGATTATTCAACATGTTTATGCAGCAGAGGTGGAGGGAGATTGGAAGATTTTATGGGATTATAAAAGAAACTAGCACTGTATGAATATAGTGCTAGTCACGTGGCGTGGTCGTATCTCATTGACTATCTTTCTTTTTGTTTCTATAGTAATTAGCTGTATAGTAGACGAACCAAAATACTAAAATAGGGATAAAAGCAAGGTACATATGATCACGTGAAACAAGAATGAAGATTATAATACTACAGGCCAAAAAAGGTGGCATAAGAATCCAATATAGCTTGTTTTTAAAGTGTTTAATAAACGGCCCTCCTAGAACAAGTCATACATTTTAACATATATCAGTTACAAGCAATTCGAGAATATCATCCTTTATGGAATGTAGTAGAATTACGAATATACCAAGAGGAACGTTTCAAAAATGAACTTGATATAAACAATTTCTTTATTCATGTAAGTACCGTCCCTATTCCACTCGATACAAAAAGATCTCCCAAGGCAGATCGGCCTGTTCAAACTCTTGTTCAAAGGCAAGCCCGAGCTCGTCATTGTTTTCAATTGGAACTGCTGAAAGAATATAGTCTCCGCCAAGCTCCTTTAATGCATCTGTGTTTATATCAAGTTGCTCAAGTGGATCATTTCGATCCTTTGTAAATAAATAATTCTCTCCGTGCTCAGCCACATACATATAAAGCCTACCGCCCCATGTGTCGAAGTAACGCTCGAGTGAAGCATTCTTTTCAAGTTCCCCGGCAATAACATCTCTGAACGCTTTTTTATACTCCAAAGGAAAACTATTGTTGTAGGTATCCAACGTATAAAAGCCGTTATACTGGGCGATGGTAGGATGCATGCCAATACTGACAACACGATAGGTAGATGGATCGTCGCCAATATAATTCTTTATATCATTAAACAAAGGTTCCGCGTAAAATTCTTTAAATGTTGGTGTATTGAATTCACTATATTTATTCTCTTCGTTTATTGGAAAAAGATGATAACACTGAACAACGAGTAATACGATAGCAATAATTTTCCCAAATCGTAAATGCTTCCAAATAATTGCCAGGGCTAAGGCAAAGCAAATATACCAAATCGCCGGATCGAAAAAATGAATGCGCGCAAAGTTAAAGGTGTTTGCAACCATCACATTGTCCTTTACGATGCGCCAGCCCTCCCAATACCAAAATGCATACCACAAGGAAAGGAGGAAGTTAAAAGAAAATAAACCAAGCAGCCAGTAAGGCTTGAGATTTCGATATGCAGCAAGCGCAAAAGCAAAGCCAATCACAGGCAAAATAATTAAATATTGCTCAGCCATATCATGGGTATGTCCGTATAAAAAGTTTTCAAAGGTAAGTTCGATGCTTCGTTCAAAAGAGTTATGGCCAAGGTCAAGTGCATTCCGATGTGACGTAAACCCAGAATCGAAAAACATTGATGTGATAAGTAAATAATTTTTTATAAGGTAGATCACGGTCATCATCGCAATCGCTGAAAAGAATGCCCAATTACTTCGCTTTTGTCGAATCCAATCAATAAGCCAAATGAGACCCATAATAGCCAGGAAGAATACAAATGACAAAACAAAATTGGAGAAAAACGGAATAACCGCTAGTGTAATCCAATAAAAAACGCTCGCACTTTTTCCATCCTTTCTTAATGAAAGAAAGCAATGCAGAGCCAGAGGCAAGCCAGCGATAGACAGCATGCCAGATGGCCAATAAGGTAATAATGCGAACCCTAATGCGGCACCTATTGCGATCAGATGTGACTTTTCTGAACGAATGAAATGGTTTTTAAGTAATAAATACATACCAATAAAAGCAGCGAGACGCATGAGTGTTTGGCCAATCGCATAGGCTGTCATAGGCTCAAATAGGACATACATCCATACCATTCCGTCTAAACCAGAAGGTAGGGCGCTTCTTGGCAGACCGTTTATGACATTCGGCAGAGTAGCCCCAGGTAAGGTAAGGATTTGACCACTTTCTGCCAGCAATTTATACCATACAATATTAGAATCCATATTATCATGAACACGTATGTGGGTGTCCTCACCAAGCAGATAGTAAGGTGCCACATAAGCAGCAATGACGAACAGAGCCAGCAAGATAAACCCTTTATTTAGTATCGAAGAATTGTTGAATGGCTTTGACCACATAGGCGACGTCCTCTTCTTTTAATCCGTAGTATAGCGGCAAACGCAAAAGCTTTGCACTTTCAGTAGTCGTGTACCGATCTTCCCCAATAAACTTGCCGTATTTTTTACCAGCAACAGAGGAATGGAGTGGGACATAGTGACTAACTGCCATAATTTCCTGACTCCTTAAATAGTCCATCAGCTCGTTGCGCGTTTCTTCACTGTCTGTCTTGATATAAAACATATGGGCATTATGAGCAAAATCCTCCGGGATATGTGGCAAAACAAGTTTGCCATCCTCCATCAGTGGTTTTAATTCCGTATTATACTGATTCCATCTGGTAAGGCGCTGTTCGTTAATCTCTTCCGCATGATCAAGCTGAACAGAAAGGTATGCAGCATTCAGCTCACTTAAAAGATAGGAGGACCCAATGTCACGCCAAGTATATTTATCTACCTGCCCACGAATGAATTGAGAGCGGTTTGTCCCTTTCTCCTGCAGAATTTCCGCACGTTCGATTAATTGCGGGTCATTTATAAGAAGGGCTCCGCCTTCCCCGCATGTATAGTTTTTCGTTTCATGAAAGCTTATGGTGCCCATGTGCCCAATGGTACCGAGCGCCTTCCCCTTATATGTACTCATTAGTCCTTGGGCAGCATCTTCAATCAGATAGATGCCATGTTCCTCTGCAACCTGTAAAAGAAGCTCCATCTCACAAGAGACACCAGCATAATGGACAACCATAATGGCTTTTGTTTTTTCAGTAATAGCTGCCTCCACTGCTGCAGGATCTATATTCATCGTAGTAGGCTCAATATCAACAAAGCGGATCGCCGCGCCACGTAAAGCGAAAGCGTTCGCAGTTGAGACAAATGTGTAAGAAGGCATGATGACTTCATCACCAGGTCCAATGTCTGCAAGAATTGCTGTCATCTCTAGTGCAGCGGTGCATGATGGTGTTAGCATAGCACGCTCACAGGCAAGATTGTTTTCTAACCAGGTGCAGGATTTTTTTCCAAACGACCCATTACCAGATAAATTTTGTGCGGTTATTGCTTGTTGTATGGCGACAGATTCTTTTCCTGTCACACACGGAATATTAAATGGAATCATATTACATCACCTCATCACAATAATGCCTAGAATTATGAAAGAAAAACCGATAACTTTTTGCATCGAAACGGGTTCTTGAAATAAAAATGCGGAAAGGATAAATACGAGAACAAATGATAGGCTCATAAATGGGTAAGCATAGCTAATATCAAACTTCGTCATGGCTGCCATCCAGCATAAAGCCGCTAGGAAGGCTGATAAAAATCCTGAAATAATCCATGGATTCAGCAGCAACTGAAGCAGTGTAAAAAACTTGTCCATGAGGGAAGCTGGTAATTCCCCAACTTGATCCATCTTCCACTTCAAAACAAGCTGCCCATATACCGTAAAGGATATGGTGCCAAGTATATAAAGGTATCCCATACCTATACACCTACTGGCAGGGAGCCATTTAGTTTATGGTAAATATCCACTGAACTCTTCATTTTAAAACCTAGCGATAAAAATAGATTTAAGGATGCTAGATTAGAAGGGGAGATAGATGTTCGAATCGAGTCAAGCTCGCTGAAACGAAAATGCTCCTGGACGGCAAGACTAGTACATGCTTTTGTAAGTCCTTTTCCACGAAAATCCTGGTGGATCCCAAGCAGTAAAACTTTGTCATCTTGGTATGCATAAAATCCTGCCAGTTCACCTTGATAGTAGAATGCTAGAATTTTATCCTCCTCAATTAAATCCTTTACCCAATTACGGTAGCGGTTATCTGCCATGAAATTCGGTATTTCCGGATCCCGGTGAAACCGCCCCCCTGCGAAGGCTTCTCCGCTAATTGCAAGAATTTCCTCAGCAGGGAACTCTCGTGAAAGTTCAATCCCTTCTTTTCCTATTACCTGCAAATTATCTTTTTCACAAACCGGTTCGATTAACGTATCCACATAATAAAAACCATACTTGCGTAAACTTTCTTTACTGGCAAGCGGTTCGGTTTTTAAAGTAAAATGGCCCTCGATTTCATTTGTTTGCTTTAACGCCTCTTCTGTAAGAGAGGTCACTTCATACGTATCAACATGAAAGTTTCGCTTATCCCATGGGGTAGGTTGTAGAAAATTTTCCATCATATCAGCTCCATTTCTTTCAAGTATTAAAATTGTTTAAATGCTGCGTCGTTAGTGGAGTAAGATCAGTATGTCAGTGAACAGCTGCGAGCGTCTAGAAATGAACTAGCCATTCAGTATCATGGACGCTCTTCGCTATTATTTTCAGTAGTATCGCGTATGAGATAAAGCGGGCGTGCTTTTGCTTCGTTAAATACTTTCCCGATATAGAGTCCTAGAATGCCGAGATTACAGAACATTAGCCCTCCAATAAAGTAGATAGATACCATAACACTGGTCCAGCCTTGCACGGGCTCTGATAGGAAAAAGTAACGGAAAAACAAGTAAAGTCCATATAAAAGAGATGCACTGGCAATAAGGAAGCCGAATTGAATGGATAAACGCAATGGCTTATTAGATTGTGAGATTATACCGTCTGTCGCCAAGCTAATCAGTTTTTTTATATTGTAGGAAGACTTTCCTTCTTTTCGTTCATTATGTTCGACCTCAATGGAAGCAGAAGGATAGCCCATCCATTGTATAAACAATGGAAAAAAGCGACTCTGCTCCCGTATACTTCGAAAGCCATCTACCACTTTTTTAGAGTTAATACTGAAATTGGCAACCGTATGATCTGAAGAATGTCCTGTTATATAATCATAGACCCGGTAAAAAAATTTAGAGGACGCTTTTTTCAACAAACCATCATGACGCTGGACTCTGCGCCCAAAAACAACATCATAGCCTTCAAGCGCTTTTTCATAAAGCTTCGGGATTTCCTCAGGTCGGTCTTGTAAATCACAATCCATCACCACAACCCATTCTCCCTTTGCATGGTCGATACCAGCTGTAATCGCATGATGTTGACCAAAATTACGCGCCAAATCAATTCCTTTAATTTTAGGGTTCTCTTCATGTAGTTCACAAATTTTTGTCCATGCCCCATCAGGACTTGCATCATTTACAAAAATAATTTCATAGTCGACTGGGATGGTTGCAAAAGTCGATGCAAGCCGGCTGCTTAATTCTTTTAAACAGGTTTTGCAGCCGTAGACAGGGATGACCACCGAAATCATGGGGTTGCCACACTTTCCCATTGGTCCACATACCATTGAATGGTTTTACGTACCCCGGTAGACAACGCTTCCTTCGGCTCCCAGTCTAGCTCGTTGCGTAGCTTGGAATCATCTACGGCATAACGGCGATCATGTCCGAGTCGATCTTTTGTATGTGTGATTAGTTCTCTAAAACTTGCAAGCGAGCTTTCTTCTAAAATATCTGGCCTGATGTCATCAAGGATGCTGCAAATTCCCTTTGCAATCTCAAGGTTTTGAACCTCGTTACCGCCACCAATATTGTAAGTGGAGAAGGGTGCAGATTGGTGGAAAATAAGGTCTAAAGCTCGGCAGTGATCGTCTACATAGAGCCAATCCCGGACATTTTTACCATCTCCATAAATCGGTATGGATTCAAGGGAGAGTGCTTTGGAAATAATGGTCGGTATCAGCTTTTCTGTATGCTGTCTTGGTCCATAATTATTAGAACTGCTGGAAATGACCACATTCATGTTATACGTATGGCCAAAGCTTTGCACCATTAAATTTGCGCCTGCCTTTGAAGCACTATAAGGGTTTCGCGGATCATAAGGTGTCTCTTCAGAAAATTTACCTGTTTCACCGAGGGAGCCATAGACCTCATCTGTTGAGATTTGGTGAAAACGCCTTTCGTGAAGAACGCCCTTTCGTTCCCAGTCCTGTTTTGCAGCCTGTAGAAGAACTAAAGTGCCCAATACATTGGTCTGGACAAACTGTTTAGAATCTTCAATAGACCGATCAACATGGGACTCTGCAGCAAAATGAATAACACCGTGAATGTCATACTCATTAAAAATCTTTTGCACCAGCTGTTCATCTGCAATGTCTCCTTCTATTAAAGAATAAGAAGGAGAGGATTCAAGCTCTTGCAAATTTGTAGTGTTTCCAGCATAGGTTAGCTTGTCTACGTTTAGTAAATGATAGTTTGGATAGGTCTTATGCATATAACGGATGAAGTTAGATCCGATAAATCCAGCTCCTCCGGTTATAAGTAAGACAGGTTTTTGTTTGTTCATTCAACCAGCCCCAGCATAGGATTTTGATCAATTGAATCCCAGTATTGTTGTGTGTGTTTGCGTTCTGCTATCTCTAGTAAATATTGACCATAATCATTTTTTTCCATGGACTTTCCTTTCCTATAGAGCTCACTTTGCGAAATATAGCCAAGGTAATATGCTATTTCCTCTAAGCAAGCAAGCTTAAACCCTTGTCGTTGTTGGGTGATTTTCACAAATTCAGAAGCCTCAAATAATGATTCATGTGTTCCAGCATCCATCCAGGCAAAACCTCTACCAAGGAGCTCCACATCTAATTCACCACGTTTTAAATACTCTTTATTTAAATCTGTTATTTCTAGTTCACCACGGTCAGAAGGCTTCAGCTTTTTAGCCAGCTGAACAGCTTTATTGTCATATATATATAAACCAGTTACCGCAAAATCAGACTTAGGTTCAAGTGGCTTTTCTTCAAGTGAAATGGCTTTTTGCTTATGATCAAACTCCACAACACCGAAACGGCGAGCATCTTTTACGCGATAACCGAAAACGGTAGCATGACGATGATTTTTGATTGCATTGCGTAAAAGAGTAGTGAATCCTTGACCATAAAAAATGTTATCTGCAAGCATAAGAGTAACAGGGTCTTTTCCAATGAAATGTTCAGCAATGGTCAAAGCCTCCGGTATACCTTTAGGATCCTGCTGTTCTTTATATACTAGTTTTATACCTAGGGAAGAACCATCACCAAGAAGCTCCTCAAAACGGGAGGTATCTTCAGGTGTACTGATAATCATGATTTCCTTTATTCCACCAAGCATTAAAACAGATAATGGATAATAAATCATTGGCTTGTCATATACTGCCAGTAAATGCTTGTTGATGCTGTCCGTACTCGGAGATAAACGTGTCCCACTTCCTCCGGCCAAGATGATACCTTTCATGTCTTCCACCCCTTTGGCAAAATTTAAACGTGTGTTAAATGAACATAGTAAATCTTGTATACTATTACCTTTTTTAAAGAAAGTTAATCTTACATTTAGATTGCAAGTTTATTTCGAAAAGGTTTTGTGTTAACAAATAGCTTGTGATTCAACCAAGATCGGATGTGAATAAACCAACACGCTCTCCTAATCAACCAAGACCGGAGTAGAATCAACCAAGATGAGTTAAGAATCGACCAAGACCGGAGTAGAATCAACCAAGATGGCTTGTGAATCGACCAAGACCCGAGGGGAATCAACCAACACGACTTGTGAATCAACAACACGCTCTCCTAATCGACCAACACCCCCGCCAAACAAAAAAACACCTCTGATTCGCAAACCAGAGATGCTAAAAATTCTATTCATTTTCTTTTATACTTTTATCCGCCAGTTGCATAATGGTCATATCATCCATTGGTGGGTTATGGAGTCCAGCACGCACATCACGATAATAGCGTTGCAGAGGGTTTTGTCTGGAGAGACTCCGGGCTCCTGCAACACGCATGGCAAGATCTACTGCTTGCAATGCTTTATTCACTACAGACAGCTTCACAGCACCCAGTGTAGGTTTCATTTGGTTTCGTGCGTCTTCACTAGCCGAATCCCATTCCTGAGCAACAGCTTGCAAGAAATACGTGCTTTCCATTAGCGCCAGCTCCATGTCTCCAAGTTTCTGCTTAACATTAGGCAAATCAGAAATGGTGCCTTCCACACTATTAGGAGAATAACTGGTAGCAAATTCAACTGCGTGCTGCTGGGCTGCTCTTGCTATCCCTAAGTAACATGCTGGTATATGAAGAAGCCATCCAGCAGCAGTTTTTTTACCTGGCGTAAGATGTTCTACCAAGTCTTCCTTTTTAATAGGAACATTCTCTAAAATCAAGTCATGACTACCTGTACCTCTCATCGCGATAGAATCCCAAGTTTCCTTCACCTGCACACCTGGTAAATCACGTTTTACTAGGAAATTAGCTACCTTATCTTGATCCTTGATAGAGGCGCTAACCACGATATAATCCAAAACAGGGGCAAGAGTAGTGAATGTTTTACGTCCGTTCAGTAACCAACCATCCGTTGTGGACGTGGCAGTAGTTTCAGGCTTACCACCACGGGTTGGGCTGCCAGTGGCTGGTTCAGAGGCAGCATTATTGATTAAGGCACCAGTTCTCACAACATCCTCAGCAAATTTGCGATATGTAGCTTCTTCCCATATTTTATTTTCTCCTAGGTGTTTTGTAATCCCCATATGCCAACCAACCGCAAGTGCAGTAGACCCGTCAGCTTCTGCGATTTGCTGTTGCAAGGTTAGTAATTCAGATAACGAAATACCAGCACCACCATATTCTTCCGGAACAGTTAAAGCAGTATAGCGTGCTTCTTTAAGTTCTTTAAAGTTTTCAAATGGAAAACTTGCTTCTTCATCATGCTTCGCAGCTCTTTCCTTAAAGGGCTTAATTATTTCACTTAATGCAGCTTGACGTTCTTCTTTTGTTTTAAGATCAAGTAGGTTCACGGAATATCCTCCTTAAAGTCTATGATTTTACTTGGAATTAAATATATTATTTCACTTCATTCGAAAATTTACAAAAAAAGTTACTTATTAAGAAAAAGGTGGGTTATAATAGTAAAAAAAGGAGAAATATTTTCCAAAAAACCACGGTATTAGTGCTTTTTCTACAATACTAGCATGTTAAATACACTAGACAATAGTCCACATTAACGACATGATTCCACAAAAACTAGAAACTTATACCTATAAATTATGGGAGAAGCTATTGCTTTTTTGAAAATATTCACTTATAATCACTTATAATCTATTAAGTTTATATTAAGAATTTATTTCTTAAACTTAATAAATACATTTAATAGATTCAATAGGCTTAAAACAATGCGAGTGTGAAGTGAGTGAGCATATGGATTATAAGAAGACGACTAGAGTATGCACTTAACGCCTTGAATTTTCAGAAGAATAGAAAAAAGAGACGAAAATAAGATATAGCTAATATATATTTTTTTATACCGTAAATATTCAGAACGTTCATTCGATATTTAAAATTAGCACGAGTTTGTGGCCAAAGACTTTATAGACAAAAAATCAAGAAATATTTGTAGGGGGATTAATTTGAGTAAAGAGCTGTTAGAAATTAAAAACCTAAAAACATCATTTAGAATAAAAGATGACTATTATGCAGCGGTGGATGATGTATCGTTGACACTCAACAAGAATGAAGTACTTGGTATTGTAGGAGAATCGGGTTCGGGTAAGAGTGCACTTGCATTTTCCGTCATGGGATTGCATACCCGCGCCAAGATAGAAGGAAATATCAACTTCAAGGATGAAAATATTGCGAATATATCACCTGCTAAATTAAATAAATTACGCGGTGAGGATATGGCCATGATTTTCCAAGATCCGTTAACTGCATTGAATCCATTGATGCCAGTTGGAGAGCAGATAGCTGAGGCTATCCTTCTCCATAAGAAAGATATGTCAGCTAAACAACGTAGAGAAAAGGTAGTTGATTTACTCAATAAAGTTGGAATTCCACGACCGGAACATACCTATGATCAATTTCCACATGAGCTTTCTGGTGGGATGAGACAAAGAATTATTATTGCAACAGCGATTGCAAATCAGCCCGAACTATTAATAGCGGATGAGCCAACCACTGCGCTTGATGTAACGATTCAGGCACAGATTCTTGATTTAATTCGCGACTTAAAAGAAGACATGAATGCTGGAATCATCCTAATTACACATGATCTTGGTGTTGTGGCAGAAATGGCAGACAGAGTTGCGGTTATGTATGCAGGACAAATTGTTGAAATTGCAGATGTTGAGACCTTGTTCGACAATCCTAAGCACCCGTACACAAGATCGTTATTAAATTCCATGCCATCTGAGGATGAATCACAGGATAAGTTGCATGTCATTCAAGGGATTGTACCGTCGTTACAAAATTTGCCGCGTAAAGGCTGCAGATTTTCTGCTCGTATTCCTTGGATTGATGAATCAGCACATGAGGAAAACCCGGAATTGCACGAAGTAGCGCCAGGTCACTTTGTTCGCTGTACATGTCATAATCATTTTTACTTCCCAGATGAGAGCAAGGAGGAACAAGTTAATGGCGTTTCTTAAAGTTGAAGATTTAAAGGTACATTTCCCAATAAGGGGCGGTTTATTTAACCGCAAAATCGGAGCAATTAAAGCCGTTGATGGGGTGTCTTTTGAAATTGAGCAGGGTAAAACATATGGTCTTGTAGGTGAATCTGGATCAGGCAAAACGACAACAGGTAGAGCAATTGTCGGGTTAAATGATATTACAGAAGGTAAGGTTACCTATGAAGGTGACGAATTAAATAAGAAGGGAAAAGCTATCGACCCACGGAGAGACATACAGATGATTTTCCAGGATCCATACTCTTCCTTGAATCCAAAGAAACGCGTACTTGATATTATTGCCGAACCACTGCGTAATTACGAAAAGCTCTCTAGACAAGAAGAAAAAAATCGCGTACATGAATTATTGGAACAAGTCGGATTGAGTCCAGAAAGTATTTTGAAATATCCACATGAATTCTCAGGTGGACAAAGGCAACGAATAGGAGTAGCTAGAGCAATTGCTTTAAAGCCAAAATTGATCATTGCTGATGAGCCAGTTTCCGCATTAGATGTTTCCGTACAAGCACAGGTACTGAACTTTATGCAGGATATCCAAAAAGAATTAAATTTAACCTATCTATTTATTAGTCATGACCTTGGGATTGTAAAGCATATGTGTGATGAAATCGGCATTATGTATAAAGGCCGCTACGTAGAATCGGGCACAAAGCAAGATATTTTCAACAATCCACAACACATCTACACAAAACGTTTGGTTGCTGCTATTCCTGACATTGACCCGAAAAAACGGGAAGAGAAAAAACAATTCAGGCAGGAAGTGCAAACAGAATATGAGCAATCCTATAATGACTATTTTGATAACGAGGGTTTGGCTTACGGTTTACAGTCCGTATCTGACACACATCTAGTAGCTTTGCCGGAGAAAGGTTGAATAGAACATGTGGAAATTCATAGTTAGAAGACTTTTTATAACACTGCCTCAAGTCCTTCTTTTAAGTGTATTAATATTTTTAATGGCTCAAATGATGCCAGGTGATGCATTATCAGGTCTAATTGACCCGAATATTGACCCTGCAGCAATTGAAAAACAGCGAGAAACTCTGGGACTAAACAATCCATGGTATATACAATACACAGACTGGATCACTGGAGCATTACAAGGGGATCTTGGACAGTCATTCCGCTATAAAATGCCTGTCACAGAGTTAGTGGAACAACGTTTAATTAATACTTTTTGGCTATCGGTTGCAACGCTAATCATTACTTATATTATAGCTATTCCACTTGGTATTACGAGTGGACGTTACAATGATTCTTGGGCAGACCAATTAATAACAGGTTACACGTACATAGGGTTTGCTACACCATTATTTATCTTCGCACTCGTTATGTTATGGGTGTTTGGATATCAACTGGGGTGGTTCCCAACAAGTGGAAGCGTAGCACCAGGTCTAACACCAGGTTCATTTGATTACGTCTTAAGTAAAATACAGCATCTTTTACTTCCGGCCATTTCTATGGCACTTATCACCACAGTAAATACAGTACAATATTTACGAAGTGAAATTATAGACACCAAGCAGAAAGACTTTATAATCACAGCTAGAGCAAAGGGTGCTTCTGAATCTAGAGTCTATAATCGACATATCTTAAGAAACTCACTATTACCGATTGCAGCATTCTTTGGGTTTGAAATAACAGGACTTATCGGTGGAACGGTGTTTGTGGAAAATATATTCGGCTATCCGGGCATGGGAGATTTATTTATCCAATCCATTTTACTTCGTGACTATAGTGTCGTAACAACAGTAGTTTTACTATTCGGTATAGCTTCTATTTTAGGGGCATTGATCTCCGACATTATTTTAAGTCTTGTAGACCCGCGTATCCGCATAAAATAGAAATCGATTGACTCTGAGGTGAAAAAAATGGAATCAAAAGAAACAAAACTTGATGACACACAGCAGGTGACAACAAAAAGCCCATCTGGTTTTAGCATCATCTGGCGTGAAATTGTACGAGACAAAATTGCGTTAGTTTCCTTAATCCTATTAGTTTTAATAACAGGCTTTGTATATGGCATTTCCTTATTTCTAAACCAAGAAGAAATTGTTACGGTGGATTTGTTTGCTATTCATGAACCACCTGGTGAAGATTTTCTACTTGGTACCGATTATGGTGGTAGAGATATTTTTGGACAGTTAATTATTGGGACAAGAAACTCACTGTCAATTGGAATCTTAGTGACCTTGATGACTGGTGTCATTGGTGTACTATATGGATTAGTTTCAGGCTACTTTGGCGGTACAATTGACAATATCATGATGCGTATTGTTGACTTCTTTTTAATCTTACCATTCTTAATGGTTGTAATTGTATTCGTTGCTATCGTACCAAAATATAGTGTCTTATCTTTCTCACTAATAATGACAACTTTCCTTTGGATGGGAATAGCACGACTTATACGTTCAAAGGCTTTACAAGAGAAAGAGTTGGATTATGCACAAGCCTCTAAAACATTAGGCTCTTCCAATTTGAAAATAATGTTAACGCAAGTATTACCTAATTTAAGTTCACTGATTATTGTAACAATGACTTTAAATTTAGCAGCAAATATTGGCTTAGAATCTGGTTTATCCTTCTTAGGATTTGGTTTTCCTGAAAGTACACCAAGTTTAGGAACATTATTAAGTTATGCAAGAAACCCACAAACACTAGAATATAGATGGTGGATTTGGGTTCCAGCAGCCATTTTAATACTTGTCTTAATGCTAAGTGTTAACAATGTGGGGCAAGCACTTAAACGTGCTACAGATGCTAGACAAAGAAGAGGCTAGTTACTAGACCTTTTACCCCGTACAGGCATATTTAAACATCGTTACCTACATTTTTACGACTAATCGTTAAAATGTTGAGTATATATTGTAGCAGTCCGAATTATCCAATCGGTCTGTTACAGAAAAGAAAGGCAAAAAAAGGGAGGTTATTAGGATGACGAAAGCAAGTTGGAGTAAGGCGCTATTTGCACTTATGCTTGTTTTGTTGCTTGCGCTTGCCGCATGTAACAGTGGATCTGAGGAAGGCGGAAGCTCTGACTCAGAAGGTGGTAGTGAAGAAGGCGGTTCTGAAGAAGGTGGTTCTGAGGAAGAAGCTGAAGAAGATGATGGACTATACTCAATCGAGGATTTTAGTCCTGCAAAAACAAATGAAGGTGAAGCAATTGAAGGTGGAGAGCTGAACTTTGGTTTAGTTAGTGATACTGCTTTCGAAGGAACGCTAAACTGGAATTTCTATTCTGGAGCACCAGATGCAGAAGTAATCGATTGGTTTGATGAGCCACTATTATATAATGATGAAAATTTCCTTTATACAAATGACGGTCCTGCTTCATATGAACCAGATGAAGAAGGAAAGGTATTTACCTTTACAATTAAAGACAATGTAAACTGGCATGATGGTGAGCCTGTAAAAGCTGAAGATTGGGCTTTCTCTTTTGAAGTAATTGGAGATCCAGAGTACACAGGAGTTCGTTATGGCTCTGATTTTACAAATATTGAAGGTATGGAAGAATATAATGCTGGAGAAGCAGACTCTATTTCAGGTATCGAGGTCGTAGATGAAAAAACGTTAAAGATTACATTTAAAGAATCTACACCATCTCTTTTAACTGGTGGAATCTGGCCATATGCTATGCCTAAACATATCTTTGAAGATATCCCAGTAGCTGAAATGGCTGAATCAGATGAAGTACGTCAAAACCCTGTTGGAATCGGACCTTTCAAAGTAGATACTATCGTTCCAGGGGAATCTGTAACATATACGAAAAATGAAGACTACTGGCAAGGAGAAGTACAACTTGACAAAGTCACTTTAAAAGTTATCAACCCAAGCACAGTAGTTCAGGCACTTGAAACAGGAGAAGTAGATCTAGTTGACAGTTTCCCTGTTGATCAATTCCCTGATAATGCTGAGATGTCAAATGTTGAATACCTTGGTATGATTGATCTAGCATACACGTACATTGGATTTAAATTAGGTACTTGGGATGCTGAAGAAAAAGTAGTAGTTCCAGATGATAGCAAGAAAATGGCAGATGTTAACTTGCGTAAAGCAATGTGGCATGCTGTTGATAATAACGCAGTTGGAGAACAGTTCTATAACGGATTGCGTTGGAATGCAACGACTTTGATTCCACCATCTCATCCTGAATTCCATGATGCTGAAAATCCTGGTGTAGAATTTGATCCTGAAAAAGCAAAACAAATTCTTGACGAAGCTGGATACGAAGATACAGATGGCGATGGCATGCGTGAAAATCCTGAAGGAGAAGAGTTAGTAATTAACTTTGCTTCTATGTCAGGTGGAGACACTGCTGAACCACTAGCTAACTACTACATTCAATCTTGGAAAAATGTTGGATTAAATGTACAGTTACTTGATGGACGTTTACAAGAGTTCAACACTTTCTATGATCGTGTAGGACAAAGTGGTGAAGATGATCCAGAAGTAGACATTTATCAGGGCGCATGGAGCGTTGGCTACGATGTAAACCCTGATGGTTTATACGGTCGTGATGCTATATTCAACTTCCCTCGTTATGCGAGTGAAGAAAATGACAGATTGTTGGAAGAAGGCGTTTCAGCTGAGTCGTTTGATGTAGCACATCGTCAAGAGGTTTACAAAGAATGGCAACAACTAATGGTTGATGAAATTCCTGTATTCCCTACAGTATATCGTGCAGTGTTAACGCCGGTTAATAACCGCGTACAAAACTACTCTATTGCTGTAGACTGGTTTGAAAGATATAACCTAGCAGTTACTGCTGAAGAAGCACCAACTGCTGAGTAAGCAATAAAAAGGAGATCCTTTCGAGGGTCTTCTTTTTTTGCTTTATTATGCAAATACCAAAATAAGAATCTAGCTCTAGGCATACTTTAAACCCCCCCCCCGCATACAATGGTCAGTATATATTTTTGCAACAAGAAAGGATGACGCACAATGTGTGGGATTGCCGGCTATGTGGATTGGCATACATTTGTCCGCTCAGAAAAAGAAATAATCGAAAATATGACGGATACATTGTCACTTAGAGGCCCGGATGATACGCAGTACTGGTTTCATCCCCATGCAGCTTTTGGACATAAACGCTTGGCTGTAGTGGATCTAGAAGGTGGCGTGCAGCCAATGAGCCGGAAGGTGAATGGCTACCAATTTACAATTGTTTATAATGGTGAGCTATATAATACGGATGAACTTCGGGATGACTTAATTAAAGAAGGTTTCCGTTTTACAACCACTTCGGATACTGAAGTCTTACTCCATGCCTATATTGCTTGGCGGGAAAAGTGTGTAGATCGGTTGAATGGCATTTATGCCTTTGGAATTTGGGATGAAGAGAAAAACTATCTCTTTATGAGTCGTGATCGCCTTGGTGTAAAGCCGCTCTTTTACTATGAAGCAGAGGGGCAATTTATTTTCGGTTCTGAATTAAAGGCTATTTTGGCACACGATAATGTTAAGCCAGAAATAGACAGATCTGGGCTTGCTGAAATATTTGGTCTAGGACCCTCCCGAACACCAGGACATGGGCTTTTCAAAGGGTGTAAAGAATTGCGGGCAGGGCATTCATTAATCTATTCAAAAAGTGGTTTACAAAAATGGCGGTATTGGAATGTAACGAGTAAACAACATACCGATTCATTGGAAGAGACTTCTGACAAAGTACGAGAGCTGTTCGTGGATGCTGTACAGCGTCAGCTTGTCGCAGATGTACCTGTTTCTACCTTTTTATCCGGTGGTCTGGATTCTAGTGCCATTACGGCTATCGCTGCAGATCACTTTGCAAAAGAAAAAAAGGAGAAACTTATTACATTTTCTATTGATTACGAAGGAAACGAAGATCACTTTAAGGCTAGTAAGTTTCAGCCGTCGAGTGACAAACCTTGGGTAGAAAAAATGGTAGCCTATAGTGCAACAGATCATCATGATGAAGTGATAAGCGGGGATGAGCTCGCAGCACATCTTAAGGAGTCTGTTTATTTGCGTGACCAGCCCGGAATGGCTGATATTGATTCCTCTATGCTTTGGTTTTGTCGTAAAATTAAAGAGCATACGACGGTTGGTTTATCTGGAGAATGTGCAGACGAGATTTTCGGAGGCTATCCATGGTTTCATCATCCTCCTAGCAGTGAAGAAGCGAGCTTTCCGTGGATGCGATCCCTAGATTCCAGAGTTGATCTATTGCTCCCAGAATGGCAGGAAAAGTTGGACTTAAAATCGTATGTGGAAAACCGCTACCAGGAAACCATCACGGAGACGCCAAGCTTAGAGGGAGAGCTACAAGAGGATGCACGTCGGAGAGAACTCTTTTACTTGAACATGCACTGGTTCATGGCACAGCTTCTTGATCGTAAGGATAGAATGAGCATGGGAGCCAGTCTAGAGGTAAGGGTACCCTTTGCAGATCATAAGCTTGTAGAATATGTATGGAATATTCCTTGGGAAATAAAAATGGTGGGAAATCGAGAAAAAGGTATTTTTCGAAAAGCAATGGAAGGCCTATTACCTGACGAAGTGCTTTATCGTAAAAAAAGCCCGTATCCAAAAACCTTTCAACCAGAGTACACAAAGGCAGTAGTTACCTGGATGGAAGAGATATTAGAGGATGAAGATGCTCGTCTTTTTGAATTCATGGATAGAGAGAAAGTGAAAGCCATTTTGGAAAGTGAAGGCAAGGAATTTAAGGATCCCTGGTATGGTCAGCTTATGAAAGGGCCGCAACTCATTGCTCATTTATGCCAAATTGATTATTGGCTTCGTACCTATAATGTTAAAGTAACTGATTAGCTTAAGACCTTGCGGAGACGTAAGGTTTTTTTCTCGTTCAAAATTCCTACAAAACAGCTCCATAAAGCAGGATTATTCTATGTTATAGCGAATAAACATACCATAGAGATAATGTATGGGGGGAGTTTAAGGTGGAAGCACAAAGCATAGAAGTAATCCAAGATACACGAAAGAAAAAATGGAAAAAGCGTATTCTGATAGCAGTCGGTATACTAGTCATAACCTTGCTAACCGTAGTACTTTTTGTAAACGGATACATAAATCGTTCGCTTGCCCAGGTAGATGGAGAGATAGACCTTGCTGGTTTACAAAGTGAGGTAACAGTTATTACAGATGAACAAGGAGTTCCACATATTAGCGCAACCACGGAGCATGATTTATATATGGCTCAGGGCTATGTGCAGGCCCAGCATAGAATTTTTCAGATGGAGATGTCGCGCAGGCAAGCCTCAGGAACATTAAGTGAAATTGTAGGTTCAGCAGCTGTGGACAATGATAAGTATTTTCGGACACTAGGATTACGAAGAGCGGCAGAGAAGTCATATGAGCTATATACAGATGAATCAAAAGCAGTATTGCAAAGCTTTGCCGATGGTGTTAACGCCTATATTAAAGAAGCAACCGAAAACAATGGCTTACCAATAGAGTTTACGTTGATGGGGTCTAAGCCCGCAGAATGGACGCCACTTGACTCTTTGACCATCGGAAAATATATGGCATTTGACTTAGGAGGACATTGGGAAAGCCAAGCTTTTAATCAGTACCTTTTAGAAACCGTTGATGAAGAGAAAGCAATGGAGCTTTTTCCCGCCTACCCAGAGAATCGACCGACGATTATTGATACAGGGGAACTAGATATTGCGTCAAGTTTGGAAAAAGCTGTGATACCACATGCGTTTAATGGGAGCAACAACTGGGTGGTAAGTGGGGATAAAACAGCTTCTGGCATGCCAATGCTTGCTGATGACCCACATTTAGGATTGGGAACACCTTCCATTTGGATTCAAATGCATCTTGAAGCAGAGGAGATCAATGTAAGCGGGGTGATTTTTGCTGGAGTTCCGGGTATTATTCTCGGTCACAATGAGGATATAGCATGGGGTGTCACCAACACAGGGCCAGATGTACAACAGTTATATGTCGAAAAACGGAACCCGGAAAACGACACGGCATTTCTTTACGAGGATAAATGGGAAGAGGCAACGATTATTGAGGAACCGATAAAGGTAAAGGATGGAGAAACGATTGCGTATCAAGTAACCGAAACAAGGCATGGACCGGTTATTTCAGAATTTGCCGAGGATACAGGGAAGGGCACAGTCCTCTCACTAAGGTGGACAGCCTTAGATGCTACAACTGAACTGGAAGCAATTTTGGCGATAAACCAAGCCGCAGATTGGGAGCAGTTTGAAACAGGGTTAGAAAAATTCCTCGCTCCAGCTCAAAACTTTGTCTTTGCTGGAAAGGACGGGACCATTGCCTATAAAGCTAACGGAAATATCCCCATCTACGAAAACGGGGAGGATGCTCTGCTACCGCTAGCCGGATGGGATGCAGAAACTGAATGGAAAGGGTTTATTCCGTTTGATGAATTGCCCCGGGTTATAAATCCAGAAAAAGGCTATATTGCCACAGCGAATAATAAAATTGCCGGTGATGATTATCCGTACCATATAAGTAATCTATGGGCACAGCCTTATCGCTATGAGCGCATCGCAGAAGTGTTAGAAGCAGGCGAAAACCTTACGCCAGAAGACATGATGGATTTACAAATGGATGTCCATAATCTACGAGCAAGAGAATTTGTTCCACTATTTACAGAAGCTTTGCATGACAAGGAACTCTCAGACATCGAGGTACAAAGCCTGGAGCTATTACAAGGATGGGATTATGTGGATAATGTTGACAGTCCTGAAGCCTTGCTTTTTCATCATTGGATTAAAGAGATCGAAAACCTTTTATATAAAGATATACCAGATAATATGATGGGCATGTTTTCTGGGAAAGGACAAACAACGGATTCCCTGCTACGAACCGCTCTTAATGGAGAGAAGTCCATTTGGGTGGAGGAAGCAGGTAGCATAGAAGGAGTACTAAGGAAATCCTTAACAAAAACAGTGGAAAAGTTACAAGAGGAATACGGGAGTTCAATAGAGGAATGGCGTTGGGGAGACTACCATCAGGTTCAATTCGACCACCCACTTTCAGGAATTCACCCTGTCTTAGCCTTTTTCTTTAATAGCGAAAAGCCAATGGAAGTTGGAGGAAGTAGTGTGACGCCAATGGCTGCCAGCTATGAACCAGAAACAGGTATGGTCGATCACGGTGCCTCGTGGCGATTTGTTATTGATTTTAATGACATGCAAACAGGCTATCATATTGTGGGCCCAGGGCAATCAGGTCATTTTAAAAGCGATTGGTATGATGATCAGGTGAAGGATTGGGTTAAGGGGACCTATCATGAAACAAAGCTAGTGAACTATAAGGGAGAAGAATTAATATTAAAGCCGGAATAATTCAACTTGCCAATCTATCAAAAACAAGACAAAATAAGAGATAGGTTATAAAAAGAAAGGAAGAAGTTCATGAACTATTATGCAGCATTATTACCAATGAAGGATGAAGAAAAAAGCAAAATCCATCGCCCAGACCATTTAACTTACTTGGAGGACATGGAAAAAGAGGGGAAAGTATTTGCCAAAGGTAAATTTACAGATGGTGCTGGTGGACTTGTCATTTATCAGGCTGAAAGTCTTGAAGAAGCTGAAAAGCTAGTAAAAGCAGACCCATATGTAGTAAATGGGGCAAGAGACTATGAAGTACATGAATGGACGATGATGCTTGTAGGGGACAAACCGCGTTCATAATTGCATTGACAGTCTTCACGGCAATCGATATAATATGTCAGGTATCAATACGAGAGGTTCTTAGCTTAAACCCTCTATAAAAAACTAAGGACAGATGATGCGAATCAAGCCATGTGCCTTAGCTTAGGTACATGGCTTTTTGAATGGATAAAAATAAAAGGAGGTATATCATGAAAGAACAAGATCTTTCCGAACTAACACAGCTTGGAAGTCAGGGAACAACCTATGCGTTTGACTATAATCCTGACGTTCTAGAAATCTTTGAAAACAATCACCAGGACAGAGACTATTTCGTTAAATTCAATTGTCCTGAATTTACGACACTTTGTCCGATGACAGGGCAGCCAGATTTCGCTACATTGTACATAAGCTATATCCCAGATGTGAAAATGGTAGAAAGCAAGGCTTTAAAGTTGTATTTATTCAGCTTTCGTAACCATGGGGGTTTCCATGAAGATAGTATCAATGTAATTATGAATGATTTAATTAAGCTAATGGACCCAAGATACATTGAAGTATGGGGGAAATTCACTCCACGTGGAGGCATTTCGATCGACCCATATTGCAACTATGGGAAGCCTGGAACAAAGTTTGAAAAAATGGCAGAACAGCGATTAATGAACCATGATCTATATCCAGAAAAAATAGATAACCGATAATAGAGGGTAGTTAAGTTCTTCTCATTAAAGAGGAGAGAAAAAAATTGTACTTATATCTTAATGCTTTATTTGCAGGTCTTTTAATTGTATCTAATATCCTTGGGGTAAAACTTTTTGCAATCGGGGAGTTTATCTTGCCAGCAGCGGTTATTGTATATGTCGTTACATTTATCATAACGGATGTTATTGGCGAGGTATACGGTAAACAAGCAGCAAGAAAGACAGTACAGGCTGGTTTTTTAACACAGATCCTCGTGCTCGTATTTGTCTTTATCGCAATAGAATTACCAGCAGCTCCTGTATTTACTGTTCAATCAGAATTTGAAACCATCCTCGGTGGGAGCTTCCGTGTTATGCTAGCTAGTCTATTATCCTATTTGGCGAGTCAGCATCTGGATGTTAGCTTGTTCCATCGACTAAAAAAGAAGCATGGTAATCAAAAGCTTTGGCTACGTAACAACCTCTCTACGATGACTAGTCAGCTGGTGGATACAGCCATCTTCGTCTCCATCGCATTTTGGGGAACGGTTCCTAACACGGTATTACTTGGAATGATTGCCACCCAATATGTGTTTAAACTAATCGTAGCAATCATCGATACGCCAATTGTATACTTGCTCGTAAGGCTTGCAAAGCGAAACAAAAATGAATCAAATAATAGTGAGTTACTAGTAAACCATTCCTAACAGGGGTGGTTTTTTTCGTGGAAGCATGTGCTTGTAAGGATATTATCCTACATTTCCCGGGAAATAAATGGCGTTATTTGTAGAAGAAAAAGAGGAGTGGAATTATTCTTAAATATATCACATAAACTAATAGCGCTTGTACCTAATATGCGGGAAAGGGGGGGCGAATTATTAAAGTAAGGATTTTGGCATGAGTAGATGTTCTTTACGGTTCAAAGGTATCAAGCTAGAAGGTAGGCAATCTAATAATCTAGGAATAATTTATTAAAAATCGTTGACAACGCTTTCAGTGTCCTGTAAGATGAAAGCACAAGTTAATTATGTGGCGGAGATATGGAGACCCACACTTTAATAGATATTCCTTACCAGGAGTATGTCTATTAAAGTGTGGGTCTTTTTGTGCCTAGTTAACTAACATCAAAGAAGATAAAGGGGTGTTTTCACATGTCCGAGTTTTTAGCAGAACTTATCGGTACGATGATTTTGATTATTTTTGGTGGCGGTGTAGTAGGTGGCGTCGTCTTGAAGAAAACGAAAGCAGAGGGTGCTGGTTGGGTAGTCATAACGATTGGCTGGGGACTTGCCGTTGCTTTAGGCGTATATGCCGTTGGAAACTTCTCTGGAGCTCATTTAAATCCTGCCGTAACATTAGGGTTTGCATCCATTGGTGAATTCCCGTGGGCAGACGTACCATTATACATTGCAGCACAGTTAATAGGTGCTATGATTGGTGCCGCCATTGTATTCTTTAACTATTTGCCACATTGGAAAGAAACAGAAGATCAAGGTGCGAAATTGGGAGTGTTTGCTACAGATCCAGCAATTCGTAGCCCTTTCTCCAATCTAATCAGTGAGATGGTTGGAACATTTGCTTTAGTAATGGGACTTTTATTCATTGGTGCAAACGAATTCACAGAAGGTTTGAATCCAATTATTGTTGGGGCCCTGATTATTGCGATCGGGATGTCACTTGGTGGAGCGACAGGCTATGCGATTAACCCTGCAAGGGATTTAGGTCCGCGTATCGCACATGCGCTTCTTCCAATACCAGGAAAAGGCGGTTCTGACTGGGGGTATTCTTGGGTTCCTGTTTTAGGACCAATTCTTGGAGGTATCTACGGAGCAGTATTCTATAATGCTATGTTTTTAGGAAACTTCAACGCTCTTTTCTGGATAATGAGTGCATTAGTAGCAGTACTATTCATTGGTGCAGCAAATGCTGAATTGAAAAAAGGAAAAAGCACAGCAAACAAAGTAGAACAGAAAATTTCTTAAGGGGGAAATATAATGAGTAAGAAGTATATCTTATCTATTGATCAAGGGACAACGAGTTCACGGGCCATTCTATTTAATCATGACGGAGAAATCGTAGAAACAGCACAAAAGGAATTCCAGCAATTTTTCCCAGAGCCAGGTTGGGTGGAGCATGATGCGAACGAAATCTGGACATCTGTTCTTGCTTGTATCGCAGACGTACTCCGTAAAGCAGATGCAGAGCCAACAGATATTGCGGGAATTGGAATTACGAACCAGCGTGAGACAGCAGTAGTATGGAACAAAAACACAGGCAAGCCAATCTATCAGGCTATTGTTTGGCAATCAAGACAGACAGAAGGAATTTGCAAGGAGCTAAGAGAAGCAGGGCACAATGAACTCTTCAATAAGAAAACAGGTTTACTGCTTGATCCATATTTCTCTGGGACGAAAGTAAAGTGGATCCTCGATCATGTGGCAGGCGCAAGACAAAAAGCTGAAAATGGCGATCTGCTATTTGGAACGATCGACAGCTGGCTTGTTTACAAGCTTTCTGGTGGAAAAACACATATTACCGATTATTCCAATGCATCAAGAACCCTTATGTTCAACATATATGATCTAAAGTGGGACGATGAATTGCTTGATATTCTAACAGTACCGAAAAGCATGTTACCTGAAGTGAAGCAATCATCAGAAGTTTATGCACATACCGCTTCTTATCATTTCTTTGGACATGAGGTTCCTATTGCAGGTATTGCAGGTGATCAGCAGGCAGCATTATTTGGTCAGGCATGCTTTGAAAAAGGTATGGCTAAAAACACATATGGAACTGGTTGCTTCATGCTCATGAATACAGGTGAAGAAGGCGTTAAATCAGAGCATGGATTGTTAACAACACTTGCTTGGGGTGTTGATGGAAAAGTCGAGTATGCGTTAGAAGGTAGTATCTTTGTTGCAGGATCTGCGATTCAGTGGCTACGCGATGGTTTGGAAATTATTGAAAGCGCACCACAAAGCGAGCAACTTGCTACGAATGTAAGTTCTACGGATGGTGTTTATATGGTACCAGCGTTTGTTGGTTTAGGTACACCATACTGGGATAGCGATGCAAGAGGAGCTGTATTTGGACTGACTCGTGGAACAACCAAAGATCACTTTGTTCGCGCAACATTAGAATCCCTTGCCTATCAAACCAAAGATGTATTGGATGCGATGATTAAGGATTCTGATATTGATTTGAAAACATTGCGAGTAGACGGTGGAGCAGTGAAAAATGACTTCCTCATGCAATTCCAAAGTGACATGTTAGATGTACCTGTTGAACGCCCCGTCGTACAGGAAACAACTGCACTTGGATCGGCTTACCTTGCAGGTTTAGCTGTTGGGTATTGGAAAGATAAAGAGGAAATCGCAAAACAATGGAATGTCGAGAGAACATTTAAACCAGCTATGACAGAAGGAAAACGTAATAAGCTTTATGCAGGTTGGGAAAAGGCAGTAGAGTCGACAAGAACGTTTAAATAGAAAACCGAAAAGGGAAAAGGAAGGGGAAGCTCCATTTATCTTTAAATTAAAGGTAAGCAGAGTCTTCCTCTTTCTCATCTCCAATAGAAATTGACAGAGTAAAAGGATTGAAAAGAAGCACATTAATAGCAAACGTGCATGATTGCTTGGTTTATTGCAAATTTTAATGGAAGAGGAGAGAAGATAATGAAAAAAATTATTAACGATCCAAATCAGGTCGTACAAGACATGGTACAAGGAATGGTGGCAGCATATCCAGATGCTTTAAAACAGATCCCAGAAACAATGGTGCTTGCGAGAAAAGATGCGCCCGTCCAAGGGAAAGTAGGGATTGTCAGTGGTGGTGGAAGCGGCCATGAGCCTGCACATGCAGGATATGTTGGAAAAGGAATGCTTGATGCCGCAGTAGCTGGTGAAGTGTTTACCTCCCCAACACCTGATCAAGTATTGGAAGCCATTAAGGCAGTTGATGGTGGGACAGGCGTATTCCTAGTCATCAAAAATTATACGGGTGATGTACTAAACTTTGAAATGGCCGCAGAACTAGCAGAAGCGGAAGACATTGATGTTCAGTATGTTGTCGTAAATGATGATGTGGCAGTGGAAGATAGTTCGTTCACAACAGGTCGTCGCGGGATTGCAGGAACAGTCTTTGTCCACAAAATTGCTGGAGCAAAAGCCGAGTCTGGTGCATCTTTAGCTGAAGTAAAACAGGTTGGGGAAAAAGTTGTGGCCAATGTCCGGTCTATGGGAATGGCATTGAAACCATGTACTGTTCCAGCAGCTGGTACGCCTAGCTTTGAATTAAAAGATGATGAAATGGAAATCGGCATTGGCATCCATGGCGAGCCTGGGATAGAACGAAAGGAAATAGCCAGCGCTGACCAAATAGCTGAGGAATTAACAGAAAAAGTTTTACAAGACTTAGATTATACAACAGGTGAAGATGTCGCAGTAATGATTAATGGCCTTGGTTCCACACCAGAAATGGAGCTGTACATTGTTAATAAACGCGTTCAGGAAATACTAAAAGAAAAAGGAATTACCGTATACAAAACATTTGTTGGAGAATATATGACGGCCCTTGAAATGACAGGATGTTCTGTCACTTTACTCAAACTTGATGATGAGCTCAAGGAACTGTTGGACGCTGAGTCTGATGCACCCGCTTTTCGTAGCTAAAAACAGGAGTTAGGCATGGCAGTTCCAGACAAGAACGATATGAAGGTAAATAGTATATACTTTTCTTGCTTTAGTATGGAAGGAGAATTTTTAATGGAAATAGACGTACAAATGATCTTAGACTGGATGAAAAAGACAAATGAAAAAATGCAGGAGAACAAATCGTATTTAACATCGCTAGATCAGCCAATTGGTGATGGTGACCATGGGATTAACATGGCTAGAGGGTTTCAGGAAGTTGAAAACAAGGTCACAAAGGAAAGCTATGCAACACCTTCAGATGTGCTAAAAGATATCGCCATGACGCTTATGTCAAAAGTGGGTGGTGCATCGGGTCCCTTGTTCGGTACAGCCTTTTTGAAACTATCAACTGCCGTGAAAGGTTCTGAAACGGTTTCGTATGAGTCGTTTGTTAACGGGATAGAACAAGCAGTCACAGGCGTGAAACAGCGCGGAAAAGCAGAAGCAGGAGAAAAAACGATGATCGATGTATGGTTTCCTATCTCCGAAGCACTAAGGGAGAATGAAGCTTTTTCAGCAGATGTTTTAGTGGATACAGCGAAGCAGGCGATGGAGAATACGAAAGAAATGCTGGCAACAAAAGGACGTGCCGCATATTTTAAAGAAAAATCACAGGGGCATATCGATCCAGGCTCTGCTTCTTCCTTCTATTTATTTGAGGCACTGAGTGAAGTCTTGAAGGAGCGTGCATAAACATGGGTTCTTATGTTGGTATTGTACTAATTTCCCACAGCCCAAAGATTGCAGAAGGATTAAAGGAATTAATTCGCCAGGTCATGACAGATGTACCAATCGAAACAGCAGGTGGTACGGATGATGGCGAAATTGGCACAAGCATAGAAAAAATCACTGGAGCGATAGCAGAAGCAGATAAAGGAGAAGGCGTGCTATTGTTTTATGATATCGGTAGTGCAAAAATGAATGCGGAAATGGCTATCGAAATGAACGAAACTGAGCAGGCACTTCTCGTCGAAGGCCCTTTAGTAGAAGGAGCCTATGTAGCAGCAGTAGAGTCAGGCATGGGTAAATCCTTGCAGGAAGTACATGACGCTGTGAAGAAGGCATTTTAAACAGAGAGCAGCCACAGGGAGAAACACCTTGGGGCTGTTTTTTTGGTTTAGATTAAGCGGTTCTTATCAAATAAAAGGATTATAAGGGCAATGTATTCAGGAATCGTTCCGCTCTACTAATCTTGCATGCAAATTTAGGTATATTGCGTAGATCCCGACTAATAGAATGGTGATCTGTCCAAATAGATTAATGCCAAGCCAATGATTAAATACAAATAGTAGCAAAGCAGTGATGAAGATTATAAACAGTATATTCTTATAATATTTATTCATGGTTTATCCCTCTTACTTCAGTTTTTTTATATACCAAGCATCCATGGCATCATGATCTGAACCTTCTAATGCTTTATCAAGCAGCTCAAAGCCTAATTTATTGTAAAGGGAATTCGCTACCTCAAGCTTGTCTAATGTTTCTAAATAACAATAGGAATAATGTTCCTTGGCATATGTAAGGGCTACGTCCATCAGTTTTCTAGACAACCCAATTCCTTGAGCTTCTGGTGCAATGTAAAGCTTTTGAAGTTCGCATACGTCTGCAGTTTGACTATATGGACCAATGCCAACACCACCGACTACCACGTCTTGTTCATTTACTGCAACCCAATAATTTGCCTTTGTTTGTTGCTGATAAAATTGCGCTAAACTGGCTAGTTGTGGATCATAATAGGCTGTTCCTGGAATGTCTAGGTCAAATGATTCTAGTGAACGTTTGATTATATGTTCCATTCTTTGATTATCTTTTGCTTCTATTTCTCGAATGATCATGAAGATGTTCCCCCCCAACTTCCGCAATTTGTTGCTAGTATTATTCTATTTGATTTGTTTTTACAATTCAAAATATATTGTTTTAGGATTTGGTTTATTTAGAAGGAAGTGTTAAATCGTCGCTACGGAAAATTTTACGCTTTCCAGGGGCGGATGCTAAGCCTCCTAGTGCTTGGCGCACTGTGGAGTCTTATCTAGGCCTTTTCTCCCCTAGGAGTCTACAAATTTTCCTCCGCTGAAATACTAGCAATTGATAAACTTAATTAAAATATATATGTTTCTTAGAGAAAGGCAATTCAATATCTTTTTAAGGAAAAGATTCATCACTTACTAGAAGAATTATCTAATCCCCTTTCGATTTCCTCATTACTTACCCTAATGTTTTCTTCTTTTATCTCAAGGTGTTTACTAATCATTGTTAATTTGTCTTTAATAGATAGTAACTGGCTAATACTATAGAATAGCGACCCTGCGATAATGCCAAATGCAATTGCGATACCAAATACATTAAAGGGGATTAAGATATACCCTAAAATGGTACTAAAAAATATAGCGCCGAATAACTTCATAACTTTTATCCTCCTATGATAAATTTCCCTAACACCATGATACCAGTTTAACACTATGTGTTCAGATCGAATTTGGTAATGTGATATGATAAGCTAAGAATTTATTTTGGTTGGTTAGTGAGGTGGGAGCAATGATTGATCTACTCATAACGATGTTAGAGCGAGTTGGCATTTTAGTTGCGATGGCGTTTGTACTGACACGTTTTCGCTTTTTTCAAGATATGATTCATCAAGATCACTTAAATAATAGAAAACAGTTTACTGCCATTCTTTTTTTCGGGTTATTTGGCATTATGGGGACGTATTATGGCGTAGCGCTTAACACGGGTACCTTAAACTTTAATACTGTTACAATGGAGCTGGCTGCAGAAGAAGCAATCGCTAACTCACGTGTAATTGGGGTCGTCATTGCAGGACTTTTAGGAGGCTATCGAGTAGGAATAGGCGCTGGTCTTATCGCTGGCGTGCATCGTTTATCAATGGGCGGATTTACGGCTGTTTCCTGTGGACTTGCCAGTGTCATTGCTGGAGGAATGGCAGGATATTTCAGAAAAAAAGGGAAGTATTTAAATCTACCAACTGCTTTTTTGATCGGAGCACTTGCAGAAACGATTCAAATGCTCATTATAATCGTTCTATCCAGACCATTTGAGATGGCATGGACGCTTGTAGAAATTATTGGAATCCCAATGATTTTAGCAAACGGATTTGGGACGGCAATTTTCCTATTAATTGTACAAAATGTTGTGAAAGAAAAAGAAAACGCCAGCGCGGAGCAGGCACAAAAAACATTGCGTATTGCTGAGCAAACAGTTGGTTACCTGCGACAAGGCATGACGAACAAATCAGCACTAGCAGTCTGTAATATTTTATATAAAGAAATCAATCCGTCAGCAGTGGCAATTACGGATAAAGAACTAATTTTGGCCCACGTAGGTTTGGCTAGTGATCACCATGCTGCCAATACGCCAATCCGAACGCAACTTACAAAAGAAGTTATTCAACATGGAAAACTCGTTGTAGCTAATGACGAGACAATTCATTGTAGTGTGGAAGGCTGTCCGCTCGGTGCGGTAGTGATGGCTCCCTTAAAAAGCCGTGACGAAGTAATTGGTACGCTGAAGGTTTACTTCCAGTCAGAAAAGCACATCACCAATGTAAACCTTGAGCTTATATCAGGACTAAGCTCTCTGTTAAGTACCCAAGTAGAACTGGCAGACACAGAAAAAGCTTACCAACTAGCGAAAGAGGCAGAAATTAAAGCACTGCAGGCACAGATCAGCCCACATTTCTTGTTTAACTCCTTAAATATTATTGTTTCACTGATAAGAACAGATCCGACAAAAGCGCGAAAACTCTTAATGTCACTCTCACATTTCTTCCGGCAAAACTTAGCAGGAACTACTGCTGAAACGGTTTCTTTAAGGCAGGAAATAGAACATGTGAAAGCATATCTGGCGATTGAATCATCGAGATTTATAGACAAACTACACGTTACCTATGATATTGATGAAACAGTGCTCGAACAAACTATTCCTCCATTAACGTTGCAGCCACTTGTGGAAAATGCGGTAAAGCATGGCATTAAAGATTTGGAAAAAGATGCGCATGTAAGAATTTGTATTAAACGCGGTGAAAATAAAATTATCTTACTGATAGAAGACAATGGGGCAGGGATTGATGCCGACAAGTTACAAAATCTTGGTAAGGTGCAGCTTAAATCCCAGACAGGAACTGGAATTGGTTTGTATAATGTAAATAGAAGATTGACGATGAAGTTTGGGATGCGGGCAGGCATACAACTAGACAGCAAACCAGGCCATGGCACAAAAATTACAATCAATCTGCCAACTGGGAACGGAGGAAATAAAGAATGAAACAAATTGATGTACTTGTCGTAGATGATGAGCGGTATGCGCGAGAGGAACTTATCCATTTATTAGCTTCTTTTGAACGGATTCGTGTGGTAGGGGAGGCGGAATCTGGTGAGGATGCGATTTTAAAAAGCCTTACTCTTAAGCCTGATGTCGTTTTCCTAGATATCGAGATGCCAAAAATGAACGGGATGGAGGCAGCAAAAGCATTGCAGGAATTAAAAAAAGCCCCGTTCATTATATTTGCTACAGCATATCCACAGTTTGCAGCCGACGCTTTTCGTTTGGAAGCACTTGATTACCTACTGAAACCTTATGAAGAGGAACAGCTACAACAAACCATTTCGCGAGTGGAAAAACGATTCTTCCCAGCGTATGATCATGCCGATGTAGCTAAAGGAAAGCTTTCCATTGAAACGGATGGAGAGATTCATTATTTAAATCCAGAAGAAATACTTTATCTGGCTCGGGAGGACAAATATACGAATATCGTAACGGTTAATAAAAATTACCAGGTTCGTGCTACATTGAAGGAGCTAGAAGGAAGACTGGCTGGATATGATTTTTTTCGAATACATAAAAGCTATGTGGTGAACCTTGCCTATGTAAAAATGCTGACACCGTGGTTTAATGGTGCCTACCAATTAAAGATGGAGGGCAGGGAGGAAGCTTTAGCTGTCAGTCGAACCTATGTTAAAGCACTTCGCAGCAAGCTCGAACTGTGAGACTAGCAGTGCATCTTGAATGTCTGCTAGTGCGTTTTAATCCTCCTTTTTAACATCTTACGCTAAAGAAACCCCTTTCACCGGATTATATCTTACACTATGTGTAATCGCATACATCGGAAGAGAGGGAAAATATTATGTATACATTTTTAGCTGGTATATTACTTTTAATTATAGGTTACTTCACATATGGAAGAATAGTAGAAAAGATTTTTGGTGTTAAAGAGGAAAGGGATACACCTGCTTATACAAACAGTGATGGCGTGGATTACATGCCAATGAGTACAACGAAAAACTCCTTGATTCAATTATTGAATATTGCTGGCGTTGGTCCAATCTTTGGCCCGATTATGGGAGCGCTTTACGGACCGGTAGCTTTCATCTGGATCGTTCTTGGCTGTATCTTTGCCGGGGCTGTACATGATTATTTAACTGGCATGATTTCCATCCGCAATCGGGGTGCACATTTACCAGAGCTAGCTGGAAAATTTCTAGGTAGATTCATGAAACATGTTGTAAACGGTTTCGCTGTATTGTTATTACTATTGGTTGCTACCGTGTTTGTAACAGCACCAGCTGACCTACTTCATAATCTTATGAATGGCTGGGCTGCACTAGGTTATATTATCGGTGCCATTTTCCTTTATTATTTACTGGCAACTTTGCTACCAATTGATAAAATTATTGGGCGTGTTTATCCATTCTTTGGTGCCTTGCTTGTGATTAGTGCAATTGGTGTTGCAGTGGGGATGATTGTAACAGGTGCCCCAATACCAGAGTTGACACTATCTAATTTCCACCCGGACAATGCACCAATCTTTCCATTATTATTCTTAACCATCTCTTGTGGAGCAATCTCTGGATTTCATGCTACGCAAACACCAATCATTTCCCGTACTACGAAAGGGGAAAAACAAGGCCGCAAGATTTTTTACGGTATGATGATCGCAGAAGGTATTATCGCAATGATTTGGGCAGCAGCAGCCATGAGCTTGTTCGATGGACCAGTTGGCCTAAACGAGCTACTTAATAATGGTGGAACAGCAGCAGTCGTTAGTGAAGCAGCTACATTAATGCTAGGAGCAGTTGGTGGTACACTTGCAGTCCTTGGTGTTATCATCCTACCAATCACTTCAGGAGACACAGCATTCCGAAGTGCACGGATGATTATCGCGGATTACATTCGCTTTCCACAGAAAAAAGTAGTGAACCGTTTATGGATTGCCTTGCCGCTATTTGCAATATCCATTGCCCTTACCCAAATTGACTTTAATTTGCTTTGGCGTTACTTCTCATGGGCAAACCAGTCCACAGCGGTTATCGCTTTGTTTGTAGGTTCCATGTACTTGTTCATTGCCAAGAAAAATTACTGGATTGCTTTAATCCCAGGAACCTTCATGCTAATGGCAACAACAACCTATATACTAAATGCTCCTATAGGTTTCCGCTTACCGATGAATGTCTCTTATATCGGAGCAACAATTATTACAATTGCACTAGTCATCACCTTCTTCTTCGCCGCTGTAAAAGCACGAAAAAGCAACATACCATTAGAAGAAAACATTACAGATTGGAAAAAAACAGCATAACCATGAAGGTATCAGGGGAACCTGATACCTTTTTTTAGGTGTAGAAAGATTGAGATTATATGTAATAGGGTGAGAGCGTGAGAGTAGAGCCAAGTCGCGTGGTAGTAGAGCCAAGTCGCGTGGTAGTAAAGCTAAGTCGTGTGAGAGCAGGGAAAAGTCGCGCGCCAGCATATGGAAGTGACGCCTCACCAAGAGAAAGAGACGCGCCACCAAGAGAAAGAGACGCCTCACCAAGAGAAAGAGACGCGCCACCAAGAGAAAGAGACGCCCCAGCAAGAGAAAGAGACGCGCCACCAAGAGAAAGAGACGCCCCAGCAAGAGAAAGAGACGCACCATCAAGAGAAAGAGACGCACCATCAAGAGGAAGAGACGCGCCAGCATATGGAAGTGACGCCTCACCAAGAAGAAGAGACGCCCCAACAAAAAAAAGAGACGCACCACCAAGAGAAAGAGACGCCCCACTAAGAGAAAGCGCCGCGCCACGCCATCACAATAAAAGCAACAACCCGCCTGCCGGCCAAACTCTATAGCTTAAACCCAGTCCGACTTTTAAATCGCTTCAAAATAACAGAGCTCTCCACCCGGGTAATGCCAGTTACGGCATACAACTCTTCATTTATAAACACTTCCAGCTTTTGAAAGTCCTCAACTAAAACGTGCATGTGCAGCGTACTTGGTCCGGTCATTTGGTAAATACTTGCTACGTGTGGATTGTCGGCAAGATTTTGAGCAACTTGCTGTAGCTGCTTCGGCTCTACATCTACTTCAAAAAAGGCAGACACTTTTTTCCCGAACTTCTCTGAGTTGATGACTACAGTAAATTTTTCAATGACACCTTTGTCCTTCAAATTCTGAATGCGGTCTTTTACTGCCACACGGGACAGACCGACTTTTTCTGCAAGCTCCACGTACGATAATCGACCATCTTCGGCTAGCTCTTCTAATAGCTTTTTGTCAATATCATCATATTTCATTACTTCACCCACTCCAAACAAAATGAAAGTATATATTGAAATTATTAATCTAATTGTAAGTATAACCATATTAGCACCTTCTTATTGTGTTGACAAACCAGCTTGCATTTCGTATGATGTTTTATATAATTCAGACAACGAAGGAGCGAAATTTATGGACTCATTCACAAACCCATCCTATCCATATCCGGTAACAAGGCATGCAACATATGCCAAAAATGGGATGGTGGCAACATCTCAGCCTTTAGCTTCACAGGCTGGATTAGATATTTTAAAAAAGGGCGGAAATGCCATTGATGCAGCAATCGCCACTGCAGCGTGTCTTACTGTTGTAGAGCCAACATCAAATGGCATTGGTGGAGATGCCTTTGCTCTTGTTTGGACAAAAGGGAAATTGCATGGCCTTAATGCTAGTGGACGTTCACCTGAAAGCATTTCGATCGAGGCAGTAAAAGAAAAAGGTCATGAATCAATCCCGACGCATGGCTGGATTCCCGTTACGGTACCTGGGGCGCCTGGCGCATGGGCGGAACTATCTAAAAAGTTTGGAAAGCTACCTTTGACAGAAGTTTTACAGCCAGCCATCACGTATGCAGAAGAAGGTTACCCTATCTCCCCAACCTTAGGAAAGTTTTGGTCTCGTGGATATGAGGTATTTAAGGAAAGACTAACAGATGACGTTTTTGAAAACTGGTTTAAAACCTTTGCACCAAAAGGGCGTGCTCCAAAAGTAGGTGAAATTTGGTCTTCAGCCGATCATGCAAAAACGCTTCGTTCTATTGCTGAAACCAAGGGCGAATCCTTTTATAAAGGAGAGATCGCCGAGAAAATTGCTGCTTTCTCAAAAGAAAATGATGGCTTCTTAACAGCAGAGGACCTAGCATCATACAAGCCAGATTGGGTAGATCCAATTCGTGTGAATTACCGAGGTTATGATGTTTGGGAAATCCCACCAAACGGGCAGGGTATTATTGCTCTACAAGCACTAAATATATTAAAAGGCTTTACTTTTAATGAAAAAGAATCTGTTGATACATATCACAAACAAATTGAAGCAATAAAACTAGCCTTTGCCGATGGTCAAAAACATGTGACAGAAGAGAATGCTATGCATCATACTACAGCAGACATTCTAAGTGAAGCTTATGCGGAAACACGCAGGAAGCTCATCACAGATAAAGCGTTGTTGCCTGAAGCAGGGGAGCCGAACAGCAGCGGTACTGTCTACTTAGCAACAGCTGATGGTGAAGGAAATATGGTTTCCTTTATACAGAGTAATTATATGGGCTTTGGTTCAGGTCTCGTTGTACCAGAAACGGGAATAGCCTTGCAAAATCGCGGGCATAATTTTTCCATGGACCCTGATCATGTGAACGCATTGGCAGGTGGAAAGCGCACGTACCATACAATCATTCCAGGATTCTTAACGAAGGATGACAAACCTGTTGGGCCATTCGGTGTGATGGGTGGATTTATGCAACCACAGGGCCATGTGCAAGTGGTAATGAACACAATCGACTTTGGTTTAAATCCGCAGGCAGCCTTGGATGCACCTCGTTGGCAATGGTTGAAGGAGAAACAGTTAGAAGTTGAAAATCGTTTTCCGCATCATCTGGCACAAGGTTTGGCAGATAAAGGACATAAAATCCAAATTCAATTAGAGCCAAATAGCTTCGGTAGAGGCCAAATAATTTGGCGAGACCCGGAGACTGGTATTTTGATCGGTGGAACTGAATCACGTACGGATGGCACTGTTTCCGCCTGGTAAGCCGGGTAGGCATTAATTGAAGATTAACAACTAAAGAGAAATTCATCATAATTTTGTTGAAAAGGTTCGTGACGTATGAAAACACATTGGAATTTATTTATCGCTTTCTTTCGTGTGGGGATACTTGGATATGGGGGCGGGCCTGCTTCTATACCTCTAATTCAAAAGGAAGTAATTGAGAAATACAAATGGATGGATAATGAAGAGTTTGGTGACCTGCTCGCATTGGGAAACACCCTCCCTGGACCAATTGCTACAAAGCTTGCGGGCTATATAGGCTATCGAGTATCAGGAATTTGGGGTATGTTAAACGCAGTAATAGCAACCAGTGTCCCTACGATTCTCCTTATGATCATCTTACTTGGCTCGCTTTCCTCCATAAAAGGTTATGACTGGGTGCAGGGAATGACAGCAGCTGTAATCCCAGTTGTAGGAATGATGCTAGCTGTTTTAACCTGGCAATTTGTTGCGAAATCCGGTAGCGGACTAGGTTGGGTGAAAACTGCCATTATGGTGGTTATACTTTTTGTGCTTTTACAGTTGGTAGGTGTGCATCCTGGTATTATCATTGCCAGCTTGCTTGTCATTGCACTCCTTATTAAAGATAAACCAAGTAAGGAGCGTGATCCTTCATGATATATTGGGAAATATTTGTCGCCTTTTTCATACCAGGCATTCTCGGTTATGGTGGAGGACCTGCATCCATCCCACTTGTTGAAAATGAAGTGGTGGGCCGTTTTGAATGGATGAGTGTTCAAGAATTCAGTGAAATGCTGGCACTAGCTAACGCATTACCTGGTCCAATCGCAACAAAGCTAGCTGGATATATTGGTTATGACGTAGGGGGCGTGCTTGGGGCGACTGTAGGTTTATTTGCGGCTGTAGCACCATCGTTAATTTTAATGATCCTTTTATTGCGCATTCTTTTTAAATATAAGGATTCTCCAAAAGTAAAAAGACTTACCCTGTTTGTGCGGCCAGTTATCGCAATCCTGCTTGGTGTCATGGCATGGCGCTTTTTATTCGAATCCTATGAAGGAATAGGTATATGGCAGACAGTGTTTTTAACGGGAGCTAGTTATTTTCTAATTGAACGTATAAAGGTTCATCCTGCTTTTGTTATAGCTGGGGCATTAATATATGGAGGTTTTCTGCTATAAAAAAGTAGTATAGTAGTTGTTTCACTAAAAGCCGAAGTGGTGTCCCACATTACATGTAACCTGATTCACTTCTCAAAACTAATTCCATTACATTTATACAAAATAAAAACGGAGCATATCACCTTTCAAAGGTGCTGCTCCGTTTTCTTATTTAAGCAAGCCGAGCTGTTTCAGTCCGTTTGCGATCCCCGACTCTGTTACAGTAGTGGTTTGGTGCTTCGCATAGGGTAGAAGTTCTGTAGCGCAATTTCCCATGGCGAATCCTTCTCCAACTGTTTGTAGCATTTCTTTATCATTCATCCCATCGCCAAATGCAATTGTTTGTTCCTTCCTAACACCTAAGCGATCCATAATCCGTTCTACAGCCACACCCTTGTTCACGCTTTGACGGATAATATCGTAAGAGTGTTCTGCACCTTCCACATTCACTTGCGACAAGTGTATATCTGCTTCTTTTTCATATGCTGCCACATCTTCAGGTTGCAAATTCAGTAATGTGCCGCTAAGTACGTTGCTTGTTATTTCCTCTGTGAATTTTTCATTCTGTTTTAGATTAAAAATGTCGATGAATTGCTTTGTTTTTGGATGGGTCATGTTTGTAAAATAATTTTTCTCAGCCGTATAGAAAACAATCTCGTTGTTTTGTTCTTTTGCTATTTTAAGAAACTCCTGTGTTGTACTCTCTTTCAAAGTCTCGTTGATTATAGTCTCTTCTTGGTAAATACCTAAGGCGCCATTATAACCAACAAAGGAATGTACATCTAGTTCCTCTGCAAGATCCATGATTTCATGTAGCGGCCTTCCTGTTGCTAGGAAAACTTCCACTCCTTGTCTTTTTACTTCTGCGATGGCATTCTTCGTAGATTCGGTGTATGTGTGATCTGGTTTTAAGATCGTTCCATCTATATCGAGGAATAATATTTTATATGACATGTGGCTCTCCTTTTTCTGTGCATAGTATATAGGAAATTCTAACATAGTTTTTCATATAGGTGAGGAAATTAAACATCTCCAATCCCAACATAACGATTATACTGTGAGATAGAGCAAGTAAATCACATTTTTTACTTATTCTTTTAACTTATGTTCAATAGAGTGAAACTTTATCCTGTTTTCTTTCGTATATATAGTAATAAAACTATTTTGTATATTAAGAAAAAGGGGGCAAACATGATGAAAAAGCGATTCATTTTATTATCACTCTTTCTTGTACTTTTCCTTTCAGCTTGTAATGGTAACGACGAATTAGCTGGAAAAACCTTTAAACTTAGTTATCCATCCTTGGATCCAAACATGGCAATAGAGGGGGATGCTGATGATCCTGATAAATATGCGTCCCTTTTGACAGTAGAGTTTTTAGATGGAAAATCATTCACGAGCTCTATTCAAAACGGAGAGGGAACATATGAATTAAATGACAATGTTCTTTTGCTTCATTTTAAAAATGACAATGAAATATTAAAACTAAGTTTAAATGTTAAAGAAAGTGAGATAGATTTCAGTACGTACGCAGCGGAAATTAGTGATGCTGATTATGAAATGACGAATACGGATAAAGTAAGTCATTTTAAAAATCTATATTTTGCATTAAATAAGGGTACTTATATTGAATTTATTGAAGTAAAAGAGTGATAAAGTATTTTTGCAATTAAAATTGGAACGAATTATAAAAAAGCTTAGAGGAAAAACTTCTCTAAGCTTTTTCTAGTGTGATCTAAAATGTGAATTACGGTGATAATCCCCACAGTATAACAAAAGAAGCTTTATTTGCATGAATTGGTTATATGTTTAATGATGTCTGCTTCTCATTTAATTCTTGTAGTTTTTTCGGCAACAGGCTTTCGATCTCTGGTACCAATAGTATTTCTGATGCAAACGGAGCTAGTTGCTTATTCTCACCAACCATTACCGAATGTAAAGCATGTTGGAACATCGCAATGTCATTTACATCATTCCCAAATGCAATGTACTCGCCGTCTTCTATTCCCAGCTGTTGCAATCCATGCCACTTATTAATACCACTAGGACTAATATCTAAAATTCCTTCATTGTCATGTTTGTTAAGCCCCACATCTAACAAGCTCAACCTTTCTTCCATAGTCTCTATACCTGCAGACGCGAACAATAAAATCTTTACAATAGATTGTAGCTGGTTTAGTGGTATGTTCTTAGCACGGTTTTGAATATCTAGATTCTTTAATATAGGATGTGTAGCAGGACCAGTATAAGCATAATTCCATTCGCCATCTATTAAGTAATTAAGCTGGTTAATGTTAATTAAGGATAAAATTTCAGCAAGTGTTTCTTCACTAAACGTAAAGGCTGAAAGTATTTTGCCATTTTTAGCCACAAGCGAGCCGTTGCCTCCAATCATAGGATAATGGTGGAAGCGTTCAGGTAAGACCGGAAGAATATCACGTATTGGTCTAGCTGAGGCAAATATTACCTCATGTCCGTCCTGTACCAATTGCTCCAATGATCTTAAGATTGTTTCTGAAACAGGCTCGCCTTTAAAACAAATCGTTCCATCTAAATCAAATACATAATTCATAAAATACCCCCAAAAAACGTGTTCGTGTAACTATCATAGCAGGTTGTATTATAATGAAAAGGACATATGTCCCAAAAGGAGTGGTCACATGAAATTAATTCAAGATAAGAAATTTCTCTATAAAACCATAGAAAAGTACGAGCTTGATGAAATATTTGCTTTTCAAAAAGATCTACCTTGGACACTTCAATCTTTTAAATCACAAGAAATTATTCTACATGAAGGAAGAGAACTAGAATCATTGCTGTTTTTAGTAGAAGGAAAAGTAAAAGTAACTTCAAGTGTAGCAACGGGAAAATCACTTCTCTTACGGTTTGTGCAGCCATTTTCAATTATAGGAGATATTGAACTTGTAAGGGATGTTCCAGTTCAATCACAAATAAAGGCAGTAGAGGAGAGCCTCTTGATTGGTCTACCACGAGACTATATAAAAAAGCATGAAATGGACAATCCCAAATTTTTGCAAATATTATTAGATCACGTGACCTACAAATTACAAACCTGTACGACAGCTTCCCGGGTGAATTCATTAGCATCTGTTGAGAACAGGTTTGCGAGCTATCTTTTGTCTACACATTCTGCTGATTCAGATCAACCTTTTGGTTTAGAATTAAAAACAACAAACTTACAAGAGATAGCGGGGTTGCTTGGCACAACATACCGTCATCTTAACAGAGTAATTCAAAATCTTATCCAAAATGAGATTATAGAAAAGGACAAGCACTTAATTCAAATACAAGATTGGGAACAGCTCGAAAAAATGTCCAACGGAATTCGTTATGAATAACTACCGATATATACCATCTCTACTTCAAACAAAATGGTCACAAAATGTTCACTTATGAAGATTTTTTAAAACCTATATAATAACAAAGTACTTTAGAAGAAGGGATGAGGGAATATGCCAACAACAAAAAAAGAAAGCTTTTATTTTGGATTAATGATGTGCTCAGGAATGGTTATTGTAATGACCTTTTATAATTTGTTCATGCAAGATCTGCTCGGGGTTATTCCGGTCACAGGAATTATTTTTAATCTACTATTAGGATTTATCGTAGCATTTGCTTTGGATTTATATTTTGTGGGCCCTGTTGCGAGGAAAATTGCATTTTCACTACCTATTAAACAAGACATGAAAATTGTTAAAATCCTGACCATGTCTGTCCTAATGGTTTTAGGAATGGTAATATGTATGTCGCTTTATGGATTGATAACTGCATCCGTAGTGGGTGGTTTAGGAGAAGGCTCCTTGTTGGAAAGCTATGCTTCTATCGCCATGAAAAACGTGATCTTAGCATTGCCATTACAGCTTATCATCATGGGACCGCTTGTGCGTTATGCATTTACTAAATTCGTTAAACGGAACGAAGTTAGTGTAGCTTAAACAATGTATAATGCAAAATTAAAGAAACAGGCCGAATGGATATGATGCATATCATTCGGCCTGTTTTTATATGTTATAAAGCTTTGTCGTCGACACTATCCAGCCATTTTTCAATAACTTCAACGGTATCTTCCACTGTACCTTGCTCAAATGGTGACTTTAAATCAGCTGCCTCAACAAGCCCCAAGAATGACTTGGATCCACCAAGCTTACATAGACGAAGATAATCTTCCCATGCCTGCTCCTGATTTTCTCTCGATTTTTTCCAGAACTGGAATGCACAAATTTGCGCTAAAGTGTAGTCGATATAATAGAATGGAACATCATAAATATGACCTTGGCGCTGCCAATAGCTACCAGCTTCCAAATAAGCATTTCCATCATAATCCACGTGCGGAAGGTACGTTTCCTCTAGCTTTTTCCACGCTTGTTTGCGCTCATCTGGAGTCCATTCAGGGTTTTCATAAACAAGATGCTGGAATTCATCAACGGCAACCCCGTATGGAATAAAGTGAAGTCCACTTGCTAGATGGGCATATTTATATTTATCGGTATCCTCTTTGAAAAATAGTTCCATCCACGGCCATGTGAAGAATTCCATACTCATGGAATGGATTTCCGCTGCTTCATATGTCGGGAACATATACTCTGGAACACCAATTTGTCTGCTGGAATACACTTGGAATGCATGACCAGCTTCATGTGTGAGGACATCAATATCGCCAGAAGTTCCATTGAAATTGGCGAAAATGAATGGTGCCTTAAAGTCCTCAAGGTAAGTACAATATCCACCAGCTTCTTTCCCTTTCTTTGCTTCTAGATCCATTAAATTGCGATCAAGCATGAATTGGAAAAATTCATTTGTTTCATCAGATAGTTCTTCGTACATCTTTTTGCCATTTTCAATAATCCATTCAGGAGAACCTTTTGGTGTAGCGTTCCCTGTCTTAAAATCAAAATTTGTATCATAGAACTTCAGATTATCGATTCCGATACGCTCTGCCTGTTTTTTATAAAGTTTGGAAGCAAGCGGCACAATAACGTCTCGAACCTGTTTTCTGAACACGTCCACCATTTCAGCATTATAATCAATTCGTTGCATACGTACATAGCCAAGCTCAACGAAGTTTTTATAGCCTAATTTGACTGCAATTTTATGACGTACTTTTACTAGCTTGTCATAGATTTCGTCAAACTTCTCGCCATTGGATGCGAAGAAACCAGCACTTGCATTCATTGCTTCTTTCCTTACAGCACGATCCTTGTGCTCAGCAAAGGGCCCTAACTGTGCTAATGTATACGTTCCACCTTGGAATTCCACTTCAGCAGATGCTACAAGCTTATTGTATGCAGAAGTTAATTTGTTTTCTTCTTGTAATAGACTCATAACCTCTGGAGAAAATGACTTAATTTGATAGTCGGCAATCTGAAAAAGTTGAGAGCCCCATTGTTTTTCTAACTCTTCACGATAAGGGGAGGAGATCAACTCTTTATAAAAAGCGGTAGTCATTTCAGAGAACTGTGGTCCTACTTCATCAAAAAAGTCTCGCTCTTTTTGATAGAATTCATCATTCGTATCGATCGAAGCGCGGATATGAACAAGGTTAGACATCGTATCTAACGTACTTCTTTGTTTATTAATTGTTTCCATTGCTTTTGTTGCTTCCTGGTAGGAAGAAGCCTCTTTAAAGTCTTTTAACAATGTTTGGAATTTCTCTTTTTCTGCTTGCATATCTGGTCGCTCATAAGTGTAATTTTCAAATGTTTGCATAGGTGACCCTCCTTTACTAATACTATTCGACATAAATAGGGGGAATCCTTTTTTTGGACAAAGGAAATAGTATATAATGAAGAGAGTTAATTAAAAGGAGTTAATTAAAAATGCAGGTTGATGGAAGACACCGTAAAAATATATATCCAGGATTAGAAGTTGAAGTTATTTTAAAGAAGGACCAAAGATCAGGGAAGCGAACAGCAGGGGTTGTAAAAGATTTGCTGACTAATTCGTCGTACCATCCACATGGCATAAAAGTTCGCCTTGAAGATGGGCAGGTAGGCAGGGTAGTCTATGATTGAGTTAGCATATAGACTAAGCCTTCCTGTAATTGACTTTACATCTGTTCAATTGTAGACTAGAAGTAGATTAATACATAATTTATGGGGTGAAGAAATGGTAGAATCAGTTTTAACTGTTGGGGGCATTACGGCTGCAGTTCTTGTAGCAATAAGTCTATTTATTTCTAAAGCGGTATCAAAAGATAAACATATTGGCTATTTTCCAAGTCTTATTGTTGCACTTATGGGTGGTGTATTTGTCGTTCTTGCAGCACTTGTCGGTAAGGTAGATATCATGGGTCTAGGTTTTGGTGGATGGGGAATTGCATTCTTTTTTGCAGCAGCCCTTGGTATCATTATCACAGCGATACTAGATTCATATGCTAACGCTGAAGCGTAAATAAGAGATTAGTTTTACTTTATAGTAAGTCTGTAGAGAGCAATGCTTTCTACAGGCTTTTTTGTATAAAAAAACCTCACCGACTTGGTGAGGAATTTCTCTGTTTCATTAAAATCTTGTAGAGAAGTAGGGAACCCCTTCAAACAGGTGCGCTCTATTTCAAATACGTACTTCCGTCACGCTGTTCTACTTTTCCTTCTTTCATTAATTTCCCAAGCGCACGTTTAAATGCAGCTTTACTAATTTGGAATGTGCCCCGAATGTCTTCTGGATCGCTTTTATCATCGAAAGGAATAACGCCACCGCTTAATTCAAGGTGTTCCAATATCGCGTCCGCATCTTCTCCCATGCTGTCTTGTTTCAAGGGACGAAGTGAAACATTTAAGGTGCCATCATGTCTTACTTCAATTACACGACCGGTTACAAGTTCACCTAGGCGAGGCTCTGTTTTTCGCTCGGTGTGATGAATAAATCCACGATAATCTTCTGTTGTTAGGATAGCAGCGCCTTCTCTGCTCGTATGGTAAACCGTCCCAGACACCTGTTGGTTCAGCAATTCCTCTGGCGCCATCTCTACTTCGCGCGCAATTACTCCTTCTGTTGCAGGGATGGCAAGCAGTCTGCCTTTCTGGTCTTTACCCAGTGTAACAAAAAGCTTGTCTCCTTTTTTGGGCCAAACCGATTCAAACAGGGGAAGATCATCCTTGGAAACAAGAATTTCTTTTGTCGTGCCGATATTAACGAAAGCTCCAAGATTAGCAAGGACTTCTGACACTTCTGCCCATCCGTATTCATCCATTTGGATATGGGGAAGTTTTGTTGTAGCGATGGTGTTTCCCTTTTTATCCTGATAAAGGAAAACTTCTACTTCTTGGTCGACTTCAAGCTCCGTTTCGGTTTCATTTTCGTGCAGCAATGCTTCTTCTAGATCCTTTTGCAGAACATAGCCTGTTTCAATTTTTCGTAGTACCACCATCGTCTGGATAGTACCTATAGGTAAATCACTCATCAGCAAACCTTCTTTCATTTATGTAGGATTGGAAAAGGGGTACTCACTAGTAAGAGTACCCCTTTGATTTGCAAAGTAACACATAAGATTTAAATTTTTATTAACCCCGAGTATATCGGGTGGGAAATTCTTTTTATAACCTCGGAAAACATACGATTTCCAGGCGTATTTAGGCTACAAGCCATATATTCTTCATTTATAATTCGAAAACCTTTATGAGGTTTTTTTAGAATTTCACTTAACCGCGGTACGTGTTCCACTGGTTGTTCTCTAACTTAAGCAACATAAGCCCTACCTGCTCTTATGTCCTTGCGACCCCTTAGTCGCGCCAGTGTGAATAAGCATCTTCAAAAACATTGTAGAATGCCAGATCACTTATCTGTTACTTCTTTTTAATACCAACGTTTATAATCTCATATATGCTGTACGTTGTCAAGAAGAATTTCGTTTGCAATATAACATATGTGAATATCGGTCTGAAGTCGTAGATAATACCAAACTAACGGAGGGTGCATAAGCGACCTGAGAAGATTAAAGTGTATCTAAAGACAAAAAAGAGAGTAGGGTTTATTTTATGAGAAAAGAAACAGTGGTCCGCGAATTCGAACAATATTTTGATGACATTTTGAAAAGATATCACGTACCTGGATTTGCAATGGGAATAGCTGAAAATGGTAAAATAGGGTATGAGAAAGCGTTTGGATACCGGGACAGTGAAGCTGAGCTACCGTTATCACTGGATACCGTATTTGGGGTAGGTTCCATAACAAAAGCCGTTACAGCAATTGCTATTCTTCAGTTACAGGAGAAGGGAAAGCTAAACGTACATGACCCTGTCAGCAACTATTTACCTGCTTTTAAAACGCGTAATAAAGAACAATCCGAAAAAATAAGTCTACACCATTTTTTGGTGCACTCATCAGGCCTTCCACCATTAGCCACTTTAATGGGGTCAGTAAAGAAAAGTATAGAAAGTGATCCAGACTTTAAAGTAGATCCACAGCAAGGAAATCCATTGGATGCGATTCAAACAATTGATACACATGCGGATTTAATGGATACCATTGCAAAAACAGAATTCACAATGCTCGGGGAACCAGGAACAGAATTCAGTTATTCCAATGACGGTTATGCCCTTTTAGGTGCAATTATAGAAAGGGTTAGTGGTATGTCATATGAACAATATGTGCAAGAAAATATTTTTACTCCTGCTGGCATGCACCATAGTGTTTTTCAATATGAAGACTTGAAGGGATATGAAGATATAGCCGTCTTATATGTCATGGAAAATAATGAGGATGAAAAAATGATAGAGAGGTCCAATCATGCATGGGATGCGCCTGCAATGCGTGCAGCAGGATTTATAAAATCGACATTGAATGATATGCTCAAATTCATGGAAGTGATACGAAATGAAGGAAAAGTTGGAAGTGCAAGAATTCTATCCACTGAAAGTGTGAAGGTTATGACGACACCTTACATGCAGTGTTCACATGATACTTATTACGGATACGGCGTCATGATTATTCCAGATTTCTTTGGATATAAGCTCATTCACCATGGTGGAGATATAAAAGGGGTAACAGCCCAAATGGGAATTCTTCCAGAACTCGGATTAACCGGAATATCGCTTGCAAATCTTGCAGAAGCCCCGTCTTCCAAACTTTTATTTAGCGCATTTGCAGGTAACTTAGGAAAACCAACTGACGCTTCACACTTAAATGTCGAGATTGTCGACATACCACATGAAAGTTTAAAAGAGTTTGAAGGAACTTTCGTAGCAAATGATGGCATTACAAGCACGTTCTATTTAGAAAATGATGAGCTGTATGTGACAATTCCTGGCTTTGCTACTAGAGTACTTAAACCAATTGGTAATGACCAGTTTTTAACATCCGTGAGGGACCAAGATACCACCATTCGTTTTAAAAGAAATAAGGATAAAAATATCCATCGGGTTGAAATTGCATTCCGGCAACTTCTAAAGGTAAGGTAAAGGGTAGAAAATAAGTGAACATAAACCTCATAGGGATAAATATAGGAGAATTCAAATAGGGTGTATTATAATACAACTTTTTGACAAACAGAAACAGCCAAAGAACCAGTAATTACATAGGTTCCAGGCTGTTTTTTATTGAGAAAACACAAGGATATAATTAACGGCATAGCCTCTCGAAAACATACTATTTTCAAGTCACCTTTTCCTTTTTAACAAACAACAGTTCGGATAGCTTTAAGGAAAGATAGAAAAGGATAGCTGTAGCCAAGACAAGCGTTATATAAGGCTGAAAAGGAATATACTTTTCAACGAGTAGTACATATCCTGGATCAAGGTCATTAAAGATAATCTCATGCTCCATCCCTAAAACGTTAGTTAGAGGAGGTAGGGTTAAGATTATGGAGAGAAAATACAAAAATGCTAGGATTCCAGTAGCCATTAAAAAGGAAGAAAGACCATAATAAATTGGAATAGCAACAACTTCTATTAAGGCTGCTATACACAAAAGGACCAGCATATCCTTCCAGCTATAAACATAATAGTTATTTTCTAACGTAAGGCTGAGGATCCTCCCCCATATGCTTTGGTATAAGACGAAACATATACTTACCATTAAAATGGACACATATCTACCTCGCACGATCGAAACCCTATTGACAGGAAGACTAGACATATAAAGCTTACTTTTCTCCCGCTGGTCGGTAAAAAATAAGCCTACTGTAATTGCCAGTACATAGGCAACAAAAATAAAATACAAGGGAAACATAACAGCATAAAACATTGGTATGGTAAGGAGAAAAAGCAGTATTGTTCCCCAAGTAGGCATCATAAGATCATATTTAACAAAGTGTAGCATCGGGATCCTCCTTTCACACTTTCGCTTTTTTAGTGTATATTTTTGCAGATAAAAGGTAGGACAGGTATAAGAATACAAAAGATATTACGATTAGAATAACTATTGGTTGAAAGGCAATCACATCGAATAGCCATTTTAAAAACGGTTCGTGAAAAGAAATCAGTTCATTTCCTTGGAAAATTGCAAAAGTGAAGGAACTGAAGAGTAAAAATATTATTTGAAAAAAGAAAGCTTTGTTAAAAGATTCTACATAATAGTAGATTGGAAAAGATATGGAAACAATTATACAAATAGTAGTAAACAAAATAGTCATACTTATGGAGTCTATCTGTTGGGAGGCCAAATAGGGCGACCCATAATGAGCGAGACTATCAACAAGCCAAACGTAAAGTAAGAAGCCGATCACGAATAATAGCAAAGATGCATATCTGCTTAATACGATGTGGTGAAGCTTGACAGGGAGACTTCCTATAAAGCGATTCACGTTATTGAGATTATCACTATAAAATAGGCTGAAAAGAAAACCTAAGATTATAGCAAAGAAAAAGTAGATATCTGACAGCTCGATAACGTAAAAAACAGGGATTAAGGGCACAATAACTAAGTAATAAACACCATTTAGGTAAAGATCCTTTTTCATTAACTGTGTGATCATGCATGTCCCTCCCTCGTCAGGAAGTACATTATATCTTCAAGACTAGCATTTTCGATCACTATTTCATCGCTATAGTCATCAAAAATAGTTGGGTCTCCTTCAAAGAGTGCTGAAAATCCATGCTGGTTCATTTTTATCCCTGAAAAGAGTGTCTCTGTATCTGCATCAATCATTTCCCGCTTCCCTTTCACAATATGGAACTGCTCCTGTATTTCCAGCATGCTTTTTTGAAAAATGATTTCTCCTTTGTAAATGAAAACAATATAATCGGCGATGCGCTCTAGATCAGTCGTAATGTGTGTGGATAAGAAAATCGTTTGATTATCACGCAGCATTAATTCCTGTAATTGATCAAGCAACTCCCTACGGAAAATAGGGTCAAGACCGGATGTTGGTTCATCCATAATAATAAATTCATGTTCATGGGATAGTGCAAAAAGTAGTGAGCATTTCATTTTCATACCTTTAGAGAAATGCTTAAGTTTTTTCGTTAACGGCAATTCAAATTCTTTTACGTATTTTTCAAATAGCTTCTCATTCCAATTTTCGTAAATTGGGGCAAGGAACGATTTCATTCTCTTGATATTAAATTCGTCGTACATATAAAGTTCATCATAAACAAAGCCAATCTTTTGCTTGATCCGATAGTTTTTATTGCTTTCATTATATAATTTGATAACACCAAAATCTGGGTGGAGGAGGTCCATCAGCATTTGGATGGTCGTGGTTTTGCCACTGCCATTTGGGCCAATAAATCCTGTGACAAAGCCTCGGGGGATCGTCATATTTATATTTTTTAGGGTGAAATCCTTTCTTTCTTTTGTTACATTCCGAAATTCCGCTACATTCATCCCTTTATTCTCCTTCATAATAGATTTCCAGCAGCTCCAATAGTTCCCCTTTTGAAAGCCCAAGCCGTTTTCCTTCCAATGCAATCTTTTCCAGTTCATTCTCCAGCTCGCGCACTTGCCATTCCTTCAACACATGTGGTTGTTGACCGGCAACGAAGGTTCCCTTGCCAACAGAGGAGATGAGATAACCTTCGTTTTCCAAATCTTCATATGCTCTTTTCGTTGTAATGACACTAACCTTTAAATCCTTAGCCAGTGTACGCATGGAGGGAAGTGCATCGCCTTCTTTAAGCTCTCCTGAAAAAATATGCTGTTTAATCTGTTCTTTAATTTGTTGAAACAAAGGCTCCTTGCTCGTACTAGCAATTAGAATATTCATTTACAAAACCTCATTTTGTTATTGTGTATATACATTATATACAATATATACACATTTAGTTTCTTTGTCAACAGTTGTAATTAGAAAGTGAATCGGGAGTGGTGGGAAGTGAATCGAGAGAGTTGGAAAGTGAAACCACAGCCATGCAAAGTGACACCGCACCACCCAAAAGTGAAACCACAGTCATGCTAAGTGAAACCACAGTCATGCTAAGTGAAACCATAGCCACGCAAAGTGGAACCAAAACACCCAGAAGTGAAACCACCCAATTCACCCGCCCCGAACGAAACAAATATGGTAAACTAGGAAAATACAAAAATATATAGTGGGGATGTCATCATGAGTTTATTTTTAAATGTTATTTTGCCAATTATGGCAGTTTTTGCTGCAGGATATGTATTACAAAGGATTCGGTTGCTTGATGTGAAATCTGTTTCAGCTGTATCCCTTTATATTCTGTCACCAGCACTTGTGTTCATAGGATTGTACGACGCTTCATTTGATAGCGATTTTTTCATTATTTTCATTTATATGTTTGTCTTGTTTTTTATGATGGTCATTCTTAATAAAATACTGGCACGCCTATTAAAATGGTCGCCCTCTGTGGAGAGTGCATCCATTCTATCCACAGGATTTATGAACTCTGGTAATTATGGATTGCCTGTTGTCCTTTTTAGTATAGGGCAGGAGGCAGTGCCATATGCCATTTTCATAATGGTTGTCCAAGCATTGCAAAATAATTTCTTCGGTGTCTATTATGCATCACGAAGTACGAGTGGCATGAAGCGGGCAGTAGTAAATGTAATGAAAATGCCAACCACCTATGCGGCGATACTTGCTTTTGCTTTTCAGCAATTTAATATAACTGTTCCGGAGGCGGCACATTCGACTCTTTCCATGGTGGGGGACGCCGCGATTCCTGTCATGATGGTTATGCTGGGTATGCAGCTTGCTTCTATTACAGGACTGAAATTAAACTGGCAGGTGTTAGCTTCGGCTGTGACATTAAAAATGATTATCGCACCACTCATTGCTTTTGGCTTTGTGGCCATCTTGGACGTGGATCCGCTCATTGCATCGGTCTTAATCATTATTTCTGCAATGCCGACAGCAGCCACTACGACGATGTATGCCATTGAGTTTGATACAGAGCCTGATCTTGTATCAAGCATTACTTTTGCAAGTACACTCATCAGCATTGTGACAATTACAATACTTCTTAACATTGTTTCGTAATGTTTTTTACCGACCAATAGAGGGTAAGCTATAGGCAGGAGACAAAAGAAAACAAGCGAACACTGAAAGGATGAAATGTATGTTACGCACAATTCTAATGATTATCGGAGCAATCGTTGTTATAGGTTGGATCATCTCCATGCTGTAAGCAATGAAAAAATCCCGAATGCCTCTAAAGCATTCGGGATTATTTTATTCCGCTATAACAGGCAGTTATAGAATAATATTACATACGCCAATTGCTATGAGCAGCACGGATGGAAGAAGAGACATTTGCTGCATCTGTTTACTTTTAGCCAAAAACAGACCTAGTCTGATACCGCTAAAAAGGAAAATTCCGCTCATACAGGCAACGAGTATGGCAGTTAAAACAGGTGGATAGCCTAGCATGGAAGCACCAATTCCTGCTCCAAAGGCGTCTAAAGCTAACGCTGCCCCTAATAAGAGGGCTTCCGAAGTAGATATATTCCCAGATTTATCTAAGTCTGCTTTGTTAGGATCAGTTAAAACGGTTGTAATGGCGTTTTGATTTTGTTGCTGTGTTTTACCAGAGCGCAAGTTATTGTAAAAGGTAAGTGACCCAATGGCAATCAAAATTCCGCCACCGATATACCTCGTTATTTCAGGAGATAAGAGAGCAGTAATGCCTGTGCCAATGGACATCGCTACTAGTACGATCCCACCTGAACAAAGCATGATAATACACAATGCAGCAACAGGGACATGTATTTTCCTCATCCCATATGTGACACCCACACCAAACCCATCAAGACTTACGGCAACAACTAAAAGTAATAATCCTGTATAGAAAAGCATACGACCAATTCCTTTACACGTTCGTTGTATCTTTAGCTTATGGTAGGAGGGCAGACTCTGTTCCTGTCCAACGAAGTGGCCCTGCAACACCGCTGCATTCTGTGGTAAAGTAGAAGAAGGGCTTTAACCAAAAGAGAGGATTTTTGTGTATGAGTAAAATCGTTGTATTAGCAGAGAAACCTTCCGTGGGCCGAGACATTGCCCGTGTATTACAGTGCAATAAAAAAGGCAATGGGTTTATGGAAGGCTCAAAATATATCGTGACATGGGCGTTGGGACACTTAGTAACATTGGCAGATCCTGAGGTTTATGATGAAAAATATAAGACTTGGAAGCTTGATGACCTGCCAATGCTGCCAAAGCAGCTAAAGCTTGTTGTTATGAAAAAAACTGGTAAGCAGTTTAATGCAGTAAAATCCGTTCTAAACCGAAATGATGTCTCATCTGTTGTTATCGCAACAGATGCTGGACGAGAAGGAGAGCTCGTAGCACGCTGGATTTTAGAAAAAGCGCGCAACACAAAACCAGTGAAGCGACTGTGGATTTCTTCTGTTACAGATAAAGCCATTCGAGATGGGTTTAATCAATTAAAACCTGGAGGAAAGTTTGAAAATCTGTACCATGCAGCTGTAGCACGTTCTGAAGCTGACTGGTATGTTGGACTTAATGCTACACGAGCCTTAACGACGAAGTTTAACGCACAGCTTTCAAGTGGCAGGGTACAAACACCAACACTAGCGATGATAGCGGCAAGAGAGAACGAAATCAAAGCCTTTCAGCCACGCAGTTTTTATGGAATTGTAGCAAAAACAAATAAAGGCTTTAAACTAACATGGCAGGATGAAAAAAATAATACGCGGATCTTTTCCAAGGAAAAAGCAGATGCTCTACACAAGCGTCTAAAAGGCAAGTCCGCCAAAATCACACAAGTAGACAAAGCGTATAAGAAAAAGCATGCACCACAGCTATATGATTTAACGGAATTGCAACGGGATGCTAACCGAATATTTGGCTTTTCTGGTAAGCAAACACTATCCTTGATGCAACGACTATACGAGCGCCATAAAGTACTGACATATCCACGTACAGATTCAAGAGTACTCACTACAGATATCGTCCCAACATTAAAGGATCGTCTAAAAGCATGTGGGGTAGATGAATATGCCAAGGTAGCAGGAAAGCTAGCGAATAAGCAATTTAAGCTGCCTAAATCTGTCGTGAATAATGAAAAAGTTTCGGATCACCATGCGATTATTCCGACAGAACAGCATGTGATCCTAGCAGATCTTGATGATAAGGAACGTAAGATTTATGACCTTGTTGTGAAACGCTTTTTAGCTGTTCTTTCCGATCCGTTTGAATACGAACAGGTTACATTAGTTGCAACCATTGATGGAGAACACTTTTCTGCAAAAGGGAAAACAGTGAAGAAACAAGGCTGGAAAGAGGTTTACAACAACCGTTTTGACGATGAGGATAGCCAGAATGAGGAGAAATTGCCTGCAGTGGAAAAAGGGGACACCTTCTCTAACTTAAACATTTCTCGCACAGAAGGTGAAACCAAGCCACCAGAACGCTTTACCGAAGGTGCGCTGCTTCAGGCAATGGAAAACCCTGTACGTTATATGCAACCAGATGAAAAGCATCTTGCTGGAACGATTAACGAGACAGGAGGCCTAGGAACAGTCGCCACCCGTGCTGACATTATTGAGAAATTGTTTAATGGCATGTACATGGAGATGAAAGGAAAGCATATTTTCATCACATCAAAAGGGCGCCAGTTGCTTGATTTAGTACCAAATGATCTACAATCCCCAGCACTTACTGCAGAATGGGAGCAAAAGCTTAGCCTCATAGCAGAAGGGAAATTAAATAAAAATAAATTTATTGCAGAAATGAAGGATTATGCCAAAGATGTGGTACAGCAGATTAAAAACACGCAGGAAACGTTCAAGCATGACAATATGACAGGAACCAAATGTCCGGACTGTGGAAAATTAATGCTTGAAATCAAGAACAAAAACGGCAAAATGCTCGTATGTCAGGATCGCTCCTGTGGCCATAAGAAAAACATCGCCAAACAGACAAATGCACGCTGTCCAAAATGCCATAAGCGTCTCGAGCTACGCGGACAAGGGGAAGGCCAGATGTTTATGTGTAAATGTGGACATAGAGAAAAACTGTCTACCTTTAACGAGCGAAAACAAAAAGAGAAAAAGCATAAGGTATCCAAGAAAGATGTTAATAAGTACTTGAAGAAACAGGATGAAGGCTTTACCAATAATGCCTTGGCAGAGCAATTGGCTAAGTTGAAGAAGTAGATAGCTGTATGAAAAAAAGCCTAATCCTTTATTAGTGTAGAAAGGAATTAGGCCTTTTTTGTTATACCGAATGTGTTACTCTATTAAACGGTAAGGGTGATGGGGTGAAATTAATAATAGTAAATTGCTTGTGTTAAAGAAATCTTATACCTAAAAAAAGCGCCACTATGGGCGCTTTCTCTTTTACATTTTATTTACTGGTTCGTCTAGTACATGATGATCTGTTTCGTTTGAAGAGTTGCTGGATTTTGAAGAGGAGTTAGTAGCTTTTGCTTCCTTCTTCACCTTTTTACCAGCATCCATTGCAGTGTTTCTTGCTTCGTCAATATCAGACTTGGCATCCTTTACACCTTCTTTGGCATCTTTCGCATGGTCACCAAGCTCTTTTGTATCTTCCACAATATTTTTAGCTGTCTCTTTCAATTCCTGGCCTTCATTAGCCCAAACGTTTTGTACTTTCTCAAGTGCTTGCTGTGCACTAGATAGTGTTTGTTTTGCATTTTCAACAAGAGACTGTTTCGTACCATTTGGATCATCTTTAATCTTTTGAGTGTACGTTACAACAGAATCTTTCGCATTCATGGATGAATCTTTTACTTTTGTTCTTGTTTTTGGATTCAGAAGGATGAAGGAAATACCTGCTAAAGCTCCAGCACCTACTAGTAATCCAACTTTGTTATTTTTTGTTTTTTCCATTGTTCATCTCTCCTGCCTTTTATTGATTTAGTTTACTAGTACCCTCGCGATAGAAATGTAAACTACTAGAATCGTTTTTCTTCTATGACGTTATGGTTCTTGTCCATAATTTCCACCATGCTTGGTGTGTTTTCTTTAGCCATTTGCTCTGCGGCAGCGATGGCGTCATCTTTTGCCTCGTATACATCTTCTGGTGCAACGTTTTCTAGCTTAACAAACCATCCTGACACATCTACATTTGGTACGACACTATATGTTTTCATTTTGACAAACTCCTTTATAATGATTATATCTAAGCTTTTCCCACTGAAAGAGTAAGTAAAACATTGTAAAGGGGCTAATTTTTTGAATATACATGGTTTTAATATAAAAGGTTCTATCGACAATGAGACACGTTGTGAGCATTATCACGGGCCTACAGACCGGATTGCAATAAAGTTTTATTGCTGTCAGGAATATTACCCGTGCTATAAATGTCATGAGGAGTACGGTTGTGGGAAAAAAGAAGTTTGGCCAAAGGAGAAATTCGATAATAAAGCCATACTTTGCGGGTCTTGTGGTAATGAACTAAGTATTGGTGAATATTTAAAGTCAGGCTATGCTTGTCCTTCCTGTCATGCACCTTTTAACCCAGGATGTGCATTACATTACGAACTTTACTTCGAAAAATAGCGGGAATTTGTTCTAAGCTGTTTACTTGCAATTGTCCTCTCATGTATCATAATAGAAGAGATACTAGCTATCTTTTACGTAATAAGGGAGGTAACTTAAATGGCATTCGTTATATTGGATCCATGCGGACCGGAGAAAGCAGCCGAATGTGTCAGTGTGTGTCCAGTTGATTGTATAGAGGAAGGCCCAGATCAGTTTTACATAGATCCAGATATTTGTATCGATTGTGGAGCATGTAAAGCCGTCTGTCCAGTAGATGCAATAGAGGAAGAATACGATATAACACCAGAACAAGAAGTATTCCTAGAAAAAGCAGAGAAATTCTTTGCAAATAAATAGATAGATGGAAAGCCGCCTCATCGTTTGATGGGGCGGTTTTTCTGTGCCTATTATGGTTCCTGAAAAGTCGCGTGGGAGTCTCGTGAAGTAGCGTGGGGGCTTCGTAAGGTCGCATGGCAACTCGAAAAAGTAGCGTGGGGGCTTCATAAGGTCGCGTGGTAATCTCGTGAAGTCGCGTGGCAACTCGGAAAAGTCGCGTAGCAACTCGGAAAAGTCGCGCGTCACCACCCGAAAGAGACGCACCACCACTCGAAAGAGACGCAGCCCGCCTCCCAAGAGACGCACCACCACCTGAAAGAGACGCACCAATCCTAAACTACTTCAATATCTCCTCCAAAGCACTCTCCACATCTGTCGTCGGCTGCTGACAAGCAAAGTTCTCACAAATATAAATAGTCGTTTTATTTTCTATTTGCTTATAATCAGCTGCAAATGAAGCGACCCTTGCCAAACGCTCAGCATCTTCAGCGACCAATAACGTAATATGGGGTAGGAAATGCTGGTTCAGTTCTCGGATTAAACGCTGTCTAGCTGGGTCGTTCTCCATACCGATAATTACAACTTCCTTCGTTGGATTCTCGGTTAACTGCAATGCTTGCAGGAAGAACGGCGCTGCCGAAGCCTGTCGCTTTATATCATCATAAAAGCTATGGTACATTTCATCCACTTTATCAAGATAAAGAGACTCTCCGGTTAAATATCCAATCCTAGCAAGCATAACAGCTGCTACACTGTTACCAGAAGGTATGGCGCCATCATAAACATCTTTATCTTCTGCAATAAGTTCCTCACTGTCTTTTCCACTGAAAAAGAAGCCACCATTTTCCTCGTCCCAGAATAATGCAAGCATTTGATCAGCTAGATGCTTGGCTTTCCTTAGATAGTCCAGCGAATACGTTGCTTCATATAATTCGAGGTAAGCCCAGGAAAGATAAGCATAGTCGTCAATATAAGCTTTATACTTCGTTTCGCCATCACGATACCGAGCCATCAGGCGGTCATCATCCATAAGCTTTTCTTCAATAAAGGCAACTGCCCCCTTGGCATAATTTAAGTATTCATCCTGATCAAATACTCTTGATGCCTTTGCTAGAGCGGCAATTACCATGGCGTTCCATGAGGTTAAGACCTTGTCATCGACATGTGGGTAGACGCGTTTCTCCCTTACCTCTAACAGTTTCTGCCGGGATTCCTCTATCTGCTTGCTTAACAGTGCAGGCTTGATGCCGTGTTTTGCTGCTTCTATTCCTAAGTCCTTGCCAATAAGGTTCGGAATATTTTTTCCTTCAAAATTACCTTGAGGGGAAATGGAATAGACATCTGCAAACAAAGAGCCTGCTTCGTCTCCTAGGACAGATAATATCTCGTCATAGTTCCACACATAATACTTTCCTTCTACACCTTCAGAGTCAGCATCAATTGCAGAATAATAGGCTCCATCTGCTCCCTTCATTTCCCGCTGTAAAAAGGTGATGATTTCAGTAGCTATTTTTTTAAAATGTTCATCCTTTGTTAGCAGATATCCTTCTGTATATGCAATTAAGAGTAAAGCATTGTCATAGAGCATTTTTTCAAAGTGGGGGACAAGCCATGTTTCATCTGTCGCATATCTGGCAAAACCAAATCCAATATGATCATACATGCCGCCTTCTGCCATAGAGTAAAGGGTTTTCTTCGCCATATCGAGTGCAGCATTGTTCCCATTTGCTTGATAGTGTCTGTGTAAAAAGGTAAGTACATGTGGCATAGGGAATTTTGGAGCATCCCCAAAGCCTCCATACGAAAGATCAAACTGCTTGGAAAGTTGATCGAAAGCCTCCTGACAGCTTTTCTCCGTAAGTCTGGATTCACTTTTGGCCATGACGGTTCGTTTCAGTGCTGCACGTACACTTTCCGTAACTTCGGAAATATGGGCAGGATCATCTTCATATTTTCTGTGCAATTGTGTCAGCATTTCCATTACGCCTGGTCTTCCATATTTACTTTCTTTAGGGAAATAGGTACCCGCATAAAAAGGGATCTGATCAGGTGTCATCACAACTGTTAATGGCCAGCCACCATGCCCTGTCATCATTTGGCAGACCTTCATATAAATCGAGTCAACATCTGGACGTTCTTCTCTGTCTACTTTTATCGAGACATAATGGGAGTTTAAAAGGTCGGCAACTTCTTCATCTTCAAAGGATTCGTGTGCCATAACATGACACCAATGACAAGTACTATATCCAATAGATAAGAAGATTGGCTTTCCTTCCCGCTTTGCTTTATCAAACGCCTTTTCTCCCCATGGGAGCCAATCCACAGGATTATATGCATGCTGGAGTAAGTATGGAGACTTTTCTTTTATTAATCCGTTCGGTTTTTGGTTTGATGTCATAGGATGATCACCTTCTATTCGTAAAATGTTATATGTTACTTTACCACAAAACACCAATTCCATACCAAATAGGAAAGCATCATTCCTTCTTGAACTTGACGTTAACGTTAATGGTAAACTGAAATTATTGAAAATTGAAAGAAAAGATAACACCCCAAAAGTTAGACTTGACACTCTAACTTTTAGGGTGCAATACAAAGGCCAAGGGTGGTTCTTATTCTACAGATAAACATTAATTATTTGCTAAAAAACCTGTAGGATTTACATTTTTAAAGAATATTATGCCATCATATTGTTCAATTGGTTTTATTGTCAACCTTAAACCACCACTTTCGAGGACCTTCATTTTTTGATTAGCCCAGCTAGGTTGACATGGTATAAAAAACGATTCATACATTGTTTGATTTAAAAGCCATTCTAGATGTTTTTTGTTTACTTTTTTAAAAGAGAAAACTTCACCAAAAGGATTGCCATATTTGCCTTCCTTGGCATAGTACCCTATAACAATACTTTGTTCTTTAATATTATTATTTGTGTTTTCAAACATAGACTTATAAGGAGAAAGAAGACTTGAAGAACTTAACTTCTTAATATGAAGATTATGTGCCCAAATAATAATCTTTTCATTAGGATATAATTCCTCCGCTAAATATTCTAAATTCCTAGCCATTAAATAATCCCTATATTCAAATAGTTGGGAAAACCCTTTTTCTATGTTAGCTTTGAAGTAATCTACTCGATTATTTATAGAATGTATAATTCCTTTTTTCAAACGCTGTTCGTTTAGAAGATCTATACCTTTTAATTCCTGAAGAAGTATTTCTCCTAAATTGATAAGTTCTTCGAATTCTTTCTGTATTTCCTTTTTCTTGATTCGCTCCATTTTTAGAATTTCATTAACCCGATCATCAAACTTTTGAAATTTTTGTTTTAGGTCATTTGGTAGTTCCTTAAGCAGGAAACTACTTAGATGCTTCCCTTCACTTTGCTGTACATCGACACCAGCTAATTTAAGAGGTTGTTCATATGATTTTGTTTGCTGAATATATTCAAACAGTTCAAGGTTTGTACTATTTTGCCACATCTTTCCTATTGAACCTTGCATAAACTCTAAGAGTGCTATATTTGTTGTTTCTACTAAATAGTCTCCAAGTAAACAATCTCCTAACTCACTTTCAAAAGCTATAACATTAAAACCTAGTTCTTTATGCAGATATTTAATTAAATCAATTTTACTTGAACTATATTCTTTCACACAGTGGCTGCTCTCACCTAAGAAGATAAATTTCTTGTTCTCTAAAAGAGTTTTTAAAAAATCGTAATTATTTTTATTCCCAGGAGTATTTAATTTTATACATTCATCTTGAATGGTTTCTACCAGATAACCAGTTTTCATATAAATCAGCTCCTCGCTAATTATCTACTAAACTTTCAATCCATGGATCCTTAGATTATTCAACGCCTAACGAATATAAGCGCAACCACCAAGTAGAAATGAGCACTCTTTAGTAGCGAAACGCCCACTTTACTTGGAGAGGCGGGCATGATAGCCTAACATGGCAAGCCAGCAGTGTCTCTAAATAAACTGGCTTCCTGGCTTCGAAATCTTGCCCGCAGAGGCTGTGGCAGAAGTTTACTTGCAAACACACCTGGAATAAGGATGAGATGGAAGCAAATCCAGTTACCTTAAAATATTTTCGAATTATCTGTGGGTAAAAAATGGGGTTGTCCAGTTGTAGTTTGTTTTTAGTTGTGGATTTTTAAAAGTGGAATTGATTCTTAAATCGCGCAAACTCTCGTTCATTACGAGCGGCTTTTTCCCTGGTCCGCCTCGATGGTTTTTAGCTTGTCCATTACTTCAGTATGTTGCTCCTTGCTTTCTTGCTTCATAACTGTTTGTTCTTCCAAAATAGAAACCACTGTAGTGATAAGCTGTGATAGTGTTTTCTCTATTTGGTCAAATCTTTCATTTTGTTTATCCAACATCTGTTCTAAACGATCAAATCTTTCCTCACTCAACCTAATCACCTCCTTGTCCTAACCATTCTAACGTACCGTCTATTAGGTTTTTACAGAGGAATTTATTCTTCAACAGCTACTGCAATTTTACTGGCAATCCAACGTTTTGCAGTCGCTTCATCAATTTCATAGATTTTCCCCGCACGGAGCAAATCCCCATGATATGCTGTTTGTACATTCATTTTTACCTTCATTTCTGTTCTCCTCCAATTCATTACATATTCCAAGTATACAGGAAATAAGTCTATAAAAAAATAAGTGGCCCCTGAAAAGGAGTCACTTTAGTAGTATTATAACTCGGGTATAGTAAATCTATTGTCTTGCAGTATTTTTTCTAATTCTATTTGTGGGATAGGTTTGCTAAATAGATAGCCCTGATACTCATCACAAGCTTTCCCTGTTAAAGAATGTAACTGGTCGTTTGTTTCTACACCTTCTGCTATGACATTTAGTTCGAGACTGTTTGCCATACTGATAATGGTGCTAACAATGGCTTCATCTTTCACATGATGCATATTATCAATAAAAAGCTTGTCGATCTTTAACGTATCAAGTGGAAAAGATCTTAGATAGCTTAATGAAGAATATCCTGTACCAAAGTCATCGAGTGATAAGAGAACTCCCATCTCCTTTAATTCCATCATGACAGGAAGCGCATGCTCTGGATCTTGGACAATACTCTCTGTTAATTCAAGCTCTAATGAAGAGGCTGGAAAATTCGTTGTTTGTAATACTTCCTTCACTACCGAAGTAAAGTCGCTTTGCTGAAACTGCAAAGCCGAAATATTCACACTTACTCTTAATGGTCTGTCTATCAACGCTTCCCACTTCTTTGCTTGTTCGCAAGCAGTTTGCATCACCCATTTTCCAATGGGGATGATTAAGCCAGTCTCTTCTGCCAATGGAATAAATTTGTTAGGTGGTACTAGCCCCAGATCAGGGTGCTGCCACCTTATCAGTGCTTCCATTCCTTTTATGTTTCCTGTCTTTACATCCACTTGTGGTTGATAATGCAATACAAATTCGTCATTTACAAGTGCTTTTCGCAGACCGAGTTCAAGGTTCATCTTATTGGCAATGATGTCATTCATGTCAGAGGTGAAAAATTGATAATTATTCTTCCCAAGTTCTTTTGCTCTGTACATGGATATATCAGCATGTTTCACCAAGGTTTCTGCATCCATTCCATCTTCAGGATAAATACTAATTCCAATAGACCCCGAAATAATCAGTTCATTCTGCTCGTGAAAAAATGGCTGATTAATGGATTCCAAAATAGCTTGTGCTGTGTTGGCAATTTCCTTATGAGAAGTGTGGGGAAAGATGAGAATGTACTCATCACCACCCTGTCTTGCCAGCATGTCCTTCTTTCCAATACAGGCCTCCATTCTTCTGGCCATCTCTTTCAATAAACTATCTCCTGTCGCATGGCCGAGCGAATCATTAATGTTTTTAAAACGATCCAAATCAATGAACAAGACTGCTAGAATCTGTCCATCAAAGGAGGCTTGTTCAATACATTTGGACAGGTAATTATTGAATAAGCGACGATTTGGTAGATCGGTCAGCGGATCACGATAAACCAGTTCATTGATCTGCTCCTCGGCTTTTTTTCGTTCTGAAATATCGCGTATAATACGACTAAAGTACGTTTCTTCCTCTCTTTTTAATGTAGAGAAAGATAATTCTATCGGTAGTTCTGTTCCATCCTTTTTTAAACCGAGAACCTCCACTGGTTTACCAGTGTTACTGGTTTGATTACTATTTAAATAGGGTTTTACTTTCTCTCTATGTGCTTGCCTAAATCTTTCTGGGATCATGATTTCCACATCTTGCCCCAATGCTTCAACTGCTTTATAACCAAAAATTTCCTCCGCAGCTTTATTCCACGATATAATCTTATTGTTTCCGTTACTTAGGATTACTGCATCACTCGCATTCATTACAAAGCTTTGATAAATGTTATCTATAAACTCTAATTCAGAAGTTTTTAATTGTAGTCTCCGGTCAAAATATATACTAACTAGGACAATACCTAATATTACAGCCATTCCAACTCCAACGGTGTATGCCATGATTGTACTGTTAATTGTCCCGCCCATGTTATGCATGGCATGATGCTCATGCATCGTTGTGAAATCTGCTGCTGCCATACCAGTGTAATGCATCCCAGAAATAGCCATCCCCATAACGACAGAACTAATAACCTTTCTAACACGAAGGCTGAAGCGAGAGGAGTCTTTCTGAAAATAAAAAAGTAAATACAAAGCCGCCCAAGATGTTAAATAGGCTATGATGAAGGATAAAATTAATAAAAAGTGATTGTATACGATAGTTGCTTCCATTTGCATCGCATCCATTCCAATATAATGCATGGATACAATACCAGTGCCAATGAAAAACGCGCCAATCAGCATAAATCTTCTTTTCGTTAATTCTTTACTTACAATAAAAAATGCAATGCCACTTGCTAGTACTGCTAGAAGGATAGAAAGAACCACAAGGACAACATTGTAGCTAACCTCAATTGATAAATGAAAAGCAAGCATAGCAATAAAATGCATGGACCAAATTCCAAACCCAAAGGAAAAGGCACCTGCAGAGAGCCAGACTCTTCGCAGATTGCCTTTTGCTAATTTTAATCGATTCACTAAACTAAGTGCTGTGTATGATGAAAAAATCGCAATTGCAATGGAAAGAATTACAAGAGGTACATTATATTCTGCTGTTATCATGTGTGTGATCAGGCCTTCCGTCTTTTTCTAAGTTGAGTGTTTCTATGGGGGTAGGAGTTGGCTTGGCGAAATAATAACCTTGAAATAATTCATAACCCATTTCAGAAAGATAGTTGTAATCTTCTTCTGTTTCTACACCTTCTGCAAGCGTCTGCGCTCCCACTTCTTTAGAAAGTTTCAAAACGGAGGATGCTACTTCCTGTTTGAATTTATCTGTACTTATGCCATTAGAAAACTCCATGGCGAGCTTGACAATATCTGGCTTTAGGTCAGCCAACTTTTGTAAATCATTAAAGCCTGTACCCACATCATCTAATGCATATTTAAACCCATGCTTACGGTAATAGTCTAATATTGATTTTAAATGCTCGATATCCTCTACTTCATCTGTTTCCACCACTTCAAATACTACCTGCTCCGGTTTCATATTCAGCTTTTTAACTATAGCGAAAGTGGTGGCAAGACAATGCTCTGGAACATAAATAGCAGTTGGAATAAAATTAATAAAAATAAGTTTATCAGAAGGTAAAGTAGCTGCATTTCTTACCGCCTGCAGCCTGCATGCACGATCGAGCGCAAACATCCGATTTCTCACTCTAGCAGCTTCAAATAGGTTAAAAGGTGGAATAACCCCTCCGTCTTGGTCGATTCCTCTTGAAAGAAGCTCGTATCCTATTATATGGGGTTCACCATTTTTTCTATTTATAATAGGTTGATAATGTGTCGTAAGTTGGCTATCTTGTATTATCCCATCAATCCAGCTTGCTTCACGTTCTTCTTGAAACTGCTGAATTGGCTTCATTTTATATAATGTTTTAAGGGGGTCTACCTTGTCTGATTCGACGGCATAAATACTTTCAGAGTTTAGGTGGGCTTCAACATAATCCATCATATTGAAGAAGATAGTCTCTTTAACCCAAAACATTCTATCATTTATTGGTCCCCAGTGGTTCTCCGGCTTTCCTTCTATGTATTTCAAAAGTAACTTCGCCTCTTGATCTTCGGCAAAATAAACAGTATACCCTCTGGGTTTTGGCTGGCAAATATCACAAAACATATGTATACACCCCTTATTCAATCTCTCACTAGTCTATTTATACCAGATAAGAAGACCTATTACTAATAAATAGAGGTAGTATTACAGAGTTTTTAAACAAGGCACATCGAACAGGGAAGGACTTGTTCTCTTTTGATTTGCAACTTCTTGCTTACTTTTAAGCAATCTAGAGATGTATTTGGTCTATTGTTAATTTTGGGAAAATAAATTAAGCTTAATCCATGTATTATAGAAATATTTTCGGAGGTGTTTAAATGGATCATCCAATTCAGAATCAAATTGGTACAGTTTTCATACCCGTGAAAAATATAGAAGAAGCTCGAGATTGGTATAGTGATATCTTAGGGTTAGAGAAAGAGGGAGAAATTCAATTCGGCCATCTTTATGTATTGCCGATGGATGGAACAGGAATTGTCCTAGATAGCAAAATTTATTCTGAGGACAGTATATTTAAAGCTCCAGCTTTTCATTTGAATTCGAAAAATATTGAGGAAGCATTTCAATTTATGAAAGATAAAGGTGTTAACTTAATCACTGAAATTGAACACGGTCATTACTTTAATTTTGCAGATCCAGATGGAAATGTGCTTATGGTGTGCAAATGTTAAATGCGAGGTACAGGAAATAGAGCAATACGAAGCGCATTGCTCTTAGATGTTGAAGGGGAATTCTATCTTTAGAAGACTTGAAAGGGAGGGAGCTTAATAGCCATAAGCACCTTCACACGTATCGGCTACTGGCTCATAATAGCAATGTTGTTTGTACTGCCCTGTAAAGGGTTGACCATACCATGTAGGCGGGCATTCACCATACGGGTTGAAATACCATAGCGCATATTTAGAAGGATGCTCTCTCCAATAGTCTAAGGTTTGTTTTGCAAGCCTTTTTTCTGCAGTTCTTGCTCTGTTATAAAAGACGTTTCCTTTCTGTACTGCTTCAAAGGAGTAATTTCCACCTTGAATTTGAAAAATCACATCATCTATTGACCTTAAATCTTGAAAATCTAAGCAATTCGCCTTGAGCCGGTTCACGATAACATTTCCAACCATCAGCATCCCTTGTTTCCCTTCACCTTCAGCCTCTGCCCGCATCATCCTTGCTACTAAATCAACATCGTTGTCCGTGTATCTCACTCTAGCCATTTTCATCACCTCTAAAAGCAGTGTATGAAAAAAGCCTACTAAAATGTAGACTTTTTTATCATTTTTATGAATGGACAAGTAGAAATTTTTAGGCGGATTCACAATGTTTAATTGAGCACACCCTAGTCCTCTGAGTTTTTTAAAAGGAATAAAGGAATGTTCCTTTTTTTGTAGAATAGTTACAGAAAAGGGAGGGGATAAAATGTATACAACAAAGGACCTTATTCAAGATCTAGAACAATTCAATGAATGGGCGGCAACCTTACTTAACATCGAGGAAAAGCAATTCTTTGAGCCAATTGCAGAGGGCAAATGGGGGATAGCCGAAATTATTACCCATATTTCGTACTGGGACACGTATATACTTACCGGGATTTTGCCGGAAATGAAACAGGACACAGATATTCAGAGCATAGAGATTGAAAAACTTAATCAAGAGGCGGAAGTTCACGCGCGTTCCGGACTCAGTCAGGAACAAATTATACAGGAACAACAGCAAGCTAGAAATGCTTTACTTATAGCTTTAAAAGCACGGTATAATGAAGATGAAGCATTTTTTGACACCACTTTTCAATTAAATGGGGAAAGTCTTGACGAGCATTCAGGTTATCCGCACTCTGTCTTTAACTATTTTAGTGGTTTTGTCTGGCATGATAATCATCATAGAAGACAGATCGAGGGCTTCCTAAAGGAGCAAAAGCAGTCAGTTGAATGATGAAAAAGGAACCCTCAAGATTGGGTTCCTTTTTAACCTACGCTAATACTTCAAAAATTCTCCACCCTAATGCAGGGACTTCCCATACCGTATTGCTATCATCATAGGAAGATTTTTGGGTAGGTAAAGAGATTTCCTTGCTTACCTCTTTTCCAACAATGTCTTTAGATACCTGGCATATCGTTTCACTATTGTTAATCATGACAACTAGCCGCCGGTCATTTAATCTTTTTTCATATACAAGCACATTTTTTTCATCATCTGCATGAGTGAAATGGAATGTGGCTTCATTTCCAAATAGTGCATCCTGCTTTCGTAAGGAAATTAATTCTTGAACGAAGCGGAACAGATCTTGGTCTTGCCTGCTCGGTTCCCATTCCATACAAGCACGACAGCCAGGGTCTTGCCCGCCTTTCATACCAATCTCATCTCCATAATAGATGCAAGGAGTGCCAGTAAAGGTTAACTGGAATAAATATAGTAGCTTTACTCGTTCTGGACTCTCATTAGCCAGTGTTAGGATACGCGGGGTATCATGACTGTCCAGTAGATTAAAGGCTGCCTCATTTACGTTTTGGGGATACATGTGCATGACCCGGTTAATAGCTTGGGAAAAGGCAGTTGGCTTCAATTTATTTGCGCCCAAAAAGTCGATTGCTCCGTTGGTGAACGGGTAGTTCATAACGGCGTCAAATTGATCACCTTGTAACCATGGCATGGAATCATGCCAAATTTCTCCTAGAATATATGCTTCAGGCTTTACTTCTTTTACGACCCGGCGAAAATCACGCCAAAACGCATGATCCACCTCATTGGCAACATCGAGTCGCCAGCCATCAATGTCAAATTCCTCTACCCAGTAACGAGCAACCTCTAACAAGTAGTCGCGCACTTCGCTGTTTTCCGTATTCAGCTTCGGCATCGACGATACAAAGGCAAATGTGTCATAGTTTGGCCTAGGCTCTGTCACAACGGGATAATCCCACAAATGAAACCAATCCTTATATTCGGATTGTCCTTGCTTATGAAGAACATCCTGAAATGGAAGGAAATAGTATCCACTATGATTAAAAACGGCATCTAGCATAACGCGAATGCCACGTTTATGACATTCTTTAATCAACTTACGGAAGGTCTCCTTGTCACCAAATTGCGGGTCGATCTCCATATAATCAATGGTGTCGTATTTATGATTAGAATATGCCTTAAATATAGGGGTAAAGTAAATCCCGTTAATGCCAAGTTTCTCTAAATAATCAAGATTGTCTATAACGCCCTGAAAGTCCCCACCAAAATAGTTGGTAGGTGTTGGTTCTTCTGATCCCCAGGGAAGTGTTCCGTCAGGATTAATTTCGGGATCACCATTTGCAAACCGCTCTGGAAAGATTTGATACCAAACGGTGTCTTTCACCCAATTTGGAGCCCGGAAGACATCCGCCTTGTTTAAATAAGGAAAACAGAAGAAATGACTTATTTCAGTTGGAAGGGTAGAAAAGATCCCATCTTCGGCAACATAGCATTCTTCTTCACCATCTGAGCAGTAGAAGCCATATCGCATTCTACGGAACGTCGGTTTAACGGCAATAAACCAGTAGTCATATAAATCACTAGAACCTGAAAGTGTCATGATTCTTGTCTCAGTTTGCCATTTGCCATCCTTCCAATCATAAGGATCCCCGGAGATCAGTTGGACATTTTTCATGTCACCTTTTTTTGTTTGTAGAAGAATGTGAAGTGTCTCCTCATCATAGGCGTAGGCGAAATTATTTTTCGGTCGATGATAGATTGCTTGTTTTAACATTTGTATACCTCCATTTGAACAAACGTTTGCGCATCTAGTCCAGTTTTGTAATATTTATGATTATTAAAGTATGGTAGATTTGTAGAGAGCATAGCATAAAGTGAATGGAAATGTAAGCGATAACTTAATTGATGATAAAGGATTTACAAAATATTAAAAAAGTAGTTGTTCTTTTGATAGAAAAATGTATAATGAAGGTACAGCGTTTGTGCAAACGATTTCACAAAAGTGTTTAACGCGCTGAAATAGGGGAGGTAAATTAGATGAAAAAAAGTTTTATTTACTTATTCGCAATGGTATTGTTTATTAGCATTCTAGCAGCTTGCGGACCTGATGAAGTGAATCAGGAAAGTAGTTCAGAAGAGGAAAGTGTTGAAGGTGAAATGCCAGAAAAGCCTGAGTCTTTAAAGCTGTGGGTGAACGCTGAAGAGAAACAACAAGAAGCAGTTGAAGAAATTACAAACAGCTATACAGAAGAAACGGGGATCGAAGTAGAAATGGTTCCAGTTGATATGCTTGAACAGGTGGAAAAACTTGATGTTGAAGGTCCTGCAGGTAACGGCCCAGATATTATTTTCCAGCCTCATGACAGAATTGGTGATTTGGCTTTAAGAGGTTTAGTGGAGCCTGTTAATTTTGGTGATTTAGAAAGCGATTACACAGATACAGCATTACAAGCCGTCCAGTTTGAAGAAGAATACTGGGGCTATCCTGCTGTAATTGAAACGTATGCAATGTACTATAATAAATCCCTTGTGGAAGAAGCTCCCGAATCAATGGAAGATATCATGGCTATTGCGGAGCGCGATACGAACGCAGCTAATGATGAATTTGGGTTTTTAATGGAAGCTGCTAACCTCTACTTTGTATATCCGTTCTTCTCAGGTAACGGAGCATATGTATTTGAGAATGATGGCGGGAATTATGATATTTCAGATATTGGCCTTGCAAATGAAGGTGCAGTAAAAGGCGGAGAACTCGTGAAATCTTGGTTCGATAATGGGTACATTCCACAGGATTTAACACCAGATATTATGAATGGTCTTTTCCAAGAGGGGAAAGTTTCGAGTGTTATTAATGGCCCATGGATGGTCAGAGAATACTCTGAAGCTCTTGGAGATGATCTGGCAGCTATACCACTTCCGGTTTTAGAAAATGGTGAAAATCCGAAATCCTTTGTCGGAGTTAAATCTTATATGCTTTCCTATTACTCTGATAATAAAGAGTGGGCAGAAGATTTAATGGCCTACATTACAAACTATGATAATTCAAAAATTTACTATGATACAGCTGGAGAAATTCCTGCAAGGGATGATGTGATGGAGGACCCAATTATTTCAGAAGATCCCATCTTTTCTGCCTTTGCTGAACAAACAACATATGGCGAACCAATGCCGAGCATTCCTGCAATGCAACAAGTTTGGGATCCATTTAATGATGCCTTGAGTTTTATTTCGAAGGGTGAGCCGGTAGATGAAGTTCTACAAGAAGCTGTAGACGCAATCCATGATCAGATTGAAGCCTCTGGAGCAAATTAAATATAAATTAACTGTATGGAAAGAGATTTTACGCTTTCCATACAGTTGTTTTTAGTGACGTGTTAAAAATATAGGGGGAACGCAAATGGCAACGAAACAATCAAAAGGGAAAACCGGCATAACACGGCCTCGAAACTTAGCAACACTTCTATCTATCATTTTGCCTGGACTGGGACAACTATATAATAGAAGATTTTTAAAAGGTATTCTCATTTTTCTTGTATCTGTGTCTTTTTTAGTCACCACATGGAACTATATAGATATTGGAATCTGGGGCTTGTTTACGCTTGGTACTATTCCTCGTGACCACCATTCCATACAGTTGTTAATTCAAGGTATTATTTCTTTAATTGTAATTGCGTTCGGAATTGCAATCTATGTATACAATATTCGGGATGCTAGAAAAGATGCGAAAGCAAGGGAGGATAACAAACCAAATCCAACCTTACTACAAGGGATGACCAGTTTTTATGACAATGGTTTTCCTTACTTCATGATCCTACCTGGATTGCTTTTACTTCTATTTATTGTAGTTGTTCCACTAGTATTTATGCTAGCTTTAGCATTTACCGACTATAATCAGTATAATGCGCCACCTCGTAATCTATTAAATTGGGTTGGTTTTAATAACTTTAAAGACTTGATTAACGTTGGAATATGGAAAGATACTTTTCTAAGTGTATTTTCATGGACTATTGTGTGGACTGTTGTGGCTACAACCCTGCAAATTGCACTTGGTCTATTTTTAGCATTACTTGTAAATGATAAAAGAATTAAATTCAAGCGTACAATTCGTACAGTACTGATCCTACCATGGGCTGTACCAGCTTTCGTCTCTATTTTAATATTTTCTGCGTTATTCAATCCAACCTTTGGGGCAATTAACCGAGATCTGCTTAGCCAATTTGAACTCATGATTCCATGGTTGTCAGATCCGTTTTGGGCAAAGATAGCATTGATTATGATTCAGACATGGTTAGGGTTTCCCTTTGTTTTTGCTCTCTTTACGGGAGTTCTACAAAGTGTACCACAGGATATGTATGAAGCTGCAGATGTGGATGGTGGCACGCGCTTTCAAAAGCTACGATTTATAACGATGCCTCATTTATTATTTGCTACAGCCCCTTTACTCATCATGCAGTACGCGGGGAATTTTAATAACTTTAACATTATCTACCTGTTTAACGGAGGAGATCCTGCTGTACGAGGACAAAATGCAGGTGGGACAGATATTTTAATTTCTTGGGTCTACAAGCTAACCTTTGAAACAAACAACTATAACATGGCAGCAGCAATCACAATTATTATGGGATTGATTATTTCTGTCTTCGCCTTTTTCCAATTTAGAAAAACTGCATCATTTAAAGAGGAGGGACGTTACTAATGGCAATGTCTAGGAAGAAGAAATCAAAAATTGAAGTAGCGTTCATCTATTTATTCTTTTTAATTATGTTTGTCATTATTGGTTACCCTTTGTTTTGGGCTCTGATGATGAGTCTTAACCCTGGCTCAAATATGCTCGTTACAGATTTATTTCCAAGTGCACCAACCATGGAACACTATAAATGGTTGTTTACAGATCCTAAAAGTGATTACTTGATATGGTATCGAAATAGTTTATATGTTGCGATTGTAAATGCAGTTGGATCAGTAGTTATTACGTCATTAATTGCCTATGCATTTTCCAGATACAAGTTTGTGGGAAGAAAATATGGTTTGTATATGTTCCTTTTACTGCAAATGTTCCCAGCGCTTATGGGGATGGTAGCTTTGTATATTTTGCTTAACACAGTCGGGCTAACCGATTCACTGTTTGGCTTAATGGTTATTTATTTAGGTGGTCAGATTCCATTTAATGCATGGCTTGTGAAAGGCTATTTTGATACGATTCCGAAAGAATTAGATGAAGCAGCTAAAATAGACGGCGCAGGGCATCTTAAGATCTTCTGGACAATTATGCTACCGCTCGCAAAACCAATTTTAGCTGTTGTCGCGTTATTTAATTTTATGGCGCCGTTTATGGACTTTTTGTTGCCGAGAATCGTATTAACAAGTCCGGAAAATTATACTTTAGCGCTTGGTTTATATAACTTTATTAATGATCAGTTTTCTACCAACTTTACCAGATTTGCTGCTGGTTCTATCTTGATCGCAATACCAATAGCGCTTGTCTTTTTACTCCTACAGCGTTATTTAATCTCTGGTTTAACATCAGGAGCTACAAAAGGGTAGACATCAAAAAGAAACAGGAGGAACCCATATGCTTGAAGATACAAGCTTTGCCATACTACCAGAAAATAAACAAGATACCACTGGAAACCATTATCTCGATATAGGGAATGTTCTTTCCATTGAAAAACAACAGGATATGTTTCAACTTACATGTACGAATGGGTTTGTGACGCTTTGTTTTTATACGGAATCCATTCTCCGGATTGTAATGAATCCTACATCACAACCTGATCTGAATCTATCCAATGCAGTAAATGTAAAACCAGTAGATATTTCCTTCTCTGAAAAGGATTATGAAGGGGCACTGCTTCTAAAAACGAAGAAACTTGAAGTAAAGCTAGAAAAAAAACCATTGCGGATCACCGTCAAGGATGAGAATTCTCGGGTTCTAGTAGAAGAACAGGAGCGGGGAATGGCATACCAAAATAACGGAGAAATACGTGTATGGAAACAAATGGAGGAATCAGACCATTTCTATGGGTTTGGAGAGAAAAGTGGCTTCCTCGATAAACGCGGTGAAAAATATGAAATGTGGAACACAGATGTGTATGCACCACATAACCCCGAAACGGACCCATTATACGAATCGATTCCTTACTTCATGACATTACGGAATGGGAAAGCTCACGGTATCTTCTTTGATAACACATTCCGTACCTTCTTTGATATGAAGTCAGAGACTGATAGATATTCCTTTTCAGCAGAAGGGGGACAGCTTGATTACTACGTCCTAGCTGGAGCTGATCCGAAAAACGTGCTTGAACAGTATACGTACTTAACAGGAAGAATGCCGCTTCCTCCAAAGTGGGCAATCGGTTATCACCAATCACGTTATAGTTACGAATCTGAAGCTGAGGTAAGAGAGCTCGCAGCCAATTTCCTAGAACGCGACATTCCAGTAGACGTCATCCATCTTGATATCCACTACATGAATGGATACCGGGTTTTTACCTTTGATAGAGATCGTTTTCCAAATCCGGAAAAGCTAATCGCTGATCTGCGCGAAATGGGCATACGGGTCGTACCAATCGTGGATCCTGGGGTGAAGCAGGATTCAGCATATCCAATTTATCAAGAAGGCGTACAAGGTGATAATTTCTGTAAATATATTGAAGGCGATATCTATTTTGGCGATGTTTGGCCAGGCAAAAGTGCGTTCCCTGATTTCACGGAAGAGAAAGTTCGGAAGTGGTGGGGCGAAAAGCATGCATTCTATACAGATATGGGCATTGAGGGAATTTGGAATGATATGAATGAGCCTGCTGTATTTAATGAAACGAAAACGATGGATACCTCGGTCATGCACCGTAATGATGGCCGCCCTACCACACACAAAGAATTACACAATGTGTATGGTCTGTTAATGGGAAAAGCAACCTATGAAGGAATGAAGGATCAGCTTCAGGGAAAACGTCCTTTCTTGCTTACACGGGCAGGTTATTCTGGTGTCCAACGCTATGCGGCTGTCTGGACAGGGGATAATCGTAGTTTCTGGGAACATTTGCAAATGTCGCTCCCAATGGTCATGAATCTCGGTTTATCTGGTGTGGCATTTACAGGCCCGGATGTTGGTGGGTTCGCCCATGATACCAACCCTGAGCTACTTGTTCGCTGGACACAGGTTGGTGCATTTACACCCTATTTCCGGAACCATTCTGCACTGAACACAACGTATCAGGAGCCTTGGCAATTCGGGGAAAAGTATGAAGCCATTATGAAAAAATACATTCAAATGCGGTATGAATGGATGCCACAGTTATATAGCCTTTTCTTTGAGGCAAGCCAATCAGGGCTTCCCGTTATGCGTCCACTATTCATGGAATATCCAGACGATGAACGAACGTATAACTTAAATGATGAAGTAATGATCGGGGATAATGTTCTGTTGGCCCCCATTCTTTCGCCAGGGGTCACAGATCGTGCTGTCTATTTGCCAGAAGGAGAATGGATGCTATGGGAAACGGGTGAATTTTATGAGGGGAATCGTTCCCATTTAATCCATGCAGAACTTGCTGACATGCCTCTTTTCGTGAAAAAAGGGACTGCTATCATGCAGACAAATTGGATTTCCAACCAAGAAAAAGAAACGAAGCAACGAAGCATGAAAGTAGTAGCAGGTAACCCAGGTGATGTGTACTCCTTTACGTATTATGATGATGATGGCGAGACGTATGCATACGAAAAAGGCGATTACTTAAAATGGTATATTGAGATCAAATCTGAAAAGGATGCGATTCATGTTACCATTTTAGATAAAGAAGGAAATTATTTACCTCCATACAAGGAAGTGAACATTGTCCTAATTGGGTTAAAACCAAGTCAAAATGTTATACTAAATGGAAAAATGACCGAAGACACACAACAACTGAAATTAAACGTTTTATAAAGAAAAGTAGTGGGTGAGTATATGGTAACAATAAAAGATGTAGCAAAGGCAACTGGGGTATCACCTTCTACTGTCTCACGAGTGATTGCCGATAATCCAAGAATAAGTCCAGATACGAAAAAGAAGGTTCGCAAAGCAATGAAGGAACTAGGATACCATCCGAATGTAAACGCACGTAACCTTGTTGCAAAATCAACCAAGGCAATTGGTGTCATCCTTCCATCTTCTGCTGATAAATCATTGCAAAATCCCTTTTTCCCAGAAGTACTAAGGGGAATTGGTTCCATCACACATAAAATGCAGTATTCCATGACATTATCAAGTGGAGATACAGAGGATGAGATTTTTAATGAAGTGGAACGTATGGTGTATGGAAGTTACGTGGATGGCGTAATTCTCTTGTATTCACGTGTGAATGATCGAATTACGGATTTCTTAATTGAAACAAACTTTCCTTTTGTTATTGTCGGGAAGCCGTATGACAATGTAAGCAATATTACGCATGTGGACAATGATAATTTTAAAGCAGGTAAGGATATCACCTCCTATCTGATTAAGCAGGGGCATGAACGGATTGCCTTTATTGGTGGGGCAAAGAATTTATTTGTCACAGTTGACCGGGAAGCTGGTTATGAGGCGGCAATGCGAGAGGCAGGGATACCAGAAAATCCGGCGTATAAATTGCATACTGAGTTTTTAAAGTCTGGTGGTAGGGAGGCAGTTGAAAGATTGCTCTCGCTTGATGTAAAACCAACAGGCATTGTCGTAACAGATGATCTAATGAGTCTTGGGGTGTTAAGCACATTAGAGGAATTAGGCTTTCATGTTCCGCGAGACATGTCGCTCGTTAGTTTTAATAATGTCTATTTGTCGGAAATAACCCGCCCCGCCTTAACAACAGTGGATGTACAAATTCATCAGCTTGGCGCACAGTCTGCAAAAGCACTGATAGAATTAACGCTGAATAAGGATGAGCCGGCAAAGCGAATTATTATCCCACATCAAATTGTGTACAGGGATTCAGTTAGTAAAATAGGAGAATAACGGAAGATAGCTCTATTCTTTTAGAATGGAGCTATTTTTTCGTGAAAACTTTCCTCATAACTATTTTACCTGAGGAGATTCTTTTGACGTTCACCAATCTTATGAAGTGCATTTTCGCTAGGGTAGGAGCTCTTTTTGGCGTTCATCAGTCTTATGAAGTGCATTTTCAGCAGGGTAGGAGCTCTTTTTGGCGTTCATCAGTTTTATGAAGTGCATTTTCACCAGGGTAGGAGCTCTTTTTGTCGTTCATCAGTCTTATGAAGTGCATTTTCGCTAGGGTAGGAGCTCTTTTTGACGTTCATCAGTCTTATGAAGTGCATTTTCGCTAGGGTAGGAGCTTTTTTTGACGTTCATCAGTCTTATGAAGTGCAGTTCATCAAGGGAGGCGTTCCTTTTTGCATTTCATCCCCCTATGAACTGCACTTTCAACCCGACCGCCTCCCTTCTTAAAGTTCATTTAAGAAAAAAGCACTTAAATCATTAAAGACATTTGAATAACATTTTGTGTTACAATATTATTTCAATAATAGATTTATTTAATGAAATAATATTTTGCGATGAATCATAAATTAGTAATGATGTGGGGAGGGAGACGAATGGCATATTATATCGGGATCGATGGTGGTGGCACGAAGACACATGCTTTATTGGCTGATGGGAATGGAACTATTATTTCGCAGGCCATCAGTGGAGCGAGTAACCCAAATGCTATCGGAGAGCAGCAACTTATCGAAGTGTTTCAATCCCTTTTTAAGGAATTGGACAACGAGGAAGGAACACGGCTCAAGAAAGTCAAAGTCGTGTATGCGGGTATTGCCGGCTCCGCCAATCCTGCTAACCGAACAATTTTAGAAGCTATCCTTGCCAGCATCCTGCCACAGGCTAAGATCGTAGTTGAGCCTGATGCCATATGTGCTCTCTATTCAGGGACTTATGGAAAAGCAGGAATTGTACAAATAGCAGGCACTGGTTCCATTGCATACGGAATGAATGAATCTGGTGAACAAGAAAGAGTAGGCGGTTGGGGCTACTTAATTGGTGATGAGGGTAGTGGGTATGCGATAGGAAGAGCAGGTATAACAGCTGCATTAAAATCACTGGATGGGCGAGAGGAACCGACCATTTTGCTGAAAATGCTTTACGACCATTTTAACGTTTCCCACCCACAGGAGCTTATAAAATCAGTCTATGATGCCGAACAGCCAAAGTCTGTTATTGCACCCTTATCACGCATTGTTTTTCAAGCATACCTAAAAGACGACCCTGTTGCACAGACAATCCTAGAACAATCTGCAAAAGACATTGCTTCCCAAATTAAGGCGCTGTATCGTAAACTGTTTAATGGCGAAGAGAGAACAAAAGTCGTTTTATGTGGCGGTGTTTTTCAAGAAAAAGGCATCATGCCAAGGCTGCTAGAGAAAAATCTTGAGGATGTTCTTCAGCTCATGCTTGTACAGCCGGAGATCCCGCCAGTTGGTGGTTCGCTTATCGGAGCATACAAACAAGCAAACATTCAAATAAATACGCACATATTAGAGCAAATGAAAATTACACTATAAGAGGGTGATCACATGGCCCATGTAAAAGGCGGACTGGTTATTTTAAAGGAAATGGTGAACAGCTTGTCACCGTCCGAAAGCAAGGTTGCAACATATATTATTGAAAACCCAAAAGAAGCGATTCATCTCACCGCCCTCGGTCTCGGTGAAAAAAGTAATACGAGCAGTGCAGCTGTTATAAGGCTTTGTAAATCTATTGGCGTCAAAGGATTTCAGGAACTGAAAATTCGGGTAGCAGGTGATCTGCAGACAGGTGAGGAAACAACATACCGGGACATTGAACCAAATGAGTCTTATAAAAGCATTATTGATAAAGTGACGGCAAACACGGTGCAAACGTTAAAAGAAACAGTCGATATCCTTGATGAGAACCAACTTAAAAAAGCTGTGGAATCATTAGCGAAGGCAAACTCGATTGTGTTAGCAGGTGTTGGAGCCTCTTACATTGCTGCAAAGGATGCTGAACAAAAATTTCAACGAATTGATAAAAATGCCTATTCTTTTTCAGACATTCATCTAGCGGCGACACTGATTGCAAACAAAGGGGAAGGCGACGTGGTAATTGGAGTTTCTTTTTCTGGAGACACCCAGGAGGTTGCGAAATTACTTCAGCTGGCCAAAAAGCGAAAGATCACTACGATAGGAATAACGAAATACGGGAACTCGCTTGTTAGCCAGTATGCTGACATTTTATTACACACTTCTGCCGCTAAGGAAGCGACCTTCCGAAGTGGGGCTACCTCATCAAGGATTGCCCAGCTACATGTGATTGATATGTTGTTAATGTGCCTTGCATCCAACCATTATGAAGAAACAGTGGAACACCTTGATGCATCTAGGGAAGCAGTCATGTTTTTAAGAGATTAATATGAGGATGGTAGTGTTCTAAGATAACTGGAGCCTATATGAAATAGGTTCCAACTTTGTGGGGAACGGTACTTTTTAACTAGTAATTGAAATTTTATTTCTAATTTTAAAAATAAAATTGACAAAAAATATCATTCACCCTATAATAAAAACAACTTAACGAATAAACTGCACAGGCACCTATGACATATTCAAGGCAGCTGGCAGAAGAATGAAGCCGGTAAAATAAATGGATTTTTACGGGCTTTCTTATAAAAAATATATGAAAGCGCTTTTACATAGCCGGTGAAGGTCCGATTCGTTCGAGTAATATTTGGGAGGAAAAGGAAATACCACCCATTTTATGACACTTAGCAGATAAGGAGATTATGTACATATGAACCTATCTAACCTTTCAGGATTGGTTACAGAGCAAAGGAATCCAAACTCTATTAATCTAGACGGAATGCCTACTCGTGACATCTTACAGCTTATAAATGAGGAAGATAAACAGGTAGCAGTTGCAGTGGATAACGTTTTGCCCCAAATAGAAACGGTTGTTACACAAGTATACAATGCATTGAAAAGTGGAGGCAGATTGTTTTATGTAGGGGCAGGGACGAGCGGAAGACTAGGTATAATGGATGCCTCGGAGTGCCCACCAACTTTTATGACTTCACCAGAATTGGTCCAGACAGTCATGGCAGGTGGTAATGGAGCATTTTTCAAAGCAGTAGAGGGAGCAGAGGATCAAGAAGAACAGGGAGCTCTTGATATTGCAGAACGCAATCTCACAGCAGCAGATGCCGTGATTGGAATAACAGCAAGTGGGAGAACTCCATATCCAATTGGTGCTGTGAAGTACGCAAAGAAAATAGGGGCATTTACCGCTTCGCTTACAAGTAATCCAAACTCAGAGATTAGCAGTTTTGTAGATTTTCCAATGGAAGTTGTTGTGGGGCCGGAAATTTTAACTGGGTCAACCCGAATGAAAGCCGCAACCTCACATAAAATGGTATTAAACATGATTAGTACAGCCGTTATGGTGAAGCTTGGTAAAGTTTATGAAAACTTAATGGTCGATGTCCATGCAAGCAACTATAAGCTGAAGGAAAGGGCAAAGCGAAATGTAATCGCAGTTACCGAAGCAAGCTATGAATCAGCTGAAGAAGTATTGGAAAAAACGGATTACAAAGTGAAACCAGCGATTATTATGTTGAAAACAGGAAAGAGCTTGCAAGAAGTAGACGCTGCCTTGGTTGCAACAAATGGTAATGTACGAGAGGCAATCACGGCCTTAGTAGGGGAATAACATGAAAGCATTTTAGCCTTCATGTGTTTCATATATTAGTAATTAAACAAAGGGGGATTTTAGTATGAAGGGAATAAAGAAAAGCCGCATCTTGTTTCTATTTGTTGCCATGCTGCTAATCGCATTCACTGTCGCCTGCTCTAATGATGAAGATGCAGGTGGAGATGCAGATTCAGACTCAGATGGTAATGATACAGGTAGTAGTGAAGATGGTGGTATTTCAGGAGATTTAGAGCTTCAGTATTTTGTAGGGGGATACGGGGATTCTTGGTGGAAAGAAGTTATTGCCGGTTTTAAAGAAGAGTACCCTGATGTAAATGTCATTGAGCATGCAGGACCGAATATTAACGAAGAAATGCGCTCGCGCTGGGTATCCAATGATCCACCTGATGTCGTGTATATCGACGGCGCAGGATCTAGTGAAGCACAAATGGTAGAAGATGGGCAGCTTATGAATCTATCAGATTGGCTACAGGATATCGAGTTAGAAAACGGAGATAAACTTGTTGACAGTTTTATTGTAGAGCCAGCGAATTATGATGGCGACGTCTACACGCTTCCGCTTGTATTCGATACATGGGGAACATGGTATGACAGAGCATTGTTTGAGGACAAAGGCTTTGAAGTTCCAACTGATTTTGAAAGTTTAATGAGTTCAATGGAAGAGATTAAGGAAAGCGAAGGGATCGATCCATTTGTAACAAGTGGGCAGCATCCATACTACTTCCTTCGTGGGGCACTTTATCCTGCATTTGGGGCAGCTGGCGGAGAAGAGTTGCTAACAAGTGTAATTAAAGGAGAAGAAGGGGCTTGGACAAGTGAGCCAGTTCTTGAAGTAATGAAGCGAGTTGAGAGAATGGCTGATGAAGGAATGTTTGACTCTGGACTTGGAGCACTAAACCATACCCAGTCGCAAATGAACTTCCTTTTACATGACAATGCCTTTATCCCTGTAGGGTTCTGGCTGCCGAATGAAATGGCAAATGATATTCCAGATGGATTTGAGTTTGGGTTTATCCCATCCCCAATGCAAGCTCCAGATGAGACATTTGCTATCGTTCCTGATTTACGTCCACTAGCTATTGCGGAGAATGCAGAAAATCCAGAGGCTGCAAAAGCATTTGTAGAGTTTGCTTTCACGCGTGACTATGCAATGTCATTCTCAGAGCATACAGGCGCAATCATGAACCTTACAGAGGTTGATCTTTCTCAAAGTGATGAAGTACCAGTATACCTGACTGAAGCAAATGCAATGATCAATGATCCAGATCAGGTACAAATTTACAACAAGCCACATCCAATGAGTTCTGATTTGGAAACACCTGTTGGAAATGCGCTAATGTCTCTAATGCTTGGAAACGCTTCGGCTGAAGAGTTTGTAGAAGCAGCCGAGAAAGCAGCTGCAGAATACCGTAGCAGTAACGAATAGGAAAACAGGTATCAGCAGGAGTATTATCTCTCCTGCTGATCCATTTTTTCGACTACATTAAAGAAAGAGGGATAAAATGGTACAGTCAAAAAAGCAAAAATACTTATTTCTGGCTTTTTGTTTAATCCCAACCTTTATCATGTTTGCTATATTTACTCTTTATCCGCTATTTAGTGGTCTGTACTATTCATTCTTTGATTGGTCGGGCTCCTCGCAAAACAAAGAATTTGTCGGATTGGCGAACTACATAAAGCTTGTAAAAGATGCAATTATACCGAATACCATTATCCATGACTATTTTCTTGTTGCTACCAAAGTAATCGGCATTATGGTGTTGGCCTTATTCTTTGCAGTTGCACTAACCCAACTGAAAATTAAGGAAGCACCATTTTATCGTATCGTTTTCTTCTTCCCAAATATTATGAGTGTTGTGGTGATCGGGATTCTTTGGACATTTATATATAATCCGAACCTTGGTCTAGTTAACTCAGGGCTTGAATTTATTGGGTTAGAAAGCTGGGCAAAACCATGGCTGGGAGACGAGGATTGGGCATTGCCTAGTCTTGTGTTGCCATCGGTTTGGGCAGGTATTGGGTTATTTATGTTGCTACTAATGGGTGGAATATCCAATGTTTCAAAAAGCTATTATGAAGCAGCAGAATTGGACGGAGCATCAGAATGGCAGCAATTTTGGAAGGTAACACTCCCACTTATCTGGCCTCAGGTGAAAATCTCCATACTATATATCGTGATTACCACATTAAATGGCTCCTTTATTATTGTACAGGTAATGACAGGTGGTGGGCCGAATAACTCCACGCACGTAATGGGCTCCTACCTTTATCAACAGGCCTTCGTTCAGTATAACTTTGGCTATGGTGCCACGATCGGCGTAATGATTTTAATCTTGTCCTTGCTGACGGTATTAATACTTCAGTTCTTTATGCGCCGAGATAAAGTGGAATATTAATTTGTACGGAATATCGATAAAGAGGAGGAATTTATTGTGAAACGAAGCGTCGGCCAGATCCTGGGGAGAACTGGAATACGGATTCCGTTGATCCTTTGGTCATTAGCAGTATTGTATCCGATTTTCTGGATGTTTCTAGGAGCCTTTAAATCGAATGCAGAAATATACCGTAACCCTTGGGGATTCCCTGAGTCCTTTAGTTTTGAAAACTTCACCACTGCTTGGACAAACTATAATATTGATGTCAGTGTATTCAATAGTCTGATCGTCACAGCAGTTGGTGCTATCCTAACACTGATATTAGCCATTCCAACCGCCTATGCGATTGAACGAATTAATTTCCGAGGCAGTAAGATTTTATTTACCGTCTATGTGTCCGCCATGATGATACCGATGGTACTTGGCTGGATCCCGCTCTTTTTCCTTCTTTCAGATTTAGGTTTATTGGACAATATTTACGGGCTTGCCATCGTATATGCCGTAAGTCAGTTGCCATTTTCCATTTTTGTTCTAACTAGCTTTATCGGAACAATTCCTAAATCCTTAGAAGAATCCGCAGCAATGGACGGGATGTCTCCGTACAAAGTTTTATGGAAAATCATCACACCGTTAAGTATGTCAGGGATCATTACGGTTACGATTATGAACGCTATCCAATTTTGGAATGAATATTTTATGGCGTTGATATTCTTAAACTCTAGCGAAAACTATACTCTAGCACTTGCCATTGACTTTATTAGCAGTGAAGCACAATATACAAATGCTTGGGGAACATTATTCGCCGGGCTTGTCATCGCCATCGTGCCTGTCATCATCCTATACGCTATTTTCCAAAGACGTATATCCAAAGGAATGACAGAAGGCGCTATAAAAGGATAACGAATGAACACCAATCAAAATTCGATTGGTGTTTTTGAGTCGCGTGAGAATAAGGCAAAGTCGCATGAGGAAGTGGTGAAGTCGCACGAGGGAGTGGCAAAGTCGCGTGAGGGAGCGGTGAAGTCGCATGAGGGAGTGGCAAAGTCGCGTGAAGAAGCAGAAAAGTCGCGTGAAGAAGCAGGAAAGAGACGAAGCAGAAACAAAGAGCCGAATGATCCATGTAGCCAATTTGCAGTAAACCTCCTTTATCAGGTGCAATACGAACCGCTCTAATGCTAACCAGTAGTACCGTGTGAGAATTTTTTCATTCCTACCTGCGCATTTCTCCACAATAATCATCATTTCATTTAACTATACATACAATGATTTATAACCTACTTTATTGTGTTCTTTACAATAGTGTGCGACATACACTATAATGAATACAGGAGTTGATCATATGAAAGATGCACACGAGCATTTAGATAAACTTATGCAGGAACTTAGAAGGGGAACGATTACGATTGGTGTACTAAGCCAGCTTTCTGAGCCCCAATATGGCTACTCACTTGTCACTATGCTCGGCAAAAACGGGATCCGTGTGGAGCCTGGCACATTATACCCACTGTTAAGAAGACTAGAAAAACAAGGGTTATTGGATAGTAAGTGGGACACCAATGAAGCACGACCAAGAAAGTATTATTTACTTAGTAAGACAGGAAAAGAGGTATTTGAACTACTGGTTGGTGAATGGAAAAATATCGTAAATAGTTTGAATCATGTGATCGAGGATAAGGGAGATGATGTGGATGGAAATGATTGAACGATATATCTATGCAGTTACCCAGAAGCTACCACAATCACAGAGAGAAGATATTGCTGTTGAACTTCGCGGTTTGATTGAAGACATGCTGGAAGACCGCAGTGAAAAGGGAAGATATTCGGGTAGCGATATAGAAGAAGTTTTACTGGAATTGGGCAACCCGAAGGAATTGGCAGATAAATATCGCAGTACCAAAAAATACTTGATCGGGCCAGAGCTTTTTGACTCTTATGTATATATACTAAAGGTTGTATTTTCCGTACTAGGGATTTCAATCGGGGTTGGTTTCTTAATCCAAGTTGTACTGAATCCAGTTAATATTTTAGATCACTTTATTGACATGATTGTTTCAAGTGTTACTGCATTTCCAATGGCTTTCGGCTGGACGACATTTGGATTTGCGATGGGAGAGTTGGCCGGTAATGTGAAGCGGAAAGATTTACAGTTTGAAGGAGAGTGGAAGCCAGCTAACTTGCCGCCTATTCCTGTTGAGCAGAGTCGAATTAAACGCCGGGATGCCGTCGCAAGTATTGTGTTCTATGCTTTTTTTATTGTATTGTTTTCCTTTTCCAGCGATTATCTGGGCATTTGGGTTTTTCATGATGGATTTAGTGGGGTAGTTCCGTTTTTGAATGACCAGAAATATGCAACATATTTCGTTTTCATTATTCTAATTTTGAGTATTGGGATTTTAAACGAATGTGTAAAATTAGCTTTTGGAAAATGGACCTATAAGTTAGTTTTATATACAACCCTTTCAAATACAATTTCTATGATCGTACTCTTGTTCATGTTAAGTGGAGCCGACTTTTGGAATCCAACGTTTATGAATGAGCTAGTGGAAGCAAATGTCGTTACAGCAGGCAGTGACGCCTATCATACTGTTGATTGGATTTGGAATCAAGCACCGTTATGGATTATTATACTTCTACTCATAAATATCGTTTGGAACAGTATCGATGGATTTATAAGAGCTAGGAAAAATAAGAAATAACACTATAGGGCCTAAAGTTTCCTGTTCAACAGGTATGACATTAGGCCTTTTTTATAAAAAGTGAATTGAGAGCTAGTCAAAGTGAAACGACAGCGTCGCAAAGTGACAAGACAGCCCTGCAAAGTGACAAGACAGCCCTGCAAAGTGACAACACAGCTCAGCAAAGTGACAAGACAGCACCCCAAAGTGACAAGACAGCTCAGCAAAGTGACAAGACAGCCCAACAAAGTGACAAGACAGCCTCGCAAAGTGAAACCACAGCCCTGCATAGTAAAACCACAACCCCCCAAAGTGAAACCACAGCACCCCGCAAAGTGAACCCACCCCCCCAAAAAAAACACTCCCACCTTAAATAAAAGCCAAACTTCCTCACATTAACTCTAAATTTGTCGAATTACCACTTGGTTGATTTTGTAAAAAAATCATCATTTAACGTAATTTCCTCCCCAATGAGCAGTACGTATGAGGGAATGCCTAGTGATATAGAATGGATCAATTTTCATAGAGTAATGCATGCAAATCCTTCGTACTAGGACATGTCATGCACAACTAGTCCTAACTAATCAATTTTGAAAACATAGAAAATTTAGACACAATAGAACAACATTTTCAAACACTTTTTGCTATTGTCTAATTAACCCTATTAGCACACGGGGGATTCTACCTTTGACCTTTTTGGAAGGCGGTGTTTCCATGACATTCGAGTGTTAAATCGGAATTGTACGTTGAAACCAATCAAAAGAATAAAGGAGGGATTTAGTTGAAGCTACGTAGGATGATTGCATTATTATCAGCAGTTTTATTAGTCCTTACCTTACCATTGCCAGGATTGGCTGCTGAAAAAAAGGATGTAAACGAGGATGAGATCAACGCCATCATAGATGATATGACATTAGAAGAGAAAATTGGGCAGTTGTTTATTGTACATGTTTATGGACAAACCCCTACAGATCCAGCCTATGAGGATATTAATTTAAGGAACAACCGTGGTGGGAAGAATTTTCAGGAAGTCATTGAAAATTACCATGTCGGTGGCGTGATTTATTTTAACTGGACAGACAACATTGGAACCCCTCTAGATGCCGAGCAGGTACAATCCTTATCCAATGGAATCCAAGAAATTGCCGTAGAACAGGATTCCGGTATTCCTCTTTTCATCTCAACTGACCAAGAGGGCGGTATTGTCCAGCGGGTGACAGATCCAGGTACAGTTTTCCCAGGAAATATGGCAATTGGTGCAACGAGATCTGAGGAATTTGCAGCCTTAACCGGGAGTATTATTGGTAAAGAGCTAGATAGCTTAGGGATTAATATGAACTTTGCACCGACGGTTGATGTGAACTTAAACCCAGCTAACCCAGTAATCGGTATTCGTTCTTTTGGTGAAGACCCAGATCTAGTATCAAAATTAGGTGTTTCCCAAATCAATGCATATAAAGAACAGAATGTCATTGCTTCGGCTAAGCATTTTCCAGGGCATGGTGACACGGACGTTGACTCGCATTATGGACTTCCGGTCATTGATCATGATTTGGAAACATTGCATGAAGTAGACTTGAAGCCATTTAAAGAGGCAATTGATGCAGGAGTTGGTTCGATTATGACAGGTCATATTGTGGTACCTGCATTGGATGACTCAGGATTGCCAGCAACATTGTCAAAACCAATTATAACTGACCTACTTCGTGACGAAATGGGATATGATGGCTTGGTTATCACCGATAGCCTTGGTATGTCAGGTGCCAATGTCGTACCACCAGAGCGTGTTCCTGTAGAATCATTTAAAGCAGGAGTAGATATTTTACTTAATCCGCCAGATGTAGAAGTGGCATATACAAGTATGCTAGAAGCTGTAGAGTCCGGTGAGATTACCGAGGGTCGAGTGGAAGAATCGGTTTACCGCATTCTGCTTGCAAAGATGGACAATGGCTTATTTGACGATGCACAGACAAGTCCTGACAAATTAGGGAACATTGGAACGGACGAAAACCTGCAGGCTGCTAAGGATATTGCAGAAAAGAGCATTACGCTAGTTAAAAATGATGACGTGTTGCCACTTCAAAATGAAGAGAAGGTACTCGTCACTGGTCCTTCTGTCGCCAAACCTTCAACCCTTTTCCAATTATTAGAGGAAAAAGGAATGGATGGACGCAGCTATGCAACGAGTACCAGTCCAACTGACAGCCAGATTGAACAGGCTGTAGAGCATGCGGCGGAAGTGGATAAAATTATTGTTACGACATACACGGCGAATACGAATGAGAAACAGCAAGATTTTGTGAAAGCGCTTCAACAAACAGGGAAGCCTGTTATTGTTTCAGCCCATCGTAATCCATATGATGTGATGGTATTCCCTGAAGTAGATGGCTATGTCAGTACGTACAGTTACTTGGATGTCTCCATCAATGCCGTGGCAGGAGTGCTCGCAGGTGATATTAATCCATTTGGAAAACTCCCTGTCACTATTCCAGACCTATATGACATTGGGCATAGCTTAGATTTCACAGATACACCACTTAGTGCCACTGGTATGAAGCAGTTAGTTGAAGATCTAGCTCAACAGGATGAGATTGTAGATGAGCAGACGAAGCGGTCTCTTACTACACATTTAAGTGCCATTGAGCTATATGAAAAGCGAGAGCTTCAAGATAAGGTTATCAAACATTTGGAGAGCTTTGAAGAATTGCTAACATATTTTAATGAGAACGACTCACTTTCAGACAAAGCACACAGCTATTTGGAAACAGAAAGCTTAAAGTTACATGAAGTTTGGACTAATCAGGAATAAGCTTACATCGTAAGAAAACGAGGGGGATACGTATGCATAGAATCGGGCGTATAATGGTGCGTTTGTTTACTATCATGTACTTGCTCTTTCTGCTCGTCTCCCAGGCTCATTCCCCTACAACTGCTTTCTTTACGGCAACATCAACTGTAGAAGGAACGGTAACAGCAGGAAACTTTGCTGAGGAAACACCAGTAACAGGGGAGGAACCGAACTCTGAAGAGCATAAAGAGAAAGGTGAGGCACCAGAGGCAGGTACAGAATCACCTAGTGAAAGTGAAGAAACAGACAAGCACGTAGAAGAGGAAACAAGCGAATCTGAAGACGTTGAAATAGATCAAACCGGTACTGAAAAAGCAACTACGGAAGGTGAAACAGAACCCGAAAAAGAGGAACCTTCTAATGACGAGGAAGGCGACGAACCTACTGAATCAGAAAATGAAGATGGAGTGAAAAGTGGAGAGGAGAAAAAGGATGATATTAAAGAGAGTAAGTAACATTTTGTACTTCATTATCCTTGCTGTGTTGCTTTGTGCTCTGCTTGTCGTCGGTCTTTCCAAAGCATCAGGCAATGAGGTTAGTCTTTTCGGCTACCAAGTAAAATCCGTGCTATCCGGATCCATGGAGCCAGGAATTCAAACAGGGTCTGTTATCGCAATCGAAACAGGTGGCGATATGCAACGATTTTCAGAAAACGATGTGATCACCTATCGTGCAGAAGACAATATATTGATCACCCACAGAATCGTAGAGGTTTTGGACGATGGGCAGCAATATAGAACAAAAGGGGATGCCAATAACGGCGCGGATATCAGCCCAGTGCGTTCAGAAAATGTGGTGGGGAAATATAGCGGGTTTACGATCCCATATGCGGGTTATGTGCTACAGTTTGCCACATCACCACAGGGAGCGGCACTTCTCATGATTGTGCCAGGGGTTTTATTACTTTGTTATGCATTTTTAACCATCAGAAGAACATTAAAACACGTAAAACATCTACTCAATGAAAAAAAGATCGGTACAGAATGAACGATTATAAAAAATGGGGAGGAATTTATAAATGAATATTAAAAAACAGTTAGGTATAGGGATTGCTTCAGCGGCGTTAGGTCTTACTTTAGTAAGTGGGGGCACATTTGCATATTTTAGTGACAGCGAAACGTCTACGAATACGTTCGCTGCTGGAACGTTAGACCTTACTGCGTCACCGACTGAGATTATTGAAGTGGATAACCTAAAGCCAGGTGACACGATGATCCGTGATTTTGAGTTACAAAATAATGGCACGCTCGATATCCAAAAAGTTCTGCTCGACACTGATTATACGGTTGTGGATGCAGCAGGAGACAATGTCAGTGATTTTGGAGAGCACATCATGGTCGAATTTCTTTACAATGCAGATAAATTGGATGAAGTGATTTACCAAACAACATTAGCAGAGCTTAAAAACATGACACCAGAAGCGGTAAATGAAAATGTATTCTTACCATTGCTTGGAGAAAATGGATTGCCTGCTGGGACACTTGATGATCTTGTGGTGCAGTTTAACTTTGTCGATAACGGCGAAGATCAAAATGAATTCCAAGGGGACACATTGAGCTTGGAATGGACATTCACTGCACTTCAAACAGAAGGGGAAGAAAAGTAATTAAACAAGGAGGCATGATTCTATGAAAAAACAACAAGCGTTATCCATGCTCGTCCTGTTTATGCTATGTCTCACACTGGTTATTCCAGCAGTGCCTACAAAAGCGGCTGCTAGCAATTCTGTTCAAATGCTCCAACAGCCACTTGATGATCTTGATGAAGAGGTGGAGCAGTCCATTGCTGAGAGCGTAATGCCGGGGGCTGTCGTGTATATTGCAAAACATGGCGAAGTCGTAAAACATGATGCCTATGGCTATGCTGCCCGTTATACGGATGATCAATTTACGGAAATGGAAGAGCCTGTTGCCATGCAGGAGGAGACAATCTTTGATATGGCGTCCATTTCCAAACTGTTTACCGCAACAGCTGTTATGCAATTATGGGATGAAGGGCTATTTGAGTTAGAAGATCCAGTGCATTGGTATATACCGGAATTTACAGGTGAAGGCAAAGAGGAAGTGACCATCAGGCAGCTACTTACACATACATCTGGTTTTGCACCAGGTCCTAGTGAAAGACTTTATGAAGTCGAGGGAGATCGTGCTGACAGACTTGATTTTGTATTACGCGAGCCATTGCAACAAGCACCAGGTGCCGATTACGTATACAGTGACTTGGACTATATCACACTTGGCGTGTTAATCGAACGTCTTAGTGGGGAGCGGCAGGATGATTTTGTGCAACGGAAAATTACCGAACCCCTAGGGATGGATGACACGATGTATAACCCACCAGAATCATTAAAATCACGTATTGCAGCGACGGAGTATCAACCATGGACAAACCGTGGATTAGTATGGGGAAGTGTCCATGATGAAAATGCCTGGTCATTAGATGGACTTGCAGGACAAGCCGGTATTTTCAGTAGTGCAGCTGATTTGGCCGTTTTTGCACAGGTGATGTTAGAGAATGGAACCTATGCGGGCGAAGAAATTCTTTCCGAAGAAGCCGTGGAATTGATGAAAACCAATTGGAATGAAGCCTACCCTGGCCAGGATCAAGGACTGGGCTGGGAACTCAACCAATCATGGTACATGGACGACCTGGCAGAACATAATACGTTGGGCCACACAGGTTATACCGGAACATCGATTGTAGTTAGTCCCAATCATGATTCTGTCACGATTTTATTAACGAACCGTGTACATCCTACAAGGAACACAGTTTCCACAAACACGATTCGTAAAAAGGTTTCGGAAAAGACGGCTGATGCCATCTATGCGTGGAGTGCGGAGGCAATGCAGCAAATGGTGGAGCGGTTGCTTACAAGAGAAGAGATAGATGAAAGAACAGCAAGGTCTCTTAACCTCCATTTAACGGTAGTTAACCGTTTTGAGGAGAAGGAAGATCAAGCTAAAGTGTTAAAGCATTTAAATAGGTTCCAGCATTTGGTGGATCGATTACAAGGGACTGAGGAAATAAATGAGGCAACCTATCAAGATCTTCAGCGAACGGCTGACTATTTGATTGGTAAGTGGGAGTGACGTATGAAAAGGCAGTGGGAGCAACTCAGCTACTCTCACTGCTTCCTTTTTAAAAGTTAAGAAGTAAGGAGGGGAAACATGAAGAAGAATTCTAGATTTTTAGCAATACTGCTCATTATTGGATTGCTCCTCAGCATTCCAGTTCATGCATTTTCGGCAGTTAACAGCCCGGACGACAACACGGAATATGAACCAGAAAACCCAGGAGTACAACCTGAACAGACAGATATAGGTGATAAAGGAATGGTTGTTTCAGCACATCCGTTAGCTTCTGAAATAGGAGCAGATGTCCTGAAACATGGGGGAAACGCAGTCGATGCTGCAGTCGCTATGCAATTTGCATTAAATGTTGCGGAACCGATGATGTCTGGAATCGGTGGTGGTGGCTTTATGATGTATTATGACGCTGAAACCGAGGATGTTTCCATCATTAATAGCAGAGAGCGTGCGCCACAAGGAGCAACTCCAGATATGTTCATGGATAAAAGCAATACTGTGAAGGAACCAGGCACATTTTTATTAGGAGCCAATGAATTAGGTGATGAAGAAGAAAATGAATTTCATGTTGCAGAAATTGAGGTTGAAGATATTGCGACAGGCGAGCAAGCTTTTTCATCCCATTTTACAGGAGACCATGGTGAACCATGGGATGTGAATAAATATCAACTGTTTGAGCGAGGGACAGAATTTCGCATAAATGAATTAGGAGGAAACATTCATTTTGGAGCGCCATATGGGAGTAATTCTACTTCGTTTGGTCAGGTGAAGTCGATAATGGAACCAGTGGAAGACAGTGAATTATTCATTCGTTTTCGCACTGATGATCCAGGTGACGACAGAAGACTTCGCCTATGGTTGCGTGCTGACGAATTCCGTTCGAGCGGATCTACTTTCGCTCGGAATGGTTATGGTGTAGAAATCAATACGAATACAAGTGAATTGAAATTAATCCAGGCGAAAGACGGAAGCAATTCAACATTGGATACCATTTCCTTTGATCGTACCACAGACTGGCAATCACTAAGATTCCGAGTTGATGGAGACAAACTGAAGGTCCGACAATGGGGAGAAAATGAAGAAGAGCCAGAAGCGTGGGATAGTGAGGTTACTGCAGGTAGTGTGATTCCGTTTTCTGAGCGGGTCCGGAGCGGAAAATCTGTTGGAGTTCCAGGAACATTAAAAGGACTTGAGACAGCACTTGGTAAGTGGGGATCATTGTCAATGGAAGAATTAATTCAGCCTTCGATCGATATGGCTGAACAGGGGATTTCAGTAAATTGGGTACTAGCAAATGCAATTGCGAGTAATGCAAGTAAATTAGAACGGACAGCAGCAAAAGATGTGTTTTTACCAGATGGTGAGCCATTGGAAGAAGGAGAAACCCTTGTGCAGGAAGATTTAGCTAAAGCATTTAAATTAATCCGAGACGAGGGGGCCGATGTTTTTTACAATGGAGAGATTGGGGAAGCACTAGCTGCGGAAGTACAGGCATTTGACGGAAGTATGGAGACTGATGATCTCAGTCGCTATGATGTAACAGAAGACGAACCCGTTTGGGGTGATTACCAGGGATACGAAATAGCATCCATGCCTCCACCGAGTTCTGGTGGCTTAACGATGCTTCAGCTTTTGAAAATGTTCGAACAAACAAATATCACTCAGCATGATGTGAAATCACCGATGAAGTACCACTATATGGCAGAATCGATGCATCTTGCTTATGCGGATAGGGGTGCATATATGGGAGATCCGGAATATGTGGAGGTACCGAGAGAAGGATTGCTTAACCCGGATTATGTGGCAGAACGAGTAGCATTGATCGACCCTGAAACGGCTAACCCGAGCGTTGAGCCTGGGGATCCTTGGGCATATCAGGACGGAGGAGCGCCAGAAGTTGTCACACAGGTAGACGACAAGGTCGATGGAGAAACAACACACTTTACCGTTGCTGATCAATGGGGGAATCTCGTTTCCTATACAACAACAATTGAGCAGGTGTTTGGTTCCGGCATTATGGTACCAGGCTATGGAATTATGCTGAATAATGAGCTAACCGACTTTGACGCGATTCCAGGTGGAGCGAATGAAGTGCAGCCAAATAAACGGCCACTTAGCAGTATGACACCTACTATTGTATTACAAGATGGTGAACCTCGGATGACGGTAGGATCACCAGGTGGCGCAACAATTATCACTTCGGTAACCCAGACACTAGTTAACCTCCTGGGATATGGAATGGATCTAAAGGATTCGATAGAAGAGCCTCGTATTTATAGTAACAGCTATCCAAGCATTCGCTGGGAGTATGGAGTACCTGTAAATGTACGTGATCTACTCGAGCAAATGGGACATTCATGGGAAAGCTCCCCTAGAGAAATTGGAAATGTAAACAGTATCCTGCTGCAAGGCGACACCTTTAGTGGAGCGGCTGATTCAACCAGGGAAGGTACTGCAATTGGTATCACAGCTGAGGACCTTCCATCTATATCAAAACTGAAGCAACTAGTCGAACAGTTTGCAAATAACGGTGAGATAGAAAACAGCCAGACAGAAAGACTCTTGCATACCCATTTGATAGCAGTGGACCGTTTTGTGAATCAAGACCGACTAGATAAAGCAACAAAGCATATGGAAGTATTAACACAATTACTCGATGTTCAATACAAAAACGGAAACATCTCAGAACAGGCTAAAGACGAGCTAACTCATTATACAGAGGCCTTGGTACGGATTTGGCAGAAAGAGATGGATTAAAGAAGGTCATGGCGGAGGATTACATTTTCTCCGCCAGCTTTACCGAAAATAAAGGAGGCGCTTTCATTGAAAAAAAAGACGTTAATTTTGGTGATTAGTATGTTATTCATCCTTGGCTCTTTATCAGTCGTTATGGCAGATAAGTTGAAGAGCAATGCGGATAACGAAGGAAAAGAATTGAAGCTAGGGGTAGAGGTGTTGCTTGACCAGCATAAGGATTTAATAGAAGGAAAACGTGTTGGACTGATTACCAACCCAACAGGGGTAGACCAAGAGTTAAATAGTATTGTAGATACATTGCATAACGATCCAGATGTTGAATTAACCGCACTTTATGGACCGGAGCACGGGGTGCGAGGCGATGCACAGGCTGGAGAATATGTAGAATACTATATTGATGATGAAACAGGACTGCCAGTATATAGCCTGTATGGATCGACAAGAAAGCCAACGCCAGAAATGCTAGAAAATGTGGATGTTTTATTATTTGATATCCAGGATGTAGGTGCTAGATTTTACACGTACATTTACACAATGGCCTATGCAATGGAAGCAGCACAGGAGAACGGTGTAGAGTTTCTCGTGTTAGACCGACCAAATCCGCTTGGTGGCAACAGTGTTGAGGGGCCAGTGTTAGATGAAGAGTATGCTTCCTTTGTCGGAAACTACCCAATCCCATTACGACATGGCATGACGGTAGGGGAGTTAGCAAAATTATTTAATGAGGAATTTGATATTGGAGCAGAGCTGACAGTTGTTGAAATGGATGGCTGGAAGCGTGGGCAGTACTATGATGATACAGATTTAGAATTTGTTTTGCCATCACCAAACATGCCAACACTTGATACAGCACTTGTTTATCCTGGTGCAGCTTTAATTGAAGGAACAAATGTGTCAGAAGGAAGAGGGACAACAAAGCCATTTGAATTAATCGGTGCGCCATTTGTTAACAGTACGGATTATGCAGCAGCATTAAATGATTTAGAACTTAATGGCGTAACGTTCCGAGCAGCTTCCTTTACTCCGACGTTCTCCAAGCATAGTGGGACATTAAGCCATGGCGTGCAAATTCATGTAACAGATAAAAAGGCTTATGATCCAGTCGTTGCTGGTCTTCATATTGTTAAAACGTTACATGACATGTACCCTGAAGATTTTGCTTTCCGCGCAGAAAACAGTGCTGGCGTGTCATTCTTTGACAACCTGATTGGCAATGGCTGGGTGCGTGAAGCGATAGAGAATGGCGAAAGTGTTGATTCCATGGTTGATCAATGGAAAGAAGGGTTGCAGGAATTTAAAGATGTGCGTAGAAACTATCTCGTTTATACGGTAAGCACAGCTGATTTGAATAGCTTAATTGAAGCATTCCGTGACAGCGATGAGTTGAAAAATGATGCGGCTCGCAAACTGAGTATGCATCTTACAGCAGTAGAACGTTTTGAAAATAGGGAGGATGCTGCTAAAGTGGCGAAGCATATGGAAAGCTTCCTTCTAATATTGGATCAGCAATTAGACGCTGATCGAATCTCAGCAAGTGCCTATGACGTCCTTTATAGTGATGCAACAGACATGTTGGCAATGTGGAATTAATGGAAACTTGACAGGGATAATTTGTAAGGGGTGACTTGCTTAATCAACGCTACGGAAAATACTCCGCTTTCCTGGGGCGGCTGGTAAGCCTCCGTGTGCTACGCACTACGGGGTCTTACCGAAGCCTTTCCTCCCCAAGGAGTCTACGTATTTTCCTTCGCTTAAATGGTATAGCGTTTCGGACAAATTTAACCATACTAGTTAATAGTCTTTGAAAAACTGCGCCGTGTTTGCTTTCTAAAATCATTTCTCATAGCTTCTTTTTTCTAAGTTGAAAGGGGAGTAAATTTAATGAAAAAGACGATGTTGTTTCTTGCAGGTTTTTTTGCTTTACTGTGGGTCTCTCTTTCGCCCTCCCATGAAATGTATGCTGTGCAAGGTATAGATCAAGTCGAAGAAAAGACAGTTAAGGTAGCTACGTATAATATTGCAGCAGGAAGGGGGACAGATGGTGTATATAATGTAGAACGTATCGCAAGGGCAATTGAGGAAACGGATGCCGATATTATAGGGTTACAGGAAGTAGACGTCCATTGGGGAGCGCGAAGTAATCATGACGACATGGTAGCAATACTTGCTGACCATTTAAATATGGACTATTATTTCGCACCAATCTATGATTTTGCCCCAACAGTTGAAGGGGAACCTCGCAGGCAATTTGGTGTAGCTGTTTTAAGTAAATATCCGATTACGAATGCAGCAAATAGAGAGATTGCAAGATTGTCGACACAAGATCCGAACCCAGAACCTACGCCTGCACCAGGGTTCTTAGAAGCACAAATTAACGTGGAAGGTGCTGAGGTATCCTTTTATGTTACACATCTTGACTACCGAGGAGACCCAACAGTAAGAGAAATGCAGGTTGCTGATATGCAAGCTATTATGGCTGAACAAACATATAGTCTTCTCGTTGGCGATATGAACGCAAGACCAGAGGCACCAGAACTTCAGCCAATATTTCAGAAATATAACGATGCTTGGAAGTGGAGCGAAAACGGTGAGGGGTACACATATCCAGCTACCGAAGCCGATCGCAGAATTGATTATATATTTGCCTCACCTAGAATAGAAATCCAATCAGCTGAGACGATGTCTACTGAGGCAGCTGATCATCTGCCAGTTGTTGCTGAAATTTCTCTCCTACAAGGAAGTCATTCATATAATTTGAAAGGGACAGAATGGCTTGTCGATCATTATACGGACTATGGAGAAATTCGAGATGCACAGACTTCCAGCATGTTACACAACCATTTGAGAGCACTTCACTATTACGAAAAACAGGACAAAGAAGAAAAACTCCTGAAGCACTTGCAAGGGATGAAAGTACTGCTTGACCATCAAAAGGAGTCAGAGTTGATTTCTGAAAAAGCGTGGCAAGATCTCATCAGGGATATACATTATTTTATGGGGGAATGGGATCTATAACATTTTGTGGTCAAATGGAGGAGTAAAGTCCCCCTAGTTGAGCTGACCTAGTAATAGAAGTAAAGAAACTGCCTTTGCCCTAAATTGAATAGGGGGAAGGCAGTTTAGTTTATATGATCGTATAGAAATTGTAATGATGAATTGGGTTCTTCCTTCAACACATATTAGACCCGGCTAATGACAAAAGCAATCATTCCACTAATAACAAAATAACCGAAAAGAACCAGCATAACAGTTGAAGTAGAAATAGATGTAACACCTATCGAGATTAAAATCGCCAGTACAATAATAATGATAGCTAGAAAAGTATGGGAAGCATAAAAATAAAACGTTTTCATTTTCTGTCTAGTTCTTTCATCAAATTCCGGTGTATTGTCTGATTTATTCTTTACATAGATTACATTAACGATGAAAGATAGTACTACTGCAGTCAATCCTCCAAGTATGGCTCCCCAGCTAAAGTCACCTATTTGACCAAGGGATATTCCAATTAACCCTCCTAATGCTGCAAAACTTAATGTCCATTGAGAATAATTTCGTTTATTCAAGTCGATCACTCCTCTTCTAAAATGAATAATTTTTCAATTGGAAGGTTGCGATTTTCAGAGCTAATTCAAGACTAAGATTATACTTGTTATCTTTTCAGGCATTTTTTTCAACGTCGTAAATGTAAAGGTATCTTTACTTAATTTATAACATACCTTACGCATAATGTAAATATATCTTTACATTGTAAGTTTGAGGCTCCCTTTCTCATTTAATTAACACCTATTTTCGATTAAATGAAATATTCTAATTGTTATGTTAATATGGTAAAGATAAAGACAAAGGAGGAATAGGATGGAATATGCAATTAGTGGGTGGACATTATTTTGGTTTGTTGTTCCCTTGCCGCTATTGGTAGTCTGGGCAGTGATTACCTTTTTCACAGAAAAGGGGGATGAAACGAAATGAATCCCACATTAATAACATTTATCTTTTATCTAGTTGGTATGATCGTCGTCGGTATTGTGACGTATAGAATGACGAACACATTATCAGATTATGTGCTTGGAGGTAGAAAGCTAAACAGCTGGGTTGCAGCATTTTCAGCTTCTGCAAGTGATTTTAGCGGATGGCTCTTAATTGGTTTGCCTGGTGCGGCTTATGCAGCAGGGCTTGGACAATGGAGTCTTTGGATTGCAATTGGTCTGGCGGTAGGTGCCATGATTAATTGGCAATATGTCGCAAAACGACTGCGCATTTATACCGAATACTCCAATAACTCCATAACTTTACCGCAGTTTTTTGAAAATCGTTTTCGGGATAATTCCCACCTCTTACGTGTTATTTCAGCAGTATTTATATTAGCGTTTTTCTTATTTTATACAGCCTCTGGACTGGTGGCGGGTGCTAAATTATTCCAGGGAACATTTGATATGGATTATCACTTTGCTTTAACGATTGGTGCCATTATTATTGTATCTTACACCTTTTTGGGTGGTTTTCTGGCAGTTAGCTATACCGATTTTGTCCAAGGAGTACTTATGTCGGCAGCACTTTTATTTACGTCGATTTATGGATTGATTCAGATTGGTGGATTTGGGGAATTATTTAATCAGCTTGGTCAAATCACACCGAATTTAATTAATGCATTCGCAGCAACAGATTATAACCAAGCAGAAGGAATACTTTGGGAACCTTTGGGAGCCATCGGAGCGGTTGGGATTATTTCTGCGCTTGCCTGGGGTCTTGGTTATTTTGGGCAACCACACATCCTAGCTCGTTTTATGGCAATTCGTTCACATAAAGAAGTACGAAAAGCACGTCTGATCAGTGTAAGTTTTGGACTTGTTATCCCTCTATATGGTGCCTTAATTGTCGGGATGCTTGGTATCGTAACATTTACAGAGCCTCTCGCTGATTCTGAGCAGGTCTTCATTCAGCTCGTACAAGTAATCTATAATCCATGGATTGCAGGGATTCTACTAGCAGCAGTACTGGCAGCGATTATGAGTACGGTAGATTCACAACTACTTGTTTCTTCTAGTGCACTTTCCGAGGATTTTTATCGTAGATATTTCCGAAAAAGTGCTTCGGATAAAGAACTCGTATGGGTTGGGCGAATTTCCGTTCTTGTTATTGCGATTATCGCGATCATGCTTGCATGGAATGAAACAAGCTCTGTGCTTGATCTTGTTAGCTATGCATGGGCAGGATTTGGGGCAACGTTTGGTCCAGCCGTTTTGTTTTCCCTGTTCTGGAGAAAAATGTCTCGAAATGGTGCAGTTGCGGGGATCATTGTCGGTGGTGTAACGGTCTTCCTATGGCCACTAACAGGCTCTGCTCTTTACGAGATCGTACCAGGATTTGTTCTATCAAGCATTGCGATTATTTTATTCAGTTTAATTGGAAATGGACCTTCTAAAGAAATACAGGAAGAATACGATAAAGTTGCAGGCGTAAAATAACGTTAGGAGTGATACAGCATGAGTCAAAATAAATTATATGGCAATACACCTTGCTATCTTAATGGAAAAAAAGTGAAATTAGGAAAAGATGATGTTTCTGATCGCGATGTGCTCATTTACGGTGTCCCTTGGGAGGGCGCCGTAACATGGGGAGATTACACGGGCTGTGAGCTAGGTCCAAAGGCTATCCGACTCAACTCTGCTCGGTATTCAGGCTACTTACCGGAACTTGATGACATCGATGTTCTTTCCCATTATACAATTGGAGATCTCGGGGATGTCGATGTAGTACCAGCAGATACAATTGAGACAATGAAACGAATTGAGGACTTTGCCTCTGGTGTTTGGAAAACTGGCAAATTCCCTGTCGCGTTCGGTGGTGATCATGGTATTACCTATCCCATTGTAAAAGCTTTAAGTGAAGAAGTGGATGGTAAAGTGGGCGTCATTCATCTGGATGCACACTATGATAACTATAAAGAGTATGAAGGCGACCTATATGCCAGAAGCACACCATTCCATCGAATTTACGAAAGTGAAAGCGTGCGGAATGAAAGTATAGTTCATATGGGGATTCACGGTCCGAGGAACGCACCAGAAACAGGAAAATACGCCAAGGAAGTCGGCGCAACTACCATCTCTGTTAGAGAGGTGCGCAAGGCAAAGGATCTGGCAGCATTAGCTGAAAAAGCATATAACATTGCCAGTGAAGGAACAGAAGCAGTGTATTTGAGCATTTGCAGTGATGTACTCGACTTTGCATTCAATCCAGGCGGCCCAGTTGATGGAAATGGGCTCACGTCTTATGAGTTATTGGAGCTCGTGCATGAGTTTGCCAAAATGGGTATTCGCGGAATGGACTACGTAGAAGTTTATCCACAGCAAGATCCTAACGATAATTCCTCCCATTTTGTTACCTATGCGGTTCTCTACGCATTGGCCGGGAATATATTACATGAAAAAGCGAAATAAGCTGAGCAGGTGGACCACTTCCTTGAGGGGAAGTGGTTTTTTTGTAAAAGGAAGACATTCAAGCTTGAAACGAAATATTATTCCTTAAGAGTGACGCAGCAATCTTGGAAAGAGACGCAGCACTCCAGCGAAGAGACGCACCGAACGCAGTAAGAGACGCAACACTCCAGCGAAGAGACGCACCGAACTCAGTAAGAGACGCAGCACTCCAGCGAAGAGACGCACCTATCTCAGGAAATGACGCCCCCCTCGCCTAAGCCCACTCGAGGCAAAACAGAATCACGTGTCCTAAAAAATGAATTCCAAAAAATATCTACAATCCGTCAATAGACCTATAAATTAAGACAAGTTAAGCCGATATAAAAAGTAGAGGTAACAAAGAGGGGGAATCATATTGGGATTAACCATACATAAAAAGCAAAAAAATGAAAAGAACAAGCAATCACTGCAGTTAGCTGCAAGTGAAATGAATCCTACGATTGAAGTAACACCAGGGTCAGATTTGGAAAAGCAATTAAAGATGCTTGATTTGAAGCGAGAAGACTTTGCAATGGCTATGGCGTTAAAGCCATATGTGGAAGAAGATAATAAAAATATCATTGACTGCTTCTATGGCAGCATTGAAGAAAATCCTAAGCTTATCGCGATTATTAAAGAACATAGTTCCATAGATAAATTGAAGCTGACGTTAGAAAGACATATTATTGAGATGTTTTCCGGCGAAATTAGTGAAGCGTTTATTGAACGTCGAAAACGTATCGCACATATCCATGTGAAAATTGGCCTTACGCAGAAATGGTATATTGCTTCATTTCAGAAGTTATTTGACGGGCTTACTAATTTAATTGTAGAAAAGTTCCCACACCAGGATGATCGTCTACTCGGAATAAAGCTTGTCAATAAACTATTGAACCTCGAACAACAAGTTGTGTTGGAAGCATACGACGATGAAGTGACAGAATACCGAGACCAACAAGAACAGGCTAAGATGGAAATCCTTCATTCAGTTGAGCAAACTTCCGCAGAGCTTGCGGCATTAGCTGAGGAGACAAATGCATCTATTGGTGACATGACCGCAAAAATTGGCGTGATCACAACGAGCTCAAGAAGCGGTACGGAATTGGCGCAAAATGCTAAACATGCCGCTGACAAAGGAGTTTCCAGACTTTCTGATATGCGTTCTTCTGTTCAAGAGTTAGAGGATAGTACAGCGAAGATTGTTTTGGAAATGTCCAATTTGGAAACAACGTCTGTGAAAATTAAAGAAATCATTGAAATTGTAAAGTCCATCGCTGACCAAACTAATTTGTTAGCATTAAACGCATCCATTGAAGCGGCAAGAGCAGGCGAGCATGGACGAGGCTTTGCTGTTGTAGCAGAAGAAGTGCGTAAGCTTGCTGAACAGACAGGCAGCTCCGTGACAAATGTTACCGATCTTGTTAACCAAACAGGAGAGCAAGTCTTCAATAGCTCATCTAATATCAAAGTGGCACAGGAATTTTTGGATACAATTAAAAGCGAACTAAAAAATACAGAAGATGCTTTTGGTGAAATTGATGCGAGCATGGATAAGTCGAAACGCAGCAATGAAACAATTCAGGATGATTTGGAAATCTTTAATGAAGCAGTTAGCGGAATTGAACAATCTGCGACAACGATTTCCCAATCAGCTGATACATTAAATCGCTTGTTGGCAGATAGAGATAGATAAACGTTAAAAGGAATTCTTCATTAGAAGAGTTCCTTTTTCATACCATGCAGATAAATAGACCTACTTTCTTCCTATATAAATATCCTCCTATATACACTTGTTGCTAATAAACTGAAATGTTACGATTATATTACAAACTTATTCTAAGCATACAAGGAGGGGACAGATTGACCAAAGAAATGATGGAAGATCTGTTGCAAAGTGTCACAAAGCTATTAGATGAAATCAATGAATTACAAACAAACAGCAAGCAAATGGATGAACTGTTTCTAAGTTTAGAAATTAGAGCCAATAACATAGAACTGACGTTAAACGGATTACAGCAGAATGTCGTACGATTAGACCAACGAATCGCAACAGTGGTAGAGAGACAGCTTGAAAAAAGCACTAATAAGTTTTTATCCCAAGGGATGATTCAATAGGGCGTGCGTCTGCAGGCTTATTTTTTTTTCTTTTTGTGTGAATTTCTGGGAGACATAATTCTGTTTTCCAATAGGAAAAAGTGTAATATGGTTAGGATTTTAACTACTAAAATAACTTTTTGGGTGCTTGTTGGGTAAGCCTAACCATGGTAGGATAAGTTAAGAAAGAGGTGAGGAATGTGGGAGATATTTCAAACAGAGATATTATGCAGGCTATCACAGAACTGGGAAAAAAGGTATCCGATTTAGATACACGCGTTGCCAATCTAGAAAAAGAAATTAAACAGGACATTCGCAAATTGGACGCCAAGTTTTCTGTGCTTAGTGATAGTGTTGTTGAAACAAAGGCTGATATGAAGTTATTAAAACAAAACCAACATTAAAGCGTGCGTCCGCAAGCTTATTTTTTTTGCTCTAAAGAGAAAAAATCCCCGGTTGTCCGAGGATTCTCTGTTTAAAAGAATAATAGACCAATTGAGATTGGAATAAAACTATATACGAGAATTAAGACACAAAAGCCCATAATATCGCGTACTTTTAACCCAGCAATTGCGAGTAAAGGCAGTGCCCAGAATGGCTGTATCATATTGGTCCAAGCATCTCCCCAAGCAACGGCGACAGCAGTTTTGGCAGTATCAACTCCCAGGTCAAGCGCAGCAGGAATCATAATCGGCCCTTGCACAGCCCATTGCCCACCGCCAGATGGAACGAAGAAATTGACTAGCCCCGCGCTCAGGAAAGAAAATAGTGGGAAAGTGAAAGAGTTAGACATGTTTACAAATGCCATTGACATTTGCTCTGATAACCCAGACGCTACCATCATCCCCATAATGCCTGCGTAAAAAGGAAATTGGACGATAATCCCGCCAACATTTTTCACAGCATTCGTTACACTATTCAAGAACCTTCTCGGTGTACGATGGAATAGAATCCCCAAAAATAGCATGATAAAGTTCACGATATTAATATTTAGATCAAATCCATTTTGTATGAAAAAGTAAACAATAAAGCCAAAGCCTAACAAACCAATAAAGACAGATAATACCTGGCTGTTTTCCAATTTTTCTGCAGGTGTCTCGGCTGCTTTTTCTTCCTCAGTCTCTTCATTCGACCCATCAATTGACTCTGGTCTCCATAAATGTGCGTCTCCCTGATTTAATGGATCACGTGATTTCATTAAGAAGCGATTTACAAATGGAAGAGTGAATAAAAGGAAAAAGACGATAAATAAGTTAAAGCTACTAAACAATGTCTCGGTAACTGGCACTGTTCCCATCGTATCTTCCATAAAATGACCTGGTGTGGCAATCAAAAGAGGAATGGATGCGGACAACCCACCATGCCAAAGAAGAAAACCACTATAGGCACTGGCCATTAAAATACGATAATCTACCGAAGGAACTCGTTTGGCAACATGGATGGCAAATAATGCCCCTACAACAAGCCCAAACCCGTAATTAATAATACAAGCAATGGAAGCTACAAATGTAACAAGTAAAATGGCCTGTGGAGGCGTGTTCGCCAACGTACTTACCTTTTTTAATAGATTTCGTACTGCTGGCGTACTAGCTAGAATATACCCCGTCACCACAATGAGAGACATCTGCATGGCAAATGCTAACAAGTCCCAGAATCCATCTCCCCAGTAAGACACCATGTCCACAGGGGAACTATCCGTAAAAATCATGCCAAGAATAAAGACAGCAAGCGTTAAAATAATGGCAAACAAAAATGCGTCAGGCAAATACCGTTGCACCATACGGTCACAAAACCGCGTAATACTTTTCATAGATTCATACTCCTTCCTTTTTGTTAAGCGCTTTCAAATAGAATAACAGATTATATGAGCGCTGTTAAAGAATCATATGCCTGTCACACCTGAAAAATTATTTAACTTTTTTTATAAAAACATTTAAACATTCTATAAAACGGTCGATATAAGAAATGTAGTCATCATGATGACAAATGTTTTGGCCGAACATTGACAATGTTAATAATACAACGGTGATTTTCACCAATGTATTGTTATAGATGGGACACAAGGACGTGCCCAAAAAATACACTTACATGGAGGTAAGAAAATTATGATTATCAATCACAATATTTCCGCTCTTAACGCACACCGCCAATTAGGAGCAAACCAAAGTTCTACTCAAAACTCTTTGGAGAAACTTTCTTCAGGTCTTGGAATCAACAAAGCTGGAGATGACGCTGCAGGTCTAGCAATCTCTGAAAAAATGCGTGGACAAATTAAAGGTCTTGAAATGGCTTCAAAGAATGCTCAAGACGGTAAACTAGAAATGCCGCTCTAAGTAGTAATACTTAGATGAAAACTCCGTGAATTCGGTGGAACCCCAAACCAAGCTAGCAGTTGCGGATGGTGGGCAATACCGAGCCAAGCCTAGTGAATTGTAAAGAAAGCTGTAGCTAGGAAGGTGTAACGATCAGGTAGTGAGGATACAGACCAATAACCTACCCACGAGCGCGGGGCATCCCAAGGGGATGAAGATATGATCTGAACTTTATGGAAACATAAAGAAGTAGTGGATTAAACACCAATACGATAACAAATTTGATTTCTTTAATTCAAACTGCTGAAGGAGCATTGAATGAAACGCATTCAATCCTTCAACGTATGCGTGAACTTTCAGTACAAAGTGCTAGTGATACAAATACCGTTGATGACCGTGCAGAATTGCAAAAAGAAGTAGATCAACTTTCAGAAGAAATAACCCGTATTGCTGATAACACTGAATTCAACACACAAAACTTATTAGGTGGGGAATTTAACGCTACTTTCCAAATTGGTGCTAATGATGGACAAAATATTAGTATTTCAGTAGCTGATATGTCTGCTAGTGCTTTAAAAGTTGGAACTAGTGTTGAAGCAGGAACGGATGCTACAATTACAGTTGGTGGTGAGACTGCAACTTGGAAAGATGCTGTCGAAGAAGTAGTGGATGAAAATGATGGGTCTGTCACAACTCCAGGTACTCCAGCTGGTTTTTATAACAATGATGATGAGTTAGTACTTGCTGCAGAAGACGGAGAAACTGTAACATCTGGTATAAATATTTCTGACCGTGAAAGCGCAGATGGTGCAATTAAAACTCTTGATGAAGCTATTCAAAGTGTCTCTCAGGAGCGCTCCAAATTGGGTGCTGTACAAAACCGCCTAGAGCACACTATTAACAACCTAGGGACTTCTGCAGAGAACCTAACTGCTGCAGAATCACGTATCCGTGACGTTGACATGGCGAAAGAAATGATGAACTTCACTAAGAATAACATCCTTTCACAAGCGGCACAATCTATGCTGGCTCAAGCCAACCAACAACCACAAGGTGTATTACAATTGTTGCAATAATATTAGATGTAAAAGGGACTCTAGCAAAGCTAGAGTCCCTTTTAAAATTGTGTGCCCGGCATGGGCTATAACTTGGTGGTGAAAGTCCACTACAGGCTTGGCAGTAGGAACTGTTAGCTGAAGGCAAGGGTGTCTACCGTGAGGTAGAATCTGAAGGAAGCCGGAGGCAAAATCCCGAACTGACGAACAGAAACTGTATACAAGGCTGAATTGGAACGGATAAGTTTGCAATTCAAAACGAAGTCCAATACTGCACGAATTCCATACAGTAAATACAGCAGTTACATGGGAGGAAGGTTATAGCTCTTACCCGGGGAGGTCTTACAAGGGTTCCCGACAAGAGGGAAGGAACTTCCCACAGGAACAATGTAGACAGTGATGTCTAGATGAATTGTAAGAAGTCAGCAGAGGCCATAGTAATCCTAAAGGATGAAGGGCTGAACAATAGTAATCTTGAAGAAATATGGAGGTGTGGATCATGCATAGACCACCGAATACATCGAAAGATGGCTATCTACAAAGGGATAGGTTGGAAACCGAAGAGTATGTAGAAGTGTGTAGTACAATCCACACAGAAATAAATCAACGAGATGGTATGCGTTTAATTGATCAAGTAGTAGAGGATAACAACCTCTATCTAGCTTACAAGAAAGTTAGAGCGAACAAAGGAGCCCCTGGCATTGATGGTATAACGGTAGACGAGCTTTTTGGTCACATGCAGAAATACTACAAGCCACTTAAAAGGAAATTAAGAGATGGCTCTTATCAGCCTCAACCTGTAAAACGGGTGGAGATTCCTAAACCCGATGGATCTAAACGGAAATTGGGCATTCCTTGTGTACTCGATCGAGTAGTTCAACAAGCTATCTATCAAGTCATTGAAGGAAGGATAAATCCCCATTTTTCCCAATACAGTTACGGGTTTCGACCAAAGAGAAACGCCAAACAAGCAATAAAACAAGCCGCAAAATACTACGAAAAAGGTTACCGTGTGGTAGTTGACTGTGATTTGAAAAGCTATTTCGATACAATCCAACACCAAAAACTGATGGAATACCTGAAGGTATTCGTACAGGACAAAGTGGTATTAAAGTTGATATGGAAATTTCTTAAAAGCGGCATTATGGAGAAGGGACTCATTTCCTCCTCGGATATGGGGGCACCTCAAGGTGGAAATCTATCACCGATTTTGAGCAATGTCTACTTGGATCAGCTTGATAAAGAGTTAGAGAAACGTGGGCACAAATTCGTACGCTATGCGGACGACTTTTGCATATACGTTAATAGCAATAGAGCGGGTTTTCGGGTGCTAGAGAGTGTTACAAAATACCTTGAAACAGACTTGAAACTAACGGTTAACCGTAAGAAAAGCAAGGTCGGTTCTCCCACAAAAATCAAGTTCTTGGGGTTCTGTATACACCGTACAGCCAAAGAAGTAAGATGCCGTCCCGATAAATCTGCAAAGAAGAAATTTAAATCAAAGCTGAAGACTCTAACTAGACGGAACCGCCCAGGAGAGTTCGAAGAAATCGCCAAAGAAATTAACCAAGTCACCGTTGGGTGGATTAACTATTATGGAATCAGCTTTATGAAAAGTTTTATAAAGAAAACGGCCCAGTGGTTAAACCACCGACTAAGACAGCTTGTTTGGAAACGTTGGAAGAAAATCAAAACCCGATTCATCCGATTGAAACAGTTAGGAATAACGGAAGAGGAAGCTTGGAAAGTTGCCAATACCCGAAAAGGTTACTGGAGAGTTTCGCATAGCGAAACTCTCCATAAAGCGATTAAACTTAAAACGCTCATACAATGGGGTCTGAAAGACCTTAACCATTTATATGAGCGCACATACTCAAACTATTGAACCGCCGTATACGGAACCGTACGTACGGTGGTGTGAGAGGTCGACTAATCAATTAATGATTAGTCTCCTACTCGATTCACCGCGTTCTAGTGATTCCTCTCATCCCCCATTGACGCACCACCCCCAAATTGTTATTATTTCTCTATTGCTCAAAAAAATAGCTACATCTTGTATAAGTCCAGGAATATGGCTTGGACGTTTCTACCAGCTACCATAATAGCTTGTCTACAAGGGATGGAAATGTATTTTCCTATACCTTTAAGAGGTTGTTCAAAAAGTCCGGTAAAAATGACACATCGAATTTCTTCGTTGGCTTGATTTTCCGTTGCTCACGTATTAAATACATACGTTCCGCTACTCAAAGCTTCGCCGCCTTGAACTTCTCGGTCCTTTTTGTCCTCCTTTTGAACACGTACCTTTTACGATGACTTTGGCATGTTGGTACGACGCCAAAGTTTTTTTATACGGAAGTAGCAAATAGGAGATACTACACATCATGAGAAACTTTTTTGGTTTTACAGAGAGAAATACAACATATAAACAGGAGATTTTCGCCGGTCTAACAACATTTCTTTCCGTCTCGTATATTCTAGTCGTAAACCCGCTTATTCTTAGTCAAGCAGGGATGGATAGAGGGGCTGTGTTTACAGCTACTGCGCTTACTGCAATCATTGGTACTTTACTTATTGGTTTGCTTGCAAATTATCCGATCGCAATTGCGCCCAGTATGGGACTGAATTCATTCTTTACGTTTTCCGTTGTTATTGGAATGGGGATTGAATGGCAAGTTGCTTTGACTGGGGTTTTTATTGCGGGAATTATTTTTATGATTTTAAGCTTGATGAAAATCAGGGAAAAAATCATTAATGCGATTCCGGAGGATTTAAAACATGCAATTGCTGCTGGGATTGGATTTTTCATTGCGTTTATTGGTTTTAAAAATGCAGGAATTATTGTTGCCAATCCGGATACGTTTGTTTCGATTGGTGATTTAACATTGCCTGGAACAGCATTAGCTATCGTTGGCCTCCTTATAACAATTATCATGCTCGTTCGTGGAATGAATGGAGCAATTTTTTATGGGATGGCAATTACAACGATTATTGGAATGCTTGTTGGCTTTATTAAGATTCCTTCCTCGATTATCGGTACGATTCCGAGTCTTGAACCAACATTTGGTGCTGTGTTTATGAATCTCGATGCTATTTTTACACCAGATGTATTAGCCGTTATTTTTACCTTTTTATTTGTTGCTTTTTTTGATACAGCTGGTGCGTTAATTGCACTTACGAGCCAAGCGGGAATCATGAAAAATAATAAGATTCCGAAGATAGGAAGAGCATTGCTTGCCGATTCCTCAGCTGCGTCAATCGGAGCGATATTAGGAACTTCCACACCTGCCACGAGTGTAGAATCCTCCTCAGGAATTGCGGTTGGGGGAAGAACTGGATTTACCTCGATAATCACTGCGCTTTGCTTTGCGATTGCATTATTCTTTTCACCGATTCTTGCTGTCATAACAACAGAAGTCACTGCTCCAGCGTTAATTGTTGTGGGGGCATTAATGGCAATGGATATTCGGAATGTTGATTGGAGTAAAATAGAAATTGTAATACCAGCATTTTTGACGATTATTATGATGCCACTAACTTCCAGTGTCGCAATGGGACTTGCTTTTGGGTTTATCCTTTATCCCTTAGCATTAATAGCTCAAAAGCGTTATAGAGAAATCAATCCCATTATGTATGTTATTTGCCTGTTATTTATTTTATATTTTATTTTTATAGCATAGTGATCTATGTAGACCAAAAGCCTAAGGAAGACATATTTCTTTAGGTTTTTTCTTAGAATAATGCGGTTCTATGGAACATTCAACTAACAATAAAAACCTTTCGTCGTTAGTCCCTAGAAACATAGAGACTAGGGCAAAACCTTATTATCAAAAAGAGTGATCCTCGCCAATAAGTTGGTGAAGATCACTCTTTTTTCTGTTACAACTTAAACTGTTCCACTACCTCCTGCAATTCCTCCGCCATAACGGATAACGAATTTGCAGAATCAGTAATTTCTTCCATCGAAGCGAGCTGCTCCTCAGTTGAAGCTGAAACATTCTGTGCCGCTCCAGATGTTGTTTCAGAAATTCCTGCAAGGCTGTCGAACGTTTCTCTAAACTGTTCGGTACCTGAGGAAATTTCCTGTATTTTGGAAGCGACTTGCTGGATCTGTGATGTTACGGTATTAACGAATGACGTGATGTCGGTAAAGGATTGGCCTGCCTGGCTAACTACTTCAATACCACGTTCTACTTCCGTTGTGCCAGTTGCCATCGCTTTTACTGCATCGACAGATTCTTTTTGTACGGACTGAATCATATCTTTGATTTGTTCAGATGATTGAGAGGACTGTTCCGCTAGCTTGCGTACCTCATCAGCTACAACTGCAAAGCCTTTTCCATGTTCGCCTGCTCTAGCTGCTTCAATTGCTGCATTTAATGCTAATAGATTGGTCTGCTCCGCAATATTCGTAATAACATCCACTATATTACCAATTTCTCTCGTTTTGTTACCAAGCCCTTCAATATTTCCGGATAGTTCATGTACCGTTTTCTTAATGAATTCCATTTGTCCTACAGTTGTTTCAATTGCTTTATTCCCAGCCTGAACAACAGACGTAGCATCAGCAGCTGTAGAAGAAACCTCATTTGAGCTAGAAGCAATTTGCTGAATAGATGATGACATGTCTTGTGCCATTCTAGAGCTGGAATCTATTCTGTTTGATTGATTTTCTACACCTGAAGCTACATCCTGAATAGAATTCGTAATCTGTTCTGTAGCTACAGTGTTTTGCTGTGAGCTTGCATTCAACTCTTCTGAAGAAGCTGCAAGGTTGTTCGCTTTATCTCGTACCTGTACGATAACTTCATTTAAATGCTTTCTCATACGATTAAATGCATTAGCTAGTTGGCCAATTTCATCATTGCTTTTTGTTGTAACAGATACTGTTAAATCGCCATTGCTCATTTTATCAGCTGCTTCAACCAATTTATTCACCGGTCTAGTAATAGAGCGAATGATAAAGACTACGACAGCAATCCCAGCTGCCAATGCGATCGCAATCACAATTAAAGTCGTATTGAAAATAGGCTGTACGGCATCCTCCACTTCACTTTGATACATGCTACCAGCTATCTTCCAACCAGTTGTTTCATTTGTTGTGAAAGCAAGCTTTTTCTTATCTCCCTCCATTTTGTAGTCAAACATGCCATTATTTGATTTGTATAGATCTTTCATGAATTCTTGGGTTGCTTCGGATCCTGCTTCATTTGATGGATGGGTAATATAATGGCTGTTCTCATCTAATAAAAAGACGTATCCTTCTTTGCCGATGTTAATCTCATCAACCATTTCTGATAAGCTATCAAGCTGTAAGTTCACTCCAATAACGCCTAGCCCATCAGCAGTTGCTTTGGCAATTGTAACAACAACTACTTCAGTAGAACTAGAAACATAGGGATCAGTTATAATAACTTTTCCCTTGTTTTCCATTGCTGATTGGTACCACGGTCGCTCGCGTGGGTCATAATCAGGTTTAACTTCAATCGTATCAGGAGCCACAATAAAGTCGCCTCCCACAGTTCCTACATAAGATTGCTCTAGGTCAGCCTTAGATGCTTGAGATCTGCTAAGTATGGACTGTAAATTTTCCGTATCCCCATCTACAATATCCTCTGCTGAAATTGCATTAGATAGAAAATCCACATTTTCCATTTGCGCTTGAAGTAGCTGATTAATTGTGGAGTCTACCATTTGTACCGTTTCTTGCGCAGTTTCTAGCATACGACTATCTGTATTATTTTTCGCACTAGTATAAGAAGAATAGGCAATAATGCAACTTGGAACTAATAGTACGAGCAAAAAGGATAGAAGTAACTTATTTCTTAAACTAAACGTAAATTTTTTAAACTTGATACTTTTCATGTTTTGTAACACCAGCTCTCTTAGATGATTTGAAATGTACATTCTCAAGTTATATCGACAGATAAAAGGATTTATTAAGAGTATGTAAATATTTAATTTTTGGAAATGATTGGGCAACTATTAAAAATAGCGAAGATACCAGCTGGGGGAATGTTCCAAATTATATTTTTCCATAATCCCTAAATTTTTTTCGAAACGAGACGATATAAAAGCATAGGTATTTTTAACTAACGGGACAAAATCCAATTCTAGAAAAGGCAAACCACTTGAAAGAGTGGGACGCAAAGCAAAGGGTCTAAGGTACTGAACTATGATAGCCTGGCTGCCAAGAAGAAAATCAATGATTCTTTTTTGGCTATTCTAATTCAAGGATAGCGTTTTTAATAAGGTCGAAAGAATGAAACCAAACAAGGTTCCCCTCACCTTAGCGAAAGCCTACTAGTTAATTTTACAAGCGACAACGAGACAAAGGAGACATGTGAAATGGATAAAACATCTGTCATTGGTGTCATACTCGGTGTGATTGCTGTTGGTGTCGGGATGGTATTAAAAGGTGTTGGCGTCGGTGCATTAGTAAATCCTGCTGCCATTCTAATCATCCTTGTGGGAACTGCCGCTTCAGTGGTCATTGCTTTTCCAATGAGTACTGTAAAAAAGATTCCTTCTTTATTTAAAATTATCTTTTCTGAAGAGAAGCAGGAAGACACGAAGGAATTAATCATGACGTTCACCGAGTGGGCAGACCAAACAAGAAAAGAAGGTCTATTATCATTAGAAAAACAAGTAGAAGACACGGAGGACCCTTTCTTATCTTCAGGCTTACAGCTTGCGATTGATGGTCAATCAGCAGAATTTATTCGAGAAGTGATGTTGGAAAAAGTAGATGCCATGGAAACGAGACACCAGGAAGGTGCGGCCGTTTTTTCTCAGGCAGGTACGTATGCTCCGACCCTCGGCGTACTTGGTGCGGTAATTGGTCTGATTGCAGCACTAAGTGATATGAATGATATGGATGCATTAGGCCACGCCATTTCTGCAGCATTTATAGCGACGCTACTCGGAATTTTTACAGGGTACGTGCTATGGCATCCTTTTGCTAACAAGCTAAAGGAAAAGTCAAAAAAAGAAGTACAGCGTAAAGAAGTGATCGTAGAAGGGATTCTTTCAATCACGAATGGTGATTCTGCCATGATGGTAAGAGATAAACTTGGATCCTACTTATCTACTAAGGAACTAATCGCTTTAAGGCAGGAACAGGAAGATGCGTAGGAAGAAAAAACATAATGAAAACCATGTTGATGAATCCTGGCTCCTTCCCTATTCTGATTTACTTACATTACTAGTTGCATTATTTATTGTGTTATTTGCCATGAGTGAGGTAGATTCCGAGAAATATCAGCAGTTAGCAGGAGTATTTCAAGAGGAATTTAGTGGAGGAAAAAGTTTTATGGAAGAAAGCAATGCGCCGAATAACTCGACAACAGATCTTCCAGAAGAAGAAGAGGAAGAAGAGGAAGAAGAGGAAGAACAAGAACCCGAACAAATAAGCAACGAAGACCAAGAGCTGGAGGAATTACAGGAAATCCAGCAGCACATAAACAACTATATAAAAAACGAACAACTAGAAGAAGTGTTTGATACAGAGCTTACAGATGAAGGCCTACTCTTAACGATACTAAATGATATTTCCTTTGACTCGGGGAGTGCAAGGGTGAAAGCAGAGGGACAGAAACTTGCCGAAGATGTTTCAGAGCTTTTGTATACAGATCCTCCTCATCAAATTGTAATAAGTGGTCATGCTGACGACCGTCCTATAAATACTGCAGAATTTGCATCGAATTGGGAGCTTAGTGTCATGCGGGCGATTAACTTCATGGGTTTAATTTTGCAAAATGACCAGCTTGACCCAGGAAAATTCAGTGCAAAAGGCTTTGGAGAACACCAACCAATCGTGCCAAACAACTCAGAAGAAAACCGGGCTAAAAACCGACGTGTAGAAGTACTGATTTTACCAAATTACGACATCACGACAGATGAACAATAAGGAGAGAACAAGATGACAACAACAACAGCCAATCACCAAAGCAAGGTTATAACACATTTATTAAATGGCACGAATACCACCATGAAATCGATTATCCCAGCTGAACAAAACATATCTAAACCGCAATTACTGACAGAACCACCAATCGTGGAATATGGTGTGTTAATAGGGATTACAGGAGACATCAAGGGGAAACTCATGCTTGCAGGCGACCCCGCTGTCTTTAGTGGCATAGGCGGTGTCATGTTTGGAATGGCTGTGGAGGGAGAGATGCTTGTTTCCTTTAGTGGAGAGCTAGGAAATATGTTAGCTGGTGGTATTTCCACGATTGTGATAAATGAAGGCTTACAGACAGATATTACAGCACCAACCGTTTTACAAGGATCAACAAAGATATCAGGCTACAAGAAGGCGATCCAACTAACTGCAGGCTTCAAAAATATTGGTGAATTGAAAGTTATGTTCTTATTAGATAGCTAGTCTATAAGAGTGTGAAGGTGAAAGGAAGGTTTTATGGATACGAATGATTATATTGAGATATTTTTAGATGAAAGTAATGAGCATTTACAAGCAGTCAACGACCAATTATTAAAGCTGGAAAAACAATCTGATGATCTTTCCATCGTGGATGAGATTTTTCGCTCTGCCCATACATTAAAAGGGATGGCAGCCACAATGGGGTATGAGGATATCGCGTCACTTACGCATAATATGGAAAATGTATTAGATAAAATTAGAAACAGTAGTTTGCATGTTACGACAGAAGTAATTGATGTGACATTCACAGCTGTAGAAGCACTCGAAGAAATGGTTGAATCCATTGCAGGTGGAAATACTGGGAAAAAAGATGTAACAGACTTGATTGCTCGTTTAGAAGCAATTGAAAATGGTAAACAACCAGAAGAATCCAAAGAACCAGTTGCAGCAAAAGAAGCGCTAGAAAGTCTGGATTTGGATGAATACCAATTAACCGTACTCGATCAAGCGAAAGAACAAGGCTTTGAGGCTTACCAAATGGAGGTAGTGTTAGACGAAGGGTGTATCCTGAAAGCAGCACGTGCCTACATGGTAGTAGAAGCCGTGGAGCAACATGGTGAAATCATAAAAACCTCACCTACGGTTGAAGAGCTAGAAGCAGGAGAAGTGGATCGTTTTTCTCTTATCGTGCTTACAAAATCTCCAGCAGCAGATGTGAAGCAAAGTGTACATAAAGTATCAGAAGTAGAATCTGCTGATATCAGCCTGTATGTTGCTGTGAAAGAGGAAGCAGCACCAGCAACAGAAGAAATAGCTGCCACGACAGAGGAAGCTCAAACCGAACAAAAGGAAGAAACGCAGAAAGCCGTCACGTCGAAAACCATCCGGGTGAACCTGGAACGTATCGATGATCTTATGAATCTATTTGAGGAAGTGGTTATTGATAGAAGCAGGTTAGAAGATTTGGCAAGTGAAATTAAAAACGATGCACTTCAGGAAACAGTGGAGCATATGTCTAGAGTGTCTGAGGACATGCAAAGCCTGATCCTTACAATGCGTATGGTGCCAGTAGAACAGGTGTTTAATCGTTTTCCTAGAATGGTCCGCGGATTGGCAAAAGATCTGAATAAAAACTTAGACCTGGATATTATAGGAGCAGAAACAGAGCTCGATCGTACGGTGATCGATGAAATAGGGGATCCCCTTGTGCACTTAATTCGAAATTCGATAGACCATGGAATTGAATCACCGGAAGAGCGCAAAAAAGCAGGCAAGGCAGAAAAGGGTAGCCTAACATTACGCGCCTTCCATAGTGGGAACCATGTGTTTATTGAGATGGAAGACGATGGAGCAGGGATTAATCGTGAAAAAGTTGCTGCAAAAGCAATCCAAAATGGTGTCTTAACGGAAGCACAGTTAGAGAAATTATCGGACCAAGAAGTGAATGAACTCATTTTAGCTTCTGGTTTTAGTACAGCTGAAACAGTTTCGGATATTTCCGGCCGTGGAGTTGGTCTCGATGTGGTGAAAAGTAAAATTGAGTCCCTCGGTGGAAAGCTATCTATTGAGTCGACACAAGGAAAAGGTAGTAAGTTTTCCATCCAGCTTCCGCTCACATTGTCCATACTATCTACACTTCTTGTTGATGTATCAGAAGAGATTTACGCCATCCCACTTTCTTCTATTATAGAAACACTTATGTTAGAAGAAAAAGAAATTATGGATGCTCACGGACAGAGAGTCATTGATTTCCGTGGCAATATTATCCCGGTGGTTTCCTTAAGAAAAGTATTTGATGTAGAAGAATCTACAACAAAGGATTCCTCCATTCAGCCGATTGTTGTTGTGAAAAAAGGAAACAAGCTGACAGGTATATTGGTAGATTCCTTCATTGGTCAAAAGGAAGTTGTACTGAAGTCGTTGGGAGCATATCTAAAAGATGTGTTCGCTATTTCAGGTGCCACCATTTTAGGTGATGGCCGAGTAGCATTAATTCTAGATCCAAACGCGTTAGTGAAATAAGACCTGCGATAATGTGAAGAGAAAAGGAACAAACATTACGGAACGTCCAAGTTTGATGACTTATTCGTAGGTTCGGTTCAAATTAATAAATGGAAAATTGAGTTACCTGGAGCGAATGGCGGCGACTCCTGCGGGAATAGCATGAGTCTTGAGACCCCGCAGTGAGCGTTTTTTGCGAGCAAGGTGGCTCAAGCCATGCCCGCGGAAAGCGTCCGTCAGTAGAGAAAGGTAACGGAGCTAAGAAAGCTTTACATTAGGTAAATCTAAACAGATTATAAGGAGGGATAAGCTGTGGAAGAAGTAAGGAAATTTATTGTATTTACATTAAAAAATCAGTCGTATGGAGTGGATGTAAGACAGGTACATTCCATCGAACGTCTACAGAAAGTAACAGAGGTGCCACGAACTGCTTCCTTCATTAAAGGCGTAATCAATTTGCGAGGTACGACAATACCAGTAATTGATTTAAGGGAGCGCCTATGGATTGGTGAGACAGAAACAACCGACGAAAGTCGCTTTCTTATAGTAGAGATAAACGAAATGCAAGTTGGACTGCTTGTAGATGGTGCAAATGAAGTGCTAGACATTGGAGCAGAAGCAATTGAGCCACCTCCTGGTATGATTGCAGGAGTGGATGCTCAATATCTAGAGGGCGTTGCCAAATTAAGGGAGGAGCTTCTTATCCTGTTAGATTTGGAACATATTTTAGATGTGAATGAAGTACAGGAAGTAAAACAAGCGATCAATTAATTTAATTTTGGAGGTACAATAATGGCTAGAATTTTAGTAACAGATGATGCAGCATTTATGCGTATGCAATTAAAGGATATTGTAACAAAGCTAGGACATGAAGTTGTTGGGGAAGCAGAAAACGGCCAGGTATCAGTAGAAATGTACCAAGAGCTAAAACCGGATCTTGTGACAATGGATATTACGATGCCAGAAATGAATGGTGTAGATGCTTTAAAGGAAATTAAAAAAGTGGACCCAGATGCTAAAGTTATTATGTGTTCGGCAATGGGGCAACAAGGAATGGTTGTAGAAGCAATTCAAGCTGGGGCAAAAGATTTTATCGTGAAGCCTTTTACTGCAGACAGAATTAATGAGGCATTATCAAAGGCTTTATAATACACCAAGCTACATAGGGGGAAGGAAATAGGGGAATGCGAAAAAAGCTTACATTACGGAATGTTAGGATAGGCTGGAAATATGGCATTACATTTTTCTTAGTATTTTTACTAATAGCTGCTTCAACAGCGCTCATTTCCACTCTGATCGCAGATATAGGGGATAATGTAGAAAATGTGGAAACAAGGGGAAATCAAGCCACTGATATGACAGAAATGGGATCGATTATAAAAGAAAAAGGGATCCCTATTTCAATGTACAGATATAATCAAAATAATTTGTATGTTGACGAGTATGGCGTATATGTTGATCAATTTAATGAGCTTAGCCAAGAGATTCAAAAAAGGTTGAATACTACGGAGCAAGAAGAGCTGTTTAACCAAATCGTTAATAAGGATAGTGAATTAAACACACTTTTCCTTAATGAAATGGTTCCTGCAGCAAACAGGGGAGATACTTCCACAGCAGCTTCCCTATCTTCTGAGGCAAACACGCTTCGATCGGAAATCGTTTATCATCTTGAGGATCTAAGAACAGTTATAAATGAAGAACGTGACCAAGCGATAACGGAAACGAAAGATTTACAATCAATGACCTTTATCATTCAATTAGCAACCATGGCAGGTGTCATTTTGATTGGTGGAATTCTCGTCTACTTTATTAGTAGAATGGTTTCTCGTAATCTTGGACGGGTCATCGTTATTAGTAATCAAATTGCCAAAGGGAATTTGGCTGTGGAAACGATGGAATATAAAGGAAAAGATGAGATAGGAAAATTGTCAACAGCCATTAATGGAATGGCAAGTCATTTGCGTAATGTGATCCAACAGGTCTCATCTGTTTCCCAAACGGTGAGTAGTCATAGTGAAGAATTGACACAATCTGCTAATGAAGTGAAAGCAGGAAGTGAGCAAGTAGCAGTAACAATGCAAGAACTCGCAAGTGGTACGGAAACACAAGCCAACAGTGCAAGTGATTTGGCAGAAGTAATGAGTAGCTTTACTACAAAGGTAAGGCAGGCCAATGACAAAGGAAGTTTGGTTCAACAGGCATCCAATGAAGTAATGGGGATGACCAATGAAGGAAGTACCTTGATGGAAGAATCCACTGAGCAGATGGTAGCCATTGATCGCATTGTGAAAGAAGCTGTTCAGAAGATGCAAGGGCTTGATGCGCAGTCAAAGGAAATTTCAAAGCTTGTCTCTGTTATTAAAGACATCGCTGAACAAACGAATCTCCTTGCATTAAATGCCGCAATTGAAGCAGCACGAGCGGGCGAACAAGGGAAAGGATTTGCGGTTGTCGCTGATGAAGTACGAAAACTAGCTGAACAAGTTTCCGTTTCGGTAACAGATATAACGAGTATTGTTACGGGAATTCAAACAGAGTCAACAAGTGTTGCTCGCTCTTTAGAAACAGGGTATGAAGAAGTGGAAAAGGGTACCACACAATTGAAAACGACTGGCGAAACATTCCAGGGGATTCAGCTATTTGTAACAGAAATGACGAATAGTGTGAAGCAAATTTCCGAAAATCTTTCCGAAATGGCAGTAAGCAGTGAAGACATGAACCGATCAATTGAAGAGATTGCGGCTATTTCCGAAGAATCTGCAGCTGGTGTGGAACAAACCTCTGCTTCATCACAGCAAACGAGCAGTTCAATGGAGGAAGTTGCAGGAAGCTCAGAACAGCTTGCAAGACTGGCTGAGGAATTAAATGAGCTAGTAAGAAAGTTTAAATTATAAGCAAATAATGGTAACATGAAGTGTCCCATTAGGGAGCCGGGCTATCGGCTCCCTTTTTGCATGCAAAAAATTAACTAGGGAATATTATCTAGGAAGGGGGAGTGGAAGCATGAAAAAAGTCACTGTTATGTCAAGATCAGAACTGGTGGATGCTATATGTACTATCTTAAGTGATAGCATGTCATCATACACAATCGACTCCTATAATATAGTGAAGCACGGAATGCCCTCTAAAAATAAATTAAATACCGACTTACTCATTATTGAATTAGGTAAGGATACAGACATTGAAGAGATCATTGCTAGCTTACAAAATTCTAATACCCTTATAGCGCTTTTAATTAAGAAAATAAGTGAGACAGATTTAAAAAGACTTTTCCAAATGGGTTTTGATGGGTATTTTCATTCAGGGATGGAATTAGCAGAATTGGAAATAGCGATAGAAGCTATTTTCCAGGGAGGGCAGTACATACATCCGCAATTATGTCCAGTGCTCATGAGTGATTACATATATAAGAATGCAGAAACGAATACAAAGCCACATGGAATGTTAAGTGAACAAGAGTGGAAGGTTTTAGAACGCGTCGTACATGGAAAGAAAAACTCCGAAATCGCCAATGAACTATTCCTCTCTTCATATACCGTAAACAATCATGTGAGCGCTATTTTAAGAAAATTAAATGTCTCAGATAGGACGAGTGCAGCACTTAAAGCAGTAAAATATAAATGGATCAATATTCCATGAGAATTAATTTAATATTTTTGCTTTTTTCTAAAACCTACATTCTTTTCCATTACCGCCGATATATCCAATAGGTAGAAAACTATTAGGATATTTACATAAAGAGGTGGAAGACGTGAAAAGGAAATTTGGTTTTAAACATATAAAAAGTAAGATACTTTTTGGTTTTGGGATTGTAATTTTTTTAGTTGTACTTTTATCTTTCTACAATGGTTATACAGTAGATCAGACTAATGAAGACATGAAAGAAATGACGGATTATCAGCTGGAACTACTTATAACACAAGAGAAAGTAACGATTGATATGCAACGTAGGACATCCTTGCTACGTGGGTATTTGTTATATGGAGACCCTTCCATAAAGGAACAGTTTAACGAAGGCATTGATGCATCCATTGCTTTGGAAAACAAATTGCTAGAACTAAATGATTCAGATGATGTCCAACAGTTAATGGAGAAAAAAATAGAATGGGGCACGTTTACTGATGAAGTGATCGCTGAATATGACAATGGGAATGAAGACAGGGCGTTAGAAATCATGGCTTTGTTCGTCCAACCGTTGGAAGAAGAAATCACACGATCATTTCAAGAAATGGCAGCATCAAGCGAGGATGAGATACAGGAGCTTGGAAGACAAATTGTAAAAAGCGGTGAAACTAATTTTTGGGTTACTATTGGTATTGCAGTAATCGTGATAATAACTGGCCTCCTCATTGCCTTCGTTACCACGAATAAAATAACCAAACCGATTTTAACCGTCATGCAACGAATGAAAGAGATTGCTTCTGGAAATCTTCGTCACGAAGATTTAATGATTACTACAAGGGATGAACTAAGTGAGCTCTATGCAGCAACAAATTTGATGACCAACAATACGAGAGAGATGATCCTAAAAATAGGCGAGGTATCAAATACGGTATCTAATCAAAGTGAAGAGCTAACCCAATCAGCTGATGAAGTAAAAGCTGGATCAGAACAGGTTGCTGTAACGATGGAGGAACTAGCTAATGGAACGGAAGAACAGGCAACCAATGCTAGTAGCTTATCCTCAGTGATGGCAACATTTACAAAGAGTGTGCAGGAGACAAATGAGAGCGGAGAGAACATCCAAGCAACTTCAAAAAATGTACTTGCCAAGACGCAAGAAGGAGCAAGTTTAATGGATGGTTCCAAAGCTCAGATGTTAAAAATAGATCAGATTGTACGAGAAGCAGTGGTGAAAGTACAGGGATTGGATCAACATACACAACATATTACACAATTGGTTTCTGTCATACAGGATATTGCAGAACAAACAAATTTGCTTGCGTTGAACGCTGCAATTGAAGCAGCACGAGCAGGCGAAAGTGGAAAAGGCTTTTCTGTAGTTGCAGATGAAGTGAGAAAGCTCGCTGAAGAGGTAGCAAAATCGATATCTGGTGTAACAGATTTTGTAACAAATATACAGACGGAGACCAGGGCTATTTCCATTTCATTGAACGACAGCTATAAAGAGGTAGAACAGGGAACTGAAAAAATTGAATCTACTTCGGTAACCTTTACGGAAATTAACCATGCTGTCACCACAATGGTAGATAGTATACAATCCATCTCTGCTAATCTGGCAGATTTAGCAGGAAAAAGTGGCAAAATGAACCATTCTATAGAAGAAATTGCGGCAATAGCGGAGGAATCGGCTGCAGGAGTAGAAGAGACTTCAGCTTCTTCTGAGCAGACAAGCAGTGCAATGGAAGCTGTAGCAAACAGTTCTAAACAACTGGCTAACACGGCAGAGGAATTAAATAACCTTGTTACCAGGTTTAAAGTTTAAGATAATTCTTGTGAGCCCGTTCATAGGATGTAAAAATAAATCTAGAACAGGTTTAACTTTTATATAATAATGGTATAGTATGTTTAGATAGTATGAAGTGAAGGTAAAGGGACAGGAGCTCTGTCCTTTTTTAATATTATTTTGTTTAGTTGGTTTCATAGGTAAATTGTTCTATTTTTCTAGTAAGCCTTTCCTAGAAGGCTTACTGTACAAGCAAACAAGTAATACAGTTAGTTATACCTGGTTCAAAATAACTTTGACCGATGTAAATAAGTAGGGTATAATAAAAAATCGTTGTATTGTTAATTAAATGTAAATAAAACTAAGAGGTGAAAATAAGTGAAGAAATTAATATCTACGAAGATGGGATTCTTCGCTATCGCTGTTGTATTACTCTGGATAAAAACGTATATAATCTACTCATTTGAATTTAATCTTGGTGTAAGTGGGGCGATGCAGGAATTTCTATTATTCTTCAATCCACTAAGTTCTGCCCTGTTGTTTCTAGGGCTAGCCTTATTCGCTAAAGGTAGAAAGGCTGGACTATTTATAATTATAATTGATGCGATCATGACATTTATTCTTTATGCAAATGTTGTTTTCTATCGTTTCAATAGTGACTTTATTACCATCCCTACATTAATGCAAACAGACAACTTTGGTAGCATTGGTGGTAGTATTGCAGATTTGGCCCAGGTGTCTGACTTGTTTTATGCATTGGACCTTGTAATACTAATTGTTTTGTTTATTAAAATGAAATCTAATTGGTCTGTTACGAGATTGAAAATCCGTAAGCCACTTGCTGTTATGGCTGCAGGTGTTATTGCTTTCTCCATTAATCTTGGGTTGGCTGAAGCGGATCGCCCACAATTGTTGGAGCGTACATTTGACCGTAACTATGTTGTGAAGTATTTAGGTGCTTATAATTTCACAATCTATGATGCGATCCAAAGTGCCAAAACATCTACACGTCGTGTATTAGCTGATAGTGATGATATTACACAAGTTGAAAACTATACGAAATACAAGTATGCTGCACCAAATGAAGAATATTTTGGTAAAGGTGAAGGAAAAAATATTATTAAGATCCATTTAGAATCCTTCCAGTCCTTTTTAATAGATTACGAGTTGCATGGAGAAGAAGTAACGCCATTCCTTAATTCTCTCGTACATGATGAGAGCCAAAACTTTACGTACTTTGATAATTTCTTCCATCAAACAGAGCAAGGGAAAACAGCTGACTCTGAGTTGACGATGGACACATCCCTTTACGGTTTGCCACAAGGTTCTGCGTTTGTAACAAAGGGAACAAATACGTATCAGTCATTGCCAGCAATCTTAAACCAAGAACAGGGTCACACTAGTTCAGTATTTCATGGTGACGGAAAATCGTTCTGGAATCGTGACGAAGTATACAAGCATTTAGGAATTGATGAATTCTACCATGCTGATTTTTATGATATGAGTAAAGAAAATGTTATAAATTATGGGTTAAAGGATAAACCATTCTTTGAAGAATCCATGCCATATTTGGAGAACATGCAACAACCTTTCTATGCACACATGATGACATTGACACACCACCATCCATATTTAATAGATGAAGAGGATGCTAGTATTGCTCCTGCAGAAACGGGTGATGGTTCAGTAGACCGTTATTTCCAAACTGCGCGTTATCTTGATGAATCATTGGAGCAATTCTTCATTGATCTAAAAGAAAAAGGGCTTTATGAAGACTCTATTATTATGATCTATGGAGACCATTACGGTATTTCAGATAACCATAATCGCGCCATGGAAGAGATTACTGGAGAAGAAATTACACCATTAAAGAACGCGGAACTTCAGCGGACACCATTTTTTATTAAAGTTCCTGGCGTTGAAGGACAAGGGACGAACCACTCCTATGGCGGTCAAGTAGACGTTATGCCAACAATGCTTCATTTAATGGGTATTGATGCGAAGGACTATATTCAGTTTGGTACAGACTTGTTCTCAGAGGAACATGAGGAAGTTGTTCCTTTCAGAAATGGTAACTTTATGACACCAGAATATAGCTCTGTAAATGATGTGTTCTATGATAACGAAACAAAAGAAGTAATTGAGAACCCAACGGAAGAAATGAAGAAACAGAAAGAAGAAGTACTGAAAGAGCTTGAATTATCAGATGAAGTCTTATACGGCGATCTTCTAAGGTTCTACACACCGAATGAATCTTGGACACCAATAGACGCTTCTGAGTATTTCTACGGCTCACCAGAAGAAGAAGGTATAGAAAAATCATCTGAATCGGAAGAGGTTAAACAACCCGAAGACATTCAGGACGAAGTGCACGCTCCTGAGGATGAAGCAGAATAGAGCAAGCGCAAAAGGACACTGACATAGCCGTCAGTGTCCTTTTTTATATAAATATATTTTATCCTCCCATTTGCATTACAAGGAATTAAATTAGCGGCATATAATATCTTAAACAAGCAGTCATATGCTTGTTGTACGACCACACACCTAGTAGAAAAACTTCTCTATAAAAAACGAACGTTTGTTCCTGTTTTGGGTATTTTTACTTTATTGTGTGGTATACTAGTAGCTAGATAAAGTTCTTTACATGAGTGATCGGCGAGCCCTTTTCTAATGAAGGGGGGGATGCCACTTGGATATTTATCAAGTATTTATGGTGATGCTCTCGTTTGGGACGTTTCTGATAGCGCTCCTGACTCTGATCATTCGTATGATCAATAAAAAATAGACCTCTCCATATCCACAATTGTCATGTGGGAGAGGCCTATTACTAGGTAGCCGATCCTCTGGGAGAACCGCTTATCCATTAGACCACAGTTGCAGCTGTGGTCTTTTTTAAAATGAAACTTTTGTCTTAGTATATGTTGCATTACACTAATATTATACCATATTCACGGTTTCATAAAGCAGTTTTTTCATGATAGCTAAAAAGTAGTTAACCGTTATACCTCACTTAATTTACCGTTCATAGCCTGGTTAAGTAGCATAATGCCTGCAACCCCCCTTCCATATGTACATAGCTTGAAAGAAAGCTGAATAACGTTCTGATCATTACATTTTTTTCTTTCTTCCTAATTGTGCTACTATTAACAGAGATAAGAAAAAGGAGATTAACACAAAATGGGAGACACCTTAGAAAACAAGCAGAAATTATCTCAGTTTCTAATAATTGCGGGGATTATTGTTGTCGCATTTAATTTACGACCAGCGATTACCTCCGTAGGACCGCTAATTTCGACAATCCGAGACGAGTTAGGTATGTCAAACTGGAGTGTAGGTTTGCTGACTAGTTTACCGCTTGTCGCATTTGCAATCATGTCTCCCCTGATTCCGAGAATTGCGAATCGGTATACAAATGAGCGTGTAATGCTGGCTGGTCTCGTTATCTTATTAATAGGCATCAGTGTACGATCGTTCTCTTTAATTTCTCTGTTATTTTTAGGGACATTGCTTGTTGGTATTGGGATAGCAATATGCAATGTGCTGTTACCAGGCGTGATAAAAGAAAAGTTTCCTTTAAAGGTTGCTTTCATGACAAGTGTTTATTCCACTTCTATGGGAATATTCGCTGCGGCTGCTTCAGGACTAAGTATACCGCTGGCCAATAATATCGGCCTCGGGTGGCAATGGGCCTTGACTGTATGGGCATTACCTGCCCTTGTAGGGATCTTTATCTGGGCATCCTTAAACAAACAGGAGAAAGCTACCAAGTCGATGAAGGTGGCATTTGTTACAAGTGAAAATAATGCAATCTGGAAATCGGCGCTTGCCTGGCAGGTTGCAGCCTTTATGGGACTGCAGTCCTTTTTATTTTATGTAACCATTTCCTGGTTGCCGGAAATTTTACATCAATATGGGCTAAGTATGTCAGCAGCAGGGTGGATGCTGTCAATCATGCAGCTGGTCGGTTTGCCAGCAAGTTTCCTCGTGCCGGTTATAGCAGGAAAACTAAAGTCACAGCGTCCGATTGTGATTGTGAATGGAGTTTTATCGATAACGGGTTATACAGGCCTTTTAATGGGAGAATCCTACCTTGTTATGAGCATAAGCACGGTGTTAATTGGCATTACACTAAGTGGAACCTTTGCTCTTGCTTTAACTTTTCTAGGGATGCGTGCAAAAGATGCAAAGCAGGCTGCTGCATTATCTGGTATGGCTCAAAGTCTAGGATATTTGCTAGCAGCTGTTGGACCTTTGCTAATTGGGTTGCTTTATGACCTAACACATAGCTGGAGTATCCCTTTACTATTTCTTATTGGGGTTTCATCCTGTGTTGTTCTATTCGGCATGGGAGCAGGAAGAAATAAATATGTTTTAGAATAATCGAATGTGACAGGCGGTGATGGAATGCAACATACAATGACGGCGATCGGAGATGGGGTTATTCGAGTGGATTTTGCGGGAGAGGTTAGCCCACAAATGAACCAACAAATTCAACGCTACTGTAGACTTATACAGGGGAAGGCTATATACGGTGTTACGGAGCTAGTGCCAGGTTATCATACTATCACCTTATATTATGAGCCATTTGAAGTTCGCTATAACGAGTTGATAACGAAGCTAGAGAAGCTGTTAGCGTCTTCAATTGGAGAAAATATCCAAGAAAAAGGGCGGTTGTTGCAAATACCGGTTTGTTATGGTGGAGAGCAAGGACCCGATCTCCATAAAGTGGCCGAGCGACATCAAATGAAAGAGGAAGAAGTAGTCAGGCTTCATCAAGAACCAACGTATCTTGTTTATCTGCTTGGATTTTTACCAGGTTTCCCTTACCTTGGTGGTTTGTCTCCTGAGCTTGCTACACCAAGACTACAGGAGCCTAGAGCAAATACGCCTGCAGGATCTGTAGGTATAGCAGATGCCCAAACAGGAATCTATCCTTTCACTTCACCTGGTGGGTGGAATATTATCGGAAATACGCCCATACCGTTGTTTGATGCTGAAAAGAAGGAGCATGCTTTTCTGTTTAGACCGGGTGACCGCGTTACGTTTTACGAGATATCAGAAGCGGAATATAATCAGTTAACATTAAAAGATATGCAGTCAGATCTCTTATGGGAAGAGGTGATTTCGATTGAAAAAGAAAATAGATCTGAACTGTGATATGGGTGAAGGCTTTGGTACTTATTCTTTCGGAGCAGACGAACAGATAATCAAGCATATAACGTCAGCAAATATTGCTTGTGGCGCCCATGCTGGAGATCCAAACATCATGTCAGATACCGTTAAATTAGCAAAAGATCATGGAGTGGCAATCGGTGCACATCCAGGGTTTCCTGACATTGCAGGCTTTGGACGGAGAATGATCGACCTTTCAGATAAGGAAATCTACCGCCAAGTCCTTTATCAAATTGGGGCATTAAACGCCTTTTGTCAGGTGCATGGAGTACCGTTGCACCATGTGAAGCCTCACGGTGCTATGTATAATGTAGCAGCGAAAGATAAGCGTGTTGCAACGGCAATTGCCCAAGCTGTCTCAGACTTTGATCAAAATCTTATCTTATATGGACTTGCAGGTAGTTACTTAATTCAGGAGGGTAAACGTGCAGGCTTACGTGTCGCTTCCGAAGTATTCGCTGACCGTACTTACCAAGAGGATGGAAGTCTTACCCCAAGAAACACGCCAGGAGCGTTAATTAAAACGGTGGATCAGGCAGTTAAGCAAGTGAGGGAAATGCTATCAGAAGGCATGGTTATGACCGTGCAAGGGAAAAATATTCCCATTCAAGCTGATACAATCTGTGTACATGGTGATGGAGCGTCTGCAGTTTCCTTTGTAAAAGAATTAACCTCAGCACTACAACAGCAAAGCATTACCAAAGCAAGCATCTAAATAATCCTATAAGGGGGCGCGCATCATGGAGCAAGAGCTCTTTCAGGTTATGAAGCCAGGAGTACAGACAACGTTTCAAGATTTGGGACGCAAGGGCTATCAGCAGTTCGGTGTACCTGTATCAGGAGCCATGGATAAGTTCGCACTCCAAGTGGCGAACATTCTCTTAGGAAATAGTCGAACAAGCCCCTGCCTTGAAATTACATTAATAGGTCCTAACCTAGTTGCGAAATCCTCCATGACGATTGTCATCACAGGTGCAAATTTAAACCCGACATGTAATGGAGAGCCTATCGACATGTGGAAGACAGTAAGAATTGAAAAAGGAGATGAACTTGCTTTTGGCAAACACGAATCAGGTGTGCGGGCATATTTGGCTGTAGCTGGAGGATTTGAGGCACCGAAATACTTTGGTAGTAGTTCTGTTGATGGAAATAGTGGTTTCGGAAAGCCATTAGAAAAAGGAGATACCATCAAGGGTTACCCAATCACAGTAGCTTCTGGTATTAGTTTAGCAAGTTCCTTGATTCCAAGCTATGAAAAAAAGATTACTGTTTCATTGGTAGAAGGACCACATACAGATTATTTTGCAAAGAAAGATCGGGAAACATTTTTTGCAGTACCATATAAAGTGGGATCCAATTCAAACCGAATGGGCTATAGGCTGGAAGGGGAAACAATAAAGCCAGAAAAAGTGGAAGTATGGTCAGATGGCATCCCTTTTGGAGGAATTCAGATAACGAGTGGTGGAGAACCGATCATTCTAATGGCAGACAGGCAAACAACTGGTGGCTACCCGAGAATTGGTACCGTTTTTTCAACAGATCTCCCAAGGGTTGCACAGCTCATCCCTGGCGGGGAGATTTGCTTTAGGCCATCCTCCATTGAAGAAGCAGAGGAGAAGGTTCGGAAAGAAGAGCAATTTCTCCATCGCTTAGAACAATTCCGACAACATATAGAGAGAAGGAAATAAGATGAAAAGATTACTTTTAACAGGATTTGAACCTTTTTTAGATTTCCCAATAAACCCAACTACATCGATTGCTCAGACATTGAATGGGCGACAGATCAATGGGTATGAGGTTACAGGGGAAGTTCTTACAGTGGATTTCAGTAAATCTGGAGAGCAATTGATCGAATTAATGAAACAGCACAAACCAGATGCTGTCATCTCACTAGGATTGGCAGCTGGTCGGAATTGTATCACACCAGAAAGAATTGCAATAAATTGTAATGATGGTCCAGTGGACAACGAAGGGCATAAACCGGATGGGGAGCCCATTTTCAGTGATGGGCCAGATGGCTATTTTTCCACATTACCAATCAAACAGATTGTAGCCCGATTAAAGGAAGAGAAATTACCTGCTAAAATATCGAATACTGCAGGTGCTTATTTATGTAATAATGTAATGTATCACGGCTTACATTATGCAAAGCAGCATGGTTTGAACATTCTTTCAGGTTTTATTCATATGCCGGCATCTCATGCACTAGCTGTGGAAAAGAGTATGCCAAGCTGGTCTGAAGAAGATTTACAAAAAGCTATTATAATCGCGATTGAGACACTACCCTGATATAGACAAATAGGCTAATTTTCAAAACGCAATTAGGGATTGCCACGGTATGAAAAGTGTAATAAAATTACGTGGTACATAAGAGAGATTGCGAGATGATGAGAATGCCAAAATATATCTGGCTATTAGTAATAGCAACAGCAATTAATGTGACAGGGGCCTCTTTTCTTTGGCCGTTAAACACCATTTATATGCATAATGAGCTCGGTAAAAGCTTAGCTTTTGCGGGGTTCATTTTAATGTTTAATCAAGGTGCGTCGATCGCAGGAAATCTAATCGGAGGGCTCCTTTTCGATAAATTTAGCGCCTATAAAACGATTCTGGGAGGGACAGGCATTGCTGTGGTTTCTGCCATCATGCTTGCCTTCACACATGATAGCATCGTGACTTATTCCATTTTTCTCGTGCTAATCGGATTCGGTTCAGGAATTACCTGGCCCGTTATGTTTGCTATGGCTGGATCAATCTGGCCTGAAGGAGGAAGAAGAGCTTTCAACGCTATTTATGTTGCGCAAAATTTTGGAGTGGCGCTGGGTGCGACATTGGGTGGCTATATTGCCAGTATTTCTTTTAATTATATATTTTTTTCCAATGCCACTGTATTTGTCATTTATTTTATTATCGTTCTGTTTACATTTCGGAATCTCGACAAAGAAAAAGATCGGCAAATGCACACATCTATTTTGCAGCAACGGGCAAAAATACAAAGCAGAACATCTTTTATTGCCTTGTTTATTTTATGTGGTGGCTTTCTTATCGCTTGGATTGCATACAGTCAATGGCAGTCAACCATCGCTTCCTATACACAGGATATTGGCATACCATTAGAACAATATAGTACCCTATGGGCAATAAACGGTTTCCTTATCGTTATTGGCCAACCTCTGGTAAAATGGATTGCAGGACGTATAACATCTCAAAAGGTACATATTTACATGGGCACAGCCATTTTTATCGTTTCCTATCTCATTGCCATGGTCTCAGAGACATTTACGATGTTTGCAGCAGCTATGGTCATTTTGACAATAGGTGAGATGCTTGTATGGCCCGCCATCCCAACTTTGGCAAACGAGCTATCGCCTAAAGGCAGGGAAGGATTTTATCAGGGGATTGTAAACAGTGTTGCTGCAACAGGAAGAATGCTAGGCCCAGTGCTTGGGGGTTTTATCGTTGATTTCTATAATATTGAACTCTTATTTATTATTTTATTAGGTCTCTTAATGATTCCTTTTATCACGACAAAAGTATATGATCGCAAAATTAAATTAGAGAATAGAACTGAAAACACGGAGGTTTGACAAATGGAAGAAAAGCAAGAAGTGAAACTTATTGCACTTGATATGGATGGAACATTACTAACGAGTGACCACAAGGTAACACCATATACACAAGAGGTTATCGCCAAAGCGCTTGAAAAAGGAGTCCAAGTCGTACTTAGTACAGGACGATGGTTGAACTCCTGTTACCCATATGCAGAAATGCTAGGTCTCCAATCCTATTTGGTAACAGCTAATGGGGGAGAAGTTTGGACAGTACAGAAAGAACTTGTGGACCAGCATTTGATGGATCCGACCAAAATGGAAAAACTCTGGAATCTAGGGATTGAAACAGGTGTCGGCATGTGGATGATTTCGACAGATGGTGTGTATAGAGAAACACCACCAGAGGATTTTTATGCACATGATTGGCTGAAATTTGGTTGTGAGTCATTTGATAAAGAGAAGCTCGATGTGATGGTAAAAGAGCTTTCCTACTATGATGATCTTGAATTAACGAATTCCCTACCGACGAACGTGGAAGCAAATCCCAAAGGTGTAAGCAAAGCAAGTGCGCTAAAACTTGTATGTGAAAAGCTTGGCATAACGATGAACGATGTCATGGCGGTAGGTGACAGTTTAAACGATATGAAAATGATTCAGGAATCTGGGATCGGTGTGGCAATGGGGAACGCACAAGACGCTATTAAACAGGCGGCAGATTTTGTCACAGATACAAATAATTCAGACGGTGTTGCAAAAGCAATTGCACGGTTTGCCCTATAACATCTCTCTCCCCTTTTTTGGTATAAATTTCTTGAAATCTGACTATACTATCTAGAAGGATAATACTAGTTAGAGTGTTTGAAACATGGACATCAAATTAGGATAGGACCTTTCTTTGTTCTCTGGAAAGGAGTATAATAGAAAGGTAACAGGAAAGGGGATGCCGATATGTCATTTTCTCGCGGACCTAAGGAGCCAGTTCCAGAAGTGGAAACAAACGTATGGTCATGTACTAGCGACGACTGTCAAGGTTGGATGAGAGAAAGCTACAGTTTTGCACAGGAGCCAGAATGTCCACTTTGTAAATCTACAATGGAACAGGAAGTACGTGTACTTCCAGAAGTAAAGTAATATGATCGCGTCTCTCTTGAATTAGCATTTATAAGATAGGCAAATAAATATATTGCCCTTAGAATAGATTCCTCGAGTTTTTCATAAACTCGGGGGATCTTTTTAAGTGTCAATTTATGCTACTACATAACGTCGGATCTTATTCCATAATTAGCTACTCCCTATTGAAATCTGTCTAATCAAATTGTTTGAATGATTCTGATTTAATTGATATATTATTAATAGAATGTCACCTAGTTTTTATCACCTAGTTTGTAAGCGGTTACAATAGGAGGAGGGAATAGTTTGAGGTATGCAAATCCGAATAGCGAAGGATCGATAGTCCAGTTTAAAGACAGGTATGACAATTACATTGGGGGAGAGTATCGTCCACCGGCAAATGGCAAGTACTTTGAAAACGTCAGCCCGGTTACGGGAAAGGTATTTTGTGAGGTGTCTAGGTCGACGAAAGAGGACGTCGAAGCAGCACTTGATGCAGCACATGCAGCAAAGAAGGAATGGGGAGAGACATCTGTAGCAGTTAGGGGCAATATTTTAAACAAGATTGCTGATCGAATTGAAGAGAATTTAGAATTGTTAGCAGTAGCAGAAACATGGGATAACGGTAAAGCTGTAAGGGAGACACTTGCAGCAGATATACCGCTGGCAGTAGATCACTTTCGTTATTTTGCAGGAGTGATTAGGGCCCAAGAAGGTGGAATTAGCCAGATAGACAATGATACAGTCGCATACCATTTTCATGAGCCACTTGGTGTGGTAGGACAAATTATACCATGGAATTTCCCAATCCTGATGGCTACATGGAAACTGGCACCAGCCCTTGCAGCAGGTAATTGTGTTGTCTTAAAACCTGCAGAACAAACACCAGCATCCATCCACGTTTTAATTGAGCTTATCGGTGATCTTCTGCCTCCTGGTGTTTTAAATGTTGTGAACGGTTTTGGTGTAGAAGCAGGTAAGCCGCTAGCGTCCAACAGTCGCATTTCTAAAATAGCATTTACCGGTGAAACAACAACAGGGCGATTGATCATGCAATACGCTTCGGAAAATATTATTCCAGTGACACTTGAATTAGGTGGCAAGTCGCCAAATATTATTTTTGAAGATGTGCTAGATAGAGATGACGGTTTTCTGGATAAAACAATAGAAGGATTTGTTATGTTTGCTTTAAACCAAGGAGAGGTTTGTACTTGTCCTTCACGAGCACTTATACATGAATCCATTTACGATACGTTTATGGAGCGGGCAATTGAACGAGTAAACCAAATCAAAATTGGTCACCCACTAGACACGGACACCATGATGGGTGCGCAAGCTTCTAAGGAACAAATGGAAAAGATTCAGTCGTACTTGGATATTGGTAAACAGGAAGGAGCAGAGGTGCTTACAGGGGGGAACGTTAACAAATTAGAAGAAGAACTAGAAGGCGGATATTATGTTCAGCCTACGATCTTTAAAGGTAATAATAAGATGCGTATTTTCCAGGAAGAAATCTTCGGTCCGGTTTTATCTGTTACCACATTTAAAGATGATGAAGAAGCGCTTGCTGTAGCAAACGATACGTTATATGGGCTAGGTGCAGGGGTGTGGACAAGAAATATGAACACTGCATATCGTTTCGGTAGAAATATTGAAGCAGGCCGCGTGTGGACCAATTGTTACCACCAATATCCTGCCCATGCGGCATTTGGCGGTTATAAAAAATCGGGTATTGGTCGTGAAAATCATCTCATGATGCTCAGTCATTATCAGCAAACAAAAAATTTACTTGTTAGCTATAGTGAGCAACCAGCAGGTCTATTTTAAGAACCAAGAAAGGATGAGGTATGTGACAGAACGGGTCACTGCTACGGAAGAGGCCTTGGAGCTTATTCGAACGTTAAGAGAAGTACATGGGGATTTAATGTTTCATCAGTCTGGTGGTTGTTGTGATGGAAGTTCTCCAATGTGTTATCCGCAGGGTGAATTTCGTATTGGAGATTCTGACATATTGCTCGGTGAAATTGGTTCCACACCTTTTTATATTTCTAAGGACCAATATGCCTACTGGAAGCATACACAGCTTATAATAGATGCGGTTGAAGGAAGGGGCGGAATGTTTTCCCTTGAGGGTCCTGAAGGAAAAAGGTTCCTTACAAGATCCCGCATTTTTACAGAAGAAGAAAAAGTGGATTAGAATTATGTAACTATAAAGTCAGCTTCTATTATAGGGGCTGGCTTTTCATTATACAAAATTACATAGTATAGGCTTTAATTACTAGGCAAAATGAATTATAATAAAGTAATCGTTCTTTTTAATGAACAAATGCCTAGAGTAAGGAGCTGGAAGGAAAGTATGGTCATCATTAAGTCATTTTTGCCGTTTCGAATAGGCTTAAGCAGCAGTGCCATTTATTTGAAATTATCAATTGGTGGATTTGTAGTTTTAGTTAATGGTAAGGAATACCACTATGTGCCTCTTGATGCTACTTCAATTCATGTAAACAGAGAAACAGGTGAAGTGGTTAATAAGGATGCTATTTTTGTTTTTCAACATGGAAAAGAGGAAAAACACATTTCTATGTATGAGCTCCTTTTTCAAAGTGACTTCCTTATTCATCTTCAGGGCTTTATAAAACCTTATTTTTCAAAGAAAGCGACCTCTCTATGGGACAATGATGAACTAGATATTTTAATTGACCAGCTTGAGTTAGCAAACATTAAAAGATCCATTGATAAAGCTCTTGATGAAAGGGATGAGGAAACTTTCCATTCTTTATTAAAAATGTTGTAGTCATTTTTGTAATACATAGACCATTTTAAAAATGTTTCAAAGCCATCCAACAGTGGAAAATTTTAAGTAGCATACCACAAAGGAGGCATTACTTTGGAGACACACCCTATATACATTAATGGAAGATATACGGAATCAACTGCAACAGACACAATTGAAGTATTAAATCCTTCCACAGAACAGGTGATTTCAAAGATAGCTAACGGAACGGAAGAAGATGTGAATAAGACAGTCAAGGCTGCTGCAGATGCACAATATGGTTGGGAACATACACCAGCTGTTGAGCGTGGTGAAATAGTTCGCAAACTAGGAGAAAAGTTAGAAAAAAATAAAAGTAGATTTGTAGACCTATTACAGGAAGAGCAAGGGAAGGATTTCGATTTAGCTAATGGGGAACTTGATATGGCGATCGATTTCTTTAAGTATATGTCTGAATGGGCTCGTAGAATAGAAGGAGATATTATTCCGAGTGACAGACCAAATGAAAATATCCTCTTATACAAAAAGCCAATAGGAGTTGTTGGAGGAATTGTGCCATGGAACTTTCCTGTTTTCATTTTAGCTAGAAAGGTTGCCACAGCACTCGTAACGGGTTGTACCATTGTCCTTAAACCAAGCCAGAAAACACCAAACACAGCTGTAGAATTCACTAAACTGATTCACGAAACGGAAGAAATTCCAGCAGGAGTGTACAATCTCATTACAGGAAAAGGCTCTACTTTAGGAAATGCGTTGGCATCGCATCCGGATGTGGACATGGTATCCATGACTGGTAGTGTTACGGCAGGGACAAAAGTAATGGAGGCAGCCGCTCAAAGCATAACCAAGGTAAACCTGGAACTTGGCGGGAAAGCACCTGCTATTGTAACAAAACATGCTGATCTAGACTTAGCTGCAAAGCATATTACCACTTCAAGACTGGCGAATAATGGACAGGCTTGTACGAATGCCGAAAGAATTTATGTCCAAGAAGAGGTAGCAGAGGAATTCACTCAAAGATTAAAAAAATCTTTTGAAGCAGTAAAAGTGGATAATCCTCGAGAAAACAAAGAAGCGGGAATGGGACCCCTTGTAAGTAAGGAAAGATTGGAAGAAGTAGAAGAGATGTTACAAACAGCACTTAAAGAGGGGGCTGAGCTTGTAACAGGTGGGGAACGAGCTGATAAGGAAAAAGGATTTTTCTTACAGCCGACAATTCTCAAAGATGTTCAACATGACTCCGAAATTATTAAAGAAGAGATTTTCGGGCCAGTCGTACCTATTGTGACATATAAAGAGCTAGATGATGCAATTCAAATGGGAAATGACACGAAGTATGGACTCTCTTCTTCTGTTTATACCGATAATGTTCACGAAGCCATGCATGTAGTAAATCATTTGAAATTCGGCGAGACATTTGTAAACAGAGAAAACTTTGAAGCAATCCAAGGCTATCATGCAGGGATGCGTCAATCAGGACTTGGTGGAACAGACGGTAAACACGGAGTAGAAGACTTTCTTGTGACACAGGTTGTTTATATGCAGTATAAGCAGTAAATGAATGAAGAAAAGGTCTGGGACATAACTAAAGGAGCAATGCTTAAATGCGAACAATACTTTCTGGCATCACTTCGGCAGAACACTCCGCTTTCCACGGGCACGGCCTCAGCCTCCTCGTGGAAAGTTCACCACTGTGGGGTCTTCGGCTCGTGCTGTTCCCGTTGGAGTCTCCGTTTTCTGCCTACGCTTAAATTAAAATAACCCGAACTATCCTTTATTCAAGGATAGCTCGGGTTTTCATGTAACTAAAGTACTTTTGGTCCATCCGCTTTTTTCATTTAAAATAATGGCTTCTTAGCTGTGGCCTGAAGATCCCATTGTACGTTTGATATCTTCCACCATCTGATTAGGATCATCCGCTCTGAATACTATCGTTTTGACGTATTTTTTTCTTCCATACATACCTATCATAGGAGCAGGTTTTTTTAGTAAGATTTCATATTGCGGAGAATCCATGACCATTAAAGCGTAAAATATATCTTTTTTTCGTTTGTCCTCAATTCCTTCCTGATCCTTAGCTGGTTTGATACTTTCAATGTTTTTTATATTTATTTCTATGCTGCTTTGATATCCATGGCGAATTATGAGTGTATCTTTATTAAGTGTGTGTGGCAATGTTCTAACTGAATGATATAAACCAACCATATAAAGCAATGCGTAGATATTTAATATGGTTAGAGCCCAGGCAGCGACTTGGCTCCATAACTGTATGAGAAAATGAAAAATGGTTCCTTCTAACAAGATAAGAATGGAAAATAAAATGACAATCGTCTTTATTTGGGATGTTTTATTGTAGGGGTAAATGGATGTGTTTCTTTGGACAGTCTGGTCTTTAAACCAACCTACTAGAGCGAAATACAATACCATACGTTCAGTTGATATAAGATGAAGGACTTTTTTAATGGTGAACACCTCCTCGTGTCTTTAGGAGCTTAACTAAATGGCAAAAAAAGGCCAAATCCTCTTGTGATTTGGCCTCTGGATGTTTGATACGATTATTCGATTAATTCATTTATTACCTTTACTACTTTTTCGGTCGTGTACCCACTTCCGCCTATTTCCTTCACGTTTTCCACCATCATTGCGATTAACAAATCCTGTTTATTTTCCTCTGTTGGGTAGCCAACAAACCAGCCATTTTCTTCGCCAGACTCTTCTGTGGTTCGTTTTAACTCTGCTGTACCTGTTTTACCGGAAATTGCTACTTCTGAGTCGGCAGTATATTTGGATGGTGTACCTGATTGACCAACTTCATAGAGTAAATCATTCATTAAGTCTGCTTGTTCAGGATCAAGTAAGTTCTCTTTCCATACTTGGCCAGTCTCTTCTGAGGCAAGTAGTGTTGGTTTAAGCATATTCCCTTCGTTTAAAAAAGTAGTATATGTCGTAGCAAGATGTAAGGCACTCATTTCTAATTGACCTTGTCCATAGCTTGAATTGGCAAGCAATACTTCATCATCTAGATTTCCTTCAGAAGAAATACTAGAGGAGGTAAATGGGTATTCATATGGAAAATCTTCACCAAATCCGAAATTCTGTAACCCTTCTACATAAGCTTCACTTCCCATGTTGACAGCTTGCATGGCAAAGTAAATATTATCAGAACGAACAAGCGCTTCTTCTAGATCAACAGGGCCATTTGACTCTGACACACGCGTAACAGCATATTCTCCCCATCCTTCTCCATTACTCCATTTCTTTCCATCAATTTCTAACCCTTCATTGGGGTCAATACTGCCATTTTTTAACCCAATCGCAGAGGTAACTGGTTTTAAGGTTGAACCAGGTGCAAAAGTCGCACTGAATCGATTTAACAGTGGTTGCTGTTCTTCCTCCTCCAAGTTTGCCCAAAGGTTGGCATCTGTACCATATAAAATGTCATTTGGATCAAATGACGGACTACTTACAAGTGCCATCGTTTCACCGGTTTTAGGATTTATGGCTGCAGCAGTACCGGAATCTTCTTCAAAAGATTCATAAATGCTTTCTTGTACGTTAACATCAATGGTAACCGTAATATTTTCTCCGTTTTCCACAGGGGTTTCAGCAAGTATCACAGGTTCCTGGTTCTCCTTCACTACCTCGATACGTGTACCTTTTTTTCCTTTCAGCCGCTTTTCATAAAGGCTTTCAAGGCCTCTTTTACCAATCATATCGTTAGCGCTATACATGCCAGGTTCCTGTTCCTCTAACTCCTCAGCTGTAATCAGCCCAATATAACCGACTAGATGCCCTGCAGTCTCACCAGTAGGGTAGACACGGCCAGTTCCTTCATTCCCACCAACACCTGCAATTTCCCATAATTGAGATAATAGCTCTTCTTCCGTAGCTGGTATCTTCTTAATAGGAACAAATACATCTGGTCCTACCCACGAGGCATTTAATGCTTCATCTATGGCATCTACTGAAAGTCCTAAAAGGTCTGCAATTGCTTTTTTGTTCTGTTCAGGATTGTCGCCCAGTTTCCCAGGAACAATTCCAATTTCGTAAACTTTATCATTCATTGCAATCGGCATTTCATTCCTGTCGCGAATTTCCCCTCGTGTAGCTTGGTCAGTTACAATACTAATTTCCCCGCCATCTTGCAATTCTGGAAATATGAAGCCAGGGTCCCACTGCACATACCAGTTTTGTTCCTCTTCTTCTCCTTCTTGTATAAGGGTTGCTTCATAGTCAAAGTTAATCGGTCCCGCGATGCTTTCCATGGTTACTTCAAAAGGAATGGTAGCTGCTCCTTCTTCCATGGCGGTTTCCAGCTCTTCCTCTTTCAACTCTGAGAAACTAATGGAAAGATCTGAGATTCCTAGATCTTCGTATATTTTATTATAACGATCCACGTATTCCTCGGTCGGATACGCTTCTTCTGATTCACTTGAAAGCATCTCATAAGCATCAGAAAATTCCTTTTCACTCCAATGCTTCACATATGTATCAAATCGTTCATTTGGTGTCACTTCATCGTCTGAACAGCCGGCTAACACTACCAAAATGATAGCAGCTAAGGCTAATATTATCTTTTTCATCGGATCCCCCTCCAGTATTCTATCTAATTATCTAGGTCTATTATAACATGTTTGGCAAAGAATTCAGCAAATACAGACAGCCACAAGGAGTTAGAAACCCCGGTGGCTATTTTGCTACTATACAATTATTGTGATGGGTACACTATTTTTTCTCGATTGGTAATGCAGTAATGATATAACGATCTGGGGCACTGCCTACAAAAGAGAAGGGATAGCAGGTGGTCAAGGTCAACACTTCATCAGGTGTAGTAGGCGAAATAATCGTACGATCATCTGCATCCACAACCTTTGTATCTACTATTTCATAGGTGAATTCACCATAAGGAACTTTTACAGTTAAATGGTCCCCTAGTTCAAGTTCTCCCATACTGCGAAAAACAGTATCCCTGTGACCTGATAATACAATTTGATCATTCTGTCCAGGATAGGCTGTTCCTTTGTAATGGCCTACACCTTTGGCAAGTTCATCTTCGTCAGTTCCTTCTACGATAGGTAACTCGGCATTAAGCCTTGGGATTTCTAAAATACCAGTAGTTTCACCCATTTCCGGAAAGAAACTCTTAGCTGTTTCTGCAACCTCTTCCTTTTCCAAAACTTTGCCTTCCTTATCCAGCATAGTGTGCGCCTCAGCGAGACTGTTTTTTTGAGCTTGGGCCGTATGGAACCACTGATACCCTCCAAAACCGAGTAAAACAATTCCAGCAACAATTAGTAATAGAGAGAGCTTTTTCATAGGCAATTCTCCTTGGGTTCATCATTTACTTCTAGTATATAGAAAGCTTTCTGTTTTTAAAAGATTAGAAAAAGAAAGAAACAATAATTTTACATTTTATTAAGAACAAAATTCCGGTCAAAAAATTAAAATAGTAAGAAATTTTAAGTAAATGAAAGAAAAGTAGAGTTTATTGTTCTTTATATAGAATTAATGAGCAAATTTGAAGTTTTTCAAACTGTGAAATATGACCTATACTGCAAGTAATCGTTCGTTATAACAAACGCAATTATAGATAAAAAGAACGAGGATTATACATAGGGAGGGGGATATTCGCTGTATATGAAGATGATTGAAGTAGTATCTGTTCGTTTGTCAAGGTAATTATCATGTATTTCTTCAGGAAACAGCAGCGTAATGTATCTCACAATATGTAAAAAATAAGAGGAGGAATTTTATTATGAGCATGAAGAAAAAATTAGGTTTAGGTATTGCATCAGCAGCACTAGGAATTTCATTAGTAGGCGGAGGAACATTTGCATACTTTAGTGATACAGCAGAAACAAATGGCACATTTGCTGCAGGTACATTAGATCTTAATGCTAATCCAACTACAATCATTGATGTTGAAAACTTAAAGCCAGGTGATTGGATGAACCGTTCGTTTACTCTTGGTAATGGGGGCTCACTTGAAATTGCTGAAGTTTTACTAGAAACATCATATGAAGTTATCGATGCTGGCAGCAACAATGCTGGAGAAGATTTCGGTGAGCATATCAGAGTTAACTTCTTATGGAATGAAGATAAAGCAGTATTAGGACCATGGTCTCCAGACAATGTTGTCTACTATACGACGCTTGCAGAATTGCAGAGTATGTCTCCAGACGCAGTTGCTAATGAAGTCTTTATTCCTTTCTTTGAAGAACGTGGTGGACTACAACCAGGCGATTCGGATGAATTACATGTTCAATTTGAATTTGTTGATAGCGGAGAAGATCAAAACAAATTCCAGGGAGATTCTTTAGAACTTAATTGGAACTTTACTGGACACCAAGGTGAAGGGCAAAGCAGATAAGCTTTAAAAGAAAGGCGGGATATTCCCGTCTTTCTTCCATACATATTATAAAACAGAGATATTGCTTTCGTAAGGGTAGCACTTAGATCGCTACGTTTACGAAAGCAATGAATCATGTTGAATGGAGGGAAAATGTTGCGAATGAGTCGGATGCGTAAGTTTAAAAGGTATAAGCAATTTGTAACACTGTGGAAGGTTACTGCTATTTGTTATATTTCTATCTTTACATTAGGATACCTTGCTTCCGGAACAGGAGCCTATTTCGTATCCTCACAGGAAAATGAACAGATAATCCAGGCAGGGACCTGGTGGGATGGTAGTGAACTTGCCTTTATAGGGGATCCGAAAGCGGATGAAACATCATGTCCTCAAGTAAATTTATCGGTGGGATTGAAAAATAAAGGTTTTTCCATGACAGAGCCAACTACCTATGAAGTGTTCTTTTCCAAACAGGGCAACCCAGATAAGAAAGGTGAGAAAGTAGGGTCTGGAGAAATTGTCCCACTTGATCAAAATGAAACGACAACCCTCACTTATACAGCAGAAAAAGAAGGGTTTTATATTTTCAAAACATACCAGCATTCACTATATGAAGAAGAAACCGATAAAGCATCAGAGGTCTGGAGTAAAAAAGTAAAGGTGAAGTGTAAAGAGAAAAAAGTAAAAGAAGAAGAAAAGATTGAAGAGGTAGAAAAGGATCAAGTAGAGGAAGTCCAAACCGAAGAAAATGAACAACAAGAAAGTGCGGAGAACAACAAAGACAATAAAGAGCAGAAGACAGTCGAAACAGAGAAAGCACCTGAAGAAGATAGTGAGGTAACACCAGAAACAAAGCAAAACAACGAACAGAATACGGAATCTTCTAAGCAGGAAGGAAAAGAAGAGCAACAGACTGAGAAGGAAACACAAAGCAAAAAAGCAGAGAAGTCTCAAGAAGATCAGAAAGCTAAAACGCAAGAGCAGCCACAAGCTACAGAAGAGGAAGAGGGAGAATAAACATGTCATTTAAAAAAATAAAAAAGTGGGTTAGCGCGCTTACCACTTATCTACTATTTGCTGTACTCATTGTCCTGGCAGTCGTTGTTGTTACCTCCAAAGCTTCTGGAGGGGAACCAGAGATCGCTGGGTACCAGTTGAAAACAGTTCTGTCTGGCTCGATGGAACCAGGGATCCAAACAGGCTCTCTGATCGCAGTAAAGCCTGACGGAGATATGAAGCGATTTAAAGATGGAGATGTCATCACGTTTATGGATGCGGAAGAAAAACTCATTACTCACCGTATCACCGAAGTTGTCACAAGTGGTGAGCAAGTGATGTACCGCACGAAAGGTGATAATAATAATGCAGTGGATCTTGAACCAGTACTATCTGATAATGTTGTAGCGGAATATACAGGGTTTACCATCCCCTACCTAGGATACCTGGTCAACTTTGCTCAGTCGAAAAACGGTGCCTTTTTATTGCTCATACCAGGAATTATGCTTCTCTTCTATTCTGGCATTACGATATGGAGAACGTTAGCAGAAATAGAGAAGCAAAATAAAAAGAACAATGAAAAACTGGAAGAGAGCCAATCGCTCTCTTCCTAATAGAAAGCGAAATTCTGATCATAGGGGGTGGATTCCATGAATAAACGGTTTTTCATTTCAAGTCTTATCGTATTGCTATGTGCCTTTGTTCCTTTAGGATACGTTTCTGCAGATGATGCTTCAAACACTTCAGAGGAGTTAGATATAAAACTGTCACCAAATGACTACTTGTTTCAGGTTCAAAATATGAAGCCAGGTGACTGGGCCCCGCGGAATCTTATCGTTTCGAACAATGGTAGACAGCATTTCGACTATCAGATAGAGCTTCGAAATACACAGGATGAGGAAAAGCTCTTTAATGAATTAATTATCGAGGTAATGGACGGGGATGAAATACTTTATAAAGGGAATCTACCAAACTTTGAAATTCAGGAAAGAAATCTTGCATCAGGTAAGCAGGAGGAACTTAAATTTACCGTTTTTTTCCCGGAACACTTGGGTAATGAATTTCAAGGATTAGCGACAGAATTTATTCTCATCGTAACAGCAGAAGGGAAAGAACAACAGGACGTAATTAGTGTGGGTGGCAATATTAGTAATGGAGATGGAAATGGAAGTGGAGCTACGTCAGATAAAAACGGAGCAGCGTTACCTAATACAGCAACAAGTATATTTACCCTTCTTCTTATTGGAACGATCCTCTTATCTGTCGGGGCTGGAATTCTCCTCATACGGAAGGCACAAACAATAAAAGATCAACGCATTTAAAAAAATTCCATATCCTTCGACAAAACAGGTGTAATTGAATTTCTTTCTCTTACAAAACTAGTTGAAATAAGACAAAAGAACCTACGCAAATAGTCGCAGCTTTATAGTATCATATCACTAGGCACTTCTAATTGGTATCTAATTTAAATTTTCCTCAGAAAAAGGCATACTCTTCGAAAGGCGGGGGCGCAAAACCACAGGTCTAAGGCATGTGCTAAGATGGCTGGGTTATCTGGAAATAATGATGGGGGATAGGGATATGGAAAAAATAGTGGAGCAAGTTTCATTAGATGGTGAATGGGTTGAATTAATTAAACGGGCAAAAAATTTAGGAATGACAACAGAGGAAATCCGCCAATTTCTACAACAGTCGGAATCAGTACATAATGCATGAATTTAATTGTACTTTATATAGAACTCCTCACCCACTTTATGATATAATTCGCTTTGAAAGAAGGTGAGGACTTGATCGGTGAAAAAATCAAGCAACTTCGAAATGAAAAAAAGATGTCTATCTCTGAACTAGCTGAACGAGCAGGGGTGGCTAAGTCATACCTGAGTTCAATTGAGCGGAACCTACAGACAAATCCATCGATCCAGTTTATTGAAAAAATAAGCACCGTTCTTGGTACGACGGTAAATGATCTCTTACGGGAAGAAAACATAACCGATCCTGAGGATTTAGATGACGAATGGTTAAGAATCGTACAGGAAGCAATGGAGTCTGGTGTCTCAAAAGAACAATTTAAAGAATACCTTGAGTTTAACAAATGGCGTAGCAATAAAGGTAGATGAGATGACTCTCTCGAAAACCGTTGCAGTGATGCACGGTTTTTTGTTTGGTCTTTTTCAAACGGGGGTATTGTCGATAGGGATTTTTAAGGTTATCTTATTAAAAGGATAGTTTTTAACTTCTGCAAATTGGTTAAACAAGCAATTATTTCATATAACTCCATAATAATTGGAACAGGGAGCACAATCATGAAAAAACACATTTTTTGGCTTTTGCCCGTATGCTGGATGGGGGTCATTTTTTATTCTTCACATCAGCCCTATGAAAACCAGGATGTTAAGCCATTCTTAAATACTATAATAGACTTATCTTTTCTTGAGCCTTATCTTAATTGGATAGCCTTTACTTATCATAATAGTGTAGTGAGTGTGGAAAGTTTAGGTGTTGCAGGATTTATTGAATTTTTCATACGTAAAGGTGCACACGTATCTGTCTTTTTAATACTCTGTTTGCTATTTTATTTGGCTTTTAGAAAATCTAGTACACTAAAATCTAGTAAAATTCTTGGTTTTTCTTTTCTGCTAACGGTAATATATGCCATTACAGATGAAGTGCATCAAGGATTTACACCAAATAGAACACCTTATGCAGGAGATGTAATCCTGGATAGTTTTGGGGCACTATTGGCTATAGGGCTTCTAGCATTATTTAATAGAAGAAAAGCAAGAAGACCTCATTAAAACCACATCAACGTACGAATAAGGTAATAAATCTAAAGTTTTTGTAAAAATTGATGCTTTGCGACATAATTCGACAGCGTTTTCGTTATCCGTATGCTACGATTCAACAAGTATGACAAATTCAAAAGGGCGGGAATAGAACATGGTTGAGCAAGAAAAGTTTAAACTGATGTTAAGTAAAGTAATTCATGAGACAGAAAATCATCATATAAAATCCTCTCAAGAAATGATCCAGACGCTAATAAATGAACTTACACACGAAACACTAATTCCAAATGCAAGTGCACCACAATCTGGATTGAAAAGTAAATAATGGATTCCCTTTACTGCATTTAGTGAAATGCAGTTTTTTCTTTCTACAAAACCTTATGAAAAATGGTATGATATAGGTAGAGTAAAGGAGGGGAAATGATTGCAAACAAAATCAATTTACATAAAAAATGTTAGTGTTTTTTCAGAAAATACACTTCTCGAAGATAGCGCACTTTTTATAGAAGATGGGAAGATCGCTAAGATTGGAAAATTAGAGTCCCTTCCTGAAGAAGTATATATTTTGGATGGAAAAGGAAAAATAGTGATTCCTGGATTTATTGATGGACATATTCATGGTGCTAATGGAGCAGATGTAATGGATGCCAGTGATGCAGCACTTGACAGTATAGCATCAGTTCTACCAAGAGAAGGTACCACCAGCTTTCTTGCAACAACGATAACGCAAGCACCAGAAAATATTGAAAAAGCACTACAGGCAATAGCTTCTTATCATAATAAACCGGGACAAGCTGAGGTGATTGGCGTTCACCTGGAAGGGCCGTTTATCGAAAAGGCCAAGGCAGGAGCACAGCCTCATAAATATATAAGCGAGCCTAACATTGACCTGTTTGAAAAGTGGCAGCAACTATCGGGAAACAAAATTAGGACTATCACGATGGCTCCAGAACACGATCCAGAGGGAACATTTATTAAGCACTTATATGATCGAGGTATAAATGTATCAGCAGGCCATACAGACTCAAATTTTTCAGATATGAAACAAGCAGTATCCCATGGTGTTAGACAGGTTACGCATTTATGTAATGCCATGACTGGCTTACATCATCGGGATATTGGGACTGTGGGAGCTGCCTTTATGCTCCAAGACTTAAGAGCAGAGTTGATTGCGGATGGTATTCATGTGAGTGAGGAAATGCTGAAATTGATATATCAAACAATGGGGAGTAAACGACTGTTGCTTATTACCGATTCTATGCGCGCTAAATGCTTGCAAAAGGGTCAATATGAGCTTGGAGGTCAACCTGTTGAGGTAACAGAAGACCGTGCAGTTCTAGAAGATGGAACCTTGGCAGGCAGTATCCTTAAAATGCGTGATGGCGTAAAACGAATGCTAGATCTAAATGGGGTAACTCTACGGGATGTAATTGAAATGGCTTCTGTAAACCCAGCAAAACAGCTTGGCATTTATGAACGTAAGGGTAGTATAACAGTAGGAAAGGATGCTGACCTGTTGTTAGTTGATCGCGAGCTTCAAATCGCTTCAACTATTTGTCGCGGGGAAGTAGCGTTTAGGGAGGAATAATAGATGCAATTAAAAACAGTAGAAAATTACCAGGATATGAGCATGGTTGCATGTTCTATTATTATGGAAAAAGTAAAACAACTGGAAAGTCCTGTGCTTGGCTTAGCCACAGGTTCTACACCAGAAGGATTATATAAACAATTGATCGAGCAGTATAAACAAGATAACGTCTCGTTCCAAAATGTGAAGACGTTTAATTTAGATGAATATGTTGGATTAACGAAACAAAATAAACAAAGCTACGATTACTATATGCGCGAGAATTTGTTTAGCCATATTGACATTGATTTAGCAAACACCTATTTGCCTAATGGCGCTTCAGCAGACTTGGATCAAGAGTGCATTGATTATGAAGCTAGAATTAAACAGGCAGGCGGGATCGATATACAGGTATTAGGAATCGGATTAAATGGCCATATCGGCTTTAATGAACCAGGAACTAATTTTTCAAGCAGGACCCATATAATCGATTTGGCAGAATCTACAAGAACAGCAAATGCTCGCTTCTTTGATAGCTTGGAGGAAGTTCCAGAACAGGCCATCACCATGGGGGTTGACACAATAATGGATAGTAAGGAAATTCTTCTGCTTGTATCAGGAGAGAAAAAGGCAGAAGCAGTATCCAGAATGCTAGAAGGGGAAATCTCTGAAGAATTCCCAGCATCAATCCTGCAAAAGCATCCACATGTTACCGTCGTTGGTGATAAGGCTGCCTTGTCCTTATTATAGACATTACAGAAATCTGATTATGGAGATAGTTGTTCGCTATATTGCAACATCTATCTCCATATATTTCTTTTCTGTTTGTATTAGTGTAGCTTGATCGCTTGTAAGGTCAATAATCCAATTCTGAAATTGATCTTCTTCACCTGTTTTTACAAAGACAACAAACTCTACCTTTTCTAAATAGTTGATAGTTTCTAGGACATATTCCGATTGCCGCAAAACATTTTCCAGTTTTCCAAGCAGGGTGTAATCCACTGTAACAGAGATGCCTTGCATTAATTGTCTCTGGACAATACCGCTGCCACGGAGAGCTTCTGTCGTAGCATTACCATAAGCACGGATTAACCCACCAGCGCCCAGTTTTATACCACCAAAGTATCGTGTCACCACAATAACGGTATCCTTTAGTCCTTTCTTTTTTAATACTTCAAGCATGGGAACACCGGCTGTACCACTCGGCTCACCGTCATCGTTTGCTTTTTGAATTTGATCATGTTCGCCAATCATATAAGCAGAGCAATTGTGTGTTGCTGTATTGTGTTTCTTTTTAATCTCCTGGATAAACTGTTGAGCTGCTTCTTCTGTTTCTACTCTAGCTACATGGCCAATAAACCGTGACTTTTGTATGGTTATTTCTTCAATTGCAGGTTGTTTTACTGTAAAATAAGTTGCTAGCATGTTGCAATTAGCCTCCTTAACAGAGATGATATGAGTGTAAAACCTTTCTATAATGCACATTTATGTACATAGGTAGGAAGTCGGGTTTGAAAAATTGTAAGATGCATGAGAAAAGACCCTATAAAAATTTTGAATATATACGTATAATTATAACATAGGTTGGTGGGAGACGATGGCACAAAAGATAAGTGAAACAGCACTCGATTATATTATAAATGAAATGATTGAGGTAGTTGAAAACAGCAAGGACGAGATTTTTAATATTAGTGAAGAAGCGCGTAGTGAGCATGAACACCTCGTCCGTGAATTAAAGGATACAAAGCACAAAGTCGCCCAGCATATCGAGGATGGAGACCAACTTGAACAAAAAGTAAGATTTTCCAGACAAAGGCTTGCAGAGGTAAGCAGGTATTTTGATAGGTATTCAGAAAACGAAATTCGTGAAGTCTATGAAAATACGCATGCCATGCAAACAAAGCTAGCAATGCTTCGTCAAGAAGAGAGTGCTTTAAGAGAAAAACGCGATGATCTCGAACGACGCTTAATATCCTTAAGCCAAACGATAGACAGGGCGGAGGGATTAGCAGGGAAGATATCGGTTATCCTTAACTACTTACATGATGACTTCAGACAAGTGAACGAAATGATTGAGGAAGCGAAAGAAAAACAACAGTTTGGTTTAAAGATCATCGAAGCTCAAGAAGATGAAAGAAGAAAAATCTCTAGAGAAATTCACGATGGACCAGCCCAAATGCTTGCCAACATATTGCTGCGATCTGAATTGGTGGATCGTATTTTTCGTCAGAATGATGTGGACCAAGCACTAAAAGAAATTAAAGACATTCGAAAGATGATTCGCTCATCTCTATATGAAGTCCGACGTATTATTTATGACCTGCGACCAATGGCTTTGGATGATCTCGGTCTTATCCCTACAATCAGAAAGTATGTTGCGACAATCGCTGATTACAATAACATGAAAATAGAATTTGCTTCAATTGGGGAAGAAAAGCGGTTGAATACGAAATACGAGGTAGCTTTTTTCCGACTCGTCCAAGAAGCAGTACAGAATGCAGTGAAACACTCCGAAGCAACGGTGATACAGGTTAAGTTGGAGATATGTAAGCAGAACTTAACGATGTTAATTAAAGACAACGGAAAAGGTTTTGACACTTCAATGAAGCGAGACAAGTCCTTTGGATTAATTGGAATGCGAGAAAGAGTAGAAATGCTAGAAGGGAAGCTGGAGATCAATTCTAATATCGGCAATGGAACATCAATTCTAATAAAAGTTCCTTATACGCCGAGCTAAGGTTATACTAGTTATAGATATGTAATAAATATACGACTCTCAATCTATCATTTCCATTGTAATAGGGTAAATATAGAAAAAGAACCTGGAGGAACAAAATATGAACACGACGGAAAAACAAATTAAGATTGTATTAATTGATGATCATAAATTATTTCGAGAAGGTGTAAAACGAATTCTAGATTTTGAACCATCCTTCGATGTTGTAGCAGAAGGGGATGACGGGTCTGTTGCTTCTAAACTAGTGAAAGAAAACGAACCCGATGTAGTCTTGATGGATATTAATATGCCGAACATGAACGGTGTACAAGCTACAGCCGATCTCGTTCGCTATTTCCCAAACACAAGTGTAATCATTTTATCTATTCATGATGACGAAAGTTATGTGACTCATGCTTTGAAAACAGGAGCCCAGGGATATCTACTGAAAGAGATGGACTCTGATGCTTTAATAGAAGCAATTAAAGTGGTAACGGAAGGCGGTTCTTATTTACATCCTAAAGTTACCCACAATCTTGTTTTGGAATACCGGAGACTTGCGAAGGAAAACAATTCCAATATGACGGAAAATGGAATTGAATACCGTAAGCCACTGCATTTACTTACAAAGAGAGAATGTCAGGTGTTACAACTTTTGGCAGATGGAAAGAGCAATCGTGCGGTAGCAGAAACATTATACATCAGTGAAAAAACAGTAAAAAACCATGTTAGTAACATCTTACAGAAAATGAATGTAAATGATCGTACGCAAGCTGTTGTTTCTGCAATTCGCAAAGGCTGGGTAGAGGTAATCTAGTAAAGTCCTACTCCCTAAATATATTTGTTCCTGCCACAATGTTTTATCCTTTTATAGCTATTCTACCTATAGCGAGCACTCCGGATTCTAAGCCGGAGTGTTTTTTTATTTCTATTCGCTAAATTATTGGAATACAGCAATTATTACAGGTAGACCCAAGTGCTTTCTCTTTATAAAACTAACTGGTGCTTTTTCTTAGCGATTGTTGTAAAATAATAGTATCTTAATCATCATTCTACTAAAGCTATTAAATACTTATGTAATATACCTTAAATTGTGATAAAAAAGGAGAAGGTAGTCATGAAGGTTGCTGTTATGACAGACAGTACAGCATACATTCCTAGCGATATCCGCGAACAGCATAACATACATATGGTTCCACTTAGTGTTGTTTTTGAAGATGGATCGTTTAGAGAAGAATTAGATATTACCACAGAGGCATTTTACCAAAAAATAAAAACAACGAAAACATTGCCAAAGACCTCTCAACCGTCTATTGGTTATATAACAGAAAAATTGGAACAGTTGGCTGAAGAGTATGATGCGGTCATTTCAGTCCATCTTTCTAGTGGTATTAGTGGTACATACCAAACAGTTGTTAGTGCTGGTGAAATGGTGGATAATATTGAAGTTTACGCATTTGATTCAGAATTGAGCTGTATGCCACAAGGCTTTTATGCACTAGAGGCAGCGGAAATGGCGAAACAGGATAAATCGCCAGAAGAGATCATGAATCGACTGCATCACATGAAACAGTCGATGATTGCCTATTTTATGGTAGATGATCTGACAAATTTACAACGTGGTGGAAGGCTAAATGGCGCACAGGCAATTGTTGGAAGCCTGCTACAAGTTAAGCCAGTACTTCACTTTGTTGATAAAGTAATCGTTCCTTTTGAAAAAATCCGAACCCGTAAGAAAGCTATTTCCCGCATAATGGGTATGGTGGAAGAAGATGCAGTGAAAGGAAACGAGCTACGCATTGTCTTCATTCATGGAAATAACGAAGAAGCAGCATTAGAGTTACAGCAATCGTTTTTGGAAAAGTATCCGAATATGGATACGTCCATTAGTTATTTTGGGCCTGTTATTGGTACCCATCTAGGGGAAGGCGCCATTGGTGTTGGTTGGTATGTAAAATAGTGTCCTTTACGTATAAATACTATTAGCGATCCGGAAAATGCTTGGCATTTTAAGAAGTGCCCGTATTTTCCACCGCTTATTAGGTTGCCTTCTTATTAAAGAAAGGATTTGGTATGATGATTGTTCCGCAACACCGGCAGAAAGAAATGGATCTTGCGAAACTATTTGCCGGTAAATTATTACTCCGTCACGAAATTCCTCTCTCTGAAGCCCACTTTTCACAAGCTTTAAAGCAAGAGATCTTCCGTACTGTCTCCCCATTTTCTAAGAAGCATTTCACTCTGCAATGTAATCGATGCGGGAATACTGCCAAGCATCTACTGCCTCGCTATCCATGTAGTCGTTGTGGCAAAGCACATAGATATTGTCGTAAGTGTATTGCAATGGGAAGAGTAAGTACCTGCAGTATGCTCTATGAGTGGGCTGACCAAACACCACATTGGCCAATTTATGTGAACCCTTGTAGTTGGAAGGGAACTCTGACAGATGCGCAACAGCACGCAGCAGATCGTATTGCGACAGCCATACAAGCTGAAGAAAAAGAGTTATTATCTTGGGCGGTCTGTGGGGCAGGGAAAACAGAGATGTTATTTCCTGCTATTACGATTGCATTGCAACAGGGCAAAAGAATTTGCCTTGCTACACCGAGGGCTGACGTTGTCCGTGAACTAAAGCCTCGAATTCAGCAGGCTTTTGAGGAAGTGACAGTTCAGGCGCTTTATGGGGGGAGCAATGACAAAACAGGTTCGGCACAGCTTATATTGTCCACCACACATCAGTTACTTCGATTTAAGCAAGCTTTTCACGTCATGATAATTGATGAAGTCGATGCCTTCCCTTATCATGCTGATCCTTCATTATCCTTTGCTACAAAACGGGCGGTTAAACCTAGCGGTACGACGATCTACCTAACAGCAACGCCTAGAAAACAACAATTAAAACGTCTTCGTAAAAACAACTTGCCCCACATTTTTGTCCCCCGTCGCTTTCATGGCTATCCCCTTCCTGTTCCAAAGACGAAACAAGTTATTAACCTTAAGCGACAATTGAAAAGCAAGCAACTCCCTAAAGCTTTCTTAAAATGGCTCCTAACTCGTGAAAAGACCCAACGTCAAATCCTTATTTTCGTTCCTACAATTAATTTAGCTGACCACTTACAAAAGCCACTTACCAACTTCTTACTAGAAAATAATGTCATTCAAACAAAACAACAGGCAAGTGCCGTGCATGCTTCAGATGCTGAAAGAGAAGAAAAAGTGAAAGCTTATCGAAATCGGGAATTGTTTGTGCTCGTAACTACGACTATCTTAGAGCGTGGTGTGACATTTCCATCTGTAGATGTGGTGATCCTGGATGCCGGGCATCAGGTGTTTGATCAGGCAGCAATTGTGCAAATTGCGGGAAGAGCTGGCAGGAGTCCAGATGATCCACATGGTGAAGTGTTGTTATTTCATGATGGAAAGACAGATGCCATGGTAGAAGCAGCTGCTTCTATTCGGGACATGAACAGACGAGGAGGTTTTGTATAATGTATTGTTTATGGTGTGACCAGGAAATTATCTCATCTGTTAACTGGGGCAATCTTATGCTGCCACCACGTTCCCTTACACTTTGTGAAGAGTGTGAAGGGAAACTAGAGCGGATAACAGGAAGTCGATGTGAAAAATGTAGTAGAAAGTCAGCCGAGCAGATATGTTCCGATTGTCAGTGGTGGTCTACCCAAAAACGAGAGGTCTTGGCAAAAAATCATTCTATCTATGTGTACAATGCTTTTATGAAGGAAATTATTGCGAAATGGAAATATCGTGGGGATTATGTTCTAAAGAAAGTATTCGAGGAGGCTTTCCTTGAAGCGTTTAGAAAAGAATTTGGTAAGTATAAAGATACCGTTCTCGTCCCTATTCCACTAAGTGATGCAAGGTTAGCCGAAAGAGGGTTTAACCAGGCAGAAGCCTTGGCGAGACAATTACCAATTCAATCGAAGAACCTTCTTACACGAACAGATAGTGAAAAGCAATCAAAAAAATCAAGGAAGCAAAGAATTGCAGGAAAGAATCCATTTATCATGACAGAAACACTTAACAAACCCGCAATTTTGGTCGATGATATATATACGACAGGTACAACTTTAAGACATGCAGCAGAGCTATTACGACAAAATGGTTGCCCAAAGGTTAGTTCTTATACCTTAATCAGAGGGTAGTCACTGCGGTGTTATTATTATAGAATTAAAGGAGAAAGAAAAATGGCTGAATTAGCAAACTGTTCTCGCTGTGATGCGGTATTTGTAAAAGGAATGCGGGATATATGCCAGAACTGCTTTAAAGAAGAAGAAGCTGCATTTGACACGGTTTATCGCTTTTTACGTGAACGAAAAAATAGAGAAGCAACACTCCAGGAAGTTGTGGAAGCAACTGGAGTCGAGCAAATGCTGATCCTGAAATTTGTAAAACAAAAAAGGCTGAGAACATCACAATTTCCTAAACTTGCTTATCCATGTACCAAATGTGGGGAGCCGATCGTACAAGGGGAACTTTGTGAAAAATGTGTGAAAGAGTTAAAAGATGATTTAAAGAGATTTGAAAAAACTAGATCTGTTGAACAAAAAGATGAGTCAAATGAACCAAGTAGAACGTACTATTTATTTGATAAATCGTAATTTATCCTTTAGAAATGAAAAATAATACCGATATAATGAACAAGAGTATGATACCAGTGAATTTAAAATAGAAGTATATTTCAGTAAAGAGGTGTGAAAGCCATGAAGATTAATGGACCTAATCAAACGAACTTTAATCCTTATAAAAGTCACCTGCAAAAGCATACGGAAATAAAGAAAGAAACGAAGCAGGATCAACTGGAGATTTCCAACCAAGCTAAACAGCTTCAGGAGGGCGGAAAAACGAGCCCCGAACGTGCGGAGTATATACAAAACATAAAAAAAGCAGTAGATGCAGGGGAATATAAAGTCGATGCAGAAAAGACAGCTCAAAAAATGATCGATTTTTGGGCAGGTAAATAGATGTTTCGGATAAACAGGGAGGACCACACCATGGCAATTCAAAATGTGCAAGAGGCATTAAATAGTCTAGTAAAGCTTCATGAAGCTTTACTAGAAATCTCCCGAGAAAAAACAGAAGTTATCAAAGAAGGTAAAGTAGAGAAACTACAAGCGATTCTTGTAAAAGAGAAAAAGCGGATTCGTGAGCTGGAAAAAGCGGAGGCTTTGCGTATCGAAGTAGTAGAAACTTATGTGAACGAGCATCCGGCCATTACCGATGCTTCTATTACTTCCTTATTAGAACATTTGGATGATAATGAAGTGAAAGCAGAATTAACTGACCTTGCCATTTCGCTAACCGAAACAATTACCAAATTAAAGCAGCAAGAGCAGTTAAATCAGGCATTAATTAGCCAGTCCATGCAATTTGTTCAGCTTTCACTTGACTTAATAAACCCCTCACTTAAAAACATGAATTATGGAGAAGGGAAGGCAGCATCTTCTGCTGCCAAACGATCGGTATTTGATTCAAAGGCTTAATTTAAGAATAAAGGAGTAAAATGATGAGCACATTTCATGGATTGGAAATGGCCAAGCAAGCGCTTTTCACGCAACAGTCAGCGCTATATACAACAGGCCACAATATTTCAAATGCAAATACAGAAGGATACTCCAGACAACGGGTTAATTTCGAAACGATGAATCCTTTTCCTGCTGGGTCGAGGAATCGTCCAGAAATCCCTGGTCAGCTCGGGACAGGTGTACAAGCTGGATCTGTAGAAAGAGTGAGAGATAGTTTTTTAGACTACCAATACCGTTCAGAAAACAGCAAAACGGGTTATTGGGAATCGCTTTCCAGTTCTTATGTGAGAATGGAAGGTATTATGAACGAACCATCAGATAGTGGCTTATCTAAGACGATGGATAGCTTCTGGCAATCACTTCAGGATTTGGCAACAACACCTGAAAATTCTGGTGCGAGATCGGTTGTAGTAGAACGCGGCCGCGCTGTGGCTGAGACATTTAACTATTTATCTGAGTCATTAAGCTCCATTCGAACAGATCTGAAAACACAGATTGGTGTATCTGTAAGTGATGCTAACTCGTTGCTAAGACAAATCGATGGAGTAAATGCACAGATAGGTGCATTAGAACCACATGGCTATCTACCCAATGATCTTTATGATGAACGAGACAGATTAGTAGACAAGCTTTCTGGCATGATGAACATCAAGGTTAGCTATGACAAGAGTTCCGAAAGCTCGCCCGATATAGCGGCTGGGCTTGCAAGCATTGAAGTTGTTGATAACAAAGGGAAAGCACTTAACCCACCTGTCAAACTTGTTGACGGCACCAATGCAGGCAACCCTGGTGCAGTAAATGAAATCAGTGTGGCTTACGCAGATGATAATACAGCTGCGGTAACTGGTCTAACTGCTGGTGGTAACTCCATTATGTCGTCGAATGGTTCTATCAAAGGGCTAATTGATGCATATGGTTATGAGGCGGAAGACGGCGTTTCTGGAACATATACAGATATGCTGACAGACCTTGATAAAATGGCGAAGACTTTTGCGGATGCGTTCAATAAAGTGCATCGCTCAGGTAAGGATCTTGACGGTAAAGCAGGCGTAGATTTCTTTGAATTTAAAGATGGCCTTGTTGGTACAGCAGAGGGGCTAAAAGTAAACCAAGACGTTCTGGATGAACCTGATCTTATTGCAGCTGCACCAGGTGATGAAACAGGTAATACAGGAAATGGCGGCAATGCTTCGAAGCTAGCAGAGGTATTTAATGATACATCGTTAGCAGACGACCCGCTTGGGGAGAATACATCTGTTAATACCTTTTATCAGTCTTTAATAGGTGAGATGGGTGTAAAGGCACAGGAAGCAAGTAGAATGACGAATAATGCAAATGTGCTTCGCTCTCAGGTAGAAAATCAGCGTATGTCAGTGAGCTCCGTTTCGCTTGATGAGGAAATGTCCAATATGATTAAATTCCAGCATGCTTATAGTGCTGCAGCCAGAAGCATGACAACAATTGATGAGATGATTGATCGTGTGATTAACAATATGGGGTTAGTAGGAAGGTAGGGAGAATAGATGCGAATAACACAAGGAATGTTATCTAATAATATGCTTCGTAATCTAACATCCAGCTATTCAAAAATGGATACATTGATGGATCAAGTTAGTACAGGCAAAAAAATAAACCGCCCTTCTGATGATCCTGTTATTGCAATGAAGGGAATGGGCTATCGGACAGAGCTCAAGCAAATTGAACAATATAAACGTAATACAAGTGAAGTTCATAACTGGATGGATAATACGGATTCAGCACTTGATAAAGCAACACAAACAATGCAAAAGTTACGTGAACTAGCTGTACAGGCAAGCAATGATACATATGATGCTTCTGAGCGTGAAAATATCATGAAGGAAGTAGAACAGTTGAAAAAACATATGATGGATATTGCGAACACTAGTGTAAATGGGAAGTATATTTTTAATGGGACAGATACAGAGACGCCTCCTGTTAATGAGGCTGACGAATTTGCTCCTTCCAGTACAAGCCCCGTTTTAATTGATGTGGCTGGTGGCACAAAGCTACAAGCTAACGTAAACCCAGAGGACGTGTTCGGGGACAACCTGTTTGCAAACATTGATTCGTTTATCGAAGACCTTGGAAATAACGATCAGGAAGCGATCGAAGGCAATATAGAGAAACTTCAGGGTGGGATTGATAATATCATTAATGCTCGTGCGGACCTTGGGGCACGAATGAATCGACTAGAGCTTGTTGAGAACAGACTGAGTGAACAAGAAATTGTCGCAACGAAAACGATGGCTGATAATGAAGATGTGGATTATGAAAAAGCCATAACAGAATTGATTACCCAAGAAAGCTTACATCGAGCAGCATTGTCTGCTGGATCCAGAATTATTCAACCTTCATTGGTTGATTTCCTGCGGTAGTTAAACATAAACCCTGACCCAGAAAAGGGCGCAGGGTTTATTTATTTGTTAAGAGAGGGCTGAAATGGCTCGTTAAAAACTAGGTGGTGGAATGAGTTGAAATTACCTCAAATCAGGATGCAATCGCAAATGGCAAAAATTCAAATACAGCAAACGCCGGCTAGGCAAGAGATCAGGCAGCCGAAAGCAGATCTAAGTATTCAGCAACCAGCTGCACAGATGACGATGAAGACAACGCCCTCTAAATTAATGATAGACCAAACGAAAGCATGGGAGGATATGAACCTCATGCATATTTTTAAACGAAATGATCGTTATGCACAGGAAGGCCTTGCAGCGGTTAAAGAAGGAATGGCACGTCGCGCTCAACAGGGTACAGCCCTGATGAAGATTGAAAACGGCGGGAACCCAATTATAACGCAAGCAAAGACCAATTCTGAGGAGCCATTGAAATCGCTCGGACTGACTTTTATCCCTTCAGCATTTAGTGTGAAAACAAGCTATCAACCATCTCAACTAGATATCTCGGTGAAAGCCAATGAACCGATAATCGAAGCCAAGTCAAATAAACCGGAAATAAGCTATATTCCAGGTAAGGTGGAAACAGGGTTGAAACAGCTACCGTCATTAGAAATTGATTTTGTTAACCTGTAAACGAAAGGAAGATTTTTTTGAAAATCCCAACGAAATACTTAGGAGAAGTTGAGATAGATGAACAGCGACTGATTCATTTTGCATCAGGTATTCCTGGCTTTATAGATGAAAAACATTTTATATTAATGGAGTTAGCGGATAATCCTGCATTTCAGATTCTACAATCTGTCGAGACAAAGGACGTGGCCTTTGTTGTAACAAGCCCGCATACCGTATACCCGGATTATACGATTAAACTGGATGATACCATTATTGAGAGTCTGCAGATAGAGTCGGAAAACGATGTTCTATTATTTTCTATTGTGACGTTAAAAAGTCCATTTCAAAAAAGTACATTAAACTTAAAATCCCCACTGGTCATTAATTCAAGAAGTAAACGAGGCAAGCAATATATCGTAGCGATCGATGAATATTCTACAACGGCTCCCATTGTTCCTGAGAATCCACTGGAAGTGAAAGGGGAATAACAATGCTGGTACTTAGACGAAAAAGAAATGAGTCCATCCAAATAGGCGAAGAGATTGAAATTAAAATTCTCGGCATTGAAGGCGATCAGGTAAAGATTGGGATAGAGGCACCAGGATCAGTAGATATTTACCGCAAAGAGCTATACATAGACACGAAACAGCAAAACAATGAGGCATTAAATGTAACAGAGGACTTATTGCAACTATTAAAAAATCCAGATAAAGAGTAGAAGTTTTTTATTCTGCTTTACTTTTAATCCATCTTAGCCGATATAAAAATTGAATAATATAGTTGAGGAGTTGCATGAACATGCGCATAGATAATGTTGTAAACACATCACTACCTCTTCTATCAAGTGAAAACAACAAGACTATCGCTCCAGAGATAGATAGAAAAAGTGAAACAAATAATTTTCTACCAGAGTTTAACAGAACAGACATAGAGAAGGCTGCCGATACGTTAAATGAATTGATGAAACCATTACGCACTAATTTGAAATTTGAGCTCCATGATAAATTGGAGAAATATTATGTGTCAGTAGTGGATTCAGAAACAAATGAAGTAATTAAGGAAATTCCACCTAAAAAGTTTTTGGATATGTACGCTAATATGGCAGAATTCATGGGGATTTTAATTGATAAGAAGATCTAGATTGAAAGATATGAGGAGGAGGGATAACCATGCGTATTGGTGGATTAGCATCCGGAATGGACATAGATCAGCTAGTAAATAAACTTATGACAGCAGAACGAATGCCATTGGATAAAATGCAGCAAGACAAAACAATGCTGGAGTGGAAACGGGATGGATTCCGTGAAATCAACACAAAATTATCAGAGCTCGACAACTTGATGCTTGATATGAAATTGAGTAAGACATACAATCCGAAGACGATCTCTTCTTCGATGGCAGGCGCAGTAACCGCAACAGGAACACCAAGTACTTCTAATGGCTCCTTCGAGATGAAAGTGGAGCAACTTGCTACGAATGCGATTAATGTGAGTACAAAAAGCTTGAGTGAAGAAGTATCAGGAGATGAAAACTTTATCCGTGTCACTTCTGCTACCGAGCCTCTGCCAGATAGTGTAATAGAGGAATTTAAAGGTGTCGTAGCTTTTACAACATATAATTCCGAGGGCAAACCTGAAGAAAAGACTGTTGATATTAAGGACGGCGACACGCTTAACAGTCTCTTAAAAAGGATTACCGATGAGGATAACAATGTACGAGCATTTTATGATGAAGTAACAGATAAAGTTATCATGGAAACGACTCGTACAGGGAATTTCAATGATCCAGAAAATGATGAAAATAATAATACTGGTGGACAAGAAATCACCTTTGAAGACAATTCTTTCTTCGCCAAAGTTTTAAGAATGGACCAAGGTTCTGAAAAAGGTGGACAAAACGCAAAATTCACATACAATGGCGTCCACGAAGTGGAGTCCAAAGAAAACAGCTATAAACTAAATGGAATGACATTTAACTTCAAGAATACAACAGGGGCTGAATCTGCCAAGCTTACAGTATCAAATGATGTAGATGCATCCGTGGAAAAGATCATGAAGTTCGTTGATAAATATAATGAAGTGGTTGAAAAAATAAATGATGTTCAAAAAGAAGAGAGATACCGTGACTATCCACCTTTAACAGAAGAACAAAAAGAAGAAATGTCAGAGGATGAAATAGAACGTTGGGAAGAACGAGCGAAAAGCGGTATTCTCCGAGGGGAATCCTCCTTAACGTCAGGACTTTTTGATATGCGTCAAAGCTGGTACTCTTCAGTTAAAACAGATGGGGAATATAAATCCCTAACGCAAATTGGCATCACCACCTCCTCTAACTACATGGATGGTGGGAAGTTAATCGTTGATGAAGATGAATTAAGAACAGCCTTACAAGAGAACCCGGCAGATGTCCAGAAACTTTTTGCTAATAGTAGTGATGGAACTGATCGGGGAATTATCAATCGTTTAGAAGATTCATTAGATCGGACGATGAATACGATTGGAGAACGGGCTGGAAAAGCTACAAGTACAACGTTGGAAAGTTATACCCTTGGCAAACGAATGAAGCAGTTAGATACACGAATATCTGCTTTTGAAGATAGGCTTACACAGGTAGAAACCCGTTACTGGAACCAATTTACTGCAATGGAAAAAGCGATTTCCCGAATGAATAACCAGTCCGCTCAACTAATGTCACAATTTGGCGGAGGCCAAATGTAAAAATGGAATACCAACAGAGGAGTGAGTGTATTGTCGACTAAGCAGTATCAGGCGTACCAGAACAACGCAGTAAATACAGCATCTAGCGGGGAATTGACTCTCATGCTTTATAATGGCTGTATTAAATTCATTAAGCAGGCGAGCAGAAATATTGAAAATGGTGAGTTTGAACAGAAGAACACCAATATTCAAAAGGCGCAAAACATCATACAAGAACTTATGATCACACTAGATCAAAAGGTTGAGATTTCTAAGCAAATCTTACCATTGTATGAGTACATGCATTTTCAGCTAAAAGAAGCCAATATAAAAAATGACCCTGCTATTTTACAAGAAGTGCTCGGACTAACAGTGGATTTTAGGGATACGTGGAAACAAGTGATCCTAAAAAGCCGACAGACTACTTATACACAGGGCGCGCAAGTGTAATGAATCGTGTTAAGCCTGTATATGATGTTACCCTTAGACTTGAAAAAGTATTAAGCCAGGAGACAACTCCAAAAAACAGAGAAACCATTATAGAGCAGGTCAATCAGTTGGTGGAGTTGCGAGGAAAGCAGATGGAAAAAGTATTTCCCCCATTTTCCAATGAAGAAATACAGCTAGGTGAATTGCTTTTAGGGATGAATCGGACGATTGAAGAGAAAATGGAAAGTTTATTCCGTGACCTTAAGTTGGAAATGAAACAGGTCAAAAAACAAAAGAAATCAAATCGTACTTATATTAATCCATATGAAAAAGTGAGTTCTCGAGATGGGAAATTTATGGATAGCAGAAACTAATAAACACCCACGGAGCAGAAATGTTTCGTGGGTGTTTATTAGTTGAGCTCGATCAAAACATTGAAAGAATCTAAACTCTTTATTAACAAAAAAGAAAATTTGTTTTTATTATTGTAAACTTTATGAAGCGAGTGTAAAGCGGTGTGACAGGGTTTTGTACAGAAAATTCGTAAAAAAGTAAGCTATATTAGAATTTGTACGGGGTTTATGCAGGAATTTTCATGGGAAACATAGTATAATATAGGTACAAGATGAAAGGAGGACACTTTAATGAAATTTAACATTCGTGGTGAAAATCTAGAGGTGACTGGCTCAATACGAGAATATGTAGAGAAAAAGATCAGTAAACTAGAAAGGTATTTTGATTCAACGCCAATATCGGATGTACATGTGAATTTAAGTGTCTATAATGATGAGCAGCGAATTGAGGTTACGATTCCAATGACAAACCTACTATTGCGTGGGGAAGTCCAACACATTGACCTGTATGCTGCCATTGACTTGGTTGTCGATAAGCTTGAAAGACAAATTCGAAAGTATAAAACAAAAGTAAATCGTAAAACGAGACAAAATGGTGCTGCTAAGCATGTTTTTGCGGATTTAGAAAAAGAAGCAGCAAGTGTAGCTGTTGAAGATGAATCATCAGATATTGAGATTGTAAGAACGAAGCGATTTAACTTAAAACCAATGGACTCTGAAGAAGCAGTATTGCAGATGGACATGCTTGGACACGCATTTTATGTTTTCACAAATGATGTTTCAGGAGACACCAACGTAGTTTATCGAAGAAAAGATGGACGTTACGGATTGATTGAACCAAATGCATAATAATAAAAACTAGAAATAAAGCGATCCCTTGAAAGCTGAGGGGTCGCTTTTTGCATGCTATTTTTCACGATGTCGAAAAATGTAGATCAAAACACCGAAATAGGATTTTAGATCGCATTTTCTGCTGTAAATAATCTTGTTTTGTAAATATCCATGTCGAATACCTTTATTTCTCTCTTATATTTTGTCGAATGGGTACCTAAAATAAGAAAATGACTATTAGCCAAAAAGTCCTATTTCATGCTATAAATGGGTCAATGGAATCAGGAGGTGTGATATGAGTGAAAAAGAACGAAGACTATTAGTAACGTTGTCTAAAAAAGTACAACAACAAGAAGAAACCATTACACAGCTTGTAGAAATTATAGCCGCAACCAACAGAAGAGTAACAGACATATCAGCCCGGCAAGAATCCCTAGCTGGAACATCCTAGATCTCCTCGCAAGATTAGTTGCCTTCCATTAATGTTACCTCAACATCCCTCAATGTAAAAGAGCAGTTCATCCCCGGACTGCTCTTTTCTAGTCCTCTACAATTTTCGTCTATATTTTTAAACACAGAAACCTTTAACGTTGGGGTAGCCAGTTGTCATCTTTCTTTATAAAGTGTTATTATTAATTGTGGACTATATATTATTTTCAAATGATTAAGTTGAAATTGAGGAGCGTTTACTATGGCAGGATTAATTAAAAAGCTTTTTGGTGATGGTAACCAAAAACAGATTAATCGATTACAAAAAAAAGTAGATCAAATAGAGGCCTTAGAGCCTGAAATAGAAAAATTAACAGATGACGGGTTACAATTGAAAACAGAAGAATTTAAACAGCGTTATGAACAAGGTGAATCCCTTGATGATTTATTGGTTGAAGCCTATGCAATTGTGCGTGAAGCTGCTAAACGAGTGCTTGGAATGAGACCTTTCCAGACACAGCTGATGGGTGCGGTCGCCCTTCATGAAGGGAATATTTCAGAAATGAAAACAGGGGAAGGTAAAACGCTTGCCTCTACCATGCCATCATATCTAAATGCCATATCGGGTAAAGGTGTTCACATTATCACAGTCAACGAATACCTGGCAGACCGTGATGCGAAAGAAATGGGGGAACTCTTCTCATTTCTTGGATTGACAGTCGGCCTAAATGGTAATGGACTTACAAAAGAGCAAAAGCGTGACGCATATTACAGTGATATAACCTACGGAACGAATAATGAATTTGGCTTTGACTATTTACGTGATAACATGGTGCTCTATAAAGAACAAATGGTGCAGCGTCCATTAAACTTTGCCATTATTGATGAAGTTGATTCCATTTTAATTGATGAAGCTAGAACGCCACTAATTATATCAGGGTCTGCAAAAAAATCAGCGTCCCTATATCAGCGTGCAGATGGGTTTGTAAGTAATCTAACAGTAGATGATGATTATACGTACGATGAGAAAACTAAAGGTGTACAACTTACTGAGGAAGGTATTACAAAAGCAGAAAAATATTTCTCTATCGAAAATTTATATGATCTAGATAATGTTTCCTTAACACATCATATAAATCAAGCGTTAAAAGCACATGTATCTATGCATCGTGACGCTGACTATGTCGTACAGGAAGATGAAGTCGTAATTGTCGATCAGTTTACCGGGCGCCTTATGAAAGGACGTCGGTATAGTGATGGCCTGCATCAAGCAATTGAGGCCAAAGAAGGACTGCAAATTCAAAATGAGAGCATGACACTTGCATCCATCACATTCCAGAACTTTTTCCGCATGTACAATAAGTTGTCGGGTATGACAGGTACTGCTAAGACAGAGGAAGAAGAATTTAGGAATATTTACAACATGGATGTTATAGCGATTCCGACTAACCGAGAAATCGTACGTGACGACCGAGCTGATTTAATCTATAAGTCCATGGAAGGTAAATTTCAGGCTGTAGTAGAATCAATTAAAGAAAAAAACGAGGCAGGACAACCTGTGCTTGTTGGTACGGTTGCTGTAGAAACGTCAGAATTAATTTCTCAAATGCTAAAAAGAGCAGGAGTACGCCATAATGTTTTAAATGCGAAGAACCATTATAGAGAGGCAGAAATCATTGAGAATGCTGGTCAAAAAGGAGCTGTGACCATTGCTACCAACATGGCTGGTCGTGGTACAGATATTAAACTTGGCGATGGTGTGAAAGATATAGGTGGACTGGCTGTAGTTGGTACAGAACGTCATGAATCTAGACGTATTGATAACCAGCTTCGTGGACGTTCAGGTCGTCAAGGGGATCCAGGTATGTCGCAATTTTATCTATCCATGGAAGATGAATTAATGCGCCGATTTGGTTCTGATAATTTAAGGTCTATGATGGAACGTCTTGGCATGGATGATACCCAGCCAATTGAAAGTAAGATGGTTTCTCGTGCAGTAGAATCGGCACAGAAACGGGTTGAAGGAAATAACTTTGACGCACGTAAAACAGTGCTTTCTTATGATGACGTTCTACGTGAACAACGTGAAATCATTTATAAACAGCGATTTGACGTTATTGAGTCGGATGGCAAAGAATTGCGTGACATTATCGAAAAAATGATTGTTTCCACGCTGGATCGTGTGGTTGCAACACATACTCAAGATGATGATAATGATAACTGGGATTTAAAAGCAATTGTTGAATATGTTGAAGGTAACCTTCTTCCACCAGAAGATGTGACCGAAAATGATTTAAGCGGTAAAGAACCAGAAGAGATTAATGCATTAATCTTGGATAAAGTCCGTAACCGTTATGATGAAAAAGAAGAAGAGTTAACGGAAGAGCAGATGCGTGAGTTTGAAAAAGTAATTCTTCTACGCACTGTGGATACGAAATGGACTGATCATATTGATCAAATGGACCAACTCCGCCAGGGAATTCACTTACGTGCATACGGACAAAATGATCCACTTCGTGAGTATCAGCTTGAAGGCTTCGCAATGTTTGAAGTGATGATCGAAAACATTGAAGAAGAAGTTGCGAAATATATCATGAAAGCACAAATCCGTGATAACTTGCAACGACAGGAAGTTGTTAAAAATACACAGGCTGTCTCCGGTAACCAAGAGGAGAAAAAGAAAAGCCGTAAACCATTCATTAAAAAACAAGATGTAGGAAGAAATGACCCTTGCCCATGTGGAAGCGGCAAAAAATATAAAAATTGTCACGGAAATTAAAATTTCAAAGAGGATAGGTCTTAAGAATATTAAACAAGAAAAAATCTGAAGTTCAAACGAAGTAATGAAGAAAAGGTGCGGGCAATTAGGATAGTCCCTAATCTTTTGTGTTAATCACACTTTAGCGAAGGGAAATGCGTAGACTCCTGTGGGAACAGCACGAGTCCGAAGGCCCCGCAAGAAGCGATTTTTACTTCTGAGGAGACTAAGGCCGTGCCCACGGAAAGCGGAGTATTTTCCGTAGCGGTAATGAAGCAGTCTTTTTTCTTATTTTATTGTTCGCATTTTGAAAGGGCTGGGACGTTGCGTCACAGCCCCTTTCCTACATATTACTAACAGAGGTGAATAGCATGGAATTAGCTGAAATAAGAAATGAATTGGATAAATTAAATACCCGAATAGAGAACTTTAGGGGGTCTCTTTGACCTCGATAATAAAAAAGCACGTATCCAGGAACTTGAACTGGAAATGACTGATCCAGGATTTTGGGATGATCAGGAAACAGCTCAAAAAGTAATCAATGAAGTAAACGGCTTAAAAAGTTATTCGGAAAACTTTGAAGCATTGGAAGAGAGAATTGAAAATCTGGAAGTATCGTATGAGCTTGTAAAAGAGGAAAACGATCAGGAATTATTTCAAGAATTAGCTGGAGACATGGCAGCGATCATTTCGGACGTTAATGAATTTGAATTGCTTATGCTATTAAGTGAACCATATGATGCGAACAACGCTATTTTAGAGCTTCATCCAGGTGCAGGTGGAACAGAATCACAGGACTGGGCAAGTATGTTATTACGTATGTACCAGCGCTGGGCGGAAGCAAAAGATTTCAAAGTGGAGATGCTCGATTACCTTGCAGGGGAAGAAGCTGGTGTTAAAAGTGTTACCCTCCTAATTAAAGGACACAATGCCTACGGGTATCTTAAGGCAGAAAAAGGTGTTCACCGTCTCGTAAGAATATCGCCATTTGATTCTTCTGGTCGGAGACATACCTCTTTTGCTTCATGTGACATTATGCCAGAAATGTCGGATGATGTGGATATTGACATTCGAACTGAAGATATTAAGGTGGATACCTACAGAGCAAGTGGCGCAGGTGGTCAGCATGTTAACACCACAGACTCCGCCGTTCGTATTACCCATTTACCCACAAATGTTATCGTTACATGTCAAAATGAACGGTCCCAAATTAAAAATAGAGAAGCAGCAATGAAAATGTTAAAATCGAAGCTTTATCAGTTAGAAATTGAAAAGCAACAGCAGGAACTAGCTGAAATTCGTGGAGAACAAAAGGAAATTGGTTGGGGTAGCCAAATTCGCTCCTATGTGTTTCATCCATACTCTATGGTAAAAGATCACCGTACGAACACGGAGATGGGAAACACACAAGCCGTTATGGATGGAGAAATTGATCCATTTATTGATGCATATTTGCGTTCACAAATGGGTTAGAGTTAGTGAACAATAATACATTTCATGAAATTGTAACAACTTAGGAAACAATTGACCTGATTGGGTCTAAAGCCATTTTTCCCCTAAGACTTTAAGGATGGATTTTTATATATCGGTTTTAAAAATTCTAATTAGGTTATAATAATCCTTGAAACGTAACAAAAGTTTAAAAAGGGGGGTAACTATGCTATGAAAAAATGGTTATTTACCGTATTATTTGGCTCTGCCCTTGTTTTAGGCGCCTGTGGTGGCGGAGATGATGCTTCAGAAGAACCCGCTAATGATGGGGCAACAGAAGAAGAAGCCAACCAATCAGATGAAGGTGCTGGAGGTACAGTCGATACAGCTGCAGCCGAAGATGCTTTTCGGAGCAACTGTTCAAGCTGTCACGGTGCTGACTTATCCGGTGGTGTTGGTCCTGCTTTAACAAATGCAGGGGAAAAATACTCAGCGGATCAAATTGCAGACATTATTAACAATGGACAAGGTTCCATGCCGCCAGGACAGGCTACTGGAGATGACGTTGATCTTCTTGCCAATTGGTTAGCTGAAAAGAAATAAAGGATAAAAGGTCTAAATGCTTAATAAGCGTTGGGCCTTTTTTATGTTGAGCAAATTTATTCCATCGGGAACATAGGCGGATCAGGTGTAAAGGTTTCAATTGCAGTGACAATAAGAAATATAGTCCATAGAACCATAGTAATCACACTTCCAATTCTTATTAACTTAATCTGAATATCCGACAACTCAGGCGTTTCTTTATATCGCCATCGGTCTAGAAATAAAAAGCTTTCTTCTGGTTCATATAGACTCCAAATGCATAAGACATATACAGGTATTGAAAGTACTATGACAAAGAATAACATTACGCTCCCCCCATTAGTAAGATTTATATATTACTTATACGTTATTTTTTCATTAAAGATTCAATCCCATTTTTTAGTGTACTTCACTTAAATTACACCGTGTAGAAACACTATCTCCCTATTAAAAGAACTGCCCTCGTTTATTAAAGAGTTACCCATCCATAATCTTCCACAAAAACTTCCATTACCTATGGCCGAGTTCTACATTGATATATCTTTGTAATCAAGAAAGTCAGAAAATCACACTTAAAAACGAATATTATCTTTAGTAGGATGGCGATTATTACATGTATCACCAGCATATTACAAATAGTGTCAATTGCAAACTCTTGAAACATAAATGTAATAATTTTGTGTCTAAAAATCGTGGCGAAAGATGTTATACTAGGTAAGTATTGGGTACATAACCACCTACCACAATATAGTCATAGGGTAGAACACACACAGTGTAGAAGTTAACAAAAAAGCAAAGGTGATTAAATGATATTAATGAACGATGTATATAAAACATATCCCAATGGGGTTACCGCGCTGAATGGCGTTAATGTTGATATAAAGCAAGGTGAGTTTGTTTATGTTGTTGGACCAAGTGGTGCTGGGAAATCGACTTTTATTAAACTAATTTACCGTGAAGTAAAACCTTCTAAAGGAAGCATTCTTATTAATGAAATGAATATGAGTGAGCTTAAAGAAAAGAAGGTTCCACTTCTCAGACGTGATATAGGGGTTATTTTTCAGGACTTTAAGTTGCTGCCAAAACTGACAGTCTATGAAAATATTGCATTTGCCTTAGAAGTTATTGAGGAATCTCCTAAAAAAATCCGCAATCGCGTCATGGAAGTACTAGACCTGGTAGGGTTGAAAAACAAAGCAAGATTTATTCCTGACGAGCTTTCTGGTGGAGAGCAGCAACGTGTTTCTATTGCCCGGGCAATAGTTAACAATCCTAAAATTGTTATTGCAGACGAACCAACAGGAAACTTAGACCCGGATACTTCTTGGGGAATTATGAAAACATTTGAAGAAATTAATGCTAGAGGTACTACCATTCTCATGGCAACCCACAGCAAAGAAATAGTAAACACAATTAAGAAACGTGTTATTGCAATAGAGGATGGCTTAATTGTAAGAGACGAACACCGAGGAGAATACGGCTATGAAGTTTAGAACAGTGATGCGACATTTTCGTGAAGGCTTAAAAAACATAGGCCGAAATGGATGGATGACAGTAGCATCGGTGGGAGCAGTAACCACAACATTAATTCTTGTTGGAGCGTTTCTCGCACTCATGCTTAACCTAAATCAAATGGCAGATAACATAGAACAAGATGTAGAAATAACTACACTCATTGATTTGACATTAAACGAAGAAGAAATTACGAATTTAGGTAATGAAATAGAAGAACTTAATGGTGTCGAAACGGTCTCTTTCTCATCTAAAGATGATGAGCTGGCAAAACTTATTGAAAGCATGGGAGATGAAGGGAGATCTTGGGAGCTATTTGAACAGGACAACCCCTTAAATCATGTTTATGTTGTAAAAACAACGGACCCGGAAGACACGATAGATGTTGCAGATCAAATAAGTGAAATGGATGGTGTGCAAGAAGTAAATTATGGTAAAGGAGTAGTCGAAAGATTATTCACTTTTAATAAATACGCAAGAAATATTGGCTTAGCTCTAATCATCGGACTAGTATTTACAGCAATCTTCCTAATCTCAAACACAATTAAAATTACAATTATGGCACGCAGTAGAGAAATTGGTATTATGAAACTCGTTGGAGCTACAAATGGTTTTATTAGATGGCCGTTCTTTATTGAAGGATTAATGTTAGGCATATTAGGATCTATTATTCCAATTGGAGTAATTCTTACAGGGTATTATTATTTGGCAAACAATGTAAGTGATCGTATCTCATACAGCTTTGTAGAAGTTTTACCATTTAACCCATTTGCATGGCAACTTTCCCTTATTATTTTGGGAATTGGTGCGTTTATTGGAATTTGGGGCAGTGTGATGAGTGTACGTAAATTCCTAAAAGTATAGCTCTAGATAAAAAGAAACTACCATTTTTGTACAAAGGGAAGGGGAAAGCAAAACGATGAAAAAATATGCCTCATTTTTACTTGCAACAACTTTGGCAGTCACCAGCATTTCCTTTGGTGGGACTACCGTTTCAGCAGAGTCTATTGGTGGATTAGAGAAGAAAATTAATGAATTAGAAGAAGAACAAAATGACCTGAAACAGAAACAGGGAAATATCTCAGGTGATAAGAACGAAACAGAAGGCAAAATGGGTGAAAATGAAGAGAAACAAACTACCGTTGAAAGTGAAATTAATTCAATTGACGATAAATTAGCGAAAACACAAAATGATATTGCGTCAAAAGAACAAGAGATTACGTCTACTAATGATGAAATTAAAAAGCTAGAAGATAGAATAGTAGAATTGAAAGAAGAGATAGTAGTATTAAAGGAAAGAATTGCAGAGCGGGATAAACTTATAAAAGAACGCTTAAGAGCAATTCAAAAGAGTGGCGGAAATATGAAATATATCGAAGTTATTCTAGGTTCAAAAAGCTTTGGAGACTTCATTAATCGCAGTTCAGCAGTAAACACGATAATGGACCAAGATAAAAGCATCATGGAAGAACAGGAGTCTGACAAAAACACGCTCGAGGCTAATAAAGTTGAAGTAGAAGAGAGCAAAGCTTCCGTGGAAGAGAAGAAAGTTGCGCTAGAAGGGCAAAAAGAAGAATTACTTGTACTTAAAGATGATCTTGATGATCAAAAGAAGAAAAAGAAGTCATTAATGGCTAAGCTAGAAGAAGAGTACATTGACCTTGAAAATTACAAAATTAGCCTTGAAGATGAACAACAAATTCTTGCAGCACAAGCTGATGCGGTAGCGAAAGCTAAAACACTAGCAGAATCAGAAAAAGGTAAATTAGAGCAGTTAGCACGTGAAGAGGCTGCAAGAAAAGAAGCGGAAAAGAGAGAAGCTGAAAAACGTGCTGCAGAGAAGAGAAAAGCTGAGCAGACAAAAGAAAAAGCACCTTCTTCAAACACTGGTTCGTCCCAGTCAGCTTCGTCTAATACTAGCTCAAATACAAACACCACTACATCGACTCCTTCGAGCAGTGGTAGCGGATTGTTTATCTGGCCAGCAAAAGGTGGATTGACATCTCCATTCAACTTAAATCGAATGCATCCTGTTAAGGGATATGTTAGTCCGCATTATGGCATTGACATTGGTGTGAGATATGGCGAATTAAAAGCAGCGGCCTCAGGTGTCGTAATTAGCACCCGTACAATGAACGGATATGGTAAAACAATCATGGTTTCCCATCACTTAAATGGGAAAACTTATACAACACTATATGCACACTTAAATAATGTTTCCGTATCAGTTGGACAAAGTGTGTCACAAGGACAAGTTATTGGGCAGACGGGGAATACAGGAATTGGTACTGGGCCTCACCTTCACTTCGAGATCCATGAGGGACCATGGAATGGAGCCAAAAGTAATGCAGTAGACCCAATGAAATTCTATTAAAACATTCTTTTAACTAAAGACATCACTCTCTATGTGTGATGTCTTTTTATTCTATTCCCATAAATGTATTACATAAAACGTGCAGGAAAACCATAGTCATAAGTAGAAGATAATGGTATGCTTTTGTAAGATGTGATGAAAAGTATTATTAGACTAACAACTATCGAGGTGGAAAAATGAGTTTGAAAAGGTCACATATAATTCTGCTGCTTCTTGCTGCACTCCTTCTAGGGTTTGCAGGTGCCTATTTTGGCGTACAGCTAGCAGGACAGGGAGATAATGAAGAAAGTACTGAGCAAACAATAGAGACAATACCTAGTACAGAAGAAACAAGTACATCTGACATAGAAAAAGTAGAGCAAGCTTTTTCATTAATAAAGGATAACTATTTAGAGGACGTAGAAGATAGTACGTTAATCGAAGGTGCTATACAAGGTATGCTTTCTACACTGGAAGACCCTTATAGCTCTTATATGGATGTCGAAACCATGGCTCAGTTTAATGAGCAGATTGAATCTTCATTTGAAGGAATTGGTGCAGAGGTTAGTATGGTAAACAGCATGGTAACGATCGTAGCGCCGATTAAAGACTCTCCTGCTGAAAAAGCAGGCTTGCGTCCGAATGATCAAGTTTTAAGTGTTGATGGGGAAAGTGTGGAAGGTTTGGATTTAAACGAGGCAGTCGCTAAGATACGTGGTGAGAAAGGTTCAGAGGTTGTATTAGAGATTCAGCGTCCTGGCGCATCTGATCCATTTGACATTACTATTGTACGCGACACTATTCCACTTGAAACAGTGTACAATAGTATTGAAGAAATAGATGGAAAGAAAACTGGAGTGCTTGAAGTTACGAACTTTTCTGAGCATACAGCAGAAGAATTTGAAGAACAATTGACAATGTTGGAAGAGGAAGGTATTGAAGGCTTAGTAATAGACGTGCGTGGCAATCCTGGTGGATTACTTACGGCTGTAGAAGACATGCTAAAGCTCTTTGTTCCTGAAGATATGCCATATTTGCAAATTGAAGATAAAAACGGAGAGAAAACACCTTATTTTTCAGATTTAAGTGAGAAAAAAGATTACCCAGTGAGTGTCGTGATTGATGAAGGAAGTGCTTCCGCATCAGAAATACTTGCTGTAGCTATGAAAGAAATGGGCTACGATATTGTAGGCCAGACTAGCTTCGGAAAAGGAACTGTACAACAAGCAGTACCAATGGGGGACGGTAGCTCCATTAAGTTAACTTTTTATAAATGGTTATCTCCTGAAGGCGAGTCTATCCACGAGAAGGGTGTAGAACCTACTGTCGAAGTGAAACAAGCTGATTATTTCTATACGAATCCTATTCAAATTGAGGAAGCATTGGAATTTGATCAAACAGCGGATGCTATTGAAAATGTTCAAATTATGCTTGAAGGTCTCGGTTATAACCCAGGTAGAACGGACGGTTATTTTAGTGAAGAAACCGAGTCGGCAGTGAATTCCTTCCAAGAAGAAAATGACCTGGATGTAACCGGCAAAGTTAATGAAGAAACGGCCGGATTAATTGAAGCACAAATTATTGATAAAATACGCAGTGGTGAAGACGATAGACAGTTAGAGAAATCATTAGAAGAGATATACTAGTAATTTTGGTGGAGAGCAGGGACTAAGTCCTTGCTCTATTTTTCATTTATGCTATTTAATTTAATAGCATATAGAGTACCAATACAGGTATCAGAATAGATAATCTACGTATCAAAATTTCTAGGAACAAATCTATTAATATACTAACCTTCTCCATTGTATGGTAAAATTATTTCATAACAAGATATGAACGAATGCAAGGCAAGAACATAGATACAGCAAAAGAGGTGATCGTTATGGTGGAAGCATGGCTAGTAGAGCTTGCTAAAGGGGTGGCCAAGCTATTATTAAACCCGTTATTGTATTGGTTTGTCATCGTATTACTGCTTGCAGGTTATAGACGGGTGAAACGAGAGAGGCAAAACTTTGGAACGAAAATATTTGATGTGTTTTCTGAATGGAGATCAACGTGGTTGTTTTCTCTTGTTACAGGTTTTGTTATTTCTGTAATCATGATAGGCACAGGTTTTGTAGTATCATACCCATCGTTATTGTTATTAAGCTTCATAGCTATTTTATTCAGTATATCAGGCAGGTTTATGTTTTTATCTCCTGTTTATACGATAGGTATTTCTTTCGTGTTATTATTATTTGTTCCCACCCTTCTTGAAAATCAACAGTGGATTAGGGAAGATATTTTTGATCCAATCAATTTAGCTGCATTCCCACTATTACTAGGCGTTCTTTTAATAGCAGAAGGTTTGCTATTAAAACGAACAAACATGAAAGATACTTTTCCCGGCCTGTCCCTTAGTAACCGTGGGGTTTGGGTTGGAGAACATCATCTTAAAAAACTAGCAATGATTCCATTTTTTCTTCTCCTTCCATCAGGTTTAATTACACCATTTGCTGATTTCTGGCCGTACGTTTCTTTCGGTGAGCAATCATACAGCATCATTTTATTTCCCTTTTTGCTTGGGGTAGATTATAAGGTCCGTGGGAGGTATCCGAAAGAAGCCGCAAATAAGATAGCAGTACCTATTATATTGCTTGGTATTGGTGCTGCGGGACTAGCTGTTGGAGGTGTGTTCTTTTCCCCATTGTCTCTCGTAGCGGTGGTGGTAACTATTTTTGGTAAAGAATATATCAATTATCGACATCGTAATAGTGAGCGATTGAGACGTTGTTATTTCCACCCGATGAACAACGGATTAAAAGTGCTTGGAGTTATCCCTGGTACGCCTGCTGATCGCTTGGATATTAAAGTCGGAGAAAACATCATGAAAGTTAATGGGCAAAAGGTAAACAGTATTGATTCTTTTTACCAGTCGTTGCAGGCAAGTGGTGCCTATTTTAAATTAGATATCGAGGATTTAAATGGGGAACTCAGGTTTGTTCAAGGTGCACTCTATCAAGGAGATCACCATGAATTGGGATTGCTATTTAGTGATACGCCATATCGTCGTAAGGAAGCTTAATAAGAAAAAAAGAAGAACTGGGCATCGAATTAATCGATTGCCTGGTTTTTTTATGCTAAACACGCTTTTCTCAGGCAAAAAGCCTAAAATCCATATTATTCCTTCAATAATTTATTTGATATCATCTAAAACTATTCCTAAGTTTAAGGAATGGAATGGATAAAATGATGAAAAGCTATCTAATGAATGCATGGATTTATCTTGATCCTCTTTATTTTAAATGTACAAGGTTGCAGTATTTGGAGGAAACTAATAAAACGAATACAATCCTGCGAGTTCGAGTAACTCGATACAAAGGTGCAAGCTTCACTTTACTAGATGGCACTGTTATTACAAAAAACGACCTTCTTCTTAAAGTTCATTTGCATAACGTGCGGATGCTAAAAGAGCTTGACGGTGTTACGAGTGAGATGAAAAGAGCTGTTTATATTTATCATATGATGAAACGTTCCTTACCAAGGCTTGCGACCTATCTTTCTACACACCAAAATCACGAGCAAATTAAAGGAATAATTGGCATCACTTCATTGAGTAGCGGGGTTGGAAAACTTGGCTTTGAAACGGCACCCATAAAAAACAGTTTCTACCGCACCTATAAAAAAATAACGCTTCTCCCCATCAATTACATTGCAGGGAAAAAGCGTATTGGTAAAGATCCAGTATATTTATTTATGTCTAAACAACACCTATTAGAAGTGTATCAGTAGCCGCTTATTGTGTGTGTCGTTATTTCCGGTCGACTGCCTATTCGAATATTAAAACCGGTCTGGCCTAAACCTTCACTAATGTAAAAAGGGCACCCATATTGCTTATGCAATCCTTTCACAATATTTTTCCTAGCAAGCTTTCCCATTTTAACTAAGTGGTATGCTTTAGGATAGCAGATCTGTCCCCCATGAAAATGTCCTGCAAGGAGATAATCAAAGGATTGATCTTCCATTTCAAGCACAACGGTAGGATCGTGAGTTAAAACAAGATTCATTCCTCTTGCAGCACCATGAAAGGCTTTCTCAACATTACTTCTGTTCGTACTGTAATCATCTATACCGATAATGTTAACTGGATGTTCATTTATCAATAAAGTCTTGTGTTGGTTTTGTAGCACAGAACAGTTGTAATCTAACAAGGTTTGCTTTAAATGTGATAGGTCAATGTCCTTTAGTACGTAGTCATGGTTACCTAATACAGCATACATACCATATTTCGGTTGCATTTTTTGCAGTACCTCTAAATAGGGACCTAATCTTGGTATTGATTTCTTTCTATCGAGAAAATCGCCTGTCAGAGCTATTATATCGGGTGTTTCACCAACTAGTTTCTGTTCTAATTCATCGGGAGTTATGGAGATATTTTCTAGATGTAAATCAGACAGATGAAGGATTGATAGGGAAGAAAGCGTTGGTGCCTTCTCACAATCAATGTTTATCTTATTAAACTTAATGTCTTTTGTATTGCTATATGCTTTATAGATTAAGATCGAGGTGACAATTAGTAATATTCCGATTGCTAGATAGGTCATGTAGTATCGCCTCCACGATTATTATAGCATGTGAAAAGTAGGCAAATCATTGGTAATTAGCGGTATATCAAGCAAGAGGAGGAGAGAGATGGAGAAAGAAGCGTTATTTCTGCCATTTATGAAAATGGCCTCAGGGCATCACCATGTAGCAGATACCCTTATGGAAGAAACGGCAAAACTTAGCGAAAATATAAGAATGAGCAAGGTAGATATCCTTTCCTATAGCTATGGCGGGGCTGAAAAATTGGTATCAGCATTCTATATGAAGTGGATCCACCTTTTCCCAAGTTCCTATGATCGCCTATATCACCTTTTGGCTTTTCGCAATCTTAGTAAACGTAGTCGTCATCTTCATTACGAGCTTCTCTTTAAACCATTTATGCACAAGCTAGTAGCAAGTAAAGATCCCTCACTCCTCTTCTGTACACACGCATTGCCTTCAAATATGGCTTCTGTTTTAAAGCAAAAGGGTAAGTTAAATGCGATAATTGTAAATGTGTATACTGACTTTTTTGTAAATCGTGTATGGGGAATTGACGGGATAGATTACCATTTGGTGCCCTCTTTAACAGTAAAAAATTTCCTAATTCGCTTGGGAGTGGATGGAGAACGTATTTATATTACAGGAATCCCTGTCCATTCTGTATTTAAAGAAGCAAACTCGATTCAAAAAGAGGAAGGAAATTATACTGTGCTCGTTACGGGAGGAAATATGGGAGCTGGTTCATTGGAAAATCTGCTACCACAAAAAAAGAACGCTTCTATTCGCTATTTTATTCTTTGTGGCAATAACGAAAAGCTCTTTAAAAGACTTTCAGCAAGAAAGAACGAGCAGCTCATCCCAATTCCATATATTAATAATAAGCAAGAAATGAATGCGTTATATAATAAGGTGGATGCAGTATTAACCAAACCAGGCGGTGTCACGATTAGTGAGTGTCTGATAAAGCAAAAACCTATTTTTGTTAGTCATGCCCTACCAGGTCAGGAGAAAATAAATATGAAAGAGTTGGACAAGCATGGCTTAATGTTAGCATTGTCCCCTGATAAAAACGTGGAAGAGCAAATTATTAGCTATCTAGAAGACCAAACAAAAATACAGTCCTATAAAAGAAGGGTAGAAGAGTATCATACCAACCTTGATACTCGAGATATTAGTGAGATTCTAAAAGAAATTATAGACAAGCATTAGCAAATTCGCTAATGTTTTTTCTATCAAATCCGTCCAGAGTACCCCCACTTCAAGCTTGCTAAGTGGCGGGGTGAATGGACTTTTTTTATTTTCTGGCGAAATCAGAGACTTTTTAATTTGTTTTTGGTAATATTATCTTACAAACATACATTCGTATTGGGAGATGGGAGCTATGGCTACAACAGAAAAACAGTACAAAACAGATCAAATTTTAGTTAAAAAAGGTCATCGCATGTTCAATTATTTTGAACAAGCCACTTCTAATGCAAAGAAGATGTATAACACGACTAATTTTTATATTCGTCAGGCTTACACAGCGTTGAAAAGCGATAAAGAGCTTCAACCTCTTCAACACGAAGTGCTGGAAAATATCCAAAAACACTTACCTAAAATGAATGATGTGCAGCTAGCTGCTTATCTTCGAAAAGCAGAAAAAGAAAAAGTGAAACCAAAAGAAAAACGAAAAGAGTTGAAATGTAATCTTTTCGAAGGTCCAACTCAAGAAAAACCTTTTGTTGATTACAATTTTTTGGATGCTTTGTTCAAATCCATGGTTCAGAATGATTACCGTTCTTTGCCAACACAATCGGCTCAAGCAGTCATGAAGAACGTTTTTCAGAACTGGAAGTCGTTTTTTAGTAGTCTGAAAGACTACAAAAAGAACCCTTCTAAATACAAAGGCCGACCAAGAATTCCGAACTACTCCCGGGCCAAGCAAAAAGAAGTGGTTTTTAGCAATCAAGATTGCGTTGTGAAAGACCAACGTTTCTTAAAGTTTCCTAAAACCAAGGAACGTTTGAATATTGGCAAGTTAGGACTTACCGAAGGCAAGTTAAAACAGGTCCGAGTTATCCCTAGACACGGCCAGTACGTTGTGGAAGTGATAAAGGAAACACAGCCTAAGAACGAACCAAAAGCAGACAACAATAAGTACATGGCCATCGATTTGGGAATTGATAATTTAGCAACTATTATTACAAACACAGGTTATCGACCTGTTTTGTTAAAGGGCAAAAATATTAAATCCATTAATCAATTGTACAATAAAAAAAGAGCTCATTTATATGGCGTCTTGCGCCAAGGTAAGGGAGCGAAAGAGGGTTCTTTCTCTTCAAATGCCCTCACAGGTCTGTACCAGAAACGACAACGCAAAATAAAGGATTTGTTCCACAAGGCGAGCCGTAATATCGTTAACCTTGCACTCCGAGAGGATGTATCAACCATTGTAATTGGACTGAACAAGCAATGGAAACAGGAAACAAATATGTCCAAAAGGAACAATCAATCCTTCACCAGCATTCCGCACGGAATGTTATTAAATATGGTCGAATATAAGGCTGCAGAACACGGTATTAAAGTTGAAATACGCGAAGAGTCCTACACCTCAAAAGCGAGTTTCTTGGATAACGATGTTATCCCAACATATGGAAAGAAAACAAAGGACAAACCTGTGTTTTCGGGGAAACGCATCAAGCGAGGTTTGTACCGTTCTTCGAACGGAACACTACTAAACGCAGATGTAAACGGCGCCTGCAATATTTTAAGAAAAGCATTTCCAAATGCACTTGCAAATGGAATAGAGGGGTTGGATGGTAGTCAGTCCATCAACGTGTCAACTCCACTTTCGTTAATCGTTCACTAAGTTCGACACGAAAGAAACCCCCACTTCAAATTTTCGTTAGGAAATTAAGTGGCGGGAGTATTCATTACTTAAATTCCGCTTTAACTGGATGTAAACCCCTTGTGTAAGAATTTGAGGTGAAACCAAGCATTTAAGGTGAGGTATTCAATTTCCAATAGATCTCAGTTCAACAAAGGAAGTTTCACTTTATCCTAGAGCAACTGTCCGTAAGGCTCCCACTTCAAAACATGAAGTGAAACCGTTAGTTTTAGTGGGAGTAAACGGACGCTAACACCCCGATTCGTTCAAGTAACAGTCAGTGAGGGATATTGAAAATCCCCGCTGATTGAAGTTTCACTTTATCCATGTCCTTTTGATATTTCGGTAGGTAAAGAGGGTATAATGGTAAGATAGTCAAAACAAAATAATCGAATATTTGTTCGTGTTTATGTTATAATATAGAAGTTATATGATAAGATAAAATGAACTATTTTAAATGAACGGCTTTTCCTATTTTGCAAGTGGTAGGTATCCCACTGGATATTGAAGTTGTACTTGCCTGCCTGGTGATACTGCACAAGCGGAATTTCTAAACGGGTTCAACTATTAGGAAATAGCCTCAATATATAAGTTTTTAAGTTAGATATTCACTTGAACGGAGGTTAAAATGTGAACAATACATTTGAGTTAGTATCAAGCTACGAACCTGGCGGTGACCAGCCAAAAGCGATTAAAGAAATTATCGATAAAATTATGAAAGGCCAGCGACATCAGACGTTGCTTGGTGCCACGGGGACAGGAAAGACCTTTACAATGTCTAATGTGGTAAAAGAGATTAATCGTCCTACATTAGTAATTGCCCATAACAAAACACTGGCCGGACAGCTTTATAGTGAGTTTAAAGAGTTTTTCCCCAATAATGCAGTAGAGTATTTTGTGAGCTATTATGATTATTATCAACCAGAAGCCTATGTGCCATCTACAGATACATTTATAGAAAAAGATGCAAGTATTAATGATGAAATTGATAAGTTACGTCACTCTGCCACCTCTTCGTTATTTGAACGGAATGATGTATTAATTGTAGCCAGTGTATCCTGCATATACGGTTTAGGTTCACCGGAAGAATACAAAAAGAAAGTTCTCTCTCTTCGGGTAGGAATGGAGAAGGAGCGAGACCAGCTTTTACGTGAACTTGTTGATATCCAATATGCAAGAAATGACATCAATTTTCAGCGCGGAACTTTTCGGGTAAGAGGTGATTCCGTGGAAATTATTCCAGCTTCAAGAGAAGAGCATTGTGTCCGAGTGGAGTTTTTCGGTGATGAAATCGACCGAATACGTGAAGTGGACGCCCTTACTGGAGAAATTATTGGTGACAGAGAACATATAGCTATTTTCCCAGCTTCTCACTTTGTTACAGGAGAAGATAAAATGAAAATTGCGATTAAAAACATTGAAAAAGAACTAGAAGAACGGTTAACAGAGCTGCGTGAGAATGACAAACTTCTAGAAGCACAGCGTCTTGAGCAACGTACCCATTATGACTTGGAAATGATGAATGAAATGGGCTTCTGTTCGGGGATAGAGAACTATTCCAGACATTTGACGCTACGTGAGCAGGGAGCAACTCCGTATACACTGATCGACTTCTTTCCAGATGATTTTCTTGTCGTAATTGACGAATCCCATGTTACACTTCCGCAAATAAGAGGAATGTATAATGGAGACCAGGCCAGAAAACAGGTTTTAGTGGATCACGGCTTTCGACTTCCATCTGCAATGGATAATCGACCATTAAAGTTTGGAGAATTTGAGGAAAAGACAAAGCAACTCGTTTATGTTTCTGCAACTCCGGGGCCGTATGAGTTAGAACATTCTCCACAGATGACGGAGCAAATTATTAGACCTACGGGGTTACTGGATCCTGAAGTGGAAATAAGACCAATAGATGGACAGATAGATGATCTTTTAGCAGAAATCAACATACGCTCAGAAAAAAATGAACGAGTCCTTGTTACGACATTAACCAAAAAAATGTCAGAAGATCTAACCGATTATATGAAGGAAATTGGCATTAAAGTGGCATATTTACATTCAGAAATTAAAACGTTAGAGCGTATTGAAATCATTCGGGACCTTCGTGTTGGAAAATATGATGTGCTGATCGGAATTAATTTATTACGTGAAGGACTGGATATTCCTGAAGTTTCCCTTGTGACAATACTTGATGCAGATAAAGAAGGATTCCTTCGTTCTGAGCGTTCCTTGATCCAGACAATGGGGAGAGCCGCACGTAATGAGAACGGGCGGGTTATCATGTATGCTGATAAAATGACCAAGTCAATGGAAATAGCGATCGGAGAAACCAATCGACGCCGAGAAAAACAGCAAGCCTTTAATGAAGAGCATGGCATTACACCAACGACCATTAAAAAAGAAGTACGAGATGTTATTCGTGCAACAGTTGCAGCAGAGGAAACGACTGAATATGAAAACAAAGCTAAGAGCTTAACGAAGCTGTCAAAGGACGAAAAAGCAAAAGTAATAGAAAAAATGGAAAAAGAAATGAAGGAAGCTGCAAAGTCGCTTGATTTTGAAAAAGCAGCCGAGCTTCGTGACGTAATACATGAACTAAAAGCAGGAAGGTGATGGGAAAATGCCTAGTAAATCAATCCAGATTCAGGGAGCAAGGGCGCATAATTTAAAGAATATAGATGTGACGATCCCGAAAAATAAACTTGTTGTATTAACAGGACTCTCAGGTTCCGGAAAATCTTCCCTTGCCTTTGATACCATCTATGCCGAAGGACAACGTAGATATGTAGAATCGCTTTCAGCATATGCAAGGCAATTTTTAGGCCAGATGGATAAACCAGATGTGGATGCAATTGAAGGTTTATCGCCAGCAATCTCAATTGATCAAAAAACAACCAGTAAAAACCCTAGATCAACAGTGGGAACAGTTACCGAAATATATGATTATCTTAGATTGCTTTATGCTAGAGTAGGTCATCCTGTCTGTCCTAATCACGGTGTGGAGATTACATCTCAAACAGTTCAGCAGATGGTCGATCGGATATTAGAGTATCCAGAGAGAACGAAAATGCAAATTCTTGCACCAGTCGTTTCAGGCCGTAAAGGTGAGCATGTAAAAACACTTGAAAAGCTACGTCAAGAAGGGTATGTCCGTATCCGTGTCGACAAAGAAATGCGAGAAGTTACAGATGATATACAACTGGAAAAGAATAAGAAACATACCATTGAAGTGGTAGTAGATAGAATTGTTGTAAAAGAAGGCGTTGCTGGACGTTTAAGTGATTCCATAGAAACAGCACTTGGTCTGGGTGATGGAAAGATTATTGTAGACGTCATTGGAGAGGAAGAGCTTACTTTCAGTGAAAATTTCGCCTGCCCAATTTGTGGATTTTCCATTGGAGAACTGGAGCCTCGCTTATTCTCCTTTAACAGTCCGTATGGCGCTTGCCAAACGTGTGACGGGTTAGGGACAAAGCTGGAAGTCGACCTTGACCTTGTTATTCCGGATTGGAATTTATCACTTAACCAGCATGCAATCGCAGCGTGGGAGCCAATTAGCTCTCAATACTACCCACAGCTTCTGAAAAGCGTCTGTGAACACTTTGATATAGATATGGACAAACCTGTTAAAAAGATAGCGAAAGAAAAAATGGATATTATTTTACATGGTAGCGGGAAAGAAAAAATTCGCTTCCACTACGTAAATGAATTTGGAAATGTGAGAGATAACCAAATTCAATTTGAAGGGGTACTAAATAATGTTGCACGACGATATCGTGAAACTTCTTCTGATTTTATTAGGGAGTCTCTAGAGAAATACATGGGGCAGAAGAACTGTCCAACGTGTAAAGGATATCGTTTGAAGCGTGAAGCACTTGCTGTAAAAGTAAACGACTTGCATATAAGCAATGTAACAGATTTTTCTATTGTGGAAGCAAAAGACTTCTTTGAAACCCTACAATTGTCGGAAAAAGAACAGCAAATTGCTAAAATGATATTAAAAGAGATTTGCAATCGCTTAGAGTTTTTAAACAATGTGGGTCTGGATTACCTTACTTTGTCTCGGGCTGCAGGTACATTATCTGGAGGAGAGGCACAGCGTATCCGATTAGCGACCCAAATTGGTTCAGCACTGACAGGGGTTCTTTACGTACTGGATGAACCATCCATTGGATTACATCAGCGAGATAATGATCGTTTAATTGACACCTTAAAAAGGATGCGTGATTTGGATAATACTTTAATAGTCGTGGAACATGATGAAGATACAATGCTCGCGGCCGACTGGCTCATTGATATTGGTCCAGGCGCTGGCGAACATGGTGGAAATATTGTGGCCAGTGGTACACCAGATGAAGTGATGAAAAACAAAAACTCACTTACAGGTCAATACTTATCGGGGGATCAATTTATTGGACTTCCAACTAAGCGAAGAAAAGCTGATAAACGATTCATCGAGATAGTAGGGGCTGAGGAAAATAACCTGAAAAAGGTTTCAGCAAAATTCCCGATTGGTTTAATGACGGTAGTCACAGGTGTTTCCGGATCTGGTAAAAGTACACTTGTAAATGAAATCCTTTATAAATCTCTAGCGAAAGAACTATACCGTGGTAAGCATAAGCCTGGAAAGCATAAAGCAGTAAAAGGAATTGAAAATATTGAAAAAGTAATTGATATCGATCAATCCCCGATTGGCAGAACACCTAGATCAAACCCTGCTACTTACACAGGTGTATTTGATGATATTCGTGATGTATTCGCCCAAACAAATGAGGCAAAGGTACGCGGTTATAAGAAGGGTAGATTCAGCTTTAATGTAAAAGGTGGACGCTGTGAAGCCTGCCGCGGGGATGGTATTATCAAAATTGAAATGCATTTCCTTCCAGATGTGTATGTTCCATGTGAAGTGTGCCATGGAAAACGTTATAATCGTGAGACCTTAGAAGTTAAATATAAAGGGAAAAATATCGCGGATGTGTTAGAACTAACGATCGAGGATGCACTTGATTTCTTTGCAAACATACCGAAAATTAAACGGAAGTTGCAAACCATTTTTGACGTAGGTTTGGGATATGTCAGGTTGGGTCAGCCTGCAACTACTTTATCTGGTGGTGAGGCACAACGTGTGAAGCTAGCAAGTGAGTTACACCGCCGATCTAACGGGAAATCTTTTTATATTCTTGATGAGCCAACTACAGGACTTCACGTTGATGACATTAAACGATTAATAGCAGTCTTGCAGCGACTTGTAGATAATGGAGACACTGTTTTAATTATCGAGCATAATCTTGATGTCATTAAAACAGCTGACCATATTGTCGACCTTGGACCTGAAGGTGGAGACAGAGGCGGACAGATTATTGCCAAAGGAACACCAGAGCAGATTGCAAAGGTAGAGGCTTCTTACACAGGAAGGTATTTAAAACCAGTACTAGAAAGAGATCGAAAACGAACGGAAGATAATATCACAACAAGAGAAAAAGCTACAGCTAAATAGCTAAACCAATAAAAATGGCCAGTAAGTCTACGCAACTACTGGCTGTTTTTTAGTTTGTGGTTCAATGTTTTGACGGTAACCCATCATTTCGATAAGCTAAGAAGAGAAGCGTAGTAGGAGGATTAAAGAATGAAGCAAATTAAAATAAACGACGTACAGGAAAAACTGGAACAATTTATTAATAAGCAAGTTTACGTCCATGTGGAGACAACCAATGGTGCATATGCAAGCCATTTTAATGATAAGGCATATAATGTTGGTGCCTATGTTCGGAATGCTGCTGTAACATTCAGTCAAGCTAAAATAGTAGGTGATGGAAAAGTGTTCAGAGCAGGACTAAAGATGGAAATGGGTTGGATATATGCAGAAGGACTAACAGACTGGACCATCGAGGATGACAATAAACTATTGCTTGCTGGCCATGATCGTGAAGGAAGACTAATGGTCTCCTTACAAATAAGTGAAACACCTTTCCGTTATTAAGGAACGGGTGCAAGAGATTGAATAAAGAAAGGTGAGATACGATGGAAAAACATGTTGTAGTCATTTACCCACACCCAGATGATGAATCATTCGGTGCTGCGGGCACAATAGCAAAATTTCGTGAAGAGGGAGTACCTGTAACTTACCTTTGTGGGACCCTAGGAGAGATGGGACGTAACATGGGTACACCTACCTTTGCAAATAGGGAAACATTACCGGAAATTAGAAAAAAAGAATTAATTAAAGCGTGCGAAGTACTTGATATTGATCTACAAATGCTTGGCTATCGTGACAAAACAGTTGAATACGAGGATCGTGATGAAGTAGCGAGACATCTTAAAGGTTTACTGGAAGAAATTGATCCAAGTCTTGTTATTACCCATTATCCTGATCATGCCGTTCACCCAGATCATAACGCACTTGGTGCTGCAGCTATCGAAGCAGTACGCTTAATGGATGAAGCAAAGCGACCTGTCGTTTGGGCACAAGCTATTTCGAGAGATTATGAAGAAGTATTAGGTAAACCTGATATTATAAATGATGTAAGAAAACATTTTGATAAAAAAATGGAAGCCATTCTTTGTCATGATTCTCAAGCAGGTGGCATTCTCGGCCAAATTAAAAACTACCAGCAGATGAACAGTGAAGACAGGGATGCAGTGGTAGAACAGTTTGGCAAAGAACAATTTTATACGTGGAACTATTAGTGGGAGAACTCTTCTGTACATGGTGCAGGAGAGTTTTTTGAATCCTTTAAAGGGGAAGATCCGTATAATGTATTATCTCTCACCAATTTGGAATCAAAGCATTTAAAGTAAGGCGAGAACCAGGTTAAGTGAAACAGTGATGTATAAGTGGGAGTAAACGGACGCTAACACCCCGATTCGTTCAATTAACAATCAGTGGGGGAAAAATGAAACCCCACTGATTGAAGTTTATATATCCAATAGTATTGGTATATTATAAAAGGGAGGAATTATAATGAAAAAACTTTATCGATCTAATTCAGATAAAATGGTTGGAGGAATTTTTGGTGGATTGTCAGCTTATCTAAATGTTGATACCACTATTCTTCGTTTAATCTTTGTCATTCTATTATTTATGAGCTTCTTTACCGTAGCACTTCTTTACCTCGTCGCTCTCTTTATTATCCCAAATGAAAGGGAGTTGTAACCATGCTAATTCGTTGGGTCTTATCAATTGTATTAAATGCTGTGGCATTAATTGTAGTGGCGCAACTATTTGATTCATTCCAACTTGAAGGGTTTGGCGCAGCGGTTCTAGCGAGTTTTATTTTATCCATATTAAACGTGATAATAAAACCAATACTCGTCGTGTTAACCTTGCCAATTACTTTTCTCACACTTGGGTTGTTTCTTTTCGTTATTAATGCCATTACCCTAATGATAGCCCAGTCGCTGATGGGAAGCAGCTTTGTTATTGAAGGATTCGGTACAGCACTCATTGCTGCCATCATATTAGCGATACTCAACCTATTCCTTAATAGCTTGATCAAAGATTCTGTTAAATCGTAGGCCCATAGCCTACGATTTTTGTTTGCCGTGTGCTACAATAAAGTGTATCTGTTCTGCTTAGAGGAATAAGAAAACTTGTAGAATGGTGATAATAGAATGAACAACGTTAATTAGCTAGGGGGATATACTTGATGTCGACAGTGCGTACAAAAGATTTACTAGAGCATTTTAATTTAGAATTAGTTGCTGGCAAGGACGGTATACATAGAGAAATTACTACAAGTGATATTTCCAGACCTGGTATTGAAATGACAGGTTATTTTAAATATTACCCGAAAGAAAGATTACAGCTTATTGGCAAGACGGAAATGGCTTATTACATGGAATTAAGCGATGCAGATAAAAGAGATCGAGCTGCTAATTTATGCACAGACATTACACCAGGTATCGTTATCTCTAGAGGGATGGACATACCAGAAGCATTAATTGAAGCAGCAAACGAATCAGGGGTGCCTATTTTACACTCACCAAGAAAAACGACGAGGGTTATAAGCAGGTTAACGAATTATCTAGAGACTAAATTCGCTCCATTTACTGCAATTCACGGTGTGCTTGTAGATATTTATGGGGTAGGGGTACTTATTACCGGTCAAAGTGGTGTAGGGAAAAGTGAAACTGCCTTGGAGCTCGTTAAACGCGGCCACAGACTTGTTGCAGATGATAGTGTTGAAATTAGGCAGGAGGATTATGACAGCCTTGTAGGAAATTCTCCTCCCCTTATAGAACACTTATTAGAAATTCGTGGTCTTGGTATTATTAATGTGATGACATTATTTGGTGCCGGTTCTGTTAGAAGTCATAAAAGGATATCGCTTATTATTAACCTGGAAATCTGGGATAAAAAGAAGCAATATGACCGTCTCGGCCTCGACGAAGATAAAATGAGGATTATGGAAGTAGATATTCCAAAAGCAACGATTCCCGTACGTCCTGGTAGAAACCTCGCTGTAATTATTGAGGTAGCTGCGATGAATTTCAGGTTAAAAAGAATGGGAGTCAACGCAGCGGAAGAATTTTCAGAACGGCTAACAACGATGATAAATAATGAAAAGGATGAAACAGAATAGGAGGGTTCATTATGCTGTTAACTGCGGCTCCTTTGGATAGAGTCTTTTTTGAACTCGGTCCATTGACTGTTTATTGGTATGGGGTAATTATTGCAACTGGCGCATTTCTAGGCCTTTATTTAGCAACAAGAGAAGCAGATCGACTTGGTTTGAAGAAAGATTTAATCATTGACTTCATCGTTTTTGCTATCCCGATAGCTATAATATGTGCACGTATTTACTATGTAGTATTTGAATGGGATCGTTATGTCAATGGTACATGGACAGATATATTTGCTATCTGGGAAGGCGGTATTGCTATCCATGGAGCTGTAATAGGTGGGGTACTCACAGCTATCGTTTATGCAAGATATCGTGATATTTCATTTTGGCAGATTGCAGATATTATTGCACCTAGTTTAATACTTGGCCAAGCGATTGGCCGTTGGGGAAATTTTATGAACCAAGAAGCGCATGGACACGAGGTTTCCAGTGCAGCTTATGATAATTTTCTACAGTATCTTCCTGATTTTATTATGAATCAGATGACAATAGATGGGGTGATGTACCATCCGACTTTTTTATATGAATCGGTTTGGAACTTGCTTGTTTTTGCCCTATTACTGATATTAAGAAGATATAACCCGTTACGCGGTGAAATCTTTTTGGGATACGCGATTACATATTCAATTGGCCGTTTCTTTATTGAGGGAATGAGAACAGATAGTTTGTATGCCTTTGCTGGTCTTCGACAGGCGCAGCTATTGTCCATTATTCTTATCATAGTGTCCATTATATTAATCATCTATCGCAGAAAAAAAGGGGGAATAGAACGATATAACGATATTCCAATCCCCCCAAAAAAGAATAAAAAGAAAAAGAAAAAGAAATAATTTTCACAGAAAGTTGGGAATATAGATGTCTGGTACGCTATATCGTGGTTTTCAACAAGGATTAACAACAACTTGGACATTAGGAAAAGTTATTTTCCCTATTACATTAATTATTACCATCTTACAATTCACACCCGTTTTACCTTGGATTATTGAAATGTTATCACCCGCTATGGGACTGTTAGGATTATCCGGGGAAGCAGCTGTACCACTTGTATTGGGAAACACCCTAAATTTATATGCAGGGATTGCGGCTATTGTTTCCTTTGAATTTACAGTAAAGGAAGTATTTATTTTGGCTGTAATGCTTTCCTTTTCACATAACTTGTTTATCGAATCTGCCGTTGCATCAAAGGTTGGTGTTAGCTGGTGGCTAATTTCCGGAATAAGAATAGGACTTGCCTTGCTTGGGGGACTTGTGATTAACCTAGTATGGCATGGAGGCGCTGAAAAAGCGCAATATGGATTTATAACAGCTACAGATAATGTACCAGCTGGCTGGGGAGAAACTGCCTTTTTAGGAATGGAAAAAGCATTGATGGCGGTTGTACAGCTTGGTTTAATCGTCATTCCATTAATGATCATCATGCAGTTTATGAGAGAGAAGGGATGGTTAACGTTGCTATCCAATAAACTGGCTCCAGGCATGCGGTTTTTAGGAATGGAAAAAAACACCTCTATGACCATGGTTGCTGGTTTGACAATTGGGCTTGCATACGGGGCAGGTTTAATGATTCAGGCGGTAAAAGAGGATAATGTTTCTAAAAAGGATATGTCCCTTGCCCTCATTTTCCTTGTGTCTTGCCATGCTGTCGTGGAGGATACGCTTATATTTATACCATTAGGAATCCCAGTCTGGCCACTACTATTAATAAGGCTGGCAACAGCTATTTTATTAACGATGACGATTGCATATATATGGAAACGATTGGACAAAAAGAAACGAAAGGAATCAAACCAACATGAGCATTCGTACAATACTCTTTGATTTAGATGGTACATTGATTGATACCAATGAATTAATTATTGCTTCTTTCCAGTATACCTTTTCGCATTACGGTATGGATTATGAACGGGAGGAAATTATTCAGTTTAATGGACCACCATTAGTAGATACGTTCAAAAACATTTCTCCAGAACTAGCAGAGGACATGGTGAAAACATACCGGGAACACAATTTAGCAGCACATGATAGCTATGTGACAGCCTTTCCACATGTCAAGGAAACTATTGAATCCCTCAAAAAACAAGGGATTCAATTAGGGATTGTATCGACCAAAATGAGAAAAGGCGTTAAGATGGGATTGGCACTCACAGGTTTGGATACATACATGGACACTATCATAACATTGGATGATGTCACACATGCTAAGCCACATCCAGAGCCTGTACTTAAGGGAGTTCAAGAATTAGGCGCTGATTTGCAAACAACCTTAATGGTAGGAGACAACTCCCATGACATTGAATCAGGACATAAAGCTGGAGTGAAAACAGCTGGTGTTGCCTGGTCTGGTAAAGGAAGCTCCTTCTTGGAAGGATACAATCCTACCTATATGCTTAAAGATATCCGGGATTTACTTCAACTTACAGAGGTGTAAATAATGCGAAAGACCAAACGTTACCAGGTGGAAAACACTAATTCGCTTTGGCAAATCTATAAAACAGTTCCTTTCTTGAAGGTCGTAAAAAACTTTGTAGTCATTCAGGTGGCCAGGTACACACCTTTTTTAGCAATGAAAAATTGGCTATACCGCACGTTTTTGAAAATGAAGATTGGCAACCAAACAGCATTTGCCCTTATGGTAATGCCTGATATTATGTTCCCTGAAAAAATTACAATTGGAATGAATAGTGTAATTGGGTATAATACTACAATCCTTGCTCACGAATATTTGATCAAGGAGTATCGGATCGGGGAAGTGTATATAGGAAATAATGTTCTGATTGGTGCTAACACGACCATTCTACCTGGTGTTACGATTGGGGACGGTGCAGTTGTCTCAGCGGCAACCCTCGTACATAAAGATGTTCCAGAAGGAGCTTTTGTCGGGGGAAACCCGATGAAGTTGATCTACTCGCAAGAGGAAATGGAAAGACGTCAAATTGAAACATGAAGCAGGTGAAATAATGAACGCACCTTCAGGGATATTACCAGCAATACGTAAAATGAAGGATTTTGATTTCGCGTTGGAAACCTCCTATGAAACGATTGTTTTTCTTGAAACAAGATTAGCCCAGCTAAAAAGTCTTGTAGATTATACAAAGCGTGCTAATAAGAAAGCGCTGGTTCACTTTGATTTAATTCAAGGGCTCAGAGCTGACGATTATGCCATGGAGTTTTTAATAAGAGAAATCAAGCCAGATGGAATTCTATCGACGAGAGCAAATGTAATTGGAATGGCGAAAAAGAATAATCTCTTAGCAGTCCAACGAGTTTTTCTACTGGATAGTCTAGCATTGGAGCATAATATTAAATTAATTAATCGAACAAAGCCGGACTGTATTGAAGTCTTACCAGGTTTGATACCGGATATGATAACCTATATTCAAGAGCAGACGAATATTCCTGTGATAGCTGGTGGACTTATCAAAACCAAAGATGAAGTTGACAAAGCATTAGAAGCAGGAGCAATAGCCGTCTCTACATCGAATAAATCGCTTTGGTAACATCAAAAAAAGAGACCTAGCCTATAGGTTTCTTTTTTCATAATACTTCTAAAAGAACCAGCCTTGACGTGTAATCTCTGAAAATTGTGGAATAACATATATATATTGTTATTGGGGGAGATGTCATGTCAGAGTTTGTTGGAGAAGTAATTGGAACAATGATTCTTGTTATCTTCGGTACTGGTGTAGTAGCTGGTAACACATTGAAAAACACACTATCAGAAGGTGCTGGCTGGGTACTTGTGACGTTCGCCTGGGGACTAGGTGTCGCAATGGGTGTCTACGCAGTTGGAGATATTACAGGTGGTCATTTAAATCCTGCCGTTACTTTAGGGCTCGCATCTGTGGGTGATTTTCCTTGGAGTAAAGCCCCACTTTACATTACAGCACAGATGATTGGTGGGATCATTGGCGCAATCATTGTATTTTTTCACTATTTGCCACACTGGAAAAGTACAACAGACCCAGGAGCAAAGTTAGGGGTTTTTAGTACAGGACCTGCAATTGCCAGTCCAATCGCAAATTTAATAAGTGAGGTCATTGGTACCTTCGTATTAGTAATGGGAATCCTATTTATTGGTGCCCGTGAATTCACAGAAGGGTTAAATCCGCTTATTGTTGGGCTACTTATTGTTGTAATTGGTATGTCACTTGGTGGAACAACAGGTTATGCAATTAATCCGGCTAGAGATTTGGGGCCTAGAATTGCCCATGCTTTCCTGCCGATACCAGGTAAAGGGGGATCTAATTGGAGTTATTCTTGGGTGCCTGTTATAGGTCCAGCACTCGGAGGGATTTATGGCGGACTTTTTTACCAGGCGATTTTCGAGACAAATCCCACCGTGGTATTTTGGGTAGTTACTGCTATCATACTTATTTTATTTGGGGTAGGTTTACAACAGGAACTAAAGAAACCTGCTAGCCAAAACTAATTTTTAAAAAGAGGAGAGATTATAATGGGAAAATACATTTTAGCATTAGATCAGGGAACTACTAGCTCAAAAGCTGTTATCTTTGATCAAGAGGGAAAAGTTGTAGAAACAGGGCAACGTGAATTCGAGCAGCATTTCACAAAGCCAGGATGGGTAGAACATGATGCGAATGAAATTTGGACATCTATCTTATCCAGTATTTCAGAGGCAATGCGAAAGAGTGATATCGAGCCAGAAGACATCGCTGGTATTGGTATAACCAATCAACGAGAAACAACCGTTGTTTGGGACCGAAAAAGCGGAAAGCCGATTTACCGAGCGATAGTATGGCAGTCACGTCAAACTGCTGAAATATGTAATGAACTGCGCGAAGCTGGTCATAATGAGCTGTTTCGAGATAAGACAGGTTTGCTTATTGATCCATATTTTGCTGGAACCAAGGTGAAATGGATATTGGATAACGTAGACGGTGCAAGGGAAAAAGCAGATAATGGCGAATTAATGTTTGGCACGATTGATACATGGCTTGTTTACAAGTTAACTGGTGGGGAGCAACATATAACAGACTATTCGAATGCATCAAGAACTCTTATGTACAATATCTATGACTTAGAATGGGATGAAGAATTACTTGATATTCTTGGTGTCCCTAAATCCATGCTACCAGAAGTAAAGCAGTCTTCCGAAGTATATGGAAAAACAGTAAACTATCACTTCTTTGGACATGAAGTTCCAATTGCTGGTATTGCTGGAGATCAACATGCTGCTCTATTCGGTCAGGCATGTTTTGAAAAAGGAATGGCAAAAAATACGTATGGAACAGGCGGCTTTATGTTGATGAATACTGGAGAAAAAGGAGTTAAGTCTGAAAATGGCTTATTAACAACGCTCGCATGGGGGATTGATGGGAAGGTAGAATATGCCCTAGAAGGAAGTATATTTGTTTCCGGGTCGGCCATTCAGTGGCTTCGTGATGGGTTAGAAATTATTAAAGATGCCAAGGAAACGGAATCTCTTGCTACAAGTGTTGAGGACACCGGTGGGGTATATGTCGTACCAGCATTTGTTGGTCTAGGAACACCTTACTGGGATAGTGATGTAAGAGGTGCGGTATTTGGACTGACCCGGGGAACGAAGAAGGAGCACTTAGTACGTGCAACACTGGAATCTCTCACCTACCAGACACGTGACGTATTAGATGTCATGAAAGATGATTCGGGTATTGATGTCAAGACATTACGTGTTGATGGTGGCGCTGTTAAAAATGACTTCCTTGTTCAATTTCAGAGCAATGTCCTGGGACTTCAAGTAGAGCGTCCGGTTGTCACGGAGACAACAGCACTTGGTGCAGCTTATTTAGCAGGACTTGCGGTTGGCTTCTGGGAAAGTAAGGAGGAAATCGCAAATCAATGGAAGGTAGATAAAGCATTTGAATCTGAGATTAATGAGGATGAAAGAGAACAGCTTTATGACGGCTGGAAAAAAGCTGTAAAGGCGGCACAGGCATTTAAATAATTGGGTATCATGGAGAGTAAGGTATAGACTCTCTTAATCTGCTATAGATCATCAACATATTGCTATACTTCCAATTATAGCTATGTTACAATGAATTTAAGTTAATAATCTCGGACGGAGAAATGGAGAAACCGCAAACACGCTAATCATATAATGATTAGTGTGCTTTGCGGTTTTTTATTTGCCTGAAGAGCGATTTTTCTATAGGAATATACATTAGAATGCTGAAATTAGGGTATTTATATGTATAGACAATCGTAATAAACAGGGAGGGCTTAGACATGACTGTTTTTTCCAGTTATGAACGAAATCATACATTTAACCATTTTAAAGAAGAGCAATTAGACTTACTTGTTATCGGTGGAGGGATTACCGGTGCAGGAATTTCATTAGACGCCGCAACAAGGGGATTAAAGACAGGATTAGTAGAAATGCAGGATTTTGCTGCAGGAACTTCTAGCCGATCTACAAAGCTAGTACACGGCGGACTTCGTTATCTTAAACAATTTGAAGTGAAAATGGTTGCCGAAGTGGGGAAAGAGCGAGCCATTGTTTATGAAAACGGTCCGCATGTTACAACACCAGAATGGATGATGCTTCCATTTCATAAGGGCGGAACATTTGGCCCACTTACTACAAATCTAGGGCTTCGTGTATATGATTTTCTTGCTGGTGTGAAAAAAGGTGAACGTAGACAAATGTTCAAACCAGAAGAAGCAATGGAAAGAGAGCCACTTATTAAACGTGATGAGTTAAGAGGGGCTGGGTTTTATGTTGAATATAAGACAGATGATGCTCGCTTGACGATAGAGGTATTAAAAAAGGCAGTTGAAAATGGTGTGCATGCTGTCAACTACACAAAAGTTGTGGATTTCATATATAATGACGCAAATAAAATTTCTGGAGTCGTTATGGAAGATCTTATTACTGGTGAAAAACATAAAGTGTTCGCCAAAAAAGTAATTAACGCAGGTGGTCCATGGGTCGATGAGCTAAGAGAAATCGATGGATCAAAAAAAGGGAAAGCACTCCATTTAACCAAAGGGGTACACCTTGTTTTCCGTAAAGAAATCTTCCCATTACAACAGGCTATATATTTCGATACAGCTGATGGAAGAATGGTCTTTGCAATTCCGCGTGATAATGTGACCTATGTAGGTACAACAGATACAACCTATAAAGGGGATATCGCTAATCCGAAAATGACGGAAGCAGATCGTGATTATATTATCGATGCGATTAATTATATGTTCCCTACCCTTGATATAAAAGCTGAGCATGTTGATTCAAGCTGGGCAGGTCTGCGTCCTTTAATTGCGGAAGCGGATAATGAAAATCCTAGTGAGATTTCACGTAAAGATGAGATTTTCGTTTCAGACTCTGGCCTTATATCCATGGCCGGTGGTAAGTTAACAGGTTACCGAAAAATGGCACAGCATGCAGTCGATAAAGTTACCAAACAATTGAAAGAAGAAGAAGGGGTTCTTTATTCTGGATCGGAAACAGAGCATTTAGCCCTTTCTGGTGGAGAAGTCGGCGGCTCAAAAGGATTTAAGGACTTCAAAAATAGAAAAGTTAGTGAAGGTATGGCGCAGGGACTTGATGAACAAACTGCACTCATGTTAGTTGAGAGATACGGCTCTAACTTTGATAAGATTTTAGAACTTTACGTTACGAATCAAGAGAAAGCTAAAACGGAAGATATTGATCCTATCGTATTTGCTGAACTTGTTTACGCATTAGAATATGAACTGGCCTATAAACCAGTTGACTTTTTTGTTCGTCGTACGGGTGCTTTGTTCTTTGAAATTGGATGGGTTAAAGCACACAAGGAAAATGTAATTCGCTACATGGCGAAAGAATTGAAGTGGACAGATGATCAAACAAAGGCTTATAAAGACGAACTTGAGCAACTTCTGCACGATGCTGTTACGCCTATCAAGTCTTAATTAACGACAATGGGGACACACTATGCAGCACTTTAAGCTGAGGATGACAAATCAAAATAACACTAATACAAGAGCCGGACAACTAAGTTCGGCTCTTGTATTATTTAGACATTTATGATATAGCTTTTTAACTGCTCCTTCTATATAATTCATCTTTGTATTGTGGTATAATCTTTTCGTATGTAATTTAATTAGGGGGATATGCATGCCACAGGTGACAAAAGGAAAGAAAGAAAATCAGAACAATGTTATCCCTTTTATTCCTGAAGGTGACTTTTATTTCACAAAAGGCATAGAGGCTTTTCAAAAAAGAAAATTTGACATTGCAATTAAATGGATGAAAAAAGCAACGGAAGAAAAGCCGGATGATCCATTGTATCTTTGCCAAATGTCGGTTGTATATACGGAAATCGGTGCATTTCACGCAGCAAATCAGCTATTAAATAAGGTCTTGCAAACATCAGACTATGTTGACTGTTATTATTTACTTGCAAACAATTATGCCCATTTGGGTTTGCTTCATGATGCGAAAAAATTTGCGTTGTCATACCTAGAGCATGAACCAGAAGGGGATTTAAGTGAGGAAGCCAAAAGGCTTTTGGAACTGATAGATATTGATGAGGATGAAGAGGAAGACTGGGATTTAGAGGATGAGGATGAACTTCTCATTTATCAGGAAACCGTTTTTCACCATATGGAAAACATGGAATGGGAGAAGGCGGTCCCGCTAATTGAGGAGATGATGACCCTCTTCCCAGAGCATAAAATGACTAAGCATGATTATACGCAGGCACTCTTTTTCTCTGGTAAAGAAGAAGAGGCTGTTCAAATGGAGGAAGACATTCTTGCTGAAGAACCAACTTCCTTATATAGTCATGTAAATCTTGCTTTATTCTACTTCCAGCAAGAAAACTATTCGGAATATGAAGTGCATATTCAGGCATTACTAAATGTATATCCTATCCATGAGCAGCAAAAGCTAAGAATTGCTGTTACACTAGCCCGAACAAACCGGTTCAAGGAAGCTTATCAACGCTTTCAGCTACTCTCTAAGGGAAGGCTAAAAGGACACCCATCATATTTCCGTTGGTATAGTATCGCGGCATTTCATGAAGGGAATAAAGATCGGTCCCGTCAGCTTTGGGAGGAAGGGATAAAAAAATATCCCAAGCTAGCTAAAGAGTCGGCGCCATGGGAATGAGCATTATATTAGACGAAATGACGTTTGTCTTATAAGCTAGATATGGCTAATTAATAGAAGAAAAAGGGGCGATAAATATGTCCGAAGAACGTATGTATGATGTGATTATCGCAGGTGCTGGTCCTGCAGGAATGACTGCGGCGGTTTATGCATCTCGTGCAAATTTAGACACACTAATGATTGAAAGAGGAATTCCTGGTGGCCAAATGGCTAACACGGAAGATGTGGAAAATTACCCAGGTTATGATCATATATTAGGACCAGACTTATCAAATAAAATGTTTGACCATGCAAAAAAGTTTGGCGCTGAGTATGCTTATGGCGACATTAAAGAGGTAATTGATCATGGGGAATATAAGACCGTAGTAGCGGGAAAAAAGGAATACAACACAAGATCACTAATTATTACCACTGGTGCACAGTATAAAAAACTTGGCATCCCTGGTGAAGAAGAATTAGGTGGCCGTGGTGTCTCCTATTGCGCAGTTTGTGATGGAGCATTCTTTAAGGCGAAGAATCTAATTGTAATTGGTGGCGGTGACTCAGCAGTTGAAGAAGGTATTTACCTAACTCGTTTTGCTGACAAAGTTACTGTAGTGCATCGTCGTGATAAATTACGTGCACAAAAAATTCTCCAAGAGCGTGCATTCGATAATGAAAAGATCGATTTTATCTGGAATTCAGTTGTAGAAAACATCAACGATAAAGATGGTAAAGTCGGCAGCGTAACGTTAAAAGACACGGTTACAGGAGAAGTTACAGAGAAAGACATTGATGGTGTCTTCATTTACATTGGAATGGTCCCACTAAGTGAACCATTTAAATCTCTTGGGATTACCAATGAAGAAGGATATATTCCAACGAATGAACACATGGAAACAAATGTATCAGGTATCTTTGCTGCTGGAGACATCCGCGATAAAACACTTCGACAAATTGTGACAGCAACAGGGGATGGCAGTGTGGCTGCAGAGGCTGCTATTAAGTATGTGGAAGACATTCAAGAAGCACTAAAAACAACACAATCTTAGAATTGTGAAATTATCTTTACTAAGAAGTAATTGCTTCTTAACGCTGCTGTAATATGTACGCAATAATAATGGGGTACACTATAGATAACTAATTGACCCCCTTTTAATAGATAGATTAGTTTCTTGCACAGGTGCTGATGCGCCTGTGTCTTTTTTTTGCGTGTTAGGAAAGAAAAAATTCTAGACATGAAGAAGTAAGTGTGTCCTTTTGGTAAAACCTTTACCTTGTTGGAATGAATTTATTCATTGTATAATAAGAGTAGTGTGTTTAAATAAGAGCGGAGAACGCCCGTAATAAGGAATGCTGACTAAGAACGACCCGTCCTGAGTCGATGTGGCCATGACCCGGACCACTGGGCGCAAATATATCCTCTTAATAGATACGGAAAGAGGCGGTAAAAAATGCAACGTGTAACAAATTGTATCGTTATCGAGAATAATCGTGTTTTATTAATAAAAAAACCAAGGCGCGGATGGTACGCGATACCTGGTGGGAAGATGGAAGCAGGGGAATCAGTAAAAGAGGCGGTCACAAGAGAATACCGCGAGGAAACGAATCTTCATATACAAGAGCCTGAACTTGCGGGTGTATTCACCTTTTCGGTTGATACTGACGACACTTTTATTCAGGAGTGGATGATGTTCACCTTTATAGCATATGAATATACAGGGGAAATAACAGATAATAGCCCAGAAGGCGAGCTTGAGTGGATCCATTTGGATGAAATAGAAAACTTGCCAATGGCAGAAGGCGATCGTAAAATCTTTCAGCATGTCAAACGCTCACAAAAGCTATTATACGGCGCATTTTCTTATACGGAGGATTATCAACTTCTAAATGCCCGTTTGGACCCATCGTAAGGGACTGATTCTGAATGGAGGGGAATATCGATGGAAAGTAATCATACCGAAACATCGCTGGTTATTATAACTGGTATGTCTGGAGCAGGAAAAACAGTAGCTATTCAGAGCTTTGAAGATTTAGGTTATTACTGTGTGGACAATTTACCACCCGCACTATTGCCAAAATTTCTAGAGTTAATGAGGGATTCAAAGAACAACATTCATAAAGTAGCCCTTGTTATGGACCTGCGTGGCAGAGAATTTTTTGATTCCTTGTTCGAAGCGTTAGATGTATTAGGGAAGGAAAACTGGTTGGAAGAGCATATTCTTTTCCTTGATGCAAAAGATGAAAAATTAGTGAGTAGATACAAAGAGACTAGAAGAGCGCATCCATTAGATGTTGGTGGTTTGCCTCTTAATGGTATTCGTCAAGAGCGTGAGATTCTCGACCAACTTAGAGGAAGGGCACAGCGTATTATAGATACCACGGCCTTGAAGCCTAAGGAGTTGCGTGAGAAAATCGTCCAGAAATATACGGAGGAAAAACAGGAAATTTTCTCAGTTCACATGGTATCCTTTGGGTTTAAGTACGGATTGCCAATCGATGCAGATTTAGTTTTTGATGTACGGTTTCTTCCAAATCCCCACTATGTGCCAACATTACAGCCGTTGACCGGGTTAAATAATGATGTTGCTTCGTATGTCTTTAAATGGTCAGACACACAGAAATTTAATGAAAAGGTACTGGACCTTCTGCAATTTATGCTGCCACAGTACAAAAAAGAGGGGAAATCACAGCTTGTTGTAGCAATTGGCTGTACAGGCGGACAGCATCGTTCCGTTGCCCTTTCTGAGTTTTTTGCCAAAGAACTCTCAAAATCTTATATCACACATGTGACTCACAGGGATATAGACAAAAGAAAGGGACAGTAATATGAAACAACAAGCTTTACCTAAAGTGGTCGTAGTAGGGGGCGGTACAGGGATGCCGGTTCTTCTAAGGGGACTAAAGAATTTACCAATTCATTTAACCGCATTAGTAACGGTAGCTGATGATGGTGGGAGCACAGGGAGACTAAGATCCGAAATGTCCATCCCGGCACCAGGCGATATTCGCAATGTTATTGCCGCACTTTCAGATGCGGAGCCTATGCTCATTGAGCTGTTTCAGCATAGATTTAATGCCGGCAATGGATTGTCAGGGCATTCTATGGGAAATCTGTTATTGGCAGCCATGACTGCCATAACAGGTAATTTTAATACAGGGATAAAAGAGATATCTCGAGTACTGAATGTAAAGGGTAAAATCTACCCTATTTCTAATGACAATATGTCCCTTCACGCAAAGATGAAGGATGGGACAATTGTTTCTGGAGAATCGAATATCCCATTATCCAATAAGCAAATCGATCAAGTGTTTTTGAGCCCACAACCTGTACAGCCATTACCAAACGCGGTTCGGGCGATCGAAAATGCTGACCTAGTCGTTATCGCTCCAGGTAGCTTATATACAAGTATCATGCCAACTGTCATTATGCCAAAGATTGATGAGGCTATCCGCAAAACGAAGGGGAAAGTGGTCTATGTCTGTAATGTCATGACCCAAGAAGGGGAAACAACTGGTTACACGGCCTCTAATCATGTTCAGGCTATTCGGGATCATATCGGAGAAGATAGTGTGGATGCAATTGTCGTACATAATGAGCCAATTGTAAGATCAGTACGGGAAATTTATGCTGAAGAAAACGCTGAGCCAGTAATTTATGATACAGATACACTCCTTAAAATGGGAATCCAGATTATTGAGGGAGATATTATAGATCATTCTCAACAAATGCTTAGGCATGATAATGTTAAAGTAGCAAACCTGCTTTATTCCATTTTAAAGAAATAAAATGTACAGGTTACAAGCATTAACGTAGCAAAGAAAATTGGGAAATAGAGAGGGGGGACGCCCAATGTCATTTGCATCAGAAATTAAAAAGGAACTAACGGCAATTGAAGTGGATGAATGCTGTAAAAAAGCGGAGCTCGCTGCCCTTATTCGTATGAATGGTGCCATCTCACTATCAAGGCAAAAATATGTGCTTGATGTTCAGACAGAAAATGCTGCAATTGCCAGAAGAATTTATACTTTAATTAAATCCCTCTTTGATCTACCTGTGGAACTTTTGGTACGGAAAAAAATGAAGTTAAAAAAGAATAATGTATACATTGTGCGAATGAAAGAAGAAGTTCAAGACCTACTTGTAGATCTTGAAATATTAAAATCGCCACATACATTCAGTAGAACAATATCCAGTAATTATATGGAGAAAAACTGTTGCAAGAGATCCTATTTACGAGGTGCTTTTCTTGCTGGTGGTTCTATTAACAATCCAGAAACGTCATCCTACCATTTAGAAATATTCAATTTTTATCAAGAACATAATGATGCGCTATGTGAGCTTATCAATGAGTTCGACCTTCATGCACGAAAGCTAGAACGAAAGAATGGCTATATTGTATATATGAAGGAGGCTGAGAAGATTACAGAGTTTCTAAGTATCATTGGTGCGCACAATGCCTTATTTAAGTTCGAAGATGTACGGATTGTAAGGGATATGCGTAATTCTGTTAATCGACTCGTTAACTGTGAAACAGCCAATCTTAATAAAACAATTGGTGCAGCATTCCGTCAAATTGAAAACATTAATTTAATTGAGCGATCTGTAGGACTTGATCAGCTTCCGGAAAAGCTAAGAGAAATTGCGGTGTTACGTGTGCAACACCAGGATGTTTCGTTGAAGGAGCTTGGAGAGTTAGTAAGCAGTGGCAAAATTTCTAAGTCTGGAGTTAATCACCGACTGAAGAAAATAGATGAATTTGCAGAAAAAATTAAACGTGGAGAGTTACTTGGGAATGGGTAAAGATTTTCTTTTTCATTTCTCCATGATATAATACGAATAATTTAAAAAATTTAGTGATATAATGCTTTATAGATCCGGTGTAGGCGAAAATACAGCCAAACCGGATTGTTTTACACAACGAATGATAGCGCTTACTAAGGAGAGGTGATGGTGATGCAGGAGAAACAAGTTAAAGTGGGGTTAGCAGCAGGCTTACAGGCTAGACCAGCTGCAGAATTTGTTCAGTTAGCAAACCGGTTCAGTTCACATTTGTACTTAGAAAAGGAAGGTAAGCGAGTTAACGCTAAGAGTATTATGGGTCTAATGAGTTTAGCGGTTGCCAGTAACGAGGAAATTATAATCCTAGGTGATGGAACGGATGAACAAGAAGCAATCCAAGAGTTGACAGCCTTTGTTACAGAATAAAAATCCCTTTCTTTATGAAAGGGATTTTTTGAGTTTAAGTAAATTATTTATCTGTGTTACGTTCTAAAATTTTATCGATTAACCCGTAATCAACTGATTTCTGAGCAGTCATAAAGTTATCTCGATCTGTATCACGCTCAATCACGTCAATTGGCTGTCCAGTACGATCTGATAGAATTTCATTGATTTTCTCACGCATTTGGATAATACGTTTTGCATGAATTTCAATATCAGTAGCTTGACCTTGCGTTCCGCCAAGTGGTTGGTGAATCATAACTTCACTGTTCGGAAGAGCATAACGTTTCCCTTTTTCACCTGCAGCAAGTAAGAAAGCACCCATTGATGCAGCCATTCCAGTACAGATAGTAGAAACATCTGATTTAATAAACTGCATTGTATCATAAATAGCCATACCTGCTGTAATGGAACCACCTGGAGAGTTGATATAAAGAGAAATATCTTTTTCAGGATCTTCCGCTTCTAAGAAAAGCAATTGTGCCACGATTGAATTTGCTACATTATCATCAATCGCGCTTCCTAGCATAATAATGCGGTCTTTTAAAAGACGTGAGTAAATATCATAGGCGCGTTCTCCACGGTTCGTTTGTTCAATAACTGTAGGAATTAAATTCATTTGTAAATCCTCCTTCAATTGTTTCACTTTATCCATGTATTGGATTGGATATACTTATCATACCTAATAGGTCAAAAAAGGTCAAATAAAATAGATCGACAAGTTTCACCGTAATAGCATCATACTATGTACATTCCTCCATTATTCCCGTTTGTAAGGAAAATAAACCCATCTTCTCTTAATAACGTTTAAGAAAAATGAAACGAAAGAGAAGAGGGGTAGAAGGGGATACCTCGCAACTTTATCGTTTTAATCTTGGATCCAATGCATCTCTTAATCCATCTCCAAACAAATTAAATCCGAGTACGACCAAAAAGATAGCTAGACCTGGAAAGGCAACGACCCAAGGTGCATTCTGTATAGCGGCACGTCCATCACTTAACATGGCTCCCCATTCAGGTGTGGGCGGCTGAGCACCAAGACCAAGGAAGCTTAAGCCTGCTGCATCCAATATCGCAGTACCAACGCCTAGAGTAGCTTGGACAATAATTGGTGCTACACAGTTTGGAAGAACGTGCTGTATAAGAATCCTGCCATGCTTGGCCCCAATTGATTTGGCAGCCTCTATATATTCGTTCTCTTTAATAGATAATACCGCTGAACGTACTATTCTCGCAAATTGGGGAATACCCACTATACCGACCGCGATCATCGCATTTTGGAGACTTGGGCCAAGTACAGCCACAAGTGCAATTGCCATAAGAATACTTGGAAAGGCCATCATGATGTCGATAAAACGCATCACCAATTGATCAATCCAACGACCATAGTAGCCAGCAATACCTCCAAGGAAGACACCAATTACCAGCGATATCCCTACTGCAATAACGCCAATCTGAATAGAGATTCTTGTCCCATAAACGATCCGAGAAAATATGTCCCTCCCGAGTTCGTCTGTTCCGAGTAAGTAAGCTGAAGATGGTGCTTGATAACGATTGACGATATCTTGGTCAGTAGGATTATGTGTGGCAATTACAGGTGCAAGAATGGCAGTTAATACAAGTAATACAATAATAATCACCCCGACAAGGGCGGTTTTACTTTTTATTAATCGTAATCCAGCTTCATACCACAAGGGAATAGGCTTTGATTTTTTTAAGGTTTCTCCACTTCCTGTGCTCGGTAAAGGCTCTGGAGTGCGCGCCATCGTATTCACATCCTTTCCATTGCTGTGCAACGCAATTATTCATACCGGATCCTCGGGTCAAAATACTTATACAGGAGGTCAGTTAATAAGTTAACTAATACAAATATGGTCGCGACAACTAATATCGTGCTTTGCACAACCGGATAATCTCTGCCCAGGACGGCTAAATATACATATCGTCCGATACCTGGCCATGAAAATATCGTTTCCGTAAGCACTGCCCCTCCAAGCAATAGACCAAATTGTAATCCTATTACCGTAAGAACAGGAAGAAATGCGTTTTTTAAAGCATGACGAAAGATGATCAATCGCGTTTTTAAACCTTTTGCGTCTGCGGTACGAATATAATCCTGCTTCATTACTTCTAACATACTGGAGCGGGTCATTCGAGCAATAATCGCCATTGGTATAGTTCCCAAAGCGATACCTGGCATTATTAAATGTAAAAAGGCATCTTTAAATGCACGGAAATTCCCTGTCAGTAGACTATCTAGCAGATAAAAATTTGTTATGGTATTTATTTCAGTACCTGGTGTCAGTCTTCCAGAAGGGGGGAGAATATTAAGTTTGACAGAGAAGAACCAAATCATCATAAGACCAAGCCAGAAGATGGGGAGTGACACACCAAATAAAGCACCTGTCATACTGATGTTATCAAACCAGGAATATTGTTTTACTGCTGCAATTACTCCCGCGAGAATTCCAATCGTTACAGCTAGTAACATAGCAAACAAGGTAAGCTCCATGGTTGCTGGAAGCTTATGTAACAATTCATATCCAATAGATTCCTTTGATTGGATAGATTGTCCCAAATCACCCTGAAGGATATCTCCTACAAAACGTCCGTACTGAACAATATATGGATCATTTAGTCCCAGCTCTTGGCGAAGTGATTCCAGTTGAGCCTCTGTTGCCTTTTCTCCAAGCATACTGCGTGCAGGATCCCCGGGAATTAAGTGAATGAGTGAAAAGGTAATGATGGAAACACCAATAAGGACGGGTATGAGCATCAGTAAGCGTTTGCTAATATATTTAAGCATGAAACACACCTCCTTTTATGGAGTGCTGCCCTGTACATAAAGGCAGCACTCCTGTTCAAAATGAATTACTCTTGAATATCAAGCATATTAAAAGGTTCACTTCCAGTAGAATGTGGCACGTAATCACTTACCTTTTGGTTTGCCGCAATTGGAGGCGTCGTATGAGCAATCGGGAACCAAGGCGCATCCTCATGAATTAATTCCTGAGCTTCCAAATACAGTTCTGTTCGTTTTTCTTGGTCCATCTCTGTTTGTGCAGCTTTAAGCAAATCATGGACTTCATCATTTTTATAGAAAGCAATGTTTCCAGCTGAACCTACTTTTGCATTGTCTTTATCGAGTAAAACATAAAGGAAATTGTCCGGATCGCCATTGTCACCGGTCCAGCCTAAAAAGGCCATGTCATGTTCCCCATTTTCTGTGAGGGACAAATGGGTATCCCAGTCGCTTTCGATGATTTCTACGTTAATGTTTACTTCTTTCAACATTTCCTGGATTGCCTGTGCACTCACTTTAGGCTGAGGCATGTATGGTCTCGGATTTGAAAACGTATTTAGAGTAATATCAAAACCATCAGCGAATCCTGCTTCAGCAAGTAATTCTTTTGCTTTTTCAATATCATAGCCATAGTCTTCTATGTCATCATTAAATCCCCATAATGAAGGTGGTAGAGGATTTTTAGCAGGCTTGCCAATACCTTCATATAAAGAAACAAGCTTTTCTTTATCAATAGCTAGGTTAATTGCCTGACGAACTTCTTTTTCTGCAAGTGGTCCTTCTTTATCTGTGTTCATCGCCATATAACTAACATTCATCGATGGTCGTTCGATAATCTGTAAGTTTTCATCTGCATCAATTGTTTGAATATCCTGTGGGTTTAAACCAGTCATCATATCAATGGAACCTGACTGCAGTTCCATAAAACGCGCACCGTTATCAGGGATAGTACGGAAGATAACTTTATCTACCTTTGCTGTATCTCCGAAATATTCTTCGTTTTTGATAACCGTAATGCTGTCATCTGGAACCCATTCACTAAAAACAAATGGTCCTGTGCCAATAGGGTTTTTAAAATAGTCTTCTCCATGTTCTTCAACTGCTTCAGGGCTGGCAATTCCGAATGGAGGCATTGCCAGTGTTTGTAGAAATGGAGCATTAGGCTCACTTAAGGTGAAAGTAACTTCGTAGTCACTAGTAGCTTCCACGGATTCAATGATGCCACCTAAATCCTCTTCCGAAGCTCCAAACATATAACCATAATAGATAAATTCTGCCGATGTCGCCCAGCGCTCGAAATTAAAGACTACGTCCTCTGCTGTAAATTCACTACCATCATGGAAAGTAACATCATCACGTAACTGAAAAGTCCACGTTAATCCGTCTTCACTTGGGGTCCATTCTGTTGCGAGTGCTGGTTTTACTTCTGTACTGTCTTCCTCATAACGTACAAGTGTGTCATAAATCTGGTTTGTAACATAAATGGATTCGCCATCTGTTACTTTTGATGGGTCTAATTGAATGGAATCTGCTCCGCGGCCAAATATGAGTGTTTTATCACCCGTGGCATTTTCAGTATCCTTCTCTTTTCCTGATTCGTTACTAGAATCGCCATCATCACCGGTACACGCACTAACAACAAGTAACATCGCAAACAACAAGACCAGTATTCCAAACCATTTTTTGTTTATCAATATGAATCCCCCTCGTATGATTTCTTTCAATGTTTCTAGAAGCAGTATGATTAATTCATCACCTCCTTTGCAAAATGGCAAGCGGCCATTTGCCCTGATAAGGATACTTGTTTCATATTCGGTTTTTCACTACGACAAATTGCTTCGGCAAATGGACAGCGAGTATGAAACTTACATCCTTTTGGTGGATTGGCTGGTGATGGAAGATCACCTTTTAGGATGATTCTCTCCTTTTCTTGATGAGGATTTGCTTTTGGTACAGCAGATAGAAGAGCCTGTGTATAAGGGTGTTTGGGTGATTCATAGACTTCTACTGCATCGCCAATCTCGACAAGCTCACCTAAATACATGACGGCGACTCGATCACTTATATGGTGGATAACACTTAAATCATGTGCGATAAAAAGGTATGTTAATTTAAATTCCTCTTGGAGTTCTTCTAACAAGTTTATAACTTGGGCTTGTATGGACACATCCAAGGCGGAGACTGGCTCGTCACATATGACAAGCTCGGGATTTAGTGCCAAAGATCTGGCAATGCCAATCCGTTGTCTCTGTCCGCCACTGAATTCATGAGGGTAGCGAGACTTATGATAGGAACTCAAGCCAACTACATCTAATAAGCGGTTCAGCTTTTCCGTCCGTGTTGCTTTCTCTATCTCAAATATTTTCATTGGCTCCGTAATAATCTGCTCAATTGTTTTCCGTGGATTTAGAGAAGCATAAGGGTCTTGAAAAATTAGCTGCATTTCCTTACGTAGTTTTCGCATACGTTCTCCACGAAAAGTGGTTATATCCTCTCCTTTATAAATAAGCTGTCCCTCGGTGGGTTCTGTCAATTTTAATATGGATCTACCCGCAGTAGATTTGCCACAGCCACTTTCCCCGACTAAGCCCAGTGTTTCCCCGTGTTTTATAGAAAATGAAATACCATCCACTGCTTTTACCATTTCTTTATTTCGCGAAAATAGGGAAGTACCTTTTATAGGAAAATGTTTTTTAAGATTTTTCACTTCCAATAATGGTCTCATTGAATGATTCCTCCTTGCTGAAAGCGTCGTCATGAAGAAAGCATCTGACAGCATGGCCGTCTGCCACATTTTTTAACAGGGGATCAGACTCCAGACAACTCTCCATTGCATATTTACAGCGTGGTGCAAAACTACAGCCAATAGGGAGAGAACGCAGATCAGGTGGCATACCCGTAATAGCTTCTAGTTTTTGCCTTTTTTCCGTTATTTTGGGGATCGAGTGCATAAGTCCGAGTGTATAAGGGTGTTTTCCATTATCAAAAAGCTTTGTTGTTTCCGTGTATTCTGCCGGCTTTCCTGCATACATCACCATCACCCTGTCACATACTTCGGCCACTACACCAAGATCATGTGTAATCATAACGATTGCCATATCGAGTTCTTTCTGCATTTTTTTAAACAACTCTAAAATTTGCGCTTGAATGGTAACATCCAAAGCGGTAGTTGGCTCATCTGCAATGAGCAGGGAGGGATTACATGATAAAGCGATTGCGATCATAACTCGTTGCCTCATGCCCCCACTAAATTCATGTGGGTAATTATGAATTCTATTTTTGGCATCTGGTATTCCAACAAGGTCTAATAACTCCAATGCCCGAGCAAAAGCTTGTTTTCTAGTTAGCTTTTCATGAGTCAAAATGGTTTCAACCATTTGTTTTTCTACGGTAAGTACTGGGTTAAGTGAAGTCATGGGATCCTGAAAAACCATGGCAATTTCTTTTCCTCGAATTGACCGCATCTCTTTAGGAGATTTTTTCAATAAGTTGTCACCCTTAAACAATACTTCTCCATCCACAATCCGCCCTGGGGGAGAAGGAATTAGACCAAGAATGGATAATGCTGTAATACTTTTTCCTGAACCGGATTCACCGACGATTCCTAGTGTTTCTCCTGGTTTCACAGAAAAGTCCACCCCATCAACTGCTTTCACCACACCGGATTTGGTAAAAAAATGTGTATGCAGGTTTCTTACTTCAAGAAGTGATGAATCATTTTGCATAGGACTCCTCCTCATAGATTGCTGCTCGTAAATTATATGAAACATGCCCATGGATTAATAACTTACTAGTAAAAAATGGTACTTTCGTTCCTTTTTTCAAATTAGAGAAGTAAAAAACTTTATCCAGGAAGCAAAGGGTATATAGTTAGAGATTAGAAGTCCTAACTATAAGAAAAACTTAAACACTCGCTAAAAAATGAGCGAATACGAGTTTTTCTTTAATAAAATGCTTGTATCTGACATTCAGGGGAGTTATAATAGCCTATGTGTCTTATTTAAGAAATAGAATTTGCGCCCGTAGCTCAGTCGGATAGAGCACTGGTTTCCGGTACCAGGTTTGTCGGGGGTTCGAATCCCTCCGGGCGCGCTATAAAAAGAAAGAGACAGCTTTTGGAAAAAACCAAGAGCTGTCTCTTTTTGTTCTTATAATGAAAGTATTATTTCTTCAGCGGCTTCGTCGATGGATAAATGGTCTGTGTTGATTTTTAGATGGTATGTCTGATAGATTTTTTCTCTATCATGGAACAGAGCTTTCATTTCCTCAAGACTCTTCCCTTGTAGGACGGGTCTTGTTTCAATGAGTTGCTCACAGCGCTTGACCCATTTTCCCCAAGAAAGCTCTAAGTGAATGACATAACAGTTGGCCATACATATATCTTTCACCTCAGGCTGCAGAAAAGCCCCGCCACCTAGAGAAAGAACTTTCTTATCTACCTTACTATATTTATCAATCATTTCCTTTTCTTTCTCCCGAAAATATGCTTCTCCATATTCACGGAAAATTTCCGGTACAGTGAGCTGATGCACTTTTTCTATCTCTGCATCAATATCGATTAGCTGTCTCCCTGTCTTTTTCGCTAGGGCTTGTCCAATAGAAGTTTTTCCAACACCCATAAATCCAGTTAAAGCAATACTTTTTTTATCTTCCCGGTTCATCGTCACCCTCATTTCAAAATATGATTTATTCTAGTATAGGGGAAACATCCAAATTTGTAACGGTGTTTCTAAATAGATTTGTTTTGATAACGCCGCTTAGATCTACCAAGAAAAACAACTATCAAATTAACTAAAAATATTGTGATAAAGATGATAGAATAGTGTTAACTTAATAACCGCGGGAGGGAAAGTAGATGAATCCAATTCAGGTGAGAGACGTTACAGTAGGAGAAGGAATACCTAAGATTATTGTTCCTTTAATGGGAGCGACAGAGAAGGAACTACTAGAAGAGATTACATACATAGAAGAATTAAAACCTGATTTACTTGAATGGCGTGCTGATTTTTTTCAACGTGTCGCTGACTTCTCGGTTGTAGAGCAGATACTTCGCTTATTACGAGAAAAATTACCTGCCATCCCATTAATCTTTACCTTTCGAACGGAACAAGAGGGCGGAAACTGTCCAATGCATGTAGAAGATTACTTTAACCTGTTAAACGTTGTCCTCGATTCAAATAAGGTGGATCTCATAGATATGGAATTACTCACTGATGAGAGCATGCTGCAACAAACGATAGACCATGCAAAGCAGCAAGGTGTAAAAATAATTCTATCAAACCATGAGTTTTCTCATACACCTGCAAAGGAAACCTTGCTTTTTCGCCTACAAAAGATGGTCTCACTAGGCGCTGATATCTCTAAAATTGCTGTTATGCCACAAAGCGTGAAAGATCTTTTGACATTGTTAGATGTAACACAGGAGGCAAAAAAATCAGAATGCCCCCTTATTACCATGGCTATGGGGAAATTAGGTTTGTTAAGTCGTCTTTCAGGTGAGGTATTTGGAAGTGCTGCAACATTTGCTGCAGGAAAGCAAGCTTCAGCTCCAGGTCAGATTTCGGTTGCCGAACTAAGAAAAGCATTACAGATCATTCATCAGCATTCATAATAATTATTGAGGTGATAATATGAAACTAGTCAGCTACAGAAAAGAGAAAAATAGCCCGTTTCAAATGGGGGTATTATTAGATACAGATAAAGTACTTGATTTACAAGATGCAAATAAGCAACTGGAATTAAGTGGGGAAGCTAGATATGAATTTCCTGCAGATCCGACTGCTTTTTTTACAGGTGGATTCGAAGCTGTAGAAAAGGCAAGGCAAGTAGTGGCATATGTTGAAAGTAATCAGGTAGAATCAATGCAATTTGACAGGGACGAAGTGGAATTAGGAACACCAATTTCCAAACCAGGTAAGATCATCTGTGTTGGGAAGAATTATGCCGAGCATGCAGCAGAAATGAAAAGTGACATATCAGAACACCCTGTTTTATTCGCCAAGTTTGCTAATTCCTTAATTGGCCCAGAGGACGTCATTGTGAAGAGCCCATTAACTAACAAGCTTGATTATGAGGCTGAGTTGACTATTGTAATAGGAAAGGAAGCTTCACATGTTCAGCAAGAACATGCTGTGGAATATATTTTAGGTTATACCATTGGGAATGACATTTCCGCCCGTGACCTACAAAAACGTACACCACAGTGGTTACAGGGAAAAACGCTTGATCGAAGTACACCTGTCGGACCTTGGGTTGTGACAGCAGATGAAATTGCTGATCCTGCTAATCTGGAAATAAAGTCATTTGTGAATGGGGAGAAACGACAATCTTCGAATACAAAGCATCTGATTTTTAATATCCCATACCTTATCGAATTTATCTCTTCCATTATGAAATTAGAAGCGGGGGACATTATTCTAACAGGTACACCAAGTGGAGTCGGCCTTGCTATGGACCCACCAGGTTTCTTAAACGATGGCGATTTAGTTACGGTAGAGATTGAGAACATTGGTAAAATGGAAAACAAGGTTGAGGCTTACGGATAAAAGAGTTTTATCCAATGGCTAACTTACGACATAATCACATATGTAATAACACAAAAGCCTAGTGATCATTCAAGATCGCTAGGCTTTTAAATGGTATAAACTCTAATCAGTGTCCTTTACTTTTAAACTTGCCTCCATGTACTTCCTGTGTGTCCATAATGGTGGTAAAGGCAGATGGGTCAATACCATGAACAATAGTTTTTAGCTTGGCCACTTCTAATCTCGTCACCACAACATAGACAACTTCCGTGTCGGTTTCCTGGTAGCTGTTCTGACCATAAAGCTTGGTGACACCTCTACCAAGCGTTTCCCCTATCTCGTCTGCAATTTCACTTGTTAAATTCGTTACGATAAGGGCGGCTTTTGTTTCGTTAAAACCTTGCCCTACAGCATCAATCGTCTTGGACGCAATGTAATAGGTTAGAATGGAAAACATTGCCTGTTCCCAACCGAGCACAAAGCCTGCCCACAGGAAGATAAATATGTTAATGAACATTACAAATTCCCCGACAGAGAAAGGTATTTTCCTCGATAATATGATACCTAGAATCTCTGTTCCGTCCAATGCGCCTGAGTTGCGGATGACAATTCCCACACCTGCCCCAAGTGTAAGTCCACCAAATACAGTTGCCAGCAATGTGTCATCTGTTATGGGAGCTATATGGTGCAACGAGGATTCCACTATAGCAAGAGCTAAAATACTAAACAGTGAGGAAAATAAAAAATCTTTTCCGAGGCGTTTAAGTCCGGCATACAAGAATGGGATGTTAATGAGTAAAACGAGGACCCCAAAACTAAAACCGGTTAGATAAGTGATTAATAGAGAGGTACCGATAATCCCGCCGTCAATAATTTCATTTGGTACGAGAAATAGTTCAATAGATGCAGCTGCTAATGCTGCTCCAAAGAAAAGCATTATATATCTGATGATAAGATGACCAATGCTTTCCTTCTTTCTTTTATTGTGTGGCATAAAGCAAACTCCTTTTGTTTAGATCATATCGTTAATAGCCCGCTTTGCGAGTCTGTCTGCATGAGGGTTCTGTTTTTCAGGTATCCATTTAATAAATAAATAAGAAAACGCAGTTGATTTTTGATTGATTTGCTCCAAAAATGGCTTAAAATTTTGATTGCGAGTAAAATTCTTTTCTACGACATCTACTACTAATTTTGAATCAGAGCGAATGGAGATAATTTCACCAGGAAATCTCTCTTCACAAATTTCCAATGCTTTTATCACTGCAAGAAACTCTGCCTCATGGTTGGAGAGTTCACCTAATGGAATGGCATACTCAAACTTATTCTTGCCCTGTTTTATGTATATACCTGCACCGCTAGTGCCTGGATCTCCGCGGGAGGCGCCATCTGTATACACTTCAATCATGTTCTCCTGCAACTCCTTTAATAGATATATTTTATTATAGCCAGAAATAGACAACAGAGTAAATGAGAAAGCAGTGCGTGACAGTCACAAACAAGTGTGCCAAAATATAATTGGGAACAGGGGTGGGAGAAATGAAAACGGTATTTCAACTGGAACAGCGGTTACAAAGGAAGTTGAATCAATCCCTTCTACAATCGATTCAGCTTTTACAGTTCTCCGGTTTAGAGCTATTGGAATACATCGAAGAAATAGCCGAAGAAAATCCCTTAATTGATCAGACGGAGATTTCTACTTCCTTTACAGATTATATTTACGATAGCTCGCAAAAAGGACTGGACCCGAATTTATGGGAAGAACGAGAAAGATCAATGGGTGATAAATTGAAGGACCAATTGCTACTTCTTGATGTTCCTGACGAAAAGGTCGACCTAGTAGAATATGGGATTGATTCTTTAAATGATGATGGTTATTTAGATATAACCATAGAAGAATGGGCCTCTGAAAAGCTCGCGTCAGATGCACAAATTCAGGAGTCATTAGAGATACTACAACAGTTAGAACCTGCAGGGGTGGGGGCTAGAAATCTGACAGAGTGTATTTTGTTGCAGGTAAAGCGATATAGTAAGGGAATTGCTCCATTTTTAGAGGATTTATTATTAAACCATTTAGATTGGATTGCAAGCGCTTCTATTGCAGAGATTTCAGCTGAATATAATGTTACACCAACAAAAGTCCGGGAAATTCTGAATCAAATTAAAGATTGCCATCCCAAGCCAGGCCAGTTGCTGCAGCCAAAAAAGACGGAAAATGTTGTACCTGAAGCTTTTATTTATAAAAGCGAGGGAAAATGGCAAGTTTCTTTTTATAAATGGAGTACCCCTATCATAACGATTGACTCCACCTATCAGCATATAAACCCACATCAGAAAGAAGCACATCATTTTTTAAATAGGAAACGACAAGAGATTGAGAAACTGAACCGTGCATTCGTTTTCCGAGCCAATACGTTAGAAAATATCATTTATGTAATCATTCAAAAGCAATGGCAATACTTTGAATTGGGGGTCCATTATATTAGAGCGCTAACATTGCGAGATGTTGCGGAAGATTTAAATATCCATCTTTCGACAGTAAGTAGAGCAGTGGCAAATAAGTATGTTCAAACCACAAATGGGGCAGTACCTCTTAAATTCTTTTTCCAATCTGGAATTAAACAGAAAAATGGTAAACAGCAAGCATCCGTCTCTGCTAAGTTATTGTTGAAAAAAATAGTGGAGCATGAAGTGTCGCATTCCCCTTATTCAGATGAAGCTTTGCGTGATAAACTTAAAAAGGAGTTTGGTATTGAGATTGCTAGAAGAACTGTAATGAAATACCGCGAGCAACTAAATATCCCATCTTCAATAAAACGCAAGGAGCCTAAATAATGCAATCAACGATAATTTTATATACGAAGGAAAACTGTGGACTATGTGAACAAGCAAAGGATTTATTAGAGAGCTTACAATTGATCCATTCATTTCAAATTGAAGAGCGGGACATTTATACGAATGATCAATGGTTAGAGCAGTATCAGCTTATGATACCTGTTGTAGAGATCGGAAGAACACAATTTTACGGTGAACAACTCCAACCAGAAGTGCTCGAAGCTGCAATAATAAAATAAACTAGTATTGGATTTCTTATCTATTATTAACGGCAGGAAGCGAGATCGATTGGGAGTATTGGTTCTGATTCTTTCAACTAACAATTGGTGGGGAGGCAGGAAAGCCCCCGCCAATTGAAGTTTCATTTATATCTCATGCTTTTTATTTGTATATTATTTTGGCTATGCTATAATGTGTTTGTAGAAAGATGTTATTTTTTTTTGTCGTCAACGGGACATAATATAACCATCTGGGACTTTTTGTGTCCAGCAAGAGGGGATCTAAATGAGTGATCTAATTGATTTGCAGAAAAAACTAGTTCCAGACTTAGTGGAAGTCATGCAGCAAAGATATGCAGTACTTCATAGCGTAGACCTGTTCCAACCTATTGGCAGGCGCGGTTTGGCGGAAAATACCGGTTTGTCTGAAAGAAACGCCCGCAGTGAGGTAGATTTCCTAGGAAAACAGGGACTTATAAAAGTTACCTCAAAAGGAATGTATATCTCAAAAGAGGGTAAGGTAATTCTAGAACAGTTGGCCGAATTTATGAATGAAATTAAAGGTTTAAGTGTTTTAGAAAAGCAAATCAAGGATAAATTGAATATTGAGAAGGTTATTGTTGTCCCAGGGAATAGTGATCATTATGAATGGGTGAAGCAGGAAATGGGGAAAGCTTGTGTCTCCTTCCTTCAGTCTGTAGTAGATCACGAGGATATTATCGCCGTTACGGGTGGTACAACCATGGCAGCCGTAGCCAATGTAATGAATCCATTAGATAAGACAAATAATTATTTATTTGTACCTGCACGTGGAGGGATTGGTGAAAAAGTAGAAAACCAAGCCAACACTATCGTAGCCGAAATGGCTAGTAAAGCAGGGGTTCAGTATCGTTTGCTTTATGCGCCAGATCCATTGAGTGAATCTGCCTATCAGACAATCATTAATGAGCCATCTATTAATGAAACGCTTCAGTATGTGAAGGGAGCAACAGTTGTTCTTCACGGAATCGGGGATGCTCTGACAATGGCAAGACGCCGGAAAACGCCGGACGAGGTAGCTGTGGAACTCCAAAACAAGCAGGCTATTAGTGAAGCTTTTGGTTATTATTTTGATGCACTGGGAAATGTCGTATATAAGGTGAGAACAGTAGGCATTCAATTAGAGGACCTTCACACAATCGAGCATGTGGTTACCATCGCAGGCGGAAGCTCCAAAGGAAAAGCAATCGATTCTTATTTTAAACAGGGGAAAAGCAATCTTCTGATTACAGATGAAGCAGCAGCAAAAGAGATATTAAAGGGGTAACCCTTTTATATATAAAATTAGATTCTATTTTTAGGAGGAATATACATGGCAGTAAAAGTAGGTATTAATGGTTTTGGTAGAATTGGTCGTAACGTATTTCGTCAATCACTTAAAAATGACGAAGTAGAAGTAGTAGCAGTAAACGATTTAACAGATGCTAATATGCTAGCACACTTGTTAAAATACGATTCTGTTCACGGTAAACTTGATCAAGAAATCTCAGTAAATGGTTCCAACCTTGTTGTTGGTGGAAAAGAAATTAAAGTACTATCTGAGCGTAACCCTGCAGATCTAGGGTGGGGAGATCTTGGTGTAGAAGTTGTTATTGAATCAACTGGTCGCTTTACTAAAGGTGAAGATGCACAGAAACACATTGAAGCTGGAGCGAAAAAAGTGGTTATTTCCGCACCTGCTCAAGACGAAGATCTTACACTAGTTATGGGTGTTAACGATGATCAATATGATCCAGCTAGCCATAACATTATCTCTAACGCTTCTTGTACTACAAACTGTCTTGCACCATATGCAAAAGTATTAAATGATAAATTTGGTGTGAAGCGTGGTCTTATGACTACTATTCACTCTTACACAAACGATCAGCAAATCCTTGATTTGCCACATAAAGACTACCGTCGTGCTCGTGCAGCAGCTGAAAACATTATCCCAACAACAACTGGTGCAGCTAAAGCAGTAGGTAAAGTACTTCCTGAATTAAACGGCAAATTAAACGGTGGAGCAGTTCGCGTTCCAACTCCAGACGGTTCTCTAGTTGACCTAGTAGTAGAGTTGGATAAAAACGTAACAGCTGAAGACGTTAATGCTGCATTAAAAGAAGCTGCAGAAGGCGATCTTAAAGGTATCCTTGAATACAGCGAAGAGCCACTTGTTTCTTCTGACATTGTAGGTAACCCACATTCTTCAATTATTGATGGACTATCAACAATGGTACTTGAAGATAATATGGTTAAAGTAATTTCTTGGTATGACAATGAAATGGGTTACTCTTCACGTTGTGTAGATCTAGCTGCATTTCTTAAAAAACAAGGACTATAAGATTCACTTTACAAGTAGTCAGGTTAATTAAAGCAGGCGGAGGAGGAGCAAAATCCTCCTTCGTCTTTTGCTTGTTACATGGTTAACCACATCTTTTTAAGGGAAAAGCTATATACGCTACATAATTTAATAAAGCAGGAGGTTGTTTTAATGAATAAGAAAACACTTCAAGACATTGACGTAAAAGGTAAAAAAGTCTTTTGTCGTGTCGATTTTAATGTACCAATGAAGGACGGAGAGGTTACAGACGATACAAGAATTAAGGCAGCCCTTCCGACAATCAAGCATCTTAGTGAACAAGGTGCAACGGTAATCCTTGCAAGTCACTTAGGCCGTCCTAAAGGAGAAGCTGTCGAAGAATTACGTCTTGACCCTGTTGCAGAGCGTCTTAGCGATCTTCTAGACAAAGAAGTAGTGAAAACAGACGAAGTTTATGGTAGTGAAGTAAACGAAGCTCTATCTCGCTTAAATGATGGCGATATTTTACTATTAGAGAATGTTCGCTTTGAAGCAGGAGAAGAAAAAAATGAAGAACAGCTTGCTCAAGCCTTCGCAGATATGGCTGACATCTATGTGAATGACGCATTCGGTGCAGCACACCGTGCCCATGCTTCAACAGCAGGAGTTGCAGAAAAGCTTCCAGCAGTAGCTGGTTACCTATTAGAAAAGGAAATTGCAGTATTGGGTAAAGCACTTGAAAACCCTGAGCGTCCTTTCACAGCTATCATAGGTGGAGCAAAAGTAAAAGATAAAATCAATGTAATTGATAACCTTCTTGATAAAGTAGATAACCTTATCGTTGGTGGTGGGCTTGCGTATACTTTCATCAAGGCACAAGGCCATGAAATTGGAAAATCTTTATTAGAAGAAGATAAACTTGATCTCGCAAAAGAGTTCATGCAAAAAGCAAAAGATAACGGTGTTAATTTTGTATTACCTGTAGACGTCGTTGTAGCAGATGACTTCTCTGAAGAGGCAAATACCAAAATTGTAGATATCGAAGAAATTCCTGCAGATTGGGAAGCATTAGATATCGGGCCAAAAACACGTGAGAAATACAGCCAAATTGTTGCAGATTCTAAGCTAGTGATCTGGAATGGACCAATGGGCGTATTTGAACTTAACGTATTCGCTGGTGGAACAAAAGCTGTTGCAGAGAGCCTTGCAAATACAGAAGGTTATACTGTTATCGGTGGCGGAGATTCTGCTGCTGCAGTAGAGAAGTTCGATTATGCTGAAGACATGGACCATGTTTCTACTGGTGGTGGTGCATCATTGGAATTCATGGAAGGAAAAGCACTTCCAGGTGTTGAAGCTTTAAACGATAAATAGTTTACGGAACTAAAATTTATTGAAGAGGTGATCGTATGCGTAAAAATGTGATTGCAGGTAATTGGAAAATGAACAAAGTGTTGTCTGAGGCAACTGAATTCGTTGGGGAAGTTGTAAATAAAGCACCTCAATCTGATCAAACTGAAGCAATTGTTTGTGCACCATATCCATTCCTTGCGAGTTTAGTTGAACAAACAAAAAATTCACCAGTGAAAATCGCTGCACAAAACATGCATTTTGAAGAAAGTGGCGCATTCACAGGCGAAGTAAGTCCTGTAATGTTAAAAGATCTTGGTGTGACACATGTGGTACTTGGCCATTCTGAGCGCAGAGAACTTTTCGCAGAAACAGATGAATCTGTAAATAAAAAGACCCAGGCTGCATTCAAACACGATCTTACTCCAATCGTTTGTGTTGGTGAAACACTTGATCAACGTGAAGCAAATGAAACAATGAACCATGTAGGAAACCAGGTAAAAGCTGCCTTAGAAGGACTTTCCGAGGAGCAAGTAGCAGAAACTATCATTGCTTACGAACCAATTTGGGCAATCGGTACTGGTAAAACGGCAACAAGTGAGCAAGCAAATGAAGTTTGTACACACATCCGTAATGTCGTAAAAGAAGTTACATCAGAAGCGACAGCAGAAAAAGTTGTTCTTCAATATGGTGGTAGTGTTAAGCCTGCAAACATTAGTGAATTACTTGCTCAATCAGATATTGATGGCGCCCTAGTTGGCGGAGCAAGTCTGGAGGCAGACTCATTCTTGCAGCTCGTGGAGGCTGGTAAATAATGACACAAAATAAATTAGCTGCATTGATTATTCTTGATGGTTTCGCTTTTCGTGATGAAGAGATGGGAAATGCAGTAAAACAAGCTAATACCCCAAATTTCGACCGATATTGGGAAAAATATGCTCATAATCAGCTAACGGCAAGCGGGGAGGCTGTAGGCCTGCCTGATGGTCAAATGGGTAATTCCGAAGTAGGGCATTTAAATATTGGTGCAGGTAGAATCGTTTACCAAAGTTTGACCAGAGTAAACCTTTCTATTAAAGAAGGCGACTTTTTTGAGAAGGAAGCTTTCTTAAAATCAATTCGTTCAGCTAAAGAAAAAGGCAAAGCGTTGCATATCTTCGGCCTCTTATCTGATGGTGGTGTGCATAGTCATATTAGCCATATGTTTGCATTACTAAAGCTAGCTAAAGACAGTGGATTAGAAGAGGTTTACGTACATGCATTTTTAGATGGACGAGATGTTGGTCCACAATCTGCTAAAAAGTATCTTGCCCAAACAGAAGAAAAAATGAAAGAATTGGGTGTAGGGAAAATTGCTACGGTTTCAGGTCGCTATTATTCCATGGACAGAGATAAGCGTTGGGAACGCGTTAAGAAAGCGTATGACGCGATGGTTTATGGTGATGGTCCAACTTATTCAAGTGCTGAACAAGTAGTGGACGATTCCTATGAGAATGGCATTTATGATGAGTTTGTGCTACCGTCGGTAATAACAGATGAAAGTGGCAATCCTGTTGGTACGGTAAATGACGAAGATTCGGTTATCTTCTATAATTTCCGTCCGGACAGAGCGATTCAAATTTCGCGTACGTTTGCCAATAAAGATTTCCGTGATTTTGACAGAGGTGAAAACGTACCGAAGGATCTAGACTTCGTTATGTTAACTAACTTCAGTGAAACAGTTGATGGTTATGTGGCTTATGAGCCTATTAATCTTGATAACACGGTTGGTGAAGTATTGGCTCAAAACAATTTAAACCAATTGCGTATTGCTGAAACAGAGAAATATCCGCACGTTACTTTCTTTATGAGTGGCGGACGTGAGCAGGAGTTTGAAGGAGAGAAACGTATCTTAATTGATTCTCCAAAGGTCGCAACATACGACCTTAAACCCGAGATGAGTGCTTACGAAGTAACAGACGCGCTATTAAAAGAGCTTGACGAAGGCAATCAAAACGCGATTATCCTAAACTTCGCAAATCCTGATATGGTGGGGCATTCCGGAATGCTTGAACCAACTATTAAAGCGATTGAAACAGTGGATGAATGCTTAGGTAAGATTGTGGACAAAATTACTTCTCTAGGTGGAAATGCTATTATTACCGCTGATCACGGTAATTCAGATGAAGTAGTTACAGTAGACGGAGACCCAATGACAGCACATACGACGAATCCAGTGCCTGTTATTGTAACAAAAGAGGATGCAGCATTACGCGACGGCGGAATCCTGGCAGACCTTGCTCCAACACTACTTGATCTGCTTGATGTAGCAAAGCCAGAGGAAATGTCAGGAAAATCTTTACTAAAGTAAGTTGCCTATCTTAATAAAAGTCAGGTAAGATAAAATTAGAAACCAAAAAAGGAGAGATTTACATGCCATATATTACAGATGTTTATGCAAGAGAAGTACTTGATTCACGCGGTAATCCAACAGTAGAGGTTGAAGTATTCACAGAGTCTGGTGCATTTGGATCTGCCCTTGTACCAAGTGGTGCTTCCACTGGAGAATACGAAGCTGTTGAACTTCGTGATGGTGATAAAGACCGTTATTTAGGTAAAGGTGTTGAAAAAGCAGTACAAAACGTTAATGAAGTAATTGCTCCAGAATTAGTAGGAATTGATGTAACACGTCAAAACATCATTGATGCTCTAATGATTGAGCTTGATGGTACTGAAAATAAAGGAAAATTAGGCGCAAATGCTATTCTTGGTGTATCCATGGCTGTAGCACATGCAGCTTCTAGCTATCTAGAAGTGCCACTTTACAACTATCTTGGTGGGTTCAATGCAAAAACATTGCCAACCCCAATGATGAACATCGTTAACGGTGGAGAGCATGCTGATAACAATGTTGATATTCAAGAATTCATGGTTATGCCTGTAGCTGCTCCAACTTTCAAAGAAGCATTACGTACAGGTGCTGAGATTTTCCATTCATTGAAAAAAGTTCTTAACTCAAAAGGTTATAACACAGGTGTTGGTGATGAAGGTGGATTTGCTCCAAACCTTGGTTCCAATGAAGAAGCACTTCAAACAATTGTAGAAGCAATTGAAGCAGCTGGTTACAAACCAGGTGAAGAAGTGAAACTTGCAATGGACGTTGCTGCTTCCGAAATTTACGAAGATGGTAAATATAATCTAAAAGGTGAGGGTGTTGTTCGTACTTCTGCTGAAATGGTAGACTGGTATGAGGAAATGGTAAATAAATACCCAATTATCTCGATTGAAGATGGTCTTGATGAAAATGACTGGGAAGGCCATAAACTATTGACAGACCGTCTTGGTGACCGTGTTCAACTAGTTGGAGATGACCTGTTTGTTACAAACACTGCGAAGCTTGCACAAGGTATTGAGCAAGGTGTAGGTAATTCCATTCTTGTTAAAGTAAACCAAATCGGTACACTAACTGAAACATTTGAAGCAATCGAAATGGCGAAACGCGCTGGATATACTGCAGTTATCTCTCACCGCTCTGGTGAAACAGAAGATGCAACAATCGCAGATATCGCTGTTGCAACAAATGCTGGACAAATTAAAACAGGAGCACCTTCTCGTACAGACCGTGTAGCGAAGTACAATCAATTACTTCGTATTGAAGATGAATTAGCTGGTCTAGGCGTATATGGTGGATTAGATTCATTCTATAACCTGAAGAAATAAGGAAACTCAGTATGAAGCACCACCCTTGCAAAGAAGCAAGGGTGGTGCTTTTTTTTGTTTCCATACTTATGCAATTCTAATTCACCTAGTATAGGACAAAACATAATTAAATAATATGGGATATGGTGTAAAAATTATACAGGAGGAGATAAAAGTGGGACAAAAGGTTTTGCTTTTTGGCGATATTGGAATCGATGATACGATCGCAATGATATATGCCTATCTCAATGATGATATTGACGTGGTTGGAGTAGTTGCTGACTATGGGAATATCTCAAGGGAGAATGCATTGGCTAATATCCAATATGTGCGAACATTATTAAGCAGTGAAATGACAGAACAAGTAACCGTAATTGTAGGTGCAGAAGCACCAATGACTGGGGAACTTCCTGAATACGTCCATGAGATTCACGGAGAGTTTGGTTTAGGGCCAATTATACCTCCTGTAAATTTCATGAATGGTATCACAGAGAATTTTCATGAAATCGTGGATATCATGAAAGAACATGACGATTTAATCATTGTTAATATTGGCCGTTTAACCTCATTAGCAACCATGTTTCTTCTATATGGCGATTTAATGAAAACGGTAAAAGGTTATTATATCATGGGGGGTGCATTTTGGGTTCCAGGTAATATTACAGCTGTTTCAGAAGCCAATTTTTATGGTGACCCTGTTGCTGCACAGGTAGTACTCCGTTATGCAGAGAATTTAAAAATAGTTCCATTAAACGTAACAGAGAAAGCAATTGCAACACCAAAAATGGTAGACTATATTGATGCATACGGACCAATAGATATTGTAAAACCGCTATTGGATTATTATTATAATTTCTATAAAGAAAGAAATCCAGCAAGCACTGGTAGCCCCTTACATGATGTGTTAACTTTAATGGCTGTAATCAAACCAGGGATGCTTACATATGAAAGACTGCCAGTACATATTGTGCAAGCTTCAGAAGGTACAGAACGCGGGCAAAGTATTGCCGACATCAGACCATTTCTTACAGATGGAGAAGTAGAGCCAAAGAAACATGACATCGCCTTCCAATTAAACTATAACCAGTTCTTTATTGATTTTATGACCGTAATGAGTGGTCAGCGTTTTAACTAAGCCGTTGACCGATAAAAGCAAGACTTGCTATGCTATATCTAAATAGAATCGGCAGGATGTGAGACTCATTTCTATATTAGATACGATAAAGAACAGAAGATCAGTTCATACCTTTAAAAAAGAGGAGGTAAAGTCAGCAATATTGAAGGAAATCTTTACATATGCAAGCTATGCTCCCACACACTATATGAAAGAACCATGGAAAGTTAAATTATTTCAAGGAAAAGGGAAGCACGCTTTTGTCGATGAAATCTTGTTAAGCTATGAAAGAATTGGTATGTTACGTAAAGACACGGGTCCTAAAACAATGAAGATGAAAGAGTCTATGAGACAATTCTTGCTAGCAATTCCTCATCATGCTGTCATTTATTTTAAAGCAGAGGAAGACCCCATTCGCTATGAAGAAGATTATGCTGCGGTATGTGCGTTTATACAGAATGCCCAGCTTGCTGCTTGGGAATTTAGGGTTGGTATGTTGTGGACCATTACACCATACATGCATGATCAAGAGTTCGCACAAAAGATCGAGATAAAAGAAGACCAGATGAAAATTGCCGCCGTACTACAATTAGGTTATCCAAACAAAGTACCACGTGACAAAGGAAGAACGCCAATTGAAGAAAAATTGGAGTTTATAGATGAATAGACAAAAGAAAAAGCCGTATGAGATACGAAAATAATTTTCGGATCCCATGCGGCTCTTTAATATTCTTACGATAATTCTTTACTTAATTAACTCATTTACAAATTCTAATACTTCTTCTGCTGTTCCCATAGAAAGGATCTTGTCTTTGTTTGCAGCAAGTTTTTTCTTGGATAGCTCTTTCAGTTGTGTACGTGCAGGCAGGATAGAAGTTGCACTCATGCTGAATTCATCAAGTCCAAGACCTAGTAGAATTGGAATAGCTAGTGGTTCTCCAGCCATTTCTCCACACATACCGACCCACTTATCTTCACTGTGAGCTGCCTCAATAACATTATTAATGAGGTTTAAGATAGCTGGATGGTATGGCTGATAAAGGTAAGAAACCTGTTCGTTCATACGGTCTGCTGCCATTGTGTACTGAATTAAATCATTCGTACCAACACTGAAGAAATCTACTTCTTTAGCAAATTGTTTCGCAATTACTGCTGTTGAAGGGATTTCCACCATAATTCCTACTTCAATATCATCGGAAACGTCTTTTCCTTCATTTTTAAGTGCTTCTTTTTCATCAAGCAGAATTTCTTTTGCTTTTCTAAATTCCTCAATCGTCGCAATCATTGGGAACATGATTTTTAAGTTTCCGTAAACACTTGCACGTAATAATGCGCGCAGCTGTGGACGGAAAACATCTTCATTTTCCAAGCAGAAGCGAATTGCTCTAAAGCCAAGGAATGGGTTCAATTCTTTTGGTAAATCTAAGTAGTTAAGTTCTTTGTCTCCACCAATATCTAATGTACGAACTACTACTGGTTTGCCTTGCATTTGTTCTAATACAGATTTGTAAGCATCAAACTGCTCGTCCTCTGTAGGAAGCTCATTTTTACCCATGTAAAGGAATTCCGTACGATAAAGGCCGATGCCTTCTCCGCCATTATTAAGCACACCTGTTACATCTTCTGGTGTACCAATATTGGCTGCAAGCTCTACTTGTTCTCCATCAGAAGTGAATGTTGGCTCATCTTTTAACTTAGCCCATTCTTCTTTTTGTCTTTCAAATGTTTCTTGTTTTTCACGGTAAGTTGCAATTTCTTCCTCAGATGGGTTAATAATAACTTTTCCTTCCATTCCGTCTACGATGATCATATCATCTTTGGAAACAGAAGAAGTAATTTCTTTTGTTCCAACAACAGCCGGGATTTCAAGTGATCTAGCCATAATCGCTGAGTGGGAAGTACGGCCACCAATGTCTGTAGCAAATCCTTTTACGAATTCGCGGTTCAATTGGGCAGTGTCAGAAGGTGTCAAGTCTTTGGCGATTACGATTACTTCCTCATTGATTAGTGCAGGGTCAGGAAACGTCACGCCAAGTAAATGAGCCATTACACGTTGTGTTACATCATGAATATCTGCAGCACGCTCTCTCATATACTCATTGTCCATTGCCTTGAACATGTCAATAAACATATTAGCAGTTTCCTCAAGAGCTGCCTCTGCCATTACATTGTCCGCCTTGATTTTGTCTTTCATCGGGTTTATTAATTCAGGGTCACTTAGTACTAACAAGTGTGCAGAAAAAATTTCTGCATGCTCGTCACCAAGCTGTTCCTTTGTATGTGCTTTGATTTTTTCTAGTTCTTGCTTAGAAACGTTAAGTGCTTGTTCCAATCTCTCTATTTCCACTTGTGGATTATCAATTGATTTCTTTTCAAATGAAAGATCTGGTGTTTCCAGCTGGTATGCTTTTGCTATAGCAATACCGGATGATGCAGCGATTCCTTGAACATTTGTCATTTTGACCAACCTTTCTTAATGCAAAAAAATATTAGCGATAAAACCGTTATATACGTTTATACACTCCAGTGTCTATTCTAAACGCTTGCTCGTTATTACACAAGAATTAAAATTTGGTACTTAAACTGTCCGTAATCCATCTTTCAATTGCTTCATAGACCTCATCCTTATTCAACTCAAATAGCAATTCATGCCTTCCATCCTCAAATAACATGGTAGTAACTTGCTCGAGCCCTGACTGGTTAAATAAATGAGCAGTTTTCCATACGCCCTTACCAAATTGGCCGACAGGATCTTCCTTACCACTTATTAACAGAATAGGAAGGTCTTTCCGTATAGATTGATGTCCTTTGAGATTCTGTATTGCGATAAGGCCAGACATCAAATCATAGAAAAAACGGGCTGTTGGGGTAAAACCTGCTAATGGATCACGCTCATAATCCTGTACAGCCGTTTCATTTCGTGTTAGCCAGTCTACCTTAGTCTGTTTATTTTTAACATTTTTATTGTAACGGCCGAAAGCAAGCCAATTCATTAGTTCAGAAGGTTCTTTTGCTGGGAGCAGATTGGCAAGCAATTTTCCAGCATACGTTTGTAAGGAAGGAAAGTACCCGGTACCCGAAAGAATTGCCGCGTGGATTTCATGACTATGTTCTTGAATATAGTACCTAACTAAAAAGGATCCCATACTATGTCCGAAAAGAATAATTGGAACAGAGGGGTGTGTTACTTTTATTTCCTTTGTTACCATTACCAGATCCTCTGTCGTTTTATAAAATCCTTCGCTTTCAGAAAAATACCCTAGTAAGCCCTGACGTTCACCAGTTTTTCCATGCCCTCGGTGGTCGTTACCGTACACATAAAACCCCATTTCCACTAATTGTTCCGCAAATTCATCATATCTATTAATATGTTCTACCATTCCGTGTGCCAGTTGAATAATGGCTCTAGGTTGTTGGTTAGGGTCATACCACTTTTTTAAATAGATTTCCGTATTGTCTGTTCCTAAAATCCAATCTTCTTGTATCATTTACTTCACCCCTTTGAATGACTAGGAAAACGTGAATCTATTATAACATTACTTCAATTAAAATAGACTTGCTATACAAAACACTATTGTGCTAAAGTAGAGTTAAGTATTGTATATTCGGCGCAAGCAGCGGGTTGTTTGTGTTTTAGTATCTGGGGGTGTCTTGCATAAATGGAAGCATTAGTTCATGTATTATTAGTTATTGATGCAATTATTATGATTGTCTTTGTATTACTACAGTCAGGGAAAAGTGAAGGACTGTCTGGTGCGATTTCTGGCGGGGCTGAGCAGTTATTCGGTAAACAGAAAGCTAGAGGTGCCGATCTTTTTCTTCATAGAGGAACAATTGTAACAGGTATTTTGTTTTTCGTATTAGCATTTTTAAGCGCATATATTCTACAATAACAATAACCCTTATCACACTAAGTGATAAGGGTTATTGCTTTTTATTATGGAACAAAAAAGGGTAAAGTAGAAATAGAAGGTTCGAAAAAGTAAGAGGATAAAAAACTCCATACTTTTTGAACGGCTAACAAGTGATATACAGATAAAGGAGATGCAGCACTAATGAAAGTAAAACAACCACAACCATTTACGTTTGAAGCAGGACCACGAGCGGTATTATTATTACATGGTTTTACCGGCCACTCAGCAGATGTAAGAATGTTAGGACGCTATCTTGAGAAGCAAGGCTATACAAGCCATGCCCCGATTTACCGAGGTCACGGTTTGCCACCAGAAGAACTTATAAAAGCAACTCCAGAACAATGGTGGGAAGATGTACAACAGGCTTATAAACACTTGCAAGAGTTAGGTTATAAGGAGATTGCCGTGGCTGGGCTCTCCCTTGGTGGTGTACTGGGACTAAAACTTGCTTATTCGGAACAGACGAAAGCAGTAATGACGATGTGTTCCCCAATGTTCTTTGATAATGAAACACAGTTGACCAAAGGGTTTAAGGCTTTCTCAAAAGAGTACAAGCAATTAGAAGGTAAAGATGAAGAAACGATCACCTCTGAATTAGAAGAGCTTATGGAAAATTCAGGTGATGTTTTTCATGGACTTGGAAACTTTATTACTGAAGTGAAGAATGAAATTGATACTATTTATACACCAACACTGGTAATTCAGGCTACAAAAGATGAAATGATTAATACAGATAGTGCCACTTACATTTATGAGCAGGTAGAAGCCGACACTAAAGAAATAAAATGGTTTGAGAATTCCGGCCATGTGATTACGATGGGAAAAGAAAAGGAAGAGGTCTTCCATGAAGTACATCAGTTTCTTGAGCAGCTTAATTGGGAAGTATGATTATAACTCATATAAAAGGTAAATAATAATAATGAAAGAAGGTGAGCGAATGAAAGAGAGATTACGAAATTATTTTAAAGAAAATGGGACAAAGCCATTATCCGTAGATGAATTGGAAGAAGTGTTAGAAGTAGAGGACGCTGTAGAATTTAAGGAATTAGTGAAAGCTCTAAATGAACTTGAGGATGAAGGAGAACTTGTACGAACGAGAAAAAACAGGTTTGGCCTTCCGGAAAAAATGAATCTTGTTCGGGGAAGGATTCAGATGCATGCAAAGGGATTCGCTTTTCTAATCCCGGATGACGAGGGACAAACAGATGTGTACATTCACCATTCTGACCTGGCATCTGCTATGAACAATGATAAGGTGCTTGTCCGTCTTGAGAAAAAGGATCAGGATGGTCAAAGGCCAGAAGGAACGGTCATTCGCATATTGGAACGTGCAACACTGCAAGTAGTGGGAACGTTTGAAGACAATCGTTCATTTGGCTTTGTTATAGCAGACGACAAACGTATTCCAAATGATATCTTCATTCCAAAGGGTGCTACGAATGGTGCTGTGAGTGGACATAAGGTCATCGCACATATTACGAAGTATCCTGAAAAGCATAAGAGTGCTGAGGGGGAAATCATTCATATACTCGGTCATAAAAATGACCCGGGCATTGATATTATCTCCATTATTCATAAGCATGGAATACAAGTGGACTTTCCCGATGAAGTATTAGAACAGGCTACAAACACCTCTGAAACCATCGCAGAGGAGGAATTAAAAGACCGCCGTGACTTAAGGGATGAAACGATTGTTACCATAGATGGAGCTGACGCAAAAGATTTGGATGATGCCGTTTCAGTTAAAAAGCTAGACAATGGTAATTACAAGCTTGGAGTTTACATTGCGGATGTTAGTTACTATGTTGACAAGGATAGCCCTATCGATAAAGAAGCTTCTGAGAGAGGGACGAGTGTATACCTAGTAGATCGAGTAATTCCGATGATCCCACATCGTCTTTCGAATGGAATTTGTTCATTAAATCCGAAAGTGGATCGTTTAACGTTGGGTTGCGAGATGGAAATCACATCATCTGGGGACGTTGTGAATCATGAAATCTTCCAAAGTGTGATTAAAACAAATGAACGCATGACGTACAGTGATGTGAATAAAATACTTGTTGATAAAGATGAGCAAGTTATGGAGAGGTACAAGGACCTTGTGCCGTTTTTTGAACAGATGGGTGAACTTGCGTCTGTACTTAATCGAAAAAGAATGGGACGAGGCGCTATCGACTTTGATTTTAAAGAATCCAAAGTATTGGTAGACGAAAAAGGAGTTCCACAGGATGTGGTTTTACGAGAACGATCTGTCGCAGAACGTCTAATCGAAGAATTTATGCTTGCAGCGAATGAAACGATTGCCGAGCATTTCCACTGGATGGATGTTCCCTTTATTCATCGCATCCACGAAGAACCAGATCAAGGAAAACTACAAAATTTCTTTGAGTTTCTTGGAGGATTAGGGTATGCGGTGAAAGGTACTAGTAATGAAATACACCCACAAGCCTTACAAAAAGTAATTGAGGATGTCCAGGGTAAACCTGAAGAAATGATCGTATCTAAGTTGATGCTGCGATCCATGAAGCAGGCAAAGTATGATCCGCAAAGCATTGGACACTTCGGACTGGCTACAGAGTTCTATACACACTTTACTTCGCCGATTCGACGGTATCCAGATCTTATTGTCCATCGACTTATTCGAACCTATTTAATTAACAAACAAATGGACAAAAAGACAGTGAATTATTGGAAAGAAGCGATGCCTGAGATTGCAAGGCATACAAGTGAAAGGGAACGTACTGCAGTTGATGCGGAAAGAGAAACCGATGATCTGAAAAAAGCGGAATTCATGAAGGATAAGATCGGTGAAGAATATACTGGTGTTATCAGCTCAGTAACAAATTTTGGATTATTTGTAGAGCTTGAGAATACCATAGAGGGCCTTGTGCATGTCAGCTATTTAACAGATGACTATTACCATTATGATGAAAAAAGTCATGCCATGATTGGCGAGAGAACTGGTAATATTTATCGAATTGGCGAGGAAGTGAAGGTAAAGGTAGCTAGCGTAAATATTGATGAACGGGCAATCGATTTTGAAATAGCTCGAGAAGAAAATCCGAACCAAAAAAAGCGTAGAAAAACAAAAAACAAAAAAGCTAGATAGATAAGAAGAGGCTGGGACATAATCAAATTATCAACGCTTAATACGAATAATACTTTTTAGCATCGCTTCGGCAGAACACTTCGCTTTCCACGGGCACGGTCTCAGCCTCCTCGTGGAAAGGGCCCCACTGCGGGGTCTTCGGACTCGTGCTGTTCCCGTTGGAGTCTCCGCGTTCTACCTACGCTAAAATCAAAAGACCCGAACTAGGCAAACCTTTATCCAAAGATTTGCCTAGTTCGGGTTTTCAAGTGTTAAGAGAAATTTTTATCCCAGCCTCTTCATTTGTTCTTTTAAAGTTGCACATAGCAAACTATATTGTTGACGTAAATCATTTGTTCCCTTACACTACTAAATAGTTAACGTGATAAAATCAGATTATTTTAAAAAACAAGCTTCCATTTAGGGGAAACTGTAATAAGCTGAGAATATGTTCTTTCTATAGAAGAACAAGTATATGAACATTGTAGATCCTTCCATAAATCTTTTACTGCTTGTTCGTGAGGGAGGTACATTTTACAACAAAGGGGATACGACCATGACACAAGAGGTACTGCTGGCCTTTTTATTTACCTTGTTTGCCGGGCTTGCTACAGGGATAGGTAGTTTACTGGCATTTTTCACGAAAACAACTAATACAAAGTTCTTATCCTTTGCTCTTGGTTTCTCAGCAGGTGTGATGATTTATGTTTCTATGATTGATATTTTTGTAAAAGCAAAGGAATCGCTTGTTGGAGAGTTGGGGGACGTGGGAGGAAACTGGCTTACCGTTTGCTCTTTTTTTGCTGGAATGCTCCTTATTACATTGATAGATCGCTTGATTCCTAAACAAACAAACCCACATGAACTGAAGAAAATTGAAGATATGAAGAAACCAAGCGCTGCCATTAAGGACCCAGAATTACTTAAGACGGGTACCTTTGTAGCATTGGCAATTGCTATTCACAATTTTCCAGAGGGTATTGCTACGTTCGTATCTACTATTCAGGATCCAGCACTAGGCCTTGTAATTGCGATTGCAATAGCTATTCATAACATTCCAGAGGGGATTGCCGTTTCGGTTCCAATTTATTATGCAACAGGGGATAAAAAGAAAGCTTTTAAACTATCCTTATTATCAGGATTGGCTGAGCCTATTGGAGCTGTAGTAGCATTTTTAATTCTTATGCCTTTTTTAAATGACATTATGTTTGGAGTTATCTTTGCAATGGTTGCAGGAATTATGGTATTTATTTCGCTTGACGAACTGTTACCTGCAGCACAAAAATATGATGAAGCTCATATCTCGATTTATGGCCTAATTGGTGGCATGGCAGTCATGGCATTGAGTTTACTGCTAATTATTTAAATGGATTCTGATTGGATTCTGCCTCTATTTTTGATAGAATAAGGTTCACGTAAGCAGTAGGAGGAAATTCACATGCCAAAAGGACATGGTAACGCAATCGCAACGAACAAGAAAGCATCACATGAATATTTTATCGAAGACACATATGAAGCAGGAATTGTACTGCAAGGGACCGAAATTAAATCACTTCGAGCAGGAAGGGTCAATATCAAGGATTCCCATGCAAGGATTGATCGCGGGGAAGTAAAGCTTATAAATCTTCATATTGCAGAATATGAGCAGGGAAATCGATATAACCATGACCCTACCAGGACGAGAAAACTTTTATTGCACCGAAAGGAAATTGATAAGTTAATTGGCCTAACTCAGCAACAAGGATACGCTCTCGTTCCATTAAAGATATATATTAAAAATGGTTTTGCCAAAATATTGATAGGTCTTGGAAGAGGTAAGAAGAAATATGATAAACGTGAAGACCTGAAGCGAAAACAGATGAAACGTGACGTTGATAGGGCTATAAAGGATCATATGAGATAGCTGTAGTACCGCCGTATTCTTGACAAATTCGCGAAAAATGGTATACTATTTATTGTAATAACGAACCAAAACAATTATATAATGCTCACTATACCCGAGCGTTTTCCTTATGGGGACGTTACGGATTCGACAGGGATAGATTGAGCTCAGGTCGCATGTCGAGGTTACGGCTCGTAAAACGTTACTCGCCTAAATATAACTGGCAAATTTAACAATAACACTGCTTTAGCAGCAGCGTAAGCTCTGCTAAGCGATCCTTCCTGCTATCGCCCGTGTGGCAGATTGAAGGGTCTCAACTGAAGCGGGCTATACGGTCATCCACCGTCTGAGGATGAGCGTTGAAACCAATCAGACTAGCTGCACAAAAGCCTGTTGGTAGGCTGATGTGACAGTGAATGATAATATACCAACTAAGCGTGTAGAAGCCTGAGTGCCGATGTCTCTGGACGAGGGTTCGACTCCCTCCGTCTCCACCAATACATATGTTGGTGGTTTTTTTGTGTTGTGATTTAAGTCTAAGATGGACATATAAGTTACAACTCTTTGCCTAGAAGGTGAAAAGCTTAATAAAATCGATTTGTCCTGTTTAATAAAAATTATCCTATCATATTTTTAATGAAAAGACATCTAACGTAAAATGATCCCGATCACCTAAAACAATGATCGGAACCAACTCTTTTACTTAAATATTGTTCTAAAAACTTATTCAACGGGCGATAATTCACTTTCTGTTACCCATTTATGATTCGTCACTTCTTCTCCTCCGGTAGTTGGAACAAAATCAACCATATACACTGTGGTTTCTTCAGCTGAATTAATTTCAGCAGTAGCTCCATCCATACCTTCCATATGATCTGCATTTAGGGTTACTTCTGTACCAGGTTCTAACGAAGCTTCACCAGCATCTTCTAATTCTTCATGTATGACCCATTTGTGATCCGTCACTTTTTCTCCTCCAGTAGTAGGAGTATAGGAAACGGTGTAGACAGTGGTATCATATGCTCCGGCAATTGTTGCTTCAGCACCTTTCATACCTTTCATATGGTCCGATTCTATGATGGCTTGACTTCCAACTTCATAAGTAGGATTTGCAGCTTCTTGTAACTCTTCAGGAACTTCACCACTGCCAGACATATTCATCCCTGAATGATTCATACTTTCCATAGATTCCTTCGAATCCGACCCTGTTTCCTTATCCGTTTCCTCTTGTGTGTTGGGATCTGTTTCTGTATCTGTGTTTTCATCTGTCTCACCAGCCCAAGCTGATAATAGAAACACTGTAAATATAGAAACAAGTCCTGTTGTGATTATATTTCTCTTCATTTTTATGACCTCCATTGTAATTATTTCATCAGTACTCTACCCTAAAAGTATGCAGTTTAATTGCAGGTTTCATAACAGGGGGAAGAAATTATTTTTGGAAGTCATTAGTAAAGAGTAATTTGTCTGCCTGGAAAAGAATATTAACGGTTAATGTTTATTCTAAAAAAAGAACGTTTAAGCGAAATGGGTATAAGAGGGGTGAAAAAGTTGCTCTAACTTACCTTGAGCAACTTTTAAAGAATGGTTTATTAAGCAACGTTTTTACATGCTTCAGCACATTTAAAGCAGGCATCAGCACATTTTTGACAATGGTCATGGTCATGCTTTTTACATTCGTTGCCACATGCTTCACAAATTTTAGCACACACTGATGCTAATTCAGAAACGAATGGTGTGTTTCTTGAAACCGCCTGTTCTAAATAGTTACATATATCTGCGCACTCTCTATCCAATCTTAAGCACTCGGCCATCATTTTAATGTCGTCTTCCTTCAAACAAGCATCATAGCAATGGTTACATGCAGTCATACAATCATGCAAAGTTTGAATCAGTTCATTATGTTGTTTATGTGACATATTCTAAAGCCTCCTATTTAGTAAATAATAGTTTATAGTCATACGCTTCCCGTAATTTCTATAAATAAACTCCCTTAGAAATGCTAGAGGCGCTAGTAAAGATGTTGCGATTGAACAGGATCGTCAATCCATTTAATACTAATATGGAATTTCGTATTTTCTGGATAGTTGAAATGATATAAAAAAACATTACCGCTTATTGATATGATCAATGAATTGGTAATGTTTTTTTAAAAAGAATAAAAGCTCTTAATAGTAACCGATTTTTTAATGCAAGTCTTACCTATAAACTTAAGTAGTAACTAACTCCGGCACGGTATATTGATTTTCTATATATACTTGATGCCATACTGCAAAAATAAGTACGGTCCAAATCTTACGGCTATAATCTCCCTTATTCATACAATGCTTATCTAACAAATCAAGTACGTAATCTTTCTTTATCCATTGATCTATTGGACTTTCCTTGATCAAATTTACTGCCCAGTCATAAAGTTCGTTTTTCAGCCAGTGACGGATAGGTACCGGAAATCCTAATTTTTTTCGGTTTAAAACATGATCTGGTACGATACCTTTGACAGCTTCACGTAAAATATATTTGGTTGTCCCATTAGAGATTTTTAAATCCTCCGGCAGTTGACTGGCAACGTGAAAGACTTCTTTGTCTAGAAATGGCACGCGCAGTTCCAGCGAATTGGCCATTGTCATACGATCGGCTTTCAACAGAATGTCTCCGCGCAACCAAGTATGCATATCGATATACTGCATCTGGTTGACTGGAGAATACTTTGAAGAATCTTTAAATAAAGATTTCGTAATGTCTCGATAAGAAAGCTTAGAGTCATAGTTGTGCAGTAACTGGCTTAGCTGCTTGTCCTCAAACATTTTTGCATTGCCGATATAACGTTCAGATAAAGGCGTCGTTCCCCTCTCCAAAAAGCTCTTTCCTTTTACGCCTTCTGGTAAAACCTGTGCCACTTTGCCAAGTAAGTGCTGAACTGGGCCAGGTATGGATTGAAATACCTTCAGCGATTCGGGTTCCCGATAAATATTATAACCGCCAAAAAGTTCATCTGCTCCTTCTCCAGACAATACAACTTTTACTTGTTTCCTTGCTTCTCGGGCAACGAAATATAGGGGTATGCTAGAAGGGTCGGCTAATGGGTCGTCCATGTGCCAGACGATATTTGGTAAATGTTTAATATATTCTTCTGGCGTTACAATGTATGCGGTATTAGAAACGTCTAATTTCTCTGCAGTCTCTTGAGCAACATCGATTTCCGAATAACCTTCCCGTTCAAAACCGACAGAAAAAGTTTTTATGGCAGGATTCAACTGTTTAGCAATGGAAACAATAATAGAAGAATCAATACCCCCGGAAAGAAAAGAACCTACTGGAACGTCACTTCGCATATGTTTTTCTACCGAATCGAACAAAACATCTTGTATACGTTTTTCCCATTTTTCTTTTTCCATTTTCACTGGATGGAATGCTGCTTTCCAATAACGGGTTGTTTGCATCGGCTCCCCGTGTTTTTTTGTGAAGTAGTGACCAGGCTCCAATTTTTTAATACCATCTATAAGAGTATAAGGCTCTGGTACAAATTGAAAGCTAAAATATTGTTGTAATGCTTTTTCGTCTAATACATTCTTATCACGGAATAAGGTAATACTTTTTCGTTCAGAAGCACAGATAAGCTTATCTTCTTTTTCTTCATAATAAAAAGGCTTGATACCAAATGGATCGCGAGCACCAAACAAGGTTTCTTCCTGCTTGTCCCATATCATGATACCAAACATACCGCGCAAATAGGAAAAAGCCTCCTGTTTATATTTTGCGAAAAGAGCTGCAATGACTTCTGTATCCGATTCTGTATTAAATACATAACCTTCTTCCATCAAATCGGCCCTAAGCTCTTTATAATTATAAATTTCTCCATTGAATATCATCCAAATTTGGTCATCTTGATAACTCAGAGGCTGATTACCTGATTCTATATCAATTATACTCAATCGCCTAAACCCGAAAAACACACCATCTTCTGCAAAGTATCCCTCATCATCTGGACCTCGATGTGTAATAAGTCGGGTGCGCTCTTTTAATAAATTTACTTCTTCATCGTAGAGACGGGATTCTTGATTGGAAAATATACCTACAAATCCACACATTTACAAAACTCCTTAATTTTCAACTTCATCCAATAAATTCTAACAATTAATACTATATAACTTTATCACAGCTCTTTATCAGGTACAATAGTCCTAATGTATTCATATTTTGGGAATTTAAGCTGACGCATTCAAAAAATTGCCCATCTTCTATAAGATCAGCACCTAAACTTAACTCTTTTTTAAAATACATGTTTCTATACCTCGTTGGGGTATACTGAATATGATTTGCTTTCAATCGTATACTATAGATAATGTTATGTTTGACTTATATACCGTATGGGGGTATAGTATTAATATAAATGAAAAGGAAGTGATCCAAATGGATGAATTCTTACATGATCACCCAAGTAAACCAAGAACACAAGATGAAAAACAAAAGGTTATTAATCGCTTGAAACGAATAGAAGGACAAGTTCGTGGCATCCAAAAGATGGTGGAAGAGGATCGATATTGTATGGATATTTTAGTTCAAATTAGTGCCATTCAATCTGCACTGAAAAATGTAGGGTTTTCTGTCACAGAACGTCATATCAACCATTGTGTAAGCGATGCGATCAAACAGGGTGAGGGAAAAGAAACCATTGAAGAATTAATGAGTGTTATGAAACAGTTTTCCAAATAGAGGAGAGAGATCATGAGTGACACACATCATGCAACACTTAATATAACAGGTATGACCTGTGCAGCTTGCTCCAGTCGTGTTGAAAAAGTGTTAAATAAAATGGATGGAGTAGAAGCCAAAGTTAACCTTACAACAGAAAAAGCAACCGTAGACTTTGTTGCTGAAAAAGCTTCTATAGAGGATATTACGAACAAGATTGAAAGTGTTGGCTACGGTGTTTTAATGGAAAAAACAGAATTAGACATTATCGGAATGACCTGTGCGGCTTGTTCAAGTCGGATAGAAAAGGTATTGAATAAGCAAGAAGGGGTTAAGTCCGCTTCCGTTAACTTAACAACAGAAAGTGCAATGATTGAATACAATCCGGGATTAACAGATTCTAAAGCGCTGATTGAAAAGATAAAAAATGTCGGTTATGACGCAATACTTAAGAAAGAAGCTGCTGAAAAGCAAGATTATAAAGAACGATCACTGCAACGGCAGAAAACAAAGTTAATTATTTCAGCCGTACTATCAGCACCATTATTAATAACCATGCTGGTGCACTTATTCAATATGGATATACCGGGTCTATTTATGAATCCGTGGTTCCAGTTTGTCTTAGCAACACCTGTGCAATTTATTATTGGTTGGCAATTTTATGTGGGAGCATATAAAAACCTTAAAAATGGTGGGGCTAACATGGACGTGCTTGTTGCATTAGGTACGAGTGCTGCTTATTTTTACAGCCTTTATGAGTCAATCAAGACTATAGGCAATCATTATATGCCTCATTTATATTTCGAAACAAGTGCTATTCTCATCACATTAATTTTATTTGGAAAATACTTGGAGGCAAAAGCAAAAAGCCAGACAACGAATGCACTTTCCTCTTTACTAAATTTACAGGCAAAAGAAGCTCGTGTGATAAGAAATGGCGAGGAAACCATGATTCCTGTTGATCAGGTCGCTGTGGGAGATCATTTAGTTGTAAAACCAGGTGAAAAAATACCGGTAGATGGTATGGTCGTAAAGGGAAGAACATCTGTAGATGAATCGATGATAACGGGTGAATCCATTCCAATAGAAAAGGAAGTAGATGCAACAGTTATCGGATCAACCATAAATAAAAATGGGTCTATCGAAATGGAAGCAACAAAAGTAGGAAAAGATACTGCACTCGCATCCATTGTGAAGGTGGTCGAAGAAGCACAAGGGTCAAAAGCGCCTATCCAACGTTTAGCAGATGTTATTTCAGGCTATTTCGTACCGATTGTTGTAGGAATTGCTATTCTAACGTTTATTGTATGGATTGCATTTGTTGAGCCAGGCCAATTTGAACCGGCTTTAATTGCAGCTATTGCTGTACTGGTTATTGCCTGCCCATGTGCCTTGGGACTAGCTACACCAACATCCATTATGGTAGGAACAGGAAGAGCAGCAGAAAGTGGTATTTTATTTAAAGGTGGAGAACACTTAGAAGGTACACATCAGCTAAATGCAATTGTGCTTGATAAAACAGGAACTGTCACTAAAGGAAAGCCCGAAGTAACAGACTTCACTGGTGACGAAGAAGCATTTCAACTTTTAGCTAGTGCCGAGAAAGGCTCTGAACATCCACTTGCAGAGGCGATTGTGGCCTATGCAACAGAAAAAGACATGAAGCTTATAGATGTAGAAGAATTTAATGCTATACCAGGGCACGGTATTGAAGCGACGATTTTTGGAAAGCAAGTTCTTGTCGGAAATCGAAAATTGATGGCAAATCACCAGATCAATGTTGCTAGTATTGAAGAGGAACTCGTTACGTTTGAAACCGAGGGGAAAACAGCGATGTTACTAGTCATTGATGGAGAATATCGTGGAACGGTGGCGGTTGCAGATAGGATTAAAGAAACGGCACCACAAGCAATTAAAGAACTAAGAGAACAAGGTTTAGAGGTTATCATGTTGACAGGTGATAACGAAAGAACGGCCCATGCTATTGCAAAACAGGTAGGAATCGACCAAGTCATTGCCCAAGTGTTACCTGAAGAAAAGGCTGATAAAATCAAAGAGATTCAATTACAAGGAAAAAAGGTAGCAATGGTAGGGGACGGTGTAAACGATGCGCCTGCGTTGGTTGTTTCTGATATAGGAATTGCCATAGGAACCGGTACAGAAGTTGCAATTGAAGCTGCAGACGTAACGATTTTAGGTGGAGAGCTCTTGCTCATTCCCAAAGCAATTAGAATCAGCCATGCAACTATTCGCAATATCAGACAAAACCTTTTCTGGGCATTCGGCTATAATACAGCCGGCATACCGATAGCAGCAATCGGATTACTTGCACCGTGGATTGCTGGCGCAGCGATGGCATTAAGTTCAGTAAGTGTAGTGACAAACTCACTACGTTTAAAACGGGCAAAAATATAAAACTAAGTTTTTGAAGGGGGTGAAAATCATGGAAAAAACATTGAATGTTCAAGGCATGTCATGCGGGCATTGCAAAATGTCAGTTGAGAATGCATTAAAAAATTTAGATGGCGTATCAGCAGCTGAAGTAAATTTGGAAGCAGGCAAAGTAGAGGTTACTTTTGATGATTTAAAAGTAAATGTTACAACCATGAAGGACGCTGTCGAAGAACAAGGCTACGATGTAGCTTAAATAAAAGCTAAAAAGCTGGTTCTCTTTTAAGAGAACCGGCTTTTTCTGTCTTTTTGACACTGTATAAATTATGGTAAATATTTCAGGGGCAGAAAAAAGAAGTAGTCCTTTTCTAGTCAATAATCAATAGAATGACCAATATAATAAGTTAAGAATCCAAGAAGTTTACTTCCCTTCTAGTATCTCGTATAATCCTAACTAGTTGAAACCTTCAAAAAAATAGATTAAGGGGGAACATTTATGGCTACATATCCTAATGTAGAAGAAACGAAAGAATTAATAAAAGATCTCGTCTCCATACCAAGTCCATCTGGTAACACTACAAAGGTCATTCAATTTGTAGAAGACTATCTAAAAGACATACAAGTAGAAACCAAGCGCAACCGAAAAGGTGGGCTGATCGCTACTCTCCCTGGGTCAAATACAGAAGAGCACAGAATGCTGACAGCTCATGTTGATACATTGGGTGCCATGGTGAAAGAAGTGAAAAGTAACGGAAGACTTCGTTTAGATTTAATTGGCGGTTTTAAATATAACGCTATTGAGGGAGAATACTGCGAAATCCACACATCAAGCGGCAAGGTTTATACAGGAACCATCCTTATGCATCAAACATCAGTTCATGTATATAAAAATGCAGGAGATGCGAAGCGTAATCAGGAGAATATGGAAGTGCGGATTGATGCTAAGGTAGAGAATGCCGATGATATTAGGGAGCTAGGAATTGAGGTAGGCGATTTTGTTTCCTTTGATCCTCGTGTGCAATTTGTCGATAATGGTTTTATTAAATCACGCCATCTGGATGACAAGGCAAGCGTAGCTATTTTGCTACAACTCATTAAAAGGGTGAAAGAGGAGCAGGTGACATTACCCTATACAACGCACTTTCTTATCTCGAATAATGAGGAAATTGGCTATGGTGGAAACTCCAATGTTACCCCAGAAACGGTTGAATACTTGGCAGTAGATATGGGGGCAATGGGCGATGGTCAGTCGACCGATGAATTTACTGTATCTATTTGTGTAAAGGACGCATCAGGTCCATATCATTACGGACTACGCAAGCACCTTGTAAATCTAGCAGAGAGTAATAAGATTGGCTATAAGCTTGATATCTACCCTTATTACGGATCAGATGCCTCAGCAGCTATCAGGTCGGGACATGATATTATCCACGGACTAATAGGCCCGGGAATTGATTCATCACACGCTTATGAAAGAACACATGAAGAATCACTAAATTATACAGAACAACTTGTGTATCATTATATTAAATCCAAAATGGTAAGCTACTAATTCTTCTTCCTTAAACAAAAAACGAACGACACTGTACGAGTGACAGAGCGTTCGTTTTTTATATTTATAATACGTATAAGTAAACACAAAGGAAATGAAATAGACTTCCCATTAAAATGAAGATGTGAAATATCTCATGAAACCCGAAGTGTTTAAATTCCATGAACTTAGGTTTAAGCCAATAAATGAAAGCACCAACCGTATAGATTAAGCCGCCTATAATGAGTAATGTCATCCCGTTTGTTCCTAGAACCGGTGCAAGAGAAGAGCTGAAAAAAACGACAATCCACCCCATGGCGATATACAAAGCAGTTGATAACCATCTAGGCGCATGAAACCAGACTAATTTAAAAGTGACTCCCGCAATAGCAATCGCTGAAATAATTGTGAATAGTACCCAACCAGTTACACCACTTAAACTTATTAAACATAAAGGGGTGTAGGTTCCTGCAATAAGCACAAAAATCATCGAATGATCCAGCCGGCGTAAGAAAGCTATGACATGTGCTTTTGCCACCACTAAGTGATAGGTCGCAGAAGCTGCATAAAGTAGTGTCATACTAATTCCGAAAATAATGACAGCCACTACAGCCAATGTGGAATTCGTTTCCGTTGAAGCTTTTATTACCATTGCAAACAAACCTACAAAACTAAGAATTGCCCCGAATAAATGGGTTAGACCATTAACCGGCTCTCGCATAAATGTACCCAAGTTTTATCATCACCTTTACCGTTATATGTAGTTTTGAAAACTATATTATGACTATATCGTAATACCAAGACATAGTCAAGGTTTACTATTATGCCAATTTCCCTTATAATAAGAAGAAAAAACAAAGGATTTTACGATGGATATTAAAACATTAATGAACGATATGAAATTGAATACGCGACTTGATATAAATGATATTCCTGATATTGATTTGTACATGGATCAGGTAATTCAATTGTTCGAAAAGAAATTTTCTCCTGCTAAGCGTAATGAAGAGGAAAAAGTACTGACTAAGACAATGATAAATAACTATGCAAAGGGAAAATTATTTTTTCCAATAAAAAACAAAAAATACTCTAGGGACCATATTATGCTTATCAGCATGATTTATCAGATGAAAGGTGCTTTATCTATACATGATGTAAAGCAAACATTAGAGAATTTAAATAATAAAATGATGGATGAGGATTTCGATCTTTTATCACTCTACATGAGTTATTTAACTTTATTTGACCAAAATAAAGACATCTTTAAAGGATGTATTCAAAAACATATGGAGGAAGCTCATTTACAAGCTGCAAAATTAGAGGATAAGGATGAAACGTATTTGCAACGGTTGTTACTAGTTTCAACTTTTACAGAAATGAGTAACTTTTACAGGAAAGCTGCTGAGAATTTGGTAGATAATATGGCGGAAGAAGAAACAAATAGAAAGCAGTGATAACATGAAGCTTAGCATATTAGATCAAGTCCCCGTACTAACAGGGAAAAACCCCTATCAAGCAATACAGGCATCAATAGAATTAGCAATTGCGGGAGACAAATTAGGATACACAAGATATTGGACTGCAGAACATCATGACATGGAGGAGCTCGCATCCCCGGCGCCTGATATTTTATTAAGTCAGATCGGTGCCCAAACAAATACGATACGAATTGGCTCTGGTGCTGTTTTACTTCCACACTATAAGGCCTACCAAATTGCAGAGCGCTATAATATGCTAGCAACCATGTTTCCAGGAAGGGTGGACCTCGGTGTAGGGCGTGCACCAGGTGGGTCAGCTGAAGCAACGATGGCATTAAACGATAATTTCCTAGAAAGCTTGAAGCATTTTCCGACTCAATTAGATGAACTTATCGCTTTTTGCCAAAACGGATTTTCAGCTGAGCATATGTTTTCTAAAATTAAGCCTACCCCAGTGGCTTCTATTTCACCCAAAATATGGCTCCTCGGAACGAGCGCTAAAAGCGGAAAGCTTGCTGCCGAAAAAGGAATCTCTTATGCTTTCGGTCACTTTATGTCAGATGACAATGGTGCTCAGATTGTTAGGAAATATACTAACGAAGTAAAAGATGCTGGGTCTGTTGTAGCTGTTTCTGTTATTTGTGCAAAGACGACAGAAGAGGCAGAGGAGCAAGCATTTTTCCAAGTAGCCAGGCAATTATGGAAAGAGGGGAATACAAAAGGTGGGCCGTTCCCCACATTAGAGGAACTGAAGCATTATTCGTTTACTTCCGATGAAATGGAGCGGTTGGAAAAAGGAAGAGAAAATATAATTGTAGGTAATCCTGTTGAGGTGAAAACACAGTTGGAGAAACTTCAGGCGGAATATCAGGTAGAAGAATTGATGCTTGTTACCATTACAAGCAGTTATGAATCAAGGCTAAACTCCTATGAACTTATTGCCCAGGAAATGAAACTTACTTAAATGAAAAACGAAAAACTTCTCTTTGGAAGTTTTTTTATTTTGGCTTGACGGTATAAATTGGATATAAGATAATACTCATAAGTAATATAACGATTTTTTAGTTTCCGGAGTGAACGCGATGAGCAATAGAGGGAGAAAAAAGGGATCAAACGGTGAAAGAAGCAGAGAACAGCTACTCACAATCGCTACAAAGCAATTTGCAAATAATGGTTTTTATCAAACAAAAATTAGTTCGATTGTAAAAGAAGCAGGGCTAACACAACCAACATTCTATTTATACTTTAAAAGCAAAGAAGCAATTTTTAGAGAGTTAACCACCATATTTAAATCGAGACTACTAAGCCTGACAGAAGATAGCTTGCTAGACTCTGGTCTTAAGGAAGAGATGATCCAAGAAGAGATTAGAGGAAAGCTAGGCGCCATATTTCATTTCTTTAATGAAAATCCACAATTGACCCAAATTGGTTTCTTCCAATCTGAAGATGCAGCTAATCTAAAAAAGTCACTGGCAGAATCAATTTGTAGCAACTTGCTACAGGAACAGAGAGAAGGTTATTTTCAACCACATATAAAGATGGATGTAGTGGCAGAAATAATTGTTGGAATTATGGAACGTTTGACTATCTCGAGATTGTTTACGAGTATGTCAGAGCCTGAAGAATTGGCTGAACAAGTAGTAGAGTTACTTTTATTTGGAATGCAGGTTCATCGCTAAAATAGATGAAGGGGTTGGTTGGGATGGATAAAAGCAGCAAGCAGAAGCTTGAGTTGGATATGGAATGGGTCATACTGATGAAAGAAGCGAGAGAACTTGGGTTAATGCCATTGGAAATTCGTAAATACTTGAAAACAACTACTGTACCTGGTCTAGATATAGAGAAAAAGAAAGTATCCCTTAAGAAAGTGGAATAAAGTGTTACTGGTCTTTTTCTTTATAAATAGATATATAATAAACTATCAATCTACATCCATTTGAATCAAGAGGAGTTAATTAGGAGGATACGATGCAGAACTGGGTTACAGATATAATGGAGCAATTTGGCTATTTAGGTATTCTGTTAATGATGGCACTTGAAAACTTATTTCCCCCGATACCTTCTGAAATAGTACTGCCATTCGGTGGTTTTTTAACTACATATACAAGTGTGACGATTTGGGGTGTGGTTATTGCGGCCACTGCAGGTTCTTTAATTGGAGCTATTCTCTTATATTGGATTGGTACACTGCTTGATATAGAAAGATTAGAGAAGCTCGTTAAACAGTGGGGACATATTACAAGAGTAAAGGTAGAAGATGTACATAAAGCAGATGCCTGGTTTGATAAATATGGCTATTGGACTGTATTATTCGGAAGAATGATTCCCGTTGTCCGTAGCTTAATATCAATTCCAGCAGGGATGTCTAACATGAAATTTGGTTTGTTTATGCTGTTCACTGTAGTTGGTACCGTGATTTGGAACAGTATCTTAATTACTGTAGGAGTCCTCCTTGGAGAGTCATGGCATGACATAACCTATTACATGGGTCTTTACTCAAATGTTGTGTACGTACTTCTCGCTGTTCTGTTCGTAATATTCCTCTATATTTATATTAAAAAGAAGAAGCGTCGTTAAGAGTATATAGAAAAGATACGGTCAGGAACAATCCTGTAACCGTATCTTTTTTAGTCCTCCCAATATTCCTCATAATCTAGTACTTCTATTGCTTCAGACCAGTGAAGCACTGTAGCGACAAAGTCTCGTATATCTAAGTCGTTCATTTCGTACGTCTCACCATTATTTAAAGTGCCTGTTGCATCCTCAATAAAGGTTACCTTATACCCTCGGTCATATGCTGCGATTGCTGTGAACATGCAGCAAAATTCTGTGTTGAAACCAGTTATGACAACATGTTCAATTTGATTTTCCTTCAGTAATTCCTCCAGATCTGTTCTAAAAAAACCACTTGGTGTACGTTTCTCCACAATATAATCAGCATAATGCCGGAGCGAGTCATGTAAATCAGCTCCCCCTGACGCTTCATAAAGGGCACTTTCTTTTTCCGTATCTAAATGACGGAAAAAAATAACCGGCTCGTTATGCTGCTTGAAATCTTTTATTAGTTGTTCCATTTTTTCGAGCTCTTCGGTAAAATCTCCATTTTCTACAATTCCATTCTGAACGTCTATTACAAATAATGCTTTCATCCTTTTCCCTCCTATTTAGGTATTAGATTCGACAAACAAGAGAAAAGTCCTTTTTTTAAGAAAGTCTTATTACGTCTAAGCCTTCAGTCGTAGAAGAAAATATGTCGGAGGCTCATTACTGAAAAAGATAAATCCTTGTAAGCTTAGAATATGTTAAACAAAGAAAGGAGGAGCAATAGATGAAGAAATTTATGCTATTTACAGGTGGGCTGCTTGCTCTCTTGATACTACTAGCAAACATAGGACCAATGATTCTTTTGGGTGTAAGTGTTTGGTTACTATACGTTATTTTTAAACAGTTTGTAAAAAGTGATTCGACTGTTGGAAAGATAGGTTGGGTAGTTCTAGGGCTTATCGTATTAAGTATTACGTTCTCAAATGTATTTGCAGTGGTCGGACTTGTAGCAGCTTATGTACTGTACCTCATTTACCGAAGCTGGAGAGAGGAAAAGAATGAACCAGTAGTACACACAGTTGATAATAACGACCCATTTACTAATTTTGAACGTCAGTGGGCAGAATTGAACAATTAATAATAAAGGAGTGTTTTCACATGTCAAATTTATTTTCACGTATAAAAGATTCTATATCGGCAGACTTACACACTATGATGGATAAGAAAGAACAGAAAAATCCAATCACTGCACTAAATCAGTACTTGAGACAAAGTGAACAGGAAAAGGAAAAAGTAAGACGACTTGTTGATCGTCAATACAAACTAAAAGAAGAATTTACCAGAGAGTATCATAAAGCACAGGATATGGCTGACAAACGTCTAAAACAGGCTAGTATAGCTGAAAGAGCTAAGGAAGAACAAATGCATGAATTTGCTTTAAAAGAGCATGAGGAGTATCAGGCTCGCGCAGACCGAATGAAAGCATCCCGTGAAGAAGCGGTGGAACAACTAGAATCATTAGAGCAAAAGTATGAAGAAATGAAACATAAATTAAAGGATATGCACTTGAAGCGTATGGAATTAATGGGAAGAGAAAACATCGCAAAAGCAAATCACCAAATGAACAAAGTAGTGGATGAGACTTCAGAGAAGCCGTTTTCAAAATTTGCGGAGATGGAACAGTATATTGAAAATCTGGAGTACAAAGTGAATAGTTCTTATTATCGTAGTACGTTCGATAGTAAAATAGCTAAACTAGAAAAAGAGATGAATGAGCAAACTGCCGAAACCAACTAATTAATGATATAATAGCAGGCGCAGGGAAGGCGTCTGCTCCATTTTAATTGTAGAAAAAAATAATCATCAAGAAAGGCGGGATTCTGTGCTAAAAAGATTTTCAACAGATACACTTAACTGGATATTAATTATCGGCGGAATCCTTCTTATCTTTGAGATCGTTTTTTTCTTTGGTGGTACGATTGTTCCTGCCATTTTTGCAGCCCTGGTTGTTTATTTCGGATGGAGAAAATTTTATCACCTTTGGGGTAAGATTGCCTTCTGGATAGGAGCGGTAATTCTTGTTCTGTCTATATTAAACTTAATGGCTGTTAGGTTTTTACTAGTTGCACTCATTGTGCTGTTCATTATAAATTTCTCTAAGACAAAAAAGGAACCAACGCTACTCGCCCCGGATAGCTCAACAAATAGAACGGGCAATGAAGAAACCGTGAATAGGATCGAACCACTTTTCACGCATCGGTTATTTGGAGATCAAGATACAAGTGAGATGGCGTATAAATGGCGTGATATTAACATACATGGTGGGTTTGGAGATCGTTTGGTTGATCTAAGTAATACCGTTTTGCCGAATGATACAGCAGTGATTTCTATTCGTCACATGATCGGGAATATTCAAATCTATGTTCCTTACGAGGTGGAAGTAAGCATTCATCACAGTTCGGTATTTGGAAGAGCACATGTTTTTGGAGAAACAGATAGAAAATTAATGAATCAATCGTTAATTTACCAAACTGCACATTATGACACAAAATTGCCTAGAGTGAAGATCATAACATCCATTTTCTCTGGGGACATTGAGGTGGTGCGCATATGAATACGGTCGCTCGCCACATTTTCACAGCGGTTTTGTACAGTGTCCTAATTTCATTTAGTATGATTGCTTTAACCTTAATGGTGTTTGTGGATGATTGGCTCTCTGTATTTGATAAAAAGATCGGAGACGTATCGTTTTTACTAGCTGTTTTTATCATTACGGTCACCATGGCATTGGTCATTGGGATTGTCACGGCTGTTTACTGGAAGCAACGTTTAAATCGTGTTGAAAAACAATTACAGGAAATCGTGAAAGGTCAGAAAGCCACCAAATCCTTAGAGTCCTATAAAGAACTTGAAACAATAGAACATTATATGGACCAGGTTCAAAATAAAATTAACAGTCAAGCGGAGCACGCACAGCGATTGGCAACAGAGCGGGCAAATGAAAGAGAACAAAGCCTTCAGGAAATTGTTGTACAAGAAAGAAACCGTCTTGCAAGAGAATTACATGACTCTGTAAGCCAACAACTCTTTGCTGCATCCATGATGATGTCAGCAATCAATGAAACAAATCCTGACAGTGAAATGAAAAAGCAGCTTCTACTTGTTGAAAAAATGATACACCAGTCACAACTAGAAATGCGTGCATTGCTTCTTCATTTACGTCCTGTTGCATTAAAAGGGAAAACATTGCAGGAGGGTGTAGAGGAATTACTTGTCGAGCTAACCGAGAAAGTCCCTATGGAAATTGAATGGAAGGTTGAAACATTTGTGGTGGATAAAGGAGTGGAAGATCAATTATTCCGTATCCTCCAGGAATCTGTCTCGAACACACTTCGACACGCTGAAGCTAATTCGCTTCAAGTTATGCTTATAGAACGCGATCAAACAGTGATACTGAGGGTGGTAGACGATGGGATAGGATTTGAATTGCAAACTAGAAAAACAAATTCCTATGGCCTTCATAATATGCAGGAACGTGCGTTAGAAGTAGGAGGAACGTTTAAAATTGTTAGCGTCCCCGGGGAAGGAACGAGGATGGAAGTTAAGGTCCCCAATTTGAGGAAGGATGGTGAAAATAATGATTAGTGTTTTGTTTGCAGACGATCATGAGATGGTAAGAATTGGTGTATCTGCCTACTTAAGCTCCCAGCCTGATATTGATGTTATTGCTGAGGCAGCGGATGGAGGAGAAGCTGTACTTAAAGCACTTGAGCTAAAGCCTGATATCATTCTTATGGATCTAGTCATGAAAGAAATGGATGGCATTGAAGCGACAAGGCAAATAATAGCACGATGGCCGGAAGCGAAAATTATTATTGTTACGAGCTTTCTTGATGATGAGAAAGTTTATCCCGCATTAGAAGCTGGAGCCACAAGTTATATGCTAAAAACTTCCAAAGCGAGCGAGATAGCTAAAGCGATACGCTCCACCTTTGACGGGCAATCTATCCTTGAACCTGAAGTGACCGGCAAAATCATGAATAGAATGCGTACAAAAAATGACGACCCGCTGCATGCACAGTTAACCGCAAGAGAAGAGGAGATTCTTCTATTAATTGCACAAGGAAAGACAAACCAGGAAATTGCTGATGACCTCATTATTGCTTTGAAAACAGTCAAAGTACATGTGAGCAATATTCTAAGTAAATTAGAAGTACAAGACAGAACACAGGCGGTTATTTATGCTTTTAAACATGAGCTGATAAAATAATAAAGCGAGACGAGAAAAGAAAACTCGGCTCGCTTTTTTTATTACTTGTTTTTTAAAAACGATAAATTAAAAGGTTGTGGTCAAGTGTAGCACGGATAGGTCGCATCCACCTTCAGCACCAATAAACTTCGATTGGAATTGAACTTGTTTTTCCATAGATAAATAATGAAACAAACTCATTCGGCGTAATAACGATCAACTTGATTGTAAATGGAAACAAGCTCGTATAGAATGATTAATTCAGGTGGGAAGCTAGTAGGGTGCTTTCTGTCTCCTCTTGTTATTTCTTCATTATCCTCCCAAAAAATCTCCGTAATCTGTTTTAAATGCTGTGCATGCCTTTTTGTTTGATAATGGTCTGGTTTTTTTAAGGCTTCAGCTAATTCTTTCACCGAAACAAGGATAATGTTACGTTCCTCTATTGACCAAGCAATTGAATTGAATTTACTACTAATCAAATTATCTAAATGGTACTCAATAAGTCTAAGGCTTCGCAATTGATTTTGCATAAGCTGAAATTGGCTTTTTTCCTTTCCAACTAGTGGGTGAAATTTTGCCTCTTCCTTCTGGAAACGTACTAAGGTTTCGGTTTGATGAATTTCCTGGTCTAATTGTTCTACCATCTCTCTAAGAGGTTCTTCCTTTTCTTTTGTCCCCTTAAGTAACGTACAAAAAACCCTGTCAATTGTTTTTCCAGTTTGGATCGCTGTACGATGGATACTGTTTGAAATATTTTTTGTATAATCAGGTGGAAATATAAACATGTTGACAAGAGTAGAAACCACCAGCCCAATGGATGTGGTACCTAAACGGATTAGGAACGAAAGGAAATAATTACTATGAATTACTTCAATCATTGCCACAGCAGTAAGTGTAGCTACAAGTAGGCCAGCATGTAACTTGAGACGAAAACAAGTCATAATTGTAAACATAGCAGCAAGCGTATAGGTGAGTGGGGAATTCCCAAATAGTGATATAAAAAGAACAGCATAAGCTGATCCAATAGCAGAGGCAGGAAAACGAATGATTCCTTTTTTTATGGAATCAGAGACAGTAGGCTCGATGGTAACGATTGCCGTAATAACAGCAAACACTGCTGGCCAGTCCAGCAACTCGCAAATGAACGCTGTAACGAAGATAGCAACCCCTGTTTTAACTACTCGGCTACCAACAAAACGTAACTTCTTCAAAATTATTTCCTCCAATATTACAACATCACTTTAAAATCTATACTAATTTTACCACAAGCCACCTCTATGTGATTAATATAGGATATTGAGACTAAAAAAGCCGGCCGATACTAGACTATTTAATAGAATAAGAGAAAATGATATTTTTTTAAGCGTTTTTTTCCTATACGAAGAAATGTAGGAAACTGCTGATTTGTCAGGGGTTTTACTGCTTTTTGGTTTAAAAAATGGTCCTTTTGTGTCGCTTTTGAAACATAATTGTAATATTCCTCTAACACGCATGAAACTTTTAGCTGTTATACTACGAATTACCTAAGATAGTAACTTACATAGAAAATAAATATATATTTCACATATCTGCTACGATACATAATATTACTAGATAGGCAGATGTGATAGGGAAGCGGGGAAGAAAGTTGAAAAAAACAGTTGTCACATTGACCACAGTAGCGGTGGTTGGTTTAGGTAGTGCATTTTTCAGTGTAAATACCCATGCGGAATCAGTTGATGCATTAAAAGAGAAACAATCACAAATTCAAGAAGATAGAGAAGAAATTAAAGCAGATCTATCTGAAGCAGAAAGCAAGATTGCTGATGTATTAATAGATTTGGAAGAATTAAACAAAGAAATTGAGCGTACAAACGAAGCAATGAAGAAGAACCAAAACAAAATGGATGATACAGAAAAAGATATTGAAGCAACAAAAGAAAAAGTATCTGAACTGGAAGATCAAATTTCAGTGTTAGAGGATGCTATAGAAGAACGCTATAACATTTTAAAAGAGCGCGTAGTGTCTTATCAAAAAAATGGTGGAGATATTAGCTACTTAGAAGTTCTATTTGGAGCAAAAAGCTTTGGTGATTTCGTTAACCGTGTATCTGCAGTAAATAAAATTTCTGATTCAGATAAAAAATTGATGGAAAAACAAGAAGCTGACAAGAAAGAAGTAGAAGAGAAAAAAGATGAAGTTGTTACTAAACTTGATGAACTGAAAGAAATGAAAGTCGAGCTTGAAGGAATGTTAGCTCTTATTAAAGATCAAAAAGAAGAAAATAAAAATAAGAAAGCTATATTAAAAGATAAAAAGAGTGAACTTGTTGTAATGAAAGAAGATCTTCAGGTTAAAGATAGTGATTTAGCATCTTTAGAAAAAGATGTGAAGCAGAGTATTGAGGAGGCAACAGCTCCTGTTGTTGTTCAAACATCAGAGAATAACTCAAATACATCAGATGGTGGGAATTTATCTACTTTAAGCAGTGAAAAAGCCAGTGAAAAGAAATCTGCACCAGTTGCTAAAAAAGGAAATGGTAATCTAAGTGCTGCTATTAATGCAGGATTTCCACACATTGGTCTTCCGTATGTATGGGGCGGTAAAACAACTAGTGGTTTTGATTGCTCAGGATTCGTATCATGGGCCTTTGCACAGGCAGGTTATTCTCTACCATCAAGTACAGCAGGACTATCTAGTGTAGGTACGAAGGTTTCGTATAGCGAAGCTCAACCTGGTGACTTGGTTTTCTTCAATACCTATAAAACGAATGGCCATGTTGGTATCTACCTTGGAAACGGCAAATTTATCGGTGCTCAAAGCTCTACCGGTTTAGCTGTAGCTAACATGACAAGCGGCTATTGGAAAGACACATTTTCTGGTCACGTACGCCGTGTAAACTAATTATCGAAATCCATCCTACGGGGTGGATTTTTTTCTATCTTTTTATCCCCGGAGCAACCGTCCGTAAGACTCCCACTGATTGAAGTTTCACTTCATTGCAAGAGACTGACATAAATCTATTTAACTGCTATCTATTATATTTATTACCCCATAAAATCGGTTATAAACCTTTTCGTCCAAATAAGAGCAAAAATCTTTTTTCCCCCAACTAAATAGCGTTATAATGACATTGATACTATAAAGTTGGAGGAAATTATACATGACTGATGTGAATCAATTTAGAAAAGCTTCGTATGCTATTGATCCTATTTATATAAATAGATGGTCACCTAGAGCATTTTCAGCACAGAAGGTTTCAAATGACGTTTTAAATAGTTTATTTGAGGCTGCCAGATGGGCTCCTTCTGCTGCAAATGTTCAACCTTGGAGATTTGTCTTTGCCTCATCTGAGGAAGACAAGAAAACATTCCTGTCATTCATTAATGAAGGAAATGTAGCATGGTGCAAAAATGCCCCAGTACTTATTGCAGTTATATCAAAGGTAGAAGAAGAACGATTTGGTGGAAATAATCCTGCACATGCTTTTGATACAGGTACGGCATGGGGCTTTCTAGCATTAGAAGCTGCTCGGAAAGGTCTCGTTACACATGCTATGGGAGGATTTAATAAAGAGAAGGCAAAAGAGGCATTATCCGTTCCAGATGGTTATCAATTGCATGCAATTGTAGCGGTAGGTTATCAAGGTGAAAAAAGTAGCCTAGATGCAGCTTATCAGGAGAGGGAAGTCCCTTCTCCACGAAACGAAGTTGAAACCTTTGTTTCAGAGGGCATTTTTAAAGAGAATAGTAAGTGATTTGTATGTATGAATATGGTAGAAGACTCTTTATATTATTTAGAGGGTCTTCTTTTTTGTTACTATTTTTAACGATATAGTTTTATATATTTTTGCAGGATATAAAATATAATTGTTAATAGATGATTGGAAATAATGTAAATATTTTCAGATTTTTGGAACCTTTTTCTATTAAAATGCGTTATACTATATAGTAGGAAAAATTAGAATATTCACCAGGGGGAGATTTTAGAATGGAAAATTTTTTGAAGGCTAGGGAAGATGTTAATAGAATTATTTATGGAAAAGAGGAAGTTGTTGATCTATTATTTGTTTCATTACTTGCTCAAGGACATGTGCTACTTGAAAGTGTGCCTGGTACTGGTAAGACGAAGCTTGCCAAGAGCTTCGCAAAAGTGATGGACGGTAAATTCAGTCGTGTCCAATTTACACCAGATGTGCTACCGAGTGATATTACTGGTATTCGTTTCTTTAACCCGAAAACACAAGAATTTGAATTAAGAATCGGGCCTATTAGTACAAACGTGTTACTAGCAGACGAGATTAACAGGGCAACACCAAAAACACAGTCAAGTTTACTAGAAGCTATGGAAGAATATCAATCTACTGTTGATGGAGAGACCATTAAGATTGCTTCTCCCTTTATTGTTATTGCTACCCAAAATCCGGTTGAGAGTAATTATGGAACATTCCCATTACCGGAAGCGCAGTTGGATCGTTTCTTATTCAAATTAGACTTAGGCTACCCTTCTATTTCGGAAGAGAAACGTATTTTAAATACATATCGACAGACTGATCCCTACGATTCAGTAAATGCGTCATTGACGGTTGAAACCATTGTTGAATTACAAGAAAGAATCCAACTTATTACAGTTTCTGATGTAGTTTCAGATTATTTACTTGAGCTAGTTCATGCATCAAGGGAACATCCGGATGTAGATCTTGGCATTAGTCCTAGAGGGATGCTGGCGCTAATGCGTGCAGGGCAGGCCTATGCATTTATTAAAGATAGAGATTATGTTACCCCACACGATATAAAGGCGCTTGTCCCATATGTGTTTGAACATCGGCTAATTCTTTCGATGGAAGGTTCAATTAAAAAAACAGCAAAAGATGTTGTGAAGGAGATTATTCACACTACAGCTGTTCCAGTTGAAGAAGGAGCAGTTGTGAAATGAAATGGCAAAGAGACCATACAATAGAGGGAAAGGCTGGCTATGACTATGTGTTAGTAGCGATCATCTTATTGGCGATTATTGGTGTTGTTATGAATAACACAATACCCTTTTTGGGGGTTGGCGCAGTCACTGCCTATTTAATTGTATTTAAATGGTATGATAGTGGGATTGGCAAAAGCGTATCTTTAGAAAATCCTACGAGAAGTATTAAACTATTTCCTGATGAAACATTTGATCTAACATTAGATATAGAGAATCGATCCATATATCCTATGATTAATGGGGAGTTTCAGCTACAGATAGGCCCAGCTGTCAAAGCCTTTAAGCATGCACAGGAAAATAAAAATTATTGGCACCAGATCAAAATTCCGTTATCTATCTTACGTAAAAGAAAAGCTCATCTAACTATCCCGATTGTAGCTCAACAGCGGGGGGTAGCTAAAATTAACAATATCATGTATTACTTTCCACATTTATTTCATTTTAACTCGACGCTGATTCGATATATGCCATTTTACCGTACGGAATTTGTTGTTTTTCCAAGGTTGATCGAAGTTAAGGGCGCCGAAGCAGTTTTTCAAATGTTACCGGGAAAAGGCAGGTCTCCTTTTTCTCCATATGAGGATATTCAAAGTCCTTTAGGAACAAGGGAATACCATTATAGTGATCCGTTTCACCGGATAAACTGGAATGCGTCTGTGAAAACACAAAAGCTTCAAACAAATGTTTATGAACGAGAAATTGATCAATCTTTTCTGTTTTTAGTAAACATAGGAAAATCAAAAACAACAAATATGGTACAAACAAATCAGCACATGGAAGCGTTACTGTCTTACACGGCTTATCTATCAAAGATTGCTACTGAAAAGGATATCCCATTTGAATTGTTCATTAATACGAGAAGACCAGGCAAGGTACCAGTTCTTCATGTTCCAGAGGGGGAAGGGAAAAGACATTACGGAACTACTATGGAAATGCTCGCAAGGATTCATAAACAATCCCTAGTATTTCCATTTGATAAAATGCTTTTCAACCTTGGGAATCAAGTCACTCAACAGAAGACCTGTATCATTATTGGAGAACTTACAGAGGATTCGATGAATATTTTAAATAAGTGGAAAAATAAAAATGTCAACATCTTTCATGTTCCATATACAGAAGGAATCTCTAAGGTAAAACCTCTAGGGCAGGAGGTGTTTTCACATGCTGAATAGCCATGCTATAACCCGTTATGCTTACCACTTTTTAAGTGAGGCCCTCATCATTTTAATGTGTTTAATGCCTTTTATATACCATCGCTTTATGTGGGTGCCATACTGGAGTTATTTAATCGTTATAGTGGTAGCATGCTTAGTGTTTAGTCTTATTACAATCTACACTAATTCCTATATTTTTTATATATTGATGGCACCATTATTAGCTGGAGTATTTTATCTGTTAGAGTACCCTGCTATCTTTGTAGTTCTATTGAGTGGATTGCTAGTTTGGCGTTATATTAATATCCGTAAAGAAGACATAATTAGTAGAGAAAGTAATTACATTCTCGCAACATTATTGCTAATGTTGATTATTGGAATGTTGGTTCCTGATCTTAGAGCCATGTTATATCCTTTTCTTGTTATATTTCTAAACGTATTTGGTTTCCTGTGGAGTCACATTGCAGCTTTATCGAAAAAGGAAAGGAAGCAAGTTGATAAGAGGTTAATTCCCGCATTTGCAGGGGTTTTAATTACGGGTGCAATTCTTATTTTCTTTACGTATGATTTCATTCGTTGGGCCCTATCTGGTTTCTATTATGGGGTGATAACCTTATTGGGTGGATCGTTAAGTTGGTTTGCTAGTCTTTTGCAATTTATTGAGGCACCAGATAGAGGTTGGCCAAAGCAAGGAAATCAAATGGACGCAGGAGATGGATTTTGGAATGAATTGGAAGACGCGTCGGTTATAGAGCAGGCCACACCATATATCATAATAGGCACAATAGTTGCACTGCTTCTTTTCGCCATTGTTTTAGTAATCCTATTTTGGAAAAAACGATTTAGCAAGTCAGAAACAGAAGAGGAAATAGAAAGTTCAGTATCCTATAGTGCTCTAGAGAACGATTATGAGCTCCATACTAGCAGAACCTCGCGTCTTAATCGCTGGTTTAACAAACCAAAGCATCCCATAAGAAAGCTAGTATTCCAATTTGAGAAAAAAGCAATGAAGGAGAAAAAGGGTAGAAGAAAGTATGAGACAATCGAAGAATGGTTAAACAGAATAGGTGTTAACGCAGATTTAGAAATATATCAAATGGTGAGATATGGCGAAGTGGAACAGGTAAGTCAAGCGGACGTAGAAAAACTTCGTTTAGTAATAAAGGAAGCGGATTTTCATTTTGAACATTAAGATTTAGGTCGTAGTATATAGAAGCCAACACTAGGAGATAGAGAAACTAAACAACTCCTATTGTTGGCTTTTTTTAGGTGGGTCCCATCCCTTTATGCTAGCATACGATTACAATTTTTCTCCCTTTTTTAGCTTTCCAAACGCCGTTTACTATGTTTACTTAGTAATACTTAAGGATACATACATGTAAGAGTTGAACTATTAAGTAAAGGAGTGCCGATCATATGAATTTTAATAAAGAAATAGAAAAGCTTGAAAACATTAGAAGAGAAGGATCGAATAAGGTCTTTACCATGTATCTAAATACAGATCCATCTGACCCTGAGCAACAGGGTGGAGAATGGAAAATACATTTCAAAAATGGATTACGTAATTTTGAACAGTATTTAGAGGAGTCAGGCGATAAGGAAGAGCGTAAAAATTTTCAACTTGTTAAGCAAAAGGTAGAAAAGTTTGTAAAAGGAAATGAGCAACAGTTTTTAAGAAGTGTTTTCATCATTGCTACTGCTGATGAAGAAGTTTGGTTTGCAGATCGAGTGCAAATGAGGATGGAAACAGAGTTCTTCTGGCAGGAGACTCCAGAATTAACGCAGTTACGTAAGTTGACTGATGTCTATCCAAAATCAGGAATCATCTTAGTTCAACAGGATCAAGTCAAAGTAATTGAAGCACACCTGAATGAAATTGAAGATACTGAGTCGTTTGAATTGGACTTAGATACAGATGATTGGCGCATAAAGAAGGGCCCTAAACCTTTACAAGGGCAAGGAGCAAACGTGCAAAAGGACAATTTCCAATCACGCTTTGAGGCCAATAAACAACGTTGGTATAAGCAAATTGCCCCTAAGCTGGATAAACGTGCCAAGGAGCATGAATGGGAAAAGATATTCGTTGTAGGGGAACCTGATCCTGCAAATGCTTTAAAAGACCAATTAAATAAACCTGTAGAACAGATAATCCAAAAAAATATGCTTGACCATGAAGAGTCTAAGGTTCTTGAAGAAGTATTTGGTTAATAAAAATAAAGGGGCTGGCACATAACGTCCTAGCCCCTTTTTAAAATGCGAACAATAAAATAAGAAAAAAGACTGCTTCATTACCGCTACGGAAAATACTCCGCTTTCCGTGGGCACGGCCTTAGTCTCCTCAGAAGCAAAAATCGCTTCTTGCGGGGCCTTCGGACTCGTGCTGTTCCCACAGGAGTCTCCGCATTTTTCTTCGCTAAAGTGTGATTAAGATAAATATAGATTAGGGACTATCCGGAATTACCCGAACTTTTTCTACAATTCACTTCGTTTGAGCGTCCGGTTTTTTCTTTTTTAATTTTTTATGTCCCATCCTCTTTGTTAATTTCAAATCTAAATTAATTTGTACTGGTTAACAGGTGAAGAACGATAGCAGCGCTTCCTATTGATATAACCAGTGAGCTAACAACATAGCGCACGGCCTGTTTATATTTGTTTTCCTGTATAAGCATGATTGTTTCATTGCCGAAGGTAGAGAATGTTGTAAAAGCACCGCAAAACCCTATGCCTGCAATGGCCCAGATGCCGTCTGAAATGTTTTCTTGTTGGTGTAAATGAAATAAATATGCGAGCAGGACAGAACCCGTTATGTTTACAATCCAGGTTCCAACGAGCCGTTTGTTTATATGTAGAGCTATCATAAAGCGCAAGATAGCACCAAAAAATCCTCCAATTGCTACTAAAACCATCATGAGCTAGAACGCTCCAATCGAGATGCGAGCTTCAATCCAAGAAAACAACATGATAATCCAGCGATGATACTTATTACTATGTAACCAATGGCAAGGATGGGGACTACACTCCACAATGAAATAGCCTCTATAGTCAAAGTTGAAAATGTTGTAAACCCTCCAATTAACCCTACAGTTAATGCAACAAAGACAGCAGGAGAAAGACGCTTCTTAATAATAGGTAAATGCATAATAAAACTTAGAAAGAAGCATCCTACCAAATTAGCGAGAAGAGTCGCGTAAGGGAACAGAGTATTAGCAGGAATTACAATGGTAACTGCATACCTGCCTACTGCTCCTAACATACCTCCAGCCCCTACACTTAAAACCGTTTTCCAATCTCCTTCTTTCATGCTGTTTTACATACTGGACATAAACCATAGATCTCAAATTTATGATCTTCAACTTCGTAGTTGCGTAAATCAGATTGTACAGCGTCCATTGGGCAGACAGATATTGCTTTTGTTTTCCCACAATCTTTACAAATAAAATGATGATGATGATGATCATTACAATTAAATCGGAAATGTTTTTCTCCATTTAACTCGGTCGTTTCCAATATCCCTATATCGTTATATAAATGCAGATTACGGTAGACTGTATCAAAACTTATGCCATCATAACTTTTTTCTAAGTGCCTAATAAGTTCTTTGGCCGTACGATAACCGTCAGCTTTGGAGAAAAAGGATAGAATGTCCTTTCGCTTTCCAGTTGTTTTATACCCGTGTTGCTTTAAAAGTTGTATTGCTTCTTCTATATTCATTAGGCTTCCCTCACTTTTCTAGGTTTCCATGTTAGTCGCTTTAATACAATGGATAAAAGTAAAATAGCAATGGATACCATTACAATGGTACCACCTGGTGGAATACTTAGATAATAACCTGATATTAACCCTATGATAACAGCTAATTCGCCAAAAACAATAGATAGAAACATCATTTGTTTAAAACCTCTCGCAAGCCGCATACTTGCAGCAACAGGAAGTGTCATTAAGGCTGATACGAGCAACACCCCAACAATTCGAATGGAAGCAGCGATAACGAGAGCCGTAAGGACAATAAATAGGAGATGAATCCGTTTAGCATGTATGCCTGATACTGTTGCATGCTCTTCATCAAAAGAAAGTGTAACTAACTCTTTGTAGAACAATGTAATGATTAGGACGATAAAGATGGCAATCCCTGCAATTGATAAAAAGTCTTGCTTACTCACAGCTGATACGGAACCAAATAGATAATTAAATAATTCTGTATTAAATCCATCGGCCAGGGAGATGAAGATCAGGCTTAAGCCGACACCTCCCGATAAGATAATGGGAATGGCGATCTCCTGATAGGCCTGATAAACACCACGCAATTTTTCAATTAAAATAGATCCTACAACTGAAAAGGCCATACCACCATACAGTGGTGTAATCCCAACAGCGAATTTTTTATCAAGAAATAAACCGAACGCAATACCTGCCAATGTAACATGTGAGAGTGCATCTGCTAAAAGAGATAGCCTTCTAACTACAATGAAAGTACCTAACAACGGAGCGATTACGCCTATCAGTAAACCAGTTAAAAAAGTGTGTCGTAAAAATTCATATTCAAAAAAATCTGCTAGCATGTTGTTTCCTCCATTAATGATCGTGTGTAACAAGGTTTACAGGATGTCCGTAAAGCTTTGATAGGTCTCTGTCTGTTAAGTTATTGTACTCCTCCGGTTTTCCATGGAAATGAAGTCTTGTGTTTATACAAGCAATATCTGTGGCGTGTTCAGTCATGGTCCCCGTGTCATGGGTTACCAATAATAATGTAATGCCATAATCTGTGTTTAAACGGTTAAGAAGCTCATAAAAGCGTTGAACATTTTCGTAATCTACTCCAACTGTTGGTTCATCAAGGATAAGTAACTCAGGGTTGTTTACAAGAGATCTTGCGATAAATACACGTTGTTGCTGACCACCAGATAGGTTGCCTATATTTTGGTAGGCATAATCAAGCATCCCCACCTGATCTATCGTTGATAGAATCTTTTCCTTGTGTGCTTTTGTTAAAAACTTCAAATAACCAACCTTTGCCGTCAAACCCATTGAAACAACTTCAAACACCGTTGCAGGAAATCCTTTATTAAAAGAATTGGCTTTTTGTGAGACAAATCCAATTTTATTCCACTCTTTAAATTTGTCCCTAGGTTGGTCTAATAAATCAATTGAGCCCTCATCTGGATTTATAAGACCAAGTAGAAGCTTTATGAGTGTAGTTTTCCCACCGCCATTTGGGCCAATAAGTCCCATGAAGGACCCTTTTGGAATGGAAAAATTTATTTTTGTCAATACATTTTTTTGTTCGTAGGCATACGATACATCCTTAAAACGAACTACAGGACTTTCCATACTATTCCTTCTTTCTAATTTATAGCTATTACTCCGCGTGTAACGAGTAAATCCCCATTAGTATTGCACGAAGTACATAACGCATGCCAAAGGGGTTTTTAAATTATTTTTCATTCTATTAAATGTTCCTTTATTATCTTATCTTATTAGTAACAAATTGTAAATAAGAATGATTACGTTTTGAAGGGGAGGTTTTAGATAGGGAAATTTAGGATACACAACAAAATAAAGAAGATGTATTGAAAAAGGAGGAAATAAAATGCAAACAACTTTAGATGTACAAGGAATGACATGTGAAAATTGTGAGACCAAAGTGAAGCAGGCATTGGAATCTTTAGAGGGTGTAACTGGTGTGGAAGTTCACATAAATACAGGAAGCGTTGATGTCACGTATGATAATGCACAGGTAACCATCGGAGAAATGCGAAAAGCTGTTGAGGAAAAAGGTTATCGCGTCGTGGTTTAATATGTTTTGAATGAAAAAAGCATGGTCACATGAACTTTTTTCATAAAGGGCTGGTTCTTATAGGAGCAGCCCTTTCTTTTTCTCTACAAGGTAAGACAAAAAACAACAAACTATATACGAAATATCATAAAAGGTGGTAAAATAGTCTTAATCTTGACAAGAGAAAAATATTTTTTATTTGGGGGTATTAGCTTGGAACAGCTTATGAGAAACTTCTTTTTATTTTTATCAAAAAATAAAACGCTAACAAAATTAGCGAAAAAGTACGGGCTCCGTTTTGGTGCAGCTCGTTTTGTTGCGGGAACTGATATAGACAGTGCAGCTAAAAAGATCAAAGAAATTAACAATGATGGTTACGTTGTTACCGTCGATCATTTGGGAGAGTTTATAGATAATGAACAAGAAGCTAGGGAGTCAGCAGAGGAATGTATCCATGCTATAAAAGTAATTGCTGAACAAAAACTAGATTCACAACTTTCCCTAAAGCTTACTTCCATGGGGCTTGATATATCACATGAGCTAGTAATGGAAAACATGAACCGTATCCTGGAAGCTGGAAAGAAATACAATGTCACAGTTACCATCGATATGGAGGATTTTGAACGATACGAAAAGACGATAAACATATTTAAGGAACTAAAACAAAACTATGAAAATCTTGGAACGGTTCTTCAGGCATATCTATATAGGGTAGAAGAAGATATTAATGATTTGTCTTCGTATAAACCATATCTTCGTTTAGTAAAAGGAGCGTACAAGGAATCGCCTGAGGTTGCTTACCCAAACAAAAAGGACGTCGATGAAACATACAAAAAAATTATTAAACAAAACATATTACATGGAAATTATACTGCAGTGGCAACACATGACGAAGCAATCATCACATATGTTAAAGAATTAGAGAAAGAGCTTGGCATTTCTAGGGATCAATTTGAATTTCAGATGCTATACGGCATTCGACTAGATCTTCAAAAGAGACTTCTAAATGAAGGTTATACGATGCGCGTATATGTACCATATGGCAAGGATTGGTATGGATACAACATGCGTAGACTCGCAGAACGTCCTGCAAATGTCTTGTTCGTTCTTAAAGGGATATTCAAGAAATAATACCGTTGCCCTGGGTTCTCTCAAAAGGAGAACCAGGGAATTTATAGACAAAAGGTGATTGTTTTCCTCTTGCGAATTATCAGAATTTAGTTTATAGTAATTAATAGATGGATAGGGAGCTATCTTTTATTTTTAGGTCAAAAAATGAATGAGTATTCATTCAAGTAGGTGAAGGGGAGATATTATGAAACATTCCATCAAGCGCGCTGCAGTTTTGGGATCTGGAGTAATGGGTTCAGGGATTGCTGCCCACTTAGCAAATTGTGGTATTCACACTATAATGCTTGATATTGTGCCAAAAGAATTAACGAAAGAAGAGGAGTTAAAAGGTCTTTCATTAGAGGATAAGGCTGTACGAAATAGAACTGCTGCACAGAGCAAAAAAGCATTAACAAAACAGAAACCAGCAGCTTTAACAACTAAAAAAAGCCTTGAACTAATCGAAGTGGGTAACATGGAAGACGATATGGAGAAACTGGCTGAGGTAGATTGGATAGTAGAAGTTGTGGTGGAAAACCTTTCAATTAAGAAAAAGGTATTTTCCCAGTTAGATAAGGTTAGAAAGCAAGGTGCTATTGTGAGCTCTAACACTTCGGGAATATCAATCGAGCAAATGGCCGAAGATTGTTCAGAAGACTTTAAAAGACATTTTCTTGGCACTCACTTTTTTAACCCACCTAGATACTTAAAATTATTAGAAATTATTCCTACAGAGAAGACGGACACTGAAGTGTTAGAATTTATGAAAGCTTTTAGTGAAAACGTATTAGGAAAAGGGGTTGTAGTAGCAAAGGATACTCCAAACTTTATTGCAAATCGAATTGGAACGTATGGCTTACTTATCACAGTAAGAAAAATGCTGGAGGGCGGCTATAGCATAGGAGAGGTCGATTCTGTAACAGGGCCAATGATCGGCAGGCCAAAAAGCGCGACCTTCCGTACACTTGATGTAGTGGGATTGGATACGTTTATCCATGTTGCAAAAAATGTCTATGATCAAGTGGACGGGGAAGAAAAAGACGTATTTACTGTACCAGATTTCATGAAAAAAATGTTAGACAATGGCTGGCTTGGGGCCAAGTCTGGACAAGGATTTTTTCTAAAGAAAAAAGGAAAAGATGGAAGTGCTATTTATGAACTAAACCCTGAAACGATGGAATATGAAGAAAGAAAAAAATTAAAATCTCCTGCTATGGAGCTAGCGAAGCAGGAAAAAGGTACACGCAGAAAATTGAAAGCGCTTGTAAACGCAGAAGGAGATAAAGCAGGGGAGCTTGTTTGGTCTGTTATAAAACCTGTTCTCTTGTACTCAGCAAGACTATGTGGAGAAATAGCAGATGACGTCTTATCGATTGATCAAGCAATGAAATGGGGATTTGGTTGGGAGTTAGGACCGTTTGAAACATGGGATGCCATCGGGGTTGAAGCGGCCGTTACGAGAATGAAGCAGGAAAGAGAAGAAATTCCAGAATGGATAGAAAGCATGCTGGAAAAAGGTAATTCTACCTTCTATAAACAAGACAATGGACGCTCTTATTTTTACCATCAAGGTGAGTATGTACAACAGGAATTCAATAAGAAAGAAATCCATTTAAAGAGTTTAAAAGAAAGAAATGGTGTCATTAAAAAGAATACAGGTGCTAGTTTAATTGATTTAGGAGATGGAGTCGCGGGGCTAGAGTTCCATTCACAGGGGAATGCGATTGGTCTTGACATCATTCAAATGGTGAACTATGCAATTGAAGAAACGGAAAAGAATTATGAAGGTCTTATAATAGGGAATCAAGGAAAAAACTTTTGCGTTGGCGCTAATCTCGCCATGATGCTGATGGAAGCACAAGATGACAACTTTATGGAGCTGGATATGGTTGTACGCCAATTTCAAAATATGGCCATGCGAATCAAATATGCTTCCAAGCCAGTAGTAGCTGCCCCGTTTAATATGGTGCTTGGTGGAGGAGCGGAAGTCTCATTACCAGCAGCTGCAATACAAGCTTCACCTGAAACGTATATTGGTCTAGTAGAATTTGGTGTTGGCTTAATTCCAGGTGGTGGAGGAACGAAAGAATTGTATTTAAAGCAGTTACGTAATCTGCCACAGGGTGTGCAGTTCGATCTGACAAAAGTGGCAAACGATGTGTTTGAAAAAGTAGCAATGGCTACGGTCTCCAAATCTGCTGCTGAAGCAAAAGAGCTCGGGTTTTTGAACCAAAAAGATGCAATTAGCGCTAATCCAGATCATCTATTACATGATGCAAAAGAAAGGGTGCTCGCTTTAGCAAAAGCTGGTTACCAACCACCATTACCTGAACGTATTCCAGTGGTAGGGGATGCAGGCTATGCTGCCATGCTTCTAGGTGCACAGAACTTAAATAGAAGTGGCTATGCCTCAGAGCATGATCTTAAAATAGCAGAAAAACTTGCATACGTGTTATCTGGTGGACGTATTAAAGAAGGGTCAATGATTAGTGAACAAGCGATGCTTGATTTGGAGCGAGAAGCGTTCCTTAGTTTAATAGGAGAGCCATTGACCCAACAAAGGATGCAACACATGCTAGTAAAAGGTAAACCGTTACGCAATTAATTGTAGAGGGGGAAGAAATGTGAAGGAAGCAGTAATTGTGGCAGGTGCGAGAACACCAGTCGGGAGAGCAAATAAAGGATCTCTAGCTGAGAGTCGTCCGGATGATCTGGCCGCTTTAACAATTAAGGAAACGTTAAAGCGGGCGGGTAACTATGACGGAACGATTGATGATGTCATTATTGGTTGCGCTATGCCGGAAGCGGAACAAGGTATGAATATGGCGAGAAATATTGCAGGTTTAGCAGGATTGAAGCATGACGTGCCGGGAATCACTGTTAATCGATATTGCTCATCAGGCCTTCAGAGTATTGCGTATGCAGCAGAGCGTATCATGGTTGGTGCTAGCGATACGATTATAGCTGGTGGAGCAGAATCGATGAGCCTGATACCAATGGGGGGGCATGTAATTAAACCAAATTCTAAATTGGTTGAAAATGCCCCTGGCTACTATATGGGGATGGGGCACACAGCCGAAGAGGTAGCAACTCGATTCGGTATTTCTCGATCAGATCAAGATGCTTTTGCTGTAAGAAGTCATGAGCGAGCAGCAAATGCCATTAAAAGTGGAAAGTTTTCTGAGGAAATTGTTCCAGTTGACGTAATTAAAAGACAGTTGAATTCAAACAACAAAATAGAGGAAAAGAGCTTCTCTTTTGAAATGGATGAAGGAGTGAGGGAAGGCACAACGACAGAAGTATTAGCAAAACTTCGCCCAGCTTTTCATGTGAAAGGATCTGTAACGGCCGGTAATTCTTCACAAATGAGTGATGGAGCTGCTTCGGTGTTAGTCATGGATAGGGAAAAAGCGCAAGCAGATGGGTTAACGCCTCTAGTTAAATTTCGTTCTTTTGCAGTAGCGGGAGTAGAACCCGAAATTATGGGAGTTGGCCCTGTAGAAGCTATACCGAAAGCAGTAAAGCAAGCAGGGTTGGAACTTTCCGATATTGGCTTATATGAATTGAATGAAGCTTTTGCTGCTCAAGCTGTTAGGGTGATTCACGCTCTGGACCTCGATGTAAATAAAGTAAATGTAAATGGTGGGGCTATTGCACTTGGTCATCCGCTCGGTATGACAGGAACGAAGTTAACCCTAAGTCTTATACATGAAATGAAAAGAGAGCAAATTCAATTCGGTGTCGTTACAATGTGTATCGGTGGAGGCATGGGAGCTGCCGGTGTGTTTGAGCTTATATAGTTTAGTTATGAACTAAAAATCATAATAAAGGGGAAATGGATGATGAGTGAAACGAAGGATAAGTTGTTCAAAGGCGGGGCATTTTTAGTAGAGGATTTAACAGCAGATGATGTGATCACACCTGAAGATTTTACAGATGAACATAAGATGATAGCGAAGACGACAGAGGATTTCGTAGTAGGGGAAGTTTTACCTAAAGTGGAAAACTTGGAAAATCATGAATTTGAACATTCTGTTGAGCTATTAAAAAAAGCTGGGGACCTAGGGTTATTAGGTGCTGATGTACCGGAAGCTTATGGTGGGCTTGCACTTGATAAAATTAGCTCTTCGTTGATTACAGAGAAATTTTCCAGAGCAGGTGGATTTTCGGTAACACACGGAGCACATGTCGGTATCGGTTCATTGCCAATTGTCTTTTTTGGAAATGAAGAACAGAAGAAAAAGTATTTACCAAAACTAGCTACTGGAGAGTTGCTGGCGGCATATGCTTTAACAGAGCCGAGCTCAGGATCTGATGCATTAGGTGCCAAGGCGACAGCTACTTTAAATGAAGCTGGAACGCATTATATCTTGAATGGAGAAAAACAATGGATTACGAATTCTGCATTTGCAGACGTGTTCGTTGTGTATGCAAAAATCGATGGTGAGCATTTTTCAGCTTTTATTGTAGAAAGAGAATATCCTGGGGTATCAACAGGCCCGGAAGAAAAGAAGATGGGTATCAAGAGTTCATCCACTAGGACACTGGTGCTGGAAGATGCTGAAGTTCCAGTCGAAAACCTACTTGGCGAAAAAGGAAGAGGCCACGTAATTGCCTTCAATATTTTAAATGTGGGTCGTTACAAGCTAGCTATTGGTGGAGTTGGAAGTTCAAAACGGGCGTTTGAACTTGCTGTTAAATATACGAACGAAAGAAAGCAATTCCAAACACCAATCTCAAGTTTCGCTTTAACGAAGGAAAAACTTGGGACAATGGCGTCGGAAATTTATGCTAATGAAAGTGCTGTTTACCGGACTGTTGGACTTTTTGAACAACGAATGGGAGCTTTAACAGAAGAACAGTTAGACGATGGAAGGGAAGTTGCACGTGCGATTGCAGAATACCAAATAGAATGTTCTATGAATAAATACATGTGTACCGAATTATTGGATTACACATCAGATGAAGCAGTTCAGCTTCATGGCGGATATGGTTTTATGCAGGAATATGAAGTGGAGCGTATTTACCGCGATTCCCGAATCAACCGTATTTTTGAAGGAACAAATGAAATTAACCGTCTACTAGTACCGGGAACCTTATTGAAAAAAGCAATGAAGGGTGAACTTCCTTTATTGCAGAAGGCACAAAGTCTTCAAGAAGAACTTATGATGATGATGCCTGAAGAAGTAGGCGATGAGCCACTTGCTCAAGAAAAATACTTACTAAGAAATGCGAAGAAAATGGTTCTCTTAGGAGCGGGTCTTGCAGCACAGAAATATATGAAAAAGCTTGAAAAGGAACAAGAAATCCTTGTTAACTTGGCTGATATGACAGCAGAGGTGTACAATATGGAGTCTGCTATTTTAAGAACGGAAAAGGCGATAAACAAATCTGGACTGAATAAGAGCAACCTAAAACTGAATTATACCCAGGTATATGTACAAGAGGCATTCAACCGAATTGAAGCCGATGCAAAAGAGACATTAATCGCTGTCGAAGAGGGAGATACTCTTCGCATGATGCTATCTTCACTAAGAAAGCTTACTCGTCATACACCGATTAACGTTGTGGCCAAGAAGCGAGAAATCGCAGAACAATTAATCGAAGAAGAAAAATATATCGTATAAGAATAAATAATCTATCTCATTATTCAGCGCTTAGAAAGATATTTTGCTGGATAGTGGACTATTTTTCAGAGCATTGTTCAAGAGTCGAGCGTATCCGAATTCTTGCTAAGAATTTGGGTGATCGCTCGGCTTTTTTATCCACCAATTTTTAAATTCGTGTACTTCTGCATAATACTAAATACGCTTTGGCTCGTCATATTCCATTCATATTTGCTATAATTTAATTAAAATAAATAAGTAAGGTGGTTGTGATTTATGGCGCTCACGTTTTATTGGTACCCAAATTGCGGGACATGTAAAAAAGCGAAAAAATGGTTGGATGAAAATCAGGTGGATTACAATACCGTTCATATTGTGGAAAATACACCTTCCGAGCAAACAATCCTTGATTTAATGAATAAGAGCGATTTGCCAGCAAAGAAATTTTTTAACACAAGTGGTAAAAAATACCGCGAAGGAAACATTAAAGAAAAAATAGCAGATGCAACAGACAGGGAAATGGCAGCTATATTAGCAACAGATGGTATGTTAATAAAACGGCCTATTGCTACAGACGGTGAAAAGGTGACTGTTGGATTTAAGGAAGAGGTATATAAAGAAACCTGGCTCTCAAAATAAAATTTTTACACTAGAAAAACAGGGGCAAATTAGGTTATAGTTAAGGTGGATTACATAATGGAGGGATGACAATGAGCATACCAAAGGACTTATTATATTCAAAAGAACATGAATGGGTTAAAAAGGAAGATGACAAACTACGCATCGGGATTACTGATTTTGCACAGGATGAGCTTGGAGACATTGTTTTTGTTGAGCTTCCAGAAGTTGGAGACGAATTGGAACTTAACGAACCGTTCGGCAGTGTAGAATCTGTGAAAACTGTTTCTGAATTATATGCTCCAGTTAGTGGGAAAGTAGTAGAAGTGAATGCAGATTTAGAAGATAGCCCTGAGTTCGTAAATGAATCACCATATGAGAAAGCTTGGATGGTAGTAGTAGAGCCATCTGATGAAGCGCAGTTAGATGAACTTCTAAATGCAGAAGCATATGAAGGTGTGCTAAACGACGAAGAATAGTAAAAAAAGGGAGGCTAACGTACATCTTTATAAAAGTTGTATAGTTAGCCTTCTTTTCTTCATATACTCTAATTAGGAAATGAAATAAAAAAACATTTTGCTTGATTTTCGAGGAGAGCTATGTAACCATGTCACATGAAAATGAGAAAGTAATCATTGTAGAGGGTTTAACAGATAAACGACAAGTTAAAAAAGTTATTACAGATCAGGTTACCATCGTCTGTACAAATGGAACACTTGGAATAGAACGTCTGGATGAATTACTTGAGACTTATGAGCTTGACTATAAAGATGTGTATATTTTGGTTGATGAAGACTATTCAGGGATAAAACTACGGAAGCAGCTGGCTAGAGAACTTCCACATGCAGAACATATACATGTTAGCAGTGAATACCGGGAAGTCGCCACAACACCTGAACAAATGCTTGCTACAGCCCTTTTAAGCAAACGAATAGCAGTAAACCCTCTATTTTTATTATGAGGCAGATTGGTTAGGTGATTTTTTGCAGGAAATAACAACGAAACAATTAGAAGATGGAGATTTTTTGCTTTATATTTATACTCCTTTTTGCGGCACGTGCTCCCTTGCTAGAGCTATGCTAGAGAAGATTGAACAAGTTCATAAGGAAACGATATTTTATGAAATGAATGCTTCACTTTATCCTGAGTTTATGATGGAGAATCAAGTAGAGAGCGTACCTTGTCTTTTTATTATGAAAAACCATCAGGTGAAGGAGAAGGTTTATGCCTTTCAATCCATTCCTAACATCTATAGCTACTTAATGGATTATAAACCAGAGCTTTTTGTGAAAAATTAACCTTTTAATTATTTATTGACACAATTAAAACAGCATGGTAGTATGGGTTTTATCGAATTTAAGCGAATAAAAAAATAGACTCTTATCTTGAGCGGTGGAGGGACTGGCCCTGAGAAACCGCGGCAACCTTCAATCATTTATTTGGTTGAAAGGTGCCAATTCCTGCAAAGTGAAAACTTTGACAGATGAGAGAACATGAAGCGACTAACTACGTCATTCTGTTCTTTCAGAATGGCGTTTTTTGTGTTGTTTGGGCATACTATTGCCGAGGTTTTAGTAAGGAGGAATAATGTGATTTCAATTGAAGGTTTGAGTAAGGTCTTTACTTCAAACAAAAGCAAGACTACTGCGGTAGAAAATTTAGATCTAAACATAAATGATGGAGACATATTTGGTGTAATCGGCTATAGTGGAGCGGGCAAAAGTACGTTCGTTCGGTTATTGAACAGACTTGAAGAGCCATCAGGCGGTCGGATTACCATTAATAATGAGGACATCACAGCGATGACTGCCCGTCAATTACGGATTGCACGACAGGATATCGGCATGATTTTCCAGCATTTTAATTTACTCTGGTCAAGAACAGTAGAGGATAACATTGCCTTCCCACTGGAAATTGCCGGTGTTACGAAAACGGACAGGCAAAAACGTGTCCAAGAGTTAATCGACCTTGTCGGACTTTCTGGAAAAGAAAAGGCATACCCTTCCCAATTAAGTGGGGGACAGAAACAGCGTGTTGGTATTGCCCGGGCCCTTGCTAACAATCCAAAGGTTTTGCTTTGTGATGAAGCAACATCTGCATTGGATCCGGAAACAACAAATTCTATCCTGGACCTGCTAGTCGATATTAATAAGCAGTTTGGACTTACTATTATCTTAATTACCCATGAGATGCATGTGATACGTAAAATCTGTAATCACGTTGCAGTGATGGAAAGTGGTAAAGTTGTGGAGCAAGGTGAGGTAATGGATGTCTTTCTTCATCCCCGTCAGCATGTAACGAAGAAATTCGTGGAACAAGTGATGGGGAATGGTGAGGAAGATGAGGACATTGCAGGCATCGCAGAGGCTTATTCTGAAGGTAATTTAGTCCGACTCCATTTTGTTGGAGAAACAACAAATCAGGCATTAATTAGTAAGCTTGCAAAAAAATATGATGTGGATATAAACATTCTGCAAGGGAAAATCACGCAAACTCAAGCTGGGGCATATGGGACTCTAATTGTGCAAATTGCAGGAAAAGACATAGAAGAAGCGGTTCGATATATTAAAGAAAAATCCTCTGTGGAAATGGAGGTGATTCAAGATGTTAAATGATATTAAATTCGAAGACCTAATTGAAGCAACTTACGACACTTTTTATATGACACTGATTGCATTGATCGGAACATTTATTCTTGGAATTATTCTAGGGTTGCTTCTCTATCTGACTTCCAAAGATGGTATTTGGAAAAATAAAAGTCTTCATTTTGTTATATCAGCAGTAGTGAACATTTTCCGGGCCATACCTTTTATCATTTTAATTTTTCTATTATTCCCGTTCACTGATTTTCTAATTGGCACAATACGCGGCCCTAATGCCGCATTACCTGCCTTAATTATTGGCTCTGCTCCCTTCTATGGAAGGCTCGTGGAAATCGGTCTTCGTGAAGTTGACAAGGGTGTCGTCGAAGCCGCAAAAGCTATGGGGGCAAAAACAAGGACAATTATTTTTAAAGTGTTATTACCTGAATCAATGCCTGCCTTAATATCTGGGATTACCGTAACAGCCATTGCGCTAGTTGGATATACGGCCATGGCGGGAGCAATTGGAGCAGGTGGCCTGGGTAGCTATGCTTACTATTCTGGCTTTATGCGCAGAGATTTTGACCTTGTTTTCCTTTGTACAGTACTAATTGTAATTATAGTATTTATCTTCCAATTTATTGGAGATATGATAGCAACAAAACTAGATAAACGATAAAACAAAAGAGGGAGTCATTTACAATGAAAAAAGTTCTAACACTAGTATCTTTATTAGCTATCCTTGCATTAGCTGCATGTGGTGGTGGAGAAGATTCATCATCTGAAGGAGACAACAAGACAATAAAAGTTGGTGCTTCCAGTGTTCCACACGCTGAAATTTTAGAAGAGGCACAACCATTACTCGAAGAAGAGGGAATAAATTTGGAAATAGAGAAATATGAAGACTATGTATTTCCTAATGATGATTTAGCAAGTGGTGAAATTGATGCAAACTATTTTCAACACATTCCTTACCTAGAGCAAACCATTGCCGATACGGGATATGAATTAACTGAAATAGGCGGTATTCATATCGAACCAATTGGAGTGTATTCTAAAGATTTTGCAAGCATCGATGAAATCCCTGAAGGAACAGAAGTTCTTATGAGTAATTCTGTTCCAGATCATGGCCGTATTCTATCTATATTTGAAGCAAAAGGATTAATAAAACTTGAGCAAGATGTAGACAAAACAACTGCAACCGTGGATGATATTGTGGAAAACCCTAAGAATCTTGAATTTACTCCAGAGGGTAGCCCAGAGTTGCTTCCTAACTTATACAATACAGAAGATAATGTTCTTGTCGTAATCAATACAAACTTTGCTATTCAAGACGGATTAAACCCGTTAGAAGACGCACTGATTTTAGAAGATGAAGAGTCACCGTACGTGAATGTGATAGCGGTGAAAGAAGAAGATAAAGATGATGAAGCGCTGAACAAGCTAGTAGATGTACTTCATTCGGAAGAAATTCAAGACTTCATTCTGGATAAATACGAAGGCGCGGTTGTCCCAGTTGGCGGAAAAGAATAAGCAATTTTCTATATCCTGAGTATGTGCGTGGAAATAGCAGTTATATATAAGAAATTTGGGAAGGTTACTGTGTTGTTTCATAAATGCACAAATATAGAAGGAAAGAACGCTATACAGGTTTATACCTGAATTGTTCAGGGTACCGTATTGTGATACATTAATTCATGTACACAAAACGAAAGGATGGTTCACTATTAATAGTGGAATTAGCATGAACTATACTCCAGAAATGGAAAAAGGCATGCAACAAGCACATAAAGTGCCGTACGCTGAGTATGAGAGAAAATTGGAAACTCGCTTAGAAGTGGAGAAAAGCCGCCAAAAGGAATATGAAAAAAGCAAAGCGCTCATTAACGAGCTAGATAAAATGTAAAATGATTAGACCCTCATGAGAATGAGGGTCTATTTTCATGTAAACGTACTATCTTTGTGAAAACTCGGGATTCCAAGTACCCTTGCAATCACCTAATTTAGTATATTAAAATGGATACGAAATGTTATGAAATGAATAGCCTAAAAAAGTTGATAATAAATTTGAAATGCTTTAAGATTGTAATGAGAATAAATTGAGAATGGATATTGAATCCGTTTGAAAATAAGAAAAAATAGTAGTTGGAGGTATCGTTATGGCTGGATCTACATTAGAAATCAAGAATCTTCATGTATCAATTGAAGGTAAAGAGATATTAAAGGGTGTTAACCTTACGATAAACGGTGGGGAATTCCACGCAGTGATGGGACCAAACGGAACAGGTAAGTCAACATTGGCATCTGCAGTTATGGGACATCCTAAGTACGAAGTAACAGAAGGAAGCATCTTGCTTGATGGCGAAGATGTTCTAGAAATGGAAGTGGATGAGCGCGCACGTGCTGGTCTTTTCCTTGCAATGCAATACCCAAGTGAAATTAGCGGTGTAACTACATCAGATTTCCTTCGCTCTTCCATGAACGCTCGTCGTGAAGAAGGAGACGAAATTTCATTAATGAAATTTATTAAAGAAATGGACAGTGTGCTTGATTATCTTGAAATTGATAAAAACATGGCACAGCGTTACTTAAATGAAGGATTCTCAGGTGGAGAGAAAAAGCGTAACGAAATTCTTCAATTAATGCTAATGAAGCCAGAAATTGCGATTTTAGATGAAATTGACTCAGGACTGGATATTGACGCACTGAAAGTAGTATCTAAAGGAATTAACAAGCTTCGTGATGAAAACTTTGGTTGCCTAATTATTACACACTACCAACGTCTATTGAACTACATCACACCTGACTATGTGCATGTTATGATGCAAGGCCGTGTTGTTAAATCTGGTGGGCCAGAACTAGCACAGCGTTTAGAAGCAGAAGGTTACGATTGGATTAAAGAAGAACTTGGTATCAAAGACGAAACAGTTGGTCAAAACGCGTAATAGTTAGGAGGGATACTATGTCTGTTGAAACAAAGCTGCCATATGATAAAGAATATATTAATCAGTTTTCCAAAGATAATAACGAACCAGAATGGATGAATTCGTTACGTCTTCAAGCTTTGGAACAAGTTGATACACTTGAACTGCCAAAGCCTGATAAAACCAAAATAGGTAAATGGAATTTTAGCCGTTTCAAGCATTTAGCAGAAGGGGAAAAAATTGATTCATTGAAAGAATTGCCTGAAGCATTGCAAGGCTTTTTAGATGAAGAGAATACTCCAGAAAACCTTTTAATACAGCGAAATCACTCTGTTGCTTATGCAACACTAAGTGACGAACTAAAGGAGCAAGGAGTTATCTTCACAGATATTTTCACAGCTCTTAAGGAACATGAAGATCTTGTAAGAAGGTATTACATGAAGGATGCTGTATCAGTTGATGAACATCGATTGACAGCACTCCATGCTGCATTAATGAATGGTGGAATATTCGTATACGTTCCCAAGAACGTAGAAGTAAAAGTTCCACTCCAGGTTATTTTTTGGCAAGAAGATCCTGAAGCAGCATTATTTAATCATGTTCTGGTTGTTGCAGAAGAAAATAGTTCACTAACATATGTAGAAAACTATGTTTCTTACAATGAAACAGAAGAAACGTTAGCAAATGTTGTAACAGAAGTAATTGCACAAAACAATGCGAAAATCTCTTTCGGAGCGGTAGACAACTTTGCTGCAGGTACAACTGTTTATAATAATCGTAGAGGTGTTGCGTATCGTGATGCAACGATTGATTGGGCACTTGGCCAAATGAACGAAGGAAACACAGTTTCTGAAAATATTACACATCTTGTTGGGGATAACTCCCTTTCTAACGCGAAGACTGTTACGGTTGGACGTGGAAAACAAATACAGAATTTCACAGCTAAAATCGTACATTTTGGTAAAAACTCAGAAGGCTATATCCTACAACATGGTGTTATGAAGGATAGTGCTTCTTCCATCTTTAACGGTATTGGTAAAATCGAACATGGTGCTTCCAAATCAAATGCAGAACAAGAGTCTCGTGTCCTAATGTTAAGTGAAAAAGCACGCGGAGATGCGAATCCTATCTTGTTAATTGATGAGGATGATGTAACAGCAGGCCATGCTGCATCAGTTGGTCGTGTTGACCCGCTTCAGCTGTATTATCTTATGAGCCGTGGTATTACACAGGCAGAAGCAGAACGCCTTATTATTCATGGCTTCTTAGCACCTGTTGTAAATCAATTACCAATTGAAGCTGTTAAGAATCAATTGACTCAGGTTATTGAAAGGAAGGTATACTAATGGACCTACATGCCATTAGGCAGGAGTTCCCGATTTTACATCAGGAAGTGAATGGACACCCATTAGTATACTTGGACTCTTCGGCAACCTCTCAGAAACCGAGAAGTGTGATAGAGGCCGTGGATTCATATTATCGACAAGACAATTCAAATGTCCACAGGGGTGTCCATACACTGGGCACACGTGCAACTGAGAATTACGAAGGCGCCAGAGAGAAGGTACGCAAGTTTATTAATGCAGATAGTACGAAACAGGTGATTTTCACACGTGGAACAACTACTGCAATTAATACGGTGGCACATAGCTATGGGCGTGCTAACCTCTCATCAGGTGATGAAATAGTGCTTACACAAATGGAGCACCATAGTAATATCATCCCTTGGCAGCAGGTTGCAAAAGCAACTGGGGCTGAATTGAAATATATTCCACTTCAGCCTGATGGTACAATTACATTAGAGGATGCAGCTAAAACAATTACTGCTAATACTAAAATTGTAGCAATCAGTCATGTTTCAAATGTTTTAGGTACTGTTAACCCAATTAATGAAGTAGCAGAACTCGCTCATAAGCAGGATGCTGTTATTGTTGTAGATGGCGCCCAAGGTGCACCACATATGAAGATCGATGTTGAGGATCTTAACTGTGATTTTTATGCCTTCTCTGGTCATAAAATGTGTGCACCAACTGGTATTGGTGTATTATACGGAAGAAAAACCCTTCTAGAGAATATGGAGCCATTTGAGTTTGGTGGGGAAATGATTGATTTCGTTAACCTGTATGACTCCACATGGAAAGAGCTTCCTTGGAAATTTGAAGGAGGAACTCCAATCATTGCTGGTGCAATAGGCCTTGGTGCAGCAATCGATTTTCTTAATGAAGTTGGTATGGATAATATTACCAAACATGAACAAAAAATTGTTAGCTATGCAATGGAGAAATTTCAAGCATTGGACGGCATCACTATTTTTGGGCCACAAGAGCGCGCAGGGTTGATTACTTTCAACTTAGATGATGTACATCCACACGATACAGCGACGGTTCTAGATGCAGAAGGAATTGCCGTAAGAGCTGGTCACCATTGTGCACAGCCATTAATGAGATGGCTTGAAGTAACGGCAACCGCCAGAGCTAGCTTTTATTTATACAACACAGAAGAGGATGTTGACCGTTTGGTTGAGGGTCTTCTTAAAACAAAGGAGTATTTTGGTGATGTCTTTTAATAACCTTGATACACTATATAGACAAGTCATCATGGATCATTATAAAAGCCCTCGTAATAAAGGGAGTTTAGAAGGCGATGTACTGACCGTGGATATGAACAACCCTACTTGCGGTGATCGCATCCAGTTGCAGATGCAAGTGGAAAACGGAATTGTAAAAGATGCCAAGTTTGATGGGGAAGGCTGTTCGATCAGTATGGCTTCTGCTTCTATGATGACACAGGCAATTAAAGGAAAAGAAATAACAGATGCAATAAAGCTTTCAAAACACTTTTCTGATATGATGCTTGGAGAAGAGATAGACACAGAAGGCTTAGACTTTGGTGATATGGAAGCATTGCAGGGAGTGGCAAAGTTTCCTGCGCGAATAAAGTGTGCAACATTACCTTGGAAAGCAATGGAAAAAGGTGTCAATGACGAGAACTAGGAACATGGGTAACTAGGAAAAGACATCTATAGGAGGTTTTAAAATGGCTAAAGAAATGCCGGAAATGGAAGAGTATAAATATGGCTTTCATGACAAAGACGTTTCGGTTTTTCGTTCTGGTAAAGGACTAACTCGTGAAATCGTTGAAGAGATTTCTAACATGAAAGAAGAGCCTCAGTGGATGCTTGACTACCGCTTAAAAGCATTGGAACATTTTTACAAAATGCCAATGCCACAGTGGGGTGGAGATTTATCTGAACTTAATTTCGATGAAATCGTCTACTATGTAAAGCCATCTGAAAAGCAAGGTAGAACATGGGATGAAGTACCAGACGAAATCAAACAAACTTTTGATAAATTAGGTATCCCTGAAGCGGAGCAAAAGTATCTTGCTGGAGTATCTGCACAGTACGAATCAGAGGTTGTATACCACAGCCTTAAGGAAGATTTAGAAGAAATGGGTATCGTCTTTAAAGATACAGATACAGCGCTTAAAGAAAACGAAGAGCTTTTCAAAGAGTATTTCGGAAAAGTAATCCCAGCAACGGATAATAAATTTTCTGCATTGAACTCGGCTGTGTGGTCTGGTGGATCTTTCATATACGTACCAAAAGGTGTCCAAACATCTACTCCATTACAAGCGTATTTCCGAATTAACTCTGAAAACATGGGTCAATTCGAGCGTACACTAATTATCGTGGATGAAGGTGCGTCTGTACATTATGTAGAAGGTTGTACAGCACCGGTATATACAACGAATTCCTTGCACAGTGCGGTAGTTGAAATCTTTGTTAAAAAAGACGCTTATTGCCGTTATACAACGATCCAAAACTGGGCAAACAACGTTTATAACCTTGTAACAAAACGTGCCACTTGTGGTGCTAATGCTACAATGGAATGGATTGATGGAAACATTGGTTCTAAGCTGACAATGAAATATCCAGCAGTTCTTTTAACAGGTGAAGGGGCAAGAGGAATGACATTGTCCATCGCGCTTGCTGGTAAAGGACAGCATCAAGATGCTGGGGCGAAAATGCATCACCTCGCACCAAACACATCTTCATCTATTGTTTCGAAATCTATTTCGAAACATGGTGGTAAAGTGTCATACCGTGGTATTGTACACTTTGGTCGTAAGGCTTCTGGTGCCCGCTCCAATATCGAGTGTGATACGTTAATTATGGATAATGAATCCACTTCAGATACCATTCCTTACAATGAAATTTACAATGATAACATTTCATTGGAGCATGAAGCGAAGGTTTCTAAAGTTTCTGAAGAGCAACTGTTCTATCTTATGAGCAGAGGCTTAACAGAGGAAGAAGCAACAGAAATGATCGTAATGGGCTTCATCGAGCCATTCACTAAAGAACTACCAATGGAATACGCAGTAGAAATGAACCGTCTGATCAAGTTTGAAATGGAAGGTTCAATAGGATAATTAAAAACCCTTGTCACAACAATGTGACAAGGGTTTTTTGGTGCTTGAGCAACCTTTATAGTCAATTTATACCTTAACAAAACATTATTAACTGCTTACCTACTTGAAAAGTGACCTTATTGTAATATCAATAGTTCCGACAAAATGGTTTTGAAGAGTGACTAATGAGATAACCCAAATTCATATAACCAATAATATTTTTCCTGAAATTAAGCATCTCGGTTGTGAGTATCCTAGCTATATTGTTTAAAAAAAGTAGTATACATCGTACGTAAGCAGTCGTTTCTAACTCTTGCTGTATAGCCATTTAACTTTAAGTAGAGGGCCCAATAATTAGTTTAGCATCCAGGGAAATATTATTATCGCTAACATTTTCCCTTTTTATTAGGCTTAGTAATGTAGACACTGCTTTTTTTCCCATCTCGATTTGTGGTTGTTCCACATAGGTAAATCTAATGCTGTCTAGATGAGTTTTAGGGTGATCAAAACAGACTATGGCTATATCCTCTGGTATTTTTAATCCTAAATCTAAAATTGCTCTCTCAGCATTCAAAGCAATATTGTATTCTACTGCAAAAAGGGCTTTCATGTCAGGCCTATTTTTAATTATATCCTTTATTTTACAAATATCATTATTAATATTTTCTTCAGAAGATTTTCCAGGCAATGTACTTATAATATTATTGATCCACAGTTCTCTGTCAATAGAAATTCCTTTCTCTGCATGAGCCTGAACAAACCCTTCTACTCTTTCTTCAATCGCTGTAGAGTTCAAGGGCGGGGGGAATAACAACCCGATATTATGATATCCTTTGTTGAATAATAATTCAGTTGCCTCTTTAGCTGCAACGACGTTGTTTGTGGTGACGGAATATGTATCAATTCCTTTTAATTTCCGATCTACAAGGACAAATGGAAATTTATCAATAACTAGTTTTAATAAGGCATTGGAAAAATTCTTGGCTCGTGAGGGAACAATAATGAAGCCTTGCACACCTATTTGTATGAGCTGCTGAATAGCGATCTCTTCATTTTCGGGATAACCCTGGGTTTTGTGGATAAGAAGAAAAGTTTTTTGGTCACATGCTTGCTCAATGCCTTTAATTAAATCTATTCCAAAGCTAGAATCGAATTGCGGCATAATAACGGCAATAAGAACTTTTTTTTGTGATGGTTCGGAAGTTTGAATGCTTGACGCTTGGTCACCAATTGATCGACTGACAAAAGATCCTCTTCCTCTATGACGAGTAATTAAGCGATCGTTGGCGAGCATTTCGAGAGAATGCTTGATAGTAATTCGACTTACTTTAAATAGCTCAGCTAATTCCTTCTCAGACGGGATTAAATCTCCGTCCTTGTAGACATTATTTAGTATATCCTCCTTTAGTGATTGATAGATTTTTTTATATAATGGCATACCCACACAAAATCACCTCTTACTTATAATTTAGCACATCAATGCTGAAAATCTTTATATATTCCTTTTACAATAATGAAATCTCAATCCTCATTTAGGCGATACCAAAAAATGATAAGAACAATATATGCTGCATAATTATATCATTTATACCATTTAAATACAAAATGGTTTAAATCTTACTAGTAAAGTAAGTCATATTACCTCCTTTTTAAATCAACCTTTTATAAACTCTCTAGGCATAGGATGTTACTAGAGATATATGCAAAACCTTTGAAAAGCGCAAACCATATAACGTTAGTTTATAACATTATATCAAATAATCAAAATTAACAAAAAATATATTGACATATTAATGTGTGTAGATTAAGCTAATAAGTAATTGTTACCGCTTTCATATTAGCGTAGAATCTACAAAACACCTTAAAAAATTTTGCATACCTGAATTTAATTTAACCATTATATAAATTAAATTAATTAATTTATCGATTATCTTATATACATCGTTAACAATAATAATCAAATTCAGGTTTTATTATATGTTTCTATGAAAGGGGGAGGTGTAAGTTAATTACAAATACCGAAGGGAGAACAAAAATTTTCTAAAAGTTAATTTTTTTGATTCAATTTTATAAGGGGGAAATTTATTATGAAGAAAGTAATTATTTTGCTTGTAGGATTGATATTTACTGCTATTTTGTTAGGAGCGTGCTCTGAAAACTCGAGTAGTAGTGAAGTCCCTGAAGGTGCAACGGAAGTTGTATTATGGAATCCATTTAGTGGAGGAGATGGGGAATTTTTTAATGGATTAGTCGAAAAGTTTAATGGTAGCCAATCAGATGTCTTTGTTAACAGTATTTTTCAACAAAATGATGAATATTATACAAAATTAATTACAAGTCTTAGTGCTGGAGAAGGTCCTGATATTGCAGTAGCTCATACCCATGTTTTGTCTGAATTAATAAGTGGAGATCTTATAATAGAATTGGATGAATTTGCTGCCGAAGAAGAACTAGACTGGGATGAATTCAACCAAAACATACTGGATGCAACTGTTTTTGATGGTAATCATTACGCTACGCCAATGGATACTCACGCATTAATTATGTTTCAGAATAATGAACTATTACGTGAAGTGAACTTACTAAATGATGATGGCTCAATTAAAATGGAGAACACACCAGAGGGGTTCATTGAATTTTTAACAAAACTTAAAGAAGAATTACCAGATGGAAAAATACCATTTGCTTTTGGGAGCAAGGGGGGAGGGCTTTACTGGTTATGGTGGAGCTACTACAGTCAATTAGGCGGGGAAAGTATGGTCTCAGAGGACCCTGATAATCCCGAATACGTTCTAGATTTAGAAAAGGCAATTGAGGCAGCAAATTATGTAAAAAGTTTTTATGATAATGAATTGATTCCACTAAATTTGGCTAGCCCTACATCTGATTTTGAATCCGGAAACGCTGCTATTGTAAGTACAGGAGTGTGGGATACTGGTTTATTTGAAAAAAGTGAGAATCTAGACTTTTCACCGCTACCAATTCCAAATGTATTCGAGCAGAATGGAACATGGGGAAGTTCACACACACTAGTGTTGCCAACTTCTCAAAATGCGGATGAAGAAGTACAGAAGGCTGCCGTTCAGTTTATGGATTTCATTACAGATAACGGGGTGGACTGGGCGGAAGCTGGTCATATACCCGCTAAAACAACAGTTGTCGAATCAGAAGAATTTAAAAACATGCCTAACAGAACAGAATATGCTGAAGTGGCTGATTATGTAAACTTTATAGATCGCACAACTTATGCACGAGGTTTAGAAGATATCGTTGCTCGCAACCTTGATAAGTTATGGTCAGGTGAAGCTACAGCTGAAAAAGCATTTTCAGATTTAGAAACGGAAGTCAAGGAATTAATAAATGACTAGCCACTAAAGCTAGTAAAATGTCCACCGGTCAATATACCATGCTATTACTATATCAATATTGTCGGTGGACAACTAAACTAAAGAAAAAAATGCTGTATTGCTGATGATAATTTCCTCTACATCAGTAGTGAATTGCTTGATGTAAAAAAAGCAACAACACATGATATTTATATTATATAAAGCCTAATGAACATAGACATTCTTGAACAATGTAATATATGAATGCGAACTAAACGTAGTAAAGAAATTAGGGGGACAATCTTTATGAAAAGAAGGTTACTGATGCAAGACATGAAAGCGTTTCTTTTTATTTTACCCTTTTTTGTCGTGTATATAATATTCACTATTTTCCCTGTAATCAAGGGTTTGGAAATGAGTCTATATGACTGGAACTTAGTTAAGAAACTAGAGTTCGTTGGACTTGAAAATTATCAAAAAATGTTTGGAGATCCCCATTTTTGGCGAACCCTATGGAATACTACATTATTTGTCATTCTAACTACTCCAACAATGGTTCTGCTCTCTCTAGGATTAGCTCTATTAGCAAACTTGAACACGAGGTTTAAAACGATTTTTAGAAGTTCATTCTTTATTCCGAGTATTCTATCTGTTTCGGTTATTTCATTTCTAGTTATTTTCATGTTGCAACCATACAACGGCTTTGTAAATAATTTCATCCAATCTATAGGCATTAATATGGAGCCGTTCTGGATGGATGATAAAGTGCTTTCATGGGTAACTATAGTAATGGTTACTCTATGGTGGACAGTTGGGTTTAATATGATCCTTTTCCTTGCCGGGTTACAAGATATACCTGAATCATTATACGAAGCAAGTGAAATAGACGGCGCGACAGGATGGCAGATGTTTAAATATATCACACTGCCACAATTAGTTCCTATTGGTAGGGTTATAATATTGCTTCAAATCCTAGCATCTTATAAAGTGTTTGCCCAAATTCTATTGATCACTGATGGAGGTCCCGGCGGTGCAACAAGACCACTAATCCAGTATATTTATGAAGTTGGCTTTACGCAAAATAACCTTGGGTATGCAGCTGCAATGTCTTACGCCCTTTTCTTTATTCTATTAATTCTCTCTATTGTCCAATTGAAAAACCAAAAACAGGAGGAGGGCTAATATGGATAAGCATAATCTAGTTTCAAATAGAAGAGGTAAATCGAATCCAAGATTTAAAAAGGAAAAGTCTAATTTTTTACAGAAAAATCGCGCCCCAAAGATGGGTGTTAAGATAACAATTGGTTTAATAGTCGCAATTCTGTTTGTCTTTCCAATCATCTGGATGTTATTTGTTTCTATAAAACCCGATGGTTTTGCAACAACTGATCCTTTGAGCTGGTTTTTACCTCCCTATACATTTGGTAACTACATTAATTTGCTTTTTGATAGCCTTATTTTACGCTGGTTATTAAATAGTCTTATTGTCGCAGTTGTTACCACGATATTAACGTTACTACTCACTTCCTTGGCTGCTTATGCGCTTTCTCAAATGAAATTTCGCTTTAAATATTTCATTTTCATCTTTTTCTTGTTAGGTTTAATGATTCCGGGTGAAGCAACAATTATCCCACTCTATGAGGTTGCGAAGAGCTTGAATCTATTAGATAGTTATTCCGGACTTATACTGCCAATGATTGCTTCACCACTTGGGATAATCATATTAAAAAGCTTTTTTGATGGAGTACCAAAAGAGGTAGTTGAAAGTGCGATAATGGACGGATGTTCACACTTTAAAATATATTATAAAATTGTTTTGCCTTTATCCAAGCCAGCTTTGGCTGCTATAGGTATCTTTACATTTATTGGGTCTTGGAATAATTTTCTGTGGCCGTTTATATCAATTTTGTCTGAAGAATTATACACTTTACCAGTTGGACTCCCTGTATTCAATTCAGCCTATACACAAACATACGTGCTACCAATGACTGCCAATGCTATAGCTTCCATACCTTTATTAATCGCTTTTTTACTATTTGAAAAGCAGATTGTTAAAGGAATTAGTTTCACAGGTATAAAAGGCTAGCAAAAGCAATTACAAGACTTCGAGTCTACAACCAATGTGATGAAAAAAATTATAGATAAACCAGTAATATCACTATTACCACTTTTTCAAAGTGAATATAAATAGGGTAAAAAAACCCCAATTAATGGAGGGAACAAACAAATGACTAATAATAAACCAACATCGGGAAATCCGGTTATTCCTGGGTGGTACGCTGACCCTGAGGCACGAATTTTTAACAATCGCTTTTGGATCTATCCTACGTACTCAGCGCCATACAAAGAGCAAACATTCTTTGATGCTTTTTACTCTGACAATTTAGTTGAATGGGAAAAGGCAGAAAGAATATTAGATATTAAGGATATATCATGGGCGGATAAAGCAATGTGGGCACCGTCGCCTATAGAAAGAAATGGAAAGTATTACTATTTTTTTGCTGCTAATGATATTCAAAGTAATAATGAATTAGGGGGAATTGGTATAGCGGTTTCTGACCAACCGCATGGGCCATTTAAGGATGCACTTGGCAAACCCTTAATTGACAAAATACACCACGGAGCACAGCCCATTGACCCACATGTTTTTATAGATAATGATAATAATGCATATTTATATTACGGGGGATGGGGGCAATGTAATGTTGTTAAATTAAACACAGATATGATTAGTCTTGGTACTTTTGATGATGGATCAGTATACAAAGATATTACCCCAAACTTTTTCGTCGAGGGGCCTTGTATGATAAAGAGGAAAAATAAATATTATTTTATGTGGTCGGAAGGAGGATGGGGCGGTCCTGATTATTCAGTTGCATATGGAATTTCAGAGTCTCCTCTTGGACCATTTAATCGGGTTGGAAAGATTCTAGAGAAAGATCCAAAAGTTGCAACCGGAGCAGGCCACCATGGGGTGATACAAATACCTGGTAAGGATGAATGGTACATTATATATCATAGAAGGCCCTTGTCAGAAACGAATGCTAACCATAGAGAAGTATGCATTGATCGACTTTACTTTAATAAAGAAGAGGAGATCCAACCGATAGAAATGACATTTGAAGGAGTATCTGAATGTGTATTAGGAGCAGACAAATAAATTCAATTATTGTATCATTCTAAACCATTTTATTTATAACTGAGCTATTAAATGAAAGATGTTGTAAATTAGAATAATGCGATAGAAAATGGGGGAGAAACTAATATGAAGAACCAATTAAAGATAGGGATTATCGGGTGTGGCGGGATTGCACAGGGAAAGCACCTTCCTAGCTTAAGCAAACTAGAACAAGTACGAATAGTGGCGTTTTGTGACATAGTGGTAGAAAAAGCGGAAAAATTGGCAGCGCAATACGGAATAGCAGATGCAAAAGTTTATGCAAAATACCTCGATCTGTTGGAAGATACATCCATTGATGTTATACATGTATTAACACCAAATAACTCTCATGCGGAGATCTCAATTGCGGCTCTAGAAGCCGGGAAGCATGTTATGTGTGAAAAGCCGATGGCAAAAACTTCAGCTGAAGCCCAAAAAATGGTTGAAGCCGCAAAACGCACAGGCAGGAAGTTAACTATTGGTTATAATAATCGCTTTAGACCTGATAGTCAATATTTACATAAATTATCCAGTCAAGGTGATTTGGGTGAAGTTTATTTCGCTAAAGCACATGCAATCCGTCGACGTGCAGTACCAACTTGGGGTGTGTTTTTAGATAAAGAAAAACAGGGTGGAGGCCCGTTAATTGATATTGGCACACACGCACTAGATCTAACCTTATGGATGATGAATAATTATAAGCCTAAATCTGTAATGGGAAATGTTTATTATAAATTAGGTAAAAAGGAGAATTCTGCGAATGCTTGGGGACCTTGGGAACCAGAAAAATTCAATGTAGAAGATTCTGCTTTCGGTTTTATTACAATGGAAAATGGAGCAACCATTACCCTGGAATCAAGTTGGGCTTTGAATACACTAGATGTAGATGAAGCAAAGTGTTCGCTTTGCGGAACTGAAGGTGGGGCGGACATGAAAGATGGTTTGCGTATTAATGGAGAAAAACATAGCAAATTGTACACAAACAACATTGAATTGGGTGCCGGTGGTGTAGCATTTTACGAGGGGAAATCCGAAAGTGATGCAGATCTTGAAGCCTACTTATGGATTAATAGTATTATTGACGATACAGACCCAATTGTAAAACCGGAAGAGGCCTTTGTGGTGACACAAATTCTAGAAGCAATCTATGAATCAGCGAAAACAGGGAAGGCTGTTTACTTTAACTAACTAAACAAGGGAGTTGTTATAAATGATTAAAGTAGCATTATTAAGCAGATGGCATGTACATGCCGACGATTATGCTAGAGATATTCAGGAAAATGAGGATATATCGATTCAGCTAGTATGGGATGAAGAAAGTGATCGTGGTGAAAAATGGGCTGAAGAGCTGGGTGTTCCATTTGAGCAAGATTTAAACAAGGTATTATCTAATTCTAATATTGATGCAGTTATTGTGAATACACCAACAAATAAACATAAAGAGATTATTATTGCTGCAGCTAAGCACAAAAAGCATATTTTTACGGAAAAGGTGTTAGCGTTTACAGTGAAAGACTGTGAAGAGATTTATCAGGCAGTTCATAATGCCGGTGTAGAATTGATGGTTTCCTTGCCGAGATTAACTGACAACAATTTTTTATATGCTGAAAAGTCTATCAAAGATGGTTGGGTTGGAAAAGTTACGATGGTGCGTTGTCGTTTTGCCCATAACGGAGCTGTGGCACCTGAGGGCCAGGAATATGGTTGGTTACCCGAACGTTTCTTTAACTTGGAACAGGCTGGTGGCGGGGCGATGATTGATCTTGGTGCCCATCCAATTTACTTAACGAACCGTTTAGCTGGAAAGGTTAAAGGTGTATATGCACGTCTACAAACGTCGGAGGGTTTTAATGTAGATGATAATGCTGCACTTTTAATAGATTATGATTCAGGTGCACTTGGGGTTATCGAAACAAGTTTTGTATCACATGGAAGTCCATTTCAATTAGAGGTATATGGAACAGAAGGGACGTTACGTATTAGCGATGACCAAATTACTGTCAATAGTATTCATGTGAATAATAATAAACAAACAGAGATGTCAGAAGCATTAACGGCTCCGCCAATGCCAATGGTCCAGTGGATTCGTCAGATAAAGTCAGGTGAAACACCAACCATCACGAAAGAAGATATAATGAATCTAACACTAATAAATGAAGCAGCATCAAAGTCAAATAAGGAAGGGCGTCGAATTGATATAGAGAAAGGTTTAAGTTGATTTCCAAACTTATTGGCGGACCATAAAGTACTAAATTGCTATCCAGATTTCCTTAAAAGATTAAATTGATCAGTAGTTGGTAACATTTTCTTCCAGTAAATTTATTTAAAGCTCTTCTATTATATAGGAGAGCTTTTTTCCGATTAATATACTGATGCTGCCGCTCCTAGATAATTTTAAAACCTCATTTACCCCATGTAATAATCACCATCCATACGACAGGATTCCTTATTGGGAAATTCCTTTCATTCATGCTAGTATAAAAAGATAATAATAGAGATAGAAGTGAATAATAATATGGTTTTTTTAATTTGTATCTTTATCGGGCTTTTATCGGCATTTATTGGTGCGTTAATGGGCTTAGGGGGAGGCGTAGTGCTTATACCAAGCTTATTGTTCGCAGCCCAAGTCTCCAGTTCTTTTGCATGGGTGACACCACAGTCAGTTGTCGGTATTTCTTTAATCGTAATGGTTTTTACAGCACTTTCCTCTACCATCGCTTACTTAAAAAACGGCAGGGTGGATTATCGAACAGGGCTATTGTTTTTATTAGGTAGTGTTCCCGGAGGAATGATAGGGTCGTGGCTAAATCAATATATAAATACGGAGAGCTTCCAACTATATTTTGGTTTTATCATTATCGTGGTTTCAATGCTTTTTTTCCTAAATAAGAATTCCAAACAGAAAAAACCATTGCAAGGAAAACCAGCAAGGCACTTTGAATCACAAGGAGAAATATTTATTTATCATGTCCCATTCTGGACCGCGTTTTTTGTGTCGCTAACCGTTGGTATATTATCCGGTTTATTCGGTATTGGCGGTGGTGCTATTATGGTCCCTGTAATGATTTTGCTATTCGGCATGCCTGCACATATTGCAATTGCGACATCTATGTTCATGATTTTCTTTGTAAGTGTTATCGGAACGAGTTCTCATATTACCCTAGGACATATGGTCTGGGAGTATGCTTTTTACTTCATACCAGGTGCTTGGATTGGAGGTAAGCTCGGAGCTAAAGTGAACCAGCTGCTGACAGGCAAAATGCTGGAAGGAATTTTACGTATTGTGCTCATTATGATTGGTATTCGAATGATCTATCAAGGGCTTATGTAAGGAGAATGATTAATGCGGGAACGAATTCATTTATATTATACGAATGATTTACATAGTAATTTTCAACAATGGCCAAGAGTTGTTTCTTATTTAAAAGAAGCAAAAACAAGCACTATGACGGAAGGAAATACTACTTGGGTTGTAGACATCGGTGATCACATAGATCGTGTGCACCCAGTCTCAGAGGCTTTTATGGGAAAAGCGAATGTCGAGCTGTTAAATGAAGCAGGGTATGACATAATCACAATGGGAAACAACGAGGGAATCACACTCTCACATGATGAACTACACCACCTATATGACGAAGCGAAATTTGATGTGGTCTGTGCCAATTTACACAGTACGAAAGGACAAAATCCAGAATGGCTTAAATCTACTACTATGGTTCAGTCGGTAAATGGTGTTAACGTCGGATTTATTGGATTAACTGCACCGTTTAATGATTTCTATGAATTATTAGATTGGCATGTTTCATCCCATTTTGACATGCTAGCAACTAGTATCAAAGAGCTAAAAGACTCAGCAGATGTTATTGTATTGCTATCCCATTTAGGTTTAAGTGAGGATCAAGAGATTGCACGCAGATTCGAGGAAATTGATGTCATCATTGGCGGTCATACACATCATCTTTTGCGAACAGGTGAGAAAATTAATAATACCGTTATTACTGCAGCTGGAAAGCATTGCAATTTTATAGGGGAAGTTATCATAACCTGGGATCACGAAGCAGGACAATTAGTTTCTAAAGAAGCATATGCAACAGATATTACGAATCAAGCCAAGGATTTACAAACAGAACAAAAACTACGCCTGCTTGAAGAAGAGGCCGCACGGATTCTTGGAGAAACAGTTGTCCATTTACAGGAGCCCATTAATGTTCAATGGTTCAAGCATACTACGATTATGCAAGAATTAACAAATACAGTAAAAGATTGGACAAAGGCGAATATTGCAATGTTAAATTCCGGTCTGCTTCTAGATCAGCTACCTGCTGGGGATATTAGTTATGGAGACATCCATCGAGTATGTCCACACCCTATAAACGCCTGTGTTGTGGAGATGACAGGTAAAGAGTTATTAGAAGTGGTGAGAGCATGCTTCAAAAAGGACTTTACCGAGCTTAAATTGAAAGGATTTGGCTTTAGAGGGGAAGTACTAGGTAGAATGGTCTTTTCCGGTTTACATGTTCACACAGCATTCCATGAGAATGGTGAAGAGTTTGTTAAGGAAGTATATTTTCCTGGAGGGGAGGCATTGGACAGTGATGTCACCTATAGAGTAGCCACAGCGGATACTTTTACGTTTGGCCGCTTACTTCCTGAGGTTGCCAAATCTGAGGTTAAGGATTATTTTCTTCCAGAGTTTATACGTGATCATCTTGCAGTCACATTAAAAAATAGATTCTTGAAGTCTTAAGGAGTGAAGTGATAGCTCTGAAGTGGAGATATATAGCCTCATAGCGAGAGGCTCATGGGTGGGTTTTGTTTATGGATTGTGTCAAAGCCTCTTTATTGTGCATACAAATGTAGGGACCAAATGAAGGAGGCTTTGCATAAATGATTACAATTAATCCTCTTGAAGTGGAAGGCATGCACTTTACGGCAATCCGTGTTGAACTTCCCAAAACAAATTTACTCATGATTTCTAATGAGGTCGGTTATATTATGTGTGCTGCACTTGATGTGAATGTATTAAATGAAAAACTAAAAGATCGTAACGTAATTGCTGGAAGAGCAGTTGGCGTACGTACCATTGACGACTTACTACATGCACCACTTGAAAAAATAACAGATGCTTCGAGGTCCTACGGATGGGAAGAAGGCATGATCGGTAAAGAAGCCCTCTTAAAAATATCTTGATTTAATGTCTTCCTCTATAGGAAGGCATTTTTCAATCCTTGAAGCTCAGGTCGTAAGAGGATATATTTTTCTAAAATTCGTAGCATTTTAGTCTTGTTTTTGGTACTATTTTAGTGGGACTTATGTCGAATAAGGCCGAAAATTGTTAGAGCTTACATTATTGTCATTTCCTTTGTTGATAGGGGTTAGGAGAAAAATATGAGAATTGCCAGCACAAAGAAAATACATGCAGGTACGATACTTGCCCAAACCATTTACAATGAAAATGGCGCAGTCTTAATAAAAAAGGGCATGAAGCTTACAGAAAAGCTATTAAGACGGCTTTTAAATAATGGCATTACATACATATACATTGAGGATGGTACCACGTCAGATATAAAAGTGGATCAAACTATTCCTGACAAACTTCGTATCGAAGCAACGAATATGATTAAAGATACGTTTACTGAGCTACAGGAAGTGGGATTAAGTAAACGTTCTTATATTATTGAAGAAAGGTCAACAGGCCTAAAAAATGTAGTAGAAAAAATTCTTGGCGAGATTCAACAAAATGAAAAGTCTTTATCTTTATTGGCGGATATTTTTGTCTCCGATAACTATGTTTTTCAACATTCTTTAAATGTGACGATTTATTCACTTGCTATAGGTGTTGAATTAAATTTTTCAAAGAAGCAGCTTGCCGAAATTGGCGTAGGAGCAATGCTCCATGATATAGGGAAAATGTTCATTGACCCTAATATACTTCAAAAACCTGATAAGCTTACGGACGAAGAATTTGAAATTATTAAAGGCCATACCCAGGTAGGTTTTGACTACCTGCGTAAACATCCGTATATACCTACGGTTATCTCACATTGTGCTTTTCAACATCATGAACGGCTTGATGGGTCTGGGTATCCACGAGGCATACAAGAAAGTGAGATTCACCCCTATGCAAAGGTAATAGGGATTGCTGATGTATTTGACGCGGTTACGAGCTCACGGGTTTATCGAGATGCCATGTTGCCGCACGAGGGACTTGAAATTCTCTATGCTGGAGCTGTAAATTTATTCGACAAAGAAATGATCGAAGCATTCAAGCGAAGTGTTGTTGCTTATCCGAATGGATTGACAATTGAATTAAGTGATGGTCGCATTGGTGTTGTCATTAGACAAAATAGCAATCTCTGTGATCGCCCGGTTGTACGTATTCTAGAAGAAAATGAAACGACAGTTGATGAGCCTTATGAAGTTGATTTAGAACATACAGTTAATGTAACAATAAAAGAAGTTTTGGTCGAATAAAATTACGATTCTAGCTCCCTTGATACAAGCATACGTTTGTAACAAGGGGGTTTTTTACGTGAAATTTAGAAAACGCTTTGGTAAAAGTAGAGCAACACCTCCAGCAAAAACAATTTTCCTTTTTACAACTATTTTCTTTGCTATAATGGTGATTTTTAGTATTTTAATCGTTGACAAAGGAATTACGCCTGTTCTAATGAGAATTGCAATCCCAAAAACCGAAGAGTTCGCAACGAGAACGATTAATGCAGCAGTAAAATCTACTGAAAATATCAGCTTTGACGATTTAATGGATGTCCAAATGGATAATAATGGGAATGTCGCGATAATGGGCTGGAATTCTACTGCAGTAAATCGGGCGCTTCGTATAGCAACAAACAAGGCAGAGTATTTTTTATATGGAATGAACAAAGGGGAAACACTGGATACAGATGACCCAGAGCTTGATCCGATTGAGTATGGAGATACACCAGGGGAGTTAGCGAATCAGGATCCAACCGTAGTCGAAATCCCGATTGGCCAGGCAACTGGTGTTACCATTCTATCTAACCTCGGCCCAAAAATACCTGTACATTTTGAAATTGTCGGCAGTATTCAATCAGATGTAACGTATGAAACGAGGGAGATCGGATTAAATGGTGCCCTAATCCAAATTTTTATACCTGTTACGGTTAATGTCCAAATAGTTGTCCCTTTTACAACAGAGACGACCACAATAAGTACAAGAGTATATGTTGATTCACGGGTTATTATGGGTGACGTTCCAGAGTTTTATAACCGTGGTGGTGGAGAAAGCAGCGGAGACGGACCAAATATATCCATTCCACGAAATGACTTGAATAACGACTAAGACACTGGTAATATTAGATAAGGAAAATTTAATAAGTAAATCTTATCAGATCGGTGAGGTAGAGGAGCAGGCAATATAAGTAATTAGCTGGAGGATGACAACGGTGATGGCTGATGAAAGGATTGGTTGCCGAAGCATAGTAAGTGTCAAACTTATTTATAGCTGGTATATCTTTGAAGAAGAGATGTACTGTCATGCATTGGGGTGCATGGAGCACTATTGATCGAAATGGAGGATAACGTATATTGTGAAGCAATGATAGGTTATTTTCTGTCATTGCTTTTTTGTGTCTTTTTATTGATTGGTAATATTTTACTGTCGGTAATATGACAACACGTTATCCATACATTCCCCCTTACTACCAACCAAAAAAAATACGGAGGTAACAACATGGAAGGGACGATATTTTCACTTATACCTGCAATACTTATGCTTATTCTTGTATTGCTAACACGAAACATTTACGTATCACTAGGAGTAGGAATTATAGTTGGAGCTTTATTTATTCATCAGTTTTCAATACTCGATTCCTTAAAAGAAATTGGCTCAAGTTTTAGTAATATATTTATCTCAGATGGCGCACTAAATTATGGGAATCTACTCTTACTAGGTTTTCTCTTATTGCTTGGTATAATGACTGCTTTTCTACAAGCATCTGGAGGAAGTAAAGCTTTTGGACAGTGGATGATTCACCGGGTGAAAACCCGTACTGGATCACAAGCCATGACAGGTGTACTTGGACTAATTATTTTTATTGATGATTATTTTAACAGTCTTGCAGTAGGACAGATAGCACGGCCACTTACAGACAGGCACAAGGTTTCTAGGGCGAAGCTTGCTTATTTAATTGATTCCACTTCTGCCCCTATAACCGTTATTTCGCCGATATCAAGCTGGGGTGCGTACATCATTGGAATAATTGGTGGATTGCTAGCCGCGAATGAAATTACAGATATTCGCCCATTAGAGGCTTTTATACAGATGATTCCATTAAATCTGTACGCTTTGGGTGCTGTATTGCTCGTGTTCATTGTTGCGTATTTCAAGCTGGATATTGGACCGATGCGCACACATGAAAAACGTGCCATGGAAACAGGGGAGCTAGTTGACCCTGAACAAAAAAATGTACCAGGGGATCTAGGAAACAAAATTACAGCACATAATAACGGGAAAATTTATCATCTGTTAGTTCCTATCGTTGTATTAATTCTCGCAACCGTTTTAGCAATGATCTATACAGGGGCAGATGCTTCTGGTTCCAATGTGACCATTCTAACCATCTTCTCTAATACAAATGTTAATTTATCTTTATTTGTTGGTGGCGTTGCTGCTGTGCTGACTGCTCTTTTGTTCCATCTTCAGCAAACTAAACCAAAAGCAAGTTTAGGGAAAGTAACCTTGGAAGGTTTGAAAACAATGCTTCCAGCTATCTATATTCTTGTTTTAGCTTGGATGATCGGTTCCATAATTGGAACATTGGGAACTGGTCAGTACTTAGCTGAATTAGTAAACGATGCCTCTATAAGTTCGTCGATGCTACCGCTATTATTCTTCTTGATCTCAGGATTTATGGCATTGGCTACAGGGACTTCATGGGGAACCTTTGGCATCATGCTACCAATTGCAGCGGAAGTTGCGGTAGTAACAGATACAACGATGTTGTTACCATCACTAGCTGCAGTACTTGCCGGTTCAGTCTTCGGTGACCATTGTACACCAATATCTGATACAACCATTCTTTCGTCCACAGGGGCGGGAAGCAACCATATTGACCATGTTCTAACACAGCTACCATATGCTATCATTGTAGCCATTGCTACTAGTGTTGGATATTTACTTGTTGGGCTAATGAATCAAGTATGGCTACCCCTGTTGATCACGCTCTTGATCATTATCTTAATTAGTATTTTCTTAAATTTCCTATCCAAGACATCCACTCAAAAAGAGTAAAGGAAATTCGCAAGTGAGCTTGCCTAACGACTAATATCTGTATGATAAAGCTGAACGACCTTTCGATTCTAAAATGTTTCGAAGGGTCGTTCTTCTTCCATTTTATCCCGGAGCAACCGTCCGTAAGACTCCCACTTCAAAACATGAGGTGAAACCGTGATGTTTAAGTAGGAGTAAACGGACGCTAACACCCCGATTCGTTCAACTAACAATCAGTGGGGGAAGAGCGAAAAACCCCACTGATTGAAGTTTCACTTTATGGGGAAAAAGCAATGTATTTATGAAACAAACCAGAAGTAGGATAAAAATTCCTTTGACATAGGTAGTTTGTACCTTTATAATACAAACATAAATATCTGAAAAAAACAAACATTTTAAACATTCCTTTCTTATGCAGGACATACAATTAATTTAAGAAAGGAATAAAAAAGGGGAGGTCTTATTATGGAATCACGTTCTAACTGGGGAACACGGGCTGGCTTTATTCTAGCAGCTGTCGGTTCTGCTATCGGTCTTGGGAACATCTGGCGTTTTCCAGCTATTGCCTATGAAAACGGTGGTGGAGCATTTTTTATACCATATTTATTTGCACTACTCACTGCAGGAATACCGATCTTGATTATGGAATTTACAATGGGGCACAAGCATCGTGGTTCGGCACCGCTAACATTCAAACGAATGAATAAAAAGTCGGAGTTTATTGGCTGGTGGGCAGTAATTGTAGCATTTGTCATTTCTACTTATTATTCCGTTATCGTAGCATGGGCTATGTCGTATTCTGTCTTTGCTTTTAACCAAAATTGGGGAGCAGATACGCAAAGCTTCTTATTCAATGATTATTTACAGCTTGCTGATCCAGGAGAAATAGGGGGAATTGTACCAGGAGTACTGATCCCGCTTATCATTGTATGGGTCCTAGTATTGGGAATTTTATTCAAAGGTGTTAAGAAGGGTATTGAAATTGCGAACAGGATTTTTATTCCTGCATTGGTCATTATTTTCCTTATTATTGTTATTCGCGCAGTCACCCTTCCAGGAGCTTTAGAAGGTCTAGAGGCATTCTTTTCCCCAGACTTCAGTACAATTCTTGATGCAGATGTTTGGGTTGCTGCATATGGGCAAATTTTCTTTAGTCTTTCCATTGCCTTTGCGATCATGATTACGTATTCCAGTTACTTACCACGTAAATCAGACTTAACAAACAACGCGTTTATCGTGGGCTTTGGTAACTCAAGCTTTGAGCTTCTTGCAGGGATTGGCGTTTTCGCTGTATTAGGATTTATGGCTGCTCAATCGGGTGTCGCTGTCGGTGATGTAGTAGAGAGCGGAGTAGGTTTAGCATTCATTGTATTCCCGGCAATTATTAATGAATTCCCTGGGTTAAACGGCCTTTTTGGTTTCCTGTTTTTCGCGTCACTTGTACTGGCCGGCTTGACTTCTTTAATGTCTATTACAGAGACGTATGTTGCTGGACTCGTTGATAAGTTTAAGATTTCTAGAGCAAAAGCTGTATTCTTTGGTGGGGGCTTAGCTGCGGTCATTTCACTTATTTTCTCTACGCAGGGCGGCTTAAACTTCCTAGATTCGGCGGATTACTTCATTAACCAATTCGGTGTTGCCTTACTTGGTCTCGTAGAAGTGATTTTGGTCGCATGGATTTTGAGACAAGTAAAAGATCTGAAAGACCATGCAAACGAAATTTCCGATATCCGACTAGGTTCATGGTGGACAATTTGTCTTACAGTTATTACACCAATCGTACTTGGTTTCCAAATGTATCAATTACTTACCCAAAACTTGTTGAGACAATTTGAAACAGACTCCGGAAACTATGGTAACTATAGTGATGCCTTTATCATTTATGCTGGCTGGTCAGTTGCCGCAGGGGCACTAGTAATTGGGATTATCCTTTCCCTTACGAAATGGAAGGGCAATACTCGTACTGAAAAAGAAGAAAATGCTAGGGAGGCTAAATAATATGAGTGCAAGTGCTATCTTTGTTATGATCCTTGGTATGGTTGTTATATGGGGTGGATTAGCAGCAAGTATTACCTATGCAGTAAAAAAATCAAAATAAACAAGAAGAGAGCCATATTCATATGGCTCTCTTTTCATTTTATCCCGGAGCAACCGTCCGTAATACTGCCACTTCAAAACATGAATAGAAACAGTTAGTTTTTAGTGGAAGTAAACGGACGCTAACACCCCGATTCGTTCAACTAACAATCAGTGGGGAAAGAATGAAAATCCCCACTGATTGAAGTTTCACTTTAAACGAAGATTATTTGGACATTCGTTCCCATTTTCTTAAGAAAGGATAAGGGTCAAAGGACCATTCACTATAGCCATTGTCCTTGTACATTCCATAATGTAAATGTGGTGGGAACTTACCCGACGTACCTGGTGGGCCATATCCTGTGGACCCTACGCTACCTAGTACATCACCAGGCTTTACAACCTGTCCTACCTGTATATCATCCTGATACCCAGCCATATGACCATAATAGTGATAAATATTGTAAATATCACGAATACCTATACGCCATCCACCATATAAATTCCAACCCATTAATTCAATTACACCATAGGTGGTGGATTTGATTGGAGTCCCGTACCCGGCAAAAATATCTGTTCCTTCATGAATGCGTAAGCCGCCGAAACCACGTCTATCTCCCCAGGTACTTCGATAACTGTAATTGTAGTCGGTGGAAACTGGAAAGTCTCTATCGGTCAAATTAATATCTTGGTATGTTTTAAAAACTTTGGCTGTATTCATTATTGTTTGCACAGATAAATCTCGTTTATAATAATTCCATAACGCGATTTTAATATCGTCCTTTGTTTGCCCATATTCAGCTATATAGCTTGCAATGGTATGAAGGGTATCTTCTGGGTTTGCAGGATCGGCAAGTTTGTCACCGTTTCCGTCTTTTCCTTTTCCACCAAAAAAAGTTATTATACTTTCCTCTTTAATTAGGGAACTGTTACCTAAACCAAACCATAACTCAGCCGGTACTTCAATTGAAATTACCTTCCCTTTATCTTCTTTCTGAATGTTGCGTTCATAATTATCCATCGCAGCAAAATAATACCATGGTATTTGGGAAATTGCTTCCGTTTTCTTAAATAAGGCCATCCGCTCTTTATATATGTCTTCATCCGACTCCGCGTGAACGGGAGTTCCGATAAGCATTATAAGGAATAGAAGAAAAAAACCTGTAAGAAGGTATCGAAAGTACATATTGTTCACCCTTTGAATTTTAGGATAACGTTATTTTTCGTTTAGAGCGGCTTTTCTATTCATTTAAAAAGAAGGATCCTCCTGCTACTTGCAGAAGACCCTTCCATTTTACCCTGTCCCAATTCGTTCACTTGTCATTTGGTGAGGGTGGTAGGGATCCCTCCACCAAATGAAGTATCACTTTATCCCGGTGCAACCGTCCGTAAGACTCCCACTGGTGGGAGTAAACGGACGCTAACACCCCGATTCGTTCAACTAACAATCAGTGGGGGATATTGAAAACCCCACTGATTGAAGTTTCACTTTATTATGCTAATTTGAATTATTCATTTGGTTATCTTCATTACCTTGAGGAGATTTTTCCATTTCTTTAATGATTTGGTCAATAGTGTTATCGTAGTCATCGTTTGTAGTACGTGAGTTATGCAAGCTTTGAATATCTTGGATTAGGCTCTCGTTATCGGAGACATAAATTTCGTAATACTGTGGAATAACGGATTGAGCAGTTTTTCGAGCAATAGTCGCAGCTTCCTTCTCATCTACATCCTCAGTCTTCTCATAAGCGATTAGTACCTCTTCATCTGTAACAAGTGTTGCAACTTGCTCCAACCCCTCACCACTTAAAGCAAGGCGCGTTATCGTATTTGCTACCTGTGTACGATCAATAGTTGCCTCTTGTTGCATTTCATCATTGTTGTCAACTTGGTCCTTTGTGTAATGTACATAGCCAAGTCTGTCATTTAGTTCTTCGTCTTCAGCTGACTGTTGATCTACCGAAGGATCAAGCTGGTTAACAACATCATCGCGCTCATCCATAGCATTGTCATTAGTCCCACATGCTGTTAGGCTTAGCAATGTACAAACACCGATTGCAAAATGTTTTATTTTCATGTGATTTCTCCTTTTCTGTTTTGTTTCTTTTTTAGTTTGCAATTCTCTACGAAATTCATGCATGAAATTAATTCTGGTTTCTATATGGGTGAATGTGATAAAATTATTACAATATGTGGAGGGAAAGCGATGATTGAAATAAATGGGAAGCAGTATGAATTGATTGAAAATGTTAAAGAGGGTTTTGATGAAAAAGCACTGAATGAGCGGCATTCTGATATCCTTTCGAAATATGACTATATCGTTGGTGACTGGGGATATGAACAATTGCGGTTAAAAGGGTTTTACAGTGATCAGAATCACAAAGCATCAGTCGATGCCAAAATCAGTGCGCTTGATGATTATCTCTATGAGTACTGTAATTTCGGTTGCGCTTATTTTGTAATCCAGAAGGTAAAAGGTTCAAAGGGGAAAAAGAGTGAATAACAAGTACGAAAAAAGGAGTAGCATAAGTGCTACTCCTTTTCTTGGATTGGATGTGAAAAAGGCGCTTTACGTGGGACGTCTTTATGCATGGACTTATCCGGAAAGACAAATGCACTTTCCCTGTACTGGCCTTCCTCCCAAGGGGAGGATTTACCTGAAACAGGTTCGGATTCATTGATGGGTGATCCAAAAGGGCCATCAGGAAACTCTTCGGGAATAAGCTGTTTTTGCCTATCTCTCGCATTCGTAAAATCACTATACTTGCCTTTCGGTTCACGTGACATTTTCTCACTCTCCTCCGTCTTAATTTATGAAGGAGAGTGTTCTTTCACTCATTCCAATTCTTGCCGCTGATCAGTGAACTGTGCTGGTACATATCCTCTAAATTTTTTTTCGAGAATTTTTCCTAATCGAAAGATAGCGTCCTCGTTTCCATTTGCTGAAATGACCTGAATGCTGATTGGCATGCCTAGCTCATCCTTTCCGATGGGGATCGTTAAGGATGGTAACCCCCAAACGTTTGCATAAGCTACATAGGGCATGAAGTTAAGGAATGTTTTGCGGAGTGAAAATATTTCTTTATAGACTTTACCATGCTTTAGGGCACCAGTATGATAAACAGGGAAGAGGATCAATCGGTTTTGCAAGTACTCTTCCAGAATTATGTCGCCTTGTGCCAAAATATTTTTAATTTCTTTTACTCTGCTTTTTGATGGTTTAAAAAGTTTCGAACCAAGAATTCCCATGGACAGATAAGGGTCAACTGAAGAACGATTCGTTAGCTTTTCCCTTAGAAACGCCTTTAGAAAATTAGATCGGTCGTTATGGAATGCAGACTTCTCAATAAGCTCGCTGCCTTCACTCGCCAACATTTCTAGCCATAGTTGCGAGCTTTCTTCAAAGTATGGTGGAATAAATCGATTAGTAGAAAAAGACTCCGTTAGGAATTTCTCAATACTATCCATCATTGTAACGGTTGATTCAGTTAGTGGGTAATTGATGGTGCCAGGAAGCACTTCTATTTTAAAAAACTGCAAATAACGATTCGCTGTTGAATGTGGAAATAGCACATTATTTAATAATTCCATGTCACGAACGGATCTTCCCATTGGCCCAATTGTTAGCATCCTTTCCTGTAACGGAGTAGTTGCAGAAGGATAATGACCAGCCGAAGATCCCATGCGCATTCCAGGTTTAAAACCAAGTACGCCATTAAAATGAGCAGGAAACCTGATGGAACCACCTATATCAGATCCAATCCCAACAGGCGATCCTCCAGCACCGAGAATTGCTCCCTCGCCACCGCTAGAGCCTCCAGCTGTTCGTGTAAGGTCCCATGGATTGTTTGTTCTACCATAAAGTCGGTTATCTGTTTCCTGATTAAAGCAAAGTGCTGGTGTATTCGTTTTTCCTAAAATGACTGCACCCGCATTCTTTAGCCTCGTTATGACAGGGGCGTCTTCTCTGGCAATTAAATCTTGCCGATGCTCTAACCCACCCGTTGTCTTCATACCAGAGACGTGTAAAGATTCTTTTACTGTAATAGGTACACCATATAAAGGTGGCAGTTGTTTATAAGTGTGTCTTTTTTCATCAAGAGACTTCGCTTCCTCTATTGCCAGTGAATAGCGATCCTCAACAACTGCATTAATGAAGGGATTGACCTTTTTTTGTTGCTCTATATAGAGAGAGACGATTTCACTGCTTGTGACATTATTTTTTTTAACCCATTCTGCCAAGGCGGTGGCGTCCAATTTTAGTAACTTCTCTTTTAAGACAGAATCCATACTTTCCATTTTGTTTTTCTCCTTAGGCAACGTTACCTGTTAATTTTTACAATATCTCTTTTAAAAATGCACGAACTTCATCCGCTTCCATAGCTGTTTCATGAAGGATGTGTTCCACGTCACGATTATCATTATTCAAATCCTCTTTTCCAACGACAATAAAACGATTTTTCTGTAAGTGGATAACAACCGTCTTATTAGGATCTTCTTCATATTGCATAAGTGCAAAATCATAGCGCTGATAGTTACCCATAAAACTAATATACCTCAACTCTTTTGTTTTTGTTTCGTCTTTTAGAATCTCGAATTTATGTCCCATAAGAGTCCTCTTTTCCATTATTTTGATATTTCTTCAACTATAACATGTTTATATCTCGATATCATGTGTAATATGCTAAAATATTACTATACCAAATCCAGTATTTACCCCAAAGATGAATAAAATTAAAGGAGTCAACAGTATGTATTTTGTAGATAGAAGTAAGATTGAACAGCGACTTTATTATTTAGATGAGATGCTAACAGAGATGAAGGTAGTGAAGTGCGATTCATTACAGCAAAAGCTAGCTTTAGAAAGAATGGGACATGTTACAATTGAAGCAATATTAGATGTGGGAAATATGATGATTGACGGGTTTATTATGCGAGACCCTGGAAGTTATGAGGATATTATTGATATATTACTTGATGAAAAAGTTATACCTCAAGAAGATGGAGAAGCATATAAACGAGTGATTAGTCTTAGAAAAGAGCTTGTAGTGGAGTATCTCCATGTTAACCATCAAGAGGTACATCACACGTTCTCTCAATATTTACCTCAATTAAGCATGTTTCATTCACATATAAGAGCATACCTCGATAACGAGCTTGGGGTAGCAAATGCATTTTCAAATGAATAGTTAAAAGAATGTAATAGAGGTTTAAGGTAGAAAGGAAGTTGACAGTGAAGAAATACAATGGTTATTTAATTGACCTCGATGGAACAATGTATTTAGGTAAGGAGCCTATTGCAGAGGCTTCTGGGTTTATTGAGGCTTTACGGAAAAAGGAAATTCCTTATTTATTTGTAACGAATAATTCTTCGAAAACCCAGGCAGATGTTGCAGCGAAACTTAACCAGTTTGGAATTTATGCTAAACCTGAGCATGTCGTCACCACAAGCCTTGCTACAGCCAGGTATATTAAAGAATTGAAAGAGGATGCATCCTGCTATGTTATCGGGGAAGAAGGGGTCAAAGCAGCGATAGAAGCAGAGGGACTTACCATTTCCGAAAATGAGCAATGTGATTTTGTTGTAGTAGGTATGGATCGCGAAGTGAACTATGAAAAATTTGCAAAAGCCTGTCTAGCTGTCCGAAATGGTGCGACCTTCATATCAACTAATGGCGATATAGCAATTCCAACAGAGAGAGGTTTGCTCCCGGGTAATGGTTCTCTTACATCTGTGGTCGCAGTAAGCACTGGTGTTGCCCCTACATTTATTGGAAAGCCAGAGAAAATCATTATGGAGCAGGCGTTAGAAATTTTAGGGACAAGTAAAGAAGAAACAATTATGGTTGGGGATAATTACCAGACTGATATTAAAGCAGGCATTAAAGCTGAACTTGATACATTGATGGTCTTTACGGGCGTCACCCCATTCGAGGAAATGAGCACCTTTGCTACAATGCCGACTTATTTTGTACACAGCCTAAAGGAATGGATTGAAAGAATATAAAAAAACAGGAGCGCCCTAATAAGGGCCTCCTGTTTTTAGGATTGAAAGACTGTCAGCTGATGATGACTAATCTAATAAATCGTCGTCAGCAGTTCCATGCGCCAATCTGCTTGAAGCAGCTGCAGCGATGGCTCCAACGATATCATCAAGAAAAGTATGGCATTCTCCAGTTGATTTATCATTCAGCTTTTTTAATATGCCTGGTTTTTGTTTATCAATATAACCGTAGTTGGTAAAACCAATAGAGCCATAAACATTTACTATCGAAAGGGCAATAATTTCATCCACCCCATATAAGCTCTCATCTGTTTCGATGGTTTTTTGTAGTGGTTGTTCAAGCTGTTTTTTTTCTGCAAGTACATCTAATTGGATACCTGTAAGTATAGCGTTTTGTACTTCCCTTTTTGTCAACACTCTGTCTACGTTATGTCGGCAATCATCCATACTAAGATTCTCATGGTATTTAGATTGTAAATAATAGACCAGTTCAGCGATATCATCTAAAGTTACGCCACGCTGGGTTAACCATTGTCTTGCTTTCAGTTCTAGTTCACTTTGATTCGTATTTGCATCCATGTACATCACCTTTTCCTAATAAATTGGTTAAGAATTCACCTTTTCATACATACAATAGTACTAATCTTGCTAAAGAGGAGGTTATTTATCCTCTAATTCCCTTCATTCTTTAGGGAGTAAACTAATTCTTTAAGACAAAAAGGGTGTGATCATATTGTCAATGGAAACCATGCTCGCCACACATTATAATATCCAAGCAAGTGAAAAAGTAGTACTGGCTGGGAGAGATGGTTACAAACAAGACGAATATGTATATTTTACCATTCCTTCTGATAACAGGGAAGTTATTCATTTGGAGCAGGCTGCTCTAGCATACTACTTATTGGAAAATCGGTATTTTCACACAGCCATTCCAGTAGCCAATATTAATGGCGATTGGTTCACCGCATATGAAAATACTACTTATATGGTTGTCATGGTAGAGCAGCTTAACAATACGACCAGAGAAAGCAGTGGTCGTTCACTCGCAGCCTTTCATACTATTGGTACCCTTTATAGCTTCGAGCCACACCAGATATCTAGTTATGGCCAATGGAAAAAGCTTTGGATTGATAAATTAGAATCGTATGAAAAAAATGTTTCGCTCGCTGCAAATGAAAAACCAGATGATTACTTTCGAATGGTGATGGATACATTACCATACATTATTGGACTAAGCGAGAATGCTATACAGTATTTACAGGAGAGTGAGCGGGAAAACAGGTTTGATACAGTAGACCAGGGAACCATCTCCTTCCAACGTTACACAAATAATCTTCAAAAGTCAGTTATTTGGTTAGATGATTTTGTATTTGATCATCCGGTACGCGACTTAGCAGAATATACAAGAAGCTTACTGTTAAGCAATGCACCACCAGATGAGATAGTCCAGTTTTTACATGACTATCAATCTGAAAGGCCACTTTCTATTTTCAGTTGGCGATTATTATACGCTAGGCTACTTTATCCTGTTCACTTTTTTGACCATTTTGATTCAGTAATGGGGTCTCGGACATTTGAGGACTCTTACACAGCTTTTGCCTCTTTAATAGAGATGCAGGAGGAATATGAAAAGAAGATGCGGGGCCTTTATCAGTTGATTGGCCTTGATGCTACCTCGTTACAAATCCCTGTGTTACACTGGCTATAATAATAGTGTATGGGGGGATGGGGCGATGATAAAACCAAAGCTTTATATTACAAGAAAGGTACCAGAAGAGATTGTGGAGCCTTTTCGGGAGTATTTCAGCATTTCAATGTGGCAATACGAAGAGGAACCGGTACCTAGGGACATCCTTTTAAAAGAGGTTGTGGATGCACATAGCATCCTTTGCATGTTAAGTGAGAGGGTGGACAAAGAGGTGTTTTCAGTTGGCAGGTCGCTTCAGGTTGTTGCTAACCTAGCAGTGGGCTATGACAACATTGATCTTGAAGCTGCATCAGAAGCGGGGGTAATTGTGACCAATACACCTGGTGTTTTAACAGAGTCAACAGCCGATTTAGGCTTTTCTCTACTACTAGCTACAGCAAGAAGGATTGTGGAAGCAAATCAGTACATTAAGGAAGACAAATGGAAGAATTGGTCGCCTTATTTACTTGCTGGAACGGATGTTTACAATAAAACAATCGGAATTGTGGGAATGGGGAGAATTGGAGAAGCTATTGCAAGAAGGGCAAAAGGTTTTGGTATGGAAATTTTATACCATAACCGTTCCCGCAAAGTTGAGGCAGAAGATCGGGTTGGTGCCACCTATGTTGAGTTTCATACATTGTTGGAAAAGGCGGATTTTGTCATTTCGGTAGTACCTGCTACACCAGAAACAAACGGGATGTTTACTAACGAAGCGTTTCGTAAAATGAAAGATTCCGCAGTATTTATTAATATTTCTCGGGGGAGTGTAGTAAACGAAAAAGCTTTATTAGAAGCTTTAGAATCTGAGCAGATTGCTGCTGCAGGTCTAGATGTTTTTGCTGAAGAACCAATTCGTGCAAATCATCCTTTACTTAATAAATCGAATGTCATTTGTCTGCCGCATATCGGATCAGCTAGCATGGAAACAAGAACGAAAATGCTACAGCTATGCTTGGAGAATATAACGGGTGTACTTCAGGGTACAGGTCCGATCACGGAAGTACCCCATTAGTAGATTATTAGCTTCTTGCTTTAAAGCTGCATTTAGGGACAACCATTTTAGAAGCAAAAAAGGCAGACACTTTGTCTGCCTTTTCGATATATGTTTGCATTAGAATACTTGTTCAATTTCTGTAACGCCTGGGACCTCAGCCATTAGGGCGCGCTCAATTCCTGCCTTTAATGTTATGGTCGAACTTGGACAATTGCCGCATGCACCCATAAGACGAAGAAGTACAATGCCATTGTCATCTACATCAACTAACTCCACATCTCCACCGTCACGCAGTAGAAAAGGGCGCAGTTTATTTAAAACTTCCTGTACCTGTTCTTGCATCATGCATCTTCTCCTTTCCTTATAAATAGTATAAAACGAATTCCTGTAAAAATCTATCTGAAATTATATTTTTACTTGATCGGATACTTATATTTTATCTTTATCCAAACTTTTTGTAAAATATAAGTAACCGAAAAAAGGGGGTTTTTTAAGGTGAAGGATAAAGTCACTATCACTGTATATGGTGCTAATCAAATATGTGCAAGCTGTGTAGGCGCTCCTGGCTCAAAGGATACATATGAATGGCTGCAAGCAGCGATAGGCAGAAAATATATAGTAGATAATGTTGAATATGAATATATCGATATAAACAACCCACCGGCACAGGAAAAACACCAGCAATTTGTCGAACGAATTATGGAAGAGGATTTATTTTACCCGATTGTAATGGTTGATGAAAAGATTGTGGCCGAGGGCATCCCCAAACTTAAAACAATATATCAGGAGCTTGACCAGCACGGAATTCTGCTCCAGACTAACTAGAAATGAGTGATTAGATTGGATATACCTTTTACAAAAATGCATGGCTTAGGAAATAACTATATTTACATAGATTTATTTAATTATCAAATGGATGAAGCAAGCATGCCAGCAGTTGCCAAAGCAATGGCAGATGTGAATAAAGGGATTGGCTCTGATGGTATGATATTAATTCATCCGAGTACCAAGGCAGATGTTGGAATGCGCATCTTTAATAAAGATGGTTCTGAAGGTAAAAGCTGTGGAAACGGACTTCGTTGTACAGCGAAATACGCATTTGAAAACGGGATTGTTACAAAACCTATTTTTCAAATTGAAACAAAGGCAAACATTGTGGAAGCCGAAGTTTTTCCTGAAGAAGGACGTGTTCATCAAGTCACGATAAACATGGGAGAGCCTGCACTACAACGATCTGCTATTCCTATGCTTGGAGATAAAGTGGAACGTGTAGTTGGGGAGGATTTTCTAGTTGACGATCAATTATTTGAATTAACCGCCGTATCGATGGGAAATCCACATGCTGTTTTTTTCGTAGAAGATATAAATGAAGCACCACTATACGAAATAGGACCGATTATTGAAAAGGATCAGCGCTTTCCTGAAGGTGTGAACGTTGAATTTATTCAGGTCGTTTCCGAAAATGAACTTTATTTCCAAGTGTGGGAACGCGGATCTGGTGTCACGCAGGCTTGTGGGACAGGGGCCTGTGCAGCGGTGGTAGCTGCAACGTTAAACAGTCGTGTTGCTCGAGGAGAAGATATTACGGTACATTTGCAAGGGGGAGACCTTGTGATTAACTGGGACAAGTCTGGACAAGTCTGGATGAGCGGTGAAGCAAAGACGGTTGTAACAGGTGTTTTTCACTATGTGATTTAAACCAATTAGTTGAATTGTTATAATTTCCTTTGTATACTTGAAGGTAATGATCATGACTTAAGGAGGTAAAAGGGATGGTTATAACAATTACCGACAATGCGGCAAAGCAAATCCATGAGATGAAGAAGGAAGAGTCCCCAGAGGCACGCCTACGCTTTGGTATTAAAGGTGGCGGTTGCAGTGGTCTGTCCTACTCATTGGGCTTTGAGAATGAAATAAATGAAGAACTCGATACAGTAGATGAAATAAATGGCGTGCCGGTTGTATTTTTCAATCAGGACATTCCGATTATTGAAGGAACTAAAATTGATTACAAACAAAACATGATGGGCGGCGGATTCAGTATTGATAATCCAAATGCCATTGTTTCTTGTGGATGTGGCTCTTCTTTTAGAACAGAAGATAAAGTGGGTACACCTGGAGATTGCTAAGAATTCATAATGTTTTAGTTATGAGATGAAAAATGTATATATGAGAAGACCAAATCGCAATGATTTGGTCTTTTTTTTTAAGGAACTAAGAAGTGTTGAATGGATTATATTCAAATTAAAAGAACCACACCCGATGTAAAATCAAGAGGATGTGGTCCTTTATTTACTTTATTTAAAACATGCTTGTAGAATGCTTCGGCTGGATTCTTGCTTTAGGATCAATATACTGCTTCGCATTATTAATTGCCGTTGGACCTTCACCAAATCCTGTTGCAATCAATTTTACCTTCCCGTCATACGTGCAAATATCTCCTGCTGCATATATCCCAGGAATGTTCGTTTCCATTTTAGAGTTTACGACAATGCTATTTTTCTCAATATCAAGACCCCAGTCTTTAATTGGTCCCAAGGATGATACAAAGCCATAATTACATAGTACAGCATCAACATCAAGCTCTACCTGCCTGTCCCCTTTAACTTCCTCAAAACGCACTTTATCAATTTGATCACTTGCTTCAATTTCTGTTGGAACAAACGGTGTCATAATTTCTACATTGGATGCCATTAGCTTTTCTACACTATGTTCATGGGCTCTGAATTTATCTCTTCGATGAACAAGGGTTACTTTTTCTGCAATAGGCTCTAGCATAAGTGCCCAATCGACTGCAGAATCACCGCCACCAAGCAGAACGACATTTTGACCTTTGTATTGATTCATATCCTTTACATGGTAGTGGAGGTTAACTCCTTCAAACTGTTCGCAATTATCTACCTCTAAACGACGTGGTTGGAAGGCGCCATTTCCACCTGTAATAATAATTGTCTTCGTATAGTGAACTTCCTCTGTATTTGAGACTAGCTTAAATGATTGATCCTCTAGTCTCTCTATTTTCTCAATAGATTGTTCAAGTACAATGGTAGGATCAAAAATGTTTGCCTGTTCTTCCAAATTATCAATTAATTCCTGTGCACGAACCTTTGGATATCCGGCAACATCGTATATATATTTTTCCGGGTACAATGCAGTTAGCTGTCCCCCGGTATGTGGTAAACTCTCAATAATTTTTACACTTGCTTGACGCATTCCGCCATAGAAAGCTGTGAACAACCCTACAGGGCCTGCACCAATAATTGTGACATCATAAACCTTATCTGTCATGCTCATATACCTCCATTACATGTTAATTCTTTACCCAATAGCCCTATCGTATCATAATTAAGGAGAAAAGGCTTTGGAATGACTTTGAACAGCGAAAATCCTATTATATCTTAAATTCATAATGGGTTAATAAATTGATAATTAGGAAAGTAAAAGAAAAGCTTGAAAAATTGATTCGAACGGTATACTATTATTTAGTGCTATATATTACAATTGTGTAACAAAACTATTATATTTCTATGATTGCTAGATTTTTAAATCTTAATAGTAATAGTATGCGGTGATAGTGCTTGAATAACGCATTATTTTTATTGGGTGATTAAGTGAAACTTGTCACAAACTAGGAAAAATATGTATTGATTTCTATATAACAATTAACAAAATAGAAAATTATAAATGGAAGTGATAATCATGAATAATCCACATATTGTTATTTTGGGTGCAGGCTATGGAGGTATCATGACGGCGGTCAAATTACAGAAGAGTATGGGTATGAACGAGGCAGACATCACATTGGTTAACATGAATGATTACCATTACCAAACAACGTGGCTTCATGAAAATGCGGCGGGTACTTTACATCAGGATCGTACTCGAATATCAATAAAGGATATTGTGAACCTAAACCGTGTACGTTTTGTTCAAGATAAAGTGGTTTCCATCAAACCAGACGTAAAAAAGGTTAAAATGCAAAACAGTGAGATGACTTATGATGTGTTGGTAATTGGATTAGGATTCGAAGCGGCTACATTTGGTATTCCAGGTCTTGAGGAAAATGCATTTACAATTGGTGATATTAACAGTGCTCGTCTAATTAGGGAGCATTTAGAATATAATTTCGCCCGTTATCATAATGAAGAGCCAAATAATCAGGCAAGAATTAACATTGTGGTTGGAGGCGGCGGATTTACCGGAATTGAATTCCTTGGTGAGATAGCAAACCGTATACCTGAGCTTTGTGAAGAATACGATATTGATAAGCATTTAGTGCGTATTATTAATATAGAAGGTTCACCAGCCGTACTGCCAGGGTTTGATCCACAGCTCGTAGAATACGCTATGAATTCATTAGAATCACGTGGAGTAGAGTTTGTAACTGGTGCCATGTTAAAAGAATGTACGTCAGATAAAGTGGTATATGAGAAAGACGGAAGACTAGTGGAAATACCTACTATGACAACTATCTGGGCTGCAGGGGTTAAAGCAAATTCTATAGTAGAAAAGTCAGGTTTTACTACAAATCGTGGGAAAGTAGAAGTTCGTAAGGATATGCGTACACCGGATTATGATAATGTTTTTGTTATAGGTGATTGTGCGTTAATAATGGATCCTGAAACAGGACGACCATTCCCACCTACTGCGCAAATTGCAATACAAGAATCAGCGACCGTTGCTCATAATGTAAAAGCCTTCATAAACGGAGGAGAACTGGAAGAATTCACTCCAAAGCTATTAGGTACTATCGCTTCGTTAGGACATAATGATGGTATTGCAGTTCTATTTAATAAATATAAATTATTTGGCTGGAAAGCTACTTTTATGAAAAAAATGAGCGATAACCGCTATCTTCTAAAGCTAGGTGGGCCTAGTCTTTTAATGAAGAAAGGGAAATTTAATATCTTTTATTAATTCTTTGGTGCAAAGTGGTATTTTACCCTTTGCATTTTTTGTCTTAATACAATATATACTTCTGAAATGTTAAAGTTTAGCAGTTAGGTTGAAAGGATAGCGTGTACTTTTCGTTAGCTTTCGTATAAAATGGAATTTGTATGAAATTTTTACTGTAGGTAAGTGGAAGGGGAGACGCAGCTTTGATTCAACTAGTTGTTTCGATCGTTTTATATTTTGTTATCTTTTTTGGCATTGCCTTTATTTTAAATATGCTTTTAAGGAAAACGTGGCTGATGGCCATATTATACCCAGTAGTAGTCATCATGATTGTGGATGATATGTCTACATTAGAATATTTTAGGAATCCTGGACAAGCATTTACCGAGGCATTTTCTAAACTTATGGCCATTAACTCTATTGATATAATCATTTTATTAGCAGGTTTTGTAGGTGCAATCGTATCTGGAATTGTTATTAAAATGCTAAGAAAAAGCGGTTATCAAATGTTTTAATTGCGAATGTAGCGTTTGTGAAAAGACAGAATATTATAGAGAATTTATCTTTCTTTGAATAAAATATTGATAGATTGGAAATGATGACATCCAGAGAGGTGTTAATCATGAAAATCAAAAAAATGTTTCGAAGAGTAGTTATGTTATCGTTGTTTATGGCAGCTTTTCTGGTCACCATCACATCTATTTCTAACATATCATTTGCTGATGTTCGCGATTGGGTGGATTATGAACCAGTCCTCATTGACAAAACAGTGAATCAGTCAAAATTCAGGCAATCATCGTTACAAAAGAAGCAATTGAACTATTTAGAGCAGAAAAAGACTTATATCTCAAGTGACGAAATTGAGGGTCCTAAAACACTTGAAGAGGCGGCAAATATTGATCAATATCCTACATCCCAAGTTATAGCAACAGGATATACAGCGGGAGTGGAATCAACGGGTAAATCCCCGGGACATCCTGAATATGGTATAACGTTTTCCGGTGTGCAAGTAAAACGAGATTTATATTCTACTATTGCGGCAGATCTAAATGTTTATCCTATCGGAACCATCCTTTTCATCCCAGACTACGGTTATGGGGTCGTAGCAGACAAGGGTAGTGCGATAACTGGCAATAAGATTGACTTATATTTTCACACGGTTGAAGATGTATATGCGCAATGGGGGAAGAAAGAGCTTGATGTACATTTAATTGAATTAGGCGATGGAAAACTTACAGAAAAAGAGCTTGAACAGTTAAATGCAACAGAGTCGTTACAGGTATTCAGACAACAGATTACAGAGAGTTAATTGTAAAAGGGAAGCATACCACAATATGGCATGCTACCCTTCTTTTTTTTAATAAAATGTATATAATACAAAAGCAATAAGGACTCCTGATAATCCGCCAAAGAAAACTTCAATCGGCTGATGGCCGAGCAATTCTTTAAGTTCCTCACGCTTTTCAACTTCTTCTTTTTTACTCCAATCCTTTGCTCCATCGACAAACAACTGAAAGTCTTTAATTAGCTGATTTAAAACAACTGCTTGTTCCCCGGCTTGTCTGCGTACACCGGAGGCATCGAACATAATTATAATACTGAAAACACAAGCTACTGCAAATACTGTGGATGTTACACCTTCCGTAATACCTACACCCGTAGTTAAGGCAGCAACTGCTGCAGAGTGACTACTTGGCATGCCTCCTGTGCTGAATGCAAGGCCAGGGTTAAACTCCTTTGTAACGATGAGTTTGATTGGTATTTTTACCACTTGAGCAAATACAATTGCAGCAAGTGCAGCCCATAAAGGGAAATTTAAGAATAACTCCATAAATGCGTAACATTCCTTCCAGATGTAGTATTTTATCTTGCTCTTAGTTTATCATACTTCATCAGGAAACGCATGAAACTCCCGTTTATGAAGGGGCTATACTTAAGTGTTTTTTTCTAGGCTCTTAAGAAGCTTTCACATGCATCCACTCCGAGGGTACCCGCTTCCCTAACTGAAGAATAAATAGGGCAGCAAGACAAGAGAGGGCTATGTCCTTAATTAAAAAGGGTATCATGCTTATCCATGCCAATTCATAGGTTATCGGGATTTCTAGCCATGTGTTCATCGCTACAAACATGAAAGTAACACCAATTCCATAATTAAATACTACACCGACCAAGGATGCTAAAGAATATAAAGGTAGACTTGGTTTCTTCTGTTTTTCTGCTATCCATCCAACGAAAAAAGCGATAAAGACAAAAGAAAAGATAAAGCCACCAGTTGGGCTGATCAGCTGCATAGGCCCAGCAGATAAACCGGAAAAGATCGGGACCCCTGCAGTGCCAACAAGTATATATGTAATCATTGCAATACTTCCACGCTTCTTTCCAAGCATCATGCCAGCTATGATGGCGAAAAAGGTTTGTAGGGACAACGGAACTGTCGCCCCGCCGATTGGTATTGCAAGAAAAGGAAACCAAACTGTAATGTTGGCACCTATTGCCATTAAACAAACAAATACTGCACCAAAAGTGAGATCAATTGGTCTAGTGCGCATATCCATTCCTCCTATACCCTGCCTAAACTGGAGGTATGCCCCCCACTAAGAAAACAAGGGTGATCCAAGCATTCTACATAGGAGAACAACTGCCAGTCCAGGTCCGATTCGTTCAACTAACATTTGGTGGGGGGAAGGCATCCCCTAAATGAAGTTTCACTTTATAACATCATAATTAGAAATGGACATGTTTGTCAACCATATTTTTTTAAGGTTAACAATAGAATTAATGAAATTAGATTAGTTATGGATTTCACTTTTCCAAAAGAAAAAAGCCGAAAGCAAATCGACTTGGATTAGCACACGATTCGCTTTCGGCTCTTTCTTAGTTATTACTTAATGGCTGCTTCTAGAGCAATTTCCATCATTTCATTAAAGGTTGTTTGGCGTTCTTCTGCGGATGTTTCTTCTCCTGTAATAATATGGTCAGAAACGGTTAGAACAGAAAGAGCTTGACGGCCATATTTAGCAGCCAATGTGTAAAGAGCAGTTGTTTCCATTTCTACTGCTAAAACTTTATATGCAGCAAGCAATTCATTAACTTCTTTTGCATTATCACGATAGAACGTATCACTTGTAAATACATTACCAACGCGGAGCTTTAATCCTTTTTCTTGCCCTGCATCATAGGCATTTTTAAGGAGCTCAAAATCAGCTAAGGGAGCATAGTCGATACCTTGAAATACCATACGGTTCATTTGTGAATCAGTTGTCGAACCTTGAGCAAGAATCACATCACGTACTTTTACATCTTCTTGTATTGCTCCACATGTTCCGACGCGGATTAGCTTTTTAACATCATAGCTTTGAATTAATTCATTTACATAAATGGAAATGGAAGGAACTCCCATACCCGTTCCTTGTACAGAGATCCTCTCACCTTTATATGTACCTGTGAAACCATACATACCACGGACTTCATTGTATTGCGAAACGTTTTCCAGGAAGTTCTCCGCAATAAACTTAGCGCGTAGCGGGTCTCCAGGAAGTAAGATTTTGTCAGCAATTTCTCCTTGTTTAGCACCTATATGTACACTCATTTGTAACCCTCCAATATATTTAGCATATTATTTTAAATAAACGTTATCATAACCGCCATGTAAAAACAAATGAATTAAAAAATGGAGGCTTTTTTGTTTCAAAAAGTTCTATTTTTGTATATAATATATTTAGTTCAGTTATTCACTTATAATGAACGTTGTACTAGTAAGTAAATAGTACATACTATGAATATTATGGTTGGAAGGATGATACAGAATGAAAGAACAAACTTTTACAATTACTGCGGATACAGGAGTACACGCACGCCCGGCTACACTTTTAGTAAATAAAGCTGGCCAATTTGAGTCAGAGGTAGAAGTTTCTTACAATGGTAAGAACGTTAACCTAAAATCCATCATGGGTGTAATGTCACTTGGAATTCCAAAGGGTGCTGAAATTAAAGTTACAGCAACCGGAAGTGACGAAGAAGAAGCACTTAAAGGTGTAGAAGAAGTTATTACAGAGCATCTTGGTGAATAAGCTTAGTTCATAAAAAAGCTGTACCTTCCTAACAATGAAGGTACAGCTTTTTTGCATATTGCTTTAGTTGGTAGCTATTTAAAATAAGCCATTTCAAGCCGTTCTAGTGCTAGAAGTGCTTCCTTATGATAGGGTGTATCCCCGTTTAATAGTGTATCCTTGTATTTCTGAACCGCTTCTTGGAGTGAAGTAGTATAATCTGGAATCTCTTCATCAAAAGGATGTACCGCTGGTTTTTTGACATTCATCTTTTCGTGGAAGGCTAGAGCTTTCCGTTCATGAAAAAAGACGCCCTCTGTCTGGTTCGGATTATGTAAATCCCCTTGCATAGGATGCTTCATAACAGCCAATACTTCAATAAGATATTTATCTCCACGGTCTTCTACGATTTTACCTAAATATGTACCAGATTTATAATGTGCTTTTACTTTGTCACCAATTTGTTTATCTGTCATTAATAAAACCTCCTCCTGCTCTTATTTTGCCAAAAATATAACAGTTTAGCGAACATTACTACTTGCCATATGGTAATATGTTATTATTTGCTATAATGTAATATAGAAAGGCGTGAAGTTAAATGATGCCATTTTTATATTTTCCAGAAGATAAAACAGAATATATACCAGCTATTATTACACTGATCATTTTTATGATTGCAGCTAGTGTCGTAATGTATCTTTTTTACAAGCGTTCAAAGAAAGAAGAGCAGGTTTTCAATGAAACCTATGAACAATCATTGAACGAGCAACAACAAAACGAGGAAAATTAACACATTCATTAAATTAAGCGAAGTGGCGAATACTAAAGTAAATGACCAAAAAGGAGTATTTCGTATGCGCTTCGTTTTTTTTATTGTTTTACTTTTTCTCACCGGTTGCCAATCCAATGCTGAAAAATTGAGAACCGTTGATATGTATAATGTGTCTGGTGATATGATAGGGACTGTAGCATTAAGCGAACAAGCAGATGGTGTTCAACTTAAGGTCAAGCTAGAAGGGCTAGAACCTGGATTTCACGGTATTCATGTTCATGAGTATCCGAAGTGCGAAGCCCCTGATTTTACTACTGCTGGAAACCACTATAATCCAGAAGGAAATGAACATGGGTTAATGCATCCTGAGGGTTCTCACCTTGGAGACTTGCCAAATATCGAGGCAGATGATGGAGGGCTGGTGGACGCTGAGTTAATGCTACCTGAAGCTACCTTAATGGAGGGGAAAAATTCTCTATTAAAAGAAGATGGCACCTCTATTGTTATACAGCAAGGGCCAGATGATGGTTTAACGCAACCAGGTGGTAATGGGGGACAAAGAATTGTTTGTGGAGAATTAAAGACAAATCCTGATGAGGAAGATTCAGAGGAATCCCCTACAGATCCGACCGAATTTAATGAAGACCAAGAGGAATAATGAAAATTCAAAATGAGAAATAGCCGAGCAGGAAATCGATACATTCTCGAATCTGCTCGGCTATATTTATGTCTGTTGTAGGAGCTAGACAAACGTTCCTTTATTTTGAAAGGGATTGGACGGCTTCTATGATCCGTTGTACACCTTCTTCAACAGTTGCTTTCGGACAACCAATATTCATCCGCATAAATTGTTCGCCTTCTTCACCGTAATCTATCCCCGTATTTAAACCTACTTTGGCCTTTTCGATCATAAATTTCTTTAACTCTTTTGTATCCATCTCTAGGCTGCTACAGTCAATCCATAGTAAATAAGTTCCTTGAGAGTCGATAACCTTTAGGTCGCTTGCATGTTCTGCAAACATTTCTTTTACATAGGTTTTATTATCAGAAAGTACGTCTAATAATTCATCAAGCCATGGACCACCATGTGAATAGGCCGCTTCTAATGCAGTGTTACCCATCACATTTAACATATGTGCACCTTGTTTATTAAAATGCTCTTCTAGTAGTTGACGTTTCTTTTTATCAGATGTTACAACATAGGAAGCCTGTAGCCCCGCTAGGTTAAAGGTTTTAGATGGAGCCATGCACGTGATGGTCTGTTGTGCAATGTCATCAGATAAGGAAGCGATAGGAATATGTTTGTTGCCATCGAAGACAAGGTCGCAATGTATTTCATCTGAAATAATAAGTACATTATGTTTTACGCACAATTCCGCCATCCTAGTTAATTCTTCTCTTGACCATACACGTCCTACCGGATTATGTGGTGAGCAAAGGATAAATGCTTTGACTCCATCTTGTAGTTTCTCTTCAAAATCGGCAAAATCGATATGATAGGTATTATCCTCGTAAAGAAGTGAGTTTTTAACAACCTGTCTGTCATGGCTTTCTACTACTTTATAAAAAGGTGTGTATACAGGTGTTTGTATTAACACTTTGTCGTTTACTTCCGTGAAGGCTTGTATAGCCATATGTAGACTTGTTACAACACCTGGACTGAAAGACAGCCATCCTTGGTCAATTTGCCAATCGTGGCGCTCTTTTAACCATGATTCTATTGTTCCTTTTACCGCTTGGTCTACGATTGTGTAGCCATATATCCCGTGCTTAGCCCGGTCAATGATAGCATTATTAACTTCTTCGGGTGCCATAAAATCCATGTCAGCTACCCACATTGGCAGCACATCTTCTGTTTGAAAAACAGGTTGAAGCATATCCCATTTCACTGATCTTGTGTTTTTTCTATCATGTAATATATCAAATTTTCCCAATATTGTTCTCCTCCTCGCTAATTTACATTATACTAAGTATAGCAAACTTTTTAATAGGACTGCATGTACTCCGAATTGAAAAAACACAAAAAAAAGCAAAGCGTTCAGAACGCCTTGCTTACAGGGGGAATACGAGAAAGTCTTACACTAATAGTATTACCCAGCATTTTCATGTTTAAAACATTTATTTATATTTTTTAAATAAATTTCTTAGTAGTTTTATCCAGGAGGGGAAAATGAATGGGGCAAAATTGGGGAGAAGGCAACCAAAAGACCAGTACCAGTAAACATAGCAAACTAAAAAAACGACGCTATATTATTGGGTTTCTTATTGTCATTATAATAATTGTAGGTACACTCATTACGCTATATGTAAACAAGCAGAAAGAGGCGACAGAAAAGGAACTATCTATTAAAGAATTCTTTTCGCAGGAAAAATTAGCTTTTCGTGACTCATTAGGGGTAGAAAATGTCGAGCATTTCCCGCAGGTAGACGCAGCGAGAAAAGTCGTAGAAGCAACTGAAAAAAATGCTAATGCAGATGAATTAAAAAATGCAAAAGGAGAAATAAAAAAACTATTGATGACACCAAAGATGTTAGTTGAGGCTTACAATAATAATGAAAGGTTCGACCTGGAAGTATATGAGGATTTGCAAGAGAGTAGAGTCGACTTTAGACAATCTTTTAATTCTTATATGTATGAAGAAATAGAGAATGCATTACAAGAAACGGCTCTACAAGAACACGGTTTTAAAATTGTGGAGTACGGTGTCGACCAAGACCCAAAATGGCTCCTTGACAATATTGAATTTAGGGAAGAAATTGCGGGAGATGAAGCACTCCTTCGGTTTTTAACAGAAAATGAGATGATAGACACTAGAGCATATGAAGAATTGGTTGAGCTACCAATGGAAGAAATTGCTGCTTTTTTACTCGAGCTTGAAACGATCTATGATACATATAAGGAGGATAAGCTATCATCCTGGGCGAGACAACGTTTAAGTATCCATGCGAATGACCTGCTTAATATTTATTTAACGACTAGGCGTGACAATGAGACAACTAAGACTGAGTTGGAAGGCTTCTTAGCAGACCATCAAGATTCCATTTATTGGAGTATCATTAATGAAGCGGTAAAGGAGTATAGATCCAATGATTGGTATATTCCCCATTACAGGCCAAGAAATGAATTGTTTATTATGTTTGATGATCAGTTTTCTGGTGTACAGGCAGATGATATTACGAGTGCGAATCGTTGGCCACTGGATAGACAGACATATCAACATTTGAATCTTCTTAACGAATCAAATGATACTGCTTTTCTTAACGAATTATCTCCTTTTCAAGTTGTATCTCTATACTTATACAGTATCGAACATGGCGAGATAGATGATGCCATAACTTTATATGATAGCTCCATTATAGAGAATGGGACAGGTAGTCTAAGACAGGAGATGGTCCGTCAGTCAGAATCCCATTTTTGGAACGATTTAGCCAATGAAACAGAGGATGTGGTAGAAAAGGTAAACGAAAAAGAAGCGATCGTATTCTTCATAAAGGGTATGGGAACGAATGAGGTATTGATGAAATTCACACTGGCTAAAACAATGGAAGGGTGGAAGCTCCTCGATATAACGGCAAACTAAAAACCCTACTACGAGGGTTTTTAGTTTGTAGCTATTATTTTAAGCGGTTTTCCAGTTCTTCTTTTTCTTTTTCAAAGCCCGGTTTACCAAGTAAAGCAAACATGTTTTTCTTATATGCTTCTACTCCTGGTTGATCAAAAGGATTCACACCAAGTAAGTAGCCACTAATAGCACATGCTTTTTCGAAGAAATAAACAAGGTAACCAAATGTATAAGCATCAAGCTCTGGAACTTCTACAATTAGGTTTGGAACATCCCCATCTGTGTGGGCAAGAAGTGTTCCTTGGAACGCCTTATCGTTAATTTCATGAAGTGATTTACCAGCAAGGTAGTTCAGGCCATCTGAGTCATTTGCTTCCTCTTCTACGATGACTTCCTTCTGTGATTTATTTACATGTAGGACGGTTTCAAATAAGTCTCTTCTTCCATCCTGTACATACTGTCCAAGGGAATGTAGGTCAGTTGAGAAGTTAGCAGACGAAGGATAAATGCCTTTTTGGTCTTTTCCTTCGCTTTCACCAAATAATTGCTTCCACCATTCAGCAAAATATTGTAGCTGTGGCTCATAGTTGATCAGCATTTCAATTGTTTTGCCTTTATTGTATAGCACATTACGAACAACGGCGTATTGGTATGCAGGATTTTCTTCAAGAGAAGAAGTAGACAAATCTTTTTCAGCTGCCTGAGCACCTTCCATCATACTATCGATGGAAACACCGCTCACTGCAATTGGCAATAAACCTACAGCTGTAAGTACAGAATAACGTCCACCTACATCGTCAGGAATGACAAATGTTTCGTAACCCGCCTCATCAGCAGATGTTTTTAAAGCACCTTTTTCACGGTCTGTTGTAGCGTAGATGCGTTTCTTGGCTTCCTCCACACCATATTTTTCTTCAAGGAACTTTTTGAAAATACGGAAGGCAATGGCCGGCTCTGTCGTTGTACCACTTTTGGAAATAACATTGATGGAAACATCTTTATCTTTCAGCACATCAAAAAGTTCATTAACATAAGCAGAGCTCATATGATGTCCAACAAAGATAACCTGTGGCGCTTTTCTATCTTCTTTAGAAATTAAATTTTGGAAGGAATGTGTCAGCATTTCAATTGCTGCACGAGCTCCGAGGTATGAACCTCCAATACCGATTACAAGTAAAACATCAGAGTCTTTTCTAATCTTCTCTGCACTTTCTTTAATACGGCTATACTCTTCTTTATCATAATTACTTGGTAGATCAATCCATCCAAGATAATCATTACCAGCACCAGTCTTATTATGTAACGCTTGGTGTGCGGTTTCTACAAAGCCCGCCATGTTTTTTATTTCCTCTTTGTTGAAAAAGGATAATGCTTTATCATACTTAAACGAAACATGTGTCACGTTCATTTCCCTCCTTGATTCCAATTCATTTTACTTTAAATGTTCAACATTTACTTTACCTAAGGGTTATGGGGAAATCAAGAAAAGAACCCTGCATATTTCTCTGAAAACCTGTAAAAACTACTCATGATCACTAGAAAAAGGAGGATACAAAAATGAATGGTTTACAACGAGCAGCATTAGCGCTGACAATTATTGGAGCTGTTAACTGGGGACTAATCGCCTTATTCCAATTTGATTTAGTGGCAGCTATTTTCGGTGGTGGAGAACAAAGTGCGGCATTCGCCAGAATAATTTACGGCTTAGTAGGGATTAGTGGGCTTGTACTTATCCCACTATTATTTAAGACAGATGAAGCATTTTCTAAACAAAGGGAACCACACAGAGCTGATAGTTAATCCGGACATATGTATGTTGCTATTCAAATAAAACAGGGAAACTCTCATGGAGTTTCCCCTTTCTACTTATTTTTTAAATGAGTCACGTTCTCCAGATTGTTCAATCCATTCTTCCAGCTTGTCTTTTAGTGTGTTAAAACCAGCTGTGTCATTGGTGTGTTGAACTGCTGCAGGTTGTTGCTTACGTGGCTTTGGTGCTTTTTTTGGTGCTTCTTCTGTAGCACGAATAGATAAAGAAACTTTGTTTTTTTCCTCATCAATTGTAAGAACTTTTACCTTTACTTCATCGCCTGTAGTTAGGTGATCGTTAATATCCTTTACAAAACCATGTGTTACTTCGGATATATGAACTAACCCCTGTGTTTCATCATCTAAGGCAACAAAAGCACCGTATGGTTGAATGCCTGTTACTTTACCATCTAATATTTGACCAACCTCAAATTTGTTTGTCATGCTGAACAACTCCTATATACATTATTCGATTCATTTCACACAATATATTATTTTAGCATAATAAATAAGTTTAGGCAAAGTATAAGGAAAACATCGTAGAAAGGATGATTAGATTGGTACCATTAGATTCAAAAGTAGAGGAAAGAATTTATCCATTATACGTATTAGAAGAACTTTTAAAGCCTGAAGGTTATGTAATCGGTGCAAATTGGGACTATGATAATGGATTCTTTGACTTGAAGGTTGATGATAAAGGGGCATATTACTTTTTACGTGTGCCATTTTATGCCGTTGCAGGTTCTCTAGATTACCCTGGGGTTACGGTTCGTTTGGAGAAGCCTTTCCTACTCGCGCATGAATATGAAGCTGGAAATGATCAGGACAGCCGAAATGGCCCTATCCAAGGAATGGTAAATCAATTTCAAACACCTACAAATCCAGACGCTGAAGTCCCACCAGAATATATAGAAATAGGAAAAAGCCTCGTTCAAAAGCTTGAGGCATTAATTCTTCCAAGCGATCAGTAAAATTAAAATATCGCCTTTTTGAATTGCAAAAGTGGGGGAGCAATTGAAATAATATTCTCGGTTACGTATAACTCCAAGTAGAATATGCTGCTGTTTGACATGATAGGTAACAAGTTCTGCAAATGTCTTATCGTGCTGATCCTCGGTTACGGTTATATGGCGAAACTGCTGTGTACGCATCAGCTGTAGTATATCCTCAAAGGGAGTAGAGGATGCTGTATAAGATAATTCATGATAAAAAAGTCCAGACATAAAGTCATTGGAACGGATAATCGTTGTGGCACCAGCTCTTAGGGCGTTTTCTATTTGAACCCTAGTAAGGACCTCCGCGATGATGAGTACATGTTTGTTGTTCCCGCGTACGGCAACGGTTGCTAATATAGTGTCATTATCAGCCTGTCTTTCACTTTTTGCAGAAACGTCTGCTGAAATGAGTACACGTTGAGCCAGTGAAACATTTGCTTGTTTTAGTATTTGATCCTCAGTGGGATCGCCTTTAATAAAATGAACGGGATAGGTACGGTAATCCACTGAACGCAGTGTCCGGTCAATCAAGACAATCTGGGTGTTAGGACTATTTCGGATGGACAAGTCAATCAGTCTACGAGTCCGTTCATTCCAGCCAATAAAAATGGAATGGTTACTCCCTTTAAAATCAAGCTTTCCTTCTACCAAATCCTTTTCGTGCTGTACCGTTGCAGCCGACAATGTAGTGATATAGTATGCTATAAGCCCTCCACCTGAAAGAATTAGAGTGATGGCAACCATTTTCCCAGGGATCGTTAGTGGGACAAAATCACCATAACCAACGGTTGCCCCTGTGACAATTGCCCACCAAATACCATCAAATATTGTAGGAAATTGTTTCGGTTCCACCAAGTGAATAATCGTGCCGAAAAATAACATGAGGGCAGCGATACTCAATAACAACCTAAATATAACAGGTAATTGATGATAGACTTGTTTTATAAATCGAACACTCATAAGCTCACCTATAGTCCTTTTTACTATTAGTATGGACACGGGCTTTTATGGTATATACAAAAAGCTGACAATAAATTGCCAGCTTTTTTCTTATTTTGTAAGAGCTTGTTTTAAACTGTTATATACTTCATCCCAAAAATCATGATTGTCACGGAACGATTTCGTCATAAACAAAATCATTTCATTAAATTTTTCCTTGTAGTCAGCCGCATCCTTTTCCGGTAGTTTGTCTTGCGATTCGCTTACAAACTCTTGGATTCTTTCGGCTCTTGGCCCCCATTTCGCTACTTCATTTCCATCCTGATCTATAAAGATGACAATAGGAATGGATCTCGACTTTCCGTTTGTTAAATAGTTATCCATCAACTCTAGATTTTGATCGCGAAGTAACATACGCACATCAATCTGACCAGCTTCAGCTAGATGAAGTAATATAGGAATGTTAAGCATAGCATCACCACACCAATCTTCTGTTAAGACAATAGCACGTAACTGCTTATTTTGCAGTTCGGTAAAAAAATCAGTGTCCGCTGGAAGGGAGTAGGTATCGTAAATATAGAGTAAGTTATCTTTATGTTTCTCCATAGATTCTATATACACATCTGGGGACATTCCTTTGTCAAACCAAGTATTCAGGTTCATCTTTTTCCGCTCCTTTTTTTAATAGTTATTTTGAGTGTATCCATAATAGAAAGATTCGTAAACTAAAGTGCTCTTTGTTAAATTATTTGCTATCATGTAAGAAGAAATGCTTAGAGGAGGAATTTAGAATGGAAAACGTGAACCGTGATTTTTTATTGGATTTGTTACATACCGCTTCCCCGTCTAGTAATGAGATGGAGATCCAAAAAAAGTGGATCAGCTATGTCCAAGATTTTGCAGATGAAATAAGGACAGATAATGCAGGGAATGCAATCGGTGTAATAAACCCGGAAGCTTCGTTTAAAGTACTACTTGCAGGTCATTGTGATGAAATTGGATTAGTTATCAATCGCATTGATGAAGAGGGTTTTCTTCATTTCGATAAGATGGGGGGTATTAATCCGAAAGCTGCAGTAGGCATGAAAACCACAGTGCTAGGTTATAACAAAACGGTTACAGGTGTTATCGGCGTCAATGCACAGCATCATGGTGGACTGAAAAACGACTTTGGGCTGGAAGACCTATTTATTGATTGTGGATATCAATCCAAAGAAGAAGCGGAGAAAGATATCCAGATCGGGGACTTATCTGTATACAAAACGGAACCAGAAATTTTAAAGGATCGCTATGTTGCGGGACGAGGCCTGGATAATCGGACTGGTGCTTTTATTGTGGCAGAGGTTTTACGACGCTTAAAGGAAAAAGGTTGTTCTGTAGGCGTGTATGCAGCGAGCACCGTAAATGAAGAAACCAACATGGGTGGTGCTTATTTTGCAGCAGCGGGTGTTCAACCAACAATGGCAATAGCTTGTGATGTAACGTTTGCAACAGATTATCCTGGTGTAAATAAAAACAAACATGGTGATGTAAGACTTGAGAAAGGTCCTGTACTTGCAAAAGGTGCTCCCATTAACATTAAAATAAATAAACTATTGGAAAAGGCTGCAAAACGGTTAGAAATGGATGTTCAATATGAACTTACACCAAGAATGACGGGAACAGATGCTGACAAAATGAGGCTGACTGGAGTAGGAGTACCAGTATCTCTCGTCTCTTTGCCACTTCGTTACATGCATTCACCAGTTGAGACAGCAAGTTTTAAAGATATTGAGGAAGAAATTGAACTTTTAGTTACAATGCTTTCTTCCCTAACTGGAAAAGAAAGTTTAAACCCATTAGAAGACTAAAGATAGATCACATGGAGAGTAAAAAGCTACAGATATAGTGACAAGTGGTGGCATCCCTGACATCAAGTCCAGTAGGCTTAAATTTATCCCGGAGCAACCGTCCGTAAGACTCCCACTTCAAAATATGAAGTGAAATAGTTAGTTTTTAGTGGGATTAAACGGACTAACATGCCGATTCGTTCAACTAACAATCAATGGGGGATATTGAAAACCCCCACTGATTAAAGTTTCACTTTATCTAGTCTGACAGCATATAGATCAAAAGTTTTAGTTGTTTCTTTCTATGTGTAAAAAGATTGAAGAAATATTACGTATTCACAGGTAAAAGTCCTTTTGTTTCTTAAAAAAGAAATAAAAGGGCTTTTTTTATTGTGTGTAACAGGGTAGTTTGAATCATTTTTTAATTTCCACCAAGAAACGATAATGATAAGAAAATGGCCAAAAATCCTTTATAGACAGGCTTTTTAGTTCCGTTGACAATGGCAGAATAACTATCTTTAGTCATTGGTCCCATGAACTCCAGAAGAAAATCCGTGACTATTTAATTAATTTAGAAAATTCAGTGATTAATCGACACTATTCGACACAAATCAAGCTGGACGCCAATTATACTAACATTAACATCATAGATTCTACAAATCCCACCACTGACATCAAGAACCCGCATAAGAAATTAATGGGGAGAGGAGGCAGTAGGTGTTTTTTTTGCTAGGCAAAATCTGTTTTACAAATTGAGGGGAGGAAATAGTTTGAAGACAAAGAAAAGGCGTCAGACGAAGGCATTTAGTATTGCTGCGTCCGTGTTAATGACTTTTTCATTGGTCACACCTGGTATGGTTAGTGCGGAATCAAATAATAAGCTGCACCAGTCGGTTAATGAATCATCAAGTTCGGTCGTACAGAATAAAGTAACTGATCGATTGCTTGATACGTTTAAAAAAGATGATAAAGTTACTTTTCTCGTAAAGTTTGCAGAAAAAGCGGACACGGCAAAGGTGGCGGAGGAAGCAAAGAAATCTACAGCTAAAGCAAATCTTTCGGCACAAAAGGCAGAGCTGGCACAACGTTCAGCAGTCGTTTCCGAATTAAAAGCAACATCTCTTACTTCTCAGCAAAATGTAAAAGACTTTCTTGAATCACAATTGGAATCAGGGAAGGTAGAGGATTATAAATCTTTTCATATCGTAAACGGTATGTCTGTCACTGCTACGAAAGAAGTGGCCGAAAAAATAGCCACATTTGCAGAAGTTGAAAAGATTTTGCCAAACGAAAAGCGTGAACTGTTTACAACCGTTACAGAGGACGCAAAAGCACCTAGTTCTGAAATCGCCAATGTAGAATGGAATGTAGAACGTGTTGGCGCGCCAGCTGTCTGGGACATGGGATTTGATGGTTCTGGAGTTACAGTTGCAAGCATTGATACAGGGGTTCAACATGATCACCCTGCATTACAAGAGAAATACCGTGGGTATGATGCGAATACGGGAGAATTCAACCATGATTTTAACTGGTTTGACGCTACGGCAGGTCAAGAAACACCGTATGATGATCAAGGACATGGTACACACGTAACAGGTACAATGGTAGGTAGTGAGCCAGATGGGTCTAACCAAGTTGGTGTTGCTCCTGGTGCACAATGGATCGCTGTTAAGGCATTCACTGCTGACGGTGGTACAGATGTGGATTTACTTGCAGCTGCTGAGTGGATTTTAGCTCCAACAGATGCTGAAGGTAATGCCCGAGTTGATATGGCACCAGATGTCGTAAATAACTCTTGGGGCGGTGGACCCGGATTAGATGAGTGGTACCGTGATGTTGTCATTAACTGGAGAGCAGCGGAAATCTTCCCTGAATTCTCTGCAGGTAACACCACTCTATTTAACCCAGGCGGACCTGAATCAATTGCAGTACCTGCTAACTACCCAGAGTCATTTGCGACTGGAGCTACCGATGCGAACGATGCTCTGGCAAACTTTTCATTACAAGGGCCTTCTCCTTACGATGAAGTGAAACCAGATATTTCTGCACCTGGAGTAAACATTCGTTCTAGTGTACCTGGTGGAGGTTATGAAGGAGGTTGGAATGGTACTTCAATGGCAGGACCTGCAGTAGCTGCAGTGGTTGCTTTGATAAAGCAGGCAGATGCTAGTCTAACTGTTGATGAAATCGAAGAACTTATTACAACAACTGCGACACCATTAACAGATGGAAACTTTACAGAAGTGCCAAACAATGGATATGGATATGGCCTTGTAAGTGGATATGATGCAGTATCATCCCTTGTGACTGGTTTAGGAACACTTGAAGGTCAAGTTACAAAAGAAGGAGAAGATACTGAAGCACCTACTTTCGAACATGAAGGACCAGCAGAATCGTATGTTGGTATGGATTTAGATCTATCCATTCGTGTAATGGACAACATTAGTGTATCCTCTGTTCAGCTTGAGTACACAGATCATAATGGTGATACGCAAACAGTTGAGGCGGATCGCATTTCTGGCGACTTCAAAGATGGAGAATATACTGCTACCATTCCTGGAGAGCATATTGATGGTGACTCCCTAACTTACAGCTGGAAAATTAACGACTTTGGAAACAACGAGGTTTCCAGTGAGGAGTATGTTGTAACCTTGCACCCTGGAATCACTGTTGGATATTCAGAGGACTTTGAATCAGAGGCTGCAGGCTGGACAGTATTCGGTGAAAATAACAGCTGGGAACGTGGTATTCCTACTTCAGGACCGGAAAGTGCTGTATCCGGTGAGAACGTTTATGCAACAAACCTTGCAGGAACCTATGATAATAATTCTAACACAAACACTCGTTATGCCTCCCGTTGACTTACCAGAAGGAGAATCATACTTACAATTCAGTCAGTGGTACAACATAGAAAATAACTGGGATTATGGACATGTATTTATTTCAACAGATCAAGAAGAGTGGACACAATTATCTAGAATAACTAATGTATCCGAAGGTTGGGAAGAGGTTGAAATTGACCTATCCGAATACAGCGGAGAACGTGTTTATATTGGCTTTAACTTAACTACAGATGGCTCAGTTGTCAGAGATGGTTTCTATATTGATGATGTCAAACTAGCTGACACTTCTGATAGTGCGAGTGCTTCTGTAAAAGGAAATAAAGGCAAAGCTAAAGGTAAGAAAAAAGGTGCCATCAGCCTGAATAATGGGCAAATGGGGATTGCAGGCTTTAACAATGCACTTGGAGTAATAAAGAGTGATAAAAAGGCTTCTTTAAAAGAAAAAGTAAATCCGGCTAAAATTGCTCCTCTAATGCCTGAAAAGAAAGAGAAACCAGGAAAGGATCCGATTAGCCCTGTTTTGTTACCGATGAGTGCACAAGTAAGTGTGCTTGAGAGTGGAAGAACAGTTAATACGGACCCTGAAAATGGCTCGTATTCTTTACTTCATGCTGCAGGTGAATTTACTGTTAAAGCAGAAGCTTATGGATTTGAATCAGAAGAACAAACAGTCACTATTGAAGGTGATGAAAGCACAACTGCTGATTTCACGCTAGAAGAGGTTGCACAACACACTGTAAGTGGCGCTGTGACAGATGCGACTACTGGTGAACCAGTGGAAGGTGCTACTGTAATACTAGTGGAAGATGCAAATATTGCACCAGTAGAAACGGATGCAGAAGGTAATTACGAATTAACAGCTTATGAAGGTAACTATACGCTGAAGATTTTGGCTGCTGGTTACCATGGAACAGAAGTAGAAGTAAATCTGGAGGATGGCGATGCAGAGGTTAATGTTTCTCTTGAGCCGTTCTATACAGTTCCAGGTGGAGAAATAGGATATGATGATGGCACAGCAGAAAATGCACGTGCTTTCTATGATGCAGGTAACGGCTGGGCAGTAAAAATGTCTCTTCCTGAAGGAGAAGAATCTGCCATCGTAACAGACGGTGTCTTCAAGTTCTGGGATGAAGAATTCCCTTCCCCAGGTGGAACTGAATTTGCTGTAGAGGTATGGGATGCTTCAGGTACTGATGGGCAGCCAGGTGAAAAACTAGCTGGACCAATCTCAGCGGAAGCAGTTCGAGATTCTGCTGAGTGGACGGTTGTTGACTTATCAGAACATGGTATTGTAGTAGAAGGTGACTTCTACATGGTTTATGTCCAAACACAGCCTAATACTGCTGCACCTGGATTAGCGACAGATGAAAATGGTCCGAATGCAGAAAGAAGTTATCAAATGGTAGGAGGAGCTTGGTCTCCATCACCAGCTGCTGAAGGTAACTATATGATTCGTTCACGTGTAAGCTATGAAGCAGAAACACCAGTAATTACCTCTCCTGCAGAGGATCTAATTACAAATGAAGCAGAAATCACTGTAGAAGGAACTGCTTCTCCAACAACTACTGTACAACTTCTTAACAACGGAGAAGAAGTTGGATCTGCTGAAATTGGTGACGAAGGATCCTTCGCTATCGATGTAGAACTAACAGAAGGAGAAAATGAGCTTACAGCTGTATCTCTGTTAGATGGTACAGAAATAGGTGAATCTGAGCCAGTTGTTGTAACACTGGATACAGAAGCTCCTGAACTTACTATTGACAGTCCTGAAGATGGGGATAAAACGAATCGTGAGACTGTGACAGTAGAAGGAACTGTAGCTGATGCTAACCTAGACTTTGTAGAGGTTAATGGACAGTCTGCAACTGTAGAAGATGGTACGTACTCCAAGCGGATCCTGTTAGATAACGGAGAAAATGAAATCGAAGTTGTTGCACAAGATCTTGCTGGTAATACAACTTCTGAATCAGTAACAATTGACGTAAAATATGATGCACCTGAGATCGAGAACCTAACACCAACTGAGGATAAAACATTAAAAGCTGGTGAAAGTGTCAAGATTGAATTCGACAGTGAGCCAGGATTGGATGCAACCTTTGTTATCCATATGCCGCTAACAAACGCGAAGAGCAGCGTATCTAACGCTACAGAATTGCCAATGATGGAAACATCTGATGGGCACTATGTAGGTTACTGGACTGCGACTAGCAATGTTGTAGCAGATGGAGCCGTAGTAGAAGTGAAAGTTAAGGATGACTACGGAAATGAAACAAGGGAACAGGCTGACGGAAAACTAATCATTAACGTCGACTGAACCAACTAATTAGCAAGGTGTGTAGACTATTCTACACACCTTGTTTTTTTGTGCGTAAGGAAAGTAAGTATAAAATTAAAGGGTGTTTCCGTAACGTCAATCAAACGCTTATAAAATCACAGTAATTTTCCAAGGATGCCAGGATTTCAACCTAAATATAATGAATCGAAGCAAAAGACTTTTCAAATCTCTTAAACTCACGTATACTATTTATATAATTAAATATCGATTCCATCTTCGGGGCAGGGTGAAATTCCCGACCGACGGTAAAAAGCAGTCTCATGCTTTAAGTCCGTGACCCGCAAATTTCTTTTGCGGCTGATCTGGTGCAAGTCCAGAACCGACAGTTACAGTCTGGATGGGAGAAGATGTCGAGCCGGAATTTAGTGCATATTTTGCGCTTATTTTCCTATGATTTTTTAAACATACCCTAAAGCCCCGATTAGGCTTTAGGGTTTTTTGTGTTTAAATGGAAGACGGCGGATCCTTCATCACGAGATAGGAATCGATAAAAGATGAAGGAGGAGAATGATGATGCAATCATCAAAGACGCAATCATTCAGCTTATTAAAACTTATTATTCTCGCTTTACTTGGGACCATTTCATTGGTGTTATTCTTTATTAACTTCCCATTACCGTTTCTACCAACCCCTTATCTAAAAATTGATTTCAGTGAGGTACCTGCCCTGATGGCCGCTTTTATTTTCTCGCCATTAGCAGGAGTTATCGTTGTTGCAATTAAAAATATTTTATATCTAGCAATTGGTGGGGGAGAAATAATTGGCGTACTGGCTAACTTCCTTACAGGAGTTTTATTTATCGTCCCTGTTGCCTTGATGTATCATAAATTTAAAGGTGTTAAAAGTGTAATTTCGGGGTTAGTTACGGGCACCATTGTGATGGCATTGGGCATGAGTGTTCTGAATTACTTCCTGATATTACCAGCTTATGGCTGGTTTATGGGCTGGGAAATGACAGAGCAATTTAAGTGGTTCTCTGTATATGCTGGTATACTACCATTCAATCTAATAAAAGGAATTGTTGTCGGACTATTGTTTGTACCTTTATTCCTAAAAATGAGGCAATGGATTGAGGAAAAGCGAGCAAGTCTTGTGTAAAAACACAATATATTTTCTTATCATAAAAGGACTAGTCTATTCAAAGACTAGTCCTTTTTATAGCTTTTGTTATATCACAACTTAACCAAAAAATCCGCTTGCATATTTTATGCAAGCGGATTGCCTCCATACCTATTGCTCTTCAACAAGATATCTTGCTGTAGGTTGTAGTTCTAATCGTTCTTCAGGTATAGGTTTGCCTGATTTTTCACTTAGACCGTACGTACCATTTTCAATTCGCTCTAATGCATCATCAATTTCTCGTAGACGATCTTCGCGCACGAGATTTAAACCAGCATCACGTTCTTGTTCAAATTGTTCGGTACCCATATCTCCAGGATGATTGTCATAATCTGCTAACTCATTAATTGAATCATTGGGACTATCTTCTCGATTTTCAGCAATCTTATCCGCGTTTTCTTCTCTTAATTGTAAAAGTTGTTTTTTAAATTTATCTAATTTATCTTTGCTTAGGTGTGTCTTCATTGGTATCTCCTTTCATTATGACTGCTTTTTATGAACAATTCCCAGTGTACATCTTGAAATACAAATTAGATTTTCTGTTTCATCAACTATCTGTATTTCCCATACCATGGAAGTTTTACCGAGATGGATAGGCTTTGCTAAAGCAGTGACTATTCCGTCTCGCTTACTCCTAACATGATTTGCATTTATTTCCATTCCAAAGACGTTCGATTGGTCTGTGTCTATGTTGACCATAGCACCGATACTGGCAGCAGTTTCTGCAAGAGCGACACTTGCTCCACCATGTAAATAACCAGCAGGCTGACGAGTTCTTCCATCAACTGGCATGGTAAGGATCACAAGATTTTTATCCAGCGATTGCGTTTCGATACCAAGTGCTTCCATTAGCGTCTGGTTAAATTCCATGTAAAGGTCATCCCTTCTTATAATACAGCGTCAATTAGTAATGATATTCCTAAAAGAATTCCATATATACTATTGGTTTTTCCAGTAGCTGCCATTGCGGGCATCATTTCGATCGGCATCGTTTTGCCCTGGAACTTCTTGATAACATCAACTGCCTTCACGATAGCAAGAAACGAAATAAGCGACCACAATGGAAGGATACCGGTAATGATGTAAGCGGCTGTTAGAATAAATGAAAGAATGAAAAATCCTGCAAGCACCTTAATGGCATTCTTTCTTCCTACTAGAATTGCAATTGTTTTTCGTCCATTCTTTTTATCACCATCAAGGTCCCGAATATTATTGGATAACATAATGGCACCAATAAATAATGCTACTGGAATGGAAACCCAAATAACTTCTGCTGTGATGGCGCTTGTTTGGATGAAATAACTAATTCCTATGATGACTGTTCCCATTAAAAAGCCAGAGAATACTTCGCCAAATGGTGTATACGCAATTGGTAATGGTCCACCTGTATATAAATAACCGAAAAGCATGCATACTAAACCAATCAATGCAATCCACCAGCTAGACTCAATACAGATATATACTCCAAGAAGAATGGCGATTCCAAAAAAAGTCAAAGCCAAGGTCAATACTGTTTTGGGCTGAATTCCATCACGAACAATGGTTCCACCAATCCCGACAGATTCCTCGGTATCTAATCCTCTCACGAAATCGTAATACTCATTAAACATATTGGTGGCAGATTGAATTAGCATTGAAGCAAGAAGCATGGCAAAAAATAACAGAAGATGAAAGTTCGTATCTTCTGTAAAAGCAAACATGGAACCGACAAAAACGGGTACAAAAGAGGCCGTTAGTGTGTGCGGGCGCAATAAACGCCACCATATTTGGAACCCTTCTTTTTCATTTAAAGCTTGTTTTATTGTATGATTATCTGATGTGCTCATTTCTTTTTTTCCCCCTGATTTCACGTGCGTATCGTATTAATTTTAGGGAAATTATGAAGGGGTGTCAATTCACTAGGTGGATTTCCTTGAGAAACCAGTGAAAAGAGAATAAAATAGGATAAGATACTGTGTTGACGCATGTTTGGTTACGGAGGTTTAAATAGATGATAGAACTTAAGGAAGAAAATATAGAAGCTGTATTAGAAGAGGCGATCAACACAATTTTGCCTCGAAATAGCAGGCTTGTCAGTATTACAAAAAAGGTGGAGTCAATAGACCCCCTTTCATTTTATGATGCAGCAAAACAATTAAGAACAGAAAGACAATATTGGTCCAGTACAGCAGAGGCATACACCCTTGTAGGTACGGGATGTGCTTTTGAGATTACTGCGAAAAAGGATCGCTTTGAAACAGCAGAGCAAGAATGGAATAAATTGCTAAACGATGCTGTGAGCAATAATCCTTATGATGTTCCAGGTACAGGAATTGTCAGCATTGGCGGGGCCGCCTTTGACCCGGAAAAAGAAAAAACAGAGCTATGGGAGAATTTTGAACCAATTCGGTTTACCGTCCCAGAGTTCTTGCTTACAGAGTATGAAGACGAACTTTATTATACTGTTAATATAATGGTAAGAGAAGATGACCATCCACGTCAGCTCGCAAATGAGCTGAAAGAAGTAGAGGAACAGCTTTTTAAAGAAAAGGTTCAAACCGCTTCCGACACACATATAGTTGGCAGATATGAGGTCTCTCCTGACTTGTGGAAGCAAACCGTTAAGGAAGCAACAGAAGAAATAAAGCAAAACAAGGTTGAAAAAATTGTTTTAGCCAGAGAATTGCGGTTGAAATTGGATAGAGAGGCTGACAGTGGAAATATCATACGAAAGCTTTTAGATACTCAACCCAACAGTTTCATTTTCTCTTTTGAAAGAGGGAAGGATTGCTTCATTGGTGCAACGCCTGAACGACTAGTTAAAATAAGACAAAACAATCTCTTCTCTACCTGTTTAGCTGGCACAGCTCCACGAGGGAAAACGGAGGAAGAGGATGCACGTATCAACTATCATTTACTACATGATCCAAAAAATCGTGGAGAACACGATTTTGTCGTGCAAATGATGAAGAAGGCTATAGAGAATTATTGTACAGATATCGACATTCCAAACGAACCAGTTGTTTATCCATTGAAAAATCTGCAACATTTATATACACCGGTCACCGCTCGTTTAAAAAAAGGCTCTACCATCTTAGATATTATAAAAAATTTACACCCAACTCCCGCACTCGGTGGGACCCCTCGTAAGGAGTCGGTAGCCTTTATACGAGAACATGAGCTTTTGGACAGAGGATGGTATGGTGCACCGGTCGGTTGGCTTGATAATAAAGAAAACGGTGAATTTGCAGTGGCAATAAGATCGGGTTTAATTCAGGGAGATGAGGCTTCCTTGTTTGCTGGCTGTGGAGTTGTAAAAGATTCTGATCCAGAAGAAGAATATGAGGAGACAGATATTAAATTTTTGCCGATGCTCTCGGTTCTTGGAGGTCCAGAATGAACCATACCGAAGTATTAACAAGGTATACAGCTAATTTTGTAGACGAATTATCAAAAAACGGTGTGACGGATATTGTGATTTCACCAGGATCACGTTCTACGCCGCTTGCCATGACGATTGCCGAACACCCAGTTATAAAAGAGTGGATTGTAATTGATGAGCGGTCTGCTGCATTTTTTGCAATGGGGATTGCGAAGAAAACAGGACGAGCTGTTGCTCTCGTATGTACATCAGGGACTGCTGCTGCTAATTATTTTCCTGCCATAGTGGAAGCTAACTACAGTAGAGTACCGCTTATTGTATTAACTGCAGACCGCCCGCATGAGCTACGCGACATTGGGGCTCCTCAGGCTATTGAACAGCTGAAATTATATGGGGATTATGTCAAATGGTTCCACGAAATGGCGCTACCAGAGGCTTCTGAAAACATGCTATCTTATGTTAGAAATAAATCTGGACGGGCTGTCTTTATGTCACTCGAAGGGAACCCGGGGCCTGTACATCTTAATTTTCCGTATAGAGAACCGTTAGTACCTGATTTTACCTTAGAAAATCTATGGGGTGACCAACTGAATGAGGCCCGCAATCTTTCAATGAATGGTACAAAACAGTTATCTGATATGGAAGTTAATTTAATTATACAGAAATTGGAAAATAGAGGGAAAGGTCTGATTGTATGTGGACCTCAAGTAGATAGTAAATTGGCTCTGTCTGTAACACGCTTAGCGAAGGAATGGAATGTTCCCATACTGGCAGATCCACTTTCCCAGCTCCGTGCAGGAGAGCATGCCAAGGATTTAATTATCGAAACCTATGATGCCTTTTTTAGGGATGAGACATTACGTAATAAACTAAGCCCGGATTATATTATTCGCTTTGGAGCCATGCCTGTCTCAAAAGCATATCTCTTTTATGTAAAGGAGAATAAGCATATCCCACAATTTGTTGTGGAAAATTATGCTGGCTTCAGAGAACCGACTGGAAACAATACGCAGTTTATATTTTCAGATGCTGTTCTTTTCTGTGAGGCACTTATTACTGCTAGTAGGAAACCCAAACTAGATAATACATGGTTGGAAACGTGGCTATCCATGAACCAAGTGGCAAAAAAACATCTTTTAGTTGAAGATCAAGCAGAAATAACGGAAGGGGAAGCCGTTAGAGCGTTAGTTGACGTAATTCCAGAATCGAGCAGTATATATGTTGGAAATAGTATGGCAGTAAGAGACTTAGATACATTCTTCTTCACTACTCCTAAACAATTATCGATATTAGCTAATAGAGGAGCAAATGGGATCGACGGTATGGTATCAAGTGCATTGGGGTCTGCCGTTACAGGTGAACCTGTAACCTTAGTGTTAGGTGACTTATCCTTTTACCATGATTTAAACGGGCTCTTGATTGCCAAACAATATGACCTGAATATAACCATTCTGTTGATCAATAATAATGGTGGTGGTATCTTTTCCTTCCTCCCACAATCACAAGAGAAGAAGCACTTCGAAGTGTTATTTGGCACACCAGTAGATATTGAATTTAAGCAAGCTGTGCAAATGTATGGAGGCACATACTTTTCAGCTGAGACGGAAAAAGAGCTGAAAGAAGTTTTGTATGAAAACTACCAGCATAAAGGGCTGTCTGTTGTGGAAGTTAAGACAGATCGAGAGAAGAATACAAACTGGCATCGTAGCAAGTGGAAAGCTATTGCCGAAGAATTGAAGGGTGAGGCATAGAACGTGTATTACAAGGTAAAAGATACAACGTATTGGTTAGAGAAGGGCGGCTCTGGGCCAGCATTACTCCTGTTTCACGGCTTTACAGGATCAACGTCCACTTGGAAAGCTTTTATAAAGAAATGGCAAGAAACATTTACTGTTATTACGATAGATCTGCCGGGTCATGGGAAAACATCAAGTGAAATCCCTATCACGATGAAGTCTTTTTGTGAAGACGTTGCAGAGATTCTTCAGTCCTTTTCTTTGGGAAAAGTTCATTTGTTGGGGTATTCAATGGGAGGAAGAACTGCATTATCCTTTGCCTGTCTTTTTCCAGACCTCGTCAATAAATTAATTTTAGAAAGTGCTTCTCCGGGATTAAGAACAGATGAGGAGAGAATGGAAAGACAGAAGAAAGATGAAAAACTGGCAGAAATGATTGAACGAGATGGCGTAAAAGCATTTGTAGAATATTGGGAAGACATTCCTCTTTTCGAAACGCAAAAGCAAATGCCTTTAGAAAAAAGGCAAGCCGTCCGAAGGGAAAGGTTATTACAATCTTCAGCGGGTCTTACCATGTCATTACGTAACATGGGTACAGGATGGCAGACTTCCTGGTGGGATCACCTTGAAGGTTTATTTGTTCCAACTCTTTTACTTGTCGGAGCACAAGATAACAAATTTATGAAAATTAATAAAAACATGCACGAATCCTTGCCACAAAGCGATTTTCGAATCGTTGAAGACGCTGGACATGCAATTCACGTGGAACAACCCGAAATTTTTGGTAATATAGTAGATGAGTTTCTTTTGGAAAGGTAAAATAAAGTAGAACGTTGTCGGACTATTATTTTATAGTTTACTTTCTAGCTTTAAGAAACCGATAAAAAATACGTTTGAAAGACTGCCATAAATGATATGGTATTAAGTAGACAACAAAAATACATAATGAGGAGGAAAAATAATGACAGTTCAATGGGAAAAAGCAAGAGATTATAACGAAATTATGTATGAAAAATATAATGGGATCGCTAAGGTGACAATTAACCGCCCGGAAAAACGCAATGCGTTTACTCCTTTAACTGTTAATGAAATGATCGACGCCTTTGCAGATGCTCGAGACGACTCAAGTATTGGAGTTATCGTTCTTGCAGGTGAAGGAGAGAAAGCGTTCTGTTCAGGTGGTGACCAATCTGTTCGAGGCCATGGTGGCTATGTAGGAGATGATCAGGTTCCACGCTTAAATGTATTAGACTTGCAACGTCTAATTAGAACAATTCCGAAGCCTGTTATCGCGATGGTATCTGGTTACGCTATCGGTGGTGGACATGTTTTACACGTAGTGTGTGATCTTACTATTGCAGCGGATAATGCTATTTTTGGACAAACAGGTCCGAAGGTTGGTAGCTTTGATGCTGGTTATGGTGCAGGATATTTGGCTAGAATGGTTGGACACAAACGTGCAAGAGAAATTTGGTACCTATGCCGTCAGTATGATGCAGAGCAAGCTTATGAGATGGGTATGGTAAATACAGTTGTCCCACTGGATAAACTAGAAGAAGAGACAATTCAATGGTGTGAGGAGATTTTAGAAAAATCACCGACTGCTCTACGATTCCTTAAAGCATCATTCAATGCAGATACTGATGGTTTAGCAGGACTGCAACAGATGGGCGGAGACGCAACGTTATTATACTATACGACAGATGAAGCAAAAGAAGGAAGAGACGCATTTAAAGAAAAAAGAAAACCGAACTTTAAGCAGTTCCCACGTTTTCCTTAAGAATAATTTCCCAACCCTTTGCTGTTAAGAAGCAAAGGGTTTTCTTAAATGCCTAGCTCTGAGCATCAAAAGGGTAGTCGTGCGTTCAGAGCATCTTACGTAAATGAAGGAGGGTACATCCATGAGTGCGACAATTCCTCACTGGTTGTCAAAACAGGCAGAACTAGCTCCCGATCAAATAGCAGTAGAATTACCAGATGGGCTCTCCATTACCTTTAGTGAGTTAAAGAATAAAAGTCAATCCTATGCAAAAAAACTTGTCTCACTAGGTGTGGAAAAAGGTTCACATATCGGCCTTCTGTCCGAAAATAGTATCCAAATGATTATTTCAATTCATGCATTAAGCTACATAGGAGCGGTTGGTGTTTTGCTTAATACACGCTTAACAGTTGATGAATTAAATTACCAGCTAAACGATGCCAATGTGTCTATTTTGCTGACATCTGCGACCCAACAGCATCGGTCTGATGAACTTAAGGTTGAAAAAGCAGTAGAACTGACAGAAGTGGAGAAGTATGGTGAGACTGCTACCTCTTTAGCTGAGGAAATTCAGTTAGACGATCTTTTTACAATTATGTATACCTCTGGTACTACGGGATTTCCTAAAGGTGTCCTGCATTCATATGGAAATCATTGGTGGAGTGCAATTGGTTCTGCTTTAAACCTAGGAGTGGAAAAACAGGATAAGTGGCTAGCTGCATTACCATTATTCCATGTGAGCGGTTTTTCCATCCTTATTAGAAGTGTAGTTTATGGGATGCCTGTATTTCTACTGAAAAAATTCCATTCTCAAACGGTAAACGAGGCCATCAGGAAAAAAGGCATCACCATTGTTTCGGTTGTTACCGTTATGCTCCAGCAGCTTATTGTGGAGCTAGGAGAGGAAACATATCCAGATTCATTCCGATGTATGCTACTAGGTGGTGGACCAGCCCCAGAAGCAATACTACTATCTGCCAAAGAAAAGCAGATACCAGTATTTCAATCATTTGGTATGACAGAAACAGCTTCACAAATTGTTACACTAAGTGAGAAGGACGCATTGCAAAAAATTGGTTCTGCGGGTAAACCGCTCTCTCCTGCACAGCTTAAAATTAATCAACCAGATTCTGAAGGGGTTGGTGAAATATTCGTAAAGGGGCCAATGGTTACAGCAGGATATTTTCAAAATGAAGAGGCAACGAGTAAAGCCATACAACATGGCTGGCTGGCGACAGGAGATCTTGGTTATATTGACAATGAAGGTTTTTTATATGTTGTAGAGAGAAGAACAGACCTCATTATTTCTGGTGGAGAAAATATTTATCCCTCTGAAATTGAAAGTGTTCTTGCTAGTTTGGATGGGGTTAAAGAAGTTGGTGTTACTGGAAGGCCAGACCCAAAATGGGGGAATAAACCTGTAGCGTTCCTTGTAGTGGAAAAAAACATTACGGTGGAAACGATTGAGCATTATGCAAAGCAGAAGTTGGCTGCATACAAAGTCCCTGCTGAATTTTACCTTTTGAGCGAATTACCACGAAATGCTTCGAACAAATTACAACGGAATAAATTGCTGGAGCTTTTAAACTAGAAATGAAATGGGATACCTTCATGAAGAGGGCTATCCCATTTTATTTGTCCTCCTGAACCTTTTATCCTGCCTTAACTGGCACTACAACCTCTACTTTAAGAATAAGATAGGGAACCCCATGGGATAACGCTTCACTTTACTTTTTATTTATTAAAGGTTCATAGTTTGTAGAATAAAGGGGCTTTAGTTCTTCTTTGGGTGCGATATGGAGCTTAGCGTTATTAACTGCGATCGGGCCATCATGAAAGCCACCTGCAATCAAATTAAGTTTGTTTGGGTAATTTGAAATATCACCTACTGCAAAAATGCCTGGAACCGATGTTTCCATCCTGCCATCCACTACAATAGATCCTTCTTGCATTTTCATGTCCCATTCGGAAATAGGACCTAGATCTATTACAAAACCATGATTTACAATGACATTATCAATTGGAACTTCCTCTTGAATTGCATTTTCCGTATGTGCAATGATTGCGGAGGCAAGTTGGCCGTTTTCTCCGGACAAACTAATAATTTGATAGGGCTTATATACATTAACTGCGGAACTCATCATTTTACTAATATTACGTTCTATCCCTGTGAAGGTCGATTTCCGATATACAACGGAAACGCTATTTGCAATACCTTCTAACTCATTCGCCCAATCAATAGCTGAATTGCCTCCACCAGAAATCAACACATTTTTCCCTTTATAATCAGACATTTTTCTAATCGCATAATGCAAACTTGTCCCTTCAAAGTCAGCTGCTTCTGGAAGATCTAGCTTTACAGACTTTAAGGTACCATAACCTGTTGCCAGAATAACCGTTTTAGTCAAATGCCGTGCCCCATTATTGCTTTTAAGTAGAAAGTGTCCACTTGGCTGTTTTTCCATATGCATGACTTGTTCATTCAGTACGATCTCTGGCTCAAAGGTTTTAGCTTGATCAATTAATTGTTCTGTGAACGCTTCTCCAGAAATCCGTGGAATGCCACCGATATCATAGATCATTTTTTCAGGATAAAAATAAGGAACTTTCCCTCCTAAGAATGGCAGGTATTCAATCACTTTGGTTTTCATCTCTCTCATCCCGCTATAAAATGCGGTGAACAAACCTACTGGTCCCCCACCAACAATAGTAACATCATACAATTCTAAATCCTGTGGCATGATATAGCCCCCTGTAATTAATTTGCTAGTTACGTGTTTTCTCTATATTAGGTTATAAAAAAAAGCCTTAATTATCAAATATAGCTTCTTTTTGTAAGACATGCATGTTGCACAGTCGATGATTGGAGGGTACATATCGACTAAGAGAGTGGATAAAGCGATCACTAGACTCTAAATATATTTTCGCACGCTTACAACATTACTTTATTCCGCCATAACTGGCAGTAACATCCCGCTAATTAATGTTTCACTTTTGGACATTTCGTGTCTGAATTCTGAGCTAATAACTGAAAATGATTCTCAAAGACATTGACTAAATGGTAAAAACCAAATAAACTGTAGGTAATACGTAAAATCAGGAACGTACAAAAAGTAAGTAATCTACGATACGGAGTAAGGTGTAGAGGGAGAGATTCCAATGCAAACATTAACCGCAAATGATTTAACGCTCGGCTATGGCGAGGATATTATAATAGATGACCTAAATTTATCAATTCCTAAAGGTGAAATTACCGTTTTTATTGGCGGCAATGGCTGTGGTAAATCCACGTTATTACGTTCATTGGCCAGGCTTCTTAAACCAAAAGAAGGTGGCGTAGTATTAGATGGGGAGGATATTGCTAAAGTTGGCACAAAGGATGTAGCCAAAAAGCTTGCGATACTTCCACAAAGCCCAGTGACACCAGAAGGTTTAACCGTAAACGAACTGGTAAAACAGGGGAGGCATCCATATCGTGGATTTTTAAAGCAATGGTCCAAGGATGATGAAGAGGCGGTCTTTAACGCACTCCAATCTACAAATATGCATCATTTAAAAGATCGTTCTGTGGATTCCCTTTCTGGTGGGCAGCGCCAACGTGCATGGATTGCCATGACATTAGCCCAGGAAACAGATACGATATTACTCGATGAACCAACCACTTATTTGGATATGACCCATCAAATCGATGTACTCGATTTATTATTTGACCTTAATGAAAAAGATGGGCGTACAGTAGTAATGGTGTTGCATGATTTAAATCTAGCATGCCGTTATGCTCACCACATTGTTGCAATTAAGGATAAAAAAGTCTTTGCTCAAGGGAAACCCGAAGAAATTATAAATTGTAACCTTGTACATGAAGTATTTGAAATGATGTGTGATGTAACATTTGATCCAAGATTTGGAACGCCAATGTGTATTCCGCATGGAAAAGGCCGTTGTATTTTTGCTAAAGGCAACCAGCCTGAAGCTATTAATTAAAAATTTTGACCCGTCTTCTTCGCAAAGGTGGGTCTTTTTTTGTATGGAAAAATTTGGGATGCGCTCCACAAAAAAGCATACCTTTACACTGGCTCATTTAACTTTTCTCAAATCATAATTTATTAAATGTACTTTTCTTGGCAAGTTCATACATGCTTCCTCTTATTTTGTGACAGATTAAAAAGAGGAGGTGCGATATGGAGAAGAAAAAGTTCTATGTAAACGTCGGTTCTGGTGAAATATCGCAGGAAAAGTTTAATAATAATGAGGAATTTATTATCAACGCAACGGAGGATGAAGTTGCAATTCTAAGAGATAAGTTTAATTTGATGCATGAAGCTGGGATAAAAACCTTCTTTCGTGCCCATGTACCAATTAACCCTTATCATAATGATAAATCAAATGATTATTACGATGATGAAATGACACAAGCCTATAGTATGATTCATCAATTAGGAGAAGAAGAAACAAAAGCGCATATTGAACAAATGGGGATTCTGACTGACGGACACATGTAAACCCACTCAACAGACCTTTACTTTTCAATTAAACATGACTACAGCATAAACTATGCTGTAGTTTATTTTTATTTTTGAGGTTTATCCCTATGCTAAAAATGGAATAGTATTACAGACCCCTAAGAGGAGGATTTATATGAAAAAATTAGTTCATACGTCCCTTGTTACTTTAGTGTCTGCTATATTAATTATAATTGGTATAAATATTGGTTTAGATCATCCATTAGAGTCTGCAACTGCAGTAGCGAAGTCACATCATGGTTCTAATGCTGAGCAAAAAAAGAAAGAGGAGCCTATACAACCGGCAAATTTAAAAGATGAAAAAGTTAAGGAATTGATGCAAAAGTTCATGGACACATTAGTTCAAGATACAGATGATACATATAAAGTAAAGAATATGGATACAAAGGAGGAACTAAGAACCGCTTTTGAATCCATAGCAGAGAGAGAAGTATTCGAACCATTCATAGACTATTACTTTAATGAAAAGGGCGATGGCCTATATATTCTACCTACTGAAACTCCACCTTGGTTTGTAGCAGAAAACCCATATGATATGGTACAATTAGAAAATAATCTTGTTAGAGTCAAGCAGGAAAATGAGAATCCATTGCAAGGTAAATATACAATCGAAATTGACTTTGTTTACGATAAGCAATGGAAAATTTCAAATATAGCCATTTCTTAAACTAATAATGGACAGTACATGAAGGTAGTTGAAACAATGTTTACTTTTAAAGACTATTACAATAATAAGGTGAAGCTATCTTTTCTAAACCAACCCTTTTCGAATGACCCTAGGCATGTATGGGTTATTTGCAAATATAGAGATAAGTGGTTGCTTACAAAACACAAAGAAAGAGGCTTGGAGTTCCCGGGAGGTAAGGTTGAAATAGGGGAAACTGCAGAACAGGCTGCTGAAAGAGAAGTAATGGAAGAAACTGGTGGAACGATTAAAGATTTATACTATATAGGTCAGTACTATGTTTATGGTAAAAGAGAGCATGTTGCGAAAAATGTTTATTTTGCAATAGTAGATTCCCTCCTTCCTCAAAAAGATTATTATGAGACGGAAGGGCCTAAGTTATTGAATGCAATGCCTCCGAATATCAAGCAAAGTAAAGCATTTAGTTTTATTATGAAAGACGATGTATTATATCGTTGTATTGAGCGTATAAACGTCACATTATAAAATCGCCTATTCTGATAATAGGCGATTTTTAGTATTGTATTAGGTTTTACTTCTTATGAGCCGTCCTTCTAATTTTTCCACGACCTTATACATAATTGCCGCAAAGATAGCAATGAGTACGAGACTTGAAAGAACAAGTGAGAAATCAAAAACCTGAAATCCATAAATAATTAAATATCCTAGTCCTTGCTTTGCTACAAGGAATTCTCCTACAATAACACCAACCCAGGAAAGACCTACGTTTACTTTTAACGTGGAAATCATAGCAGGCAGTGTGGCGGGGAAAATCGCTTCTTTAAATTGCTGCCACCGCGTTGCTCCAAAGCTTCTCAATACTTTTTCATAATTGGGATCTACCTCATTGAAGGCATTATAAATAACTAATGTTGTGATGATAACAGAAATGAGTGCTCCCATAGCGATAATGGAGACATAACCCGTACCAAGTGCAACAATTAAAATTGGTCCCAAGGCAACTTTGGGCATGGCATTCATGATAACGAGATAAGGGTCCATTATTTTAGAGAATCTTGAGGAAGACCATAAAACACTTGCAAATATGATTCCAACCAGAGTACCGATAATAAACCCAGCAATGGTTTCAAATAAGGTTATTTGAATATGTTTTAACATAGAACCATCCGCCATGTTTGAAATAAGGACCTGCGTAACTTCTGAAGGAGAGCTGAAGAGTAGTGGATCAATCCAATAGAGTCTGCTGGCAATCTCCCAAAGCCCGACAAAAGCAATTAGTAGGGCAAGTTGCCAGGTGATAATAATTCGCTTTTCTCTTTTTAAGTTGTATTTGTATTGTTGGAATAATTGACTATCCGTTTTTGTTTCAGGCGCCATTCTCTTCTCTCACCACCTTTCATTCTTCAGTCTTTCCTTCTTTATCTTCTAGTTCTTCCCAAACTTTATCGAACAGTACTTGGTATTTAGGGTGTTTGCGAACAGAAAAAGGAGCCTCCTGTCGTAGTTCGATCGGCACTTCAAATACCTTTGAGATCATACCGGGGTTTGCTTCCATAACAAAAATGCGATCTGCCATTGCAATTGCTTCCCCGATGTCATGCGTAACTAAGATTGCTGTTTTGTTGAAAGCTTTCAAGGTAGTGGAAACCAGGTCTTCAAGCTTTAATTTGGTCTGATAATCTAGAGCGGAAAAAGGTTCATCTAGAAGCAAAATTTTGGGGTTATTAAGTAATGTTCTTACAAGAGCAACCCGCTGACGCATCCCACCTGATAATGATTCTGGATAAGCTTCTGAAATTCCGGTAAGTCCTACTTGATTTAGCAGTGTTTCCGCTTTAGTCAGGATTGCAGGGTCATTACTTTTGTGGATTTTCGGACCGATCATCACATTTTCCATAATAGTTTTCCAAGGAAATAAGTAATCCTGTTGTAGCATATACCCGATGGTTTTGTCGGTTGGCTTTATCGGCTTATTTTCGAGTAAGACTTCTCCTGAAGTGTGTTTCACAATTCCAGCTATAATAGAAAGAAGCGTTGATTTCCCACAACCACTAGGGCCAAGTAATGCTACAAACTCTCCTTGCTTAATGGAAAGGGAAATATCCTTTAATGCTTTCTTATAGCTGTTTGCTAAAAAGTAATGATGGGTGACATGGTCTATTGTGAGAAATGACATGTGATCACCCTCCTATTTATTCATGATTTGTTCAGCAATGGATGTGTTAACCAGTTCCTCATAGGGGACATCTGCTGGTAGTTCTTCCGCTTCTTCCATGATAGCCTTTAAGTTATCCCATTCTTCTTTATCGAGTATAGGGTTCGTTGCAAAAGAATCCTGGCCTTTATATCTCTCGATAGAGGAAGTTAACAGATCAAGCTCCGTCTCCTCGAAATAAGGCTGTATTACGTTTGCAATTTCTTCTGCACTATTTTCATCAACCCACTGCTGTGCTTTATATACGGCTCTAGTAAACTTTTCTATCTCTTCTTCATTTTCATTAAGGTAACTTTGTTTGGTCATAAAGACTGTATATGGCACGTGGCCAGATTCCTCACCGAATGAAGCAACTATGTGGCCGTTTCCTTCTTTTTCAAAAGTACTTGCTGTCGGTTCAAATAACTGCACATACTCTGCATCACCTGAAACAAAGGCGCCAGGTATATTGGCAAAATCAATATTTTGCTGCAAATCTAAATCATTTTGCGGATCTATGCCATGTTGTTTCAGAACAAATTCCCCGACCATTTGAGGCATGCCACCTTTTCGTTGTCCTAAAAAGGTACTATCCTTTAAATCTTCCCATTTAAAATCCGGTTTGGGCTCTTTAGCTACCAGAAACGTTCCATCTGTTTGTGTTAACTGAGCAAAATTAATAACTGGGTCCTTGGAATTCTGTGCATATACATAAATTGATGTTTCTGAACCCACTAATGCAATATCTGCCCCGTCGGAAAGAAGGGCCGTCATGGTTTTATCTCCACCCCAGGTAGTCTGTAATTCAACATCCAATCCTTCTTCTTCAAAAAAGCCTTTTTCCAAGGCAACATATTGTGGAGCATAAAATAATGAGCGTGTTACTTCAGCAAGTTTTATAGATGAAGTGGTGTCTTGGTTGCACCCGATCAATATAAAAGAAAGTGAAGCGCATATAAACATCAACGTTATTAACTTCTTCATTTAATTAGACCCCCTCAATTCTATATATGGTTATGTCAAGACAGTGTATGCATTAGCCTAAATTGTGTGAACGCCTAACAATAAAGCACATAAAAAAAAGGCCTCTTTATGAGGCCGCTTTCTGTCAGTTAAGATATGGTCTTTCGATATAAAGGTCCTGCCTGTTTAATAGCAGTACTCGCTTCCGTGAATTTCTCAAAATTTCTATGAAACTTCAATGCAAGCTCTTCTGCTTGCTCCTGATAGTCTGCAATGTTATCCCATGTGTTGACAGGTACTAAGAGATCTTCAGGAACACCAGGTACATGTCGGGGTATTTCAAGGCCGAAAATTTCATCAAGGACTGTTTCTACCTCGTTTAACTCGCCTTGCAATGCGGCATAAACCATAGCTCTTGTGTAGGAAAGTTTAATACGTTCCCCACCCTTTCCATAAGTGCCACCAGTCCAACCAGTATTAATTAAAAATACATTTACCGAATGCTCTTCAATTTTTTTACCTAACATTTCAGCATAAACGGAAGGAGAGAGAGGCAGAAATGGTGAACCAAAGCAAGCTGAAAAAGTTGCTTGAGGCTCTGTTACGCCACGTTCGGTTCCGGCAAGCTTGCTTGTGTAACCACTTAAGAAGTGATACATTGCTTGTTCATTTGATAATTTACTAATTGGAGGAAGTGTTCCAGAAGCATCCGCCGTCAAAAAGATAATGGTATTCGGATGTCCAGCCACACTTGGAACCATGGTATTATCCATATGTTCTATTGGATAGGCGGCTCGCGTATTCTCCGTTAAAAACGTATTACTATAGTCTGGGTTGTCGTTTTCATCAAGAATGACATTTTCCAAGACAGAGCCAAATCGGATCGCATCGTATATCTGAGGTTCTTTTTCTTTAGAGAGATCTACGCATTTCGCATAACAGCCCCCCTCTATATTAAAGATTCCTTTGTCACTCCAACCATGTTCATCGTCCCCAATTAACTTTCTATAAGGGTCAGCTGATAACGTTGTTTTACCCGTTCCTGACAAACCAAAGAATAAAGCAACGTCACCTTCATCGCCAACGTTTGCTGAGCAATGCATAGACATAATGTTTCTTTCTGGCAATAAATAATTCATCACGGAAAAGATGGACTTTTTAATTTCTCCTGCATATTCTGTACCACCAATTAGGATAACTCTTTTTTTGAAGGAGACAATAATAAATGTTTCTGAATTCGTTCCGTCCGTAACAGGGTCTGCTTTACACCCAGGAGCTGAAAGAACTGTGAACTCTGCTTTATGTCTTGTAAGCTCATCCTTAGTTGGCGCAATAAATAACTGTCTGGCAAACAAACTATGCCATGCATATTCAGACACAACTTGAATCGGTAGACGAGACGTTTCATCAGCACCAGCAAATCCTTTAAATCTGTATATCTCATCTTGATTTTTTAAGTAGGACATTGTTTTGTTATACAATTTTTCAAAAACCTCTTCGTCAATTGGTTGGTTGACAGGACCCCAATCAACTTTTTCTTCACTGACAGCATCACGAACAATAAATTTGTCTTTAGGAGAGCGTCCCGTATATTTACCTGTGGTAGCTAGAACTGCACCATTTGAGGTCAATACGGCTTCCGATTTTGCTAGGATTCTATCAATAAGCCGAGGAACTGAGGCATTTTCCTGGATACAAGAATGTTGTTCTAAATCAGTACAAGGAATATTTTCTACCATTTTCACTTCACAAGCACCTACCTTTGATTTAAATGTGATGTTATGTTGCGTTAATTTGATTATTAGTATAACACATTTAACTTAATAGTCCATACTAAATATATATTCTAAGCATATGAAATTTTCGTAAACCTTGTTACGAACCGAAAATAGTTGACATGTCAGTTCTCATTCGATAAGCTAAATTTCGAGCGGATACTCTCTTATTCAGAGTAGGTGGAGGGACAGCCCCGATGAAACCCAGCAACCATCACATCGGTGAAAAGGTGCTAACCTGGTGCAAGGTATTTCCTTGAACAATAAGAGCGAAAGGCTGGTACTCCTTTCCTCATTACTGAAGGAAGGGCTTTTTTTATTTAATAAAACCTTTGTAATGAAAAAGCAAAACTTTATAATTAGAGATCCGTAACAGAAACCCAAAGGAGGATTTAGCACTATGGCTGCTAATCGTCGTTTATTTACTTCAGAATCCGTAACAGAAGGGCATCCCGATAAAATATCTGATCAGATTTCGGATGCAATTCTAGATGAAATTTTAAAGAAAGACCCTTACGCACGTGTTGCTTGTGAGACAACCGTTACCACAGGTCTTGTACTCGTATCAGGGGAAATCTCTACAAGCACGTATGTGGATATTCCAGCAATTGTAAGAAAAACAATTAAAGAAATTGGGTACACACGTGCCAAGTATGGTTTTGATGCAGATACTTGTGCTGTATTAACAGCAATTGATGAACAATCTGCTGATATTGCCGGTGGTGTAGACGAAGCCCTTGAGTCACGCCAAGGAAAAATGAGTGATGAAGAGATTGCTTCTATCGGAGCAGGGGACCAAGGTTTAATGTTTGGTTTTGCCTGTGATGAGACTGAGGAGCTTATGCCTCTACCGATTTCATTGGCACACAAATTGGCGAAGCGTTTGGCTGATGTAAGAAAAGAGAACGTTCTAGATTACTTACGCCCAGATGGAAAAACACAAGTAACAATTGAATATGATGAACAGGATCAACCGGTTAAAGTAGATACCATCGTTATTTCTACACAACACCATCAAGACATCACGACAGAGCAAATTGAAAAAGATTTAATTGAACATGTTATTCGACCAGTTGTCCCAGAAAATCTTTTAGATGAAACAACGAAATACTTTATTAATCCGACAGGGCGCTTTGTTATAGGAGGGCCTCAAGGAGATGCTGGTTTAACTGGTCGTAAGATTATTGTAGACACTTATGGCGGGTATGCTCGTCATGGTGGTGGGGCGTTTAGTGGGAAGGACTCTACGAAAGTGGATCGTTCTGCTGCTTATGCTGCACGTTATGTTGCGAAGAATATTGTGGCTGCAGAACTTGCCAAAAGTTGTGAAGTGCAGTTAGCATACGCTATTGGGGTAGCTGAACCTGTATCGATCGCGGTGAACACGTTTGGAACAGGCAAAGTATCTGAAGAAGAGTTAGTGCAAGCCATTCGCAAACTGTTTGATTTACGTCCAGCTGGCATTATTCGTATGCTTGATCTACAAAAACCAATCTTTAAAAGTACAGCTGCCTATGGTCATTTTGGTAGAACAGACATCTCATTCCCTTGGGAAAAAACAGATAAAGTTGTGGAATTAAAAGCATTGGTGGAGAAGTAAATAAAACATACTAAGATTAGTGGGTAAGGGCTGGGACATAACGTCCCAGCCCCTTTAAAATGCGAACAATAAAATAAGGAAAAAGAATGCTTCATTACCGCTACGTAAAATACTACGCTTTCCGCGGGCACGGCCTCAGTCTCCTCAGAAGCAAAGATCGCTTCTTGTGGGGCCTTCGGACTCGTGCTGTTCCCACTGGAGTCTACGCATTTTCCTTCGCTAAAGGGGGGTTAGGATACATAAAGATTAGGTACTATCTAGAAGTATTCGAACTTTTAATACATTACTTCGTTTGAGTGTCCGGTATTTTCTTGTTTAATTTTCTTATCTTCCAACTTCTTTTTACTTAATTATTCCTTTATAGGTTGGTTTCTGTTTTGTAATAATGGCCTTTCTCTACATAGGAGGTGCGAATTCGTTTCATTTCTTCATGATCTTCGTTTGTTAAGTCACGGACTACTTTGGCTGGTCTGCCAAGTGCTAATGTATTGGGCGGGATTTTCTTACCCGGTGGTACAAGGCTTCCGGCTCCAATAAAAGCACCTTCACCAACCTCTGCTCCATCTAAAATGATAGAACCCATTCCGACCAAAGCTTTTTCTCTAATGATAGCGGAATGTAATGTAACCTGATGGCCAACGGTTACATCATCTTCAATGATTAGTGGCATATTTGGACTTTGGTGAAGCATAGATAAGTCTTGGATGTTTACACGCTTCCCTATTCGAGTAGGTGCAACATCTCCACGAATAATCGTTTTAAACCAAATGCTGCATGATTCTCCTATTTCAACATCGCCAATGATCGTAGCATCTTTTGCGACAAAAGCCGTCTCATGAATGAAAGGATGTTTCTCTTTATAGTGATGAATCATTTGAATCCTCCTTCTTATTGTGGTGATATAGATAGTATAGCAAAAATTACTAATTTAAACTGATTGAAGGAAGGCAAACGAATGCAAAACGATATACCAACAAAATCTATCTCTTTACTAAAGTCTTTAAAATTAGAAATTTTTCCAGAGGTTGATAAAGAGTTGGCTAAGTGGAAGTCCAAAGCTGAAACGATCCCGAGTAAAGAATTGCGGACACAGGCATTGGCAAGTATTGAATCGAAGAAATTCCATTGTCAAGGAGGATCAGTATACGCACTGCTTGCGGGTGATAAAGGGAAAGAAGCGATCAAGTTCATCGTAGCCTACCAAACCATAAGTGATTATTTAGATAATCTTTGTGACCGGAGTACATCACTAGACCCGAAAGATTTTCGGTTACTTCATGAAGCGATGTACTGTGCATTAAATCCGGCTCTAGAAACAAAAAATTATTATGCACTACGAGTGGATCAAGACGATAACGGTTATTTAAATGACTTAATAAAAACGTGCCAAGAGCAATTAAGCCTATTGAAACAAGATGAAATTCAACCATTACTCAATCGTCTAGTTTCACTTTATTCAGATTTGCAGGTCCATAAACATGTATCGCTTTCAGAAAGAGTCCCGCGACTAAAGAAATGGTTCAATGAAACGAACACGAACAATGATCTAACTTGGTATGAATTTGCGGCAGCTTCAGGCTCTACATTGGCCATTTTCTGCTTAATTAGCTATGCATTGGGAAATAAGTTGGAAGAGCGCCATACAAAAGAAATTTTTCACGGTTATTTTCCGTATATGCAAGGGCTCCATATATTACTCGATTATTATATTGATCAAAAGGAAGATTTAGAGGAAGAAGATTTAAATTTCTGTTTTTACTATCCGAACGAGGAAATAATGAAACAGCGATTTATGCATTTTATCCAGGAATCGGATAAGCATGTACAAAAGTTACCGGACGCTTCATTTCATCAGATGGTAAGACAAGGTTTAGTTGGTTTGTATCTCGCAGATCCGAAGGTTAAGCATCTTTTAAGCGATACGGAAATGAAGAAAAACCTGTTAAAAGCGAGTGGAATGAATGCCCGTTTATTTTACTGGTTTACAAAAATGTATTATAAGATGAATAGAAAGTGAAGAAGGGGAGTAGATTGCAGAAATTTTAATATTAAGTTAAAAGATTAAGAAGATGTGAAAAAACAGACCGGATAGATATCAATTCATCCAGTCTGTTTCTTTTTACTAAAGAATATATAATATTTATGTATTCTATCGCACTCTACCTTTTCTGAATCGCAATAATAAATGGTGGATCATTTTGTTGGTTTATGAAACCATATTGTAAAACGTTATAAGCCCGTTGCGGAAGTCTCATAGAATATTTTAAGACTGTTTGCATCTCGTCCTTACCGCCCTCGTGGCCATGGTAGACGACGAGCACAATCAAGCCATTTGGTTTCAATACAGATAGAATCTGATCAATTGCCGCCACAGTTGAATCCCCACTTGTAATAATACTTTTATCACTTTGAGGTAAGTAGCCAAGATTGAATATCGCCCCACCAACCCGCTCAATGTTATCATTTTTTAGGTGTGTCGAAACATTTGCATGACTATCATGTATCAATGAAACATTGGTATAGTGGTTTTCATCAAGCACTTTCCTTGTGTGTTCAATTGCTTGTTGTTGAATGTCAAATGCAAGCACATGACCCGTGTTTCCAACAACCCTACTTAAAAATAAAGTGTCATGGCCATTACCGCAAGTTGCATCAATGACCTTTTCCCCTTTTTCAATAGAACTCTCTAAAAGATAATGGGCATAATTTAAAATGTTCATTAGCATGGACGTACTCCTTTCACATTGCATATGTCCAGTTTAACAAAAAATCTTACCTATTACCTTGACAAAGCGACAGGGATTATTTAAAATTCGATATACATAACGTAACGACAATGCAAAGGAATAGTAATATTACTTTTTACCATAGAGAGACAGTGGCTGGTGAAAACTGTTGTAAAAAGGGTATGAACTCACCTTGAAGTTGCAGAAATGAACGACATGTAGTTTCTGCCGTATATCCGCGTTAAGGAATACAAGTGAACGCACTATTTGCGTTAATTTGGGTGGTACCGCGGGAGCAAAGCTTCTCGTCCCTTTTCAAGGGATGAGTGGCTTTTTTTATTGGCTCATGTTCGTAAATGACGATCGATTAGACGTTTTTAAAAAGGAGGAAAAATGATGAGTTTTAACCACAGAGAAGTGGAGAAGAAATGGCAACATCATTGGAAACAAAATAAAACATTTAAAGCAGATACGTATTCCGAGAAAGAAAAGTTCTATGCCTTGGATATGTTCCCATATCCTTCAGGTTCTGGTTTGCATGTTGGTCACCCGGAAGGATATACGGCGACTGATATTATATCTAGAATGAAACGGATGCAAGGGTTTGAAGTTATGCACCCAATGGGATGGGATGCATTTGGGTTACCTGCAGAACAATATGCAATCGATACAGGTAACAGTCCGGCAGCTTTTACCGAAAAAAACATTGCTACCTTTAAACGACAAATTGAGGAGCTAGGTTTTTCTTATGATTGGGATAGAGAAATTTCCACGATGCAACCAAGCTACTATAAATGGACGCAATGGATTTTCACCAAGCTTTATGAAAAAGGGCTTGCTTATATGGATGAAGTGGCTGTGAACTGGTGCCCTGCATTAGGTACGGTTTTGGCAAACGAAGAAGTTATTGATGGTAAAAGTGAGCGGGGCGGACATCCCGTTGTACGAAAACCGATGAAACAATGGATGCTGAAAATTACTGCTTATGCGGATCGCCTTCTTGAGGACTTGGAAGATGTCGATTGGCCAGAGAGTATTAAAGATATGCAACGTAATTGGATTGGTCGTTCAGAAGGGGCCGAAGTCCAATTTTCAATCGATGGACATGATAAAGAGTTTACTGTATTCACAACGCGTCCAGATACGCTTTTTGGTGCAACCTATGCAGTTCTAGCTCCTGAGCATCACCTTGTTAAGGAAATTATGACTGCTGAACAAAAAGAAGAGGTAGAAGCATACCTGAATAAGGTGCAAACAAAATCTGATTTGGAAAGAACTGATCTTGCCAAAGAGAAAAGTGGGATCTTCACTGGAGCCTATGCGATTAATCCAGTTAATAACGAGAAAATGCCAATTTGGGTTGCTGACTATGTTCTAATGTCTTATGGTTCTGGCGCGATTATGGCTGTTCCGGCGCATGATGAACGTGACTACGAATTTGCTGTAAAATTCGACCTGCCTATTCGTGAAGTTGTAGCAGGCGGAGATGTAGCGAAAGAAGCATACACAGGAGACGGGGAACATGTAAACTCTGACTTTCTAAATGGAATGACGAAAGATGAAGCTATTACTAAATCAATTGAATGGCTAGCAGAGAACGGAAAAGGAGAGAAAAAGGTAACCTACCGTTTGCGTGACTGGTTGTTCGCCAGACAGCGTTACTGGGGAGAACCAATTCCTGTTATTCATTGGGAAGATGGGAGCATGACAACTGTTCCGGAAGAAGAACTTCCACTTGAACTGCCAAAGATGTCGAAGATTGAGCCATCTGGTACAGGAGAATCTCCACTTGCTAATAGCGAAGACTGGGTGAATGTAGTAGATCCAGAAACGGGCATGAAAGGCCGCAGGGAAACAAGCACAATGCCACAATGGGCTGGGAGCTGCTGGTATTTCCTTCGTTTTATCGATCCAGAGAACACTGAACAACTAGCTGACCCAGAGGCTCTAAAGAAATGGCTACCAATCGATATTTATATTGGTGGCGCAGAACATGCCGTACTTCACCTTCTGTACGCACGTTTCTGGCATAAGTTCCTATACGATATTGGTGTAGTTCCGACAAAAGAACCGTTTATGAAATTGTTTAACCAAGGTATGATCCTTGGAGAAGGAAATGAGAAGATGAGTAAGTCTAAAGGAAACGTAGTAAATCCTGATGACATTATTTTCTCCCATGGTGCGGATACGTTGCGCCTGTATGAAATGTTCATGGGACCACTAGATGCTGCGGTAGCATGGTCTACTAATGGTTTAGACGGGGCAAGAAAGTTTCTTGATAGGATTTGGAGATTGTTTACAGATGGAAACGGAAACCTTTCTGCCAATATAACAGAAGAAAATGATGGTTCACTTGAGAAGGTGTATCACGAAACAGTTAAAAAAGTAACGTCTGATTTCAACAACCTTCATTTTAATACAGGGATTTCCCAATTAATGGTGTTTATTAATGAAGCATACAAAGCGGAACAATTGCCAAAAGAATATATGGAAGGCTTTGTTAAAATGCTTTCACCTGTTGCACCACATATTGCCGAAGAGCTTTGGGAATGCTTAGGCCATAAAAATACTGTAAGTTATGAGCAGTGGCCGAAATACGATGAATCCAAACTTGTGGAAGATGAAGTAGAAGTAGTAGTTCAAATCATGGGGAAAGTCCGCGCTAAGTTAACTGTCGCTAAAGACATTTCTAAAGAAGACTTGGAAGAGAAAGCACTTCAAGAGGAGAAAATTCAAGAGTTGCTTGAAGGGAAAACAATTAGAAAAGTAATTGTCGTACCAGGAAAGCTTGTTAATATCGTTGCAAATTAGTACTGAAATTAAAATGCGCCCCTTCTACTAGAAGGAGCGCATTTTTTAATTTGATGGCAACCATTCAGTCTGTAGCAATATCCACTTTCCGTCTTCAAAATACCATAGGGACTCAACTGTACCTAAACCATCAGCGTGATAGGCCCCACTAATTTGCTGAAAACTTTTTAAACCATACCCTTTACTATCACTTATTAACACAGGTTCGAAAAATGCGATAGGGTCAATCATGACCGATTGGGGTTTTAGAAGTTTTCCATTTTCGTCGTACAAACCTAGCCTTATATAATCTTCTGATCGATCAGACACATCCATTAAAATTGGATCACTACCTTGGGTTAATTCAATTGATACAATAAAATCATCTTTAAAAGAACCTTGTAAATAAAGTTGTTCAGGCAAAGGGATTTCAGTCAATTCACCATTTGCTAATGTGTTAAGCTGGTAATTATATAGCCCGCCACTTCCACCAGTTGCACTTTGGTAAAAAATATCCTTAACACCATCATGATTTAAATCGATTAGTTTTACTGTAGGCTCATAGCCACCTTGGTAACTAATTTTCCATTCTTCTTTATTAGGCCCGATAATCTCTGACCAAATTTCTCTATAATATGATGCGTCAGGAGAAAATAAAATTCCTTTAACGTTTACTGTTTCGTTGACTCCATCACCTGTTAAGTCTCCTTCAACCGTTTCAATTAAAACACCGTCTGCTTCCTTGGCAATTACTTGAGAAAATCCAAACATGGTTAAGAATGCTCCTAATAAAATGGCTAACGTTTTTCTCATGTCATATTTTCCTTCCTATATAGAACCTTTTTTATCCCGGAGCAACCGTCCGTAAGACTCCCACTTCAAAACATGAAGAGAAAAGAGTAAACAGAAGCTAACACCCCGATTCGTTCAACTAAAAATCCGTGGGGGAAGAGCGAAACCCCCGCTGATTAAGTTTCACTTTATAGTGTGTGCCGGAAAGTTGCACGTTATCCAACGAAAAAGTATGATAAACATGAACTTAAATGAAGGAAGGTGCGATTTTTGATGGATATTAATGAAATTAAACCTAATGAATTACATGACGAATTACGTACTGATAAAAAAGACCTTATAGTAATAGACGTAAGAGAGAACGAGGAAGTCGAGCAGGGAATGATACCTGAAGCAAAACATATACCTCTACAACAGATTCCTGATTCTTTAAATGAATTAGAGTCTGACAAGGATTACGTTATGGTTTGTCGTTCAGGTAAAAGAAGTATGCAAGCAGCAATGCATTTAAAAGAACATGGATATAAGGTTCGTAACATGGCAGGCGGAATGCTTGAATGGGAAGGCGATGTAAAAGCCTAGTATTCATAAAAGGGGAGACTTAATGAAAAGTCTTCTCTTTTAATTAGTCGAATATTACCATTCAGTTATCTTATATACTATTATTATTATTTAATCTAATTATGCGTCCATTTGCCAAAAAAAGCGGAATAGATGCGATTTTACTTAAGTGTTAAAAAGCTATTGACTACTTTTGTTGAAAAGTGCTATAATAGTTTTCCACCGCAAAGAAGAAAACATATTTGTGGGGGAGACATTTTGAGGTGTGATTTTGGTAAATAGCTTTTCGAAACTTTATTCAAAAAAGTTATTGACTTCATCTGAACATCTTGTTATACTATAAAAGTTGCTTTAAAAAGCGACACAAACAAATTGCTCTTTGAAAACTGAACAAAACAACTAGTATGTCAAGGAAAAACAGATATTCTGTTTTTCGAAGAAATACAAGCAGAAGCCAGTATTCTGCGAAA